>NZ_CM177755.1:5787500-6240000 GCF_058313675.1 Paenibacillus sp. fava2 | reverse complement strand
GTGTACTCCGCTTGATGATTCCTCAGCAATCATGGAGATCTCACTCATGTACCGGACCGATTCATCCGTAGAAGCTGACATTTCTTCCGAGCCGGCGGATACCTCTTGAATTTCACCAGCGACTTTGTTTACGACTTCTGAGATTTGCTCGAAGGCTTGACCTGCTGCAGTTACAATCTCAATTCCCGCTTCCGTTTCACTGCTGTTCACTTTTACAGCCTCTACAGCCTGGTCCGTGTCACTTTGAATGAGTTGCACCAGATCAGTGATTTTCTGTGCAGACAATGAGGACTCCTCGGCCAGCTTACGTACTTCTCCGGCCACAACCGCGAATCCCCGGCCATGCTCACCCGCTCGTGCAGCTTCAATGGCCGCATTCAAGGCAAGCAGATTGGTCTGACGGGCAATATTATTAATGACCCCGGTGATACTGCCAATCTCTGCAGACCGTTCTCCAAGCCCCGTTACCAGCTCTGTCAGTGATGCTATGGATGTACGGATAGATCCCATTTGTTCTACAGCCTGGCGGACAATCCGGTTGCCCTCCGCCGATTGGTTCGCTGCATCTACAGCAGAGACAGATACGCTTTGGGCCAGCTGGGCAATTTGTTCAGAACCAAGGGACATCTCGTTCATCGCCTGGGAGGAGCGTTTCACTATGTTCACCTGCTCCGTTGTACCGGCCGCCAGCAGCTCGACGGTTTCAGAGATTTGCTCGGATGCTTTGGTATTCTGCTCTGCACTCGCGAGCAGCTCTTCCGAGGAAGCGGCTACCTGTTCGGAAGTCGTGGAAACAGACTGTATCATCGCACGCAGGTTGCCGGTCATGGTATTGAAGGAGGCCGCGAGTGTGCCGAGCTCATCCTTATTTTTAAGTGTAATGGTTTCACCGGTCAAATCCCCGTTTGCAATCAGCATCGCCGATGCATTCAGCTTCTGGATAGGTTTGGAGATGATACCTGCTATGAAGAAGGCGATAAATACAGCAAGCAGCAAGGAAATAACCGTTACTGCCAATATAATATTAAAAGCTTGTTCTGCGGATTCCAATGAATCATTAGTCGCCTGCTTGGATAGCTCATCGACCAATGTGATCAGCTGGGCAATGGTATCGTTGGCGGTAAACCATAACGGGTAAGACTCCGAATGCAGCTTGCTGGCTCCCGTGAAATCATTAGCCATACCGCGTTCGATAAACACAGGCATCTTAGCCAGGTAGCCATCATAATTCGTGCTGAAGGTATCATATAAGGCCAACGCTTCAGTGTTGCCCTCAAGAAGCGAAATCAGCTCTTTGCGTTCCCCTTCAATTTTGACCTGAAGCTGCTGTAAGGCCTCATTCATCTTTGTAATCTCATTAGTATCTGTCTCGACAATAATGCCAAGTGCCAGACGTTCTATATCCGAAACATCACCGTTCATCATCCCCAGCAGGCTGACACTGGGCATCTTGCTTTGGTCAATTTCCTCTGCATTTTTGGACATACCCTGAATCTGGGATAAGGCAAATATGCTTACGAAGGCAAGCAGTGCTCCTACGATCAGAAACCCGGCCAATAATTTCATCCGGATGGTAAGCTTTAATCTTCCCCTTACATTTCCCCATCTGTCTCTCATTTCCCCACTCCTCAACTTTGTGCAAAATATAAATGTCTGTATAGTATATCGACACTTTTCTGTGTGAATTGTAGCTATCTAAAATTGATAAATTTAAATTTATTTAAGATAGAATGATTTGACATTCCATCAGGCTATCAGGCATTGTATAAAAGGACATCTATACAAGCTAAGCCGGAGGATGAGAAATGACGAATAACAGGCGGTGGCCGTTTGGCACAACCTCTAAATTCAGCACCAAGCTGATTATAGCCCTGTCGGCGGCCAATATTCTGATTTCCAGCATTACAGGCATCATCACTTACCGTATCCATCTGTCGCTGTTCAATGAGGAAATCAGCCGCCAGTATTCTATGACAACAGAACAAATACTGGCCCAACTGGATTCAAGAGTTAATGATATGTACAGGGTTACCGATTATATCACCCTGAATCCTTCGGTAAGTGAGGCAGTCATTGAGCAGACGGAAGGGGCAGGTTCCTTTGAACGGATGAAGCTGGAACAGCTGCTGGATAAAGAAGTCTATCAGATCCGTCTGGATGCGCCGGAAATTATGGGAATCCGCATATATGATTTAAAGGGCAATATTCTCAACCTGGGTTCCTTTTCAGGCCGGTTCAATAACTTTACCAGCCCCTTTCTGGAGGATATGCTGGCGAGACTGGAGCCGACCGGCGGGGAGTACGTATGGAACCGATCTGTTGAAAGCGATTTCGTTCAGGGAGCGGCCACCAATGTGCTGCTGGCCGGCCGGCTCATGCGTACCATTGATCTGGAGACCTACGGAATGATGCTGATTTTATTCAACAATTCGTTATTTGAATCTCACATTAAGGATCTGCGCATACATGAGGATACGGAAGCTTATTTATTCGATGAGGAGGGCCGGCTGGTTTACTCGCTCAATGGATCGGATAATCCGCAGGCACCCGCTCTGACGGACATGCCGGCGGCTGGCAGCATGGTGCGCAAAGAGCATGGAGTCTCCTATATGTATACCAGACAGGTGTCAGAGAAGGTTGGCTTCACACTGGTGAGCAAGGTGTCTCTGGCGCAGATACAGAGCGGCAGCAGTGTGATTCTGCAGGTGGCGGTTGCTTCGGCACTGGCCAGCTTTGTCAGTCTATGCATCATTATTTCAGTGATCAGCCGCATGCTGCTGCGTCCTCTGGGTAATCTGGTACGGGGAATGCGGCATGTGCGGGAAGGTAAGTTCGAGACCCGGATTCAAATCCGCAGCAGAGATGAGCTGGGCTTTCTCGGAGAAAGCTTTAACAATATGACGGCTCATATCGAAAATCTGATCTATGAAATATATGAACGCAAAATTAATGAAAAGGAGGCGGAGCTGAAGGCGATACAGGCGCAGCTTAACCCTCATTTTCTGTATAACACGCTGGGGATGTTCTTCTGGAAGTTTTATATGCTGGGGGATGAGCGCTCTGCCCGTCTGATTAACGGCTTGTCGGAAATGCTGCAGTATACGCTCGAGCCGGTCAGCCAGATGACCACGCTGCGGGATGAGCTCAGGCAGATTAACAACTATCTGGAGATTCAAAAGGAACGCTACCCGGGTTCACTCTCCGCTGAAATCAATATTCCGGAAGAGATGATGGACTGCCACGTATTCCGCCTGCTGATTCAGCCCATCGTTGAGAATGCATTCGTTCATGCCTTCAACAACAAAAAGTCGGACCGCCGTCTGCTGATTACCGGCCGTGTCCAGTCTGACGGGGGAGTAGAAGAGCCGGTGCTTGTTCTGGAAATCAGCGACAACGGAAGCGGAATGAGTGCGGACATGATTGAACGGATTCTGCATCCTTCGTCGGGGCATGTAAACGATAAGAACGATAAAAGAAAACGTATAGGTACGGGAAGTGTCATCCGGCGGATTGAACTGGCTTACGGGGCTCCATATGGAGTCGAATTCGAGTCGGTGCCCGGTGAAGGAACACTGGTGCGGATGAAGCTGCCATACCGGCTGGGGGAGAGTGAGGAAGCTTGATAGGTAAACTGCTTGTCGTAGATGACGAAATCTGGTTCCGTGAAGGTCTGGTGCAGCTGATCTCCAGCAACCAGCTCGGCTGGGAGGTTGTCGGAGAGGCGTCCGACGGGGAAGAGGCCATGCAGGCCGTTGCGCTCTGCAAGCCGGACCTGATTATAACGGATATTAATATGCCGGTAATGGACGGGCTGCAGTTCATGGAATGGCTATCGCGCGCTCATCCCGATATTAAGGTGATTATACTGACCGGCTACCGTGATTTCGAGTATGCCCAGCGCGCGCTGCGGTACGGGGCGGTGGAGTTCCTGCTTAAGCCCTTCTCGCTGGATGAGGCTTATACTGTTTTCCGCAAAGCTTATGAGGATCTGCGGCTGAAACAGCTGAAGGCAAGGGTCGCCAGACAGGAGCAGCAGACTGAGCTATTCCGGGCTGCGTTATTCGGCCTGCCCTTCGAGCGTATGCAGAGAGAGAGCTGGGAACGCCAATGGCAGGAGGCCGGCTTTTGCATTCTGCAGGTCCATGGCTATGAGCAGCCGGGTAAAACCTATTCCGCAGGTGATACCGATCTGCTCCATTATGCGGTAACAAATATTTTACAGGAGCTGCTTCAGCGGGAGCCTGTAGAAGGGCTATATTTTCCTTTGCGCAAGGACGCTTTCGCTTTCCTGTTGAAGCCCGGCTCTATGGGGGAGACGTATCGTATACGTGTGCAGGAGGCCTTGCAGAGCTTCATTGAGCTCAAGACAAGCTGGCTGGAGCTTGGTGCCGTGCAGCAGTTTGCAGATCTTGCACTGCTGTACAGGAGCTACTCAGGAGAAGCAAACAGCAGTGTAACGGATCTGGCTGTCGTGGACGGCTTTGCCCTGCTTAAGGAGGAGCTGCTGGCTCTGCTGGTCACCAGTAATTTGCCGGCGGCGGAACGCAGGCTGAAGGAATACGTAGACCAGGCGGCTTCTCTTGGACTGCAGGCATGCAAGACCAAAATGTACACGCTGATCACTGTATTTTCCAGCATCCTGCTGACCGAGTTCAAGCATGTCAAAGCAGCTATAGCCGGTGAGGAGCTCAATCCTGCCCGTATCCTCAGATTTCAGTCCGTACAGGAGCTGGAGAATTGGGCCAATGAGAAATGCGCTGAGTTTACAGGCATTTTCAGTGTTTGGCTGAACAGGCAACAGGACAATGTCGTGCTCCAGGCCAAGCAATACATTGAAAGCCGCTATCAGGAGGATTGTTCCTTGCAGACTGTTGCTGCGCATGTGCATGTAACGCCCAATTATCTCAGCAATCTGTTCAAAAAAGAGACCGGAACCGGTCTTACAAATTACGTTGCCCAGCTGCGGATTGAGGAAGCAAAGCTGCTGCTGCAGCGGAGCCGCCTGCGGATGACGGAGATTGCGGAGCGGGTCGGATTCGATAATTCCAGCTACTTTACGGTAGTTTTCAAGCAAATGACCGGGGAATCGCCGCGTGAGTTCCGGAAGCGGTTTGAGTAATATAAAGTTTCATACCGGGCTTTGCAGCCATCTGGCCTTTACATGCGGATGGCTCTTTTGTGTGTAGAATTTTAAAAAAACATCGTAGGATTTTAAATGTTCTTGCAGTGCCCGCCCGTTACAATCAATGTATAACCAATAAACAAAGAGCAACACGATAGGAGAGGAGTACTTGATGGAGATTACGAATACAGCCCCGGCTGCCAAACCGGCGGGTCCTGAAGCTAAGGGGCGATTGAGCGGGCCGAAATGGAAACGCTTCAAAACGAATCTGCCCTTGCTGCTGATGTTTACACCGGTCATCCTGTTTTATCTGATATTCCGGTATGCCCCGATTGGCGGGCTGGTCATTGCCTTTAAGGATTACAACTTTTATGACGGGATTCTTAACAGTCCCTGGGTCGGGTTTCACTATTTTGAGGTATTGTTTCAGGACCCCCGGACCCTGGAGATCATCCGTAATACACTGATGCTCAGCCTGCTGAGTCTGGCCGTGGGCTTTCCGATTCCGATCATCCTTGCGATCATGCTTAATGAAGTGCGCAGCATGACTTTTAAACGGACGGTCCAGACCATTGTGTATATGCCGCACTTCTTGTCATGGGTCATTATTGCCATGCTGGTATCGACAGCCTTTGCCATGGAGAACGGACTGGTCAACCGGGTCGTTGAGCAGCTCACCGGTGCAGCTTATCCGTTTATGTATGAGAAGCTTTCCTGGGTTTCCATTTTTATAGGGTCAGGCATCTGGAAGGACATGGGCTTTAACGCGATTATCTTTTTGGCGGCGCTGTCCGGTATTGATCCGAGCCTGTATGAAGCGTCGGCAATGGATGGCGGAGGGAAGATGCGGCAGATCTGGCATATTACACTTCCCGGCATCCGCCCCACGATTATCCTGCTGCTGATTTTATCGATGGGCCGGGTGATGGAGGTAGGCTTTGATCAGGTGTTCATGCTCCAGAATGCGAATGTGAACCAGATTGCCGATGTAATCAGCACCTACATCTACAGGATCGGTCTGCAGGGTGCGCAGTTCAGTCTGACTACGGCAATGGGATTATTCGAATCATTAGTGGCGTTTATTCTGGTATTCACAGCCAATACGATCGCCCGCAAATTTGATCAAGGGTTATGGTAAGGGGGAACTACTGTGCGGGACAGCAGAAGTGAGAAACTTTTTTATTCATTGAATTATGTATTTCTGACCATTATAGCCTTGAGCTGCATTGCTCCGCTTCTGAATGTAATAGCCTTATCGCTGAGCGGGGCGGATGCGGTGGCCAGCGGCAGAGTGACACTCTGGCCGGTGGAGTTTAGCTTGTCCTCGTTTAACAGCCTGTTTACAGGGACGCCAATCATGCGATCCTTCTGGAACAGCGTGCAAATTACATTAGTCGGGACCGGACTTAGCATGCTGGTTACCATCTTGGCTGCCTATCCTTTATCCCGTAAGCAATTTTACAGCCGACGCTTCTTTACGCTGGCGATGGTGTTCACCATGATCTTTAACGGCGGGCTGATTCCCAGCTATCTGGTCGTGTCTAATCTTGGCCTTGTGAACAGCTACGCAGCACTGTGGCTGCCCGGTCTGGTCAGCACTTACAATATGCTGCTGATGCGTTCGGCTTTTGAACAGCTGCCGGGCGAGGTGGACGAAGCGGCCAAAATAGACGGCTGCGGTGAAACCGGCATTCTGCTGCGGATTGTTCTTCCGCTGTCCAAGCCGATGCTGGCTACGCTGGCGCTGTTTTACGGAGTCGGTTACTGGAATGCCTTCATGAGCGTCATGATTTATATCAACGATACAGCCAAATACAATATGACCGTGCTGGTTCAGAATATGATCAAATCCACATCCATGATCCAGGATTTCGCCGATCCGACCATGCTGGCCACGATGACACCGGAAGGGATACGCTCTGCCGCCGTCATTGTCATGATTGTCCCGATTCTGGCGGTATATCCGCTGCTGCAGAAGTATTTCGTAAAGGGTGTTATGCTTGGCTCTATCAAAGGGTAAAGGGCAGGCGTTCTCCATATTTATACTACAAGAAAGTGGGGTTTCATCATGAGTTTAATTAATAAACTGCCTAAGCTCCTGTTCGTTGCAGGCCTGGGGGCCAGCTTGCTGGCAGGATGTTCAAACAACAGCGCCGATAAAGAACCGGCAGCCGGAAACACAGGGAACAATGCACCTAAGGAACGGGGGAATATTTCCTCCACCATTTATGACCGCGGATCGGTTCCGAACGGGATGGGAACGATTGAAGACAATATGTGGACCAAGTGGATCAATGAAAACGGACCGGCCAATGTAAAATATGTGGCGATTCCGCGCTGGGAGTCACAGTCCAAACTGAACGTACTCCTTGCTTCAGGCAGTGCGCCGGATCTTATTTTTGAATTTGGCACCAGCATCCGCAACCAGATGTTTGACCAGAAGCAGCTGATGCCGCTGGATGATCTGATCGATCAGCACAGTGTGGAGTATAAGGCGCTGCTAGAGAAATATCCTCAGCTGAGGCAGGCCGGAATCAAATCGGACGGCAAGCTGTATGAATTCGGCCGTATGAATGAGGTATATCCGCTGGTAAGCGTGTTCATCCGCCAGGACTGGCTGGATAAGCTGGGGCTCAAGATGCCGACTACAGAGGAAGAATTCCTGGCTGTAGCCAAAGCCTTCACCGAGCAGGACCCGGATGGTAACGGGGTAGATGATACTTACGGGATCGGCGGCTTTGAATTCGGGGATAATGCGGGGCTGTTCCGCTATATCTTCAATGCCAACTGGGTCAATCTGGGTGAGAACGGTGAAATTGAAGTCGGGCCTGAACGCCTGAAGGCTGAGGCAGA
The DNA here is from genome assembly GCF_058313675.1 of Paenibacillus sp. fava2. Lineage (NCBI taxonomy): Bacteria > Bacillati > Bacillota > Bacilli > Caryophanales > Paenibacillaceae > Paenibacillus > Paenibacillus sp. fava2. Next base: position 6,232,025 of record NZ_CM177755.1, on the reverse strand, counting down.
GTTTAAGCGGGAACTGTACGAAGCAGGGGTTGTCGATAAGGATTTCCTGAGCGATAAGGACGGTTCCAAATCGAAGCAGGACTTCCTGAACGGCAAAATCGGAATCTATGCTTTTATGACCAACGATTACATGGGCTTCGCCTCGCGCGAGCTGGATACGCTGATGAAAAATGTGCCGGAATCCAAGCTGAAGATTATGCCTCTTCCTAAGACTTCTGCAGGGCAGTTCACTACAGTCTGGAACAATCCGGTGCAGATGACCGCCGTTGTCAATGCCCGGGCCAAGAACCCGGAAGCCATTATGGAATATATTGATTTCCTGGTTAAACCGGAGACCGGACGCACCTTCCGCTACGGTATTGAAGGTGAGCACTATAAAGTAGAAGCTGACGGCAAACCGGTTATTCTGGATCAGGAGAAATACAAAAATGAAGTAAGCTGGGCCAGCGATTTCGGTATGGTGTACAGCCGTCTGGAGGAAGGCAAATACGGTTACGCCGAAACCCAGTTCGATGAAGCCATTCCAGCCCAGAAAGAAGCTCTGCGCTTGTTCAGGGAAGCAGTGGATACGTACATGACTGATCTGCCGGTAGGCGAAGGCCTGACCCATTCCGAGCATATGCCGCAATTGCCGAAGGAGCTGCAGGTTAAATTCAGCAATGTCACAGCCGCTGTACATGATATCTACACAAGAGCCATTATCAGCGGAGGCAAATATACAGTGGAACAAGCTGCACAGGACGCGCAAAAGCAATGGGAAACCGGCGGCGGTGCAGAGATTGTGGACTGGTACAAACAATGGTGGGATAAGGAAAAGGATAATGTGCTGATCTGGAGTGACTTCTACGAGATTTTTGAACAGCAGCAAGCCGCGTTAAAAGCTGAATAGTTTGGGGAAAGAGCAGTCTGCTTGATGCAGGCTGCTTTTTTTCTTTCATTAGGGGATGCTCGATTTTTACAAATAGAAAGCTCTTTTATCTATTCATGGCTGAAGTCTGGCGTGATACTATTTTTTTGTTCCGCAATTCTGAAGCGATGCGAGGGAGAGCTAAAACCATGCTGAAAACCAATTTCTACGGAACCCCTTTTGAGCTGGAGAAAATCCCGGAGCCGCATTTTCCCGAGCGGTCTATCCGGGCAGAGGATTACCGGCTTCCTGAGACGGAAATGCCTAGGGATATTCACGCGATACAGCGGGCTGTGGATGACTGTTCCGCACAAGGAGGCGGTACAGTCATCGTATCCCCGGGAGAGTGGTTTTCAGGCCCTATCCATTTAAGAAGCCATGTGCACCTGTCTGTTGAGAAGGGGGCAGTCATTACGTTCAGCGATACCTTCGCCGATTATCTCCCGCCGGTTTTTACAAGATGGGAGGGGATGGAATGCTATAACTACTCCCCGCTGATCTACGCCATTGACTGCGAGAATATTGCGGTTACCGGTGAGGGGACGCTGAACGGAAACGGGGAAGCGTGGTGGCACTGGAAGCAGCTGCAGCAGACCGCAGCCGATAAGCTCTGCTATGCCGAGAGAGACGGCATCCCGGTGGAGGAGCGGATCTTTGGTACAGAGGAGGCAGCCCTGCGGCCCTCATTCATCCAGCCGGTCCGCTGCCGGAATGTACTGATTGAAGGAGTGGCCATTCATAACGGCCCCCAGTGGACAGTGCATCCGGTCTATTGCGAGAATGTCATCATCCGCGGCATTGATATTGTCAGCTGCGGCCCCAACACCGACGGGCTGAACCCGGACTCTTGCCGCAATGTGCTGATTGAGGACAGCAGCTTTGAGACCGGGGATGACTGCATCGCAATCAATTCCGGCATGAATGAGGACGGCTGGCGGGTCAACAGGCCCTGTGAGAATATCGTCATCCGCAATTGTGTGATGAAGGAAGGACACGGCGGGCTTGTAATCGGCAGCGGAATGTCCGGCGGAGTCCGGAATGTATATGCCCATAACTGCACCATAACCGGCGGAGACCGGGGCATCCGGCTGAAGTCGATGCGCGGCAGAGGCGGCTACGTGGATAATATCCGTTTTGAACAGATTAAGATTAATAATGTCAGGGAAGAGGCCGTACAGATCAATATGTTCTACGGGTACAGTACCGTGGTTCCGAAGACCAGCACGCCTTCCGATTTCCGCAATATCAGCATCAAGGACATCAGCGGTGAAGGGGCTGCAATTGCAGTAGAGATCAAAGGGCTGCCTGAGCACCGTCTGAACAACATCAGTCTGGAAAATATCAATCTCAGCGCAGACCATGCCTTGATCTGCAGTGATGTGGAGAATATCACCCTGAAGGATTTTCATGTCAAGGCAGCGGTGAGCAAGGAGATTGAATTTGTAAAGGTGGAGTGCTTGCGGGTGGAAGGATTTAGCGTAAATTAACGGGCTTAATAATAAATTGGTTTAAACGTGGTTTCAAAGAGAGAGCCGTTCTAAACACTTAGTGTGTGTTTGGAACGGCTTTTTATGATCGTAATATCGTCTGCTCCTGCAGTTACTCCGTATATCCGCCCACAACTCGCCAGTTATGGTTTACCCCGGCCGTAATCCGGCCCCGTGTGCTAATATAATCGGCAATCAGCTCAACCATATCGGTCGGGATGTCCTTAACGACAGGCTTGTCCTGGAACATCGCAAAATTGCCGCCTCCGGCTGCCCGGTAGTTGTTCATAACGACGTCATATTCCGTGTCTGCATCAAGCGGCTGGCCGTTCCGATGCAGCATCGTCACCCGCTGGCCGGCTGGCTTGGAGATGTCGAGCTCATATTCTATCCCTTCCCACATGTCATAGTTGAAATGCTGCGGCTTGGGCGACAGGAAAGACGGGTTTACGGTGATATAGCCTTCTGCGTTTAGTGTGAAATATTCAGCTGATTGTTCGAGTGCAGCTCTAATATCAGCCCCCGAGACGCGGAGCACCTTTAAGGTATTGGGATAAATATAGTTTGAAACAATTTCGCGCATCGTAATGACTTCGCCAAATCCGGGAGACACATTGTCGAACAGGGCCGCAGCGGATAGCTCTGCTCCGGAGCTGTCCATTTGTACACGGTGAATAAATTCAATCAGCGGATGCTCCTTCAGCCGGGCAGCGGCGTGGGAGCGAATCGTCATATCCCCGTCCACAAACCCAAACGGCTGATCAAGCCAGGTTTGGGTCAGCTCCTCGATTTCGCCCACAAGCTGCTGCAGAGTCTGATCCGGCTCATACTCTGCAGTGGAGATTAACTCGGACTTGCTGCGGGTCACACTCCAGCCCTCCGGATGCCGCTCCAGCTGCAGCGTGATTTTGCCTAAATACCTGCCCTCATTGCCGGGCTGCACTACACATACGCCGTTGATGCTGCAGTTCTCTATGGCACGGTGCTGGTGGCCTGTGAGCAATACGTCAATACCCTCCACCTGCTCGCAGAGAGCATATCCAACGTTCTCGCCGGTTAACGGCTCAGTCGGCAGACCGGTTTCGGGATCACGCTCAAAGCCCCCGTGGTAAGACACCACAATTACATCCGCTTTTTCCGCTGTCTTCATGACGTGAATCCATTTCTGCGCCGTACTCACCGGATCTTCAAACTGCAGCCCGTCGATATGCTGCGGCTGCTCCCAGGCCGGGATATAGGAGGTGGTCAGCCCCAGAACACCAATCCGTACCCCATTCTCCATTTCGTATACACGATAAGGCTTACCGAACGCGGGCTGTCCGGTGGCTGCGTCCACGATATTGGCCGATAACCACGGGAAGTCCGAAGACTCCACGGCATTACGCAGATAAGGCAGACCGTAATTAAACTCGTGATTGCCCGGGACAGCGGCGTCATAATGCAGCTCATTCAAGCAGGCGATTACCGGATTCGGCAGCCGGCTGTTCACCTTGGCGTGGTAGTACGTCAGCGGAGTACCCTGAAGACAATCCCCGTTATCAATCAGCAGGGTATGACAATATGAACGGCGGATCTCCTTGATAATACTTGCTGTACGTGCCAGTCCATACGGTACTCCGCAGCGCGTAGCATAGCTGCCCGGCAGTATAAATCCGTGCAGGTCACTGGTTTCCATAAGAACCACTTCACATTGCTCAGAAGACATCGTTACGCTCCTTTACCGCTTATCTCAAAAGATTGGACTATTCTATCACACGATTTTACGGATTTACTAGTCCCTGTGAGTTTTATCCTGGCGATTACATTTCTATGTCAGCTATTTAACAATTAAATTATATAGTGGTTAAGCATTCAAAAAATACAGTCTTATTCCAAGACGAAAAAGCGGAGGTTCTCTAAGTGAAGAAAAGAATGAAGCACTTGTTTGCAGGGGTACTGGCAATCGGACTGCTGGCAGGATGCAGCGCAAATAACAATGCGGCTAATAACGGAAATGTTAACAACTCGGCAGCAGCCAATAGTGCTGCGGCAACAGAGCAGCCTGCTGCGAGCACAGCTATTGATGTTTTGAAAGTAAGCTTTGTCCCTTCCAAAGATCCAGATCAGATTATAACAGCTACCGAGCCGTTAAAAGAGCTGCTGAAGAAACAGCTGGATACAAAAGGCTTTACAGTGGGCGATGTGCAGATTGATGTAGGCACCACTTACGAAGCAGTAGGCGAGGCGCTCAGCGCAGGAACAACAGATGTCGGATTGATTCCGGGCGGTACATATACGCTGTACGATGACGGTGCAGAAGTGATTTTGACGGCAACACGCAAAGCGCTGTCCAACGATTCCGACAATCCGAAGGACTGGAACGACAACAAGCCGACTACCGGTCTGGATACGGAGCAGGCATCCTATTACCGCTCACTGCTCATCGCAGGTCCTTCCGCAAAGGGACAAGAGCTGGCTGCAAAAGTGAACAAAGGTGAAGAGCTGACCTGGGAAGACCTGAACAGTGCCACCTGGGCTGTAATGTCCACTTCATCCTCCGCAGGCTACATCTACCCGACACTGTGGCTGCAGGAGAAATACGGCAAGAGCCTGACAGACCTGGCTAAGGTGACACAGTCCGATTCTTACGGAAGCTCCTTTGCCCGCCTGGCTGCCGGACAGGCTGATATTGTTGTCGCATTTGCAGATGCCCGCCGTGACAATGAAGAAAAGTGGACCACCGAGTACGGCGGCACTGGCCCGATCTGGGATCAGACGAACGTAATCGGTGTAACGCAGCCGATTTACAACGACACTGTCAGCGTAAGCAAGAACTCGCCGATTATGAATGACGGACTGAAAAAAGCGCTGCAGGAATCGTTCATGGAAATTGCTGAAACCCCTGAAGGCAAAGAAGTTATCGCGATCTACTCTCATGAAGGTTACAAGATTGCCCAGTCTTCCAACTACGACGGTGAACGTCAGGCACAGGAACTGATCCGGAGCATGAAATAACAGCTTCACCATAGGCGTGAACACCTGAATGAGAACATCATGATTTCATGATGCTCTCATTTTTGTTACTTTCCAAAAATTCACTAAAGGATTGAGTGCCCCATGATTCAATTTGTCGATGTAACCAAAACCTATACGAACGGCACTACAGCCCTTAATCATGTTAATCTGACAATCGAGCAGGGAGAATTTGTAGCGGTTATCGGCCTGTCAGGTGCCGGAAAATCGACTTTAATCCGCTGCATTAATCGTATACATGACATTACAAGCGGCAAAATCATCGTTGATAAGGTGGATGTAGCGGGTCTCAGAGGACAGCATATCCGTAAATTCCGCCGCAGAATCGGCATGATTTTTCAGTCGTTTAATCTCGTAACCCGCACAACAGTAATTAACAATGTCCTGGTATCCTTCGTTCCCGGGCTTCCAATGTGGCGGAAGGTGACGGGAATTTTCCGGAAGGAGCACAAGATCAAAGCACTGGAGGCGCTGGACAAGGTCGGTATTCTGGACAAAGCATTCGTCAGGGTGGATCAGCTGTCCGGCGGTCAGCAGCAGCGTGTTGCCCTGGCGCGTACCCTCGCCCAGAATCCGGACATTATTCTCGCAGATGAGCCGATTGCCTCGCTTGATCCGGTTACGGCGCGTGTTGTGATGGATGACTTCAAAAGGATCAATAAGGAGATGAACATCTCCGTGATTATGAATATCCACCATGTGGAGATTGCCCTTGAATACGCAGACCGGATCATCGGCATCCGCAAGGGTGAGGTTGTTTTTGACGGCGTGACCTCGCAGGTGACCCAGGAGATTCTGCAGGATATTTACGGCGGAAAATGGGAAGCGGAGAAAGCAGCGATAGAGGAGCAGTCGGCCTATGTACGATAAACTTTTTCCCCCGAAGAAAATCGTGCTCCCCTCCGGGAAAATTGTATTGCAGAAACGGTCGCGTACACCGCTGATATTCCTCATTCTGGTGGGGTGTACGGTGTTGTCTGCGGATTTCACAGGCTTCAGCTTCAAGGTGCTGTTTACGCGGATCCATCAGTTTTTTACGATCGTACTGGCGATGATTCCGCCGGACTGGAGCAGTCTGTCTGACATCTGGACGCCGCTGCTGGACACCATCAAGATGTCGCTCCTCGGCTCCATCATCGGTGCAGTGATTGCGCTGCCCGTTGCGGTGGCTGCCTCCTCTAATATCATCCAGTCGAAGGTCATTATCTTCATCAGCAAGCTGGTGCTCAGCCTGCTCCGCACACTGCCGACCCTGGTATCCGCGTTAATCGCTACCTTTGTGTTCGGCCTGGGGACAATGGCGGGCACAGTTGCGATTATGCTGTTTACCATTTCTTATGTCGGCAAGCTGCTGTACGAGCAGATTGAGAATGTCGATATGGGACCTTTTGAGGCGATGGAGTCACTCGGGATGACCCGGCTGCAGGCCTTCCGGTTTGCCGTAATGCCGCAGGTGCTTCCCGGTTACATCTCCACCTCCCTGTATTGCTTTGAAGGAAATGTGCGGTATGCGGCCATTCTGGGCTTTGTCGGGGCCGGCGGCATCGGGCTGATTCTGAATGAAGGCATCGGCTGGCGCGATTATCCCGCAGTCGGAATGATCATTCTGGTGCTGATTGTAACGGTAACCCTGATCGAGAGCATCAGTGAGCATTTCCGTAAGAAGCTTATTTAAGGAGACGTTGCAGGAATGAATATCATTGAGAAGCAGCTGGCAGCTGCTCCCCGCAATCAGCGGTATCTATGGACAATCGCAGCCATCGTCGCTGTACTGTTCGTGTGGTCCCTGACGGCGGTTAACTTTAATCAAATCGAACAAAGCGGTCTGAAGATTGCCAAAAATATCGTTTACGGGCTTACTCACCCGGATACGGAGCTGTTATTCAACGTATCGAAGCAAAGTGTGCTGTATCTGCTGCTTCAGACGGTGGCCATTGCCTTTCTCGGGACCATTGTGGGTGCAGTACTGGCTGTACCGCTTGCCTTTCTCGCAGCCTCCAACATTGTACCGAAGCCGGTATCGTGGGTTACCCGGCTGGTGCTGATTGTTATCCGCACCGTGCCGGCGCTTGTGTATGGACTCATGTTCATCCGGGTTACCGGGCCGGGGGCGTTCGCCGGGGTGCTGACTGTCGGATTAACCTCCATCGGGATGCTGGCCAAGCTGTATGTCGATGCAATCGAGGAGCTGGATACGCGTGTCCTGGAGTCTATGACCTCTGTGGGCTGTACCACCTTTGAAAAAATCCGCTTCGGTATCGTGCCGCAGCTCCTGTCCGTATTCATGTCGGTCATGATATACCGCTTCGACATGAATATGCGTGAGGCTTCGATTCTGGGGATGGTTAGCGCCGGAGGCATTGGCGCACCGCTGATTTTCGCGATGCGCAGCTACAAGTGGGATCAGGTCGGCTCGATCCTCATCGGACTGGTTGTCTTTATTCTTATCATTGAATATTTCTCTAACCAGGTACGTGCGAAGCTGGTTAAGGGATAATGCCTTTACAATAATTAAGAATGGCCCTGATGATCAAGAGTACCTTGATGAATCGGGGCTTTTTTGATGCGGTTATATTATGATAATCGTTGGCATGTTAAGATTAAGTCCGATCAGCCGAGGCTCAAATAAGGCGCATGCGGGGTGAACGTATGGTTCTGCAAGAGCAAAAAATATATAAATTACTGGCACGTATACTAGGCACCATTCTGTTAACAGTTACTTATTATCACAATTATGAGTACGTAGGCAAGCTTAACCTTGCTGGCGGGGGACTTGTGCTTATATTGTACGGTTTATTGATCTGGGCACCGAAGTCCTGGCGGACGGAAGCCGCATACTTCACGGCTGCCATACTGATTATTTCAGCTGATATTATGCTGTATTCTGTATACGGTTCACTGCATCCGAGCCTGATCTGGCCGCTGTTTTTCATGATCGTATTCATGACTCAGGATTACCGCCGGATTAACATTGCGGTCGGCTTAATCATCTTAGCGGTAATCTTTGTCATTTACTCCCTGTCCTTCACGACCGCAGTAAGCTTGCTTGGCGCATTTTTGCTTGCCAGGAACGCAAAGATCAGACGCGACACCCATCAGCTGACCAGGCAGCACCTGGAGGAGCTGAACAAGGTTCATCAGGAGCTTGAAGCAGCCCATAATGAGCTGCATGAAGCGAATTTGTATTCGGTGCGTTATGCCGCATTGGAGGAGCGGACCCGGCTGGCCGGGGAGATTCATGATGGGCTCGGCCATCAGCTGACTTCGCTGATTATCCAGCTGCAGGCGCTCAAAATAATGCAGGCTACAGACCCGGCAAGAGCAGCTGAGGCAATAGACCTGCTGACTGATATTGCCCGCCAGGCGATGAAAGAGGTGCGGATTGCCGTCAAGGAATGGTCCAATGATGAGATGGGGCTGGGAAGCGTTGCGCTTAAGGGGCTTATCTCACAGACCCGGGGCAGAACACCGGTAGAGATCCACTTTAAACAGCATTCTGAAGAATCAGAGTGGTCGATTGAAACGAGCATCATTCTTTACCGCGTGCTTCAGGAGTCATTGACCAATGTGCTGAGGCATGCGGATGCAACAATAGTCGAGGTTGAGCTTGAGGAAATGAACGATACCGTCTGCCTGACAGTCACGGATAACGGGACAACAGCCGGAGGAGAACAGGTAAACATCGGGTTTGGGCTTAGAGGGATAGCCGAGCGCTGCAGGGCAGGGGGAGGCAGCTGTACATTTTCGCCGGTAAAACCGCATGGTTTCCGGGTGCAGGCAATCCTTCCGGTTGAAGCAGCAGCTCAAAAAGAAAAGCAGGAGGAGTAGCGATGGGGAAAATAATCAGAGTGATCATTGCTGATGATCAGCCGTTTGTCCGCCAGGGATTGAGATACATCATCGATGCGCAGCCTGATATGGAGTGTGCGGGAGAGGCGGGGGACGGGGAAGCTGCCTGCCGGTTAGCGGCTGCCGTCCGGCCGGATATTATTCTGATGGATATTCAGATGCCGGGTTTGTCGGGGCTTGAAGCGACCCAGCGCATCCTGTGCGAACATCCAGAGATCAGGATCGTGCTGTTGACGACATTCGATGTTGAGACTTATGTTATCGAAGGCATACGTGCAGGTGCCGCCGGATATTTATTAAAAGACACGGATATGCAGGACATCCTCGATGGAATCCGCTGGGCTGATCAGGGAAATGCCATTTACAGAACCCCTACAGCGAGTAAGGCGCTGGCCAAAGCAATTGCCGATTATGGAAAAAGAACCGGACTGGAGCAGTCGGCAGACCGTCTGGTAGAAGAACTGACCGAACGCGAGCTGGATGTACTGCAGCAAATGGCTTACGGCCGCAATAATGCGGAAATCGCCGGTATACTGAATATTTCACAGGGCACGGTCAAAACGCATATACACCGTATCCTGCAAAAGCTTGCAGTTGAAGACCGCACCAAGGCCGTCGTGCTGGCGATCCGGACGGGACTGGTAGAGTGAAGGGAAAGCAGCTGTATATCTCCAGATAGAGACGGGGCGGCTGAAGATCAACCGCTGTGCAGATGTACCGGTTACTGAAATTTCTTATGATAGGTAACGAGCAGACAACATGATGTAGGAGGATGTACAATGCACGTTACCGTTCAGCAAGTCATTTCAGGCACCCCGGCCTGGGTATGGGGTCTATTCGCTGCCTTAATTATAATGGGACTCAGAAACTCCCAGGAAAAACCCGTTAATTTCATCAGAATGCTTATTGCGCCGCTGATCTTTATGATCTGGGGACTTACGACTTTAACAACGAAGTTCGACCAGGTGGGCTATACATTGATGAGCTATATTCTCTTCATTATCCCCGGGTTTCTGATCGGTTATTTGTTAAACAAAACCTTTCAGTCTTTTGCCGCACAAGGCGGAATTATCTACAAAAAGCAGAGCTATCTGCCTCTAGCTGTAGTCCTCATCAATTTTGTAGCCAAATATGTGCTGAATGTGATGCTGGTTTTTTACCATTCCACACTGTTCCATATCATTTACTCGGCGGCAAACGGGCTGACGGTCGGATTATTTTTTGGAGGCATCCTTTATACTCTGAAGATGCAGACACAGCTTAGAAGTGCTGCAGCCAGATAAACAAAGCCCGGCGTTAATCCGCCGGGCTTGTCTTTTTTTGCACGCTGCGCGTGATTCCCTTCGCCTTCACAAACCGCTCCAGCACCCGGAAATCCTCGGTCACCTGCTTGAACGGCAAAGCCTCAAGTACTTTGGAACGGTAGTCCTTCCGGGCAGCAGCGGACAGGCGGGAGTCAAGGATGCTGAGCACACCCAAATCGGTTTCGCTGCGGATCAGCCGGCCGGTTCCTTGCCTCAGGCGGAGCAGCATGTCCGGTACGAAGACCTCTTTTAACGGATTATGGGCCTTGGATGCCTTGTATTCGTAGACGGGATCGGCCGGAACAGGGAAGGGCAGGCGGAACACGATCACCTGCGACAGGTCGGAGCCCTCGATATTGATTCCTTCCCAGAAGACGCCGGTGCTGAGCAGCACGCCTTTGCTGGACCGGAAGTTAGCGATGATCTCATCCTGGGAGGAGCCTTCCTTCTGCATATGCAGCGCCCAGTTCAGCTTCTCCGACCGCAGCTTCTCATGCACGTACTTCATGTCCTCTTTGGCCGAAAAGAGCACCAGGGTCCGCCCTTCCGTTACATTGCATAGCCGGAGCATTTCCTTGTACGCCGCTTCAAGATACTCTTTGCGGTTCTCGTGGTTGTAGTAGGGAACACTGCACGAAATGTACATCATCGAGTGGCTGCCGTAATCAAAAGGGGAGGGCTGGCGCTCCATATAATCTCCACGGTAGCCAAGGGATTGAGTCAGATAAGCGTATTGCTCCTCCAGCGTATCGCCGCCCTGGCACATGGTTGCTGATGTCAGGATCACGGAGGCTTTACCATTAAATAAGGTGTGCTTGAGGAACTGGCTGATGTTCTTGGGGCAGATGCTGACCGTGGCTTCCCGCTTGTTTTTGCTGGCCCAGATCAGGTAGTTATCCTCCGCGCCGGACAGGACATCCAAAAGAGCAATGAGCCCGTTCACTGCTTCAAAAGCATTATCAATCTCCCGCTCATGCCGTGAGGTTAACACTGAAAGGCTTAGACTGAATTCCTTCAGCACCTGCACTGCCCGGTTAAACGGAATCCCTTGGGTCTGTGATACCTTTACCCGGTCCGTATCCTGTTTGGCGGTATGCAGCAAATCCGTTTCAACCTGCTTGAAAATGCTGCTCAGGCAGCCTTTGATAAATTTCAGTTGCGTCATCAGGCTCTTATCCCTGGATTGCTTAAAAAGAATCTGCAGCGCATCATCCAGCACACGGCAGGCTCCCCGGAAGGTAAATTCGAGCGTCCGTGCATCCCGCACCTTGGCCTCCAGGTTATGCGCCTCGTCGATGATGATCAAGGCCGGACGTTCGGTGATTAAGCCCTTGGTGCCTTCCTTTTTCTTGATCAGATCGCGGATCAGCAGGTCCTGGTTAACGATGATGAAGTCCATATCGCCGGCTCTGGCGTTAATTTTGGCTCTCATCTCATAGAAGGTGCATGTGCTTTTGTAGCGGCATTGTTCAAATTTGCAGTCGTTCACGCAGACCTCAGACCATACAGCATCGCTGATGCCGCCCTGAATATCTGCCCGTTCATCTATTTCATAGTTTAGAATCTGCTCTACCAGCTTCGGCAGAGGGGAATCCGCATCATCGGGTCTGGACAGACCCCCGGCCCTGTAGCGGCAGGCGTATTGCCCCATGCCTTTGCCGACTACGGAACGCACCGTGGTAAATCCGAGCCGGCTCCCGATCACCCGCAGATCCTTATGAATCTGTTCGGAGAGCTGGATGGAGGAGGTGGCGATAATGACCGGCTGCTGCGAGATATGGTTAATCAGCAGACCGGGTATAAGGTAGGCAAAAGATTTGCCGATGCCGACCCCGGCCTCGATCATCGCATTGCGTCCGCCCATATAAGCCTCCGCAATATCCAGCGACATATCCTGCTGCCCGGTCCGTTCCCTCAGGCCGATTCTGGGAAACCGGTCATACATCCGGAAAATGGCATTGACCAGAGCGGGCTCGATGTCCTTCTTCTGCTCCCGTTTCTGTAATTTATAAAGATCACTTAACCAGCTGATGATAATCGCCCCTTCTCTGTTTCAATGCGCCTTTGCCGGCAGATTGATTTTTTGGGTCAAATTGTAATTATCTCTGATAGGGGCTTGGGAGTCAAGGCTTGTTCAGGAATGAGAAGACCATTTACCGCCGCTGATGATAGAGTTAGACCTATTCTCAACTCAGCCCAATCTATTGCTGCGCTGCCTGCCTAAGCGGCCTGAAAAAGGCGCGGATATCTTCGGCGAGCGGTCCGGGTGCCTCCCAGGCAGTAAAATGCCCGCCGCGCGGCATCTCGGACCAGCGGGTAATGTTCAAATTGCGCTGCGCCCATTCCTTGGGCGGGAGCAGAATATCGGACGGGAACATAGCCAATCCGGTCGGCACTCCGATGGGGCCCAGCGGCGGTAAAGAGCTGGAGTTTTCGTGATAGATCTGCGTAGCCGACCCTATCGTATTAGTCACCCAATAGATCATGATGTTCGTGAGCAGCTCATCCTCGCTGAAGCTCTTCCGGAGATCCCCATTGCAGTCGCTCCAGGCGTGGAATTTCTCGATCAGCCAGCCTGCCAGACCTGCCGGTGAATCGGAAAGTCCGTAAGCAAGCGTGCGGGGCTTGGTGGACTGAATGGACATGTACGCTCCCTCACAGGCAATCCAGTCCCGGGCGTTCTGCTGATACTGCCGTTCTTCGGCAGTCAGCTCCGTCCCAGCACCCGGATTCAACAGGCTGCGGATAATACCGATATCGGTCAGATGGATTCCAACCAGAAGCTCGGGACGGCTGACAGCCAGATATCTTGTAACGCCCGAGCCGATATCTCCGCCGGCAGCTGCGAATGCACTGTAGCCCAGCTCTTCTGTCATCAGCTTCGCCCAGAGAGCGGCAATGTGTGAATTGTTGATGCCAGCGTTCTCCGGATAGCCCGAGAAGCCAAAGCCCGGCAGTGAAGGTACAATAACGTCAAATGAATCCTCAGGATTGCCGCCGTAGCTGGCCGGATCGGTGAGCATGGGAATAATTTTATGATAGCGGAAAAAGCTGTCCGGCCATCCATGCGTCAAAACGATAGGCAGAGGATCAGGCCCTTTACCCCGCTCGTGGATAAAATGGATATCTGTTCCGTCAATGTTACTGCGGTAATGTGCGAACCGGTTCAGCTTGGCTTCCTGTGCCCGCCAGTCGAAATGGTCCCGCCAATACGCAATGAGAGATTGCAGATAAGCGGGATCTGTACCGTTTTCCCAGCCTGAGCCCTCAATGGGAACCGGCCAGCGTACAGCTTTAAGCCTGTAATCCAAATCGGCAAGCACTTCATCGGATACCCGGATTTGAAAACGTTCAGCTGTCATGATCATTCCTCCATCCTTCTAGTTGTATTTTACGAATATAGTAAACTTTTCCGCCTTAATATGTATTATTATGGAATAAACGAAGAAAAAATCATACCTTAATATCTAACCTGGGAGGAAGCGGCCTTGATTAAGCATGCAGAGAGAGTGATTGTATCCTATCCGATTGCGGAGCCGGTAATGGAGTTCATCAGACATAACGAGAATATGACCTTTAAGGTAACCGATGCATCCAGCGGCAAAAATTATCTGCTACGGATTCACTGGCCAAGGACAGTCGGGCTGTCCGGCACCCAGCATACGCTGGAAGGCCTGGAATCTGAGGTGTTCCTGCTTCAGGAGCTGAACCGGAGAAAGGTGATTCAGGTGCAGGAGCCGGTTGCCAACCATGCAGGCGAGTATGTAACAGTGTACCGCTCAGAGGAATTTGGCTCATGTTTTGCAACAGTGCTGGAGTGGTTAGAAGGCTCGGTACTGACTGGTAAAGAAGAAAATATCGGGTTGATCGCGTATGCGCTGGGCGAGACTTTTGCTGAGCTTCATAACGCTTCAAGCGGAAGGCAGATGGCCGGATTAACAAGACCGGTATACGGTGCGGCGAATATTGACTCCACTCTTGAAGAGCTTAAATGTGGTATTACAGGCGGTATCTATAGTCAAGAGCAGTATAACACCATTGTAGAAGTGCTTGATGTAGTCAAAGAACAGCTGGCCGAGCTGGATTCAAGGCAGGACAGCTGGGGAATCATTCACGCCGATGTACAGCCGGGGAATGTGATTGTTAAGGAGGCCACGCCGCATCTGATCGATTTCTGCTTATCCGGCTACGGCTATTATTTGTTTGATGTGGGAAGCGCCTCCACAGCGCTGAAAAGCGAGTTCAGACCCGCCTTTTTGGAGGGCTACAGTTCACGGAGAGACTTTACCTATGATGATATCAGATATATTGAGGGGCAGATACTAATGGATATCTTCATCAGCTACGCGCTGTTCGTCCGTGATCCCGGGAGCAACGGCTGGATTAAGGAGCACGCGGTAAAGGTATGCGGAACGTTGGGCAAGGATTTTCTGGAGGGAAAAGAAGTGTTCCATTTGCTGTAATCGACAATGCATAATTGCGTCCTGATGAGTAAAAAATACCCATATCTATGCTGTAACCCGTATTGCCAAAGGAGATATGGATATGGATATGAATGAAATCTGGAATGAGGTCTGGAAGGCGCTGGTGCTGATTATCTTTGGCATGCTGCTGCTCAGGCTGGCGGGGCGGAAGTCCATTTCACAGATGACCATTCCGACGACGATTGCCATGATTTCGATCGGGACCATTATTGTGGAGCCGATTGCGGACCATCATATCCTGATTACGATGACTGCTGCAGCTGTATTTATTGCCGTACTGATCGGGGTGGAGTGGCTGCAGCTGCGCTGGAGTCTTTTTCAGAGGCTGGTCAAGGGGCGGGCGGTTATTGTCATTCAGGACGGCCGGGTGCAGGTGCAAAATCTGAAGAAGCTGAGACTTACCATGGAGGCGCTGGAGATGAATCTGCGGGAGGAGGGCATTTCCAGCATCAGCGATGTGAAGACGGCAACCTTTGAGCCTAACGGTATGATAGGTTATGAGCTTTCAGAGGCTGCCAAGCCGGTGACACTGGCACAGGTGGAGGAGCTGCTGGCCAAGTATTTGAGCGGAACAGGGGCGGGGAAGGCCGCGGCAGCATCGAAAGGGCAGGAACAGGAACAGCCGGATGGCAATTTGTTTGAGAAGATCAAAGAAACGGAGCAGACATAAAGTTAAGTCTGTGTGGGATGCCGTTATATATTGAGAACGATTAGTAAAAATAATTCTTTACCAATCGTTCTCGTTATGCTAAGATAGCTCCATAGCAAGGGAACATGATATACATAGCACTATTATTAGAATGATCGTTCCCAATGCGGAAAATAGTAGAACTTGGACAGCTTGAAGGGGAGTTCAGCACCCGATTCAGTGTAGAGGAGCTGGCCCGATATTTGTATAACGGACTGGTCGGGCTCCGTGTGCTGGCAAGAACCTCCATTCCAAAGGAACAGCTGCAAGAGATTGCACGGTTATCCATAGAGCTTCTGAAAATGCAGGAAGATTAAGGTGAAATTTTTTTGAATATACTAGAATGATCATTCCCGTAAAGTGACGGTATAGCATGTCCATTCTTCACGTCAAATTCAAGCTGCTATCAGCTTCATACACAATAATAAGGAGGAAATTATAATGAACAATAAAATTGCACTGATCACAGGGGCAAGCAAGGGAATCGGGTATGAGGTAGCCAGACAGCTGGGCCAGCAGGGAATAACGGTGCTTCTGTCTGCGCGCACCATCGCTGCGGCCGAGGAAGCGGCTGCTCAGCTTAAGGAGCAGGGCATTGAAGCGGTGGGCGTAGAGCTCGAAGTGACGGACAGCGCACATATTGCTGCACTTGCCAAGTGGATCGCTAAGCGGTACGGCAAGCTGGATGTGCTGGTGAACAATGCGGGAATCTGGGCAGAAACAGCCGGAGCGGAGGATGCCTTTGAGACCACCTTTACGGTCAACACGTTTGCGCCGTACCACATTACCGAGGCTCTGCTGCCGCTGCTGCTGAAAAGTGAGGCAGGCAGAATTGTGAACCAGAGCAGCGCCCTGGGCTCCATCCAGTTCCAGCTGAGCAATGAGCTGGCCCAGCGGATTGCTACGCCTGCTTACGCTGCCTCCAAAGCCGCGCTCAACATGCTCACTGTGTACTGGGCCAATAAATACAAGGATACCCCGCTGAAAGTTAACACGGTGCATCCCGGACTGGTTAAAACCCGGATGGGCGGGGACAAGGCCGAGCTGACGCCGGAGGAAGGTGCCAAGACAGCCGTCCGTTATGCCACACTGCCGGCGGATGGGCCAACCGGAGGTTTCTTTTACATGGAAGACCGGCTGCCTTGGTAAGCCGGGGGCCGGATATTATTTCATTATAAGCCGGGCAGCTACAATAATCAGAAAGACCGACAGCAGCCGCAGCAGCAGCTTGGCCGGCAGGCGTTTGGCAAGCCGGGCCCCGAGCTGGCCGCCGATAATGGCGCCGGGAGCCAGGCACAGCACCATGATCCACTCGATGTTTTGCAGATAGGCATGAGTAGAGGTGCTGACGATTGCCGACAGAAAGATCTGCAGCATCGAGGTGGCGACGGCAATATGCGTGGAGAAGCCGAGCAGCAGCGTCATTGTCGGCACCATCAGGCTGCCGCCTCCTACACCAAACAGGCTGGCCAGGAACCCGACAAAAAAGCTGATTGTAACGCCGGTAGGCATATGATAAGCATACTCAAACCGGCTGCCTCCGGCATCCGTAAAGCTCCGCTTGACCGTTGAATGAAACGGCAGGGTCAGGGGCTTTTTGGGCTTGAACAGAAGCAGCAGCGCAATCAGAATCAGAAAAATGCCGAAGCTGACAAAAAAGGCTCTGCCCTCCACCTGTTCAGAGAGCAGTGCCCCGATTACCGAACCCGGGATGGAAGCGGCTGCGAACCAGAGCGCTGCCTGATAATCGATTCTTTTTTGCCTGGCGTATACGTAAGTGCTGGAAATGGAATTGAACAGCAGCATGGCCATTGAAGTCCCGGCCAAATGGGCGGTTGGCATATCCGGATACATAAAGGCTAATGCAGGCACGACGATAAATCCGCCGCCAAGCCCGACCAGCGAGCCGGAAATGCCGGCAGCAAGTCCTAGAAGGAATAGAAGCAGGTAAGTTAGCACGCGGCAGTTCCCTTTCTTTTGTGAAGATAATCATTATTCTATTTCCCGGATTTCCGCGAAAGTAATGAATATTCTATTGTACCCGTTTTGGGGCAGGCAGAATACCCGCCTGCATATCTGAGTACCTGATTATTTGTATAGTTTTCTGTTCCTGCGGGTAATAACTAACAGCGCAACTATCCATGAACGGCGGGAAAGGAGCTGGTTCACCATGAAACGAAAACTGCTTGTAACAGGAGCATCAGGCAGGATAGGCAATACCATTTATCAGGGGCTCAGGGCAGACGGCCGGTATGACGTTATTGGAGCGGATATTGAGGAGGATGCTGAACAGGGAATTGTTCAGTTGGATATTGCCGATGAGGAACGGATGGCGGAGCTGACGCGGGGTGTCGATACGGTGCTCCATTTTGCCTGGATCAAGGATGAGGAGGATTTCCTCGGCAAGGTGCTGCAGGGGAATGTGGCCGGAGCGTATAAGCTGTTTGAGGCTGCGGTGCAAAGCGGCGTAAAGCGGATCATCTTCGCCAGCTCCAATCATGCGACCGGGTTCTATAAGACGGACGAGCAGGTTGACCCGTCCGACCCTTACCGTCCGGACAGCTTCTATGGCCTGAGCAAATGCTATATTGAGCTGCTCGGCCGGCTGTACGCCGATCAGGGTAAAATCTCCTCCTTCAACATCCGAATCGGCAACTTTCCGGGTGATGACCGACCTCATTCGGAGCGTGCGGGCCATATCTGGATTTCGGAACGCGATATGCTCCAGCTTGTTATGTGCTGCATTGAGGCCAAGGATGAAATGCAGTATCTGAACCTGTACGGCACGTCTGCCAATAGCGATAACTATTATGACATCGCTTACCTGGAGGGGCTGATCGGGTACAAGCCGCAGGATGACGGAGCCGAGCTGCTCAGGCAGGCCAGGGAGCAGGGCCGGGAAATACGCCAGGACGAAACCGTCTACCAGGGAGGACAAAAGGAATAAAGCAGGCATAAAGGGAAGAGGCTCTGCATGGCGGGGCCTCTTTTTTGCTGTACCCGGCGGGCTGCCCGAAAGGGCAGGCAGACTCCGCCCCTTTGGACGATGGCGGCAGGCTGCCTGTTATATAGGATAAGGGAATAGAGAATGATTTAGCAAAGAGGAGACAATACTGATGGCAAATTAAAACCAAGCTTAAGGAATTGACCGCTGATGCAGAGGTTGCTTCGGTTATTAGCAAGGAAGTGGAATTAAAGCGGCTGGAGGCAGCGGGGAATACCCGGATTAGGCGTCTTGGCTGAAAATGGAGGTGTTGCCGGTGGTCCGTCTGTCAGTTGTCGTGCCGGTCTATAACGAAGAGAGAAACATACAGGATCTCTACTTGAACGTTACTGAAGCGTTGCGGGAAAAAGTCGATAGCTATGAGCTGGTGCTGGTGAATGACGGCAGCAAGGACCGGAGCTCCTTATTGCTGAATGAGCTGGCCCGGCTGGACCCGGCGGTAAAGGTCGTTCATTTCAAGCGGAATTACGGGCAGACTGCCGCAATCTCAGCGGGAATCAAACATTCACAGGGCGAATTAATCGCCCTGCTGGATGCCGGCCTGCAGACAGATCCCCGGGATATTTTCAGGCTGATGCCTTTTATCGGAAAAATTGATTTTGTAAACGGAAGACGCACGGGCCGTACGGGTCCAAGACTGAAAAGAATATCTTCACGGATCGAAAACAGAATTTGCAACTGGATTACCGGCGAAGCGATTGCGGATACAGGCTGCCCCCTGAAGCTGTTTACCCGGGAGGTGGCCGACAGTCTGCATTTATACAACGGGATGCACCGTTTTTTGCCGGCTCTGGCCAGAATGAACGGATTCTCGGTCGTTGAAGTCACAGTAACGCATCAGAAAAGAAAACATGGAATCTCTGTATACAGTATCCTAAGAAAATGCTTCAACGGTCTTATGGATGCCATGCTCATCGGCTGGCTCAAGAAAAAAGGAATCATGAATCATATCAAAGAAGGACATTGAGCAGGAGACCGGCAACCCGGGAGGAATATAGTATAGATACATTAGAGGGAACGGGGCGCTGAGAAGTTGATTGTTAAAATGACACATGCAACCATGGAGGACTACAACAAGCCGAATGAAGAATTTCCCGTTACAGAACGGATTCTTCTAAGGTATGAAAGCGGTGTGTGGACGTACACGGAAGAGACGCTGGAAGAACCTCATATGAAGCGTTATGCAGATGAGGAGCTTGATGCAGCATATATTGAAGAAGACGGTAAGGCCGTATTTTTATATTATGACGGTGCGGATTGTTCCGGGCGGATCAGACTGCGTACCAACTGGAACGGATATGCGATGGTTGAAGAGATCGGCGTAGCCGGCAGCCGGAGGCAGCAGGGAATCGGGACCCGGCTTATGGACCGGGCCGTGGAGTGGGCACAGCAGCATAAGCTTGCCGGACTGATGCTGGAAACGCAGGATGTCAATGCGGCTGCTTGCCGCTTTTATGCCCGTTATGGTTTTAGCATCGGGGGAGTGGATACTATGCTTTACTCCAATTTCCCGGCTGCCGCTGAGCGGGCGATTTTTTGGTATTATAAATTTTAAGAAAAAAGTCTTGACTTTAAGATAAAAAGAGAGTAAATTGAAATCAAGGAATTATCTTAACTTAAAGATAATTTTCCGGACTATATCTTAAAGTTAAGAATCTTTAAATCATAATATCGTATGAAAATGAACCTCTGAAATCACACTATCCTAAAAGGAGTCGGTTATAATGACTAATGTAACAGCAAAGCAAACAATGGGGATTCACCATATTACAGCGATTGTCGGTCATCCGCAGGAGAACATGGACTTTTATGCAGGCGTGCTGGGCTTGCGTCTGGTCAAGCAGACAGTCAACTTTGATGATCCGGGCACGTATCATTTCTACTTCGGTAATAACGGCGGGAAGCCGGGGACGATCATTACCTTCTTCCCTTGGCCTGGAGCTTACAAAGGTAAAATCGGCGGCGGACAGGTTGGGGTAACCACGTATATTATCCCGGCCGGGGCGATGAGCTTCTGGAAAGAGAGACTGGCAAAGTTCAAGGTTGCTTTTACGGAGCTGGAACGGTTCGGGGAGCAGGTGCTTGAATTCGATGATCCGCACGGGCTGCATCTGGAGCTGGTGGAGCGGGAAGCCGGGGAGCAGAATAGCTG
The DNA here is from genome assembly GCF_058313675.1 of Paenibacillus sp. fava2. NCBI lineage: Bacteria > Bacillati > Bacillota > Bacilli > Caryophanales > Paenibacillaceae > Paenibacillus > Paenibacillus sp. fava2. Next base: position 6,211,138 of record NZ_CM177755.1, on the reverse strand, counting down.
GACCTTCGGAGGCGTTACACCTGAAGTTGCAATCAAAGGCTTCGGCGGGGCCACACTGCTGTCCACGGATCCGGAAGCAACGGCTGAACTGCTGGAGCAGGTGCTGGGTCTTACCTTTATCGGCCGGGAAAATGATATCGCACGCTACCGTTCTTTGGCTGACCTCGGCAATGTCATTGATCTCAAAATGACCGCTGTACAGCGCGGTGAAATGGGTGTCGGCACAGTGCATCATATCGCCTGGAGAGCAAAGGATGACCAGGATCAGCTGGATTGGCAGAGCTATGTGCATGATCACGGATATGGTGTAACGCCTGTGCAGGACCGGAATTATTTTAACGCGATTTATTTCAGGGAGCATGGGGAAATTCTGTTTGAGATTGCCACAGATCCTCCGGGCTTTGCTCATGATGAAACACCTGAAACTATGGGCACGGAGCTGAAGCTGCCTGCGCAGTATGAGCCGCACAGAGGACAGATTGAGCAGGTTCTGCTGCCGTTCCAGATCAGAGAGCTCGACTAAATTTATTTACGAAAGGGATGAGCGGTGTGCTGAATATAGACCCGGCAGACAACACGGAGAGGGACAATTATAAGCTGCTCGTTGGCAGCATCATTCCGCGGCCGATTGCTTTTGTAACGACATTGTCCGGAGACGGGGTGCTGAACGGTGCGCCATTCAGCTATTTCAATATCGTATCGTCGAATCCGCCGATGATCTCCTTATCCATTCAGCATGCGGCAGGCAAGCCGAAGGATACGGCACGGAACATCATGGAACGTCAGGAATTTGTCGTGCATATTGTGGACCGGGACAATGTGGAGCAGGTTAATATGACCGCAGCTCCCCTTGCGCCGGATCAGAGCGAGGTTTCGCTCGCCGGACTCACGCCTGTGCCAAGCTCGGTGGTCTCCGTGCCGGGTGTCAGGGAAGCGAAGGTAAGAATGGAATGCGTGCTGGAACGCACGGTAGAATTCCCGGGCTTCGAGCTGCTGATCGGCAGAGTCGTCCAGTTTCATATTGCCGAAGACATCTATGAGCAGGGCAGAATTGATCCGCTCAAGCTTGGGGCAGTCAGCCGTCTGGCCGGTAACCATTATGCCGGAATCGGGGAGATTTTTGAGATCGAACGGCCGGTCTGAATTATAGGTTAAACAGGAAAAAGCCGGTTGATTCCCGGCTTTTTTTCGTTTGCGAGCGGATCATTATTGTGGATTCAGCTACTCCATAATATATCGCGGCAGCTCAACGATCACTGAGGTTCCTATCTTGAACTCACTCTCTATCTTTATACGGCCGCCGTGCAGCCCGATGATTTCCTTGCAGATGGCCAGCCCCAGACCGCTGCCGGACTGGCGTGAGCGTCCCTTGAAGAATTTGGTGCCAAGCTTCTCCAGGTCAGCCGCTTCAATGCCTTCGCCGGTGTCCGTTACCGTGACAATGATCAGCTCCTCCTGCGGAGCGGCGGTAATGCTTACCGCCCCCTCGGCCGGAGTGAACTTGAAGGCATTGTCCAGCAGATTGACGAACACCTGCTTCAATCGGTTGAAGTCCCCGTTGACCGGCAGCGGCTGATCGGGAATATCGGCGTAAAGCCGGATTTGCTTCGTCTGACCGCGGTACCGGAACTGCAGCAGCAGGTCCTCCAGCAGCCCCCTGAGATCATACGGCTGCAGATCAACCGTAATCTCCCCGGCCTGAAACTTGGAGAAATCAAGCAGGTCCTCAACCAGCCCGATCAGCCGGTCCGTTTCGCCGGTCATCACCTCGAGACCCTGCAGGGTCTCTTTTTTATCGGACAAATCACCCATAAGCAGCGTCTCGCCCCAGCCTTTAATGGAGGTCAGGGGAGTTCGCAGCTCATGCGTGACGGATGAGATGAAGTCGTATTTGATTTTTTCACTCTTGAGGATTTCCTCGGACATATAATTGAGCGTAACGGCAAGCGTTCCGATCTCGTCGTTATGCTGCTTCGCCGCCTTCGCCGAGAAATTTCCCGTCGCCATCTCTTTGGCAACCGAGGTCAGCTGCTGAATCGGGCCGACAATCCGTTTGGCAATAATCAGGCTGAGCACAAAGCCGAACAGGATGACGAGCAGCCCGACCCACACCGCATTCAGCACAATCGTGATGATAACATCGTACAGCGGCTCTGCCGATACGGAATACCGCAGCACACCGATATTGGCGCCGGCCTCCTTGATCGGAACGGAGACAGCCATAATCCGTTCCCCGCCCACCGGGGTAAGACTCTGGTAGACCCCCTTGCCGCTGCTGAGCGCAGTCCTCACATCCGGTGTATCAATTCTCTCCGAGCTGGAGAAGCCGAACGAGTTGATAATGACATTCCCTTCAGTGTTAAGAACTTCGACCTTACTGCTCTCTTCCGTTGAGAGGTTCTCCAGAATGTATCTTGCCCGCTCATTGATCGAATAGCCCTCCAGATACTTGTTGAAAAAGGTAGCGGAGGTCGTGGCCCGTGAAGACAGGGTCTCCATTGCACTGCCCAGGTAATAATAGTGGACAGCTACAATAAACACCCCTTCCAGCAGCAGGACGATCAGGAGCAGGACAAGCGTTATATAGGTAATGAGCCGTGCCCTGATCCCTCTCAGCAATGTTGTACCCTCCATAAATAGCCGAATCCCCACACCGTTTCCAGATATTGCGGCCCCGTGGCGTCCTGGCCGATTTTTTGGCGGATCCGGCTAATATTGACATCAACGATTTTGAGCTCCCCCATAAAATACTGTCCCCAGACCGAAGTGAGTATGTCATCGCGGTTAACCGCCTTATTGGGCTGCTCCATCAGCAGCTTAACAATAGAAAACTCAGTGGGGGTGAGCGCAATCTCCACCCCGTCCTTCAGCAGCTTCCTTTCATCGGGCATCAGGGTAAAAGGGGGCAGCTGGATGCTGTTTTCCTGCAGCACCGCCTCCCCGGGATACATGCGACGGAACAGCGAGCGGACTCTGGCCAGCAGCTCAACCGGGCTGAAGGGCTTGATTACGTAGTCGTCAGCCCCTGAATCCAGGCCCATCACCTTATCGACTTCCTGGCTTTTGGCGGTCAGCATAATGATGCCCAGCCGGGGGAACTCTCTGCGCAGCAATGCGCATACCTCAAACCCGCTGATTCCGGGAAGCATCAGGTCGAGAATGGCGATATCGAAATCCCGCTGCTCCCGCGCGGCGGCAAGCGCCGCTTCACCCGTGGCGGCTTCGGTAACCTCAAAGCCGGCCCGCCTCAGATTCACCTGTAAAAAATCGCGGATCGGCTTCTCGTCTTCCAGTACCAGCACTTTCATGGACAACCTCCTAGTCAGTACATCGGCGGCTGCGGTGTGCCGGCCAGCCGCCGGACCTCCTCCAGCGTCAGCTTGAGCTGGTTATACTCCTGCAGCCCGGTGCCGCTCAGCTTGCCGGCTGCATCTGCCGGAGGCAGCACAGCAACCAGCACGGTGGGGGCCGCAGCATCCTCTGTATTTTGCAGCTCATAGAGCACAGTATAAATGCTGTTATCCGCCTTCAGCTTCGCTTCTGCGTTCTGCCATTCCTGCCTGGTCAACAGCCGCAGCTCAAGCAGCGCTGCCTGGGAGCCTGAGCCGGCTTCCTTATAGCTGAACCGGATGTTCTTCCAGGGCTCGGGAGATTCCTCTGCAAGGTCAAGCGCATATTTACCCTTCCAGCTCTGCGGAATATGGAAGTTGAAGCCCCATCGGTCGAACTGCTCTGCCGTAAATTTCAGGCCGGACTGTCCGTCCCATTGATAATATTTGGTAATGAACGGAGTGGCCAGCGGGGCCATACTCTCCGTGCCTGCAGGAGGCACCAGGAAGCCGATCTCCACTATACCGTCGCCGTTCACATCTGTGCTGTACAGCGGATAATCCTTAATTGCCATATTGCTCCCGCCAAGCTTGCTGTCAGCTTGGGGATTCAGGGGCGTGAGCGTAATGTCCCGGCTGTCCGCAAGCTCCCCGTGATGATAATCATCTGTTGCAAGTATATCAATAAATTGGTCATTTTCCCAAGTCAGAAGGGAGGTATAGGGAGAATGTGCGCCGATTGCCACATCTACGAACAGAGCACTGGCGCCCGGAGCCGCCTTGGCGAACTGGGCCTGAATGATGGCCCCGTCAAAAGCCTGGTCGGTCAGGCTCTGCTGCTGCCCGCCCGCCAGCCGGAATAACTGCAGCCTTGCACTTGGCTGCATATCGGTGGTAAAGGTAGTCTGGAACAGGGCGACATCCGTTTGCCCGCTGCCGGTCAGGTCGCCTACCGCCAGATGATCATAAGGCTGCTTGAGGATCTCGGACATGGCGCCGTCCTTTAGACTATAGACCGCCAGCTCTTTGCTGAGGCCTTTGCCGCCGCTGAAGCCCAGCAGCACATCCAGCTGCCCGTCTGCTGTGACGTCAACGAACTGCACGTAATCGAGCTCGCTGCCGACACCGGTAATGGCAGTCAGCTTGTTCCATTCGCCGCTGGACTGCGACAGGACAAGGGTGTTGACTTCAAAATCGGTTTTGTCCGTTTTATAGAAGGCGAGAATTTCATCCTTGCCGTCCTCGTCCAGATCCTGCAGCTGAATAGCGCTTCCCGACTCGGAATGAACGGGAACGGTCAGATGGGAGCCAGCCGGAAGGAAGGATTTTACGATGCTGGTGATGGTTCCGTCCGCATTGCCCTGTGAAGGGGCGCGGAGCAGATCACTGGGCGTCTTGGGCGCGCCGCAGCCTGAAGTTATGAAGGTTAATAATAAAATGGCCCCGAGGCCTAAAGCTGATTTATTCATAAAGATATAATCTCCTTTGCGGTATCTGTGGCTAGTATATCCCAACCGTCAGGCAAAGTAGTTGCAAAATGGTAAAGGTTACGCTGTCTGATGCGCGGCCGGCTTGTTATGATTAAGTAATAAAGCAGGGAAAGCCTGGTTAAGCAGGATGGAGGAGATCAGGGATGAGAAAATTTTTTATGACCGATATTCATGGGGACCTGGAGGGACTGAAGCTGCTGCTGTCACAAGCAGAGGTGGAGCCGGGGCGTGACCAGCTGGTGTTCGGAGGCGATATGATTAACCGGGGAGCGGCTTCCGCCGGTGTGGTTAAGCTGATTAAACATCTGATGGAGCAGTACCCGGACAATGTCCATGCGGTTATGGGCAATCATGAGGAGATGATGGCTGATTATCTGGTGCAGGGGGACAAGCTGTGGCTGAGCCACGGGGGGCGGGAGACGCTGAAAAGCTTCGCTGCCGAATTTCCCGATGAAGGGGTCCGGCAGGAGCAGATGGTGTGGGCCTGTTCTTTGCCTTTGTATTATGAGGACGACGAATATGTATATACCCATGCCGGACTGAATCCCGGTCAGCCGCTGGATCAGCAGGACCGGGATATCCTGTGGATGAATGAGCATGATTTCTATCATCAGCCGCGGGCGGAGCTGCTTGCCTTAACAGGCGGAAAGCCCGTCATTCACGGGCATACGCCGGTAGAGCGGATTTATTCGGACGGAGCCAGAATGAATTGCGATCTGGGCTCGAATACATACTCCGTACTGGATGAACGGGCGCTCGGGCTGGTAAATCTGACGGAGATGACGTATCTCGTCTACAAGCAGGCCGGGAAGAAGCTGGAGGAGCGGCGGATCGGACGGTACTAGTAGCGGCAATTATTTAATTGAATTCCGGCGTCGATTCTCTAATAACCGGCCTCGTGCTGATATGGCTGACCTGATAGGGCTGCTGCGGACTTTCGATCCGGGAGAGCAGCATTTCGGCGGCCTTGATCCCCATTTCACTGCTGTAAATATGGACGGTGGTCAGATGAGGCTCGATGATGCACGCCTCGGGACCGTCATCGAATCCGCAGACGGCGATATCGCCCGGGATGGAATAGTTCGACTGCTTCAGGGCCTTCATCATATTGACGGCGATATAGTCATTGGCACAGATAAAGGCCGAGGGGAGCTCCGGCATAGCCTGTAATTTCCCGGCTGCCCATTCAGGTGTTGCGAAGAACAGGCGGTCCTCCTCCAGGATGCATTGCTCCGTTCGTAGAGGGATTCCCGCTGCCGAAAGGGCGCGGTTGAAGCCTGACCACCGTTCATTAAAGCTCATGCAATGATTGTAGTCCCCGATAAACCCGAGGGTTGTGTAACCGCCATCAATTAGCTTTTTGGTAAGATGATAAGTGCTGTGCTCGTTCTCCATCAGCAGAATATCCGCCTGGAATTCCGGGTAGCATACATGTGCGGAGCAGTCGATAAAGATCGTTGGAACGCCGAGGTCTGTGATCAGCCTGCTGTATTCCAGATTGAACAGCTCGATACAGATGATACCATCTACATTATCCACATCAAAATTATTAGGGAGCGTCAGCGATTTCTGTTCGATTTCCCGTATGATGTGAATGGACAAATTGTAGCCTTCCGCACTGATGTGCTTCTCCAGGCCGCTGATCAGGGTTGAACCGAAGTGGGAGGTATTAGGCAGATTCTCGGTTAAGAGCGCTATGTTCCGGGAACTCTTGGGCAGGACATTCTCCGGCTCTATTAATGAAAACTGCTTATACTTTAACTCAATCGCCTTCTTGATGACCTTGTTTCTGGTTTCCTCAGGCAGGCCTTCTGTGCCGTTCAAGGCTTTGGAGGCCGTATTTCTGGAGATGCCCAGCGCATCTGCGATATCCTGGATCGTTACTTTTCCCCGTGCCATATATGTAAGTTCACCTCTATATTAATGTTTCTCTTCGTCTACTCCCTTAAATGTATAATAGTTTTCGCAAAATAGCAAATAAAACTTTACAAATGCACAAATTAGTTTACAAAATATCATTTCCTATTTGCACAACTTTAAGGGCTGTACTGTGAAACAGCCGCTTTTCAGGTTGAAAGAGGAGTTATTTTAAACAAAAGTTAGCTTTTCTCGCTTTTTGTCAAAAGAAACGGGAGGATTAAGAACAAAATTATGTTCAAATGAACAAATTTATTTTTACAAAATGTATTGACTGATGGATGTTGTTTTGATAAATTGTAAAGGAACCAGAGGGCATTTGCACTGAAATGTAAGCCTTTCAACGATGTCCCCCGAGCTTTGAACTATAAATCATGTACATGAACGGAGGTAAAGGCATTGCAAAATTCAATAGAAGCGGATTCCCGGCGCGTGACGGCGGTGAGGAAGAGCTCCTTGCCGGAATATTTGAAGAAGCATTATTTCCTGTATCTCATGCTGGCCCCGGCGCTGATCCTGACCCTGATTTTTAAATACGGTCCTATGTATGGTGCGGTTATCGCCTTTAAGGATTTCAGCCCGATCAAAGGGATTCTGGGCAGCGAATGGGTGGGACTCTACAACTTTGAGAAATTCCTGTCTTCCCCTAACTTCGAGGTTATTTTTATGAATACGCTTAAATTGAGCTTTTTCGGCCTGATTCTAAGCTTTCCTGTGCCGATTCTGCTTGCCCTGATGCTCAATCAGATCCGCCGCGCCGGGGTCAAAAAGAACATCCAGCTGTTCCTCTATGCCCCTAACTTTATTTCGGTAGTGGTGGTTGTAGGGATGCTGTTCATCTTCCTGTCTCCGACAGGGCCGATTAACCAGCTGTTCAGCTGGATAAACGGGGAACCGGTAATGTTCATGTCGCGTCCGGAGTATTTCCGCTGGATCTACATCCTTTCCGACATCTGGACGGGTGCGGGCTGGGCTTCCATCATCTATGTAGCCGCGCTTGCCAATGTGGACCCTGAGTTACATAACGCGGCCAATCTGGACGGTGCCAATCTGCTGCAAAGAATCCGGCATATTGACCTGCCGACCATCAGGCCGATTATGGCGATTGTCTTCATTCTTGCCGCAGGCGGCATCATGTCCATCGGCTTTGAGAAGGCTTATCTGATGCAGACCGCCACGAACCTGCCGACCTCCGAGATTATTCCGACCTATGTGTACAAAATCGGCCTGCAATCGGGCGACTACGCTTACTCAGCCGCAGTGGGGCTGTTCAACTCGGTTATCAATGTCATTTTGCTGATTACAGTGAACTTTACCGTGAAGAAGCTGAATGAGGGCGAAGGCCTTTATTAGGAAAGGAGCAACCAATCATGTTCGTTAAACATTCGCGGCTGGATCGCTTCATGCTCGCGCTGAACGCAGCCTTTTTGACACTGGCCGTGCTGGTGGTCATTCTTCCGCTAATCTATGTAGTGATCGCCTCCTTCATGGACCCTTCGGTCCTGCTGAGCCGGGGCATTTCATTTAAGATTTCCGACTGGTCTGTTGAAGGCTATAAGATGATCCTTACCAATCCTGCAATGCTGCGGGGATTTGCAAACGCTGTTTTTTATGCCTCCGCCTTTGCGCTGCTGACCGTCACGGTCTCTGTATGCGCAGGCTATGCCTTGTCGGACGACCGCCTGAAGGGGAAGGGCTTGTTTATGACGCTGTTCCTGTTCACGATGTTCTTCGGCGGCGGCCTTGTCCCGACTTATCTGCTGGTTAAAAATCTGGGCCTGCTGGATACGGTCTGGGCTGTCATCATCCCCGGAGCGGTCAATGTATGGAACATTATTTTGTCCAGAACCTTCTTCAAAGGGGTGCCGAAGGAGCTGAAGGAGGCGTCCAATGTGGACGGGGCCTCGGAGATGAGGATTTTCTTCAGCATCGTATTGCCGCTCTCCAAGCCGATTATTTTCGTGCTGGCGCTGTATGCCTTTGTCGGCCAGTGGAATTCGTACTTCGATGCGATGATCTATCTCGATAATCCCGCTCTTCACCCGCTGCAGCTCGTGCTGCGCTCGATCCTGATCCAGAACCAGGTGGACCCGGGCATGATCAGTGACCAGCTGGCGGCGGCGGAAATGAAGCGTTTGTCAGAAATCATCAAATACGCTGCGATCGTGATTTCAAGCCTCCCGCTGATCATTATGTATCCGTTTTTCCAGAAGTATTTTGAAAAAGGTGTCATGGTCGGCTCCATTAAATAGGAAGCAGACTGCACATAGATAAGTTCTTTTCATTCATTTTTACTTTGGAGGTCATATCCGATGAAAAGCTCAACACGTTCAAAAGGTTTGTCAAAAGCAGCATCAGCCTCTGTCCTAGCTTCCTTCATGTTCCTTGCTGCCTGCAGCAGCGGTGGCGGGGGAGGCAGTGCGGCCAGTGAACAGCAGGACCCAAGCGGCAAGGTTACCTTGAACTTCATTACGCAAAGCTCTGCACTGGCCCCGGCCGATCCGAACGACAAGCTGATCAATAAACGGCTTGAAGAAAAAACAAATGTGCATATCAACTGGAAGAACTTTACGAATGATGTGTTTGTAGAAAAAAGAAATCTGGCCGTAGCCAGCGGCGATCTTCCGGATGCTATTTTTAACGCGGATTACAGTGACTATGAGCTGCTGAAGCTGGCTAAGGACGGTACGATCATTCCCCTGAATGATCTGATCGAGCAGAACATGCCCAACTTTAAAAAAGTGCTGGAGGAAGCTCCCGAGTACAAAAGTATGATCACAGCGCCTGACGGTAACATCTACGCCTTCCCCTGGATTGAAGAGCTGGGGAACGGCAAGGAAAGAATCCAGGCAGTGGACAGTATGCCGTGGATCAATGTGGAATGGCTGAAAAATCTGGGCCTCGACATGCCGACGACTACCGAAGAATTGAAGCAGGTGCTGATTGCCTTCAAGACCCAGGACCCGAATGGTAACGGCCAGGCTGATGAAATTCCGCTTTCCTTCATTAATAAGCCTGGAGCGGAGGATTTGGTGTTTCTGTTCGGAGCATTCGGGCTCGGCGAGAACCCCGACCATGCGGTGGTAAGCAATGACGGCAAAGTGGTCTTTACCGCTGCCGAAGAAGGCTATAAAGCTGCTGTGAAATTTATTAATGAGCTGTACAAAGAAAAGCTGATCGATATCGAAGCCTACACCCAGGACTGGAGCACTTATCTGGCCAAGGGGAAGGATCAGAAGTACGGCCTTTATTTCTCCTGGGATAAGGCGAATATTTCCGGTGCGAACGATGCCTATGAGGTGATGCCGCCGCTGGCCGGACCGGACGGTGAAGTAAACGTAACCCGGACGAACGCCCTGGGACTGGGCCGCGGAAAAATGGTCGTCACCAGTGCCAACAAAAACCTGGAAACCACGGCGAAATGGGTCGATCAGCTGTACGATCCGATCCAGTCTGTACAGAACAACTGGGGAACCTACGGGGATGACACCCAGCAGAACATCTTTGAATTTGATGAAGCTGCAGGAATGCTGAAGCATCTGCCGCTGGAAGGCACCGCTCCGGTTGAGCTCCGTGAGAAAACAAGCATCGGCGGACCGCTGGCGATTCTGGATTCCTACTATGGCAAGTACACCACTATGCCGGATGATGCCAAGGGCAGAATGGATATCGTCAAGAACATCATGGCTCCGAAAATGAAAGCGGAGAACGTCATGCCAAGCGTGTTCCATTCCATCGACGAGCTGGACCGGCTGACGACCATCGAAACCGACCTGTTCGCCTATGTGCTCAGAATGCGTACCGAATGGTACCAGAACGGCAAGATTGATGCCGATTGGAATGACTATCTCAAGGAGCTGGACCGCCTTGGCCTGCAGGAATGGCTGACGATCAAGCAGGGCGGCTACGACAGAGCAACGGGGAAGTAAGTAATCATAAAAATAAAGATTGAACGGGAATCTTGAGAAAAGGGAGAAGAACAGCTGAGGATGATGCTGGAACTGAAGACTAGCATCGGAAGGATAGGCTATTTGGATTGAACTTGGAGATATAGTTACAGGGGGGAGTGGCGGAGGAGAAGTTTGGAGCTGTAGGAACGATAGTGTCCGCCTTTGTGTCCGGATTTCAACCGCGATCAGCGGACTAAATTCAAGAAATCTGGACACAACAGCGGCCGGAAGCCCAAACATTCTCTGCAGCTACGGCTAATCCCCGAAACAAATCACTAGTACAGTCTAAATCCAATCCTTACAGCTGGCGAAATCCAGCCTAGCCCGCAGCTGAGCCAGACCTTTTCTCTGAATTCCCGGTTCAATCTATCCGGGAGAAAAGGAGAAATCATATATGTCAGCAATCACAGAGCAAAACTACCGGGGTGCCTATCACTTTTCACCCCAGAAGAATTGGATGAACGATCCGAACGGGCTCGTATACTTCGAGGGGGAATACCACTTGTTCTTCCAGCATCACCCGGACGGTATGAGCATGGGGGAGATGCACTGGGGCCATGCCGTGAGCAAGGATCTCATTAACTGGGAAGAGCTGCCGGCTGCGCTGGTGCCGGATGAACTGGGCATGATTTTCTCGGGGAGCGCCGTTGTGGACTGGAAGAATACGACGGGCTTTTTCGAGGATAAGCCGGGGCTTGTAGCGATCTTTACCCATCACCTGAATATGCCGGAAGGACAGCCACCCGTTCAGTATCAAAGCATTGCGTACAGTAAGGATAACGGGAGAACCTGGATCAAATATGCCGGAAATCCGGTGCTGACCCATGACAGCTTCATCGATTTCCGTGATCCCAAAGTGTTCTGGGATCATGACGCCAGCCGCTGGATGATGATCGTGGCCTGCGGCCAGACGGTATGCCTGTACCACTCGCCTGATCTGATTCACTGGACCTTCGCCAGCGAATTCGGTGCCGGGATCGGCTCGCATGATGGAGTGTGGGAGTGCCCGGATCTCTTCCCGCTGCCGGTTGATGGAGACGAGGACAACGTTAAATGGGTGATGCTAGTGAGCATTGGTGCCGATCCGGCCTTTGAGGAAGGCTCCAGAACGCAGTATTTCACAGGCAGCTTCGACGGGACTGTATTCACGCCTGACGAAGCCTCGCAGCGCGTCCGCTGGGTGGATTACGGCAGGGATAATTATGCCGGGGTTAGCTGGTCCGATCTTCCCGAGGAAGACGGGAGACGCCTGTTTATCGGCTGGATGAGTAACTGGATGTATGCTCCGCAGACACCGACAGATGGCTTCCGCGGAGCGATGACGATTCCCCGTGAGCTTTCACTGGAAACGAGAAACGGGGAAGCGGCGCTCATCCAGAAGCCTGCTAAAGAGCTGGAAGCAGCGCGTATCCCGGTCCTGTCCCTTAAGAATGCTTCGGTGCATGAAATTAATGCGGCCTGCGCAGGGCTTGAACTGGACGCCTACCTTATAGAGGCGAAGCTTCCGCGCGGTACGTCTGCCGGATTCCGCCTAAAAGCAGGTGCGGGGGAGCATACCGTTGCCGGAATTCATGCGCAGACGGAAGAAGTGTACGTGGACCGCAGCGCTTCCGGGCAGGCTGATTTCCACAGCCTGTTCGCGGGGGTTCATGCCGCGAAGCTTGCGGCACCGGCTGAAGTCTATGATCTGAGTATTTATGTAGACCGTTCCTCGGTGGAGGTATTCGCGGGCGGCGGCCAGGCGGTTATTACGGATCTTATTTACCCTGGCCCTGCTTCCGCCGGTCTGGCTGCCTTTGCAGAACAGGAAGAAATGGTGTTCTTGTCGCTGGAGCTTTATGAGCTGGCCTCATCTGCCGCAGCCGGCGGCAGGAAGTAAGCGGAGGTGGAGCTAACATGCGTATAGGAGCTATTGAAGCAGGCGGAACGAAATTTATCTGCGGCATCGGGGATGAGCACGGACGGATTGAGGATCAGATCAGCTTCCCGACCGGTCATCCGGATCAGACGATGCCTCAAGTAATTGACTATTTCCGGGACAAAGGGGCAGAAGCCATCGGGATCGGATCGTTTGGCCCGATTGATATCCGCCCGGATAGCCCGGCCTATGGTTACATTACCACCACGCCCAAGCCGGGATGGGCCAATTATGATCTGCTTGGGACCTTGAAGCGAGCTTTTCCGGTTCCGCTGGGCTGGGATACCGATGTTAATGCTGCAGCCTATGGCGAGGTGAAATGGGGGGCGGCCCAGGGGCTGTCCAGCTGCCTCTACATTACAGTGGGTACGGGAATCGGTGTCGGTGTCTATGCCGAGGGCCGGCTGGTTCATGGTCTTGTGCATCCTGAGGGCGGGCATGTTCCGACGAGACGGCATCCGGAGGATCATTATTCCGGAAGATGCCCCTATCACGGGGACTGTCTCGAAGGAATGGCCGCAGGACCAGCTATTGAAGCCAGATGGGGGGCAAAGGGGCATGAGCTTCCTGCCGGCCACAAGGCATGGGAGATTGAAGCCTTCTACATTGCCGAGTCCGTAACCCAGGCTGTCCTGCTGCTCTCCCCGGAGAAAATCATACTCGGCGGCGGCGTTATGCAGCAGTCCCAGCTGTTCCCGCTGGTCCGGGAGGCTGTGAGCCGGAATCTTAACGGATATGACAGTGCGGATGCTATTCTCACGCAAATGGATGAGTATATTGTGGCTCCGGGTCTTGGTCAGCAGGCCGGATTATGCGGTGCGCTGGCTCTGGGTCTAACAGCAATGGACAAAGCCCGGAAGTAGTTCAATCTATTATTGATATAACAGCAGACAAGGCCGGAGTGATGCAGATGCAGCAAACCGGCCTTGTGTTTCAATATGAACTATCATTCACAGGAAAAGAGGTAGAAGGATGAACCGTAAAGCGAAATTAGTGCTGAAAATTCTGCTGAGTGCGGGACTCATGTTCACTTCAGCAGGGATAACACCATTCCATTCTGAGGCAGACAGGGCTGAAGCGGCAGAGCCGGCAGCAGGCCAAGGACCCGAGGGGGAGATGAATATTTTTGAAACCGCTACCAAACTAAACAGCAATTTGACGGGATGGTACACAGCCGGAAAAGGCAGACAAGAGAACACAGCGGACGGACTTTTGCTGACCTCGGACCAGCGGGAAAATGTGGCGGCTTTATCGCGGGCTTCCGCAGATGATTTTATTTATGAAGCGGATGTGATGATCAAGGAGGGGCAGCCCGATGCCTCGCTGCTGTTCCGCGCAAGCGGTGACGGAAAACAGGCCTATATGCTGCAGATTGTGCCGCAAGCCGGTGTGATCCGTCTAAGGGATGCGGCAAATGGAGCCGGCAGCCTGCAGGAGGAACGCCAGATTCCTCTGGCTCAAGGCGAAATCTATCATCTGAAGGTGAAGGCCCAGGGCTCCTCTCTGAAGGTATACTGGGGGAATCAATACAAGCCGGTAATTGATATTGAGGACCGTACCTATACCTCCGGCCGACTCGGGCTTCACGTCTGGGATGGGGCTGCATTGTTCCAGAACATCCTGGTGAGCGATCTGCAGGGGAATCTCGGAACTGTGCTGACCAGTGAAGGTCATTGGCAGCCGGATCTGAACGGTAAAAAAGGCTCCTCCGGTAATCAGGGCAAAGCGCTGCTGCTCTATGACAGGCCTGCCGCCGATTTCGTGTATGAAGGGCAGATATCCCTTCCTTCGGACGGCACTGCGGGTCTTGCTTTTCGGTCCACTGCTGACGGCACCGGGGGATATGAAGCGGCTCTGATCAAGACGGGCAGTCAGCTTCGTGTCCGTTTAACCAAAGCAGACGGTACGGTCATAGCAACCTCAAGTCGTACTTATCCTGGTCAAGCGGGTGCGAAGCATGCGCTGGAGGTGCAGGCGAAGGGGAGCCAAATTCAGATTTTTGTGGATGGCTATACTCCGGCGGCTATTGATGTCACTGACCGCTCTTATGTGTCCGGGAGTACAGGGCTCGTCGTAAACAGCGGAACCGCCTATTTTCAGAATACTTATGTTACGGATGCAGCCAGCTATAATAATGAAAAATACCGGCCGCAGTACCATTACACCCCGATGCGCGGTTCCGTCAGTGATCCGAACGGGCTGGTCTATTTTAACGGAGAATATCATCTGTTCCATCAGGACGGCGGTACATGGGCACATGCAGTTAGCACAGACATGCTGAGCTGGAAGCGGCTCCCGATTGCCCTCCCGTGGAATGATTACGGGCATGTCTGGTCCGGGTCTGCCGTAGCCGATCTGAATAACACCTCGGGTTTGTTCGGGGATTCAGGCGGACAGGGGCTGCTCGCCTACTATACGTCCTACAATCCGGATGCCGCCAACGGCAACCAGCGGATTGGTCTGGCTTACAGCAAGGATAAGGGACGCACCTGGGAGTATGCCAAAGAACGTCCAATCGTGATAGAGAATCCCGGAAAGAACGGGGAGGACCCCGGGGGCTGGGATTTCCGCGATCCAAAGGTAGTGCGCGATGAGGCCAATAACCGCTGGGTGATGGTCGTATCGGGCGGGGACCATATCCGCTTTTTTACCTCAACCAATCTGCTCGACTGGACGTTAACCGATAATTGGGGTTATGGCAGCTATATCCGCGGCGGGGTATGGGAATGCCCGGATCTGTTCCCGCTTACGGTGCAGGGAACCTCAGAGAAGAAGTGGGTGCTGATGATCAGCACAGGAGCGAATCCGGCAACGGGCGGATCGGATGCGGAATATTTTGTCGGAAATCTGACCGCAGGAGGGAAATTCGTGAACGATAATCCGGCGGGAACGGTGCTGAGAACCGATTTTGGCAAGGAGTTCTATGCGTCCATGTCCTTTTCGGATATGCAGGATGGACGGAGAGTGATGCTGGCGTGGATGTCGAACTGGGATTATCCGTTTGCCTTTCCGACAACGGGCTGGAAGGGGGAGCTGACGGTTCCGAGAGAAGTTACGCTGATCCAAACAGGTGACGGGTTCCGGCTGGCCCAGAGCCCGGTTAAAGAGCTGGAATCGCTGCGCAGCCCGCTTTATTCGGCATCCGGGAAGATCGTATCCCCTTCTTCGCAGAATCTGCTGAAGGGCATTACTGCCGGAGCGTATGAGCTGGAAGCCGAAGTGGAGATTCCCGCCGGCAGCGGTGTGTCGGAATTCGGATTTAATGTGCGTGAGGGGAATAGCGAAAAGACGGTTGTTGGTTATAAGCCGGCTGCGGGCACAGTGTTTGTGGACCGTTCCCTTTCCGGGGAGACGGATTTCTCCAGCCTGTTCAGCGCCAGACATGAGGCGCAGGCGACAGCGGAGAACGGCAGGATCAAGCTGCGCATTCTGGTGGATGAAGCCTCGGTCGAGGTATTTGTGAACGGCGGGAAGGCTGTGTTCTCGGATGTCATTTTCCCGGACCCGGCCAGCCGGGGAATGAGCTTTTATACCAAGGGCGGCAATGTAAAGGTGGTCTCATTAAAGGCTTACAAGCTGGCTTCGGTATGGAATACCGGGGCGGATCTCTCCACCCGGATCATGATGGATACCAGCGAACGTGAGCTGAGTGCCGGTCAAAGTGCGACTCTGCAGGCCGCGGTAGAAAACGGACCCGGCAACGGCGCAAATCCGCTGAAATGGGCAACAAGCAATCCCGGGGTTATAGCTATACAGCAGGCCGGTAATTCCGGGGCGGTGATTAAGGCGGTAAAAGCAGGCACAGCTGTTATCACGGCAGCTACACCGAATGGAAAAGCAACTGCAAGTGTCCGTGTGCAGGTCTTTGGAGGGGAATTCCGGACCAGCCTCAGCGGCTGGACGAAGGATCTGTCCATGGCCTCGTGGCTGGCTGGTGAAGACGGCATCCGCGGAAGCTACTCCGGCGATGCCCAGTATATTGCCGAAGAACAGGCGGGGAATTTCACCTATGAAGCTGACATGAAGCTTGGCACTGCCGGAGGAGCAGGCTCTCTTCTGTTTAGGGCAAGCGCGGACGGTCGCAGCGGTTATTATCTGAATCTGGACCCCAATATGAAGTCGTTCCGCTTATTTTACAAGATCGGCGGGCACTTTGAAGAACGGCAGGTGCTGGTCAAGGTGCCCGCTTTCATTCAGCCGGACCGGGTATACCGTCTGAAGATACAAGCGGACGGCCCTCATATTACAGTATACCTGGACGGGCAGAAGCTAATGGATGTGCAGGACGGTACTTTTGCCGAGGGGCATTTCGGCCTGCATGTATTCGGGGGAACGGCTTCGTATCAGAACGTAAATGTGAGCGGGGCTGTACCGGCGAAGCTGCAGGCTTCAAGCCTGGTAAACGAGGCCTCACGGAAATCGCTGTATACGGTTAGTCTGACGAACGGTGAACCCGTAACGGTTAAAGCGGCGGATGAAGCGTCAGACCAGAAATGGATATTTGTGCCGACCGGCGATGAAGCAGGCTCTTATTCCATCCGTACAGCCTCCGGTCAGGCTCTTGACTTGAACACAGGGAAGAATGTCATCCAGCTCTACTCATACCTGGGCTACGATAATCAGCGCTGGCTCATCCAAAGAAATGAGGACGGTTCAGCAGCGATCCTCTCGGTTCATAATCATCTGGCGCTGACGGTTTCGGCAGACGGATTAAGTGTGAGCCTTGCAGCTCCGCAGGCTGGTGCAGCAGGCCAGAAATGGCAGCTGAGCTTCTGAACCGCTAATAGGAGGTCTTTAGGCCAAACCCTTTTATAGAAAAAAGCAGTCCCGGTGCAGATACATTGCACCGGGACTGCTTGTATGTTGAGGCTATCTGATAATAACGAAGTCGGCAGTTCCTTTAGATCTGCCGTCCGTTCTCTCCTTTAAGCTCCTTGCGCAGCAGGTAAGCTTCGGCATAGGTAATCATAGCCTGGATAAAAATAAACAGCAGCTGATTCATCAGCGTCGTCTCGGCTGTGATAATAAGGACAACGGTGATAAATCCTGTCAGCAGAGCCAGTAAAATCAGTCCTAAGGAAGGATTACGGTTGGCGCTTGGTCTAAACACATTCAACAGCGTAATGAATACACCCTGAGCCAAAAAACAGTTCGCAATCAAAGTGAAATTATCCCACATTCTTGATTCAAGCTCTGTGCCGAAAATATTAATAAGGATAAGGGCTACGATTAGCGCGAAGAGTGAGATACCATCCTTTTTGGCAAGCATGGCACAACATCCTTTCATAGCAGTTTGTTATCCATTATTACCCAAGGCTCTACTGAATCAAGCAAGCACTAAGCGCTTTGCACCGCTGCCTTCACCGGATAGATTTTTGTAAATAAGAAGCGGGCGAGCGGACCGACAATCAGCAGTTGCAGCGGCAGGGCGCAGATGAAATTAAGACCAAGGATGGTCAGATAGTGACGCAGAAAGTTGTCTCCGAAACCGTAGTGTGCTAGTGTGCCATATAGGGACATGCAGATAACCATGCCGCAGACCATAAAAGACGAGATGGTTAATACTTTTTTGATCACGGGATCGGTTGGCTTAAGCAGCTTGAACGCCAGCCCTTTGGCGATTTTGCTGACGACGAAGATGTCCAGCACGAGTGCGACTGCGAGCGCCGGCAGCAAGCCTGCTGCAACCAGCATAAACACTTCGCTTGTTGCGCCGGCCGATATGATTACATTATAAAAGCTCATTCCCAAGACCATCAGGAAGCACGTCATGCTGGTGAAGACCAGTGCTTCTTTTTTGTTTCTGCCCATTGTTCAAACTCCCTTAGCTTTAGGTTTTTATGCTTCACTCATATTAGCAGTGGGTCGGATTATTGTCAACCGAGTTGACAATAATCCCGAAGAATGTTCAAACTGAAATAGTATTCTGATAACTGGAGGCCTTTTGTGATGAAGGAATATATCCGCGGCTTAAATCTGATTGATCTGGTCAGTGAAAAACATAAAGTATTGCGTGAACAGGTAAGTGCAGGCAGCGGTGATCCGCTTAACCATACAGAGACGCATATTCTGGCCAAGCTAGAGCTGCACGGCAGGCTGTCCATCTCGGACATTAGCCGTAGGATCAGCATATCCCGCCAGGGGGCGCAGAAAGTGGTCAATTCCCTGCTGGAGCAGGGCTACGTCGAAACCGTCCAGGTGGAGGGAAACAGCCGTGACAAATACATCTCCCTGACCGCCAGCGGGCTGGAGGTGTGCCGTAGAATGCTGGAGATCAAGCAAAGGATCGAGCAGGAGATTGCCGCCAAAATCGGCACGGAACAGGTGAAGCTGCTGAAGCAGCTTCTGGCAGAGGACTGGCTGTAGGGGGGCCTGAAAGGCACAGGTGTCAAAAGAAAATAAAGTGTGGGACTGACGAGGTTTTCATAAAGACCCAAGGAAAGAGAAACATAAAGAGTTTCGTAAAGGAATTAAAGCTGTTCATTATGACATAGAATGCAGGGCGGCAAGAAAAGAAGATTACCGCAAATACAGAGCACAGATGAAACAATTGATGAACAATGAACGGTATGAACTTCTAGTGATTATCAACGGACAGGCGGATGGATTACTGGTGAGCAAACAATAGACATTTCGAAAAAAGGGAGCCCGTTATTCAATGGGCTTCCATTTTTAGGATACAGGGCAGGATAATGCAAAGTTTCAACGAATTCAACTTTTGAGGTGAGGAATTGTGAAAACCGTATTTATTGTTCAGCATTCTTATGAAGTCGGAGAAGACGGATTATATGATGAGACAAAACTAATAGGAGTTTATTCCTCTAAAGAAAAAGCAGAATCAGTAGTAGAAAGATACAAAGAACTTTCAGGTTTTAAAGATCGGGCAGATGCTTTTTACATTAGTGAATATGAAATGGATAAGGATAATTGGACAGAGGGATTCATTAAATGGTCAGAGGCGAATGAACGGAGATGATAAATCTGAAGTTGTTTATTGAATGGCTAAACCGCAATCGGATCATTCGATGCGGAGCCTGTAACACTGAGGTTAATATTTATGCGTATTGCTCTAATAAATCGCAGATTTTGTACTGCTGTGCATGTAATGAATATTATATTAGAGCGGACGATAGCTCACTCATATTTAAGTATGAAGTTCCCGAGGGACTTTTAAAGATATGGGAGATGGACCCTTATAATAGTTATTATAAAGGTGTTCCTATTAGTGAAGCATACGAGCCCAAATGGATTAAATTTCTCCGTAGATTATTCTGACGGGCAGGATAGTCTAAACGTTTAGTAAATTACTTATTGATAAGGAATATGTACGAATATCATGAATATCACGTTATATGAAATTACTGCGAGGTATTAAACGGCTAAATAATATACAACTGTGGGAGAGGTATAATATGTTTGAAAACCTTGATTTCAGACCAGGAGTTGTTAAATGGAACTCATATAATTTAAGTCCGCAAGATATGACTGATATTAAATGGTTAAGTGAAGATATGTTTATGGTCGAATATCCCAAGGGATACTTAATTGATGTCGGGTGGTATGGCAGATTTTCAACTCTTAACGGCGTTTTCATTATATATATTATCAAGAACACAGAATGGAGCAACCCAGTATTCAAAGAAGAATATCGGTCAGTAACAGAATTGTATGAAGGAATGAATATAGCAATCCATAAAATAAACCAGTTAATAAAGTGAAAGTTGATTGAAAGTAAATTGAATATAGCAGTAACAACATATAACACTATATTCAAATACTGGGCATTCACTCCTCGGTCCAGCAATGATTTGGGATTTTACAAACGGGAAACGATAGCTCAATACAGACAAAAGCAGCCGGTCTTTAGGACCGGCTGCTTTTGTTTGCGTTAACGGGCAGATTAATTTATTTATGGAAAGTCTCGATTGTACTTTGTTACGGTCTGATCGAGGTTTACAGATCGACTTTCCAGTTGCCCATCATTTTGGCGACGTTCGGATCCAGGTAAGAGCCGAAGAGGCTAGACCCCGTATCAAGAGCAGCAATTTGTTCCATATCCTCTGAACGGAGCTCAAAATCAAAAATATTAATGTTCTCGGCAATGCGCTCTTTTCTGACTGATTTTGGAATAACGACGATCCCGCGCTGAACAAGCCAGCGCAATACAACTTGGGCAACAGATTTGTTGTGTTTTTCTGCCAGCGAGGCCAATACTTCGTTACCGAATAAGTTGTTGAGACCTTCAGCAAACGGGGCCCACGATTGGTGCTGTACTCCCTGTTCTTTCATAAAAGCTGCACTCTCTGCCTGCTGGTAGAACGGATGCGTTTCGATCTGGTTGACGGCGGGTGCTATTTCGTTATGGACAATCAGGTCCATTAGACGGTCAGGCAGGAAATTGCTGACCCCGATTGCCTTGCTTTTGCCTTCGCGGTACAGTTCTTCCATCGCCCGCCAAGCGCCATAGTAATCGCCGAATGGCTGGTGAATCAGGTACAGATCGAGATAGTCAAGCTTAAGCTTCTTAAGGGATTTATTAAACGCCAGCTTAGCACTCTCGTAGCCGGCATCCTGAACCCAGAGCTTGGTTGTGATGAACAGCTCCTCACGCGGTATACCGCTGCGCTTAATCGCGCGGCCTACCGCTTCCTCATTTAGATAACCGGCGGCGGTATCGATTAAGCGGTAACCGGCCATCAGCGCTTCATAGACGGCGTTCTCGCATTCCTGAGCATCAGGAATCTGGTAAACTCCGAAGCCGATGAGCGGCATTTTTACACCATTGTTTAAAATAACGTTGTGCATTGTCATTCCTCCCGGTTAAATGTTTAACAGCAATTGCGCGTAGCCCCTGAACCGGACATTTCAGCAGGGATATCACCTGCGGCTCATTTGCGTTACACTAACCTTAGGTCCTTCGTGTTACACGAAGTCAAGCTGATCTCAAAAAAATAAAAGGAGGAGTTCATATGCATACAGTCAAAGAAGCCGCCTTAATTACGGGACTCACTGAGCACGCAATACGCTTTTACACGGACAAAGGTCTGGTGCCAAGCATACAGCGCAATCAGAACAATATTCGGATATTTGACGAAGAATCGATTAACTGGCTGCATGGCATCAAATGCCTCAAACAATCCGGGATGCCGATTGAAGTCATCAAAATGTATGTGGATCTCTGTCTTGAAGGAGATTCCACCGTCTCGCAGCGCTACGCACTCATGATGGAGCATAAAGAGGATGCAATCGCCAAGCTTGAGGAAGCCAAACAGCACATTGCCCATTTGGAACAAAAAACCGCCCTCTATCAGGCTATTTTGGAGCAACGCTCTCCTGATACAATGAATCCGGGCAACTGGGACAAAATCAAGCATATGCATAGTGACGTATTTTACTCGCCAGCATCACATAAAGCGAATCATAGCGGTTAGAAGGAAGGGGACATAATAATGAGTCAAGATGAATTATTCATGAAAGAAGCCATTAGACTTTCTCAGCTTGCTGTTGAGCATGGTAACGAGCCTTTTGGTGCTGTCTTGGTTAAAGAAGGTGAAATTGTTTATAGCAACGAGAACCAGATTTATTCCGCGAGTGATCCAACGTTCCATGCAGAAGCGGGATTGCTGCGTAAATTCTGTGCAGAAACACACATTACCGATTTACAGGAGTACACGTTATATTCAAGCTGTGAACCATGTTTTATGTGCTCTGGTGCGATGGTTTGGACCAAGCTTGGGCGACTCGTGTATGCTGCCAGTGATATCGATCTTTGTGATCTTTTGGACGAGCAGGGAAGTAACGCTTCTCATATTGTATTTGAACACTCTTATCATAAACCTGAAGTTACAGGCGGCATATTGCGTGAAGAAAGCCTTAAGATATTGTCCAGCTATTTCCCGCACAACCAAAAAGGCTAAAAGCTCCAACATAAAGGAAAACATTGGCTCAATAAAGACATGAGCGCAGCCGATCGGCATGATTGAATACCCTCCTATTTTTGATTGTAAGAGAAAAACACTTCGTTCGTGTGGCCAGGGATTAATTGGTCGTTTCAAGGGGGTTAAGGAGGCTGACAAAGGCTTTAAAATCGATATTTTATTGCTATCTAATGTGTGTTAAGGTTATTTTGTTGATTCGAATCAAACACCATTCAACATTAAGTGAGGTTGCTCAATGGAGTTTGTATTATATCTTGTTCTCATTTTGTCAGGTACCAAATTAGCCGGTCATATTGCAGTCCGCCTCGGGCAGCCGTCTGTTCTTGGCGAATTGCTTATAGGGATTATTTTAGGGCCAGCCATCTTAGGGTGGATACAGGATGGTGAGTTCATTCATTTTTTTGCCGAAATCGGTGTTCTGCTATTAATGTTTATGGCCGGGCTTGAGACAGATCTGGACCAGCTGAAGAAGAATTGGAAGTCTGCATTTGCGGTTGCTGTATGCGGTATTCTATTGCCTCTGGCTGGCGGGTTTGGAGCAGGTGAACTGTTCGGATTATCATCAGCCCATTCCTTATTCCTGGGAGTGCTGCTGAGTGCAACCTCAGTAAGTATTACTGTACAGGTGTTAAAGGAAATGAACAGGCTTGATTCAAGGGAAGCCACTACCATATTAGGGGCAGCAGTTGTGGACGATGTGCTTGTGGTTGTTCTCCTGGCCATTCTTACCAGTTTCTTCGGGACAGGGACTGGAGGGGATATATCAATTGGTCTGCTGCTTGGTAAAAAACTGATCTTTTTTGCGGGCGTCTTCCTCGCCGGATGGTGGGTGGTTCCGAGAGCGCTAAAGCTATTATCCCGGCTGAAGGTTACTGAACCGTTGATCAGCATTGCCCTGGTTTTCTGTTTTGCTTTTGCCTATTTTGGAGAAAAAATGGGGATTGCCGGCATTATCGGAGCTTTTGCAGCGGGGCTGGCGGTTTCACAAACGGCTTACAAGCATGAGATAGAGGATAAAGTTGAGGCCATATCCTACTCCGTCTTTGTCCCTGTTTTCTTTGTAAGCATCGGACTTAATGTGTCTTTCAATGGAGTAGGGAATCAGATTGGGCTTCTGGTTGTCCTGACGGTTGTGGCTGTACTGACGAAACTTTTGGGTGGTGCTGCGGGAGCGAGGTTAACCGGGTTTAACGGCCGTTCCTCGATTGCTATTGGTACAGGCATGGTATCCAGAGGTGAGGTTGCATTAATCATTGCTGCTACGGGGATGCAGTCCGGATTGCTTCTTCCTGAATATTTTACGACTGTGATTATTACCATCATCCTTACTACGCTTATTGCGCCGCCTTTACTAAAGATTGTTTTTAGTACAGCTGCTGACAGTAAGGGCGCATAGCATATGGCTCCAGAATGTAAAAGGCAGTTTGATAAAAGACTCAGGCCAGTGAAAATATTCACTGGCCTGAGCTGGTTCTCTCTAAAGATATAATTCCTCCGTATAACTTCAAAGCAGTTTCTCCATAATCATCACATCAATAAACTCCCCATCCATAATCCCCTGCTTCTCAAATACACCAACCTGCCGGTAGCCCATCTTCCGGTACAGCCCTTGACCGCTCTCATTGAACGGAAAGGTAAAGAGGACGATTTTATAAAAGCTGTTTTCCTTTGCGGCCTTGTGTAAGGACTCCAGCAGAGAACTACCCACACCCTGTCCGCGAAAGCTTCGGTCAATGTAGACAGAGAGATCAGCAACCCCGTTATAGGCGCAGCGGTGCGAGTAGGGGTTCAGGGAGGCCCAGCCAATGACTTCACCTTCTCGTTCAGCGGCCAAAACGCTAAAACGGCCTTGGTGATCGTTGAACCATGCTTCCATATAGGAGTAATCTTTAGTCTCTGTTTCAAGTGTAGCGATCCGGTCCTCGATCCCCTGATTGTAGATACGCAGAATACTTCCGATATCCGCTGGTGTGGCCTGACGAACAGTTAATGGACTGATCATATGAACATCTCCTTAAGATTACTTTCTCGCCTTAATTACAGCAGACACGATGTACTCGTCAATGTTCGCGCCGGGAACCCAATCTTTAATAAAGGTTCTGGATTCGTCTTTTGGCTCAATACGGATCTCAGTAAAGCCGCTTTCGTGAAGCATCTGCTCTACATCAGCAATGGAAGAGGCTCCGGAGATACAACCCGAATAATATTCGTCCAGGTCATTTTTGATCTCAGGGGGAAGCTCAGCTGTCGTTACGATATCAGAGATGGCCAGACGGCCGCCCGGCTGAAGGACACGATAGGCCTCACGGAATACTTGCTGTTTGTCAGGTGAGAGGTTAATCACGCAGTTGGAGATAATCACGTTTACCGAATGGTCAGCGACGGGGAGATGCTCAATTTCGCCCAGTCTGAATTCCGTATTGTTGAACCTGCCTTTAACAGCATTATCTCTTGCGCGGCTGATCATCTCAGGTGTCATATCCACCCCGATAACATGGCCACGGTCACCTACCTGCCGGGATGCCAGGAAGCAATCGAATCCGCCGCCGCTCCCGAGATCCAGAACATGCTCACCAGCCTGCAGTTCAGCAATAGCCTGCGGATTACCGCAACCAAGGCCTAAATTTGCCCCCTCGGGAACTGCAGCTAGATCACTGCCGGAATAACCCAGCTTGGCGGATATGGCATCGAAATCAGCCGGGGAGTCACAGCAGCTGCTGCCGGCGGGTGTGCCGCAGGAAGAGGATGCTTCGAGCTTTTTTACTGCAACTTTTTGGTAACGCCCCCGTACATTTTGCCGGATCTGATCATTAGTAAGTTTGGTCATGCTTATACACTCCTTAGTTAAAAATATTTGCAATATGCAAGTATAAGCGAAGAGAAATCACCCTTTTACAGGTGCGCAGCAATTGCTGGATTTCCCCATGGCATCGTTGAAAAGCTTAATGGACCGCAGTAATGTTTCTACTTCAAACTCACTCATATGGGAGAAGGCTTCATTCAGATATTCATTCATTTGTTGATCAATCGTTGTGGCTGCCATTTTCCCTTCAGGAGTAAGTGACAGGTTATAAATTCTCCGGTCGGCGGGATCGGGCATCTTTTTAACGAGATTCATTTTCACCAAAGACTGGATTTGTCTGCTGAAGGTTGTAATGTCAGTGCCAAGTGTTTCGGCGACTTGCTGCATGGAAGGATTATGGCTCCGGTCTATCTCGTATAGCAGGTGGCTGTGGGTTGCAGAAAGCGTACATCCCCTTACACTGCAGCAATCTTTGTTGAGTAATCCTAAACGCCGGCTCATGATCTGGAATAGTTCTCGTGGAGTTTCCATTGTTTTCACCTCTTGCACCAGTTATATCGCAATTAATTGCAAAATGCAAATATTTAATTTGCTTGGTTGATAATTGATCATCAAGGCCTTAGAATATAAGTGTCGTCTTATATACGGAGAGAGGAGATTTAGAATTGGACATATTAAATGATCTTGCAGAAGATTTAAAGCTCCTTGGAGATAAGACACGTCTAACGATTCTTACACTTCTAAAAGAGCGGGAGTGTTGCGTATGTGAATTCGTGGATCTCTTTGATATTTCTCAGCCGGCCGTTAGTCAGCATCTGCGCAAATTAAAAAGCAGTGGAATGGTAAAGGAACAGAAGAGGGGGCAGTGGGTGTATTACTCTTTGAATATTGAAGATAAGCCTCATGTTAAGGCGATTTTAAATCTTACCCCTGATGCTAATACCGTTTTATCGCAATTGAATAAGCCGTCTAAGGCTGTTTGCTGCGAATAATATTTTGATATTGAATATATAAGCATATAATTATATAATGATGCCGGGATTAAACTTAACTCTATGAAGGGAATGCTCTAATGTGTAGGAGTTAGACATAATTTGGGGGAATTCATTTGGTAGTTCTGGCAAGCCTAATATTTATAGTTACCTTGATTTTTGTCATTTGGCAGCCTAAACATCTGTCCATCGGATGGTCTGCCTGCGGCGGAGCGTTACTCGCTTTACTTGCCGGTGCAGTCAGCTTTAATGATGTTCTGGACGTTACGCTGATTGTCTGGAATGCCACACTGGCCTTTGTTGCAATCATCCTGATCTCGCTGATCCTCGATAAAATTGGCTTTTTTGAATGGGCTGCTTTACATATGGCCAGGGCTGCCGGCGGGAATGGAACCCGGATGTTTATCTATGTCATCATTCTTGGCGCCATAGTAGCGGCGTTTTTTGCTAACGACGGGGCAGCGCTCATCCTAACACCGATTGTGCTGGCTATGGTCCGTGCGCTTAATTTTGATGAGAAAAAGGTTTTTCCATTCATCATTGCCAGCGGGTTTATAGCAGATACGACGTCTTTGCCGCTGGTTGTAAGCAATCTGGTAAATATCGTATCGGCTGATTTTTTCGGGCTGACCTTTATGGAATATGCCGGACGGATGTTCATGCCCACCCTATTTTCCTTAGGGGCAAGTATTATGGTGCTCTATCTCTTCTTCCGAAAAAGTATTCCAAGAAATTTTGATAGCTCCCGGCTGAAAAAACCTGAAGAAGCTATTAAAGACAAGCAGATGTTCAAGTTATCCTGGTTTGTACTTGCGGTTCTGCTGGCAGGGTACTTTGTCAGTGAGTTCCTGAACATTCCGGTATCTGTAGTGGCCGGCATCATCGCTGTCTTTTTCTTGCTAATGGCAAGGAAAAGTCCTGCTGTACCGGTAATGGAAGTGGTGAAGGGGGCACCTTGGGCCATTGTCTTCTTTTCCATCGGCATGTATGTTGTCGTATATGGTCTGAGAAACGCCGGGCTTACGAATGTATTAGCAGATGCCATCCAGGGCGTTGCGGATCAAGGGCTGTTTACAGCAACGATGGGGATGGGCTTTATTGCCGCAGTGATCTCCTCCATAATGAACAACATGCCTACCGTAATGATTGACGCACTGGCCATTGATGCTACACACACCTCGGGAGCGATCAGGGAAGCTTTGATTTATGCGAATGTTATTGGTTCTGACTTAGGACCGAAGATAACACCGATTGGTTCGCTGGCTACCTTACTGTGGCTGCATGTGCTTTCCACCAAAGGAGTAAAGATATCCTGGGGAACATATTTCAAAACAGGTATTATCCTGACGATCCCTACTCTGTTCATTACACTGCTTGGCCTATATATAACGTTAACCCTATTTTAAACTCAAAGGAGATTGCAACTCATGGATAAGAAAACCATTTACTTTTTGTGTACAGGAAACTCCTGCCGGAGCCAGATGGCTGAAGGCTGGGCCAAGAAATACTTGGGTGATGAATGGAATGTATACAGTGCCGGAATAGAAGCTCACGGTTTGAACCCGAAAGCTGTTAAGGCAATGAGCGAGGCCGGAATGGATATCTCCAATCAAACCTCAGATATTATTGATCCGCAGCTGCTGAATAGCTCCGATCTCGTCATTACCTTGTGTGGGGATGCGGCAGATAAATGCCCGGTTACTCCTCCTCAGGTAAAACGTGAGCACTGGGGATTCGATGATCCGGCAAAAGCCCAAGGCACAGAAGAGGAGAAGTGGGCGGTCTTCCAGCGGGTCCGTGATCAGGTGGGTGAGCGCATCAAACAATTTGCTGAAACAGGAAAATAATGAAGAATAACAGGCTATTTCCTAATGGAGATAGTCTTTTTTTATACCACGCAAGCCGTTGAAAAATCTATTTGTAAGCTGAATGAAATCTGTTGCGCAGGCAGTTGAACGGATGTATATTATGGATTGAATTTAATGACGGCTTCCATGGGTAATATAACTTTAAAAAAGTCGGGTGAGGCAGACGATGATTTCGGTGAAAAGATTACTGATCGGACGGCCGCTGAAGTCGGAGCAGCTGGGCGAGCAGAAATTGAACAAGACAAAAGCGCTGGCCATTCTTTCATCAGATGCTTTATCCTCGGTTGCTTATGGACCGGAGCAGATTCTGCTTGTGCTGATAACGATCGGCGCTGCAGCCTTCTGGTATTCCATACCCATTGCCATCGGGGTGCTTGTACTGTTGACTGCACTGATCTTATCCTACAGGCAAATTATTTATGCTTATCCGCTGGGCGGCGGAGCTTATGTGGTTTCCAAGGAGAATCTGGGCAAATATCCGGGGCTGATCGCCGGGGGCTCGCTGCTGGTCGATTATATCCTGACGGTAGCGGTGAGTGTATCGGCGGGTACGGATGCGATTACTTCGGCTTTTCCCAGTCTGCATCCGTATAATGTACCGATCGCCATTCTGTTTGTACTGCTGATCACAACCCTGAATTTACGCGGGGTTACCGAATCGGCGTCGTTTCTGGCATATCCGGTGTATCTGTTCGTGCTGGCGATCTTTATTATGCTCGGCGTGGGCCTGTTCCGGATTGTGGCCGGCGATGTCCCGGCAGAGCTGCATACGCCTATTGGGACACCGGTCGCAGGCATCAGCCTGTTTCTGCTGCTGCGGGCCTTTGCCTCAGGGAGCTCGGCGCTGACAGGGGTAGAAGCCATATCCAACGCCATTCCCAACTTCAAGGCGCCTGCCCCGAACAATGCGGCCAAGACACTCGCTGCCATGGGTATTCTGCTCGCGGTGCTGTTTTCCGGTATCGTTCTTCTGGCTTACTACTACGGTGTGACCCCGAATGAGCAGGTCACCGTCGTTTCGGAAATTGCGGAGCAGGTGTTTGGCCGGAATTTCATGTACTTTTTTATCCAGGGCACGACTGCGCTTATTCTGATCCTGGCGGCAAATACGGGCTACTCGGCCTTTCCGCTGCTGGCGGTTAATCTGGCCAAGGATAAGTTTATTCCAAGAATGTTCACCGTCCGCGGTGACCGGCTCGGATACTCCAACGGCATTCTCAGCCTCGGAGTATTGTCTATCCTGCTGATTATTGCCTTTGAAGGCCGCACGGAGCATCTGATTCCACTGTACGCGGTCGGGGTATTTATTCCCTTTACCCTGTCCCAGACCGGGATGATGGTCAAGTGGATCCGGGAGAAGCCTGCGGGCTGGGCCGGCAAGCTGGCCATTAACACAACGGGAGCGCTGATCAGCTTCGTCGTCACCATCATGTTCTTCCTGACCAAGTTCCCGCAGGTTTGGCCGGTGCTGGTCTTCCTGCCGCTGATTATTCTGCTCTTTTACCGGATCCGCAAGCATTATGAGGCCGTGGCCGACCAGCTGCGTCTCTCCACCTGTGAGGAGGAGCCGCTGGCGATTGAAGGGAATGTGATTATCCTGCCGGTGGCCGGGATTACGCATGTCGTAGAGAACTCGCTGCGCTATGCACAGTCACTGTCCGCCAGCCAGATTATTGCCGTCCATGTGCCTTTTGAGCGGGAGGAAGAGCAAATTTTTGAGGAAAAGTGGAAAAGGTTCCATCCCGAAATCAGGCTTGTGTCGCTGTACTCGCCTTACCGAAGCATCATTCATCCCTTGATCAAATTTATCGATACGGTCCAGCGCAAGGCGAATGAATCGCATTACCAGGTGACGGTGATCGTGCCGCAGTTCATTCCCAAGAAAGGCTGGCACAACATTCTTCATAACCAGTCCAGTCTGCTGATCCGCACGCATCTGCTGTACCGCAGAAATGTAATTATTACTACAGTGCCCTATCATTTGAAAAAATAATCAGGCCAAGGGGCAGAGCGGGAACCTTTCCCGGTTCTGCCCTTTTGTGCGGAGGGGAGACGTAGCCGTAAATCAGTTATAATGGACAGGAGACGGGGGAACAGGAGGGATCGGATTGAAAAAGACGGATCGTCATGGCGCCGGTTCTTTCCGGCTGAAGCTGCGCATTTCCGGCCTGATTATGCTGCTGTTATCAGCACTATTGCTAGGCGGCTGCGCCAGCGGAACAGCCCATGTGACAGTGAAAAAGGACGGGAGCCTCCAGCTGGCGTTCAGTATGCTGCTCAGTGCGCGGGTGGAGTCGCTGGCTGGCGGCAAGCTGGAGGAAGTGCTGTCTGAGAGGCTGGCGGCCGCGGGTATTGAGCTGGACAAGAGTCAAAGCGGCAGCTCAACGGAGTACAAGTTCCTGAAGACCTACGGGTCGTTTGAAGAGCTGCAGCAAAATGCCGGCAGCCTGGATATTATAGATACTGAGGTTGCCCAGGCTGACAAATGGCTGTACACACGTTATGAGGTCACGGCCCAGCCGAAGCTGAATGCCTACACGGATGAGATTATTGACAGCATCGGCAGCCTGAATGTGCCGGAATCGCTGGTCCGCCTGATGCT
Organism: Paenibacillus sp. fava2; assembly: GCF_058313675.1. Taxonomy (NCBI): domain Bacteria; kingdom Bacillati; phylum Bacillota; class Bacilli; order Caryophanales; family Paenibacillaceae; genus Paenibacillus; species Paenibacillus sp. fava2. The sequence continues at coordinate 6,180,331 of NZ_CM177755.1, read as the reverse complement.
GCAGAATCTGTCGGTCAATTTCAAATTGACACTGCCTTATAACCTGTACGGGCCTAACAATGCGGACAGCCAGGAAGGCAACACCCTGACCTGGCGGATCAGCATGGCGGATACTGAGCCTGTCCGGCTGGTGGTCTACGTGCCGCAGGTTCAGAACCTTGCCATAGCAGGCGGAGGACTTGTACTGGTGCTTGGTGCTGGGGCATACTTTCTTGTCCGGCTAATCCGGGCAAGAAAGAGCAGACCGGTCAAGCAGTAACATCACCGGCCTCGCGGGTAGCAGAAGCCGCCGGCATCAGCATTTATGCTGAATTGCCGGCGGCTTGGTCGTGTTCAGGCTCAATAATCATCCGGCACGGCACGGGGACGCGAGACGGCATTATCGCGGTATTGGCCCGGGGTCATGCCCTCCTGCTTGCGGAAGGAACGGATGAAGTTCTGCGAGTTGTTGTACCGCAGACGGGCGGCAATGTCCTTGATTGGCATATCGGTTTCCTCCAGCCATTTCTTGGCCATCTTGAACCGGTACATCGCCAGGTATTCGCTGAAATAATACTGTGTCTCCTTGCGGAAGACACTGCTGATATAGTTGGCATTGTAATGCAGGCGTGAGGCACATTCCTCAAGCGTCAGATCTTTATCATAATCATGCTGCACAATATCAATGATTTTCTCGGAAATGTTATGATACTGCGCATTCTGCCGGCTGTGAAAAATCCGGATCATCGGCAGAATCACAATACTCCAGAACCAGTCCTCGATTTCAGCAACGATGTGAAGATCCGTCAGCTCCTCGAACAGCGAGCCGTTCACATGGTAGATCTGATTCAGACTGATCCCCGACTCCTGCATCATAATCAGGATATTGCCGAGCAGGCGGTTAAGCGGTATCTGATACTCCTGCGGCGACAGCCCCGGCTTAAAAATACAGCCGAACAGCTTATGCAGCAGCTCCTTCGCCTTGTCGGCATCCGCCAGCTTGATGGCATCCATCAGATCATTTTCGGTATGCACCGGATAGTTCAGATTGAGATAATGATTGCCGGAGTTGATATTTTCGTATTGGATGATGATGCCCTTGCCGAGCGTAATCCGGTATTTCAGCGCTTCAAGGCTCTCCTTATAGGCGATAGGCAGCTTATCAATGTTGTGGAACGGCAGACTCATCCCGATACTCACCTGCAGTTTGAGAACATTGTTAATCTCCTGCTGCAGACTCTCCGTCAAGGCATAGAGCGTCCGGTGAAAAGCTTCGGCATTGCCTTCCGTGCTCCCGATCAGTGTAACGACAGTATGGTCAATGATAACCGGAGCCAGCCGCTCTCCCGGCGGCACCAGCTCTTCGATCATATTATGGGCTGCGAACAGCAGCAGATGGAGATCCTTTTTGTCATAGCTGTTTTCAGATGAATAGTCGATGCTGAGTGTTATGACGGCCATTGTCCCCCAGTCGTCTACTAATGGACGGTACCCGTATTGCTCCAGCTCTTCGAGCAGCTCGCGCTTTTTTATATTGCCCTGAAAGGCTTTGGTCAGAAAAAAGGTACGGACCTGCCGGATATGCTGGTTCAGCTCCTTCTCCAGCTGCGACTTGGACTGGAACAGATGGTGCATCTGCTCGCCGATCGACTGGAACTCGTCCGTGAACCGGGACTTGATCCCCGGCCGGCGCAGCCCCATCTGATTGAGTAGCCGCTGTATTGGAGAATACATCCGCCGGGAGCCAAGCCACGCTGTCAGGACTGACAGCAGCAGCATTAAAGCGCAGATCAGCAGGGTGTAGGTTCCGATTTTGGAGGACTCCTTGGTAAGTCCTTTGATGGATGTGACCGACAGATAGGTCCAGCCGTTCAGCTGTGAACGCAGATAGGTTGCGGAATAATCCTGTTTGCCGATAACCGTCTTGAATTGTCCGTTTGTTTTGCTCATGCCGGATACAAGCGCAAAATCATTAAAGCCGCCTGCCTCAGCCGGACTGCCGATCAGCGTTTTGTCGGGATGGAGCAGAATGCGTCCGGATTCATCCAGTATGATGATGCTGTCCAGCGGGTCAATCTCCGAGTTGATGAAGTCCTGCAGGCTGCAGGCCGGAATGTTGGCAAGCGCCAGCCCGTATTTTTGCAGCTTACCTACCGGCAGCTTCTTGATCAGACTGATACTGTAATCGCAGCCGGTAACATTGACGCTCTCCTCGCTGTAGAACAGGGAAGAAGGATTCAGCACCCAGGAGGTCGAGTCAGAGACGTTCATCAGGTTGGCCAGCTGCTCATAATTCCGGTATTCGTTCAGGCGGTAGAGCCCGGAATTTTTGATCATCCAGTTCTCCCGCTGATTCAGCAGAATAACATCCTCCAGCTTCGTATCAAAGGACTGCATGTTGCGGATTTCGGTTCTCAATTCATTATATAAAATGAAATCGGTTACATTTAACGGGTTATTCAATGCTTTTTTGAGCACTGAGGAGTTGACGACCTGGTTTAAAGTCTGATTGACAGTAGTCAGCTTATGCTCTACATTTGAGTTAATTTGTAAAATGAGTTCCATTTTGCTTTTGTTAACATTTTTTTGAATTTCGCTGGAGGATGTGAGATAAGAGAATGAACCGATAAACAGTACCGGAATCGTGCTGATCACAAAGGTAAACAGCGTTAATTTACTCAGAAAGCTTAAGTGTTTCACAGCATTCAACACCTTTTCTTTAATAGAAGCAGTCTGCTTTAAGTGTATGCATCACGGAGGATAATAACAATAATCATCTGGTGCCGCAATAATCATTTTCTCTAATAATGACTGCTGTTTGAAGATTATTCAATAATTAGCAGTTATATTAAACCATACATAGCTTATGATTAATAGGATTCTCTCTTAAATGAACGGGTTCACGATGGTCCGGGCCATAATTAAGAAAGCGATTACAAATTGAACTATACTATAAAGTCTGATTAGGAGGATGCGGGAATGTTCGGAAGACTCATACGGGGAAAAGTAATCCGGTATTGCTGTCTGCTTGTCTTACTCCCGGCAATATGGTTAAGTGCATGCAGTGATGCAAATCCGGCCCGGCCGGAAACGGGAGAGGCTCTGCCGCTGATCTCTATTCTGGCCCCGCTGCATTTTCCTTCACAGCCGTCCAAAGAAATTGTGAGTGAGATTGAGCAGCTGACGGGTGTGAAGCTTGCGATTACCTGGGTACCGGAGGGTGTCTACACCGATAAAATGAACACGGCCCTGACAACCAATTCGCTTGGCAAGGTTACCTTCGTCAAATTTACCGATTATAATCTGGTCAAAAACGCGGTCCGCTCCGATGCCTTCTGGGAGATCGGCCCTTATCTTGCGGAATTCCCGAATCTGAAGCAGCTGGATCCGGCCATTCTCGGCCAGACTGCGGTGGACGGCAAAATTTACGGCCTGTATACCGAGCGCCCTTCGTCAAGACAAGGGATCATTATCCGCCAGGATTGGCTGGATCGGCTTAAGCTCGGCCGGCCGCAGACGCTGGATGAGCTCTATGAGGTTATGAAGCAGTTCACCTACAATGATCCGGACGGCAACGGGAAGCAGGACACCATCGGCCTGGTGGACCGCAATGACCTGGTCTATGGCGTTTTCAAAACGCTAAGCTCCTACTTCGGCACACCTAACAACTGGAAGCTGGAGAACGGGCAGTTCATTCCGGAATTTGCCACGCCCGAATACATGGACACGATGAATTTCATGCATAAATTATATGTAGAAAAAATTATTAACCAGGATTTCGCCCTGACCAGCAAGGAGGTACAGCGCGACAAATTTATCCGCGGCACCGCCGGGATCTTTATCGGCAGCATGACGGATGTGCAGCGGCTCTCAATAGAAGCGCAGGCGATCAATCCGGAGGCTGTGCTTACGCTGATTAACCGGATCAAAGGCCCTGACGGGTACAGAGTATGGTCCATTCCCAACTACAACGGGCTCTATCTATTCTCCAAAAAGGCGATAGCGACCGAGGACGAGCTGAAGGAGGTGCTGCGCTTTTTTGACCGGAGTATGGATAAGGATGTAGCCAATCTGATGATGTACGGAATCGAAGGCCGCCATTACAAGCTGCAGGACGGAAAGGTCATCCTGCCCGAGGAAACCTCGCAGCTGCGGGTCAATGAGGTCAATCCGCTCTATTCCCTGATGATCGCCGATATCAGCAACAAGAACGTTCTCGAGGTTGCGCAAAAAGAGCAGCTGACCGCTCTGGCCGAGCAATTGAGCCATGACAATGAGCAGTTTGTAGTGGATGATCCGACATTGACGCTCAGCTCCCCGGCCTATGACGAAAAAAACGTCGAGCTGTCTACGATTATTACCGATGCCACCTACAACTATATTATCGGCAATATGAATGCGGCGGAGTTTAATGCAGAAGTGGAGAAATGGAAATCGAGCGGCGGCAGCCTGATTATGGAGGAATATGCGGAGGCTCAGGCGAGGGCAGCAGCGAGCAGCAGGTAAGGTTGCCCGAAATAGGGCAGCATAGGCTAATTTGTCATGGATTCGTCTAGTTTGCAGGTACCCTGGCTGGACTATAATAGTAGAGACAGGAGGATGATGAATCCATGAAAAAAACAGTCTTGCTGACTGCCGGATTAGCAGTAGTCATCGCGGCAGGGGCTTACATCTTCGCGGAAAATAGCAGCCGTGAAGGTGCAAACCAAGACGCATCAATAGATACAGCAGCTCTTAAACAGATGGTGCAGGATTACAGCAGCCGCAGCCTGACAGCTGAATCAGCTTCCATATCATCGACGCAGCTGATCGTCAAAGAAACAGACGGCAAATCCGCCAGCTACAGCCTGCCAGAGGATGAATTTTTTGTCTCCATTGCACCTTATGTAACTAAGACACATCCGTGCGCCACTCATAGCCTGACTGGCTGCCAGGGAGAAATGCCGGAACAGGATTTCAGCGTATCGGTCCAGGATGCCGAGGGCAATCAGGTGATGGACAAGCAGACCGTACAATCCCAGCCAAACGGCTTCATCGATCTGTGGCTGCCTCGGGACAAGACTTATAATGTAACGATCGAACAGGACGGTAAAAAGGCAGTATCTGAAATTTCTACCTTTGAGCAAAATGATACGTGTGTGACTACGATGCAGCTGGGGTGAGGTTAGGCGTGGCAGTATAATTGAGTTTGAAATTCGGCTGGGCCCCAATCTTATTGTGGGAATTGCGCAGAAGTACGGGGCTGGTAAGTAACATTAAAGATAAGCAGAGCGAGGGTGCTCCTTTTATGGGAGCGGCCTTGTTCTGCTTTTTTTGGTTTTGAGGGCAGGGAACAAACTTGCTTTCGTGCTCTTCTGATCTTTGCCTTGGGCTGAGAGTCTGACATTGGCGCGCTTGGCGCTGTTTATCAGAGCGTCACAAGTGGCTAATGGACAGGGAGGCTGCGATGAACGCATCAGGCTCTGTTCTTGGGAGCTGCGCTAAATTCTAACGGACCCAGGAGACGTTAACCGGTGCTCTGCGCACGTTTTGGATTTCTAACGGACTCAGATGACGCTATTCATGCTGAAAAGCAGCAAAATGGGCCTTTCAGCAGCAAATAACGTCTCTGGTGTCCGTTAAACTCTGCGAGACCCCGAAATCCCGGAAATAACGTCATCTGAGTCCGTTAGACTGGCGGATTGAGTGCGAGTATTGGGGGTACGAGATGTGAGGGGCTGCAAAGTAACGTTGATTTATAGTTTGAGCAGCCAAGAGTGCAGATGGATCAGCAGCCAAGGTATTAGTTGTGTTCAACACACTTATAGAGCAGCAAACCCGGTCCCCGCACTACGTAACTGTGCATCGTACAACGATTGCCGCAGATCGGTTAAACAAACATTGACTCATACTCTGAGCAGCGCTAGGGTGCTAATGGATCAGCAATCAAGAGATTAGTGTGTTTAACAAACTAAAAGCAGCCAACCCAGTCCTCGCACTACGTAACTGTATATCCACAACTATTGCCGCTGATCAGTTAAACAAACTAGCTTTCGATGCCCCTTCTGCTCTTTGTTTAGCCTCATCGCTCCGCCCGCAGCATTTCCCGCCGCCAATCCAAGCGGCGGGCAAGACTTGCCCCTCTTTCACCCGGATAAGGTGAAAGGAAGCGCACCGGGAAGGCGGGAGCAGCGGAGGGGAAGTTTGGAACTGGAGGAGCGTCAGCGTCCGCCTGAAAGCTTTCCGTAGGAAAGCTAGCATCGGAAGCATATACTGTCTTCGGATTTCTACCGCTATCAGCGGTCATAATCAGGAAATTCGAAGACAACAGCGGCCGGAGGTCCAAACATTCCCCGCAGCAGCGAATAGCACCACCCGGATCCGCCTTAGCTTCATCGCCCTACACCCCGCTCTTTTAACTAACGATCTTCCTCTTAACTTATCCGCCCCTCATCACCCGATAATCATTTCCCCAGACTCCCGTCCCAAAAGCCCCATAATGAGTAAATGATTGTTTTCGTAACCTGGACTGAGCTGTAGTGTGAGGCATGTAACCAATTACAAGCCAAACGGAGGTCAAAAAGGTATGACGAAAAAATCCTTCACCCTGCTTCTCAGCTCACTGCTGACATTCAGCATGCTGACGGCAGCGTGCGGCAACAACAACAGCGGAAATGAAGCGGCGGCTACTAAAGATCCAGGCACCAGCGGCGGGAACACAACCACGGCCGCAACTACAGAACCGGCACCCGAGCCGGAGAAGCCGACAGAAATCAAAATCATGCTGCCGCTGAATACAGCGGAAACCCCGCCGGATACGATCAAGACAGAGCTGGAGAAGCTGACCAATACCAAGCTGACCTATCAGTTCTTCCCGGCGGATACCTATGAAGAAAAGCTGAATTCCTCCTTTGCCACCGGCTCGCTGCCGCAGGTAACGTACCTGAAGAATCAGACCACGTTCGTGCAGATGAGAGAAGCGATCAAGGACGGACAGTTCTGGGAGATCGGGCCGCTTTTAAGCGAATTCCCGAACCTCAACAAGCTAAAGCCGGAAATTCTGAACAACACCAAGGTGGACGGCAAGCTCTACTCTCTGTACATCGGACGTCCGCTGGCCCGCCAGGGTATCATTTACCGCAAGGACTGGGCGGATAAGCTGGGCCTGCAGGCTCCGGCTAACCTGGATGAGCTGTTCGCGATGGCGCAGGCTTTTACCGAAAAGGATCCTGACGGCAACGGTAAAAAAGATACCATCGGAGTCGTGGACCGCAACGAGCTGGTATATGGGGCATTCAAAACCGTCTCCGCCTGGTTCGGCACACCGAACACCTGGGGTGAGAAGGACGGCCAACTGGCACCGGATTTCACCTTCCCGCAATACATCGATACGATGGACTTCTTCAAAAAGCTGCGTGACGGCGGCTACATGAACAAAGACTTTGCAGCTACAAGTAAAACGGATGCCGTAAACATGTTCGTCAGCGGCAAAGCCGGGCTGTACATCGGCGGCTCGATGCAGGACATCGACACCCTGAACAAGGATCTGATCAAAAACTTCCCGGATGCCGTGCTCGATACACATAGTATGGTTGCCGGACCAGACGGAAAGTTCGCCCAGTGGATGATTCCAGGCTACAACAATGTCGTGCTGTTCCCGAAATCTGCGGTTAAGGACGAAGCGGAGCTGAAGAGCATTCTCGCCTTCTTCGATAAGATGATGACTCCTGAAGTATCGAACCTCATGTACTGGGGCATTGAAGGCACACACTATACCGTTGTAGACGGCAAGGCTAAACCGACTGACGACAAAGAGCTGATCGAACGCGAAGTTAAGGGCTACAAGGACAGCGTAATCGGTGAGTCCGAAACCAACGGCATGTACCAGAGCTATAACGTGCTGCCAGGCCGTATTCATGCGGAAGAGCTGATTCTTGAAAATGTGAAGGTAGGCGTCGCTGATCCGACTGCTGCCCTGGATTCTGCAACCTACACGTCGAAGGGCGTAGAGCTGCAGCAGATTATTACAGATGCCACTTACAACTACATCTATGGCCAGCTGGATAAAGCCGGTTTTGAAAAAGAAGTGGAAGCGTGGAAGAGCCGCGGCGGATCAGCCATTATCGAAGAATACAACGCAGTTTATAAAAAATAAGCGGAGCTCCTGAACCTACGCCCTGCGAGGGAACACCAGATATGGAAGGCTGGCGAAGCCGAGCCGCTTCGGCAGCCTTCTTTTATACGCACACAAACCCGCAGTCAGATGCGGAATCAGGAAACAGAAAGGGAGAGAACTATGCAGGATGTTACCGCTCAGCCGGGTACGGTCTCCAAGCTGAAGCCCAAAAGCTACAAGAGCAGCAGTGAGCTTAAAAAGCGGCTGTGGAGAAACAAGTATCTGTACATCATGCTGATACCGGGTATATTGTTTTTCGTTCTTTTTAAATATTTGCCGATGTACGGCCTGATTATTTCCTTTCAGGATTATAAGCCTTACCAGGGAATTACGGGCAGTGAATGGGTAGGCATGGAGCATTTCCAGCGTCTGTTCACCGAGCCGGACTTCCTGAACATTCTCGGCAACACGCTCATATTGTTCGGAATGAATATTCTGTTTTATTTTCCGGTACCGATTATTTTGGCTTTGATGCTGAATGAGCTTAGAGGCACCTTTTTCAAAAGGTTTTTCCAGACGCTGGTCTACCTGCCCCACTTCATGTCCTGGGTTATCATCGTTTCGATTACCTACGTTATGGTTACGATGGACGGCGGGATTATTAACGAGCTGCTCAGTTATTTTGGCTTCGAGCAGGTGAATTTCCTGCTGAATCCGGGCTGGTTCCGGCCGATGTACATCATCCAGATTATCTGGAGAGAAGCGGGCTGGGGCACGATTATCTATCTGGCTTCGATCGCTGCTATTGACCCCGGTCTGTATGAAGCTGCACGCATGGATGGAGCGGGACGGATGCGGCAAATCTGGCATATCACGCTTCCGGCGATCCGGAGTGTCATCATTACCCTGCTTATTCTGAAAATTGGTTCCGTGCTGGATCTGGGCTTCGAGCATGTCTATCTGATGCTGAACTCCATGAACCGGAATGTTGCGGAAATTATCGATACGTATGTCTATACTGCAGGACTAAGACAAGGCCAGTTCAGTTACAGTACGGCTATCGGATTCTTCAAGTCCATTATCGGGCTTATCATGGTTATGTCTGTTAACAAATTGTCCAAGAAAATGGGCGAAGAAGGCGTTTATTAAGCGAATTGAGAGACTGCGGGAGGAATAGAAGATGGTAGAGGACAGATCGCTGGGCGGCAGGGTGTTTGCCGCTGTTAACTTTACGCTGCTGGCGCTGATTGCGCTCATTACCGTGCTGCCGTTTGTGCATGTGGTCGCGGGTTCTTTTACGACAAGTGCAGAGATTGCGGCGAGCAAGTTTGTGCTGATTCCGAAGGTGTGGAGCCTGGAGGCTTATAAATTTATTTTTTCCACGGATACGATCTTCAAAGCAATGGGTGTCTCGATCGGCGTTACGCTGATTGGTACGCTGTTCAGTATGTTCATCACGGCGCTGATGGCCTATGGCCTGTCCAGAAAAGATCTCGACGGACGTAATGTGGTTAACTTCCTGGTTGTGTTCACAATGCTGTTCCATGGCGGGATGATTCCGACGTTCCTGGTGGTAAAAGAGCTGGGGCTGATCGATTCCTATGCGGCGCTTATTCTGCCGTCGGCGATCAGTGCATTCAATATGATTATTCTCAAAAACTTTTTCCAGAACATCCCCGAAGGCCTTGAGGAATCCGCCAAAATCGACGGCTGCAACGACTTCGGCATCCTGTTCCGGATCGTGCTCCCGCTGTCGATGCCGGCGATTGCTACGATTTCCCTGTTCTACGCGGTGACTTACTGGAACACTTACATGAGTGCGATTCTGTATCTGGATGACAGCGCCAAATGGCCGATTCAGGTCCTGCTGCGGCAGATCGTCGTTCTGGCCAGCGGGATGGATCACAGCGCTACACTTGATGCAGCCGTTCCGCCGCCAGACCAGTCGATCAAAATGGCGGTTATCGTAGTAGCAACACTGCCGATTCTGATGGTGTATCCGTTCCTGCAGAAGCATTTTGCCAAAGGTGCTATGCTCGGTTCAATGAAGGGTTAAGGAAAGGAAGATGAAGGATGATAGGCAGTCTGCCGGCAACACCAATAGAATGGGCCCGCAAGGCCTGCGATTCGTTAATGGACACTTACCAGGCGGGAGAGCTTCCTCCCGCCCACCGCTGGCATTACCATCAGGGCGTATTCCTGTGCGGAATGGAGCTGCTATGGTCTGCTTCGGGCGATGAGCGTTATCTGACATATATTCAGGAGTATGTAGATGATCTGGTGGATGAGCATGGCAATCTTTATTTTGCCCGTGACGAGCTGGATGCAGTTCAGGCGGGGCTGCTGCTGTTTACGCTGCATGAGCGGACCGGTCTTGAGAAGTATAAGATTGCCGCAGACAAGCTGCGTAATCTGCTGCGGACCGTGAACCGGACGAAAGAGGGCGGATATTGGCATAAGGACAAATATCCTTATCAGATGTGGCTTGACGGCCTGTATATGGCCGGGGTGTTCTCGCTGAAGTATGCGGATGCCTACGGCGAGCCGGAGCTGCGTCAGGCGGTGCTGCATCAGGAGCGGCTGATGCGCAAATATATGAAGGATGAAGCAACAGGTCTGCTCTATCACGCCTGGGATGAGAGTAGGCATATGCCTTGGGCCGATCCGCAAACGGGCTGCTCTCCAGAGTTCTGGAGCCGCTCACTCGGCTGGTACGGGCTGGCACTGTCACAGTTTCTGGAACTGCTGCCTGAGCAGGAGCCGGGGCGGGCGGAGCTCGCTGCTGCGCTAGGCGAATTCGTACAGGCGCTGATCCGTTATCAGGACAAGGAGAGCGGACTCTGGTATCAGGTTGTTGACAAAGGAGATGAGCCCGACAACTGGCTGGAGACCTCAGGTTCATGCCTGTTCGTGTATACCATTGCCAAGACGGTAAAACTCGGGCTGGCTCTTGAAGAGGCCGAGGCAGTTGCTGCTGCCCAAAAAGGGTACGAAGGCCTGATTGAGGCACTGCAGGAGGATGAACAGGGACGGCTGATTCTGCTGGACATCTGTATCGGTACCTCGGCAGGGGACTACGAGAATTATGTGACCCGTCCGAAAGTAAGCAATGACCTTCACGGCGTTGGGGCGCTGGTGATGGCCTGTGTGGAGATGGAGTCTTTGTACGAGATGCAGGAAGTGCAGGAAGTTCAGGAATGATGCTATTGACAGTTCACAGATTTTCCCTGCGAACAGTGTATGAATTGAAAAGTAACAGCAATTAACAGCGGCCGGAAGTCCAAAAATTCTTTGGATTTTCGGCCAGAGCTTTAATAGTGAACTTAATATTACAAATCGTGTATCAGTTTTGCGAATTAAGGGAGGGGGAGATTGAAGTTGTATAATATTGAGGGATTTGGAGCACGTCGGGACAGCGGCGTGGATGCGACTGAGGCTATTGCTGCTGCAGTTGCAGCTGCCAGCCGGGATGGAGGCGGAACGGTTTATGTTCCCGCCGGCACCTTTCTTACCGGGGCGGTGCGGCTTGGCAGCAACATTGAGCTGCACCTGAGTCCCGGATCGGTGCTGAGCTTCAGCACCGATCCGGCAGACTACCCGGCGGTGGAAGCCCGCTGGGAAGGCGTGGGACGCCAGGTGCATTCCCCCTGCATCTATGCGGAGGATGCAGTGAATGTGTCCATTACCGGAAGCGGGACATTGCAGGGGAATGGGGCTCCCTGGTGGAGGAAGCACCGGGAGCAGCCGGAGGAGCTGGAGTATCCGCGCCCGACACTGATTGGCCTGAACCGCTGCAGCCGGGTTACGGTAAAGGATGTGACCCTGCTCAATTCACCGAGCTGGACGGTTAATCCGATTGTCTGCAGCAATGTGACAATCGACAATGTCTACATTCTGAATCCGGCCGATTCGCCGAACACGGATGGGATTAACCCGGAATCCTGCTCCGGGGTGCGGATCAGCAACTGCCATATTGATGTTGGCGATGATTGTATCGCCATTAAGGCAGGAACCGAGGATACAGCGGAGCGCATCCCCTGTGAAAATATTTCCATCACGAACTGCACCATGATGCACGGACATGGGGCGGTCGTGCTGGGCAGTGAGATGAGCGGAGATATCCGCAATGTAACGATCAGTAATTGTGTATTCAAGGAGACTGACCGCGGCATCCGCATGAAGTCACGGCGCGGGCGCGGCGGAACGATTGAGGATATCCGGGTCAGCAATATCGTGATGGAGGGTGTGATCTGCCCGTTTACGATGAACCTGTACTATTTCTGCGGGCCAAGGGGCAAAGAGAAATACGTCTGGGACAAACAGCCTTATCCGGTGACGGCTGAGACGCCATGCTTCCGGCGGATTCATTTTGCCAATATTACCGCCCGCAAGGTTCATGCCGCCGCAGGCTTCCTGTATGGGCTGGCCGAGCAGTATGTTTCGGACATTAGTTTTACCGATGTCGATATCTCCATGGCAGAGGATGCTGTGCCGGGGCAGCCGGATATGATGGCAGGGCTTGCGGATATGAACAAGCGCGGTTTTTTCCTTGGCAACGTGCGGGATGTAAGGTTTCAGCAGGTGACGGTTGCGAATCACGAGGGACCTGCTTTTTATATTGAAAATGGTGAGGACGTAGAGGTCCTGAACTGCCGCTCCCGGAACACGGCCAAGCCTGAAAAGCTGGTTGAGCAGGTTGAGGTTGTACCGGCAGAGATATAATCGGGTTAACGGATTTGACCGGAACGCTTTTAGCGGTATAAAAGAGGAAAAAGGGACTGTGACCGCCAAGGCGGTCATGGTTCTTTTTGCTGGAGAGGGATGTACCTACATGTAGAATAGGTGGAAGATAAGATGTAAGAATGGGTAAATATAAGCTATAACGGCTGGACTTCCGCATGTTTTCTGGAAATAAGGCTAATCTAATCTCAAATCCCGACATTTCAACTACGGCATTTCCTCTTATGAGGAATACTATTCCTTTGCATTATCGGATTCATTCGCATATAATTAGTACCAAGTACTAATACCAGATACTATACGGGATTGATTATTGGCAAATGCGTTGCACAAAATGAAATATGAGGTGATTAGAAAATGAAGGGTGCCAAAATTACAGCCATCGGTTCTTATGTCCCGGCCCGCAAACTGACTAACGGTGATCTGGAGCAATTGGTGGAAACAAATGATGAGTGGATTGTCCAGCGGACGGGGATCCGTGAGCGCAGAATTAGCCGTGAGGATGAGTACACCAGTGATCTTTGTGTGGCAGCTGTACGGAATTTGCTGACCCGTTACGGAAAATCTGCAGCGGATATTGATATGGTGCTTGTGGCTACCAGCACGGCGGATTTTTCTTTTCCCTCAGTAGCTTCGATAATCCAGCACAAGCTGGGTATTCCGCTGACGGCCGGCGCGGTGGATCTGAGCGCAGCCTGCGCGGGGTTTGTATATGCGCTTCATACTGCCCACGCCTATGTAGCGTCGGGCCTGCACCGTAAAGTGCTGGTTGTCGGAGCGGATGCACTCTCCAAAATTACTGATTACACGGACCGCAGCACATGCATTCTGTTCGGTGACGGAGCTGGTGCGGTGCTTGTAGAAGCAGATGAACAGCAGGACCGCTTCCTGGGTTACCATCTGGGAAGTGACGGCGGAGGAGCGCATCATGTCTACCGTACCGGATTGTCACATACGGTTAACGGTGTGGAGCTTGGAGATTCAGGCAAGCTGGTGCAAAACGGGCGGGAAGTATTCAAATGGGCCGTCCGGACGGTACCGCAGGGCGTGCAGCGGGTACTGGACAATGCCGGTGCAACGCTTGAGCAGGTGGACTGGTTCATTCCGCACAGTGCCAATCTGCGGATGATTGAGCCGGTCTGTGAGCGGCTGAACTACCCGCTGTCCCAGGCTCTGTACAGCCTGGAGTATTTCGGCAATACCTCTGCCGCCAGCATTCCGCTGGCGCTCGACCTCGGTATCCGTGAGGGAAAGGTACACAGCGGACAGCGGGTTCTGCTCTACGGCTTCGGCGCGGGGCTGGCACATGCCGGTGTGCTGACCGAGCTTCAGCTGGACGAACAGGTGGCTCCGCCTGATGTTTTATAAGCTAAACAGATTGTTACTCACGTAATGTAAGGCTGGCTGACCTCTTGCATGGGCGGCTGGCCTTTTAAGCTTACTCTCCGGTTTTTAGAATCAGGGGGAGGCGCGCACTGCGGGCTCTAAGCACCAAGCATCAAGCACCAAGCACCAAGCACCAAGCACCAAGCACCGAGGACCGAGCACCGAGCACCGAGCACCGAGCACCAAGCACCAAGCGCCGAGCACCGAGCACCGAGCACCGAGCACCGAGCACCGAGCACCGAGCACCGAGCACCGAGCACCGAGCACGGAGCACCAAACTCCAAGCACCTTTCCCTCTGCTCCAGCCATTATGCCTATGTAGCTTCCTCCCTCTTTTTCAGTGGCATAACCGAAAAATCGTACCCGAAACCAGAAAATCCACGCCTTGTATGCCTCCATAAAATGAGAGATTATATTATCGAAAACGTTTTCGGTTTCACGGGTGATCCTGTTGTAGAACGTAACCATTTTCGGTATTTGTGCTGGCTCAAAACTCGAAAGGGTTCGGAGTTTGCCGGCTGCGGCAGGAATAAGGGGGGAGTCAAGGCCTGCGCAAATGATCTGAGTGATGATCTGAGAGATGTAAAAGTAAAAGTAAAAGTAAAAGTAAAAGTAAAAGGTGAGAGCTTAAACTCAGACTCTAACGGGGACTGGGAGTAGAGGTTAGTGGGGATTTCTGAGTATCGTCTTTGAGCCAGGTGTGTAAGGATTAGTTGGATTTTCGCCACCTAAATTTGCCGCTTTTCGCCTTTTGAGATTATTAGTTGGAAAAAGCACACCTATTTCGGCTCATTCTGCCTGTAAGCGGTGAATTTGGAACATTTAAGTGGAGTTTTTCCACTAGACATGCGGCAAACCTAACATAAATTTTTTTGAAATAGTTAGCTAATTATGGATAAAAAAGATGAGTTTACTCTGGTGAAAAATGAAAAAAGCCCTAATGTAGAGAGAGTAGGCAGGTTACCCACATCTCTCCACAAAAGGAGCTAATCCATGGGTAACATATCGCAAAATTCAGTTTTACGCAAGTACTTACAGCATTTAATGTTACATTCTTTTCGTTGTCCATTCGCAGATCATTATTCGAAAAAACTTACCGTTGGGTCCGCGATTACCCTTTTTGTAGAAGCTCAGTTGCAGCAGAGGCGGACTCTTTCCGACATTGTGCTCCATTTGGAAACGAATGCAGAACTTCAGGACATTACCGGACTCACGACCATTCACGAATCGACCTTGAACCGCAAGCTCGGCACCATCCCTCTTGCTTATCTCGAGTGGTTGTTTACCGATCTTGTTCAGGAATTAAAATTGCGAAAAGCGGAAGCCAAGGGCATCAAGCATCTTGGAAAGTTAGCACCCGTCGATTCAACGAGCCTTTCGCTACCCAAAATACTCGGCGATTGGGCGTTTTATCAAAATAAGACCAAGGGTGTCAAAATCCATACGCGGCTGCTTTCGCTGGAAGCAGGGTGTCATTTTCCGGATGAGATTATCCTTTCCACTATCGGTGTGTCGGATCAACAAGCGGTCAAATATCTGGTTGTGCCTGGAGAATTCACCTACATTTTCGACCGTGGCTATGTGCATTACGGAAACTTCAGAGAATGGTCGGAAGGGACGGTGCTTTTTGTAGCCCGGATCCGTGCAAAAACAAAGTACACCGTGCTGACCGAACATCCCATTTCGGGCAGCAGCAATATTACTCGGGACGCTGACGTTGAGATTCTGGATAAAAAATCGGGCCAAACGTTTTGCGTTCGCCTTGTACAATTCCAAGATAAGCATGGAAAAATCTACGAGGTCATCACAAATCGTCAGGATCTTTCAGCCGAAGACGTTGGTGAAATTTATCGCTGTCGCTGGCAAATTGAGCTGTTTTTTAAATGGATCAAGCAGCATCTGGCCACCGTAACGTTCCACAATCACCACCCCCACGCAGTGTGGGTCCAATGTTACATCGGAATCATTACGGCGCTACTTTGTCAGCTCATCCATTTAGAAGTGCGGTCCACCCTAAGTGTATGGAGCATGCTGCGAAAGATGAGGTATTACGCCATGAAAGACTGGGATGTATTTATTGAAGCGCTGAATCGTGAACCGACTCGTCGTTCTAAAGGTCGGCAAAAGATCCCTAAGCCCGCAGAAACTCCAGAACAAACGAAAGAGAAACGAGCGACGGTAAAGATAATTCTCAGATAACAAACATAATATACCATTTATTGGTAACTAACCTACGTTTTAAGACGCCACTGTTCTTTTTTCATTGAGTCTATAAAACTAACTGTAAAATTATTACTTTCGGTTTAATTTAGCTCTCATGTAAGTTTGTATGCATGTCTAGTGGAGTTTTTCCAACTAAATTGCTGTTTCAAGCTCCTTCATTAGAATTAAGTGTACAATTTCCACTTAGTTCGATCAGTACATGCGGAGAAGAAGCTATAAGTTCAAATCCCCCCGCTAAGCGGGGAAACGCCGGTCCTGGCAGTGATGCTGCCCAGGGTCTCCGGCCAGCCCGCAACTTGCTGCTCATAGTGACCGGCCTCAGCCCGCAACCTGCTGCCCGAGGCCGCCGCCCGCAACCGCGCAACCTGCTGCCCGAGGCCTCAGCCCCGCAAACCGCTGCCGCAGGATTCGCGCACGATCAGCGCGGGCTCGACAACGAACGAGCCGCCCTCGGACTGGTTGTTGATCAGGTCGAACAGCATGTGGGCAGCGAGCACGCCCAGGCGCTCCTTGTTCTGACGGATCGTGGTGAGCGTAGGAGTGGTGTATTTGCAGGCCTCGATATCATCGCAGCCTACGACGGCAATATCCTCGGGGACACGCAGCCCATGCTCCTTCAGGGCGCGGATGGCTCCGAGGGCAAGCAAATCCGAAGCGGCGAACACCGCCTTTGGCAGGCTGCCCTGCTCAATCAGCTGCTGCATGGCCGCATAGCCGCTAGGCTCGAAGAAGTCATCGCCATGAATGAACCAGTCCATATTCAGGGATAAGCCAAAGCTTTCAATCGCCTTGATGTACCCGGCTTCCCGCTGGTTGGAGATGTCAGAATCGCCGGTACTGCCGATGAAGCCCAGCTCTCTGTGCCCAAGCAGATACAGATGCTCAACCACCTTGGAGGCGATCTGATAATTGTCGGACATCACGTACCCCGACTTCTTGCCTTTAAGCTCCAGATCTACGCCGATGCAGGGGATGCTGCTCATGTCCAGGTCGCGGATGGCCGGCTCCATTTTCTCCCCGGAGATGATGACACAGCCGTCCACATGAAAATGCACGCAACGGGAGAAGTAATCGCCGCCGCTGACAAACTTTTCGTTGGAAAAGAAAATCAGATCGTAGCCCAGCACACCCATCTGCTTCTTGAAGGAGTTCAGCACCTCCACGAAAAACGGATGCGTAATTTCCACGTTAAGCTCACCGGCAAAAATAACACCGATCAGATTGGATTTCTTGGTAGCCAGTGTTTTGGCGGAATTCGAGGGCGAGTATCCGGTTTGTTCGATGATTTCCAGGACTCTTTGTTTCGTTTTTTCGGAAACATCATTGTAATTATTCATTATTTTCGAAACAGTGGATACAGAAACTCCAGCCATTTCGGCAATCTTTTTGATATTCACCTGCATGCTTATCGATCCTCCGCTTGATATGGCCCAGACCAGGAAAATGGCCAAGCTGACGTCATTCATTGAATTACAAGCCTTGTCCGGTACTCCAAATAGTTACAGTTAAGTCTATTCAACTTCCCCCGGCAAGTCAACGCTTTATGCAGGCCCTTTTTAGGATTGAATCGAAACCGATTTCGAATATTCGTGATCAGCAATTCCGATACCCAAGGAGGACAACAGAGGATGAAAAAGAATGTTTCGGCAGCGCTCGCTGCCGTAGTACTTGCGACAGGCCTGCTGGCGCCAATGGGAGGCGGAGCCCTGTCAGCAGCAGCAGCATCCGCCCCGCCGGAAGACAATATACAGCAGTCTGTCTCAGCCGGTAATTTGAAAGCGTTTACCGATTTGAAAGCGGATCACTGGGCAGCCCGGTCGCTGCAGCGCTGGAGTGAGGCCGGTGTTATGAGCGGATACGGAGATGGAACGATCCGGCCGAATAAGCAGATTACAAAGGCGGAATTCGCAGTAATGATTAACCGCCTGTTTAATTACAAGACGGAGGCAGCCGCGCTTCCTTCCGATGCGGCCGGTAATCTCTGGTTCACCAGTGATATTGCCAAGGCCGTTGCCGCCGGATATTTGAGTGCTGATGCGGACAACCGGATTCATCCGTCCGCGAATTTGTCCCGCGGCGAGGCGGCTGTGGCGCTGCAGAAGCTTTTTAAGCTGGAGGCAGGCAAGCAGCCGGCAGCGTATACAGATCTGCCGGCGGCCGGCAGCGAATTGACCGAAGCGGTTGTGGCGCTTACTGCTGCAGGCTATCTGAAGGGCTATCCGGGGGGATTGTTCAAGCCGGAAGGGGCCATCACCCGCGCCGAGCTGGCCCGGGTTGCTGACGTGATGATAGCAGGACTGGTAACCTCTCAGGGAGAGGTAAATCTGGGAACTGTACAAGGGAACGTACTATTAAGCAGTGCAGATATTCTTTTGCAGAATACAGTTATCGAAGGAAATCTTTATCTCTCTGAAGGTATCGGTGAGGGGAATGCTTCACTGGACGGGATCGAGGTGAAGGGAACCACTTACATCCGCGGAGGCGGAGCTCATACCGTAAGCCTGCAGAACAGTAAGCTGGGTAAGGTGGACGTGACCAAGCCGGGAGGCAATATCCGGCTGTATGCCAGCGGCAGTACGGCAGTTGGGGCTGTACAGCTGGGTTCCGGGGCAACGCTTATGGAAGGCAATCTGACCGGGGCAGGCTTCACGGATATTGAGCTCCGCTCCGGAGCCAAGACAGTAGCCCTGAAGGGAGAATTCAATGCTGTCAGCACGGCGGATGACAAGACAGGCGGCCTGGTGCTTAGCCTTTCCGGCAAGCTGGCTAAGCTTAACTTAAGTACTCCAAGCCGGGTTACACTGGCAGACAATGCCCGGGTGGCAGAGCTGCTGCTCTCGGCTAATGCCTCGGGAACAGCGATTCAGGGAAGCGGCAGCTTCGGCAAGGTAACGAATAATGCCGATGGGGTTACCAGCGGCGGCATTGCCGTTGCCAAAGGCAGCAGCAGCGAGCTGAAGGCTGCGGCGGCTACACCGGAGCCGGTAAGCAGCGGCTCCTCCGGTTCCGGTGCCACACCGGCACCGACGGCTACGCCGGCGGCCACACCAACAGCCACACCAACAGCCACACCGGCAACTACGCCGACAGCCACTCCTACACCAGCTGCAGACCTGTGGACGATGGTGTGGAGTGATGAATTCAATGACGGCACCATTGATCCGGAGAAGTGGACCTATGATCTGGGCGACGGCACAGCAGTCGGCAATCCCGGCTGGGGCAATAATGAGCTGGAATGGTATACGGATGATGAGAAGAATGTAAAAGAAACAGACGGCAACCTGGTCATTACCGCACACAAGGAGTCTGTAGGCGGCAAGGATTATACCTCCTCGCGGATCAAGACCAAGGGGCTGTTCAGCAAGAAATACGGTAAATTCGAGATCCGGGCGAAGGCGCCGACCGGCAAGGGCTTATGGCCGGCGATCTGGATGCTGCCGGAGAATTACGAGTACGGCAACTGGGCTGCCTCTGGTGAGCTTGATATTATGGAGGGCTGGGGCAGCCGTCCGAATACCGTTGCCGGTACCATTCATTACGGCGGCTTCTGGCCGGATAATGTGTATTCGGGCAAAGAATATGTATTCCCGGATAACGGGACCATCGCCGATTATCATACCTACTCCATTGAATGGGAGCCGGGAGAAATCCGCTGGTATGTGGACGGCGTACTGTTCCAGACCAAAAATGACTGGTACAGCATCAGTGTCGGCCAGCCGGCGAACAATGCCTATCCGGCACCGTTCAACCAGGAGTTCCATCTCCTGATGAATCTGGCCGTAGGCGGCAACTTTGACGGTAATCCGACTCCGGAGACGAAATTCCCGCAGTCGATGTCTGTCGATTATGTCCGTGTGTATGAGCTGACCGGCCGGGAGTACCGTGAGCCGGTGCCGGTAACGATTGCGAAGGAGCCGTATCCGGAAGGCTCGCTTGCTCCGACAGAAGACGGCAACTTCATTCATAACAACGGCTTCACCGAGCAGAAGGAAGGGGATGCCGGCATGGGCATTCCGAACACGGCGCACTGGGTGCTGTACAAGGAAGCCGGGGCTGCCGCAGATGTATCCCTCGAACCTGTCGGCGGTCAAAATTTCCTGAGGGTGGATATCAGCAGCGCCGGCGGGAATTCCTATTCAATCCAGCCGCAGGCTATTGTATCGCTGGCTAAAGGAAGATACTACAAGCTCAGCTTCGATGCCAAAACCGATACGGAGCGGAGCATTAATGTAAGGCTGACGGGCGGAGAGTCACGCGGCTATCAGGCGTACTCGCCGGGGCTCAAGGCGGAGCTGACCGGGACGATGACCTACTACGAAACGATGTTCCAGATGAAGGAGAATTCCGATATCGCGGCGCGGGTTGAATTCAACCTGGGCACGAATACCTCTCCGGTGTGGCTGGGCAATGCCCGTCTTACGGAGATCGACAGCATCCCGTTCGATCATGACAGTGCCAAAACACCGCTGGGCAGCGGCAACCATCTGTACAACGGCACCTTTGACCTTGGCGGCGTCGACCGCATGGGCTTCTGGCACACCGCCGCATCCGGCGGGGCGGAAGCCAGCAGCACCGTGGGCGGCGATGGACAGCTGCAGCTGCAGATTGCAGGCAGCGATGCAGCTGGAGCCGATGTGCAGCTGCTGCAGAAAGGGATATTCCTGGTGAACGGCCAGGATTATAAACTGACCTTTGACGCGAAAGTCTCTGCCGCACGGACAGCCGTAATTGAGCTGCTGGGCAAAGACGGCACGCTGTACGCATCCAAGGAAGTGCAGCTGGCAGCAGGGGCACAGAGCATCACTGCCGAGTTCAAAGGGCTGGCCGGAGCTACCGACCATGAAGGCCAGTTTGTTCTCCGGCTCGGCGGCGCATCAGGCACCGTACAGCTCGATAATTTCGTGCTGCTGCGGACCAGCACGTATTACGATCCGTCGCTTGTGTATTACCCGCTGGTGAACGGGGATTTCGGCTTCGGCTTCAGCAGCTGGGAACGTCTGCTGACCGAGCAGGGCGGACAGAGCACGGCTGCGGTTACAGACGGGGCAGCCAAATTCAGCATTACCAATACCGGCAGCCAGAACTACTCCGTGATGCTGTTCCAGAACGGGCTAAAGGCATCAGCCGGTGCGGAATACGTCATTGAGTTCGATGCCAAGTCCACTGTTGCCCGCAAGATCGGCGTTAACGTAGAGAATGCGTCATATTCAGCTTCCTTCACGAAGCTCGTTGAGGTGACGCCGGAAGGCGCCCATTACAGATACGAGTTCCGTCAGGGTATAAAGGATACGCTGTCGCTGAAATTCCTGCTCGGGAAGGTGGACGGTGTAAGCATTCCGGGTGCACATGATGTCATTATTGATAATGTGAAATTTGAGATCAAAGGGGCTCCGGCCAAGCCGCAGGAGCTGCTGGCGGACAGCAGCAACAACCGTGCCGGACAGCCAATCCAGCTCCAGTATAACGACAATGCAGCCTGGCGCAGCAAGATTCAGGCGGTTAAAGTAAACGGAACCGCATTAACCCCGGAGCTGTATAGCACTCAGCCCGGCGTCATTACGATTAACGCCGCTGCCTTCCCGGCGGAAGGCAGCTACGCCATTACGGTGGAGGCAGCAGGATATGTCCCTGCGGCGGTAACGCAGGTGATTCTGGCGGGCGGCAGCAATCTGGTGGTGAACGGCTCGTTCGCCAGCGGAACAACTGGCTGGAATACGTGGTCCGGTGAGGGCGGAGCGGCTGTGTTAAGTGCAGCGGACGGTATCGCGAATATTGAAATTAATGCAGCCGGCAGCCAGACCTGGGCTAACCAGTTATTCCAGGAAGGCATCCAGCTGCAGGCCGGCAAAACCTATGAGCTGAGCTTCAAGGCCAAATCGACAGTTCCGCGGCAGATTATCGTAGAATACAGCGGCACCTCTGCCGCCTCCCAGCAGGCCAAATTCGATGTTACAGCCACCTGGGCGACTTACAGTGCACAGTTTACCGTCGCTGACAACAGCCCGCTAAAGCTGAATTATCTGATCGGTGCCACCGCAGGCACGGATAAAACAGCCAACAGCACAGCACATATCCTGTCACTGGACGATATCTCGATTACCGAAGTGACTGGCGGCACACCGGGTGAGCCGGCAAGCGGCACTTTGGATAACGGAACCTTTGATGCCGTGAAGGGGCTGGCCGGCTGGACGCAGTATTTTGACGGAACCGGCTCTGCCCAGGCTGTAAGCGGAGAACTGGCTGTCAACCTGACAGGAACAGGCAACGCGAGTTACAGTGCACAGGTGGACTACGCAGACCTGAAGCTGGAACAGGGCAAAACCTACAAGCTGACCTTTCAGGCCCGCTCCGATATTAACCGCCTGATTGAAGTTGCGGTAGAGCATAAAGGCGGGGATTACACCAAATATCTGCCTGCCGTCAGTGTCGCCCTGACCAGTGAGATGAAGGAGTACAGCTACACCTTCACCATGAGCAGCGGAACGGACACCCTGGCACATCTGGTGTTCCTGATGGGGCTGGTTTCCGGCAACAGCCAGGAGACTAACAGTGCCATCAGCGCAGGCAATCAGATTGTGATTGATAACGTAACGTTGACCGAACAGCCCTGAAATCTAAACGCCTAAGCCAGCTGGGCACGGGCAAAAAGCAGACAGCACAAAAAGGCCGCGGCCCCTTTATTAAAAGGGAGCGCGGCCTTTTTTACATTTTGCAGCAGCTCAAACAAGCCTCTAAGTTTCCTTGGGAATCAGTTCAAAGATTTTGCCGGTTTCCAGCGCTTCAATTAGCTTCAGCAGCCAGCGGTAATATTTGATCGCTTCCATAATCTTTGCTTCATCATTGGTCAAAAGATGCAGCACTTCGTCATTCTCCGCATATTCCGCCTGCATGTCCTTAATTTCGGCAAGCGATTTCGATAAGGCAATCATATTGCCTTCGACCGCTTTTCTCCATTTGATCGAGAAATAATCGCTGAAGTTCTGGTGCCAGTCGGGGACGACCTCGAACAGGTCCTTGCGGGTTCCTTTTCCCCATACCTTGTCAATCATCTTCAAATCCAGCAGTGTGCGTACACCGGTACTCATGGACGTCTTGCTCATCCCCATGGTGCGGCTCAAATCATCCAGCGTTACAGGTCCTTCATTAAAATACATATAACCATATAAATGTCCGATAGACAGCGTAATTCCGTATAAGTCCATATTTTTGCCGATGGAATCAATCACCCGCTCGCGGGCCTTGCTGATTCTCTTTATCTGCTCGGGCTCAAGCCCCTCTAAATCGTTCATGGTGTCCCTCCTGAGGAATAGGCTGATAGACTGCAAACCTCTCAAGTGTATTGTAAACAAATCCGCTTCTATAAGTAAAGAATGTACCTGAAACGGAATATGGAGAAAAACAGAGTATTCTTTATGTAAAGTACGTAAAGTTAAAACTGTACACTAAATTTTTAGCGTATACGGGCTTTGCGTCCCTTTTCACAACTCCGCTACACTTATTGAGGAGCAACTGCCTGAATAACGATAAGGGGAAAAGGAGGTCACCATGGCAATTATAGAGGTGAAACAACTAACCAAGGTATTCGGTAACGATGCAGGACGCGCCCTTCCATTACTGGAGCAGGGGTGGTCCAAAGAGAAGATTGCCCGTGAGGCCAAGCTGACCGTAGGGGTCAATAAGGCTGAATTCACCATCGGTGAAGGCGAGATTTTTGTCATTATGGGCTTGTCGGGGAGCGGCAAATCGACGCTTGTCCGGTTATTGAACCGTTTGATTGAGCCTACCGGAGGCCAGGTTTTATTTAAAGGCAAGGATGTCGTCCAGATGAGCTCAGAGGAGCTGCGGACGTTCCGGCGTAAAAATATCGGGATGGTATTCCAGAAGTTCGGCCTGTTTCCGCACCGTACCGTGCTGGCGAATGCCGAATACGGACTTGAAGTACAGGGTGTAGATAAAAAAGAGCGCACCCGCCGTGCCATGGAGGCACTGGAGCTTGTCGGTCTCAAAGGCTGGGAGAATCACCGTCCCGATCAGCTAAGCGGCGGTATGCAGCAGCGTGTGGGCCTGGCCAGAGGGCTGGCCAATGATCCTGATATTCTGCTGATGGATGAGGCGTTCAGTGCGCTTGACCCGCTGATCCGCAAGGATATGCAGCAGGAGCTGCTGGAGCTGCAGGCGAGAGTGAAGAAGACCATCGTGTTCATCACCCATGATCTGGACGAGGCGCTGCGGATCGGTGACCGGATTGCCCTGATGAAGGACGGCGTGATCGTACAGATCGGCACACCGGAAGAAATCCTGATTCAGCCGGCCAACAAGTATGTGGAGCGCTTCGTCGAGGACGTGGATTTGTCCAAGGTACTGACCGCGGCACATGTGATGCGCCAGCCGGAAATGATCCGGCCGGAGCGCGGACCGCGCGTTGCCCTGCAGCTGATGCGGGACAGCGGCGTGTCCAGTCTGTATGTAGCGAATAATGAGATGAAGCTGCAGGGGGTTGTGACGGCTGACGATGCGTCCAGAGCGCTGAAAGAAAACCTGAGCATTCTGGAGGTTATGCAGCGGGAGATTCCCCGTGTACGTCCGGAAACACTGCTGAATGATCTGTTTGAGCTGATGTCAGCGACGCATCTGCCGGTGGCAGTGGTCGATGAGAATGACCGGCTCAAAGGAATTGTCATTAAAGGGGCTGTGCTGTCCGCACTGGCCGGCAACGCGGTTCCGGAAGGAGGTATACAATCATGAACATTCCCAAACTTCCTATAGGTCAGGGTGTAGAGTGGATTGAGGACTGGCTGATGACTTATTTCGGCCCGGTGTTCAGCTTCATCCACATGATTATCGGCGGTATGGTCACCGGGATTGAAACGGCTCTGACCTTTCTTCCGGCGATTGTGCTGACTATTATTATAGCCGCACTTGCTTACTGGATCGGCAAATGGCGGATGGCGCTGTTTGCCGTAGTCGGGCTGCTGCTGATTGACAATCTCGGCCTGTGGGCACCGTCCATGCAGTCGCTGGCGCTGGTGCTGACCGCCTCGGTGCTTGCCGTATTGATCGGCGTGCCGGTCGGCGTGCTCTGCGCCCAGAGCAAAACTGTACAGAATATTGTGACTCCGGTGCTTGACTTTATGCAGACGATGCCGGCGTTTGTCTATCTGCTTCCGGCGGTATCCTTTTTCTCGCTGGGGGTCGTTCCCGGAGTCATCGCTTCGATTATATTTGCGATTCCGCCGACCATCCGTCTGACCAATCTGGGTATCCGCCAGGTGTCGGAGGAACTGGTCGAGGCCGCAGATGCCTTCGGCTCCACACCGGGACAGAAGCTGTTCAAGCTGCAGCTGCCGATTGCGATGCCGACCATTATGGCCGGGATTAACCAGACGATTATGCTGTCGCTGTCTATGGTGGTCATTTCCTCCATGATCGGTGCCCAGGGTGTCGGTGCTTATGTCTACCGGGCCGTATCACAGGCCAAGACGGGTGCGGGCTTTGAAGCGGGGATTGCGATTGTTATTATCGCCATTCTGCTCGACCGTCTGACCCAGAAGCTGTTCAAATCCAAACAACCAAACTAAACAAACTTAGGAGTGTGAGTGATTGATGAAGAAGAAAAGCATGGGATTACTGTTGACTGTTCTGCTGGTGGTGGCTGTCTTAGCCGGATGTTCGTCCGGGGCAGGCGGAAACAAGCCGGTGAAGCTGGCTTACGTTGCTTGGGATTCAGAGATTGCGAGTACTTATGTTGTAAAAGAAGTCCTTGAATCGAAGCTCGATATGTCTGTAGAAATGCTGCAGGTGGATGCCGGCCCCATGTGGGCAGGTGTAGCTGACGGAAGCGCCGATGCGATGGTTGCCGCCTGGCTGCCAAGCACGCATGCTTCTTACCTGGAGCAGTATGGCAGTAAAGTAGAAGACCTGGGTGCCAACCTTGAAGGCACCAAAACAGGCCTGGCAGTTCCAGCCTACATGGATATTAACTCCATTGAGGATTTAAAGGATGCTGATCTGGCAAAAACGCTGCAGAACCGCATTGTCGGAATTGAGCCGGGAGCGGGCATTATGATGACCACTGAAAAAGCTATTGAGGCGTATGGTCTGAGCGATTACATGCTGCTTGAGAGCTCATCGGCGGCAATGGTGCAGGAGCTTGAAAAAGCCTACCAGAGCAATGAGCCGATTGTAGTAACCGGATGGACTCCGCACTGGATGTTTGCCAATATGGACCTGAAATATCTGGAGGACCCTCAGTCTGTATACGGCGGGGCGGAACAGATTCATACTATGGTACGTACGGGCCTGAAGGATGATATGCCAGAGGTATACAGCTTCCTGGACCAGTTCAGCTGGACTCCTGAAGACATGGAGCAGGTCATGGTTGATATTGCGAACGGCCAGTCTCCGGAGGAAGCCGCTAAAAAATGGGTCGGCGAGCATGAGGATCAGGTCAACGCCTGGGTTGCCGCAGTACAGGAATAACGGACTGTACCAGAGTGATTTTTGCAGCAGTAAATAATGTGTGCTATGATGAAAAGAACATAAGGCTACAGAATTGTCATTTTTCAGCCGGCAAGTGTTCTTTACATATATTTTCATACGTAAGCCACAATCCGTAATAAACACCCCGTAAGGGGTGTTTTTCTTGACAAATAAACCATATAAATACTCAGCAGAGCTGACACTGCAATGAGCCGGGAAAGGAGACAGCTCCATGACAGAGGTAATTAACGGCTGGATCGATTGGCTGCTGCAGAGTCTGGGTTTGAGCGGACCCTATATTTTGCTGGCGACCGTACCGCTTACGCTGCTGCAAAGCTTGTTCGGATTTTTTCCGCTGGCCATCTTAATTGTGCTGCATGTGTCCGAGTTTGAAATCATCGGCGGTATGGCGGTCAGCTGGATGGCCTGCAATCTGGGTTCAATCCTCATCTATTTTCTGTTCCGCAGATACCTGTATGGCTGGTTTGACCGCAAATGGAGAGCCAAGCTGAAGCGCTACGACAAATGGCAGCGTTACCTGGACCGGTACGGCATCTGGACGCTGGTGCTGCTGCGTACGGTTCCCATTATGCCCAGCAATATTATTAATTTTATGGCAGCTGTCTCCCCGATCAAGGTATCCTCCTATATCTGGGGCACCGTGCTCGGCAATCTGTCCTATATCTGGCTGTTCGGGACGATCGGTTCTTCACTGATTGTACCGCGTGAAGAGTGGCGCGGATTTCTGGGCTGGTACGCGGTGTTCATCGCTGTTCTGCTTGCAGTCTTCGTGCGCCGCCACTGGGGACATCTGCAGGAGGATAAGCGCAGCAGGATGCAGTAGGAATATTGATTCGGGGAAAAGAATAATAAAAAAGGAAGAACGCTTTTCACGGTGACAGCACTGGGAGGGCGTTCTTCTTTTTTGTCCCATGCCTGAATACCCTATAGTAATGAACGGGCGGCTTGGCCGCGGTGATACCGGGAGGGGACTTACGAGCATGGGCAGAATACGAAAATGGGGGAGCCGCCGGGTGGCGCTGCCGGGTTCACGGCGCCTGGGCCGTCTGCGGCTGCCGAAGATCAGCTGGGACGGCTTGCCACGGCCTGCCTGGCGGAGTCCGGCCTTTAAAGCCAAGCCTTCACGGGCGGGCAGCCAGCGGCCGGCAGCACGGAGCGCGGGGTTCAAAGCCCGGCCGTCCAAGGCAGGAATGGGATGGCCGGCGGGGCAGAAAGCGCGCAGTAAGCAGGGAGGCATGTATGAGGGCGGGACTGCGCAGGGATCGTGGACGCAAAGCGGAGTCCGGAGCACGGGAGGATTGTCCGTAACGCAGGGAAGCGGCAGCAGAGGGAAGCTGTTTGGCCAGCGCGGCGGTAACGGAGGCAGTCCGGCACGTCCGCGCAGACGGGGCCGTTTTTGGCTCATTTTAAGCCTGGTGCTGGTTATCGGTATACTGCAGGGGCTGCGGTATGTGGAACAGCATCTGCGCCCGCCGATTATTCATCTGGCACAGATCCGGGTGAAGCAGATCGCCACCGAATCCATTAACAAAGCGATAACCTCACAGGTTGCGGACGGCGGAGATGCCGAGGCTCTTATCGACTGGAAAACGGATAAAAACGGTAAAATCTCCGGCTTTATGCTCAATTACAGGGAGCATATGCGGATCACCTCACAGGCTGCGGAGGTCATCCAGACAACCCTGCAGGATCTGCATAACCGGACGGAGCATATCCCGCTCGGCCAGGCGCTGGAAAGCCCGCTGATCGCCTCCTTCGGGCCTGATGTCCCGATCAAGATTGAACCGCAGGGCGCGGTTAAGGTAGAACTTAACACCCGCCAGAAAAATGCCGGGATCAATATGATTCTGGTGGAGGTGTATATCCATATTGTTACCGAGGTGGCTGTCGTCGTTCCGTTCGACATGGAGCCGCAGGTGGTCGATACAGAAATTCCGGTCTCTTACCTGATGGTGGTCGGAGATGTGCCGATGTACTATTACGACAACCAGGGCAACCCTGTCGGCGAGAACGGCAGCAGCGCACCGGGCATCGCGATACCGGCCCCAAGCCAGAGCGGGGACAAGAGCGGTGCAGCGGACAGCGGCACTGGTGCGGGAGCGGGCAACGGCTCCGGCGCAGACAGCGGTGTCGGAAACGGCGGAAAGGATGCTCCTGCCGGCAGCGGCAACGCCGCCGACCCGTCCTCCGGCGCGGACAATACCGGAGGCGGCGGGAACGCGGGGAACAGCGGCAATACGGACGGAGGTACAGGGGAGTAAAGGATTGGAGACGGATGGTACCGGCGCTCCTATAGTGAGCGCCGAATAGCGCCGGCAAGCGAATAGAACACCGGGTGCCTGGCACCGGAGTTGTGCGCTAAGCACCCGGCTTCGGGGTCATTAAATATCGAGCAGCAAACCGAGCACCGAACCGAGGGCCAAACGAAGGACCAAACGAAGGACCAAACGAAGGACCAAACGAAGGACCAAACGAAGGACCAAACGAAGGACCAAACGAAGGACCAAACGAAGGACCAAACGAAGAACCAAACCAAGTGCCAAACCAAGCAGCAAATCAGGCGCTACACACCGGGTCACCGAAAGTCGAGTACCGAGCCGCTTAATGTCAGCCTCACTGGTGCTAACGGACCGTACAGCCCTTATTTATTCAATATTGCCCGTTTACCTGGTCTAACGGTCTAACGGACTCAGATGCACTTATTCGTCGGCTGACGGAGCTTTTGGACGGGAAAACGGGCAGATAAGGGCACTGGTGTCCGTTAGCTTCTGATGGCAGGGTACAGGAACCGAATAAGGTCATCTCTGTCCGTTAGGTTTTACAGTAACGGATTTCCACTGCGAACTGCGTGTAGTGGATTATGATAGCTGCAGATTACAGCGGCCGGTAGTGCAAATATCCTCCAAAAAAACGGCCAGTCGATTAAAAGTACAATCATAACGTCAATGTAAATCGTTAGAGCTGCATATTGCTCCACTGGAAGAAAATAGGGATATCCCCCTAACCGGTTCATACACTATAGGTAGCAAAGTTTTTATGTGATGGAGTGTGAATCAGGGATGCCTTATGATGCTGAAGCTGATGCGGTCAGCCCCGAGCGGCTGGCCGGAAGATACTGTTACCTTGAGCGGGAGGGGCTGCTGCCGCTGCCGGCCAAGGACGGTGTGACGATTGTGGTGGAGCTTGCGCACAAGGAGTGGGCGGAAGAATGTCTGAATCGGCTGCTGCTGCATTCGGGTCCTGCTGTCCGCTTGATAGGTGTGGCAATGAAGGAGGATTTTCCGCTGCAGCCGCTTCTGGAACGGTTCTCTGCAGAGGCAGGGCTGTCTTTTCTTCCTTATGAGCGCGGAAATCAGCGGATTAATGAGGCCTTGGCAGATGCCCGGACCTCCTTTGTCGTGCTGCTGGAGGATCGTGTGCTGGTCACAGCCGGCTGGCTGGATGAGCTGCTGTGGCCGGCTATTGATGATCCGGCGACCGGAGTGACAGCCCCGCGCTCCGCGGCGGAGGAGCAGGAAGGCAGAGAGGTGCTGCGGTTTGGCAATGATCTGGAACTGTCCGCTTACGTCAATCATCAGCTGAGCCGCCGCCGGGGAGAATGGCGGGAGGCCGAGGTTCTGAGCGGCCCTTGCCTGGTTGTTACCCGGGAAATGCTGCAGCGGACCGGAGGACTGGATTTCTCGCTCCGGGAGCGGCGCTTCATTATTGCCGACTGGTGCCTGCGTGCCCGCCAGCTGGGCGTGAAGCTTGCACTCAGTGCGGCGTCATATGTACATGTCCTGCAGCCGCTGGCAGCCAGAGGCGCACATCTGGATAGCGAAGCCCAGGCTGCGTACGCTGAAGCGAGGCGGGCTTACTGCGCAAGATGGCGGATGTCGGACGAACGTCTGCGTGAACCCGGGCTTCCCGTACCGGAGAATCTGTCAGCATTGGAGCGGCAGCCGGCCATTCCGCTGGGTAAAACGCCCCCGGCACTGCCGCTTGTGACGGCAGTAGTGTATTTTGAAGAAAAATGGCCGGCCGAGGCTTCCATTCAGCGCCAGCTTTTGCTGCAGGGACAGCAGAGCTACGGAAATATCCGCTGGATCAGTGTCCGTGACAGCTGGACCGACACCACACCGGATTTTCCCGTCCATGAACGGGATACCGTTATTACGGTACAGGGAGAGAAGCCGTGGCTATATGCACTGGAGAACATTTCGGCCATGTACCAAGGCGAAGTGACCGTCTACCTGTCCGCATCCGTCAGCTACGACAGTGAATATGTGGCCCGGATTGTGAAAGCCCTGCTGCACAGCCCTGCCGCTCTGATCGTCAGCGCGGCGCCGGGGCTAGCAGAATCGGAGCTGCCGGGCAATCCGGAGCGGGGCACAGCGGTGGTGCTGCCGCTGGAGCGTACGGCGCATAGGGGAGACATCCTGCCGGGCCGGATTGTAAAACGGGAATCTTCCCGCCGCAGTCTGCTGCTATGTCCGGGACCGGAGCTTGCGGTAGGTTACATAGCAGGGGCGCCTGTTCCGGGAGCCGGAGTCCCCGGCGGAAATGACCGGCCTTTTGAACGAAAAGGAGGGACGCAGCCGTGAACTATATTATTTTCAGCGGAGTCCCCTGGGAGGAATACGGCTACAAAAGGCTGCTGGAGGTGTTGCCGGAGCGGGAGGATGTTGTCTTTACTGGAACCATGACCCGCCCGCAGCAGGAAGACAGCGGCATTCGTGCCCTGTCTCTGGCTGAAGCCTGCACGCTGCCGGCAAAAGAATATACAGCCCTGGTCTCCTCGCCGTACTGGCTGCAGGATGTGCTGTCCTTTGGGCCTGCTTTTATAATCGCTCTGCTGGAGTGCTGCCCGGAAGGGGAGGATGTGAACCTGTGGGATAAGTATAGCGGCCTGCTTGGCGCCAAAGCGGATCTGGTGGGAACGGCCTCGGAGCGTCTGTATCTGGAGCAGCTTTTATCCCGGAGCGGTGTTGTCTATCTGAGCGGGGATGACCCTTTGTCATACGGGATGATCCGCAGGGGGGAGCGGCTGTATTTTCTTGCGGATTTTGAGGCGGTATGGAAAAAAGCGCTCGAAGAGCTGTGGCTGCCGCCGGATACGGATCGCCCGGATGAACCGTGGGCGGAGATCCAGCTCCGGCACCGTGCAGATTATTATCTGTCAATGTGCATGAAGCTGCCGCAGCAGCCAACCGTTCATTATCTGGCCGCCTCGTACTTATATCTGCTTGGTGACGCGCGTGCGGCGGAGCTTTTGACGAAATCCTTTGAGCTGATGCTGCTGCATGATTATACGGATTGTCTGCATTCCCATTACCGTTTCTTCTCGGCCATCGAGGCGAAGCGCGGCAACCTGGAGCTGGCGGTCCGCCAGTACGAAATAACCGCATTTACGTCGGAGGAAAAAGCGTTGTCAGCACAGCTGCAGCGTTGGCTCGGCAGCGGATTGCGTGAGCTGGTGCAGGCGGAGCTTTACCGGGTGAATGAGGACAGTGCTGCAGCAATACGGCTGCTGGCAGGGATGGACAGTCTGGAGGCCAAGTCTCTGCTGCTGCTGAATTATATGGATACCTTCCAATGGGAAAAAGCACTCCGGCTGCAGCAGGAGCTGGACAGCATGACCGCTGAGCCTGCTTCTCTAATGCTGTTTCAGGGGAGCGGTGCAATAGCATCCGTCCTTCTGCAGACCCCTGTAGTGGAAGGGACGCTGCATCTGCTGTGCGGTAAAAGGCATGCGGCAATCCGCAGTTTTTTACGGGCGGCGGGAGCGGACCAGGGAGCACGGGCGCTTTTTGCCGAGATGGCCGATCTGGAGGAAGCTGTCGGACGATTAAGGGGGAGAACAGCCGATGAGGATGTCTGAACCGCTGCGCAAAACCTCCGGGAACCGCCTGACCGCGATGATGCAGGTGCGGAATGAAGCAGGGCGTTATCTGGAGCAGGTGCTGGAGGAGCTGAGCGATTTCGTCGATGAGATCGTGATTGTGGATGACAGCAGTACGGATGGTACGGCGCGGCTGTGCCGTTCTTTTGCCAAAGTGACGAAGCTGGTGACGCTGGAGAGCCCGCTGTTCAGCCGGGAATGGGAGCTGCGGCAGAAACTGTGGGAGCTCGCGGTATCGACGGAGCCCGACTGGCTGCTCTCGGTGGATGCCGACGAATTCTATGAAGAAGCGGCGAAGAGGGAGATGCGCCGGCTGATTGATCAGGATGTCTATGACTGGGTAGCCTTCCGGTTGTACGACTTTTGGGGCACCACCACCCACTACCGCGATGATGAGCAATGGAACCTCCACACCAAGCACACCCGCACGCTGGTCCGCTATCTGCCGGATTATCATTATTTTACGCCGCGGATGAACCATCATGTGCCCCGGCTTCCGCTGTCCTATGCGGCTCTGCCCGGCTTCCTTGCCGAGCTGCGGGTGAAGCATTACGGCTGGGTATTGTCCCCGGAAGAACTGCGGCACAAATACGAGCGGTATATGGATAACGATCCCGAGGGCCGTTGGGGCAGCCTGGAGCAGTACCGCTCTATCCTCGATGAGCATCCGCGGCTGGTGGAGTGGCAGGAGGGGCGTGGGTGAGGGTGGCAAGTTTACAGGAATTTAATGATGATTATTGAAAAAAATAAATAGAATTTAGTTGGGGATTGAATGAAGATAGAATAGTGGCTGGTAGATAAATACGGATTGATGGAAATACCATAGTGGCTGGTGGATAAATGCGGATTGAATGGAAATACAATAGTGGCTGGTAGATAAATGGGGATTTAATGGAAATACCATAGTAGCTGGTAAAATCAATGCCCCTGGTCCGTTGCGGAGCCGGGGCATTGATTTGTTGGAGGTTAGGGGTAGGAGCAATCTAGCTCTTTACACTGGCCAATGATCTGTTACGCAGGGTGCAGAGTGCAGACCGCAGACCGCAGACCGCAGACCGCAGACCGCAGACCGCAGACCGCAGGGTGCAGAGTGCAGACCGCAGACCGCAGACCGCAGAGTGGAGAGTGGAGAGTGCAGACCATACTCCACTCCCCACTCTGGCTTCTAGGGTAAAGTGGGATTTTTTTGTATGGAGATGCATGAAAGCTGAAACGCAAATCAAATCAAAAAAATAGTTGGATTTTCAGCACCTAATTTGATCCAAACCCAAGATTTACAACATTTAGTTGGAAAAATGTCATCTATTCCGGGCCATTTACCGCTCCGGAGGCGCTTTAGACGAAATTAAGTAGCGTTTTTCCACTGCTATGAACGAATTTGTCAATTCTCCTGTTTTCACCCTTTAAACCAAAGGGGTTCAATCCCTTGGGCGTAGAGACAAAATGCGAGTCGTCGGCTGGCACACTGCTATCCGTGGGTTGGTTACCACATGTTATGCCTACGTCGAAGGAGCTGCCGTAAACTTAGTTTCGCACGTCAGATCCGCAGATCCTGTGCAGTGGAAAATCACGGTTTCTCCTCGAACCTTTCTCTTTGTCTCCACGCCCTAAGGATTCAATTTTCGGGAACCTGCCTTTCTACGCTACGCCATTCTTTGTTCTGCATTTCGGGCAATCGACCAGATGAATCCCACTAATTCCCGCCCTACAGCTGCCATCGCCAGATTTCGGTGTTTCCCTCGTTTGACCATTTTCAGATATTTGCGGTGTAACCGTTCCTGTGCTTTCCACGAGGTTTCCTGGACATGCGCACACTGGCCTTCCAGACGCTTTTCTAACTCCCCTTTGACGGCTGGCCGGTGACGGTAACTCCAGGCTGATTCGACAAGTGTACGCCGTACTGCTGCATTGCCGGTTTTGGTTAAACGTCCACGTTTCGTGCTGGCTCCCGAGGAATATTCCCTTGGGACCAGACCTAAATAACTCATAAGCTGAGCTGGCGAACGGAACCGCTCAAAATTCCCAATCTCGACGACCAGCGTCATGGCGGTAAGCAGCGCGATTCCCCGCAGGCCCTGGAGGGCTTGAATCACGGGGGCGTACGGACAGATTTCCGCTTCCTCCCGCATGGCGGCTTCAAACCGTTTGATTCGCTCCTCCACTTCCCGCAGCTCCTGCAGAAGCTCGGCGAATACCCGTTCTTGAGCTGAAAACGCAAACGTCAGGGTGGTTAGCCACTGCCGGTATCTCTTCGTCCAGCGCCGTTTCATTCCTTCCGGTGTGTGAATCTGGTGCCTGAGCAGGAAGTGGATGAGCCGCTGCCGGGTTCGGTGTAACTCGCCACGGGCAGCCTCCCGGGCCCGGATGAGGTCTCGCAAGGCTTCGATTTCTGGAGTTGGCACATGGATCGCAGTCAATTCCCCGGCACGATGGAGCTGGGCCAATCGCTCGGCATCCCGCCGGTCGGTTTTTATCGCATCGCCTGGGCGCTGTGGAATGCGTGAAGGGGCGATAACGGTGCAGGAAATCCCCATTTTCGTCAGCCAATGATACAAGTCATACCCGGTAGGTCCCGCCTCATAGCAGACCTCTAGCGTGACTTCTTGGCTTTGGAGTTTGCGAATTAAACGTCCCACCGCATCGGGCGTGTGGGCAATGGCACTATGATACCGGGCAGGTTCCCGGCCCTCGTCTGCAATCGCCACCACAATTTTTTCTTTAGACACATCCAAACCGACGTATTTTATGGTATTCTTCATAGTAACAGCTCCTTTCGCATGTAGCTCTGAAATGGTGGTTTCTCACTTCCATTTTAACCTACGGTGTGCGAACAGGAGCTGCCTTTCGTTCATCATAACTTTGTTTTCTAGAACTAGTGTTTTTTAGAGAATTAGGTGACGAAAATCCACTTAGTTTTATATTTCACTGCGAGCGGTGCGCCCTGATGCAAAGTCGCGGGGGGTGACGTTATGCGCACGGCCGACGAGAGGGAGTATGCGATTCAAAGCTGTGAATCGGTGAGCATAATGAATTATAGCCGCTGAGAAGCGGCACATGGAATTCAAAGCCGCTGAGCGGCGGAAAGAATCCGCCGCTCAAAGCGGCCCGGCGGAGAAGGTCGCGGACTGCGTCCTCTGCCAGTCTCCGCCAAGGGCCGCCCGCACCAGCAGCAGCCGGGGAATGCTGCCGGCGGGGACGGGCCCCGCTGCAGCGCCAGCTGCCAGCTGCAGCTTGTGATAGGCAAGGCCGATGAGCACGGCCTTGCCTCCCGAGGCCCGCAGCGTCTGTTCAGCTGCGGGCTCAAGCCGGGGCAGCCTGCCGAAGGAGCCGGCAATGGCTGCATACAGCAGCCACTCCGCCGCGCCGGCAGGCGTGCTGTACTGGTGCTCCTGCTCCTCGTAGATGGAGCACCATTGCTCTCGTGCCGCGGCCGGCGCCTGCAGCAGGCCGCCGAGCACCGGCTGCGGCAGGCGCATCCACTGCAGCCGCGGCCCGGCGCTGCGGTATAAGCCCAGCAGGCTGCTCCAGGCCCCCGCCTGTAGCAGCAACTGTGCGGCATACGCGAGCTCCCCGGCATACGCGAGCTCCCCGGCATACGCGAGCTCCCCGGCATACGCGAGCTCCCCGGCATACGCGGGCTCCCCGGCAGCCGGCTGCTGCGCGGCGTCAGGCCCAGCCGCCGGCTGCCGAGCTGCTGTCTGCCCGGCTGCCGGGCCCTCCGGCTGCAGCCGGGCCGCAGCAGCCAGGCCCTGGCGGCAGTCTGCCCGGCTGCCGAGCCAATGCGCTTCCCGGGGCGCATCCCCGGCGCGGCAGGCAACGGCCCAGAGATAGCCGCGGATAAACGGCTGCTCGGCCTCATGCTCCGGCAGCAGCCGCTCCAGGCGGGCGGCAACTGCCGGGAGATTTGCGTGCTGCCGGAACAGCTCCGGCAGCACCTCCAGCACGCGCCGCACGGCAGCGGGCAGCTGCGCGGCTCCGGCGAGCGCCTGCAGCCAGCCGGTCGCGCGGGCGTTGAGCGCTGCCGGAACGAGCAGGCGCAGTGTGGCCGGCGAGAGTGCGCCGCCGGCTGCCCCGGTTAAGGTGATGAGCTGCGGCACATCACCGGACAGCAGGCAGAGCGGCACAAGCTCTGCCCAGGCGGCAGTCAGGTCCGGCGAGAAGCGGACTGCCTGCACATAGTGCTTCTTTGCTGCCCCGAACAGGTACAGCTGTTCACTGACCTGCCCGGCCAGCAGGCTGGTACGGCTGGTGCCGCTGCCGGAAGAGGAAGGATATTTATGGGCCGTATTTCCGCAGCGCAGCGCCTCAAGCAGAAGCCCGTATGCTTGGGGCACCGCGCATTCCTCCAGCAGCAGCCTGGCATAGCACTCCAGCAGATCGGTGAAATCGGGAAACCTGGCCAGTCCGTCACTATAAACGGCTCTGGCTTCAGGGCTGCGCCCGGCAGCCTGCAGTGCATAGGCGGCTTTCAGATAGATATCGGCTGTATAACCCTGACCGGGCATCGTATCCTGCAGCAAAGGGAGCAGAATATCTGCGGCTGAACTATACTCACCCTGCTGATAGTACTCGGTGCCCAGCGCATAACGGAGGGAATAGCTCCCGGGATCAAGCTGTAAGGCGGCCCGGATGAGGTCCAGATTGCGGGCGGTTTTCTTTTTGAGCAGCAGCTCTTCGTCCACATATCCATAGTGAAGCACAGGCAGATCCGCGTAAGTAATCCTGCCGTCCGGAAGCGCCCAAATGCTGCTGGCAGCCTCCTCATGAATGGTCCCGTGAAAAAAAATTCCCGGATCGTTCCTGAACAGCCGGCAGACGTTATCTGTAACATATTCCCCCCCGGCAGTACTGCCAACATAATGGATGAAAGGCAGGAAATAACCTTGAACCGCAGTGTTATCCAAAAGCTGCAGCAACGCTTCCGTCTGCCAGCCGTCAGTCACTTCATCCGCATCCAGTACCAGAATCCACGGGCAGGAGGCCTGGCGGAGAGTCAGATTCCGGGCTTTGGCAAAATCGTGCTCCCAGGGAATCCGGATTACTCTTGCCCCAAAGCTGCGGGCAATGTCCATGCTTCCGTCAGTGGAGCCGGTGTCCGCGATGATGATCTCCGATACCAGGCCCTGTACGGAGGATAAGCACCGGCTCAGATGCCGGGCTTCGTTTTTGACGATCATGCAGAGGGAGAGTGCGGGATTATCCATTCAAAGCGTCCTCCTTCTTACTCTCCTGTCCGGGGAAGCGGCAGTGTTAGGCGTACCCTGGCTGCAGCAGCACTGTAGCCGGAAGTAGCAGGCAGCGCGGCCAGCATGCGGTCAGCCAGCAACAGCCAGGCGCGGCTGGATCTGGAGGCAGAGCCCGCCGCAGAAGGGCCGTGCTCCGGTACGTAAGCAGCCGGATGACTCAGCAGCTGGGTAATATCTTGATGCTGCAGCTGGTCAACCGGTACAGCATTGACCCGCTGCAAAAGGCGGAGCAGGGCAGCTGCATCATCATCTGAAGGTAAACCAGATGATGATGCAGCAGCTGGCACAGCCTCATGCACAGCAGGCAACTTACCGTACAGATGTATCTCAGCACCACCACCCGGCATATCCGCATCCATCACTCCTGTAGCTCCCCCGCCACCCGGCGAACTTATGTCTGTTACTTCTGCGTCTCTCTTTGGCGAGTTCTCGTTCACTGTCTCAGCACCACCACCCGGCATATCCGCATCCATCACTCCTGTAGCTCCCCCGCCACCCGGCGAACTTATGTCTGTTACTTCTGCGTCTCTCTTTGGCGAGTTCTCGTTCACTGTCTCAGCACCACCGCCCGGCAAATCCGCATCCGCCGCTCCCGCGCTCGCCCGTATAACCTCCGCCGCAGCAGCAAAGCAGCCCTCCGCCAGCAGCAGCCCGGCCAGACGGGGGCCGTCTGCCGTTAACTGCGGCAGATGCTCCCTCAGCCAGCCGGCAAGCTCATGTTCGCGGCCGGCGCATTTCATTATCCGCACGAGCCGTACAAGGAGAGGGACGGGGGCGGGGTGAAGCTGGGCCGCCCGGGTGTAGCAGGCGATAGCTTCGCCGGCTTCCCCGGCTTCCCCGGTTTCCTGGCATAGCTGCCCGAGTGCAGCGTAGGTCAGATAAGTGCCCAGCCCGGATTCGGTGTGATAGCCCGGAGGCGAGACACCGATATCCAGCGCCTGCCGGAATGCCTGCCTGGCCGCAGCAAAAGCCCCAGCCTGCAGCAGCAGAACCCCCTTGATATGGTGGAGATCGGGATAATCAGGGAAAAGCGCGCAGCCCCTGATGCAGGCATCCAGCGCACCCGTCTGGTCACCGGACATGATCCGGCAGCGTGCTTCGTATTTGTACAGCAGATGAATGAAGCTGGTATCCGGCTCTGCCTCAGCCAGCGAAAGCTTGATGTGCTCCAGCGCCTGAGTGTAATCTCCAAGCCGCATATACTCGACCGCCGTATTGAACTGGTGAAAAGCATCCCGCGGGTTCAGCTTCAGCTGCTCTTTCAGCAGGCTGAGATTGCGGCTGATTTTATCCTTTTTGGCCACAACCCCGTCGGCATAGCCGTAATGGTGCACGGATACCGTACTCAGGTGCATGGCTGCCGCCGGTGTAGCCTCGACAATTGCAGAAGCAATCTGCTCGTGGATGATGCCGCTGAACCGGTATTGCGGACGGTTGCGGAACATCCGGAGAATCGGATTGACCGTAATGACCGGTGAGGAGAGCTCAGTCCCTTTATGATTATGAATCCGTACAAAAAATCCCTCATACTCCGTATGCTCCGCACACAGCAGCAGCTCGCCCTTGCCCTGTGCATCCAGCTCCTCATCTGCATCCAGTACAAGAATCCATGTCCCGCGTGCCTGCTCCAGTCCGGCGTTTCGGGCGGCAGCGAAATCTCCGGTCCAGGGATAAGAGACGATTCGGGCTCCAAAGCTGCGGGCAATCGAAAGGGTGGCATCTGTCGAGCCCGTATCGACGATGATCAGCTCATCCGCGACACCATGTACGCTTGTTAGGCAGCGGGCCAGGGTGTCGGCTTCATTTCTGACAATCATGCACAGTGAGATCAGCGGTTTACGCTGGAGCCTGCTCATGGCTTAGCACCCCCGGGGAGCCTGCGCCTGCTCCAGCTGGTATGCCAGGGCGTGCGGTTTAGCGCTGTAATGGCGTTTTTGACGGATGCAAGATCCTCCAGGACTGGTCCTTGAGGGTAGCCTTCCACGAAGCCGGCAAGCACCTTTTCCAGATCGGCCGCGGCCAGCTGCAGGTAGCATACGGATAAACCGGCACGTGCAGCGTCCTCCTGCCCTGTTACCGCAAGCGCCTGCTGGAACCATCCGGCAGCCTGCTCATAATGGCTGTTGTCATGCAGCATTTCCCCGATATAAAAAGCAACCCGGTTCCCCGCCTGCACATCTCCAGCCAGCTCAATAAAACGTTCTCCGGCTTCCTCCAGACGGCCTGCCTTATAGAGAGCTGCCGCCAGCTCAGCCTGATGAACAGATGATAGTCCGGCCAGAGCCTCGGCAACCGGGTCCAGCCGCAGCTTAACTGCAAGAGGGATCAGCCGTGTCAAAAGCAGGGATAATGCAGGGTCATCAGCGAGGGTTCCGGCGTTTTCCCCTTTACTGGCAGGCCTCTCCGGTGTCAGGCCCTGCAGCTGATTGAGCATGTGCCAGCTGGTCCGTTCACCCTCCGGCATAGCAGCCAGCTGGCTGTTCTGCAGCGGTATGCCCTGTCCCCACAGGCACAGAGCCTCAAGCACACGCAGCTCCTGCAGCAGCTCAGGGCTCATGTCCCCGGAAGCCTGCTGATTCAGGCCGCTGCGGATAAGCGGCAATGCCGTTTCTGGCCCACCGGTAACGAGCCAGGCGGCGCTGATCTGAAGCAAAGTATCTTTTTCCGGCAGAATAAGCCCGCCCGGCAGCCCGCATATCGCTTCAAAGGCATCAGCGTCGTATAAGGCCCTGATAATCGCCGCTCTTCCCGCAGGCTGATCTGCCGGAACCAGCTGCAGCAGCAGGGCGGCAATATCACTGTCCGGCACGTCAAGACGCTGAAAGGAAGTGACGATCCCCGACAGTGCAGGGGCGTACAATGCAAAATGCTGCAATGAACGGTGAAATAGTCTTGCGGCTTCCTCCGGCTTTCCCAGCTGCAGTGCGATTACGCCCATACGATGCAGCGGACGGAAGGTAGTGATTCCATGCTCGCTGACGTATTTTTCCTGGAAAAAGCGATTTTCAGAGAGGGCTTCAGCATGCTGATACGCCTGAAAAGCACGCTCCGGCAATCCTTGGCACTCCCAGGACTGGCCCTGCAGATGATGCAGATCCGGGTAGTCGCTGTAACGTTCCAGCTCCCGGGCCAGAAGCGCGTCTATCGCGGTCATTTTTCCGGCAGCCAGGTAGATTTTAGCCAAATCCCGGATCATTGCCGGACGGTACGAAGCCAGCAGCGGGGCCTGGTTCAGGGTATGGCGCAGCAGCTCCTCCGCCTCCTGCAGCTGTCCGGTCTGGCAGCAGGCCACGGCCAGATTATACCTGGAAAAGTCATCCTCCGGATGCTCGGCCACTGCGGTGCGCAGAAGCCTTTCGTTGCGTGCCGCTTTATTTTTCTGCAGCATGGTCTCCGGTAAGTATCCGTAATGGAACAGCTTGACGGAGCTGTGTCCAATCACCGAAGTCCCGTGTCTGCTGATAATGGACTGATCGATGCCTTCGTGGATTTTGCCGGTGTACCGGTAGCCCTGTCCTCCCCGGAATAGGCGTACAGCCCAGTGGTGCAGGCGTTCTTCCGCCCCGCGTCCGAGCAGGCTGTCTATACTTACGGTAAAGGCCTCGGCAGCAGTGCCGGTGAGCATCTGCCGGATTTCAGCCAGCGGGGTATCCAGCACCTCATCGGCGTCTATGACCAGAATCCAGTCGGCTGTGGCTTGGGCGAGCCCGGTGTTGCGGGCTTTTGAGAAATCATCTTCCCATTCGTACTGCAGTACTCTGGCCCCGTAAGCTTCAGCGACAGCTATGGAATGATCCTCCGATCCGGTATCTACGATAATGAGCTCGTCAGCTCCGGCTACACTTTTCAGGCAGGCTGGCAGCAGCGCGGCTTCATTACGGACAATCAGATGTACTCCGAGTGTAGGTCTGGTCATGGTAACTTCCTCCTTGGCAGGCAAAATAATGGCTCTTGCGGCAATCAGCCGGCAATGTCCGGCCTATGTATCCGGTAAAAGGTGCCCGCGGAAGAAAAGAGCGCATGGGGATACATGCACTCTTTTGCCTCTACAGGATATGACGGACGACTTGCTTACGTTCCCTGGGCGTCAAAAATGACATTAATCGTTGAAGCTGCACCCGGTGTAGCTGATTGATACGAAAGACGGGTGTACTTGAGGAACCGTGCCGGCACAATGACATCTACCGAACCGGCAGGCAGCGGATTGTCTCCGGTGGTATCAACAAAATAATTAGTACCGTCTGCACTGATCTCCACCCGCGTATTCACCGGATTGGCTCCGTTATTCAGGATGAAGTAGGAGTAGGTACCAAGCACGCTTGTTGTATTCGCCGGAAGCGGAGTATAGGCATCGGCGGTCGGGATGGCCAGTGTGGCCTGCTCAATAAAGCTGCGCTGTGAAATGGAGGTTACACTGCTGAGTGTACCGGCGGTGATGGTAGCACCGAGCACGCTGGTGATCGTACCATTAAGCAGGTTGGTTACCGTGCCTGCGGAAGATAATGTACCGGCAGTAATCGTAGCACCGAGCACGCTGGTGATGGTCCCGTCGAGCAGGTTGGTTACCGTACCTGCGGAAGACAAGGTACCGGCAGTAATCGTAGCACCGAGCACGCTGGTGATGGTCCCGTCGAGCAGGTTGGTTACTGTACCGGCGGAGGACAAGGTACCGGCGGTGATGGTAGCACCGAGCACGCTGGTGATCGTACCATTAAGCAGGTTGGTTACCGTGCCTGCGGAAGATAATGTACCGGCAGTAATCGTAGCACCAAGCACGCTGGTGATGGTCCCGTCGAGCAGGTTGGTTACCGTACCTGCGGAGGACAAGGTACCGGCAGTGATGGTAGCACCGAGCACGCTGGTGATCGTACCGTCGAGCAGGTTGGTTACCGTACCTGCGGAGGACAAGGTACCGGCAGTAATGGTAGCACCCAGCACGCTGGTAATGGTCCCGTCGAGCAGGTTAGTTACCGTACCTGCAGAGGACAACGTACCGGCGGTGATGGTAGCACCGAGCACGCTGGTGATCGTACCATTAAGCAGGTTGGTTACAGTACCGGCGGAAGATAATGTACCGGCAGTAATCGTAGCACCGAGCACGCTGGTGATGGTCCCGTCGAGCAGGTTGGTTACCGTACCTGCGGAGGACAACGTACCGGCAGTGATGGTAGCCCCGAGCACGCTGGTGATCGTACCGTCAAGCAGATTGGTTAAAGTCCCGGCAGTAATCGTAGCACCGAGCACGCTGGTAATGGTCCCGTCGAGCAGGTTAGTTACCGTACCTGCAGAGGACAACGTACCGGCGGTGATGGTAGCACCCAGCACGCTGGTGATGGTCCCGTTCAAGAGGTTCGTTACCGTACCTGCGGAGGACAACGTACCGGCAGTGATGGTAGCGCCAAGCACGCTGGTGATGGTCCCGTCGAGCAGGTTGGTTACTGTACCTGCGGAAGACAGGGTACCGGCAGTAATGGTGGCGCCAAGCACGCTGGTAATGGTCCCGTTCAGGATGTTGGTTACTGTACCTGCGGATGTTAATGTACCGGCAGTAATGGTAGCGCCAAGGATGCTGGAGATCGTGCCGTTCAGAATGACGGTGGTCAGGTTTCCGCTGGGGTCTGTAGTCAGCGGCAGATCATTTAAGGTGGACGGGTCCCGGCCAAAAATCAGCGTACGCAGATTATCCGGGTTGGATTGAAACGAACTGTAATTCGGCACAGTGGATCACCCCTTTTTCATAGAATAGAATGTGCAGGGCATGCTCGGGCAAAAGACCCAAACCGTCGTCTGGGTCTCAGTCGGGATAAGCTCTGCGCAGGCAAGCCAGAAAGCCTGTACGGATGTAAAATAAGCCATTCGAATGGTGTGATATTAATATATGGGGAAGGTAAGAGGATGCTTGGGCAGCGCGGGGGAAAAATACGCGGATTTTCAGACAACCTGTAGCCGCCGGCGGCATAAAATAAAAGTATTCTCGGAAGAGGGAGGGGCAGAAACATGCCGAATGATGCTGTTTTTAACCAGAGCAGCCAGCCTTTATATACCGAACAGGTCAATACTTATCTTGCTCCGGCAATTGATTCCTTTCCGGAGGCTGATGCGGCCATGTCCGGCCTGCTGTTTGCCATTCCGTTTGCCTCTACAGTTACTACATCGGCTCCGCTGGTGATCCAGCTGTTCAACCCGGCGGGCAGCGGACGCACCGCGTACGTCTCAAGGGTAACAGCAAGCTCGGCTGCAGCGGCAGTGACGCTGACCCTGCTGCGGAATGCAACGGTCACGGGGTCTACAGG
This sequence comes from Paenibacillus sp. fava2, assembly GCF_058313675.1. Classification (NCBI taxonomy): domain Bacteria; kingdom Bacillati; phylum Bacillota; class Bacilli; order Caryophanales; family Paenibacillaceae; genus Paenibacillus; species Paenibacillus sp. fava2. Next base: position 6,135,988 of record NZ_CM177755.1, on the reverse strand, counting down.
GACACCGGTCAATTTTAACTTCGGAAGCAGCGTGACCAGCGTAATGACAGCCCGCACGGCCACAGCAGCGCCTACCGGCTCGCCGGCCACTCTGGCTTCACTGCTGCTGGCTGCAGGTCCGCTTATTGTCGATTATAACGGGCGGATTATCGTGCCTCCCGGCAGCTCCCTGACGGTCTCCATAACAATAGCCTCTGGAAGCTCAGCCGCAACCGGCTCGATTAACTGGTGGGAATATTAAAGCGGGAGAGGAGGGTACCAGTGCCTAATCATAATGTGTTCAATGACAATGATCAGCCGCTGTTTGTGGAGATGACCAATACGTTCCGGTCGCCGGATATTTCAGCTCCGCCGGAGATGGATGCTTCGGAAAGCGCGGTCCTGTATTCGGCCAACGCCTCCGCCAGTGCCACGGTTGTTCTAAGCCTGATTTCGGCAATCATCTCTGTCCGTATCAATAACCCGGCCGGCAGCGGCCGGACGGTCTATATTTCCCGGATTACCGGGAGCATCGGAGGTTCTTCCCTGCTGTCCGCCATGTCCGGCAGTTTTACGATTGTCAGAGGCGGAACGTTATCCTCGCCGCAAGCCCTGTCTCCTGTTAACAATAATCTGGCCAGTGCGGCTGTCAGCGGCATGACGGTGCAGTCCTCTACGGCGGCAGTCAGCGGGGGAACAGTGCTGAACAGCTACCAGCTGGCACCGGGAAGCTTTTCACAGGCATTTACAGGCAGCATTATTGTGCCTCCCGGCAGCTCGCTGAGTGCGAATGTAACCTCCTCCAGCTCAGCGGTGGGGCTGGTCATCACCTCAGCCCTGAGCCTGACCTGGTGGGAGAGCTGACCACGCTCACCCGGGAGACCTGCATGGCTTAAGCCTTGACGATTGAATCGTTAAGGCTTATTTTGCATTTATTGGATACAATGAAGCATAGGTACAGCGTCTGCTGTATATTTTCCCGTAAGAAATGAGGTCAGTTATGGACAGCTGTCTATTCATTCACGGCTTTACCGGCGGAGAATATGAGATTTCCCCGTTGTCACAGTATATGGAGCAGCATGATTACCGTTCCCGGACCTTTACACTTAAGGGTCATGGCGGCGGCAGACAGGAGCTCAAACAGTCCGACAGATTCGGCTGGCTGCAAAGCGCTGAGGAAGAATTGAACAAGCTGCTGGAGAAACAGGAGCCCGTACATTTAATCGGATTTTCCACCGGCGCGCTGATTGCTTCCCATTTGTCTGTGCAGTACCGTGCCGGCGTCAAGTCACTTACCCTGCTGTCGGCACCCGTGTTCCCGCTTAATCCGCTGGAGATTGTGAGAACACTGGGCAAGCCGGCTATGCTCAAAAATTATATCAGCAAGTTCGGCTCCACACCGCCCAAAGCCACCCGGGAGTTTCAGCGTCTGGTCCGTGAGAGCTTTGATATTTATCCGCAGATTACTGCTCCTACCCTGATTGTGCAGGGAACCAGGGATCATCTAGTAAAAACCAAAAGCGCCGGGTTTCTGGAGCAGACGATTCCGTCCGGACAGAAGCAGGTGCTGATGGTAGAGCAAAGCGGACATATGGTCTGCCATTGTGACAAGCAGGATCGGGTAATGCAGAAGGTGCTGCATTTCATCAGACAAGCTGGTGCTTCATAAGCCTGCGGCTGAAGGGAATTGACAACGTATACAGCAGATGGTAATTTCAATTTAGAGAAACCGGTTTCCCTGGTGAAAATAAGGCTTTTAAGCAGCCGCTACCGGCCCATGGCCACCTTCACTCAGGAATCCGGACGATTTTACCTAAATAAGGAGACTGTATAAATATGCCGACACGCTGGTTTTTCCACCATACTGCTGAGGATCCGTTTGCTTTCCCGGACGGAAAAGGGGCGCTGAAGCTCCGCTTGTTCGTGCCCTCCGGCCTGCAGCTGTGCTGCACCGTCATTCATTCGGACCGCTATGATTCACCCGGGAGTGAGCAGCCGCTCCTGATGGAATGGATAGGCTCAGCCGGAGCTTATGAGCTTCATGAGGCAGTCATTCTGACCGCAACCGGCAGATGCCGTTATGTGTTCCACGCTTCTGATCCGGCGGGTAATTACGCGTGGTATGGGGAGAGAGGGGTAGCCGGAAACCGCGAGCATGCCGGAGCTTTCCAGTATGCTTACATGCACCGGCCCGAAGCGATGGCAGTGCCGTCATGGAGCAGCGGGTCGATCGTATACCAGATTTATCCCAATAGCTATAATCAGGGAACCCTGCAGGGCATTACGGATAAAATCCCGTATCTCCAGGAGCTTGGCGTAACAGCCGTCTACATGACCCCGATTTTTGAATCCCCATCCGAGCACAAGTACAATACTTCCGATTATTACAGGATTGACCCCGCCTTCGGAACCGCAGAGGACCTGAAAAAACTGGTGGAGGAAGCTCATAGACATGGCATCCGGGTACTGCTGGATGCGGTGTTTAATCATGCCGGTGATACTTTTTTTGCATTTAGGGATGTGCTGGAAAAGGGCGAGCAGTCGCGTTATAAGGACTGGTTCTTTATCCGTTCCTATCCGGTCAGCCAGCTGCCGGCCCCGACCTATGAAACCTTTGCCAAAGCCGAAGCGCATATGCCCAAGCTGAACATGGATAATCCCGAAACCGCTGAATATATGCTTGCCGTGGCGAAGCACTGGATTCGTGAGGCGGGAATTGACGGCTGGAGGCTTGATGTGGCCAATGAGGTGAATCCGCAGTTCTGGACACGGCTGCGCCGTGAGCTCAAGGCGGAATTTCCCGACCTGCTGCTGATCGGCGAGATCATGCATGCCTCCGGGTCCTGGCTGAGGGGCGACCAGTTTGACGGCGGGATGAATTATGTGCTGCGGGAGGCGGTGCTGGAGTTTTTTGCGCTGCAGTCAGCCGGGCCGGTACGCTTCATGGAGCAGCTGCTGCATATCGAAGCGCTGTATAATGACCAGGCTAATTCAGCCATGTTCCAATTGCTGGGCAGCCATGATACCGAACGTTTTCTAACCGCCTGCAGGGAGAACGGGCGCGGCTGGGACAGGCAGGGAACAGCGCTCGCCCGGATGAGGCTGGCTGTCTTTTTTCAAATGACCTACATCGGTATTCCAATGATCTACTACGGGGATGAAGTCGGCATGGAAGGGGCGACCGACCCGCATTGCCGCAAGCCGATGCTGTGGCAGGAACAGGAGCAGAACAGGGAGCTGTATGAGTGGTATAAAACGCTGATTGCCTTGAGGAAACAGCATGTAATCCTGCAAAAAGGCGCATTCCGCCCTTGGTTCACCGATGAGGTCCGCGGTGTCCTGGGCTTCGTGCGCCGATGGGAACAGGATAAGATCGCTGTTCTGATTAATAATTCTCCTAATGCCTACCAGCTTGAGCTGAACAGTATCCGGGCAGATAAAAAAGTGCTGACCGAGCTGCTCAGCGGACTGACCATCCGCAATGCCGGGAAAATACTTGTTGAGCTTGAGCCGTTCGGCTGTATGCTGCTGTACTGAGCCCTTATTTATTTTTCTTGTTTTTCCGGGCCCGGTACTCCTGATTCTCCCACTGCTTCAGCAGCGGGTACGGGTCAAAAGCCCATTCTGTAATACCGCGGTCACGATAGATGCCGTAGTGCAGATGCGGCGGGAATTTGCCTTGTGTTCCCGGGTTGCCGTAACCGGAGCTGCCGACCCAGCCGATTTCTTGGCCGGGCGTTACAATATCCCCGCGTCCTACGGATTTATCATAACCGGATAAATGGGCGTAGTAGTGGTACCGGTTTTCGATATCCCGGATACCGATTCGCCACCCCCCGTAACGGTTCCAGCCTTTGGTCTCGACAATGCCGAAGCAGGTGCTGCGTACAGGCATCCCGTGCGGGGCGAACAGGTCCGTCCCTTCATGGATACGCGCTCCCCCCCAGCTTCTGCCTGTTCCCCAGGTGCTGCGGTAAGAATAGGAATTGCCGATCGGCAGCGGAAAGGCACTGCCAGCCAGATCAAGCCGTCCGAAATGCTCATACAGCTTGGCGAACTGTCCAACCCGCTGGGCAGCGCGGCCGTTATGGTAATATTCCCAGATGGCGATGCTGAAATCACTAGCAGAGGTACCGTATTTCAGTAGATGTCTGGCCATGCTGTAGAGCAGATCGGCGTCGTTGTCAGGGTCGGCCAGGCCGTCTCCGGAGCCGTCATGGCCCATCCCGCCAAAAAAGCGGATGGAATCGGGAGACATATCTGCCTGATCCGGATTCAGCGGTCCCGCCCACACCGGGGCAGGAATCTGGATGCCGGTAAGACGGGATTTGACCGGAGCTTCGGTGCCGGACTTCTTCCTGGCAATGGTCCGCTCGTATTGATCAATAGCAGCGAACCGGAACCAAGGTATCCCGGTGGCTGCACTCATCTGCTCATACAGTTCCTTCCGCGCAGCTGCTGCATCTGCTTTTCCGGCTGAGGAACTTCCGGACTGTGCTGCCGGGGCAAAGGCGGCGGCAGCAGCTTGCTGGACCGGACAACATAACATTACAGCTGCGCTCAGGCATAAAAGGGCTCTCCATTTTGTTTTTCTTTTGCACAGGACCAGCATGATAACTACCTCCTACATAAAATGAAGCCTTGACCCGGAATGGTCCGCTGCCGGATGCTTTTGTTATAGATTGAGGCAAATGGCTGTATTTTATCCGCATCTGTCTAGAAGTACCAGCTTGCCGGGAAATTTCCGTCAGGCAAATTTCACAAAAACAGGCAAATGCACAGTCCGCATGCTATAATATGAGGCAACGGCTATACACATTGAAACTTTTACAGTTGAAAGGCAGGCGACACACGCTTGATCGTTATAGGTGGAAAAGGCTACGAGCTGATGCTCGATCATAAAGACGGCTGGAACCCGGAGGCATTCCGCGGGCGATACAGCGAGGTGCTGGACCGTTATGATTATATTATTGGTGACTGGGGCTACAGCCAGCTTCGACTGAAGGGCTTCTTCCGGGACAATCACCCTAAGGTGAACCGGGATACGGCCATTTCCGGCATGGTAGATTACATCAACGAATATTGCAACTTCGGATGCGCTTATTTTGTGCTGCATAAATTAAAGGAAATGCCCAAAGAAGGGGATTTCAAGGATATTCTGATCAAAGAAGCTCCTGAACCGGCATCAGCGGACTCCCAGGGGGAGCAGACAGAGCAGGCTGAGCCTGCGCCTCAGCCTCAGGTAAGAGTGCACCGGGAAGGTCCCAAAAAAGACCGTAACAAGGACGGCGGCCAATCCAAGGAGCATGGCAAGGAACGGCCTGTGCGTGAGCATCAGAGCCGGAATCACCGGAATAAAGATGCGCAGGGCAAGAAGCATCACAAGGATTCCCAGAGCAGACAGCACAACCAGAATCAGCAGCATAACCAGAGTCAGCCGCAGAATAAGAATCAATCTAATCCTCCTGCCAATTAACCGGTGCTTGCCGGAATAATTGAAGGCCATGAACAAAGAGCATCCCGGCAACCATGTAGAATGGTTGCCGGGATGCTCTTTTGATTAATACGAGAATTATTTGACAGATAATTTCAGCTGATTGGCTGATGCATTATAGCTCCAGGTAAGAGCAGGGAACTTCTTCGCGAACGCACTTACATCAATCAGGGTTTCATTGTCCTTGGATACCGCCTCTTTGGAGGCCAGTGTAAATCCGAAGACTTTGCCGGCTCCGTTCGTGAATACGGCTTTCTTGTTCTTGGAATCCCAGGTAATGTCGCTTTCCACGAGTGCAGCGAGTACGCGTGCTGATGCGTATACTTTGTTGTTTTGTTTCAGCAGACCGAGGTTTCCGGCAAAAGCACGGCCGTTAACGTCCAGAATGTGGTTATCGCCAGCCAGTGTAATTGTGGTCAATCCGGCGATCCGCAGAGCGGTAACGAGCTGAGCCGTTTTACTGCCTTGAACCTCAATATCAGGAGCGAGCCCGATGTGATTAAAATCTTCTTTATTCGGTGTCAGATACTTCATCGTAGTCAGCTTAAGCATATCTCCGTTGGATACAGGCAGGAGACTCTGAATACGGGCTTTGCCGTAGGAGCGTGTACCTACGATGGTTGCCAGCTTGTTGTCGCGCAGGGCGCCGGTCAGTGCTTCCGAGGCACTGGCTGTGTACTCGTTAGTCAGGACAACTACAGGCACGCCGATCTTGGTTCCGGACGTAATGGTAACCGGTGTAAGTGCACCGCTCTGGTCAGAGGTGTACATCATGATGCCGGAATCCATAAACATGGAGGCAATGTTATAGGCGGAGTCCATGTAACCGCCGGTATTGTCGCGCAGGTCCAGAACAAGTGATTTCATACCCGCAGTCCGCATATTGGCCAGGACCTTGGCGAATTCCTCGTCAGCGCTCTGGCTGAAGCCGGTAAGGGCAATATAGGCCGTATTACCGCCGATAATCTGTCCTGTGACCGAGGCGGAGGTAATGGCATTTCTCGTTACGACGATGGTTTTTCTGGCTCCGTTTCTGCTGATCAGGAGGGTAACCTTCGTTCCGGCAGCTCCAGCGAGCTCATCGCCCGAAGTGTCGCCGATGGCAACCCCGTTGATCTTCACAATCGTGTCACCACGCTTCAGACCCGCCTGTTCAGCCGGTGAACCAGCCAGAACCTCTTCAATATAAAGCTCCTTGGAAGAAGGAATATATATCATTCTGATGCCGATTCCTACATACTCCAGGTCTACCTGATGCTCGAATTCTGCAGCTTCCTCTTTGGAAAAATAGATGCTGTAAGGATCCTCCAGTGTATTGACCATTCCGTCAATGGCGCCGCGGATCAGTGTATCGCGGTCAACGCCCTCCACATTGTAGTCCTCCAGGTACTGCATGATTTCGTTGATCAGATCCATATTAGAGGCAGCTTGCGTATTTTCTGCCGCCTGGGCTGCCGGTGAGAACAGCAGTGACATGGCCAGACAGCCGCTCATCACAGCAGAGATTAATTTTGCCGGTTTCATAAAATAGATGCACCCTTTTAAGTTATTTATTGGCGCTGCACGGAACAACTAGTCAAGATAGTAGAAGTCATCAATGGTCCAGCCGCCGGTCTCTGTCTGATAGAAGATGAACAGCATAGGCTGCTCTACACTTTCCCCAGTCTTATCTTCCTTGACCGTGAGTTCTGCATAGACGGCCGCTTCACCTGCAGCAGCATCGAAATAATAAATATTGGAATTATTCAAAGTGTATCTCAGGTCCAGCTGCTTATAGAATTCCTGGAGGGATTCCTTTTTGGCCGCATCGTATTCATCCCCGTAAGAGGACATCAGGGCCAAAGTGGCATCAACATTCTCCGCGGTCATAGCCTGGAAGTACTTGGAGAGATTATCCTTGATAAGGGCTGCATGTCCCTGGGGAATATCTGTGGTCTTCATGGCCTGCTCTTTGGTTAACAGTACAGTGCTGTCCTGATTGGTGATCTCGGATATTTTCCAGGATCCGTTGACGCGAACAAGACTGTACAGATATTCGTTGCGCTCGTCAGGGAGATAATATCCGCCGGCCCGGACATCTTTTTCAACTGTGTATGCTGTAGCTTCATCGCCCTGGACACTAAGCACCTTGAGCGTTTCGAGAGTTGTTCTCATGTCATAATTCTTGAAAAAATAATTGAGTGAGGTAACCTCGTCACTAAAGCTGTCTGCATCATCAATAAGGTTGTAGTAGCTGACGGCTTTCTCTTCATTGTAATACTGGATCGCCTGTCTGATCAGCGCTGTGATCGCCTGCTCGTCGCTTGCTGCGGTGGATACGGCAGTTGTGATCTGCACGCTTCTGCTTGAAGCATCCCAGACTGCGGAGCCTCCGGTTGCTTCAGCTACAAAACGGAGCGGAATGTAGGTTGTGCCATTGCTGGATACAGGGGCGACTGTCAGTTTCTTGACTGTGCCGTTGACGGTGGCCAGCTTGCTGCCGATCTTCAGGGTAATCGTGAGGTTATCGCTTGTTCCGGTTACAGTACCGGTTGCGGCATCCCACAGCACCTGCATTCCAAGCTTTTCGAATACAACCCGGAAAGGCACGAGTACGGAATTGTTATCCAGGTAAGGGGTACCTGCCGGGAAGGTAAGATTTGTCCCGTTAACGTACACGGAAATAGGTTTTTCTGCTGCAAATGCAGGAACCGAAAGGGCGAGAGCCAGCAGACTGGTCCCAAGTATAGCAGATATTTTTTTCAAAAATGTTCTCTCCTTTGTGAGTTGCAAACTCTATGTAAAATAGGTTCATTATACCATTCGATTTTTCAAACTGTCTACCAATTCGTGTCAATAATAATAGAAAAGTCTGTAAAAATCCTGTGCGCAAAAAAGCCGGGACTGCTGTTGTTTCCCGGCTGCTCAAATCATGCTGAAACCAGCTGCTCTAGATCAGAAAAGCTTCCCGGACCCGGTTCCAGAAAGGGAAGGGACGGTATCTGGCAAAGCTGATTTTTTTGTCTGACACCTGGCAGCGGACGGAAATCAGATCATCGACGGGAATGTTGATATGGTCGACCGTCAGCAGCAGGCGCTGATTCTTGCGTGAGTAAATGTCGCAGTGATGGTGCTTGGGCAGCAGAAGCGGCGAGCCCATCGTGCGGAACACGCGGTTGTTGATGGATGCGATCTCGGAAATCTGCAGCGCATCAATCGAAGGATGCATCATAGCGCCGCCAAGGCTTTTATTGTAGGCCGTGCTGCCCGACGGTGTGGAGACGCAAAGACCGTCGCCGCGGAACATTTCGAAGTTATCATCATTGATGTCCACCTGGATGACCACGGTCCCGTCAACCCCTTTGAGCGTGAATTCATTCAGTGCAATATGGGAAGTGGACCCCGATTTCTTATGGATCTCCAGCTCAAGCAGCGGGTACCGCACAATGCGGGGCTTGTGGGGCGGAAGATCCGTGGTTCCGCACATATGGTCGATCAGAGCGGGCAGCTCTTCCGCCTGCCAGTCGGCATAGAATCCCAGATGTCCGGTATGCACGCCTACAAAAGCAAGATTGGGAATCTGGTCAATAAAGGTGTGAAAAGCATGCAGCATGGTTCCGTCTCCGCCAATCGAAATGACGATTTCCGGGGACTCGGCATCCAGAACGAGGCTGCGCTCCGCCGCCAGCTTGTGAAATTGCTCCGCAAGTTTGATGGACAATTCGTCTCCGCGGTCCAGAACATAATATCTCAAGATGTACAGGCTCCTTTGTATGTTTCAGTCATACAACGATCATAATCAATCTTGAACTGGAACACAATATAAGGGCCTGCAAAGAATCACAGCCGGCGGTGCGTAGGATCACGCCAAGGGACGTTCATGAGTCAGGGCTGCTGCAGGCGCCGTGCGAAGCCCCGGAGCAGCCAGAGCAGCAGCGACAGCAGCAGGGCCGCTCCCAGCAGCAGGCCAAGCAGGACCAGACTGGCCGCAAAGGCTGGCCCCGGCGCTGATGCTAGCCCGGAAGCCACCGGCAAAGCGCTGAAGCCCGCGGAGAGCCCCGAGCCGGTGACAGGCTTCCAGAGCACCAGCAGCAGAACCGCTGACAGCAGGCCGTGGACGAGCCTCGCAGCCAGGAAGGGCACATAGCGCAGTCCGGTGCCGTTCAGAATGCTTGCCACCTGTGCATGAACGGACAGCCCTCCCCAGGAAAGGATGAATGCGGCGGCTGAGGCCTTGTACTGCAAGGGGATAGAGGAGGCCGCTTCACCTGCGGAACGTGCGCCGATCGTAACTTCAAAGAACCCGCTGGCGAGCGCCGCCGACAGCTGCTGAGGGAAGCCGGCCAGGGACAGCACGCCGCCCAGGATACTGAACAAGGCAGACATGATGCCTGCCCGGGTCAGCAGCTCCATCAGGACATTAAAGAATACAACCAGTCCGCCTACAACAATAATCAGCTGCAGCGAGGACTGGATGGCACCCTTCAGCAGCTCCCCGAAGCTCCGGCCGTCCCTGCGCCGGGCTTCGGCCATGGAGCTCACCGCCAGGCGGAGCCGTCCCCGGGGCTGTGGAGACTCCGCCTTATGGGATGCCGCCGGCGGAGGGTCAGCGTAGTGGTCTCCGCGTCCGTGAAAGGACATCAGCAGTCCGACAATCAAGCCGCCGCCGTAGTGGGCCAGCGCCAGCACCAGTCCTAGAGAGGCGTCATGGAAAAAGCCGACGGATACAGCCCCCAGCAGGAAAATCGGGTCCGAGGAGGTGGTGAAGGCAACCAGACGTTCCCCTTCGGCCCGGCTGACCAACTGCTGCTCGCGCAGCTTGGCGGTTAATTTGGCGCCGACGGGATACCCGGAGACATAACCCATCGCCGCTACAAATCCTCCGCTGCCGGGGATATTGAACAACGGGCGCATCAGCGGGTCCAGCAGGGCCCCGAACAGATGAACGACCCCGAAGCCCAGCAGCATTTCGGAAATGACGAAGAATGGAAACAGTGAGGGGAAGAGCACGTCCCACCAGATGGCAAGCCCGCGCAGCGCGGCAGCAAGTGTGCCGGCAGGGTATACGAGCATCAGCACCATACAGCCGGTCAGAGCAAGGCCCAGAAGCGGACCGCCAAGCTTTTTACGAGTCATCAGCAACGCCTCCCGGTCTATGATTAGTTGTATGCGGAAAACAGGACAAACAGCACAAAAAAAACCGGAAAGCGTTTGCAAAAACTTGTGATTTTCAGCGCCGGTTATGCTATTATTAAAAAGAATAAACGCACGCCTTAAGTTTTTGGGGTCTCCGCAAAGTACCTGAGTCAGCATCCATGAGAGGCCGCACTTTGTGGGGCTATTTTAGATCAATAATTAGGGATGGAGTGATGGTGATGAGTGTGGTTGCCGGAGTTCTGGTTTGTGCTTTTGTATATGTAATCCGGGTCTCGCTCGTCCCTCCCGGTGATGAGGAGTTCAGGACCTATTAAATAATGTACAGGGCGCTAAACCTAGTTTAGTGCTCTTTTTTTAAATTATAAGAATTTTTGAGCTTTCGGCTCCGTAAAGTACCTGAACCAGCATCCATGTTAAGGCCCCACTTTGTGGGGTTATTTTGTTATAATGAAAAGGACTACACTAAAAAGGAAGAAAGCTGGTAACCTCCATGAATCCAAACCAAAGCCTGTATGACAACCTGGGGGGCGCTGAGGGGCTTCACCGGCTGGTGGAAGTATTTTATGCCAAGGTGCAGCTTCATCCGCAGCTCAGCCCGTTATTTCCTGCTGATATTACTCCTGTTATGGAAAAGCAGTTTCAATTTCTAAGCCAGTTTTTTGGCGGACCGGCTTTATTTTCGGAGCAACACGGACATCCGATGATGAGAGCCAGGCATATGCATGTCCCTATCACACCCGAGCGGGCGGAGGAGTGGCTGGACTGCATGAAAGAAGCGCTGGAAGAGTCGGGAGTCAGCGAGCCGCTACGCTCGGCCCTGCTGAACCGTCTTTCCGGACCTGCGCATCATTTTGTCAATATGCCCGAGGAATAAAGAGCTGCTGATTGTGAAAGGATGAGGGCATTTGTCGGAATTAATCCCCCTGTATTCAATAAAAGTAATCTGTATTCACTGTGAAAATGAATTTTCTACCTCAAGGGTGCGTCCGAGCCTGAAGCGGGCCATCCGCCGGGATGCTGATTTCTGCTCCTATTATAAAGACGAGAATCCGGACTATTATGTGGTGCGCATCTGTCCGAGCTGCGGGTTCGCTTCTACCGAAAATTCAGCTGACAAGCTGGCTGACTGGCAGAAGAAGGCTTTTAAGGAGCAGGTGGCAAGCCGTTGGCAGACCCGGGATTTCGGCGGGAAACGCAGCTGGGAAACTGCTCTCGAAACCTACAAGCTTGCGCTGATCTGCAGCCAGTGTATCAACGATAAATCGCGGATTATCGCCAGCCACTTGCATCATATCGCCTGGATGTACCGTTACAAGGGAGATACAGAGCAGGAGCAGCGATTCCTGCGCTACTCGCTTGATGAATACATTAAAGTGTTTGAAAATGACGGGATGGGCGGCAATGATGCGAGGCTGATGTTCCTTATCGGCGAGTTGAACCGCCGTGTAGGCGAGTATAACAAAGCCGTAAGATGGTTTTCGCGCCTGATTAACGACCAGAGAATTATGGATGCTGCGATGATCCGGTCGGCCCGTGAGCAGTGGGCCCTGCTGCGGGAGCAGATGCGCGGGGAGGACGCTGAACCGGATGGAATGCCGGAAGGCGCGAATCTGTAATGCTGTGGAGAGCTGCTCTATAATGGGCATAAATAAAGCGCAATACAGGATTCCCTGTTTGCGCTTTATCCGCAGTGCAAGGCTGCGGTTCTGCCCAACCGGTCAGCGGACGGCACGGTCGAACAGCAGGTAATCGGCATCATTGTCGATGACCGTCGGGCTTGTGCTGCAGCAGGGGAACACCAGGAGCTTTTTTTTGCCGTCGCGCACAAGCTGCAGTTCCTTTGGTTTCATCGGCAAAAGCACGTTCTCCTTGCTGCAGAACGGACAGGTCTGTACATACAAGTCCCCGTAAATAATGTCATAAGGCCAGGTATGGCTGAAAGGAATCATTCCTGTTCCTTCTCAGGCGGACTTTCAGGACCGGCGGTCTCGCTCTGTTTCTTGGATAATTCGGCAATTTTCTGCAGCAAAATATGTTGAGGCATATGCATCAAGTGTTCCAGGGGAACGCCGAGCTGTTTCGATAAGGTAATGGCCGTTTCCGGCGAAATCTGCAGTGGCTTCATGTTGCAGCCCTCCTTAAAAATGTGATGAACTGCTCCTTTTCGTATTCACTTTACCATGGCTCAGAGTCAAATACAAAGAAAACCCAATATGTGCAAAGGATTGGTGAAAAGCTATGAAACAACCTATCTCAGTAACCTGGAATCTGGACTCCATTTTTCCGGGGGGATCCTCCTCCGCCGAGTTCGCAGACTTCCTGAACAAGCTCGAAGACGATATCGCTGCTCTGGGTGAACAGGTTAACAGCGCTGTATTTCCTGTCAATGCCTATGATACGGCTGCCCTGGATGGCGTGATCGAACTGCTGCAGAGCTGCGCCGCACGTCTGACGCAGGCTTCGGAATTCGCCGGCTGCCTGGGCGCCCAGAACCAGCAGGATAAGGGGGCTGTCCGCCTGTCCGCCAAGGTAACAGGACTCCGTGCCGGGTTCGAAGGCATCAGCTCCCGGTTTGACAGCATCCTGCGCCAGACCTCTGATGAGGTATGGGCACAGTGGATGTCCCGCCCCGAGATTGCCCCGCTTACGTTTGTACTCAGTGAACGCCGCGACCAGGCCCGGGAGAAGATGAACCCCGAGCTGGAAAGCCTTGCTCTTGAGCTGGCCGTCGACGGATATCACGGCTGGAGCGAGCATTATGAGAGCATTGTCGGAGCAATCGAAATCCCTTTTGAAGACAAGGACGGGACCAAGCTGCTGTCTGTCGGTCAGGCGTTCAACAAGCTGAGTGATGATGATGCCGGTGTCCGTGAAGCCATGTTCCGGAAATGGGAGGCGGCATGGACGGCTGCCGAAGATTATAGTGCCGATACACTGAATCATCTGGCCGGCTTCCGCCTGAAGCTGTACAAGGGACGCGGCTGGGAGGATGTGCTCAAGGAGCCTCTTGCCATCAACCGCATGTCGCGGGCTACACTTGATAAGATGTGGGAAGTAATCACCAGAAATAAACCGTCGCTTGTTTCCTACCTGCAGCGTAAAGCCAAGGTCCTCGGCAAGGATTCACTGTCCTGGGTTGATGTGGATGCACCGGTCGGCAAATCCTCCGGCAAAATTCCTTACGAAACGGCAGCACAAGACATTGTGACGCAATTCCGCAAATTTAGTCCGAAGCTGGCTGATTTTGCCGAGCAGGCTTTCGACAATGACTGGATTGAGGTCGAAGACCGTCCGGCCAAGCGTCCGGGCGGATTCTGCGTATCGTTCCCTGAGAGCAAGGAATCGCGAATCTTTATGACATACAGCGGTACACCCTCCAACGTGTCGACACTGGCACATGAGCTGGGCCATGCTTACCATTCCTTCCTGCTGGATGATCAGCCCTTCTTCAACCAAAATTACGCTATGAATGTGGCGGAGACCGCTTCCACCTTTGCGGAAGTAATTGTAGCTGACGCCCAGGTTAAGGCTTCTTCTGATGCGGATGAAAAGCTGGCCCTGCTTGAAGCGAAAATTCAGAACAGCGTAGCTTTCTTTATGAATATCCATGCACGCTTCCTGTTCGAAACCCGCTTCTACGAGAAACGCAAGGAGGGTCTTGTTAACGCCGAGGAGCTGTCGGTGCTGATGGAAGAAGCTCAGAAAGAAGCATTCTGCGGCGTGCTGTCCGAATATCACCCGCATTTCTGGGCTTCCAAGCTGCATTTCTACATTACGGATGTTCCATTTTACAACTTCCCGTATACTGTAGGTTATATGTTCAGCACTGGCCTATACCGTCTGGCTCTGCAGGAAGGACCGTCGTTCGCGGATAAATATGACAGCCTGCTGCGGGATACCGGGGTGATGACGCTGGAGGATCTGGTCATGAAACATCTTGGAGTCGATCTTACGAAGCCGGATTTCTGGCAGGGTGCGGTAGATCTTATCGTGGAGGATATCAACGAATTCCTGCGTCTGACTGAACAATTTGCTTGAATGTTTGTCAAAAATGAGACAAATCATAATATTGCAGAATGAATGGTACTGTTTAATGTACGTGTGAATGCGAAAAAAGCCTCTTTTTAGAGGCTTTTTTGTATGGATTATTGTCGAAATCGGTCGTTATTTAGAGTTATTTTCAAAAAAATACATTGTGAACTGCGCATATTTAGGAATATTAACCCAATTATGTTGAATAATGTTGAAGCTCTGAAAACTGTGTCCTATAATGAGCCTAAAGCCTTATATAAGGCCTGCTAGGCATAAATGTGAAGGTGAAATTGCATGGAAAAACGGAGAGCTAAACGCATTAGACGCTTTTGAAAAGAAATTTGTCGAAGAGTGTTTTGTCGAAGACCAATCAGGAAGCTATGCTAACAAAAAACAAAGTGTATGCTTTCGGAGCAAGTTTTGCGAAGAATAATCAGGAAGCTATGCTAACAAAACTTTTAGGGGGAACAATATGCTACGGACGGAACAATTATCTCTGGCAAGACAGGTGGATTTGGTATTCAAGGAACTGCAGGAGGAATTGTCCGGGCTAAGCTCAGGTACTGTGTTCATGCAGATCAGAAATAATGTCATCGGAAAGTTCGGTATCCGCCATAATCCCTTGTCCGGCCGCTGCGGCAGCTTCAATGAAGAGCAGGACGGGTTAACCTCTGCCCAGCAATCCTCCTTTCGCCTTATGGCGCTGGAGAGCCTGAAATACAAACGCCGCTGGACGCATGGTGAAATCAGCTATGAATTTGCTGTCCGCCAGGGCATGGTGGCGGTTGACGCGGTACTGGAGTCTAACTACAATATGGCGAATCTGATGATCCGGGCTCCGCGGGGCCCGCACGCCGGCGAAATGGCCGACAAGTACTTAGGCTGAGCGCTTAATAAACTTTATACATAGTGCCTGCACAGAATCATCAAAAAGCCCGCCCGCGCTTCGGCATGAAGCGCAGACGGGCTGATAACCAGCCCGGCAGGGAATGAACCCTGCCGGATAAATCCGTTTAAAATTAGATACTACGCACGACCGGACAGTTGTTGCTCTGCCAGTTGTACCAGACGTTTTGTGATGTAACCTCCCAAAGAACCGGTTTCGCGGGAAGTGTAGTTACCGTAGTAACCATCTTGAGGAATCGTTACGCCAAGCTCCTGTGCTGCTTCGAATTTCAACTGCTGCAGCGCTGCATTCGCTTGTGGAACGACCAGGTTATTAGAACGGCTTCCACGACCTTGTTGACCTGCTTGACCCATGTTTGTCACCTCCTTCGTCCGTTGTGAAGATAGTATGGGCGCGGGGAGGGGAATTCATGCACGGAATCAGAAGTTTTTAAGGCTGGAAATTATATGAAAATCAGAGCGTGGGATAAAGGATTTCAAGTGTGCTCGGCAAGGTCAGCGTTTCACCGGGATTCAGGGTAATCAGCCCTGTAAAAGAAGCATCCCGGTCAAGATTGGGCGCATCCGGCAGCCAGGTATACGGCTCGGCACACAGATACTGCTCGGCCAGGCCTTTGGTGTAGATAACCCAATGGCGGAAATAGTTCTTATCCGCTGTATAACGGATGCCGTATCCGTCATCACGCATCAGCAGGGCTTCGGACGGCTGCTGTCCGCCTGTTCTCAGCACGGTGTCCAGATCCTTGCCTGAAAGGCTCATGCCATCATGCAGGGAGTCCAGCGAACCCAGAGGAAGCAGATTGCCGCTCGGCAGCAGCTCGTCATTCAGTTCATAGATGCTCTCAGCAGGCAAAGTCAGCTTCCAGCGCTGCGGCTGTCCGTCAATCATGAACCAGGTGTGGTAGCCGATCCCGAAAGGAATGCTTGTGTCTCCTAAATGAGTGACCTTCAGCGTCTGCTGCAGTCTGGCATCCTGCAGCCGGAACGTCATTTCCAGACGCAGCGGAACAGGGAACTGTGCCATCCAGCTGTCATCGTCAGCGGTATTAAATTCAGTCGTTACCGCACAGCCGTCCTCATCTTCTTCAATGTCGCTGACACACCAGGACTGGGTCCGGTGCAGGCCGTGAATGTGATGGTCTCCTGCCGAGTTCTGCTCGAACTGATAGCTTGCACCCCCGAACCGGAACTGTCCCTTGCGTATACGTCCTGGAGGAACTAACAGCGGGATGCCGAAATGATAGGGCTTCTGCATATAGAAAGCCAAGTCGCTTTCATCAGGCGTGCGCAGGATTTGCCGCTCTTCCTTACGGTCCCACAAGGAAATCACGTTGTTCCCCAGACGCGGCAAAAGCGTGACTTCCAGTTCACGGCTATGCAAAATATAGGTATCATAACCGCCCCACTGTCCTTTGGTCACCTGTTTCATAAGAGATATGCTCCTTTAATTTACTTGATTGCATAGAACACGAATATCTTTATCATAACAGATTTAGGCAGGAGTAGTTAAGCGATTTGACAACATCCGGGGTTCGCTCTATGATGAATGCATTAAGAATTGATTACAATGTGATGACAGGGACAAGTAAGCAGAAAGTGCGCCTTCAGAAAACCGGTGGTTGATGCGAACCGGCAGGACACTCCTGGCCGAATGGACCCTTGAGCGCCGCGTTTGAACAGGCTGCAGGCCTTAGTAGACCGGACGGCTCTTCCCCGTTACCGGAAGCTAAGGCTGATTTGTGCATTGTTCCTGCCGGAACTCCCGATCAGCGAATAAGGGTGGCACCACGGTCTCACGTCCCTTGCGGATGTGGGGCCTTTTTGCGTTCGCTTAAATAGGAATTAATAAATGGAGGTAATTATTACCATGGCTAAAAAAGTATTGTCGGGCATTCAGCCCAGCGGCTCCCTGACCCTCGGTAACTATATTGGCGCAATCAAAAATTTTGTGAAGCTGCAGCAGGAGCATGAATGCTTCTTTATGGTGGTGGATCTGCACGCCATTACAGTGGCTCAGGATCCTGCGGCGCTGCGGGAGAACTCGCAGTCCGTTGCAGCACTCTATCTTGCAGCAGGGATTGACCCTAAAATTTCCAACGTATACATGCAGTCACATGTACCCCAGCACGCTGAGCTGGGCTGGATTCTCACTACACTGACTGCTATGGGCGAGCTGGAACGGATGACACAGTTCAAGGACAAATCCTCCGGTAAAGATTCGGTAGGCGCAGGGCTGTTCGTATACCCTTCACTGATGGCGGCAGACATTCTGGTCTACAATGCTGATCTGGTACCCGTAGGAGAAGACCAGAAGCAGCATCTGGAGCTGACCCGTGATCTGGCAGGCCGCTTTAATCACCGGTTCGGTGATTTCTTCACTGTTCCTGCACCATATATTCCGGAAGTAGGCGCCCGGATTATGTCGCTGGACGATGCAAGTAAAAAAATGAGCAAAAGCAACCCTAATGCAGGCAGCTACATTGCACTGCTGGATCCGCCGGATGTTATCCGTAAAAAAATCAGCCGGGCGACTACCGATTCGGGGCGTGAAGTGGTGTACGATCCGGCAAACAAGCCGGAAATCAGCAATCTGATGAGCATTTATGCAGAGTGCTCCGGCCTGAGCCTGCAGCAGATTGCCGATCAGTATGAAGGGCAGATGTACGGGGGCTTCAAAAAGAATCTGGGCGAGGTGCTGGTGGCTACACTGGAGCCGCTGCAACAGCGGTATCAGGAAATCCGCAGCTCGGGTATGCTTGAGGATATTCTGGCCCAGGGCGCGGAGCGCGCCCGCGGCGTAGCCTCCCAGACGCTCACTGAAGTGAAGGAACGGATGGGCTTCCTGCCTTACCGTTAAGAGGAACGCTGCGCTGCGGCTTCCGCTTTGCGTCTCAGTCTGGCTTTGAGGATAAAGCCCCAGCCGATATTAAAGATGCAGAGCAGGCCCAGCAGCAGCGCCAGCCAAATGTTGTAGCTAATAGAGATTGAAGCGGCTGTAAGAATCAGTATTGAAGATGTTGCGAACCATAGCGACAGACCTTTACCCATATCAGCCAGCCTTCCTTTCTATAATGGCGAATGAATTGATCCTGCCGGCTTCCGCCGTGCAGGATTTTTTGCCTGTAAAAGCAGGGAATATTTTCAAAGATGCAGAATTGCTACTGAAAACGCTTTATGGAGATTGTGCCCCATGCCGCCTCAGGCGTCAAGAGGGATAATTTCCAAGGGGTGAAGCAAAACAGGCAGAGCGGCTATCCCCTGACTGCGGGAGATTGCCGTCCTGCCTGTTGCTGCTGAAGGCGTATAGGCTAGAGCTTCATCGAACCTGGATCGATGGCGAACCGTTCATCCAATTTTTCGCTGCTGAGCCAGCCGACATAAGTGTTGAGCACATGGTATTCGCTGTCCATAGCCAGCACTGCTACGAAAGGGAATTGCTTGCGGTGTAAATAACGCACATCCCCCCAGCGTACAATATAACCGGAGGGAAGCTCCTCAACTTCGGCCACGGCATAGGAGGTAAAATACAGAAAGGCTTGAACATCCGGATGTGACTTGGAATGCTCTACCGCAGGATGGGTGGAGCATACGGCATGCTTAAACCATTCCAGCTTTCCGCCGTTTAGCACGCCTACATTGTAACTGCCGTCTGTCTTGGCTTTGACCACATTCCAGCGCGTAGGCGAGATGGAAGGGATGACAATGTAGCGGTCTCCCGGATCATGGTGCATATCCTTGTTTTTGATATGGTGTGTAATCCGGGCATGCACAACCGTCCGCCAGACGTAGTAAGCTGCTACGCAGATATACAGGATGGTGAACAGCGGAGCCGGAGGCACGATACCGCTGATCCAGAGTATAATCGCAGCTGCGTGGCTGCCGAAGATAAACGGGTCAAAGATATGGATAATGTTCCAGGCGATCCATTTCTCGGTGAACGGCCGGGCGGCCTGTGTGCCGTAGGTGTTGAACAGATCCGAAAAGACATGGACGGCAACACCGATAAAGCTCCAGAGAGCGATATGGCTTAATGCCTGCAGATCTGTAAGGCCGAATAACGGGCCGATGACTATGGTAATCAGAGCCGGCCACAAGAGCAGAAAGGGCAGGGAATGGGTAATCCCCCGGTGGTTGCGGATATACACGGCATTATTTTTGAGACGCAGCGCCGTGTCGGCATCCGGGGCTTGAGAAGCCAGTACAGTGGCGATCATGACGGCTCCTGCCAGGGACGGCTGCGAGGCCACAACAGGATCAACGAAAGAAAGTCCGGCAAGTCCGAGGCCCATTACAAAATGTGTTGCTGTATCCATTGGTCAGATCTCCTTTGTACGGAAGTTCTCTATTAATAACTACCCATTTTCAAGCTGACTTATTTAGACGGACGGGAAATAAATAAAGTCACGTAATTGTCGAATTGATGAACATCCGGGCCGATGATTGTCAAAGTCTTTTGCGTTTTGATATGATAAAGTTAACAGCGGAGTGAATATTTTTCTCAATTGAGAACGATGTAAAATGATTGGAAGCTCCGATAGAACGCTTAGAAGTCCCTTAGAAGGAGGAACGCCACACGTGGACAATCAACTGAGATATCAAGCTTCTACCGATTCCGCAGCAGCAAAAGCCAAATCACCCCCGGAGGGTGCCGGCTGGCGTGATTTTATTACAGTAACGAAGCCAGGCATTATCCGCTCCAACCTGATCGCTGCCTTTGCGGGCTACTGGGTGGCTTCAGGGTGGGATGTGCAGTACGGCAAATTAATCCTGACACTGCTTGGAACGATGCTGGTAATGGCCTCGGCCTGTGTGTTTAACAACTATTTCGACCGTGATCTGGATATGAAAATGGAACGGACACGCGAACGCGGTCTGCCGACCGGCAGGCTGAAGCCTAACGTAGTGCTGATGTACGCCATCGTGCTCGGTATAGCCGGTCTGGCTGTGCTGTTTGCCTTCTGCGGTGTCCTGGCCGGAATTTTTGGCATTGTCGGCGTGTTCGTCTATGTGGTTGTCTACACACTCTGGCTTAAAAGAACCTCGACATGGAGCACTTCGGTCGGCGCAATCTCGGGTGCAATGCCGCCGGTTATCGGATATGTTGCTGTTACCGGTACAGTGGATCTTGGTGCGTGGCTGCTGTTCGCCATGCTCTTCCTGTGGCAGCCGCCCCATTTCTGGGCTTTGGGCATCCGCCGCAAAGAGGAGTACAGAGCTGCAGGCTTCCCGCTGCTTCCGGTTGTGAAGGGCGTACGGCGCACCAAGTTCCAGATGATCCCTTACGTGGCGCTGCTGCTGCCTGTACCTGTGCTGATGTATGCATATGATTATGCAGGGATTTTCTATCTCGTTATATCGCTTGGCTTGTCTGTAGCCTGGCTCTATCTGACTATAATCGGCTTTAAGGCTAAGGATGATGATGCCTGGGCCAAGAAAAATTTCTTTTTCTCCATTAATTACCTCACTGTCAGCCTGATCGCGCTTGTATTAAATACAATCCACGGTTAAGAGGGGGAGAAGCCTGTGCAAACCTTGAAACGCTACAAATGGACCTGGCTGCTGCTTTTGATTGCCCTGTGTATGGCGGTTTTTCTGGCAGTTAACTCAATGGGCCTGGCCAAAAGCAAGCTGCCGGTTATCGGGGAAGTACAGGACTTCTCTCTGGAGAATGTGGACGGTGAGCAGATTACGCTGGCCGATACGCAAGGGAAGGCGCGGCTGGTGTATTTCTTTTTCACCGAATGTCCGGATGTATGTCCGATTACCACGTATATGCTGTCTGAGACCCAGGATCTGCTGGTCAAGGACGGCAGCTTCGGCAAGGATACGGCGTTTGTCTCCATCTCCTTTGACCCTGAGAAAGATACCCGCGAAGCGATCAGGACGTTCGCTGACCGCTTTCACGCGAATTATGACGGCTGGTATTTTCTGCGGGGGGATCAGGAACAGGTACGCAAGCTGGCGGCAGACTCCTTCAAGGTTCTCATATACGGGGACAATAAGGATAACTTTGCCCATGCTAATCTGATCGGCCTGGTCGACCGGAACAATCAGCTCCGCGGCCTTTACGATGCCGGGGATACGGAGAATGTAACGCCTGATTTCCTTGCGGATTCCCTGAAGAAGCTGGCCCGCGAATAAAACGTATTCTGCACAAAAGAAGCCTTGTCCGGTTCCGCTGCTGTCCGCGGATCTGAACAAGGCTTCTTCATGTATTACCGTTCCAGAAAAGGGAGCGGCTGCGGATAGATAATAAACTCTTCAAGGCCTGCCTTTTCGAGCTGGGTAATGCTGTATTCATCCGGCGTGCCCTCGACACCGGCATAACCTCTGCGGGTATAGATGTGAACTGCGTCCGGAAAGGCATCACGCAGAATGCCGCGGATTTTTTTACCGGAGCTGTCATTATCCATGTATAGGTATACTTCGCCGTCCCCGATTTTACGCCGCAGTGAATCCAGCTTGAGCGTATTAAGCGTACCAAAGGTGCACAAAATGTCGACCTCGGGGCTAAGCACGCGGCGCAGGCGGCTCTTGTCGTTTTTGCCTTCAACAATGATAGTAATGGACATAAGCGGGTCACCTCTGGCTCTGAAATGGTCTGAAAAGAGTGTGGATGCTTAAGCGGATTAAACATTAATGCAGGTACTTATCTGTTATTCTACCTAAGCTTCGCCATTTTTAACAGCCGTATACGACAGAAGTAGAATCATTACCCGGGAAATGTCGTAAAAGAAAGATCACCCGGCGGCGGCCGGGTGATGAAATGACTGAATTTAGCAGCAGTATGGCGCGGACTTTAGCGGCTTTTGTTACACTGCAAGAGTGTTCAGGTGAGGCTGGCCCCTGCGGTATTTTTTTATGCGGCTGGACTGTTTAAGCCTGGATGGTAGGCGGATCGCAGGCTGTCGCCTTTTGGCGGGAGCAGCAGGATTGCGGTCATCAGCAGCACAAAGGCAATGAAATAAGGGGAGACATATCCGCGAAGCTGTCCGGCGGCAACCGGGCCGGCAAAAGCGCCAAGCGACATGGCAATCGACTGCAGCGAGAAGGTGCGGCCCAGATGGCCGCCGTTCCCCAGACTGATGAAGAGGGAGGCCATGGCCGGGAACAGCACGCCTTTAGCGGCCCCGAGCAGGAACAGGACAGCGCCAGCAGGAATGGCTGTAAATGCGGCAAGGGTAAAGAAGCAGAGCGCCATTGCGAGCAAGGCTGCGGCAATGCGGATGGCTGGTGACAGGCGGTTAAGGAACATCAGGCTTAGTGTGGCCAGCGCCCCGAGGCTCATCAGCGAGAGAAGGACTCCTGTGGAGACCATCCCGTCCTGCCCCTGCGACAGCGGCAGCTCGAAGAACAGGACACCCTGCGAGCAGGAGATGAAGAAAGGCAGCAGGTAATAGCGCCGGCTGGTTTTGGCTTCCTTGCGGACGGCAAGGGAGGGTTCGGCCGGAGCAGGCATAGTCTTCGGCACACCGGCGCGGACACGCGCAGGCGAATGCTTCGGCACGCTGACCAGAGCCATGATTCCGGTGGCAATCAGCAGCCAGCCGAGTGTGCTGAAGGTCCCGGAATAGCCTGCCCTGTGCACAATATAGGCACCGGCTGCGGGAGAAACCACGGAGGCGAGGGTATGGACAATGCCGTGGCCGGACATGTATTTACCCTGCGTTGCCGAATCATCCGACAGCGAAGCCAGCAGTGTCATGCAGGCGGGGGAGAGGAAGGCCAGCGCAAAGCCGCTGGCTGCTCGCAGCACGAGCAGATGCCAGGGAAGCTGGGCGTAAGCCTGCAGCAGCAGCAGCGCGCCGGCAGCCACGAGGCTGAAGACGATGTAGCGCCGGCTGCCGTTCTTGTCGACGAGTACGCCTGCCAGCAGATTGCCTGGCAGATGGGTCAGTGAATACATGCCCATCATCCAGCCGATGAAGGCAGGACCCGCACCGAGTGACATGGCAAACGGGGTCAGGATCGGATACTGGGCATGCAGGTCAAAGAAGGCCAGAAACAGAAACAGATACAGCCACAGTGCGGTTTTCAAGGTCTACACCTCCGGTAGGGCCGGTCATAAGCCCGGAAGGCCATGCCGGTTTTCTTTTTAACAGCGGAAATCGGACGACAGCAGGCGGCAGCTTGCAGTATAGCCTACTTGTACTTTACGTGTGCAACAGGGGGCTTATACCATTTTATTCGTCTAACCTGCATGCCGTCAGGCAATCATGAATTATATGGGGTATTCATGTATAATAATGAATATGAAATTTTTGATAGGGGTGTTGTGAAATTGATGGATCCGGCAGTATGGTCACAATTTATCAGAGAGAATTGGCTGGTTATTGTTATAGCACTTGTTATTCTGTTTGCCGTAATTAATCTGGTCAAAACGATGCTGAAATGGGCAATCGTCATCGTTATTGTCGCCGGCCTGTTCATTTACAGCGGGGTTACGATGGAGCAAATCGGTGATGCCGTAAACAAGGTGGCTGACAGCACGGTAAGCACACTGAAGAGCGAAGCGCAGGAAGTGATGCTGAGCGAAGCCAAGGAGGCGAAGTATACCTCGGGCGGGGACGGCACCTTCACGATTACAACGCCAAATCTTGAGGTGAAGGGCACGGCTGGTGAGGATAAGGTTGAAGTCACTTTCAGAGGTGTCAGTCTTGGGAAGTGGAGCATTACGGATACGACCAAGACCTTTATTGATGAAGCGCGGAAGAACGGAAATTAGCATAGAGGGGGATGGAAATGCTCGACAGCTGGATAGCAAGCTTAACAGAAGCGAACCTGATCTCGATCCTGCTGCTGCTGGTTGTGCTTTTCTCCGTCCTTCAGGGCTGGGTCCGCGGCTTTAGCCGGGCGGCGGGCGGGCGGCGGGCGGGCTGTTCGGCCTGCTGGGTACGGGGCTGCTGACTGCGGCAGCGCTTGTCATCGCCGTTCCGGCAGCGCTGTATTTTTCTCCCGCAGTCCAGGTATGGGCTGCATCGGTCGTACTGCCGGACAGCAGGCTCAGCGGGTGGCAGCAGCTGTATTATACTGCTGTCTCGGTGCTGGAGGGTTCACCGCTGGTGCGCTTTTTTCTGCTTCTGCTGATAGGCTACAGCCTGATCCGCCCGCTGCTTGGTCTGCTGTTCCTGTTTCTGCCCTTCCGTCTTCCAGGGCGGAAGGAGCGGCCGCGTGACCGGAAGATTACCCAGGTCAGCAGGCTTAGCGGCGCGGCTGTCGGTTTTGCCGTAGGTCTGGTGCGCGGTCTGCTGCTGGTCTTTGCCCTTTATCTGGGAGTCGGGCTGAACCCGGACAGCAGCTTTAGCCGTTATGTGGAGTCCTCTCCTATTTACAGCCAGAGCGCGGCTGCGGTATTTGAACCGATTGCCGGTGAGAACGTGCGGAGCAGACTGCCTGTACTAACCAAGGCGGTAGCCGCCGAAATGAATGATATCCTCCGCCGCAAATATGAGGTGATTGATCATGACATCTCGCCGGACATCGAAGAAGCCGCAGCAGATATAGCCGGACAAGCCTCTGATCCCGAGGAAAAGGCCAGGCTGCTGTACGACTGGATTGGCTCGCGGATCGACTATGATTATGCCAAGGCGGATAATTATGAGCAGAACGGGATCTGGCACGAGCAGACGCCCCGGGACACATTCGGTACCCGGCTCGGCGTCTGTATTGATTACGCCCGCCTGTATGCCGTTATGGGCCGTTCCCAGGGACTTCAGGTGCGTGTAGTTACAGGCCGGGGCTATGACGGACAAGGAGGGTACGGAGCCCATGCCTGGAATGAGGTCTATATACCCGCCAGGGATGCATGGATTCCGCTCGACTCCACCTGGGCCTCAAGCGGAGACTGGTTCAACACCAGCGATTTCGGAGAAACGCATATTAAAGAGGATGTATTGTGACAAAGAGGAAGTCAGACCTTGTTATATGGTACAATTCGGGGGAAGTATTGTTGTGCTGTAGTGCAAGGTTTATTTAAGATGCAAAGGAGTGAAAAACTGTGAGTTTTTTCCGTAAGCAGGCCTCCCCGCCGGATGAAAATACAGCGAAGAGCTCGCTCGGCCTGCGGATTAACGTGTTCTTTTTCAGCACGTTCGTTATTTTCTGTGTCATTATCATCCGTCTTGCCGTTTTACAGTTTGTTGAAGGGCCTACCCTGACTGAAGTGGAGACCAGCCGAGATACCAAAAATGTGCCGCTGGCGGCGATCCGCGGTGTAATCCGGGCAGCCGGGGGCGAGGAGCTTGCTTATTCAACGTCTGTACAGTCACTATACATTACGCTGACTAAGGAATACACTGCCAAAACCACGGATAAAGTGACTGGTAAAACCACGCTGACCCCGGAAGCCCAGGCCAAAGGCGAAGAGCTTGCGGCGCGGCTGGTTGAGGATTTCAATAAATATGGTGACCCCGCTGGTCCGCAGCTGACCCAAGAGGATGTCATCGCCTCACTGGACTTATATTTCAAGAAATACTCCGGTTTCATGGCCCGCAGAATCAAGGCAGGGCTGACTTCACAGGAAGTGGCCTACTTTATGGAGCACAAGAATGAATATCCGGGTCTGGAAATTGTCGAGGAGAGCAGCAGACATTATGACAAAGACACAGTAGCCGTGCAGACGATCGGTTACATCAAGCCGTTCAAATCCTCCAGCAGTCTGGATATTTACAAAAATATTCAGGCCGCGATGAAAAAAATAGATGCTGATCCCGGCCTGAGCTATAAAGACGATGAATTTGTCGGATTTGACGGGCTTGAGCTGCAGTATCAGCGCGAACTGCGCGGTAAAAACGGGTATCAGGTCATCTCGGTCAATCCGCAGAATATGGCTGAAAAGGTTGAAGAGGTTGTGCCTCCCGTCAAAGGCAATGACGTCTGGACAACCATCAATAAATCGATTCAAATGAAGACGGAGCAGGCGATTACCGACCAGATCAGCTGGCTGCATACGCATTCCGTTCAAGGCAAGACGCATCCCGATGCACTGACTGGTTACGCGGTGGCGATGGAGGTCGATACCGGAAATATCGTTGCGATGGCGAGCATGCCGGACTATGATACGAATGTATGGACGGCCGAGAAAATGGATACCGATGTGTGGAATGATATTATGGGTAACTATCAGAACGGGACCATTACACCATACTCCTCGGGCATGTCAGGCCATGAGTTCGGTTCTACGGTGCTGCTGGGCTCCACCATCAAACCGCTGAGTGTACTCATTGGACTGAATGAAGGCTTTTTTACGACTTCTACCATTTATCAGGACAGAGGGATTGCCTACTTCGGTAAAAATGACAATGCCTCCGTACGTAACGCTTCCGGTCACGTATATGGTACTATGGACCCGGCCAGAGCGATTGAGAAATCGTCTAATGCCTTTATGGTCGATATGGTCGGCAAGAAGCTGTGGGAAAAGTATCAGAGCGGCGGGATCGATGTATGGGATAAGTATATGAAGGAATTCGGTTTGGGCGTTTCGACACAGAGCGGATTGCCGCGGGAGTTCCTGGGACAGATCAACTATACCGATACTGAGGCGGCGGGAAGTGCGCAGGCTGCCCTGGTCTATGCTTCCTTCGGGCAGCAGGGACGGTATACTGTGCTTCAGCTTGCCCAATACGCTTCTACGCTTGCGAATGAAGGCGTGCGGATCAAGCCGCAGCTGGTCAGCAAGATCACCGATTCTGAAGGGAATACCGTTAAGGAATTCCACCGTGAAGTATTAGATGAGGTTACAACCTTTGACCAGTCCTTCTGGAGGGAAATTAAAAAGGGGATGAACAGTGAGGTTTCAGCGTTCTCCGATTTCCCTTACGATTTTGCCCGCAAGACAGGAACCTCGCAGCAGACAGACAGAACGAATACGAACCGCGACAACGGGGTGTTTATTGCCTTTGCCCCGCGCGAAAATCCTAAGCTGGCTGTTGCTGTAGTTATCCCTGAGGGCGGATTCGGCTCCAACAGTGCTGCACCGGTAGCACGCAAGATTTTTGATGCTTATGACTGGGAATACGGCCTTGACGGCATTCCGAAAAAGACACTGAAAGCTGCAAACAGTGATGCAGCTGCAACCGATGGAACGGATGCTGCAGCTGATACAAATGCGTCAAATTCAACGAACTAGGCAATATTAATCAGCCCCTTATGTTGAGGGGCATACAAGAAATGGAGGGGTGGCAATGACTGCCAAATACCGCCTGCTTGCACTGGATATGGATGGAACCCTGCTGAATGATGAACAACAGATTACCCCCAAGACTGTAGAATGGATTCAAAAGGCGGTTGATGCCGGCGTTCACGTCTGCCTGTCCACAGGACGGGCGTTACGGAGTGCTATGCCTTACGCAGAGCAGCTTGGACTCAAGACACCGATGATTACTGTGAACGGCAGTGAGCTCTGGCGCGAACCGTATGAGCTGTACCGCCGCTCGCTGATGGACCCGGCGCTGATTCAGCAGCTGTACGAGATTGCCGAAGAATACGGCATTTGGTTCTGGGCTTATTCCACAGAGCAGGTTTACAACCGCAATAACTGGGACGGGGACATTATGGGCAGGGAGTGGCTTAAATTCGGCTACTCCACAGAGGACGACGAGATCCGCCATAAGCTGCTGATGCAGCTTCAGGATTTGGGCGGCCTGGAGATTACCAACTCGACCCCGACTAACCTGGAGATTAACCCGCTCGGCGTGAACAAGGCTTACGGAATCGGCGAGGTCTGCAAGCTGCTGGGTATCGAGATGTCCCAGGTAGTGGCTGTAGGAGACAGCTTGAATGACCTGGCAGCCATCCAGGCCGCCGGTCTGGGCGTGGCGATGGGCAATGCCCAGGAGACAGTGCAGCAGGAAGCGGATGCGGTCGTTGCCTCAAATAACGAGGACGGCATCGCTGAGGTGATTGAGAAATATATATTAAGCGAGGCGGAGGTGACGCAGGGCACTGACCGCTAATTGCGGAGCTTGGCTCCCGGCGGATATAGGAGAGCGCAAGCTGTTGCACTTTCTGCAACAGAATAACGTCAAAGCAGTCTGGAAAAAAAATCCGTTGTACTTTGTACAGCAGATTTTCAGAATGCGGGCGTTTTTGCCCTGGATTTTAACAATCTGTTGTACGAAATGCAACAGATTGTACTTTTTAGCGGTTAAGTACAGGTTTCTATTGCACAAAGTACAATCCGTTTGTGAAATAGTTGCGGAATGTGCACTTAAATTTGGCGAAAATTTGCCTACGCGACAAATAAGTGTACTTTGTACAGCTAAATCTGCCCAAATGGCTCGAAATCCGCTTTATATGGCTGTATAGTTGTACAAAGTGCAGCTAAAACGGGCGATGTGGTGAAAAACAGTTGTTTTAGTTGTATAAAGTGCAACTAAGTGTCTGCGACTAAGTACCGGCCGAAGAGTATCAGACGTGGCTGGGGAGGCGCTTTGAAGAATGGCAGCAAACAGGCTGATTATTAGTGCATTCACGTGTTCGAGTAAGTTGTTACCGCAGATGTACTATGCCTGAGTAAGTGCTCCTGGTTTGAGTTAGCTAAGAGTATCATGGGCATTACCGAGCAGTAACAAGAAACTTTGCTATCAAAACGAAGAGTACGCTTCGAGAAGTTTGCGGAGGATTTCGGAGAAGCGGATGCTATCAAACAAAGCGTATGCTTCCGAGGCTGTTTGCGAAGTGTGTTTCACAGAAGTATACGCTATCAAAATGAAGAGTACGCTTCGAAGGAAGTATGCGGAGGAATCCGGAGAAGCGGATGCTATCAAACAAAGCGTATGCTTCCGAGGCTGTTTTGCGAAGTGTGTTTCACAGAAGTATACGCTATCAAAACGAAGAGTACGCTTCGAAGGAAGTTTGCGGAGGATTTCGGAGAAGCGGATGCTATCAAACTTTAGGGGATGAAGGAATGGCAATCCTGGGTTGGATTCTGATCATTGCTTTGTTTGCGGTAGGGCTGGCGGGGGCGGTGTATCCCATCCTGCCTGGCGCGCTGGCGATTTATCTGGCGTTTTTTGTATACGGCTGGTTCTTTTCGTTCGGATCGTTCGGTGCTTGGTTCTGGACTATCCAGACCCTAATCGTGGTTGTGCTGTTCGTTGCTGATTATGTGGTTGGGGCATGGGGTGTTAAGAAGTTTGGAGGGTCAAGAGCCTCGGTAGTCGGCAGTACAATTGGTTTAATTGTTGGTCCATTTATTAATCCTATTGGCCTAATCCTCGGACCCTTTATCGGTGCATTCATCGGTGAGCTGATCGCCGGCTCCCAGCCGGGTAAAGCGGTCAAGGTCAGCTTCGGCTCCCTGCTCGGCTTGTTCAGCAGTACCGTAGTCAAAGTAATTCTGCAAATTATGATGGTGATCCTCTTCTTTATCTGGATCAGCGTAAATTAACAGCGAAGAAGGCGAAACAGTTTGTCGAAGAAAGAGTCTTTTGTCAAAGGCACGCTTATTCTGGCGGCAGCCGCGCTTATAGCCCGAGTCCTCGGGCTTGCCCAGCGGGTGCCGCTGGAGCATTTATTGAATGTTACCGGAAATGCTATATTCGCACAGGCCAACCAAGTGTACCTGCTGCTACTACCGCTGGCTACCGCCGGGATTCCGAGTACGTTAAGCAAGATGGTATCCGAGCGCTATGCCCTTAACCGGCCGCATGAAGCCCAGCAGGTGTACCGGGCAGCGCTGATCTTTGCTGCTGTCGTAGGTGTGCTGATGAGTGCAATCCTGTACATAGGAGCCCCTTATTACGCTGACTATGCCAAGGTTCCGGAGAGTACACTGGCAATCCGGGCCATTGCTCCGGCGCTCCTGCTGTTCCCAACCATCGCTATGATGCGCGGGTATTTCCAGGGGCGGAACAATATGATGGCCGGCGGGATTTCGCAGATCGTCGAGCAGATTGCCCGGGTATCCACCGCGATCCTGCTGGCATATATTCTGCTGAAGCAGGGATATGATAATACATGGATAGCAGCCGGCGCTTCGTTCGGCAGTGTGCTTGGCAGTGTCGGCGCATTTGGAATTATGCTCTATTATGCAATAAAAATGCGCCGCACTGAAGAAAAGGTGGCATTGTATGATTCAAGTGCAGCCAGACTTCCGCTGCTCGGTATTTATAAGGATATTTTTAAATTGTCCATCCCGATTGTATTATCTTCTGTAACTGTACCAGTGGTAAGCTTTATCGACACAACGTTCATTGTACCGCTACTTAGTGGTCAGACCGGCTTAGAAGAGGCAATACGTGCACTGGGGATCTATGGAAACCGCGCAATCAGTGTTGCCGGAATTCCTCCGGTGCTGGCTATTGCGCTGAGTACTTCACTTATCCCGATCATTTCGGCCGCTTATGCCCGGAAGGACGAGCAGCATCTACAACGCCAGGTCACACTGGCCATGCGGATATCCATTCTTACGGGGACTCCGATTGTAGTCTCGCTGGTAGTCGCTGCCTATTCCATTAACGGTCTGCTGTTCAGCAGTCTGGACGGCAGCGGAATCGTTGCCATGTTGACGGCAGGAACGATTTTCCAGATTACCATGATGACGACGAACTCCATTCTGCTTGGGATGGGGAAATCACGGATTTCGATGTATTATGTGCTGGCCGGGATTCTGGTTAAGCTGGCGGCAAGCTTCCTGCTAAGCAAGGTGTTCGGTATTTACGGAATTATAGGGGCAACGGCGCTCTGCTTTATTGTCATTACCCTGCTTAATCTGCGTATGCTTAAAAGGATCGTATCCTTTACTATTATGGGCAAACGCTGGGGCGGCTTCGCAGTTGCCGTGCTGGCTTCCGGCGGAATCGGCTATGGCCTGAACGAAGCGGG
This sequence comes from Paenibacillus sp. fava2, assembly GCF_058313675.1. Lineage (NCBI taxonomy): Bacteria > Bacillati > Bacillota > Bacilli > Caryophanales > Paenibacillaceae > Paenibacillus > Paenibacillus sp. fava2. The sequence continues at coordinate 6,104,616 of NZ_CM177755.1, read as the reverse complement.
AATTATGCTGACCCGTCTGATGCCGGACCGGGTTGCTTATCTCATTACCTGTCTGGTAGTGGGAGCTGCGGTTGTTATCATCTATCTTGTGCTGCTGATTGTACTTGGCGTGCTTGGCCGTCAGGAGATTGCCGGTTATCCGCGTGTTCTCCAGAAGGTATTGAACCCGTTAATGAGACTTCAGCCTGCCAGGGTGCGTGCAAGCGAATGATGCTGTGATTTTTGTCTTATTTTGTTCCTTTTTAATTGACTTCCTGCGCACAATTTGCTTCACTTAGAGAAGAGTAAGATACAGTTTAACCTGGAAAGGATTGACCCTAATATGGATAAAATTTCTTCCGCTGCGGAGTTTCAGGTTGCGATTCAATCGCCTCGTTTGACGGTTGCCGTATTTAAGGCAGACTGGTGCTCTGACTGTAAATTTATTGATCCGTTTATGCCTGAGGTAGAAACCCAATATGCGGATCGCCTGACACTGGTTGAAGTCGATGTTGATGCTGTGGGCGAGGTCAGCCAGGAACAGAACATTCTGGGCATTCCCAGCTTTGTCGCTTACAGTGACGGCCGGGAGCTTGTACGCTTCGTCAACAAGCTGCGCAAATCCCGCGAGGAGATTGAGAATTTCCTGAACCGGGCGCTTGAGGTATATCTGAGTATTCACAAGTAAAGTAACAGTCAACTGACCAAAGCACCGCCTCCGCCCAGCCAGAGCAGAAGCGGTGCTTTTTTAACAAGATAATCCATAAGGCAAGCTGTAATCATAAATATCCTTCCATTCATTCCTATACATGCGGGTGATCTGATGACAACAGTTCATTTGAAATGGCTCAGCTACATAACCTGCCTCGTGATGTTTCTCGCCTTGTTTGGCGGCGCTGTGGTGACCAAAACAGGCTCAGGGCTGGAATGCGGGAACGAATGGCCGCTATGCCATGGCAAGCTGATCCCGGCTTATACGCTCGGTTCTCTGATTGAATATACCCACCGTTTGTTCAGCGGTTTTGCCGGCCTGCTGTCACTTGCTTCGATGTTTGCGTTCTGGCGTTTTGCGCGTCAGCGGAAGGATCTGCTTACCTATGGCCTGTTAACCCTTCTGTTTGTAATTGTGCAGGGAGGAATGGGAGCGCTTGCGGTCGTCCGGTCTCAGTCTGCGGCGGTAATGGCGCTGCACATGGGCTTCTCGCTGATTGCTTTTGCAAGCTCGCTAATGCTGGCGCTTGGGACGAAAAGATGGCATGATTCTGCCGGTCAGCAGGATGCTGCCGGAGCATCAGTGAGCCGGGGGTTCCGCAACTTAACCTGGGTTACAGCGTTATATTCGTATATTGTCGTTTATATCGGCGCCTATGTGAGCCATACAGATTCACAGGGGGGCTGCTCCGGCTGGCCGCTCTGCAACGGCGAATGGATTCCTGAGCTCAGCGGCGGCGTGGGCATTGTGTTTATGCACAGGGTTGCAGCGGCACTATTGTTTCTTTTGACAGCTGTATTGGGGCATCTGGCATTCTGGAGATATACCAGGCTTCCGGAGCTGCGGATGCTGGGTGTAGCCGCGGTTACGCTTTGCCTGCTGCAGGTTTTCAGCGGTGCGGCTGTGGTTCACACGCTCTATAACGATAAATTGTACATATTTGCCGCGCTTTCCCATATTGTGCTGATTGCCGGATTATTCGGAATCCTGAGCTATATGAGTGTACGCGTATGGCAGTTAAGCATGAATAACAAGTAATCTGTTTGTGTTAGGAGGTACAAGATAGTGGGATACGGAAATATACGCCAGTGGATCGAGCAGCTGCGCAAGGATAAAGAGCTTGCCGTTATAGATGTTCAGGTGGATCCTTATCTGGAGCTGCCGGAGATTCACCGGCGTGTGGTCCGGGAGGAAGGGCCGGCATTGCTGTTCACCAATGTTAAAGGAACCCCGTTCCCTGTTGCGACCAACCTGTTCGGAACGGCCCGGCGCGTGGACAGGGCTTTTGGCCAGAGACCGGAGCAGCTGCTCAAAGCGGTAGCCGGGGCAGCTGAAACCCTGCTTCCGCCTTCGCTCCCCAACATGTGGAAGGAGAAGAAGCTGGTTGTCAGTCTGTTGAAGACAGGTATAAAGCATGTACCGCAGGGTGAAGCTCCCGTTCTTGGGGTTTGCCGGACCAGTGATCCGTTAAGCGAGCTGCCGCGTGTTACAAGCTGGCAGGAAGCAGGCGGGCCTTATATCACGCTTCCGCTTGTCTATACCGAAAGCCAGAACGCTCCGCAGAAGCATAGCCTTGGAATGCACCGGCTCCGGTTCATCGACCACAGTACAGTCGCGATAGACTGGAATAAACACCAGGGGGCGGGGCTGTACCATCAGGAGGCTGAGGCTCAGGGAGAGGCGCTGTCGGTCTCTGTTTTTATCGGAGGCCCGCCAGCACTGATAGCGGCAGCCAGCGCCTCTCGCACAGCCTGGCTGCCGGATCTGGTGCTGGCTTCACTGATGCTCGGCAGCCGGCTGCCGATGGTCAAGGACCCGCTGGGCGGTCACTCCATTCCGGCCGAAGCGGAATTTGCGCTGCGGGGGCTCGTGCCGCCAAGGCCCGCACCAGAGCAAGCACCGGTTATGCATGTACAACGGATCTGGCACCGCAAAGATGCCGTCTATCCGGCGACCATTGCCGTTACTCCGCAGGAAGAAAATTTCTACCTGGTCGATTATCTTCAGCAGCTCCTCTCTCCTGTACATCATCTTGCGATACCTTCAGTGAATGCCTTCTGGACTTATTCCGAATCGGGCCCGAATGGACTGGCCGCAGCGGTCGTACAGGACAGCTCCCCGCATGAGGCGCTGAGTACTGCCTTCCGCATATTAGGGGATCGCCAGCTCTCAGGCAGCAGACTGCTGCTGCTTACAAGCGAGCCGGCTGCTTTTTCTGATTTACCCGCTATTCTGGAAAATGTTCTGGAGCGCTTCAATCCGGCGACTGACCTGTATGTATTTGGCAGCGGGGCGCGGCTTGGCGAGGAGCATACTGAAGGCAGGCCGGGTTCTGACAGCCAGGCAGTGCTGCTGGGTGTTGGACGTGCTGTAAGGGAGCTGCCGCGTACCTATTCAGAGGGCGTTTTGCCAGGAATTAACGAGGTCATTCCTTATTGCGGTGGATGCTTAGCCGTTTCTGGTGCATCCTATGAAGAAGACCCTGAGCTGCCGGTCCGCCTGGGCGCCCAGCTCCGCGGACAGCAGTCAGCCTGGCCGCTGGTTATTCTTACAGATCATGCCGCAGATGCAGTACGAACCCAAAGCTCCTTTTTGTGGACGGTATTTACCCGGTTTAATCCCGCCGAAGATATCTATGCCGAATCCGAAATCAGGCAGCATCAGCTCGGTTACAAGCTCCCTATCGTAATCGATGCACGCATGAAGCCGGGGTACGAACAGGAGCAGACACCCTGCAGCAGCACACTGGATCTGGTTGACCGGAATTGGAAGCATTATTTTCAGCAGTAAAGTTCAGGCTTTCATTAAGACTGTAATTATACATTTTCGTTATGTTAAGGGGGACAAGTCATGCTGCGGATCTTACTGGGGGAGCCTCCGCGCCGCAACAGCGGCGTGCTGGCTGAAGCAATGGACAACATGGCAGAGGTAGCGTCCATGCTGCGCAAGGAAATGAATGCCCATGAAGACCATGACCATGAATTCCGCAAGCTGGAGATCTGGACCCGCGGTCTGATCTCATCGCTGGATGAGCTGGAGCAGAGCTGCTTCGCAGCCGGCTTTTACCGTAAACTCGTGGTTGCTGGATATATGGATGATATGTCCACCCAGGAGCAGGGGGATTACGCGCGTTATGTCTATTTTTACAAAAACGGCTTTATCCGCGTCTTCTCGCTGCTCGACAAGCTGGGAACGGTGCTGAACAGCTTGTACAATTTGAATACAAGCCAGAGCAAAGCCCATTTCTCCTATTTCACGGTGCTTCGGCAGTTTCAGCTGCTGAAGGAGCATGTTCCTCTGTCCGAGGAGCTGGAGCGTATCAAGGATTCTTACCGTGAACCGCTGCAGAATCTGCGCAAGCGCCGCAACGCCGAGATTCATTACATGAATGCTGAAATGCAGGATGACCTGTGGCAGAGACACCAGGGGCTGCATGACAAAATAAGGCTTGAGGATTTGGACAGCCATCTGGAGGATTTGAAGCAGGGGCTGGAAATGGTCTGCAAATCCTTATGCGCAGCCTTCCGCTACAGCAATGAGCAGTGGCATAAGAACAAGGCTATGACTTCAAAAAACGCCGGGACAGAGTCGCGTTAATAGGGCAAAATCTTCCTTTGACAAAAAAGCGGAAACTCACTATACTTAGGCTTGCATTATATTCTTACATTCTGCGACAACTAGTTTCATATTTTTCTTATCGAGAGCGGCGGAGGGATAGGCCCGATGAAGCCCGGCAACCGATTTGTGTCCAGCATTTAATTCTTTGCTGCATGCAAATGTCATGGTGCTAATTCCTACAATGCAGCAAGCTCTGGGCATTGGCAGATGAGAAGGCATTGTAAATATACGCACAGAGCCTCTTACGATCTGCAATGATCGAAAGAGGCTTTTTTGATTTTGGAATCAGAATAAAGGGGGAACGACGGAAATTGATAGAGCTGAAAGAGTTGACTAAGGTGTACGGAAAGGGCAGCAAGGCTGCTACAGCGCTCTCGGGCCTGAATCTGTCCATTAAGAAGGGCGAAATCTTCGGTGTAATCGGACACTCCGGCGCCGGAAAAAGCACGCTAATCCGCTGCATCAACCTGCTGGAGCGCCCGACAACCGGCGAGGTTTGGGTGGACGGTGTCGAATTGACTGCACTCAGCAAGGGGCAGCTGCAGGAGAAACGGCGCAAAATCGGAATGATCTTTCAGCACTTCAATCTGCTGTCCTCCGCCACTGTGTATGATAATATCGCCTTCCCGCTGCGGCTGGCCGGAACTGCGAAGGCAGGGATTGATCAGAAGGTTAAGGAGCTGCTGGTGCTGGTCGGCCTGGAGAACCACGCTAACAAATATCCGGCCCAGCTCTCCGGCGGACAAAAGCAGCGGGTGGGTGTAGCCCGGGCACTGGCCAGCGACCCCGATGTGCTGCTATGCGATGAAGCAACCTCGGCGCTTGACCCGCAGACAACCGATTCAATCCTGCGGCTGCTGCTCGATATTAACCGGAAGTTCCATCTGACCATTGTGCTGATTACCCACGAAATGCATGTCATTCAGAGCATCTGCGACCGGGTGGCGGTTATTCACGACGGCGGGATTGTGGAGCAGGGGGAAGTGGCTGAGGTATTCCTGAAGCCCAAGCATGAGGTAACCAAGGACTTTATCCGCAGTGAAACCCAGCAGGACGGCCCGTTGCGGGCAGCACTGGAGGCGGGAAGCAGAGACAATGCCCAAGCGGTCAAGATTACGTTTCTGGGACAAAAAACATACGAATCCACCTTATCCGATGTGGTTCGCGGTACGGGCGTCAGCTTTGCCATTCTCCAGGGGACAATCTCGACGATCAAAGATGTGCCGTACGGCCAGCTGATTGTCCGGTTTGAGGGAGAGCCCGGCGCTATTAACGCCACGCTTACTGAACTGGCGGCGCAAGGACTTGATGTGGAGGTGATTTCGTAATGGGCGGTCTCAATTTTAATGATATTAACTGGCAGGAAATGGCGGAGGCATCGGGTGCTACACTAAAAATGTTGGCTTATTCCGGAATTTTCACAATTATTCTTGGTTTACCACTCGGAATTGTGTTATATTTATGGGGGAGATCAAATAACAGTATTATCAGAGTAGTTTACTCGGTATTATCGCTGGTAGTTAATATCCTGCGCTCCGTCCCATTCCTGATTCTGATGGTGGCCCTGATACCGCTGAGCAAGACCATTATGGGCACCTCCATCGGCGTACTTGGTACGATTCCGGCGCTGGTTATCGGTGCCGCCCCGTTTTTTGCCAGACTGGTGGAGACATCGCTGCGGGAGGTTGACCGCGGGGTAATTGAAGCAGCACAGGGTATGGGGGCATCAACAGGCCAGATTGTCATGCGGGTGCTGTTGCCGGAAGCCCGTCCGGGTCTGCTGGCCGGAGTAACGATTACGCTTGTAACCCTCGTCTCCTATACAGCAATGTCGGGGATGATCGGCGGCGGAGGTCTTGGCGACCTCGCTATCCGTTACGGTTATTACCGTTATGAGAAAGAAGTTATGATTATCTCTGTAGTGCTGATGGTAATACTAGTTCAGCTGCTGCAGATGGCCGGCGACAGGCTGGTTCAATATTTTACCCGGAAATAAGGTACTACCAGATATAGCCTTATTCATAAACACATTTTAGAGGGGGATTTACAGATGAAAAAAGTACTACTGACGCTATTCAGCGTGACCTTGGTAATGGTGCTGGCTGCTTGCGGCAACAACAACACTGCCAATAACGCTGCGAACTCTGCGGCAACTAACGCTCCGGCAGCTGATGCTTCCGCTGAGCCGACTACAGAGCCTGCTGCTGATCCGGTAACGCTTGTTGTGGGTGCTTCTCCTGTACCGCATGCCGAAATTCTGAACGCGATCGCTCCGCTGCTTGAGGCACAAGGCATCAAGCTGGAGGTTAAGGAATTCACTGACTACATCCTGCCTAACACACAGCTGGCTGAGAAAGCACTTGATGCGAACTTCTTCCAGCACAAACCATACCTGGATGACCAGAACAGCAAGAACGGAACAGACCTGGTATCTGTAACTGCTGTTCACGTTGAGCCGTTTGGCGCGTACTCCAAGAAGATCAAATCGGTAGACGAACTCGCTGATGGTGCAAAAGTGGCAATCCCTAACGATGCAACCAACGGCGGACGCGCTCTGATTCTGCTGGCCAAGAACGGCCTGATCACGCTGAAGGATGACACTAACATCACTTCCACCAAAGCGGACATCACCGAAAACCCTAAGAACCTGGAAATCATCGAACTGGATGCAGCTATGCTGCCGCGCCAGCTGGACGAGGTTGATCTGGCTCTGATCAACACTAACTTTGCGCTTGATGCCGGCCTGGTTCCAACTAAGGATGCCCTGTTCATCGAGGGTGCTGATTCCCCTTATGCCAACCTGCTGGTTGCCCGTCCTGACAACAAGGATTCCGATGCGATCCAGAAGCTGGCTGCAGCCCTGAACTCTGCAGAAGCCAAGGCATTCATCGAAGAGAAATACGAAGGTGCGATTATCCCTGCATTTTAAGCGGCTGATTTAAGCGGCTATGGATTGAACAAGAGGCTGTTCCGGGCAGGTCATCTGATGACCCTGCGGGACAGCCTTTTTTGTACTTTGCCAGGAGTACGCGGGTTGTAGCTAGGCATGAAATCCTCTATAATAGAAAAAATCCCGCCCCCCTGAGTCAGGGAGACGGGACGGTATAGAACGGGATTAGAATACTTGGATAACTTCTTCCACGCCTTCTACTTCTTCAATCAGGGCGCGTTCGATCCCGGCTTTCAGCGTGATCGTGGAGCTTGGGCAGCTGCCGCAGGCACCCATAAGCTTCAGCTTGACGATGCCGTCTTCAACGTCGATCAATTCCACGTCGCCGCCATCGCGCTGCAGGAACGGACGAAGTTTATCGAGTACTTCCAGAACCTCATCATACATCGTGGTGCTTTGTGCATTCTCACTCATTTCTCAATCACTCCTTTCGTAAACTTATTATAGTACAAAAAGTTAAAAAATAAAATGGTTAGCACAGAATAAGGAGAACAACATGAGGCCAATTATTGAATTTTGTGCCAGTAATATCGGGCACGGGACAGGACCGCTAATGAACAAGCTGGAACAGAATCCCGAATATGACGTTGTTGAATACGGCTGTCTGAATAACTGCGGAGAATGCTATCTCAGACCGTTCGCTATGGTTGACGGCGAGATCATTGAAGCCGATTCTCCCGAGGAGCTGGAGCAGGCCATTGAGGCTGCCATCAAGGAGCAGGAGGCCTGGGACAGCCTCGAAATCGACTAAGCGCCTGGCAGTCAGCTTAGCCGAAGTGCCGCTTGGACATCCAGAGCACTCCGCTCTTGAGCAGGCGGGGAACCCGTCCCATTACAGAGCGGCGGCCCATCAGGCCGAATCCGGCATTCTTACCCAGTGAGCCCAGTGTTCCCTTCAGCTTAATGGCATGAAGTCTGGGAGTATCTCCCCGCCAAAGTGAACGGAGCACATAGGCCACCTGCTCCCCCTGTGCACCTGCAGCCTGTGCGCTGGGGGCAAACGGGAGGCTGGCGCAGTCACCGATTACGTATACCTCCGGATAGTCGGCCAGGTTAGAGTGCGGGCCAACAATGAGCCGGCCGCTGCGGTCCTTAGGCAGCTCCAGCTGCTGCACTGCCTTGACCGGCTGGATACCCGCAGTCCATACTGTTACATCCGCTGCAATAGCCTGGGTGCCGTTAAAGACGGCATCCTTTTCGACGTGGGATACCGAGATCCGCCCCAGCGTCTTAACCTGGTGCTCGCTGAACCATTCCTCTACATACCGGGACAGCTTGGCCGGAAAAGCGGACAGGACGCGCTCCCCGCGGTCCAGAATGCTGATGTTCAGATCCGGACGGCTCTCACGCAGCTCTGCAGCGATTTCAACCCCGCTCAGCCCTCCGCCTACAATGTTGACTGATCCGTAAGGCTTGATATCATTCAGGCGGCGGTACGTTTCCCGGGTGGCGGAGAAGCTCTGGATACTGCAGGTATACTCCTCTGCTCCCTGGATACCATGGTAATTATCCGTGCACCCGAGGGCAATTGCCAGAATATCATAGGGAACCGGCTCTCCTGATTCCAGGAAGACCAGCCGGCTGTCCAGATCAATCGAGCCGACCTCCCCGTAGCGAACGGTCAGGCGCGGATGAACCGGGAATTGGATACGCAGATGATAGTCGTTCACAGTACCTGCGGCAAGCGCATAATATTCCGTCTTGATTCCCTGATAAGGCATCCGGTCAATCAAAACAATCTCCACATCGTGGGGCAGATGGTGGTTGAGCAATTCCTGGATCAGGGCAAGGCCGCCGTAGCCGCCGCCAAGGACAAGTAGTGTTCTCATGGGACCAGTCTTCCTTTCGCATATGGCTGTAATATGGCATTGCAACAGGCACTGCAGTACTAATCTATTAAACTATTCGTACACTTTGATTTCGTTGTAGAAGGTATCCCGCTCGACCGGGATACGTCCTGCGCCTTTGACCAGCCAGATCAGCTCTTCGCGGGTCATACCCTCCGGCGTCAACGCCCCGGCGGCGTGGCTGATCCGCTCCTTCAGGATCGTTCCGTGCACATCGGATGCGCCGAAGCTCATGGCAACCTGGGTCAGCTGCACACCTATATTAATGAAGTAAGCCTTGATATGGTCAAAATTATCGAGCATCAGCCGGCTGACGGCAATGGTCTTGAGATCCTCGTAAGCAGAGTTGCGGCGCATAATACCGGCATTACGGTTCTTCGGCTGCATAGACAGCGGAATGAACACCATGAAGCCGTTCGTTTCGTCCTGCAGCTCACGGATCTGCAGCATATGGCGGATGCGGTCCTCCCGGGATTCAATCGAGCCGTACAGCATTGTAGTGTGTGTTCTCATGCCCATTTTGTGGGCGGTCCGGTGAACCTCCAGATACTCCTCGACATTCGCTTTATCGACCCGCATTTTTTTGCGGTACTGGTCGGACAGAATTTCTGCTCCCCCGCCGGTCAGCGATTTCAGCCCTGCCGCGCGCAGCTGTTCCAGCACCTCGCGGATGCTGAGTCCGCTGATGCGGGTGAAGAAATCAATTTCCGCCGCCGTATAAGCCTTGAGTGTGACTTCAGGGAAACGTTCATTCAGTGCCTTGAGTGAATCAACGTAATACTGGAAGGGCACCTTATCATTATGACCGCCGACAATATGGAATTCGCGTACACCCGGATGAATATGCTGTTCGACATATTGCACCATTTCCGGACCGGACAGGGTGTAGGCCCCTTCTTCGCCGTCATCTTTGCGGAAATTGCAGAAAGCACAGCGTGATTCGCAGACATTGGTGAAATACAGGCTCATATTTTCGATAAAATAAACCTTTTTTCCGTTTTTGCGCAGATTAACCTCATTAGCCAGCTGGCCGATCGTAAGCAAATCATCGCTTTCATATAAATAAACGCCATCTTCCAGATTTAACCGTTCTCCGCCGCGGACCTTCTCAATAATATGTGCCATTCTGGCATCGGTGTTTGGGGTTATAAGGGTAGACATATATAGTTCCTCCTGAAGGTTAGACTTCCTGAACCGGCGGTTCAGCAACATAAATAAAGAGGCAACCAGCCTCCGTGACAAATTTCCGAATTTTACAGATCATCGCTTAACCTATTATAAACCTCTCTCCATAGGTGAGCAACCGCTGTTGAGCGTTAGCAATTTCCTGCCTAGGCTGCTGGTGATGCAGGGAGTTATGACTTGAGCGGCGGGGCAGAGTGGAGTATACTGAATTTTATATAGAGTATAACTTTTAGCCGGAAGGCTTATGACATTATATAACTTATAGGAGGCTAGGCCATGATTACAATCAGCGAAACAGCTGCCGGACATCTGAAGACGATGCTGGCTGAACAGGAAGTACCCAATATGTTCCTCCGTCTTGGCGTAACAGCGGGCGGCTGCAGCGGATTTTCTTACGCAATGGGTTTTGACGATAACGAGACCGAGCAGGATGTCTACATGGATGTTGAAGGACTCAAGGTAGTAGTCAGCAAGGACGATATCCGTTACCTGAACGGCCTTGAGATCGACTTCGAGGAATCCGGCATGACAGGCGGGTTCACCATCCACAATCCGAACGCCAGTGTTACCTGCGGCTGCGGATCGTCGTTCCGCACGAAGGAAGAAGCGGGGAATCCGAGCGCTGAGCCTTGCTAAGCAGGGTTAAGATGTCAAGGAACTTTAACACACTATAACCTAAAACCGAACCTCTTGGAATGTGTACATTGCAGAATACACTTTCGGGAGGTTTTTTATTTGAAGGAGGAGATATAATGATGAGAATGTTGCCCTATGAACGGCCGACTGAGCACTACGATGAACGGATTATTGAACTGGACGAGCAAATATGTTCGTTGATCCAGCAGCGGAAGGAAACTTCGGACAATAATCCAGGTTTTCCGCCTCTTGAAAGGATTGCTGAGTGGTCAAGCCGTTTTGGACTTCACGAGGAGTTTCTGAGATCCATGTTCAGCACTATGATGAACGAGGAGCATTTCCGGCCGATGGTGAAGCCTGCTGATTTCAAAAAACATATTCCCCTTCTGAAGTCTGTGGAGCAGGGAGAACGCTTCTACACGCTGACTTCCATTCACCAATACAGTAATGCCAGTGTAATTATCCTTAATATAGACTGGGAGGCTCCGGAGCAGCCATTCGAGCGTCCTGAGATAAGACAGCATTACAGCTACGAATTATCCATAGGGGAGGGGTATGACTGCCGGATGATGACTGGCGGGAGCAGATCGGATCATGCCTCCTACAGATTTGTGGTGTCTCCACCGCTGCCGGATGACCCTTCCGGAACGGAGTTCAGGTTTCAAGAGAGCAGTGGCCGATTTGATAAAATGGAGCTTGGTGAGGAGATTGTTTTTAAGATGTGAGCAAGGCTGCGGATTGCCGGTCTGCGATTTCCGGCCGTTAGCCGAAATCCGGCGGTTATGCAGCCACTGTACAACTCAGGGAGATGATGAGATGCTGGTATTCAGGTACATTAAGCGAAGTAAGGCCCGTAAGGAGCTGATGGAGCTGCAGTGGGATTTGCTTTTTTATGAGCCTCTCTATTTAGCGGTACATCCTTTTCATGAATGGTTCAAAGAAAAATGGGAGCTGATGCGTGCCAGAAGTAAAATGAAGCTGGAAACAGATTCGGACTCCTACAAAGAAGTGATATTGCACATCCCGCTGCATTTAAAGGTCTTTAAGCAGGCTATTAGGGATTACGGGGATAAAGCAGACACCAGTTATTTTGAAGAGACAATCGAATATATAGAACATTTGCTGGATACAGGCGATGAAAAACATCATTTTATGATTATATTTGATCACATGCAGATATTTGAGCGGGCGGAGTTTTATTTATATCTGAAAAAAAGGGAAGAGGAGCTGCAAACCCTATTGGGCATTAAAGGAAATGGAAACTAATAATTAGTATGGGCATTAGCGCCCGTAGTAGCTATTCACCAGTTCGTCCATAACACGGCTGGTGCGGATAGCGGTTAGGCCGGTGCTGAGAGCGGTACCGTGTCCAAGAAGCTCGTCGGTAATGGACTGGATCAGCGGCTGCTGGATATGAACTGGGTGAGGAATAAATACCGGATGCTCCCCGTTCTCAGTCCGTAGAATTACCGGCTGCTCCGAAAAGGTAGAGAAGGTAATGCTGCCGTGGCTTCCTACAATTTCAGTCACATCTTCGTTAGAATAGGCGTTGAAGCACCAGATCCCCGTTCCATGGACACCGCTTTCAAACTGGTACCGTCCAGAGACTGTATCCTCCGGCGCATAAGGGCTTCCCTGGTTAGAGGCACGTCCATCCGCATCCTTGACCGGACCGAGCAGGAAATCCAGCAAATCCAGGGTATGGCTGCCCAGGTCCATAAACAGGCCGCCGCCTGAAATGGCCGGATTAACCCGCCAGTAATCCCCGTCTATTGCTTTGAGCGGCCGGGTCATATGCAGAGTGCGTACAAACCGGGGTTCGCCGATCGCACCCGAACCCATCCATTCCTTAACCTTGCGGAAACGGGGGAGTCCTCTTCTGTAATAAGCCACGTATAGCGGAACACCGGCCTGCTCGCAGGCAGCCAGCATGGTCTCGCACTCGGAAGTGTTAAGACCCATGGGCTTCTCGACATAGACGGGTTTACCGGCCCTTGCCGCAGCCAGCGTGTATTCCATATGCGTAGAGGGCGGTGTAGCTATATATACGGCGTCAACACCGGGATCGGCGATCAGCTCAGGTGCACTGGAATACCAGCGGGGCACGCCGTGCCGCCGTGAATAATCCGCTGCAAGTTCAGTGTTACGGCGCATGACGGCAACAAGCTGCGAGCCTTCCGCCTGCTGGAGGGCAGGTCCGCTCTTGACCTCGGTTACATCCCCGCAGCCGATGATACCCCAGTGAATGATTTTGTTCATATATATCTCCTCCGGCAACTAAGGCTAATCTCCTGATACAGGTAATTTAAAATAAGTAATATATATATATAGTAGAAAAAAGTTTTTGAGCGGATCAACCAGTCTATCTGCACAAGCCATCCGCCGGATTTTTCATAGAGTATATAGTATTCTCCAATTGCAGCAGGTTAAGCGGGGATAATGAACTTGAAGTTGATCATAAATACGATCAGGGCTGCGGTGGCGAGAGAAAAAGCAATACAGCCAGCCCCCAGAATCCGGCGGCGGTCGCGGATAAATCTGATCCCGAGTGCACACACAAGGATAGTAGTACCTGCCAGAACAACAGACATGCCGACCATTGCGAACCAGTACAATACCTCGAATAATTGAGCCATCATGAAGCCCCCCTCTCACATGGTAATAATACAGTTAATTTTTAGGGATTTCCAGTGAGAAGGTCAGGCGGAAGCGGATAAATTTCAGATTTGGATACCAGTGAACTAATACTTGGGGCTTGGCCCGTACTGGTTGTCTCCTTCGCTGTCCAGGCAGGCGAAAATAAACAGGATCAGGTACCCGAGGTAAGGGATAAAGGCGATGAGAATCCACCACCCCGTTCTTCCGCTATCATGCAGCCGGCGGACCAGTAAAGCCCAGGAAGGAATGAAGATAAACCAGTGATAGATCGTGCTTAATAAGGGAGTCATATCCAATAGGGCTTCTGCAAAAGCGAGCAGAAATCCGATTAAAGTGTTAACCAGTGCAAACATCCAGAATTCGGTGCGTCTTGCTCTTCCTGAGAAGTTAAAATAGTTTTTTAGCGGATTCAGATACCAATCCATGTTGAACCTCCTTTGTACCTCTCCATTCCTATTTTATAAAAATATGTATATGCGGTATAGTGTAATCTTGCGTTGAAATTTGCTGGCGGACAGAGAACAGTACATATACTACGGACATAAGGCCCGCAGCCATATGCCCTTTTTTGCTGTGAGCGGGCTTAACACGGACAATCATACAGGAGGGCGGCTCCTTTTCTGAGTAATCTATAGGGTAGGCTGGGATTGCGAAAGGAGAGGGGAAAATGGCGGGAAGACAACTGGCCAGCAAGTGGCTGAAAACCGAGGCGCTGCTCAGCGATTCACGGGTTGCCGGTTACATTCCGAGAACGAAGGGATATAACGCTGCCGGACTGTCAGCTATGCTGAAAGCGTATGGGAATGTTGTAATTAAGCCGATTGTGGGCGGCGGGGGCCATGGTGTGATAAAAGTGTTCCGGGACCACCGGGGCTACGGGTTCACCTACAATCACAGCACCCGGGTATACGGTGATTTCGGATCGATGAAGCGTGCGCTTGACCGGGTGAAGCTGAGACGGCGCTATATGATCCAGCAGGGAATCTCGCTTGCCCGGATTGCCGGACGTCCGATTGACTACCGGGTTAAGGTTGTGAAAAACGGCGATCACTGGGAATTCCGGTCGATGGTGGGAAGATTGGCGCGCCCGGGTTTGTTTGTCACCAATCTGTGTAAAGGCGGTACGATGATGAGCTGCCGGCATGGTCTGCGCCTTTCACTCCCAAGAATCAGTACGTCAGCCAAAAAAGCGGAAATGCGCCGGCTGACACATGTCTGCATCGAGCTGCTGGAAAGACATTTTCCTGGCATCGGTGAGCTGGGGTTTGACTATGCAGTGGATCACCGGGGCAAGATCTGGATTCTGGAAGTAAATACAAGACCGAAGTAATTAACGTTTTTTTTAGAATTGACGATAATGATAACTATAGGCTAAAATTGCGTTTAGTTATGTTGCTTTTGAGGTAATATGAGGTAGAAAATTCTAAATTTTGTGAACATTTTGGATTTTTTTTACTAGCTGGCAGGGTGGAAATCTCCTGTGCATAACTATTATCCCCATATTCCACTGTGTAGGAAATGGATTTATTATCCTTACTAACAAATTATGCACAGGATTTCCACAGTGGCTTGTGGATATTGAGAACGCTTGTTCGATTCGTGATAGTTTGCTATGATAGATTCAGATTCAAACAAAGGAAAGGTAGGTGAACGTTGTGGTTGAATTGTCGGATGAGATGCTGCTCGACTCTTACCAAAGAGCGATAGAGCTACAATTGGAGCATGATTTCATCGCTCTATTGCTCGCTGAAATTCGCAAACGGAACTTACACTCTCCAGTACATGCGGTTCTGCACTAGGACACATTGATTTATTTTCTGCAGCAGCTGCTCTGTCTAACCGCAAGCGGCACAAAATAGGGTATCTTTTCAAGTTGGAGTGGAATCAACCTGAAAGGATACCCTTTTATTTGTTATAAAGGTTACGGTTATGTGCTAAAGCTTGAGGTTACTGCTGTGTCCCGGTGAGAGCTTGGCATCCGGATCAAGGTATACCTTGGCGTTGTTGACAGCCGTAGGTGCTTCCCCGAATCCGACCGCGATCAGCTTCAGCTTGCCCGGGTAAGTAGTGATATCGCCGGCAGCGAAGATGCCGGGAATATTGGTCTCCATGCGCGAGTCTACCACGATGGAATTGCTCTCGATCTCAATGCCCCACTGTGCAATCGGCCCCAGCGAAGATACAAAGCCGAAGTTGACAATTACACTGTCCACTTCAATTTCCTGTGTCTCCTTGGTTTTGATGTGGGACAGGGTCACTTTGGTGATAAATTCTTCCCCGTGCAGCTCGGTAATCTCCGTAGGGGTAATAACATTTACCTTGGAGGCCATCAGCTGCTCCACACTATGCTCATGCGCGCGGAACTTGTCGCGGCGGTGAATCAGCGTAACCTGTTCAGCGATCGGCTCAAGCATGAGGGCCCAGTCTACTGCGGAGTCTCCGCCGCCGCTGATCAGCACCTTCTTGCCCTGGAAGGCATTCAAATCACTCACAAAGTAATGCAGGTTGGCTTTCTCGAACCGTGGTGCTTCCGGAAGCTCCAGACGGCGTGGTTCAAAGGCACCTACACCCGCGGTAATAATAACAGCCTTGCTGTGGTATTCTGCCTTGTCAGTAGTTGTTACGAAGTGGCGCTCGTCCCGCTTCTCAACAGATACAACCTTCTCTTCGAGGCAAATATTGGACTGGAACAGATCCATTTGCCGGGACAGGTTGTCTACCAGCTCCTGTGCGGTGATTTTAGGGAAACCAGCCACATCATAGATATATTTTTCAGGATAGAGAGCGGCGAGCTGCCCACCCAGCTGGGGCATGCTTTCAATAAGGGTTACCGACGCCTGGCGCATACCGCCGTAGAAGGCGGCAAACATGCCGGCAGGACCGCCGCCTATAATTAACAGGTCGCTCATAGGAACGCCGGATTGCTCTAGTGTCACGTAATATTACACCTCCGAGTGATAGTTTCAAAATGCCATACTTAACTTACCTACTCATTATAAACATTGTGGGACTACCCTGCAAAGGCTTAAAATGGCCGGATAAGTGTGACGTTTTTTTGAAATATAAGAATTTATATGTTGCCCATCATAAATTATCCTTCTATTTCTCGAGAAACAGTACCGTCCCTTAATGGACGGCGAATCCGTTTCTTCTTGTATGATTATATTTGATTAAAACGATACTAAGGTTTACAATGGATATGGTTATTTTAGAAATCCTTTAAGTTTTATTGGAAATTCTCCTGAATTTAAGTGTATAAATTCACAAAAGACACTAAAATATTTTACAAAAAATAACACATAGACAGATTCACCTGTTGGAAGGAGCCGGAACATGAGTAGTATTCCCAAAATTGTCATCCTAGGCGCGGGATATGGAGGTATATTGACCGCCCAGCGGCTGCAGAAAGCTTTGAATTATAATGAAGCTGATGTGACGCTGGTGAACCGCCATGAATATCATTATTTCACTACCCATCTGCATATGCCAGCTGCAGGAACGGACAGCATTGAACATACACGCGTATCTATTTCCAAGCTGATAGATGAATTCAAGATCGACCTCGTGAAATCTTCCGTGCAGGAAATCCGTACCCAACAGAAAAAAGTAATTCTTGAAGACGGCACGCTTTCTTATGACTATCTTGTTATTGCTCTCGGCGGCGAGCCGGAGACTTTCGGTATTCCGGGACTTGATAAATACGCGCTGACTATCCGCAGCATTAATTCCGTGCGGCTGATCCGCGAGCATATTGAATATCAGTTTGCCAAATACAAAAATGAAAACAATGCGCAGGAGCATATTAATTTTGTAGTAGGCGGAGCGGGCTTCAGCGGCATTGAATTTGTAGCAGAGCTGGCTGACCGAATTCCTGCCCTCTGCAAGGAATATGACGTTGACCCGAGCCTGGTGAATATCTACAACGTAGAAGCTGCTCCTACTGCACTGCCTGGATTTGCGCCTGAGCTGGTTGAGCATGCGATGTCTGTGCTGACCAAGAAGGGGGTTACCTTCAAAATCGGCGTAGCGATCAAGGAATGCCTGCCGGGCGGTGTCATTCTCGCAACCGGTGAAGAAATCAAAGCCTCGACCATTGTCTGGACCGGCGGTATCCGCGGCAACCGGCTGATTGAAGCCGCAGGGTTTGAAGCAATGCGCGGACGGGTGAAGGTGGACGAGTACCTCCGTGTTCCGGGGCATGAGAATATCTTTATCATCGGAGACGGTTCCCTGATGATTAACCCGGAAGGGCGGCCGTACCCGCCCACAGCACAAATTGCCATGCAGCAGGGCGAATGCTGTGCCCATAATCTGGTGGCAGCGATCCGCAGCCAGCAGCCGAAGAAGTTTGTCTTCAGCAACAAGGGAACTGTAGCCTCGCTCGGCAAAGGCCAGGGTATTGCCGTAGTGGGTGACAAGACATATAAGGGCTGGACGGCAGCACAGCTCAAAAAAGTAGTCGATATGCGCTACCTGTTCATCATCGGCGGCATTCCGCTGGTGCTGAGGAAGGGAAGATTCTTCTAGGATGCGCCACTGCAGTGTACAAGTCCGCGGGCTGCTGACGCGTGAGGAGCTCGACCGCTACAATGCCCTGATTGAGGTAGGCTCCTACCTGGAGGACCAGAGCCGGTACGATCTGGCTTATAACATCCAGAAGGAAATTGATCTGCTTATTCTGCCGGCCATTGAACGGCTGAAGGATAAGAGCCGGGCCCGCGACCGGGCAACGGCAGAATATCTGGAGAGTCTGCACGGCGAGAATGACGAGGACGAATAATGTTATATTGAAAAGCCAGCCGGGTTATTGGCTGGCTTTTTGGCATTTAAAATGGTCATTGCAATGAAATATTGAATTCAAGGGACGATGGGTTCATCCTTTTGGTTCAAAAGCTCAAATCTAACTTTCTAATAGTAAAATTTTATTCCCATCCAAGTCGAGAAATGGAAGTTCCTTTCCTCCCCATACGGCTGTTGTTGGAGGTTCTAAACGGACGCCTTTTTCTTTTAATTCAATATATGTTTGATCAAGATCATCACAAGAGAATACGAAGTTGACTTTCCCTTCACTTGACTTTCCCCATCTTTTTTCATCCCAAATAACAATTACGGGAGCTTCTTTAAGAAATCCTAATGAAACACCATCATAATTATTATCAGGCTCTAATACGGGTATACCTAATTTTTCATTATAAAATTCAACTAATGCTTTTGGACTTACAGAAGAAATATTAACGCATTGATATTTAGTAATCAAAGTGTCACCTCCCAACTCCTAAAAACATCTGTTAGCATCATGTAAATAATATCATATTAGGTATTATTTTGATGTGACATATTGCTATTGGACATTTCTATGTGAGATCGAAGATTTAAGTGTCGTAAATCCAATTAGCCGTTGAGACTATTGTTGAGCTCCGGTGCCGGGGGGGATTGCTGAGGATCAGTCTGGGTCAGCCGGCATAAGTAAAAGGATGGCCTCCTCCAGGGAAACCATCCTTATTGTTCAATAAAAATTACAGCTTAAGCAGCTCTTCGAACGTCTCCGGTGTCAGCAGGTTGCCGACATAGAACGGGCCGAACTCACCGTAACGGGCGCTGACTTCGTCAAAGCGCATCTCGTAGACCAGCTTCTTGAACTGCAGCGCATCTTCGGCAAAAAGGGTTACGCCCCATTCCCAGTCGTCAAAGCCGACGGAGCCGGTGATGATCTGCTTCACTTTGCCGGCATAGCCGCGGCCGATCAGACCGTGCGAGTGCATCAGCTCCCGGCGTTTATCCATATCGAGCATATACCAGTTATCGGCCAGCTCGCGCTTCTTGTTCATCGGGTAGAAGCAGATATGCTTCGCCTGCGGCAGAACCGGCTTCAGGCGTGCCGCCACATGAGGGTTCTGCATCGGATCACTGCCGTCTCCGGCACTGCCGCCTGCAGCGTAGTTGCTCAGCTCGACGATACTGACATAAGAGTAAGCTTTTGTGGTATATTGGGCGAATGCAATTTTGTTAAATGCAGTTTCCAGGGCGTTCAGTGCTTCCAGGCTTTCCCGCAGAAACATCATCACGAAATCAGCTTTCTGGCCGACAATGGAATAAACGGCAGTGCTTCCTTCTTTGGCTTCCTCTACCGGTCCCCAATCCTCCATGAAGGCATGCAGCTCTTCCAGGGCTACTGCGCGCTCCTCGTCATCGGCGGCTGTCCAGGCCTTCCAGTCCAGTGAGCGGAAGTCATGCAGGGCATACCAGCCTTCCAGGGTCAAAGCGGCTTCGTTCATGTTCTCACTCCTTAAAAGTTTTACGAAGCATAGGCTCCGTAGAATGCACTTCGTGTAAAACTTGCTTCGAAAGCATACGCTCAGTTTTACGAAGCATGGGCTCCGTAGAATGTACTTCGTGTAAAACTTGCTTCGAAAGCATCAAGCTCTAGCGTAAAATCCGGTTCCAAAGCATACGCTTCTATGTATGATCCGGTTAATCTATATGCATTGTATCGCAAGCGGACGGCCAAGAGCAAACGCTAAGCCGCGGATTTGCCTGAAAGCGGATTCGAATGGCAATAATGTTCATTGCTTCGCTACATTTTTTCTAGTAAACTTACTATTAATCAGGTTTTGGTGTGCGGTTCTTTATAGAGAGAGGGGATGGCGGTACGATGGGATTTATTCCTGTATTTGTTCTGGCCGTGTTGTTCTTTGTCATGATGTTTGGCATCGGCTTTATCCTTAATATGTTAATGAAGACCACCTGGTTTCCCGCCTACCTGTTCGTAATTGTGATCCTGCCCGTAGTGGTCTACTCCATCTGGGACAGGAACGCCATGACCCTCTGGGAGCATCTGGGCAGCTTCCATATTGTTGATTACCTGACCGGGATTGCCGGGCTCGGCGGCGCAGTGCTCAGCGGCTGGACGATCCAGAAGCTGCGTCTGGGCGGCTATAAGATGTTCTAAGTATCGAGATTATGCTGAAAACGGCTGCTATTCCTGCTAGGGGACGGCGAAGCCGTTTTTTCTATTAAAAATACTTCTACGTCATCAATTTTCCGCTATAGTCAGCAAGATTTCAAAAGTTGTCGATTATAGGCTGAAAACAGGGTTATTTGGTTCTTTTTTTACATTTCCGGCCGGGTGTTTTGTGATAGAATAGAAATCTGCATGAATTCGTGTAAAAAAGGGGGAGTTAACCGCAGATGCGCATGAGTAACCTGCATCATTTCACCGAACATCACCGGTACTGCGTTTCCCGCGAATTCGGTCTTAGCCATGTAGATTCACGTATGCTGGGTTCCGTCTATCAGCCGATGGTAGGAGCCTTTGCGATCAGCCTGTACAGGCTGCTGTTTGAGCATATTCCGGCTGAATCGATCGGCTATTCTGCTGTAGAGCAGCAGCGCAGGCTGTTTATGACGCTTGGCGTTGAACCGAACGAGAAAGGCCGTAAATATTTAGTGGACCAGGCTTCCCTGCTTGAGGCGGTAGGCCTGCTTGCAACCTGCCGGATGTATACGCCGGAGAATGATGATTACCTGTATGAATATGAGCTGCTGCCGCCGCTTACGCCGGCTGACTTTTTTGCGACCCAGCACCTGACACTGCTGCTGCGCGACAAAATCGGCAAGTTCGCCGTCCTGTCGCTCCGGGAGCAGTTCTGGAGCCGGGAACCGGAGGACTGGAGCCGCCGTGCTGCCCATAAAGAAAATATTTCCCTGCCCTTTTATGATATCTTCCAGTTAAATACGCATGTAATCGATTATGAGCTGGAGCAGGCGCTGGCTGAAGTGGCTACGGTGAAGCAGCCGGGCATCAGTCAAAGCAGTGAAACGGCTATCGGGTATAGCGACATTATTCTGCGCTTTCCGCGCGAGTCTGTGAACCGGATGCATGTCGAGAAGCTGCGCTTTGACCATGCCCAAATGGGTGTGATCAACTATGTGGCCCGCAAATATGATCTGGGACCGCAGGATCTATGCCGGCTGTTGGATGAAGACGGAATGTTCACGCCGGACGGCGAGGTGATTCTGGATACGCTGCAGTACAGGGCAAGCCAGCATTTCCGCCAGGATATGAAGCGTCAGGAGAAGCGGGAGATCGCTGCGGCCAAGGTAGTGTCGCTGCGTGCAGCGGCGGCGGGAGACCATGAAGAGCCGGTGATTCCGCAGGAGCAGCCGGTGGAGATGGAATATTACGTTGAGGTTCCTCCGCAGTTCCTGTCCAAATGCGATATTCACCAATATAATATGATGCTGCGCAACGAGCCTTATACACGGCTGCTGCAAACCTTTTTTCCGGGTGCGGTTCCGGGCCAGCTGATGGATATATTCGAGAAAATTGATCTGAACTACAAGCTGAGCGGTGAAGTCATCAATGTGCTGATCCATTATCTGATGACAATGGTGGCTTCAGGCGGAGAACAGCGGATGAACCGCAATTTTGTAGAGGCGATTGCCTCCAACATGCTGGTCAAGCAGGTCAATACCTACGAGAAGGCTGTACGGTACATCCGTGACCAGTCCAAGGTTAAAGGGAAGAGCGCTGCCTCCGGCGCGGCCGGAGCAGCTTCCGGAACGCGTCAGCGTTCGTATAATAAAGGCGGCGGCCGGGCCGCGAAGCCGGAGATTCCGATTGTTACGGACGACGGGAACGCCGGTACTGTATCGGAAGAAGAATTCGCGGCGATGATGAAGAAAGCGGCCGAAATTAAGGCCAGCAAGAAGAAGGGCGCCCTGAGGACGCCGTAAAGAAAGCGAGGTGCAGCAATGGAGTCGATGGGCGAAGTGCTGCGTTCGATGAACAATCCGGCCCTGCGCCAGCGTTCCCGCGATCTTCAGCAGAACCTGCTGAATGATCCGCTGGTCAAGCAGCTTCAGGCTGAGCACCCGGAGCTGGATGATTCGCGGCTGAAGCTTCATATGAGCCGGCTGTTCCAGTATGTGCGGGAGAGCCGCAATTGTGCGAACTGTCCGGGCCTCGAGCATTGCCCGAATGATTTTCAGGGCCATTACAGCAAGCTTACGGTAGAGAATGTGAACGGCTCGCCGGATTTGTTCGAGCGCAAGACAGCCTGTAACCTGAAGATCGCCCAGGACAGCCAGGACAGCATCCGCAGACGGATCCGCAGCTTTTATGTGGATGAACGCGTGCTGAACGGCGGCTATGATGAGATGGATATTATGGGCAAGGACCCGCGCAGGGCTTCTGCCGTGAATAAAATTTTTGATTATATTACCGGTGTGAAGGAAGACGGTCTGAGTCCGCAGGGGATCTATCTGCACGGCACCTTCGGCACAGGCAAAACCTTTCTGATGTGCTACCTGCTCCACGAGCTTGCGGTTGCCGGGTACAGCGGCGTCATTGTCTATATGCCTGATTTCATTGAGGACCTGAAGTCGATTATGCTGGACGGGCAGAAGCTGAAGGAAACCGTGGACACGCTGAAGAACTGCGATTTGCTGATTTTTGACGATATCGGTGCGGAAAATCTCAACCCGTGGGCGCGTGACCATGTGCTGGGAGCCATTCTGAATTACCGGATGAACCGCAAGCCGACCTTCTATACCTCAAATTATCCGCTGGACGGCCTGGAGAAGCATCTTAGCTTCACCAGCAAGGACGGCGAGGAACAGTACAAGGGACAGCGGCTGATGGACCGGATTGCTCCGTTTGTGGATGTGATTCCGCTACATGGGGAGAATCAGCGGGGCAGAAACAGATAGGCTGCGTTATAACAATAAACAAACAGCGGTGCAGGGACGAGGGGGTCCTTGGCACCGCTGTTTGTTTTTAGTCTTTTACATTAATGTGCCGGGCATAGCATTCGTGCTTGTGTTATTTTTCTCTGTCTGCCGCTCCCGCAGTTTCTGGCCCCGGTGGAAAAAGGGATAAGCAATAAAGGTAAGCAGCATGAGAATGCTGAAAATAAGCGGGCCTTGATCAAAGCCCAGCGTTTGCAGCAGGATTCCGCCTAACCAGGTGCAGATGCTCTGTCCGATAAAGGCGAATCCGCTGGCCCCGTAATAAGCGCCTCTCAGATTTGCCGGAGCGATTTCGCCAATCAGTACATCTCCGATCACAAAGCAGAGAATCTCCCCGAGCGTGAAGACGATCATTGAGAAGGCAAGCAGTATGATTTGGTCAAAGGCTCCCAGCCCAAGCAAACCGAGCCCAAAAAATAGACATCCGGCTTTTAGGGCAGTCATTGAGGAAAACCGCTTCATAAGTTTTGCCAGCGGATATTGCAGCGTCACTACAGACAGTGTATTGATTACGAACAGTATTGAGTATGTCCCAATCCGCTCATGGCCGATATATTGCGATAAAGTGGTATCCAGATGGGAGTATGCTCCAAAAACAAAGATATTGCCGATCAGAAAGTAAAGGAATACTTTATCCGAAATAATAATTCCAATCATTTGTTTAACCGTTACCGAACCGGAATCATTTCCGGCTTCCGGCTTATATTTGATGCTGAAGATAATCAGGACAACGGCGTACAACAAATAAATAGCCGCGCTTAGCATAAAAGGCAGCAGGGAGGAAGAGCCTCCGATCCCAAGCTTTAATCCTAACAGCGGTCCGACAGCCCCGCCGACATTTATGGCGAAATATCTTGCGTTAAATACATCTGTCCGGCGCTCCTCAGGTGTCACATCAGTGAGCAGAGCCCGGGCAGTCGGTTCGAACAAGCTGCGGAACAGTCCGTTCAGACCGCTCAGCAGGAAAAAGAGCCAGGTCGCATCGGCAAAAGCGAAGCCTAGAAAAACGAGGCTCCATAAAGCCATCGAACCAATCATCACCGGGTACCTGCCGATGCGGTCTGAGAGTGCTCCGCCGACAAAGCTCCCCCAGGTTCCTGCAAATAGGCTAAGGGCCAGAATAGCGCCGATGGTTGCCGGGTCGATGCCTTTTACTTTTCCCAGATAGATGCCGAGAAAGGGAATTGTCATGAAGAAGCCGGTTCTGGAAAGGAAGGTTCCAAGGATCACGCCCCAGGCTACCGGATGAAATGGGGCTTTGGCTGTTGGTTGTTTCCTGTCGGTTGTCATTCTCATCATCCTTTTTGTTGTTTGAATTAAGTATAGCTGCCCAAAAGAGGATGAAAAGGGTACAATAAGCCCGAGAGAGATCACCTTTTATTTACGGAGGAAAGCTTATATGTTGACGGTGGCCCTGCATTTTTTGGAGCTTCGCTGTGCGGCTAAAGATTATGAGACAGGAGAACCGTTTTTAATTACTGTTGAAAAGCTTGCGGGGACCTGGCACTGTACGCCGCGTTATGCCAAGCAGATCATCCGGACGCTTAGCGGCATGGCCTGGATTAACTGGCAGCCGGGATTAGGCCGCGGTCACTCCTCCATTCTGACACTGCTGGCTGATTCCGATGCCATTCTGCTGCAGGAAGTAACACTTAAGATGGAGCAGAACGACGTGGATGGTGCTATGGAACTGATGAACCGGTTCGGTGGGCTTGCGGCCAAGGAACAGTTCAGGGACTGGCTGTCGCGGAGAATCGGCTTTTCAACACAGGTTGTGCAGGAAGCTGAGCAGGATACGCTGCGCTTTCCGGTATACCGGCAGATTTTTACTCTGGACCCGGGTCAGGTATATTATGCGTTTGATTGTCATATGGCGGGGCAACTGTTTAACACATTAGTGGAATATGACCAGGCAAGCCGGAGAATAGAACCTTGTATAGCCCATTCCTGGGAAAGCAGTGATGATAACAGGGAGTGGACCTTTCATCTGCGAAAAGGTGTGCTGTTCCACCACGGTAAGGAGCTGGTTGCCGGAGATGTCTTGTTCTCACTGAATAGGCTTCGCCTGCAGCCGGAGAGCTATGAGGGAGCCTGGATGTTTCAGGATATTGATAGGATCGAGGCGCTGGATGCCAAAACCGTCCGGATCCGGCTGCGGGAGCCGAATTATTTATTTCTGCGCTTTCTCTGCACCATTCCGGCGAGCATAATACCTGCAGACATGGGCGGATATGCTGAAACGAATTTCGCGGTCCGTCCGGTGGGTACAGGGCCATTTCGGATTGAGCGTCATCGTGACGGGATTTGTGTGCTGGAAGCTTTTGCACAGCATTTCCGGGGGCGGCCGCAGCTTGACAGGGTTGAAATTTTAATCTTGTCTGGCATGGAAGGGGAGCATTTTCCTGAGCCTGACTGGTCCTCGGTCATGTCCTCACACGGGGATGCTTCTAAGGCATATCAGAAGGTTCTGGAGGAAGGCAGCGGGGATTGGCTGGATCTGGAAACCAGGTTCTCCTGCTGCACTTTGCTTGTATTCAATCAAGGGACAAAAGGCCCGCAGAACCATCCGGATTTCCGGAAAGCGCTGGACCTGCTGATTGACCGGAGTAAGATGATTGATGAACTGGGAGAAGACCGCCTATATCCTGCTTACGGATTCCGTTATCCTCCCAAAGAGCAGGCAGCGGCGGCAAATAACAGCTCTTCTCCGAATCCTTTGGTGATCCGCGAATTGCTTGCAGCCGGGGGATATTCAGGTGAGATACTCAGGTTACATGTAAATTCCTTTCACTGCCGTGATGCGGTTTGGATTCAGGAGCAGGCCGGGAAGTTTGGTATCAAGGTGGAAATTAAAGTCGTTGACCTTTTGGATCAGGAGCTGGACGGGGAACCATTTTCACAGTATGATGCAAGGTTATTTGGAAGCGTGCTGGGGGATGATGAAGTGAGTGAAATTCAAATGTATATGCAAAAAAATTATTTACAGCCCGCATTTGATACCAGGATGTCAGAAGCTGTGCAGCAGACTATAAATGCGATCTTCAGGGAGCCGGGCGAGCATGGACGCCTTAAGGGTCTGGCAGAGCTGGAAGCGTTGCTGCGGGCTGCGAATTCAGTCCTGTTCCTGGTTCATAAGAAAAACAACACTTCCCACCATAAAACAGTCCGGGGAGTGTCCATCAATGCTTACGGTTGGCTGGAATTTCATAAAATCTGGTTTCAGCCGGCCGGGGAACGTTGAAGAAAAAGGCGGGGACACAAAAGCCCGGTGCTCCCGCTAGGAACTACACAGGAACTGCCGGACTTTATGCGTCATCAGCCGTTAATCGAGAAAGACAAACTTGACTATCACCATTCCAAAGAAAACCAGAGTCATGAAGCCGGTCATTCCGAAAAAGCCGGTCAGTAAATCACCCAGATCGTTGCGGGGTTCCTCGTTAACATGCTCCCGCGGGTCCCGTGTCTTGGCATTGATCTCCATTGCTTCCTCCTCCTTGCCTTGCAAGACTGCACAACAATAGGTTACAGTAATACATGTGAGAGAAGTCATTGACAATAAATGCGTTTTCTTAAAGTATACGAAGTCTCATGAGCGTTGTAAAGAAGTGATATCTGTTAAATAATTGATTTTATACAATGTAATTGTCTAAAACATTTCCCAAAAGCACAGTATCTATGTTATACTTGGGATGTGTCGGTAAATGGTAATCTGGTTATCATATTACATGAAGCATTTTTTCCAGCTAACATTACGGAGTGAATTCGTTTCGGCTAGCGCACGCTATAGAGGCGTATGCAGCTCCGCAAAATTAAAGGAGGAACAATATCATGGCTATCGTAAACGTGTCTGACCAGTCCTTTGTAGGCGAAGTTGAAGGTCAGGGTACTGTAGTAGTAGATTTCTGGGCACCTTGGTGCGGCCCTTGCAAAATGCTTTCCCCGATCCTCGAGGAATTGTCCGCCGAGCTGGGAGACAGCGTAAAAATTGCCAAGCTGAATGTTGACGAGAATCCGGAAACGGCTTCCCGCTTCGGCGTTATGAGCATTCCTACCCTGATCTTCTTCAAAGACGGTCAGCCGGTGGATAAGGTTGTCGGCCTGAACTCCAAGGATTCCCTGAAGAACATCGTAGCTAAACACCAATAATAAGTAGTTATCACTACTGAATAAGATCTGAGTACAAGCGCCTTCGGTTTATCCGGGGGCGTTTTGTGTGTTAAAATTACTGTAGTAAGCAGTCCCGCTGACCCGGGGAAGCTTCATGAATGTGCAAGTGACAGGTGGGGGAGAAATTATGGATTATAGCGATAATATCCGCAACAAGCTGGCGCTGCTGCCGGATCTGCCCGGGTGCTACCTGATGAAGAATGAAGAGGGCACCATTATTTACGTAGGCAAGGCCAAGGTGCTGAAGAACCGCGTCCGCTCTTATTTTACAGGCAGTCATAACGGCAAGACCCAGCGTCTGGTCGCCAATATTGTTGATTTTGAATATATAGTTACTTCCAGCAATATGGAAGCGCTCATTCTGGAGTGCAATCTGATCAAGAAGCATATGCCGCGTTACAACGTGCTTTTGAAGGATGACAAGACGTTTCCTTATCTCAAAATAACGAACGAAGCGCATCCGCGCCTTGAAGTCACACGCCGGGTGCTTAAAGATAAAGCCAAATATTTCGGGCCGTATCCGAATTCCTATGCCGCCCAGCAGACCAAGAAGCTGCTCGACCGGATGTATCCGCTGCGCAAGTGCGGTGTGATGCCGAAGGAGGTCTGCCTCTACTACCATATGGGCCAGTGCCTCGCCCCGTGCGAGAAGGAAGTGCCAAAGTCTGCTTACGATGAGATTATCCGCGATATTTCGGCTTTTTTAAGCGGCGGCCATGAGGCGGTCAAAAAGGATCTGCAGCAAAAGATGCAGGAGGCGGCTGAGGAGCTGTACTTCGAGCGCGCCAAGGAGCTGCGTGACCAGATCATGCACATCGATGCCCTGATGGAGAAGCAGAAGATCAACACCGCAGATACGAAGGACCGCGACGTATTCGGTTATGCGGTGGACAAGGGCTGGATGTGTGTGCAGATTCTGTATATGCGCCAGGGGAAAATGATTCAGCGGCACTCGTCTGCATTCCCGTTCTACGGGGAAGCATACAGCGATTTCATGTCGTATGTAACGCAGTACTACAGCGAGAATCCGGCACTGCCGCAGGAAATTCTGCTGCCGGAGCTGGTAAGCGAGGGCACCGAGAAGCCTTCGGCTGCTTCCGCCGGAGCTGCAGTGGCCGCGAGCAGGCTGGCGGCGGCTGTGGATGATGAGGATAGCGAGGAAGCCGGTGAGTCAGCGGCTGCCGGGGATATGAGCGAGCAGGCAGGGACTGCGGAGGATGCTGCTGCGCGTGAAGCTGCTGCTGCAGAGGCTACTGCAGTCGGCCTGGTTGACCCGGCCGGCGGGGCGGCTGCCCTGCAGGAATGGCTGGGCCTGAAGGTGCTGGTGCCGCAGCGCGGGCTGAAGAAGCAGATGGTCGGCATGGCCTGCCAGAACAGCCGGGTCGCGCTGGATGAGAAATTCCGGCTGATCGAGCGGGACGAGGAACGGACCTCCGGGGCGTCATTCAGCCTGGGCCAGAGCCTGGGACTGGAATCGCTGAACCGGATCGAAGCGTTCGATAACTCGAACATCCAGGGTACCAATCCGGTCTCGGCGATGGTCGTGTTCATTGACGGCAAGCCTGCGCGCAAGGAATACCGCAAGTACAAGGTCCGCACCGTACAGGGACCGGATGACTACGAAACGATGCGCGAGGTTATCCGCCGGCGGTATGAGCGGGTGCTGAAGGAAGACCTGCCGCAGCCGGACCTGATCGTGGTCGACGGCGGCAAAGGGCAGATTTCCTCGGCGATTGATATTCTGCAGAATGAGCTGGGGCTGTACATTCCGGTCTGCGGTCTGGTCAAGGATGATAAGCATAAGACGGCGCAGCTCCTGATCGGCGACTCCGCCGAGCCGGTTCCGCTGGCGCGGGACAGCCAGGAATTCTACCTGCTGCAGCGCATCCAGGATGAGGTTCACCGCTTCGCGATTACCTTCCACCGCGAGCAGCGCGGCAAATCGATGGTGACCTCGAAGCTGGATTCGATCCCGGGCATCGGAGAGAAGCGCCGGAAAGCGCTGCTGAAGCATTTCGGCTCGCTGAAGAAGATCAAGGAGGCCTCCGTCGAGGACTTCCGCGTACTCTCCATAGGCGAGAAGCTGGCCGGGCAGATCCTGGCTGCGCTTAATGATGAGGAACCGGCCGTGGAGGCTGTTTCGCTCGGTGAGGATGAGCAATAATATGTATTTATTGGGCTGGCCCTATGGGGCCGGCCTTTTTTTATGCTGCGGCTGGCGGAAGAGCTGAGCGGCTATAGGAGTGGCAAAAATGCCCTTGATTTCGCTCCAAGTGGTGAAATGGGCGAAATGAAAGGCAAAAATGCCCTTGATTTCGCTCCAAGTGGTGAAATGGGCGAAATGAAAGGCAAAAATGCCCTTGATTTCGCTCCAAGTGGTGAAATGGGCGAAATGAAAGGCAAAAATGCCCTTGATTTCAGCCCGGAGGGTGAAATGGGCGAAATGAGAGGCAAAAATGCCCTTAATTTCGCTCCAAGTGGTGAAACGAGCGAAATGAAAGGCAAAAATGCCTTTGATTTCGCTCCAAGTGGTGAAATGGGCGAAATGAAAGGCAAAAATGCCCTTGATTTCAGCCCGGAGGGTGAAACGGGCGAAATGAAGGGCAAAAATGCCCTTAATTTCGCTCCAAGTGGTGAAACGAGCGAAATGAAAGGCAAAAATGCCTTTGATTTCGCTCCAAGTGGTGAAATGGGCGAAATGAAAGGCAAAAATGCCCTTGATTTCAGCCCGGAGGGTGAAACGGGAAAGGAAGGGCAAAAATGCAGAAGCCGGCCTGAGTGGCAAACTTACAGGAAAATAAAGGGTATTGTAAATTGAGCGGAAATATTTATATATACAAACAATAATCAAATCAGGAGGTTACTTATGGACTACATATTGCTGCTTCCAAACTTTTTGATGGAGGTATTTACGATAGTGGTAGCGCTGGTGATTTATGACCGGTTTTTCAAGAGCAGATAAACGGAGGCCCCGCAAGCCAAGAGTATCCCGCAAGCCAAGAGTATCCCGCAAGCTAAGAGTATCCCGCAAGCCAAGAGTATCTCGCAAGCCAAGAGTATCCCGCAAACAAAGAGTATCTCGCAAGCTAAGAGTATCCCGCAAGCCAAGTGTACCCCGCAAAAAAAAGATGCTCCCGGCTGCTATATCAGCAGCCTCAGGAGCCCCTTTTTATTAACGGAAATCTAGCCCTGCGGGCTGGAGCGGCTCGTCTGGGCCTTGCGGGTCCTTGCGGCCGTTCCGGTCCGGCGGATTGAACCGGTAGACGATATAGCCGACAATGAGCGGCAGGAGGATGGTGACAGTACCAGCGGCTACATTTACACTCTCCCGCATGAAGATCAGGGTCATGCCGATCAGGATGCTGTCAAATACGACGTGGGCGAACATGACGGCGATAAAGCCGTATCGCAGGAAAATATAGCTGAACAGCAGCCCGATGACGGTCAGCTCAATCGGCCTTGAGATAACCGGATAGATCGGGTACAGGGTATGCCCGAAAGCCCAGATCAGTGTGGTGATCAGGGAGGCGACCAATGTGTTTTTGACGAGCTTTTTGAGCATCCGGATGCCGAACAGGCGGTAGACCGCTTCCTCGGACAAGCCGGCAAGCCAGGCAACAATTGGCATCAGCAGGGCGTACCTCATATTATAAGGTGACTGGCTGGCGTCTGTTGTGGACCAGTTATCCAGGGTGAACGTCAAAATAATAAACATAATGGTCTGCACACCAAGCAGGATAAGGGCCCAAACATAACCGGCGGACATGCTGTCCAGCACATATTTGCCGTACCCCGGCTCTTTGGCGCGCGGCCACGGGTTCAGCCCTTCCTCCTTGCGCCACAGCCCGTTGCCCCCGACGAGGGAGAAATAGAGCAGCGACGACATCAGCAGGCTGTAAAGGGCATAGATAATAAACATAATTACAGAGGTTATTCGGGCCTCAGCGGTGTCGGAAACCGGCTCAGGCAGCATATTATAGGTGCTGATCATCATAATGGTAAAATGGATCGAGCTTAAAGTGATGCCGCGTACAAAAGAAGTGTGACTGCGCCGCAGAATGCTGAAGATCAGCGCCAGCAGGCCGAGCGCCAGCGTCGGCAGGGCATAGCCGAACAGGGTCAGCTTCGTAGCCAGCGATTTCTGGTCCTCCACGTAGGAGTCATGCCAGGACGGGGCGGAGAATCCGGCGCGGAAATAAGACAGCTCCCCGTCCAGAAAATGAAACTGGTAGCGCAGAGCAGCTTCTCCTACATTGACGGAGCTGTCGGAATAGACAAGACCGTAGCCATCGGAATCTGCTTCAATCTGCAGCTTGGCGGGGTTTGCTCCCCATAACTGCAGCCAGGGTCTGGCGAGGGTTTCCTTTTGCTGCAGGCTGAGTCCGCCGTTCACGCTGCTGTCCAGATAGACGCCTTTCGAATTCCCGGGTGACGGAGGATCGCCATAGTCCCTTCCGTCACTTGCATGGGCATATCCGCCCAGGGCAAAGGCGGTAACCTCGCCTGTATACATATTGAGGTCAACGGCAAGAACGGGATCGGCTTCACCGTCAGTATAAAGAACCGCATGATAGACGTCGAACGGATACCGCTGATCCAGTTTATTGTCACTGTAGCTCTGCAAGAGCTTTTCCTGCGACATATAGCCGTAAAAGGAGGAGTCGGTCTGGTAGCTTACTGTCCAGTGATCCTGGTCTGTCTCCGGATGGCCGAGCTGCTGTGCTGCGAATGCGGCCGCTTTGTCGCGGGCTTCAGTCTTGCTGATCGTGGATGCCGATCCCCCGCTGTAAAGCTGGGGTATAACCTGGAACATAAGGAAAACGATAAGACCGATTATACCGGCGAAAATAAGTCTTTTGGTAAGGGGCCGCTGCTGTAAAGGCTGGCCGACGGAATTCATGAAACGCCTCCTTGCATGGATTCATTTGTAGTATGCATATTCTGTTTCATTATACGGGACAGGCCTGGCAGTTACAAAAAATACCTGTTAGAAGATGCCGGCTTATCTAACTTTACTTTTACGTAAACGAGCCCGGGCTTATGCCTGCTTTTTCCCGGCAGGCCGGCTGAGGCTGAGGTGATAATATCTGGCGCCTGCCGGAATACAGCAAAATGCTGCAGGCAATCCGATCAGGGCGATCCAGCCAAGCAGACTCCAGTCGGGCAGAATCCCGGTGTGCAGCTCAGCAGGCAGAAAAATGAATTTATTCAGGAAAACACCGCCCATAAGCCCTAATAAAGATACCGGGAACATCAGAATACCCAGCACCGGTGCTTTCAAAGTATAGTATTCCAGCTGCAGCAGACACAGTATGACAGTTAACGCCAATACATAAAACAGGAAGAAATATAACAGCCAGATCAAGGTTTGAGACCAGTCCTGCAGCCCGGTATTGCCGGCAATCAGGGCGGCGACGCTGCCGGCAACGGCCGAGAGCAGCAGGATACCCATAATCCGCATCGCAGTAGTCCATACCACAGCCGCACGGCTTAGCAGCAGAGCCAGCCGGCTCTGCGGAAAGCTCAGCAGCCAAGGTAATTGTTTGCGTTCGCTGCTGCTGCGCAGGAGAACCCAGACGCTGCTGAAGGTAATCACCAGCCCAAACAGTGATCTCATGAGAGACAGAACTACGGATTCCACGTTTGAGGCAATGCCGAAGTAAACAAGAGCTGCTACCATGGGCGGAACAGCGAACTTCAGGCTGAGTACAGCCGGATGCTTCTCTGTCCGGCGTGTCCGGCCGGCATAGAGCCGGTACAGCATCATGAATGCGGAGGTACCCTTCTGCAGGCCGGCATTCCGGCTAATCCGGAGCGTCCCCGATCTGAAACGGCGTGAAGCTCCGGAAGGACTGGAAGCACGGACTTCCTGCCCTTCCGCTCCCAGGCCCCTGGCGGCAACCAGCAGCATCAGCAGGTGGCCAAGCGGCCAGCCGGCAGCGGCTGCTGCAAGTGAAGCATACAGCATAAAACCGGGTGAGCCGGGGCCTGCTGCCTGCACACCGGAGTACCCGGTGCCATAAATGCCGTCAGCTATAAACGGTGACATCCATAATGCAGTGTACGGAATGAAGAGCAGGAGCGCTAATTTGGCCGGCTGCAGAAACAGGCTGATTGCGAGTCCGAATATCACGGCAAGCGGCAGAAAAATCAGAATGAACAGCGTATATGCCGCAACCAAATAGAGAAGTTCAGGCATGGATAACGGCGGATACCAGCCGCTGCGGACAGAATAGAGATATAGCATAACGGCGGCCAGGAGAACCGCAAGCGTCAGCTGAAGGCTATGTCCGAGCAGACTGATCATTTTGGCATACAGCAGCTTCAATCTGGAATGGGGAAAGGAGAGCATCCAGTCGCGGGAGCCGGCATTCATAAAGCTTACCATACTGATTGCCGAAAGGGCTGTCACGGCTGACCATACCAGCAAAGCGGCGTAGATGAAGGGGGTTCGTTCCGATGATCTGGAGCCGGGAAGGTAGATGCCAATTAACACCGTGCCGATGACCAGAATCAGGGCTGTCAGCAGCCTGTAATGTTTACCAAGTCTTGAAAGGTTATAACGGCTGTACTCCAGCCGGACCAGCGTCTTCATCGCGCTCATGCGAACACTTCCCTGTAATGAGATTCGACCGATTTGCCGGAGCGGCGCAGCCTATCTACCTCTTCGATGCTGCGGATCGTTCCTTCGCCGATCAGAATCAGCCGGTCGAACAGCAGCTCCATTTCCCGGATGTCGTGAGTGGCAATCAGAAAGGTGCGCCGGCCGTCGGCAAGCTCGCCGACTACAGCGGAAGCAATCCGTTCGCGGGAGAGGAGATCAACACCGGTGAACGGTTCGTCGAGGATAATCAGGGGTGCTTGGCGGGACAGGCAGGTCAGCAGCTGCAGCCTTGCCTCCTCGCCGCGTGACAGGGAAGAGATGGCCGGCTCCAGAGAAACATTGAGCTCTGCCTGCAGCTCCAGCGCCTTGACCGGGTCCCAGTCCGGGTAGATTCCGGCGGCAAAATCCAGCCATTCCCTGACGCTCAGCCAGCCGGGCAGATTGCTGCGGTCCGGCAGGAGTGACAGCTTGCCGAGCTGTTCTATACCCGCCGGCTGGCCAAAAATCCGTACCGAGCCGGTGTCCGGGGCGGCCAGTCCGGCGATAATCCGCAGCAGGGAGGATTTGCCGGCCCCGTTAGGGCCAAGCAGGCCGGTCAGGCTGCCCTGGGGAATATCGAAGCTGATGCCATGGAGAATGCTCTTCTTTTTTCGCGTAAGCCCGAGTCCCCGGCACTCTACCGCCGCCGGCCCTGCAGGCGCCTCCATACTATAATCATAGACTGTCATGTGAATCCTCCTTATCAAATTCCAGCAATTGTGCGGCTGTGAGGCCGAGCTTTTCGGCAGCCGCCTTAAATTCCTTGATTGCCTTGCGCATAATATCTTTACGTGCCTCGCCAATCACAGCTGCATCCCTGGTGACAAAGGTTCCCTGCCCGCGGTAGGTAACAATCAGGCCCATGCGCTCCAGCTCCTGATAGGTTCTGGCTGCGGTGGTAGGGTTGACGCCCCTGCCTGCTGCAAGCTCTCTTACGGAGGGCAGCCGCGAGCCGGGCGGTATATGTCCGCTGACAATTCTTCCTTGTATAGCCCAGGCAAACTGTTCGTAGATTGGCAGTGAGGGGTTGATCTGAAACGGTTCCGGCAAAAGCTCAAAGGACTGATCCATGGAATACCCCTTCCTTCCCTGACTGATTCCTGAGGTCATGTGTATGGAGGATAACCATACACTTTGTAATTGGAGTGTACCACTACACACCATACAATTTCAAGCGGAATTAATCACATTGAAAAATCAGGCTTTGTGATGTTGGACAATAACGTTTATAATTTGTATGTTTATCGGATCGCAAATCCATTATTATTGCTGTCATGAAGCAAGTGAAAGGATGAGCCGTTTGGCCCCGCCGTTTCCGGAATTACCTAAATTTAAATTTTTTAAGCTGTCACCGCCCCAGATTCTGGTGGGTGGCTTTGCCTCAGTCATCCTGATTGGAACACTGCTCCTGATGCTGCCCTTTGCCAGTGCATCCGGCCATTCCCTGAGATTTATAGATGCGCTGTTTACGGCAACCTCGGCAACCTGCGTAACCGGGCTGGTTGTAGTGGATACGGGCACCCATTTCAGCGTCTTCGGCCAGATTGTTATTCTGCTGCTGATACAGATCGGCGGCCTCGGCTTTATGACGATGGCTACTCTGTTCGCGCTGCTGCTCAGGCGCAAAATCTCGCTGCGCGACCGGCTGATTCTCCAGGAGGCGATGAACCAGAGCTCGATGGAGGGGATTGTTCGGCTGATCCGCAGAGTGCTTGTCTATTCACTGGTTATTGAGACAGGCGGTGCGGTTCTGCTCACGCTCCGCTGGGCGGCGGACATGCCGCTGGGCCGTGCGTTGTATTACGGTGTGTTTCATGCCGTTTCCATGTTCAATAATGCCGGATTCGATCTGTTTGGGGATTACCGCAGCCTGACCGCTTATGCCGGTGATTCTGTAGTGAATCTGGTTGTCATGCTGCTGATTGTGTCAGGCGGTATCGGGTTCATAGTGATGGCCGATCTGATTCAATACCGCAAAAGCCGCCGGCTGCAGCTGCACAGCAAGGTCGTTCTGTCGATGACAGGGGCGCTGATCCTTATCGGTGCAGTAGTAATTTTTGTGTTCGAGTTCACCAATACCCGTACACTCGGTCCTCTTAACTTCGGCGGCAAAATCTGGGCCTCATTCTTTCAGGCGGTAACACCGCGCACAGCCGGGCCCAATACGGTAGACATCGCCGGCATGCGTCAGGCCACACAGTTTTTTATCATTATCCTGATGTTTATCGGCGCCTCCCCGGGCTCCACCGGCGGGGGAATCAAGACGACCACCTTTACGCTGATGATCGGGGCGGTTGTCTCCATGCTGCGCGGACGGGAGGATATTGTGCTGTTCCGTTACCGGCTGGCCCAGGAGCGGGTGTTTAAGGCGTTGACGATTACGCTGCTAGCCCTGCTGCTGATTGTCACTGTGTCGATGGTCCTCTCAACTACAGAAGGGCGCCCGTTCCTGATGATTCTGTTCGAGACCACATCGGCGTTCGCGACCGTCGGGCTGACGATGGGGCTGACGCCGGAGCTGTCTGATGCCGGGAAAATTCTGCTCTGCCTGACGATGTTTGCCGGAAGGCTTGGTCTTTTGACACTGGCCTATGCACTCGGTCCGAAACAGGGTAAACCATTGTATAAGTACCCGGAAGGTAAAATGATCATTGGATAAGGGGTTAAAGTGATGTTAAAAGCACAGCAGTTTGTTGTGATCGGCCTCGGCCGTTTCGGCTCCAGTCTGGCGCTTGAGCTGATGGCTATGGGCTATGAGGTGCTCGGAATCGACCATCTGGAAGATCGTGTGGAGGAAATGAACGGGCAGCTGACCCATGCGGTCATGGCGGATGCGACGGATGAAGGCATCATGCGTTCTTTGGGTGTTCGCAATTTCGACTGCGGGATTGTTGCCATCGGGGACAATATGGAGCGGAGTATTTTGACGGCGATTCTGCTGAAGGAATTGGGCGTAAAGCAAGTGGTTGCGAAGGCGATTACGATCCTCCACGGGCGTGCGCTATCCAAGCTCGGCGTGGACCGGGTTATTTTTCCGGAGAGGGATATGGGCATCCGTGTAGCGCATCAGCTGGTTACTCCCCATCTGCTGGATTACATCGAGATTTCCAAGGACTACAAGATCGTCGAGCTGACCGTTCCCTCCTGTATGGACGGAAAAAGCCTCTCTGAGCTGAACACCCGTGCCAAATACGGCTGCAGCATTATCGCCCTCAACCGCAAAGACGGAATTATCGTTGCCCCTACGGCCCATGATTATGTAAGCCAGGGAGATATTATGGTTGTCATCGGCTCCAACGAGAGCATCGAGGAGTTTGAAGATGGGGCGGTTAACGCGGATTAAAAGAAGAATAGAACAATAACAAGGTTATTGAATACTGTAAGCCCGGACTCCCGTCCTGGCTTTTTCATTTTACCGGCCAATTATTAACGGCTTCGAATACCGACGAATAGGCAGATTTGATATTAGCTGTAAGCAACATCCTCAAGAATAAACGGCACATAGGATTTCTCCGACTCGATAAAAAAGAACGGAATACCCGCGCTCTGATACACCTCCGTATACCGGGCATCCGCAGCTTCAGATAAATGCTCCTTCATAATGAATACAGCGTCATATTCGGCTGACAGTGACCGGCTGTTATCGTATATCTCATCCAAGGTAACAGCAGAGAACACTACCTGCCGTTCTCTGACGGACGGGGCTTCTCCTATGACGGCTACATTCAAGGCCTTGCCTGCATAAAGAGGGGTGTCTACGGAATCGGACGTGGTGTCCAGAACCAGGGTACAGCCTGCCAGCATAAGTGCAGCCATAAGCATCAGGGGATATATAAATTTCACGTTACAAGCTCCTTTCTGCTAGTCAATTGTTATTAAATAATAGAGGACTTCTACCGGCATAAAAAATAAAAATGTCACAAATGGATAATATTAATTGTTTCTAGAAGATGTCCGTTTCCAACATTTGAATGATTTTATAATTGGTATTTATTTGTTTTCAAAAAATTATTTCGAGAAATTTCACTGAAGATATATATTAACTGATTCTTGTAATGTTAAAATAACTGTAAGCTTGCCAATGTTTAACGGTTTCCACAATATAACTTGTAAGCGTTTAAAATTTCATCTAAATTAAAGTAGGGGGAAGTAACATGAGCTTGCGTTTTGATTTTGGACCTGCCGGAGCAGCAGAAGGATATACCAAAGTGTCCGCTGCAGACAGCTACGATGCCGGAAAAGGGTATGGCTTTACAGATGTGTCACAAGTAACGGAGCATGTCCGGGGGGAAGAGCCGCTTGCCGGAGATTTTGTTATACCTTTTAATACGGCGTTTGTGGCGGACGTGGAAGACGGGAACTATATTGTCTCTATTCTTACAGGGGATGAGGCGGCGCCGTCCTGCACGACATTGAAGACTAACGGTGAAAGGCTGATTCTTAACAATTACCGCACAGTCACCGGTCAGGTCTCCCGTGAGCTGTTCGGTGTTAACGTGCGCGGAGGCCAGCTGAAGCTGAGATTCGGCGGGGTTGCCCCAAGGATCAACGCACTGGAAATCACGAAGACAAGTGAGCAGATTACGGTATATCTGGCCGGTGATTCAACAGTGACGGATGTCGGCGATGAAAAAGGCTTTCCATTCTCCGGCTGGGGGCAGATGCTCCAATACTTTTTCAAGCATGATGTTGCGGTTGCCAATCATGCTGTGGGAGGCCGCAGCTCCAAAAGCTTTATCGGGGAAAACCGGCTTCAGCCGATTCTGGATGAGATTAAGGAAGGCGATTATTTGTTCATCCAGTTCGGGCATAACGACCAGAAATGGGATGAGGCCCGCCATACTGATCCGCTCACAACCTATCCGGAGCACCTGCGCCAGTATATCGAAGGTGCGCGGGCCAGGCAGGCGATCCCTGTGCTGGTCACTTCTGTGCACCGCCGGTATTTCGATGCTGCAGGCAAGCTGACGGACACACACGGAGCCTATCTGGAAGCCGTAAGAAAGCTGGCTGAGGAGGCAGAGGTTCCGCTGATTGACCTGGCCGAGAAGAGCAGACGCCTGTTTGAAGAGGCTGGACCGGAAGCAACCAAGTCGATTTTTCTGTGGGGAGCGCCCGGAGAATGGATGAATCATCCCGGCGGTACCGTTGACAATACACATTTTCAGGAGCGCGGCAGCCTGCGCATAGCTGAACTGGTGGTTCAGGGAATAAGGGAGCTTGGACTGCAAAAGCTCATTATGTTCCTCAGATAGCTGCTGTGGTTATCTGCAGGGATTAGAGATTAAGGGGGGCACACTATGAAAAAAATACCGATGATGCTGCAGCTAGCGTTAATTCTGTTCTGTATCATGGCCATTCCGACGGCCATCCTTACCTGGTACAGCGGGTCGCAGATTATTGAAAACTCAGAGGCAGCCATCGGGGAATCAACGCTTGCCGGACTTAATGCCAACCGCAAGCTGAATGAGAATGCACTGGCCAGTATGGCACAGGACACGTCTCGTCTCGCGGCAACAAGTGTTTTTGACGGGATACGCAGCTTCGAGACGTACGACGAGATTAATTCCAGCTTTAATAATTACAGCCTGGGCAAGACTGTAACGAACGAACTGCTCAATCTGAACCGCCGGGTAGACGGTGTATCCTCTTCCTACTTTTATCTGGAGGGTTCCGATTATGTAGTCTCTACGGACAAGAGTGTGACCAAGCTTGAACGCTATGAGGCGATGGACTGGGCGAAGGAGGCCCTTGAGGATCAGAGGGGAATAAGCGGTGTATGGGTTCCCCGCAAGCTGGAGTCGGGCGAGAATGTCGTTTCCTATGTGTATCCGCTTAACCGGCTGTCCTCCAACACACACGGAATGATTGTAGTCAATATGAAGGAAAGCCAGATCGGCAAATACCTGAATGCCACAGAGGTCGGTAACAGCAGCAATCTGCTTCTGGATGCAGACGGCAAGGTGATCTCCTTCAATGATAAATCTCTGCTGCTGTCAGACGGCTTTGAGCTGCCGTATCTCCGGGAATTGCTGGATCAGAATATTAGCGAAGGCTACACGTTCCGGGAGCTGGACGGCAAGCGGATGGTCTATGCCTGGAGCCGCTCAGATGTATCCGGATGGTGGAATGTCAGCTGGAGCTCCCTGGACGAGATGATGGCTGACTCCCGGGATATGCAGGGGAATATTATTCTGCTTACCGGCGCCATTATTTTGCTTGGAACCTTACTGGCTATCTTTTTTGCCACCTGGCTGTCCAGACCCCTCCGGCAGCTGGTGCGGACCATACGCTCCAAGAGCGATTTGAACGTGGCAGGCAAAAATGAGCTGGCCTTCCTGGACATGGCCTTCAAGCGGATGCAGGAGGAGGAGGAGAGCCTGTTCCAGCTGCTGCAGGAGCGGGAGCAGGATACCCGCAGCCTTGCGGTTCACCGTCTGCTGCGCGGAGAAATTCCGCCGCGGATTACCGAGGTGTTCCCTGAAGCCTATTACCGGGTAGCCGTAGTCTCGATCGACCGGTACAGGGTTTATGTCGGCAATACCAATGTGGAGACCCGCAGCTACCACCGTTACCTGCTTAATACCAAGTTCGAGAGCCTGTTTCCTGAGGGGATTCTGGCAAGCTCTGTTTATCATAATGACGGCTGTATTGTCATTGTGCTGAATTTTGCGCCTGACGTGGATGAGACGGGCAGAGAGCAGCTGCATCAAGTGCTGCAAATGATCCGGGATGAAGCGCTTGCACTACTGGAGCATACCGTTACAATCGGAGTAAGCGATGTGGCGGATGCGCCGGAAGTAGTGGCCGAGCGGCTGTTTGAAGCAATGGAGCTGATCAAGCAGCGGATGATCAACGGGGCCGGAAGCATTATGTACTGGGAGGATGAAGAGGAGCACAGCCGCAAATATATCGACTTTGACTGCAGCGAGCGGCGGATTCTCAATTTCCTGGATGCCGGCAACCTGGAAGGGATTTTTAAGGAGCTGCAGAATATCCGCAGCCAGATCAGTGCGGAAGAGAATATTTCGTATGATAATATTATGTTCATCTATCACCAGCTGATGGGTGCCACGATCAAGCATCTGCGTGAGAATCATATCGGTACCGGAAGAATGATTGTGGGGAAGGGCAATATCTACAGTATTCTGGCTGCTATGGATACGCTGGATGAGCTGGAGGAATACCTGCATGAAATGTTCCGGGAAATTGTCCAGAGCCTCGATCACAGTCCCGGCGAAACCAATCACGGGGAGCGGATCGTTCAGTATTTGAAGGAGCATTACCGTGAAGAAATTGTATTCGAGGATATGGCAAAAGAAATCGGGATCAGCTACTCCTATATGCGCAAAATTGTGTATGAGCAGACCGGCAAAAGCATGATCGACTTCCTGAACCAGCTCCGCATCGAGAAGGCCAAGGAGCTGCTGCTGGATACCGACCTGACCATTAAACAGATTGCCGCAGAGGTAGGATACTATAATCTGCAGAGCTTTAACCGCTTTTTCCGCAAATATGAAGGTATGCCGCCGAGCAGCTACAAGTCGGCCAAGAGCAAGGGCTCCTAAGAGCCCTCTCGGGGCCGGCAGCCGGCGGTTTTTATTTGTTTACCTGTTAATGAAAGCGTTTTATTTTTGGGAATGCCTATCATATTTGATTATGAACAAGCTGTAAAAGCCGATAATACCGCGCTCTAATCAATTTTGATGGGGATCATCAATACTCATGATTTTCAAAATCTGATAATCGGGATACATTGGATTCACGCCGGATCACACAGCCGGCCACAAGATAAAAATGGTGCAGGGGGTGAGACTTTGAAAGCTGCAAGCGCTTCACAAACCAATCAGGCCCTTTTATTAAGAAAAAAATACGGGCCGCTCTATTACTTGCGCCGTGACTGGCAGCTGTATCTGCTCGTATTATTTCCGCTAGCTTTTGTAATCGTTTTCAAATACATGCCGATGACCGGGCTTGTAATCGCTTTTAAAGACTACAAAATTGCCAGAGGCTTCTGGGGGAGTGAATGGGTAGGCTTCGAAATCTTCCAGCAGATCTTCTCCAAGCCTGATTTCACAAGAGCTGTCCGCAATACGCTACTGCTCAATGTGCTTGACCTTATCTTCAGCTTCACGATGCCGATCATTCTGGCGCTGATGCTGAATGAAGTGAAGAGCGTCAAGTTCAAACGCGTCAACCAGACGCTGCTGTATCTGCCGCACTTTCTGTCCTGGGTCATTATCGGGGCGATCGCCTACCAGCTGCTTAGCGAAGGAAACGGTGCCGTCAATAATCTCATTGAACTGATGGGCGGAACAAGAATCCCGTTCCTTCAGGAGGATACGAACTGGCTGATCAGCTATCTGGCCATCGGCGTATGGCACAGTATGGGCTGGGGCACGATCATCTATCTGGCTGCAATCAGCGGGATTAATCCCGAAATGTATGAAGCGGCAACCGTCGATGGAGCAGGACGCTGGAGAAAGGTCTGGAATATCACCCTTCCTTCGATCCGGGCAACCATCGTAACGCTGCTGATCATGAGTCTGGGGAAGGTCATGGACGGCTCATTTGAGCGGATCTGGTCCATCCAGAATAAAGCGACCACTGAGTTCACGACCACCATACCGGTGCTGGTATACCGCTGGGGGATTGAATCCGGTAACTTTAGCCGGGCAACAGCAATCGGGCTGTTCCAGTCCGTAATCGGCATTATCCTGGTAATATCGGCTGACCGGATAGCCAAGAAGCTTGGCGAGGACGGAATCCTATAGAAAGGAGAGGAACCATGAAAGCATCAACCGTAAATCCTGCCGCACCCGGCAAGGGGCGCATAGATATTTATGATCTGCTGATCAAATTCGGCCTGATTGTTGCTTCGCTGATATGCCTCCTGCCGTTTGTGCATGTGGTTTCCAAATCCCTCAGCGCAGACTCATTCGTCATTGCCAATAAGGTGTTCCTATGGCCGAGGGGCTTCACTCTCGGAGCGTACGCTAAAATTTTTGCCGATGCCAGTATTCTCCGGTCCTTGTACATCTCAGTAATTGTAACCGTACTATTCACCATTCTGGGGATGTTCCTGACAATCTGTGCAGCTTATCCGCTGTCCAGAGCCCAGTTTAAAGGCCGCAGGGTGATTACCTTCATCTTCCTGTTCACAATGTATTTCAGCGGGGGCATTATCCCGGATTATATGAACATCAACAATCTGGGTCTGATGGATACAATCTGGTCGCTGGTTCTGCCGCTCTCCTTCAGTGTCTTTAACCTGCTGATCATGAAGACCTCTCTTTCGAGCAGTATTCCTGTCAGCCTGGAAGAATCTGCGCGGATTGACGGCGCCGGACACTTCCGGATTCTCTGGAATATAGTGATTCCGCTCTCCAAGCCGATTATCGCGACGCTGTCCCTTTTCTTCGCGGTTGGACGCTGGAATGCCTATCAGGATGCGTTGTTCTATATCAAGCATGCGACCGATCTGCGGCCGCTGCAGCTCAAGCTGTACTATCTGGTCATTCAGGCCAGTGAAAGCTTCCAGCTGGAAGCAACCACGGTAACACTCAGTAATCCTGAGGTTCTGAAGGCATCAGTCGTTGTGTTTGCTACTTTGCCTATTCTGTGTGTATATCCCTTCGTCCAGAAATACTTTGTACAGGGTGTTATGCTCGGAGCAGTCAAAGAGTAATTATATGTTCCACAGCAGTACTACTTCAATACGAAAACTATAATTGGGGGAATTGCGATGAACAAAAAAGGGTACGTATCATTATTGATGGCCTCGGTCATGACGGCCGGCATGCTGGCCGGATGCTCCGGCAACAACAATAAACAGAATGCCGCGGCCACTAACAGCCCTGCAGAGACAGCGGCAGCTACAAACGCTGCTGCCGAAGGGAAATACCCGGATTATTCACAAGGCTTCAAAGACAAGGTTACCCTTGATATCCCTGTCTATGAGCGTGCATTTGAAGGCTGGAATGTAACAGACAACTACTACACCCGCTGGGTTCAAAAGGAATTCGGCGACAAGTACAACATCGACGTTAACTTCATTCCGATTACCCGCAAGAGCGAAGTTATCGACTTTGAACAGCTGCTGGCGTCGCACAAAGCTCCGGATATCATTTTCCACTACGATATGCCGCAAGCGCTTACTTACTACGGTGAAGATGTTATGCAGCCGCTGGACTGGGCCGAAATTGAAAATTATGCACCAACGTACTGGTCCAGCATGGGTGAGACCATCAAGCAGTATGGTATTGTTGACGACAAGAACATTTTCTTCTACGCAGCGCGTCCTGAAGCTGACAACTTCACTACTATCATCCGTAAGGACTGGGTAGAGAAGGTGGGGATGAAGGTTGAGGATCTGACATCCCTTGAGAAGTACAATGAAATGCTCGTGAAATGGAAAGAAGCCGGACTCGGTGTGACCGGCGGCAGCTTGACTGCCAACAGCTTCAACTATAACTATGCATTCCGTGACTGGCCGATTGATGCCAACTACCGTGCACTGTATTCCGACCTGAGCGTTGCCGACT
Source organism: Paenibacillus sp. fava2 (assembly GCF_058313675.1). Lineage (NCBI taxonomy): Bacteria > Bacillati > Bacillota > Bacilli > Caryophanales > Paenibacillaceae > Paenibacillus > Paenibacillus sp. fava2. The sequence continues at coordinate 6,059,927 of NZ_CM177755.1, read as the reverse complement.
TCACTACTGCTGATACTGAGCGCTGGCTGCGCAACCTGAACTATCAGTACAATAACGGCCTCATCGATAAAGAATTCTATCTGCGCACCGACGAGCAGAAGATTAAATCGGAATTTGTTTCCGGCAAAACAGGTACCTTTGGCCTTTATCTGACCAATAATACGGATGTTATTTCCGCAACACTGGCCAATGATCCTAACGCTGAATTCGCTGTTGTGCCTCCATTCGCAGGTGTTCCTGAAGGCCGTCAGCCGCAAGGCCGCGCATACTGGCCGTTCGGCTTCATCATGGGGATCAACTATGAAACCAGTGACGAAGAGCGCGCTGCAGTGTGGATGTACCTGGAATGGCTGAGCCAGCCGGAGAACCTGTTCAAGTTCCAGAACGGTGTTGAAGGCGAAAACTATACGCTTGATGCTGAAGGCATTGCTGTTAAGAATCCGGATTTCAAAGGTGAATCTGTACTGTCCCAGAACAACAACAAAGACTACTGGGGTCTTGTAACAGAAATCGCCCAATACCCAGAGCCTGAAAAGACACTCAAAGCGAACCTGCGCAACTGGGCACCTGCCGGCTATGAATATCTGGCTGATGATCTGGTGAAATACTATAACGAAGTAGCTGAATTCCGTACACCGGATGCTATGTTCACTACTGTACTTGAGAAAGTTAACGAATACAAAGCAGACCTTAATACCCTCTTCCAGGAGCTGTATGTGAAGATTGTACTGGCACCGGAAGCTGACTTTGACGCCAACTATGAAGCAGCGAAGAAGACTTACCTGGATGCAGGCTATCAGGAAATCCTCGACGAGAAGCAAAAAGCAATTGATGCAGGCCAGTTCCGTTAATCCGGGAGTACCCCTGTATAATTAAACAGCGCCACAGTTAAACCGTCCCCGGCGGGCCGATCCATAGTGATATGGAAGGCTGCCGGGGATTTGTATTTTATTCGCGGCCTGCGAGGAAGACTTCCTCCGTAACCTGTACCAGGCAGCGGGCAGCCGTGCTCAGTCCGCCGCTGCTCGGATAGATCAGGCAGGTGGTGCGCTGGGTCTGCTCCAGCTCCTTGATGTGCAGGGAGACCAGCCCGCCTCCGTTCAGCAGCTCCGGACGCAGGTATGATTTCGGCAGCAGTGCGGCGGCCTTGATTGTCGGCAGGAGCCGGACGATCGCCTCGAAGGAGTCGATCTCCATCCGCACGTCGGGATCGGTGCCGCAGCGCTGGAACAGCTCATCGGTCATGCGGCGGTACCAGGTGCCCTTGGAGAACAGGATCATCGGCAGACGGTTGAGATCCTCCATCGTCAGCTTCGCATTCAGGGTCAGCGGATGCTGCTCGGAGACGACGAGACGGAGCTGGTCCTCAAACAGCGGAATACAGCGCAGGCCCGGCTCCTGAATGGAGGAGGCGACGATACCGACATCGCTCCGGCCTTCGCTGACCGAGGAGACAATCTCATGCGTCCGTCCGGTAACCAGCTTCAGCTCGGCAGCCGGATATTTCTCCATGTAGGCGTTCACAAGCGGCGGCAGCGTCGTCTGCAGGGTGGTAAGGCTGGCCCCCAGGGTAACGAGCTGCGGCTCGCCTTCCTTGAATTTGGACAGCGCTTCAAGGAACTTGGAACGCTGCTGACGCTGTTCAAGCGCATAAGTATAAGTAAGGCGTCCGACCTCAGTCAGCTCCAGCCGTTTGCCGAACCGGTTGAACAGGGTAACGCCAAGGCGTTCCTCCAGCTTGGAGATTTTACGGGAAAGGGCAGGCTGGGACAGATTGAGCTGGCGCGAGGCCCGGTTGAGGCTGGAATGCTCTACAACCGCGGCAAAAATGTCCAAATCATCGAACATAAGGGGGTCTCCTTTGACCAATCTAGGGTAATGCTGATACTGTACGCTCATTGTCTATGGATGAAAGTGATAATACTCATAGCATAGCCGCCATTAAAAGCTTGTCCTGTATAGTAAAAAGCCAGTATAGCCGGGAAATCCCTGCTCTAAATGAGAATTATTATCATATTAAAAATATTCTTATGCAAATATAGTATAACGATTAATAATTAGATTGCAATTCCCTTATAAGACAAAAAAGAGTAACATAAAAAGTGACACAAGATATTCACATATTGTGAATGAAAGAGCAAAGTCCGGGAAAACAATGGATAGCGGTGAAAATAGATGTCTGGTGAGCTGACGAGGCCTTTCTTCCCCTGTTTCAACTGTACTCCCGGCGGTGTATGCTCATTAATGAAAACGCTGTTTTAATCGGAAAGGGGACACTTTGCATGAGAGGATTTTATTCCAGAAAGATTCATTCCTTGCTCGGCGTTATCCCGCTCGGATTCTTCTTCATCGAACACATGATGACGAATTTCGCAGCAGTAGAGGGTGGCGCTTCTGGCTTCACCGACAGTGTGCTATGGCTGAACAGCCTGCCGCTTGTCTTCTTCCTGGAATTGTTCGGGATATGGCTTCCGCTGCTGTATCACGGTGTTTACGGGCTGTATATCGCATACCAGTCCAAGCCGAACCTGAGCCGCTTCAACCTGGAAAGAAACTGGCGCTATACCCTGCAGCGGATCAGCGGCGTCATTACCTTTGTCTTCATTGTCTGGCATATGTTCGAGACGCGTTTTCAGGTTGCCGTTGGCAATGTTGAACATGAGGAGCTCGGCGGCGTCATGCATGAAATTGCGACCCAGCCGCTGATGCTGGCGATTTATGTGATCGCTATCATTGCAGCCTGCTTCCACTTCTCCAACGGCCTGTGGTCCTTCCTCATCAGCTGGGGAATTACCGTCGGCCCGCGCTCGCAAAGAGTGTCCTCTATACTCTGTCTCGGTCTTTTTGTCATCGTAACCTTTATGTTCCTGATCTCGCTGTTCACCTTCCGTGACAGTGAATTCCAGACCGCGGCCAGTGCCGCACAGCATCTCCGTACACTGCTTTAAGCGGGGGAGGTCTGTTACAAGAGACGGTTTTGTATGAACCTATATTAAATGTATCCCTACAAAACTTTAGGAGGAACTCTCATGGCATCAGCCGATATCATTATCGTGGGCGGCGGGCTGGCTGGCCTGATGGCTACCATCAAGGCAGCGGAAGCCGGCGCACATGTTCATCTATTCTCTCTCGTTCCGGTCAAAAGATCGCATTCGGTCTGCGCACAAGGCGGCATCAACGGAGCCGTCAATACAAAGGGCGAGGGCGACTCGCCCTGGGAGCATTTTGACGATACCGTCTACGGCGGGGACTTCCTGGCGAATCAGCCTCCGGTCAAGGCGATGTGTGAGGCGGCGCCGGGAATCATCCACCTGATGGACCGGATGGGCGTTATGTTCAACCGCACGCCGGAGGGGCTGCTCGACTTCCGCCGCTTCGGGGGTACAAAGCGTCACCGGACGGCTTTTGCCGGGGCGACCACCGGCCAGCAGCTGCTGTACGCGCTTGATGAGCAGGTGCGCCGCTGGGAGGCGGAAGGCCTTGTGACCAAGAGCGAGAACTGGGAGTTCCTCTCGGTTATTCTCGACGATGCGGGCGTCTGCCGCGGCATTAGCGCACAGAATCTGAAGACGATGGAGATTCAGACCTTCCCGTCCGATGCGGTTATTCTGGCCAGCGGCGGGCCGGGGATTATTTTTGGCAAAACAACCAACTCGGTTATCAATACAGGAACTGCGGCCAGCGCGGTCTATCAGCAGGGTGTGCATTATGCCAACGGGGAATTCATCCAGATCCACCCTACGGCAATTCCAGGCGACGACAAGCTGCGTCTGATGTCGGAATCGGCGCGCGGTGAAGGCGGACGCATCTGGACCTACAAGGACGGCAAGCCGTGGTACTTCCTGGAGGAGAAATATCCGTCCTACGGAAACCTGGTGCCGCGCGATATTGCCACCCGTGAGATTTTCAACGTGTGTGTGGATCAGGGCCTGGGCATTAACGGGGAGAACATGGTCTACCTCGACCTGTCGCACAAGGACCCGAAGGAGCTTGATGTCAAGCTCGGCGGCATTATTGAAATCTATGAGAAGTTCATGGGTGATGACCCGCGCAAGATTCCGATGAAAATTTTCCCGGCGGTCCATTATTCTATGGGCGGCATGTGGGTTGACTACAACCAGATGACTAACATTCCGGGACTGTTCGCCGCGGGCGAATGTGAATACCAGTATCACGGAGCGAACCGTCTCGGAGCGAACTCGCTCGTCTCGGCGATTTACGGCGGTATGGTGTCGGGGCCGAAGGCCGTGGAATATATTAAAGGGCTTAAGAAGTCCGTCCAGGATATTCCGTCCAGTGTATTCGACAGCTTCCATAAGCAGCAGGTTGGCAAATACGAGTCCCTGCTGAGCATGTCCGGCACAGAAAACGCCTATGTGATCCATAAAGAGCTGGGCGAATGGATGACCGCCAACATGACCGTGGTGCGCGAGAACAAACGCCTTGAAGCGACCATCGGTAAAATCAAAGAGCTCAAAGAACGTTACGGCCGCATTAACATGAGTGATACTTCGCGCTGGAACAACCAGGGTGTAGCCTTCACCCGCCAGTTGTGGAACATGCTGGAGCTGGCCGAGGCGATGACGCTGGGGGCGCTGCTGCGCAATGAGAGCCGCGGAGCCCACTACAAGCCGGAATTCCCGAGCCGCAACGATGAGGAGTTCCTCAAGACGACCAAAGCAACCTGGACACCGGACGGCCCGAAGATTTCCTACGAGGAAGTGGATGTCTCGCTGATCCCACCGCGGGTGCGTGACTATTCCAAGGACTAAGCATAAATCAGAGGAGTAACGCTCACAAAACTAAGCGTATGCTTCCGAAGCAAGTTTTGTACGAAGGATACCAGAGGAGTAACGCTCACAAAACTAAGCGTATGCTTCCGAAGCCAGTTTTGTACGAAGGATACCAGAGGAGTAACGCTCACAAAACTTTTAGGAGGTAACCGATATGGCGGAAACAGCTGCAGCTCCCAAAAACGTGAAATTTATCATTACCCGCCAGGACCAGCCGGAAAGCTCGCCCTACACAGAGGAATTTGAGCTGGCTTACCGGCCGGGGATGAATGTAATCAGCGCTTTAATGGAAATACAGCGTAACCCGGTTAATGCAAGCGGCGACAGCACGGTGCCGGTCTGCTGGGACTCCAACTGTCTTGAGGAGGTGTGCGGGGCCTGCTCGATGGTGATTAACGGCAAGCCGCGCCAGGCCTGTGCCGCCCTGATCGATAATCTGGAGCAGCCGGTGCGGATTGAGCCGATGAAGACCTTCCCGGTAGTGCGCGACCTCGTCATCGACCGCAGCCGGATGTTTAATGCCCTCAAACGGGTCAAGGCGTGGATTCCGATTGACGGTACGTATGATCTGGGTCCGGGACCGCGGATGGCCGAGAAAAAACGCCAGTGGGCTTATGAGCTGTCCAAGTGCATGACCTGCGGCGTCTGCCTGGAAGCCTGCCCGAACGTGAACGAAAAGACGAATTTCATCGGGCCGGCCGCTATTTCCCAGGTACGGCTGTTCAACGCCCACCCTACGGGCGAGATGAACGCCGACGACCGCCTGGAAGCTCTGATGGAGGATGGCGGGATCGACGGCTGCGGCAACTCGCAGAACTGCGTACGCGCTTGTCCTAAGGGCATTCCGCTGACCACCTCGATCGCCGAGATCAACAAACAGACCACCAAGCATATGTTCAAGCGCTGGCTGGGTGTATAACGCCATATTCCTGATCATATGCGGCTGATACTAAGGCGAATGTTCAGACAGCTATACGCTGCACATTTTAAGGCTGTTCCTTAAGGCGAATTCCGCCTCGGGGAACGGCTTTTTTATATATTTCCGGGACATGAACAGGCTCCGCTTTACGCGGGAATTTTGCCGGGAACGCCTGGATAAAGTACGATTGGTACAGTTCTGTGAATTATCGGCTCTGACATCATGCTGGTAAATGTTTGTATGTTTCTTTTTGCTGCCATAACGGGTACATGATATACATTCCGCAGATACATAAGCAGTACAGGAAATAAGGGAAACTTAAACAAAATTAGGTCCATATGTTATAATCTCCTTAGTTAATGCGCTTTCAAGCCAAGGAGTACCGGGGAGGAATGACGTTGATTTGTAGAGAGCAGGATGGATTCATTGTAATGGTTAAACAGCATGATCACGGACGGCTGGCCGGGGAGCTTGCGGCATGGTTCAAGGAGGAGCAGGTGCCGGAATCCGTACGCCGGGATGAGGTGCTCTGGGCCATCGCCAACCACGACCGGGGCTGGATTGATCTGGATGAAACCCCCTTCTGGAATGATGCGGAGAATGCGCCTTACAGCTTTATTGATTTTCCTGTTGTGCCCAAGCTGACCTTTTACCGGCGCGGGCTTAATGAGATTGAAGCTGTGTCAGCCTATGGTGCGCTGCTGTGCAGCCTGCATTTTGAACGGCTGATTGAAGTGTCCGGCGAGGAGAATCCGGAGCTGGCAGAATATCAAAAGGATGAAGCAGAGCGCAGAGCCGGTATTCACCGGGAGCTGGAGCAGCGTAATGTGCCGATCGGTGAGGATGAGCTGTTCTATGACGCCAGGCTGCTGCAGTTCTGCGACGATCTGTCGCTGTATATGGTGCTCAACAGGCCGGGAAGCCCCAAATCCGAGGAGCATCCCTGGTGGGCAGACGGCTTTTCCGGGAGCGAGGATTTCAAGTTTACTTCAGGCCGGACCATTACTGCAGAATGGAAGGATGAGTCTGCACTGATGCTTGAGCCGTTCCCGTTCACCCATGAGGTAGAGGCGGTCTTCAAGCTGCGCCGGGTCAGCCGGCAGGAGATTGAAGCCAAGGGCATTGCCCGCGCCTACCGTGAGACACCTGAGGAAGAATGCCGGATTAGGCTGACCGGGCGTCCGGAGGAAGAGCCGGCTGATGCATAGGTCAGCGCGGGGAGCATAACTTGCCCGCAGTGCTTTGATGTATTTTACGGCACCGTGAGAAGCCAAGCGGATTTCGTCTGCCTAATCTGAAGCTTTGCTTTCCAATGAACAGGAGTGTGATAGCGGTGACCGGATGGATATGGACCTTTAACGCGGGGGTAATAATCCTGCTGTCGCTGCTGTTTTACCGGCTCAGAAGGAAATGGGTGGGAAAGGCGGTGCTGCTCATTCCGGTGCTGATTTATGCGCTGGTCTCGGCGGAGGATCTGCTGAACTGGATTGACTTGGGTTCGATTGTTCCGGGTCACCGCGGGCTGCGGGCACTGATTCTGCTGTTTGTGCTGGCTTCAGTGCTGTTCTACATCCTGTTCATCTTTCATGAAATCAAGTTATCCAATGACAAGGAGGTCAAGCTGCAGCAGACGCTGGTCCGCATCAGCATCGCCGCCTTTACCTGCATTCTTTTCTTTACCATCGTATATACATCTATTTATAAGCTGTTTGGACAGTCCTCCTTTCAGGGAAAGGGGCTGGGAGAAGATTTGCTCAGCCAGCTGATCACCTTTCTTTATTTTAGCGTTGCTACGTTTACGACTGTGGGTTACGGGGATGTGGCACCGAGTGACAATACTTCGCGGCTTGCTGTCATTATGCAGATCAGCTTCAGCTTCATCACTGTGGCTTATGCCCTGTCCATGCTGGGACTGTTCCGCAAAATCCTCGGTCCGGGTACGGAGGAAGAAGTTGAAGCTGAAATTGATGTGAAAATTGACGATGCAGTCGAAGACTATGAGGACGAGAAAAGTGAAAAGGAATCAGGGCGGGCTGCTGCAACTGAAGATACACCGTCAACCAAATAGTACGAAAGGAGAATCTCCCTATGAATAGAGACTCGTCCGGGGCTTCTCCCAATATAATAAAAGATCATTCGGGAGCCGGCCGCTGCTCAGGTGCACCGGAACCCGGCAAGGCCGGGAGCCGCAAAATCACCCGCCGCCAGTTCCTGGCCCGGGGAACCGCGACCCTGTTCGGGGCAGGGCTGCTTACAGGCGGATATGTCTGGCAGGGGGAGCCTAACTGGCTCGAGGTTACGGAGCTGGAGCTGCCGCTGGGCAAGCTTCCTTCCGCTTTTTCCGGTACCCGGCTTGTTCACTTCAGCGATGTCCATCTGGGCTTCAATAAAGATGCCGGCGATGTGAAACGGCTGGTGAAGCATATTAAGGAGGCCCGGCCGGATATGATCTGCTTTACCGGGGATATTGTGGACAGTGAAGCCGAGGATCTGACCGATTCGGTAGCCCTGCTGGCTGAATTAACCGCTCCCCTGGGTAAATACGCGATTTTTGGCAATCATGACTATAAAAATACAGAGCTGCTTACCCGTCTGCTCCAGGCTGCCGGTTTTGTTGTCCTCCGTAACCAGTCCTACGTGGTCAGCCTGGGCGGCGCGCGGATTGCGGTGGCCGGACTGGAGGACATGCTTAAGGGCACTCCCGATCCTGCAGCTGCGCTGAAGGACGTTCCGGAGGATATGTTCACGGTGCTGCTTATGCATGAGCCGGATTATGCCGATACGGCGGAGGGTTATCCCTTTCATCTCCAGTTATCGGGACACAGCCATGGCGGCCAGATCCGCATGCCGTTCATTGGTGCACCTTATACGCCTTACGGTTCACTTAAATACATAAGCGGTTTATATTACACCGCAGCAAAAGCCATGCCGGTCTATGTGAACAGGGGCTTCGGCGAAACCTATATGCCTTTTCGGCTGCTGTGCAGGCCGGAGCTGACGGTGCTCACCCTGCGCCAAGCTTAGGCGGCGGATGTATCAGGCCGAAGCTGCTGAACCGCCATTAACTGCAGAGGAGAGGGAATTATATGATTACTTATGAAACGGTATCATTCAGCGCCCGGCAAGGAGCAGCAGTTGAACTGAGGCCGATGCAGCCTGCTGAAGCCGGCAGGCTGAGGGCTCTTCTCTCGCATCCGGAGGTTCAGCCGCATATTGTGATGCGCTGCGGAGCCGGATCGCAGCAGGCGGTTCTGGACAAACTGGCCCAGCGGATGATTCATGCCCATGATCCCTGTGCCCTGCATGCCGGCATTTATGCCCGAGGCGGGCAGGAGCTGATCGGAACAGTGTCCCTGCAGAACTGGAACCGGCATGAAGGCAAAGCTGTGTTAGGTTACATGCTGCATCCGGACTGGTGGGGGGCAGGCTTCACCACTGAGGCTGTCGGGCTGATGCTGGGCTATGCAGTTCAGGAGCTGGGCCTGCTGAAGGCGGAGGGGCGCTGCCGCGGCAGCAACCTGAGAAGCGAGCGGGTCATGCTCAAAAACGGACTTGTCCTGGACCGTATTCTGCCGGTGGCAGACGGCTCGGGCGATGTCATAAAAGTGTTCAGCATTGTTACACAATTGAAATAAAGCCGTTATCAAACTCTAACAGTGTCCGGTTAAACTAAGTACATGACCCCCTTTTGAAAATATAACTGCTGTTGGGACCCGGTGCTCCGGGTCCATTTTTTTTGTGTGTACAGCTGTGGCAGGGCTCAGCTGCAGCTTTATGCCCGGAAAACTGGCGGCTGCCGATATAGCCGGGTTATGATAAGGAACAAGAATAATGTTCATTACAGCCTTAGGAGGAATCAACCATTGAATGAAGTGCTGAACACCCTAAAGAATCATCGTTCGTTCCGGAAATATGCGGATAAGCCTGTGGAGCCCGACAAGCTGCGGATGATTATCGAAGCTGCGCAGGCAGCCCCTTCCTGGGTTAACGGACAACAGGTTACTATCATTGCCGTGCAGAACAAGGAGCGCAGGGAGAAGTTTGCAGCGCTGAGCGGCAATCAGAAGCATGTGGCGGAGGCACCGGTCTTCCTGGTATTCTGTATGGATTTTTACCGCACCAAGCTGGCCGCCGGGCTGGAGGGCCAGCCGTTTGAGGCAGCGGCGGATGCCGATGCCCTGCTTGTCGGGGCCGTCGATGCAGGAATTGCGCTGGAAAGTGCAGTGGCTGCTGCCGAATCAATGGGGCTTGGCATTATTCCGATCGGGGGCATCCGCCGTAATACCGCGGAGGTTATTGAGCTGCTGGAGCTGCCGGAGTATGTATTCCCGGTAGTCGGCCTGTGTATAGGCTACCCGGGTGAGGAGCTGCCCAAGAAACCGCGTCTGCCCCTGGAGGCTGTGTACCATGAAGAACGTTATAACCGCGGGCTTGAAGGCAGCATCCGGCAGTACAATGCGGAATTCCGGGAGTATCTGAAGTCGGCCGGCCAGACGGAGCGGGACTGGAGCTCGGTTATCGCCCACTTCTACGCGTTGAATCCGCAGTACGGGGATGCCGGAAAGACCCTTCCTAAGCAGGGCTTTACCTGCAGCAATCTGCAGAAATAAAAAGAGCACCGCAGCATTTGTTGCTGCGGTGCTTTTTGGATCAGGTGCGGTCAATTATTCAATAGGTACGGCGATCTGTTCACGCCGCTTGTAATACACCCACTCTTTAAAGCCGATTTCCTTCAGCCGTGCTTCCACCGCACCTCTCTGGTCGGCAACCCGGGAAGGCTTATGCGCATCAGAGCCGAAGCTGACCTTTACGCCGTAGTGCAGGGCACGCTCCAGAATGTCATCCGAAGGATACCAGCCGCCGCACAGCTTCGTGCCTCCGGAGGTATTGATCTCGATAGCGGTTCCGCATTCCCCGATAACCTTCAGGGCTTCATCAATCTCTGCAGCTGCAGGAATTTCACAGAACTCAGGATAGTTGCCCTTCATCGCATCGATATGGCCGAGAATCTGGAACATGCCGCTGCGGGCGGAATCAGCGATCAGCCGGTAATATTCCGCTTTGACGGCCTGCCTCTGCTGCTGGCCGAGCTTTTTCCAGCGGCTCTTGTTAAAGATGCTGACGCCGTGAACACTATGTACGGAGCCAATTACATAGTCAAAAGGGTAGGCGGCCAGTGTAGCCCTGTACAATTCTGCATGCTCAGGGAAATAATCCGATTCAATGCCTAGCAGGACGTCAATTTTGCCGGCGTATTCTTTTTGCAGAGACAGCACTTCTTCTATATAGTTTACAATCTCCGATTTAGCCATGGCGATATGGGGAAAGGCCTGCTCCTCCTTGTGGCCGAAGTAAGGGGTATGGTCGGAAATTCCGATAACGCTAAGACCGGCGGCGATTCCGGCCTCTACATAATCCCTGATGGTTCCGTCTGCATGGCCGCAGCGGAAATGATGGGTGTGCAGGTCGAACTTCATATGTGTGGACATCTCCTTTTGGCCATAGTGTGTGTACGTCAGCAGGACATCATACCGGTTATTCCGAACCGATGAACTGGGTTTCCGGCATGCCCTTCAGATCGCTTAGAAACTGGCGCATGGCGGAATTGACATATTTGCCTGATTTGGTTATGACACCTACGGGATGGGTAACCTCCAGCTCGATAATCGGGACGATCTTGAGTGTTCCATTGCGGACCTCAGCCGTTACAGACTGCTTGGAAATAACGGCTGCGCCAAGATCAAGCTCGACCATCCGCTTCACTTCCTCGCTGCTCGTCAGCTCCATGATAACTTGAGGCTGAATACCGTGCCTGGCCAGTACATCATCGACAAATCTGCGGCCGACCGTATCAGGAGAGAGCAGAATAAGCGGTGTGGTGCCGAGCGCTTCAATGCCCGCTGTTTTCATCTGGGCCAGAGGATGCCTTGGTGATACAACCAGCTCAAAGGTGTCGTAATACAGCACCGAAGTTGTCATTCCCGGATTTTGCCCGATCAGGTAGCCGATGCCGACATCGACAATCCCGTTCTCCACCTGCTGATAGATCTGCGATGAGGACATGGAGGAAATCGAGGTTTTGATATGCGGGAACTGGTCCTGAAAATAGGACAGGATGCGCGGCAGAATCTGTATCGCAATGGAGGTGGTCGTTCCGAGAATAATATGCCCCTGGGGATTCTCGTCCAGATCGGCAAGCCGCTGCTTCAGCTCCTCCACAATGCCCACAATCTTTTCTGCATGCGTAAGGAATACTTTGCCCCTGTCCGTCAGGGTAACCGGCTGGTTACGGTCTACAAGCTGTGTTTTGAACTCTTCCTCCAGACTTTTGATCTGTGCCGAAACTGCCGGCTGGGTCAGGTTAAGCAGTTCGCCTGCCTTGCGAAAGCTCATCGTCTTGGAGATTGTGATCAGTGTCTCCAGCTGGCTAATGTTCATAGATGTGCCCCCTTTTGCCTACCGAATCGTTCGCCGAATAGCTGAATTGTTATATAGTGTGGAAACCGGGCGTTCTCGCAGGATCATTAATCTGAAATGCTGTACAGGGAAATAGATGGTTTAAACAGGCTTATCTTACGCGGAGTGTTGGCATTTGATTAAATTATAGGAGATTACATCCGGCAGGGCAATGCGGGGCATAAAACTATCTTTTGAATTCCTTCGACAAGAGCATTAATTTTTGGTGAATAATGCCGATATATGAAGTATAATTAATCATTATCGCTTAGGACTTTTGGTATATGACTAAAGCCAGGTAGAGGGGGGACAGCACTTTCATGAAAGCAGAAGTAATCAATCCATTTCTAGAGTCTGCACGCATTGTAATTGAGCAGGTGGTTCAGGTCTCGCCATCCACCGGAAATCTGGGCATCAAGGAAATTGAACTGATCGATAATCATATATGGATTCAGGTGGGAATGACAGGGCAGCTCAGCGGGGATATTATTTTCGGGCTTGAGGAGCATGTGGCGCTGAAGATGGTATCCGCAATGATGGGCGGCTATCCGATCGCAGAAATGGATGAAATGGGGCAGAGTGCTATTTCGGAGCTGGGCAATATGATCAGCGGAAATGCCAGCACGATTCTTTCCAATCAGGGGGTATCCGTTGATATTACGCCGCCAAAGCTGATGAAGCTGGAGAGCATGGCTATTGTTCCGCGCAGAGCACTCAGCATCCCGCTGCTGATGGAAGGCATTGGAGAACTCGATATTCAAGTGATGATTTCTTAGGCGGACTTTAGGAGCTGAAAGATATTCATGCAACAGCTTAAAGACAAGATTGTTGTAATTACAGGAGCTTCAAGCGGGATCGGAGCCATTACTGCCCGGATGCTCAGCGCCAAGGGAGCGGTTCCCGTTCTGCTGGCCCGTTCGGAGAAGAAGCTGAAAGAAACGGCGGCCGGGATTCCGGGCGTTTTTGGACTGTATACCTGCGATGTTACTGATGAATCTGAAGTGGCAAGGGTGTTCACTGAAATCCTGGCGGCTTACGGCAGAATTGATATTCTGCTGAACAACGCCGGCTACGGCAAATTCGCGGGATTCACCGAGATGGAGCCGCAGGAGTTCGATGATATGATGGACGTCAACTACATGGGCATCGTCCGTTGTACCAAGGCGGTTGTTCCTCATATGCTGCAGCGGGGCAGCGGACAGATTGTCAATGTAGCCTCAATGGCCGGCAAAATCGGCACAGCCCGGTCGGTTGCCTACACGGCGACCAAGCATGCCGTGCTGGGCTTCACGAATGCCCTGCGCCAGGAGCTGAGGGGGAGCGGAATCACCGTATCTGCGGTCAATCCGGGACCGATTGCCACCGATTTCTTCAAGACGGCAGATCCCTCCGGCAATTACCAGAAGAATGTGGCCCGGATGATGATGACCCCCGAGTATGTCTCCGCCAGAATCGTCAGGCTGATGGAGAAGCGCAAGGAAGAAATCGATCTTCCCGGAATTGCCGGCTTCGGTATCCGGCTGTATGGTTTGTTCCCACGCTTGGCAGACAAGCTGACTTATAATGCAATGAACCGTAAATAGAAGTATTCACAAGAAAATGGCCTTCCATTTGGTGGAGAGGCCTTTTTGGCATATAATGAAGATATTACTTAGCGAAAAGGATGAAACATACTTATGACTAACGCTTCTTTTGCGGCCATCGGCATCCAGGAGGACCTTGTTGCCCGATTGTCGGAATTCGGCATTACCGCCCCGTCTCCCGTCCAGGAGCAGACGATCCCGCTGCTGCTGGAGGGTAGGGACGTGCTTGCCGCTTCCCAGACCGGAACAGGCAAGACGCTGGCTTACCTGCTGCCGCTGCTTCAAGGGATTAACCCGGAGCAGAGAGTGGTGCAAAAGCTGGTGCTGGCCCCGACCCAGGAGCTGGCCATGCAGATTCTCCGCGAGGCAGAGCGGTACGGCGATCACCGCGGCATCAAGGTGATGGGACTGATCGGCGGAGCGGCGATCAAACGCCAGATTGACAAGCTGCGCGAGCATCCCCAGCTTGTCGTCGGCACACCGGGACGCATCCGCGAGCTGATCGGCCTGCGCAAGCTCAAGATGCACGAGGTCAGCACGATTGTCATTGACGAGGCCGACCAGATGTTCCAGCTCAGCGGAGCCGGCGAGGTAGCCAAGATTGTCAGCAGCGCGCTGCGTACCCGCCAGCTGGTCATGCTGTCTGCGACCATTGGCCCGGAGACAAAAGCACTGGCCGCGCGGGAGATGAAGAACCCGGCCGAGATCGGCATTGACCCGGGTGTAATGACCGCCCAGACGCTGGAGCATCATTATGTAGTGACAGAGGAACGGAACAAGGTGGATGTGCTGCGCCGGATTATCCGCCACTACAATCCGAAACGGGCGATTGTGTTTGTTAATGCAACGGAGGACATAGCCGAGGTGGAGGCGAAGCTGAACCATCTTGGCCTTACGGCGGCGGCATTGTACGGCGATGCCGACAAGGTTACGCGAAGCAACGTGCTGGCCAAATTCCGGGACGGCAAGTTCCGCGTGCTGGTCGCCAGCGACGTGGCGGCAAGGGGGCTCGACATCGAAGATCTGACGCTTGTCGTCAGCTTCGATCCGGCCTTTGACGCCGAGCACTATGTGCACCGTGCCGGCCGTACCGGGCGCATGGGCAAACGCGGGCTGTCGGTGACGATCGTCACCGAGCAGCAGACGTTTATCATGCGCAAGTTCGCCCGCGAGCTGGATATTCAGCTCGAGGAACGGGCCCTGTCCGCCGGCAAAGTGCTGCCGGCGGATGAAGCCCGCAGACCGGCGCCCAGCCAAGGCAGCGGGGGTTCGGGCGGCCAGCGCGGGGAGAGCGCGGCGCCGCGCGGCGGCAAGCCGGTGCGGACGGCAGCGGCGCAGCCGGATGCGGCAGGCGCAAGGCCGGCGGCAGCGCGGCCGGACGGCGCGGGCTCCGGCGCGGCTGTGCGGCGTGAGCCGCAGCACGGGGCCGGCCGGGCCCCAGGCGGGCGCAGCGGGGGAGCGGCCCCTGCTGCGGGCGGCGGCAAAGCCCGCAGCAGCAGTGCGGAACGCGAGAAGAACCGCAAGAACAAAGGAGCGCCAAAGTGGCTCAAGAACAAAACCACGGGAGGTGACGGTCAATGAATAGTGCCCCCGTACTGCAAATTACGGGATTGAGCGGAGGATACAGCCTGAACAAGCCGGTGCTGCATGATATCGGCCTGGAGGTGAAGCCCGGTGAAATGGTCGGGCTGATCGGACTGAACGGAGCAGGCAAGAGCACAACGATGAAGCATATCCTGGGGCTGATGTCGCCGCACAAAGGCGAAATCACCGTCCGGGGCAAGACCCGGAGCAGCGACCCGGAAGGGTATCACAGCGCGCTGACGTTCGTACCGGAATCGCCTCTCCTGTATGAGGAAATGACGGTCCGTGAGCATGTTGAATTTACGGCCAGGGCTTACGGCGTGGAGCGCAGTGATTATGAGACCCGCAGCCTGCAGCTGGCGACACTCTTTAATATGGAGGACAAGATGGATACGCTGTCCTCCCATTTATCAAAGGGGATGAAGCAGAAGGTCATGATTATGTGTGCCTTTGTGGCAAGGCCGGCACTCTATGTAATCGACGAGCCGTTCCTGGGGCTTGATCCGCTCGGTATCCGGTCCCTGCTTGATTTCATGCTGGAGCTGAAACAATCTGGCGCTTCCATTCTGCTCAGCTCCCACATCCTGTCCACGATTGAGAATTATTGCGACCGCTTCATCGTGCTGCACCGCGGCAAGGTTATCGCCCAGGGCACGCTTGCCGAGATGACTGAAGCTGCTGGCCTGCGCGGCCTGAACCTGGAGCAGCTGTTCTACGAACTGGTGCAGGGAGGGAAATGATATGGATTTGAAAGAGCTGCGCCGGCAGCGGCGCAGCCGGTTCATGGGCAGCATGATCCCCTATGCGGGATATGTAATCAGAAGCGGTGTAGCCATGGTGCTCCTGCTTGTGCTGATCGCGTTCTCTGCCTGGTATACCGCGCTGCTGCGCGATACGCCGGCCGATCTGCCGATCCGCTGGATTATGCTGGTGCTCCTGCTGCCTGCAGCGGTGCACAGCAGCTTCCGGACTTATCTGCGGAGCCCGGATACGATCTTTCTCCTGCCGCAGGGCCACCGGATGAAGGAGTATTTTGCGCCGGCCTGGGTGAGCGGAAACGTCTGGAAAATTCTTCGGCTGGCCTTCATTCTCATTACATTATGGCCGCTGTACATACGCACGGATGCTGCGCCCGGGTCCTTGCTGCTTACAGCTGTGGTGCTGATTGCAGTGAAGCTGCTGTCCAGCTACGGGCTGTGGCGGGAGATCGCGATGCTCTCCCGCCCTGCAGCTGCCGGATACCAGCTGCTGCGCTGGGCAGTAGGCGGGCTGATGATTGCGGCATGGCTATGGCAGCCTCCGCTGCGGGCATTGATCTTCATCGTTATTCTGGCTGCAGCCTATTTCGCGGCGCTCCGTGTTCCTAACCGGCATGCGGTTCCCTGGGAGCGGCTGATTGCCACCGAGAAGAACCAGGGCACAAGGGCCCTGATGATGCTCGGCTGGTTCGTGGACGTGCCGGGACGCGAGCAGCGGGTCTACGCCCGGCGTTATCTGTCCCGCTGGGGCGGCGGCATCGCCTGGAAGCGGGACAGCGCCTACCGCTTCCTGCTGACCAAAAGCTTCGCCCGCGGCGATGTCTTCGGCATTGTGCTGCGGATTGCCGTTCTGGGTATGCTGCTGGTCCTGTGGAACCGCAGCAGCTATGCCGGAACCGGCATCTACCTGTTTTTCCTGTTCATCACCGGCATCCAGCTGTCGGCACTGCGCAAGCTGCACAGTGAGTCGTTCTGGCTCACGGTGTATCCGCTGCCCGCAGGCAGCAGGGCAGACAGCACAACACAATTCATCTTCCGCACTTTGCTGGTGCTAGTGCTGATCCTTGGCTGGCCTTTTCTGCTCACCCTGGGGGAACGGCCGCTTCCGGCCGCCGTCAGCCTGCTGTGCGGTGCGCTGCTGGCCTTCTTTTTCAAAATGTATATGCAGCGCAAAGCGGCTGACCCGGATGATGACGATCTGTAACGGATAAGCGGGCGCAACAGCAAGAAGCCTTGAAGGGAGCATAGGCTCCGCATCAAGGCTTCTTTGCTGTATATCAAAAGATATCAGTTAGACAAAGAGTGAACGGCTGATGATAACCAGCAGGATGAAGAGAACCAGAATAGCGCCAGTGCTTGTGAATCCAGGGTATCCGTATCCGCCTCTTACTTCTTCGCTCATGTTCATTCCCCTTTCGAATGTGTTGTTGTACTTGAGTACACCGTATTGTATGTGCACAGGGAAGAACGTGTATAGGCCATTGCCATGAGGCTGCAAAATAACCCCGCAGGATTGAGCGTTGGCCTGTACGCTGACTCAGGTACTTAACGGCGGCACCTTATGATTGCAAAAAAAAAACAGCCCCGGTGATTCCGGGACTGTCTGCTTGTGTTAGCTAAGTTTATTTGCCGGCCTGCTCCAGATCACGGATGCCTGCGTATACCATGTCGAACAGATCCTCAAGCTGATCTTCTTCGATACAGGAGAAGGCAACGCGCAGATCCGTCTCGCCCAGGGCGATGGTACCCAGCCCGTACTGGTGGATCAGGTGGAGACGCAGTGCTTCGGCAGGTACCGTGTGCAGCTTCAGACACATAAAGTAGCCGGAGTTGAACGGATAATAGGTCCAGACGTCGTCACCATATTTGCCGCTGTCCAGCAGTGCCTTCACTTTGTTGGCACGGCCTTTCATGATCTGGAACTTATCTTCCTTCTGCTGCGGGAATTGCGGCGATTTCAGGGCATCCAGCACAAAGGTCTGTGATGGATGGGCACCGCTGGAAATCGTGGCGCGGATGATGCCGAGCGTCTTCTGCTCCAGGGCAGCCAGCAGCTCTTTGTCTTCCGAAGCATAAGTGATAAATCCGACACGGAAGCCCCAGACGAACTCTTCCTTGGTGGCTCCGTCAACCTTGACGGCCAGCACGCGCGGATGCAGGTTAGCCAGACGGCCGAACAGTGATTCCTTGAGTGAATCCTCAAAGAAGAGCCCGAAATAGGCGTCATCGCTGACCACGACAACATTGATGCCTTCCTCGGCAGCACGGAGAATGGCGGCGACAATCGCTTCGCCTTCTTCAAGACCCGGTGTATAGCCGGTAGGATTATTAGGGAAGTTCAGCAGCACGATGGCTTTGCCGTGGTCCTTCTGGGCGAGCAGTGCTTCGAGCAGGCCTTCGCTGTTGAACTTCATATCTTCAGTGAACAGGGGATAATTGACGATGCGGCTGAGCCGGCGGATCCCGAAGGTCAGCTCGTAGTTCTCCCAGTTCTTGTCCGGATAGATGATGGCATCGCCTTCCCCGGCGAACAGATCGGCAACAATACTAAGCCCGTGGGTAAGGGCGTTGGTTACAATGGGATTGCCGAAGGACTTGCCTTCGAGCGAAGGGTTTTCGCGCAGCATCTTTTCCCGCCATACGGTACGCAGCTCCGGTTTGCCGGCAGGCGGCGCATAGCTGTACAGGTCTTTGGGACTGTAAGCGGACAGCTTATCCTGAATGACGGCAAGATGCATAGGGACACCGTTCTCGGTTGCGATACCGATGGTAGCATTGTACTTCTTGGCGTGAGCCGCCGCCTCGGCAGATTGGCTCAGAATGCCCTCTTTGGGAAAATAGATCGCTTTGCCAAGATTGGAAAGCATGTCGTACACATGTTCATTGCCTGCCTTGATATTGTCGTTCAATTGTCCAGCCAGTGGATTCATCCGTTTCATCCTTCCGGTATTCTTCTGGGATATATACGTTAACATTGCCTAACATTATATCACCGTGGCCTGCCTGCGTCACTGAAGAAAGCCGCGTTTTTTGAATACTTTTCGAAAAATTCCGTCAGGAATGGTAGGGGCAGTATTTCTTCATCATTTCCAGTGTTTCGGCATCGCGGGCTCCGCCGCGTTCTGTGAGGCCGCGCGTAATGCCTGCCCGCCCCTCCTCCTTCAGATTCTGGCCGAATTTGAATTTGGCGGTCAGCTCATCGGGGGTGATCCGGACAACGGCTACGGCTTTCAGCCCTGGCCGGTACCTGGGGTCATCAGCAGTGATAGGAATATATCCGCCTTCAGGCTGAAGCTTTTGCATAAAAAGTGACATTACAGCTGCTTTTTCGTTGAGGTCCTCAACAAGCTCGGCCTGCCCGAAGGCCGTCACGCTTTTGAAATAGGCAGTGGCCGGGCAGGCCAGCTCAGGGTTGCTGAAATAGGACGGGATCAGCGCATATTCATCTGCTACGGTGAAGCAGACCTGCTGCTGGCGGCGGATGTGATCCATTTTGTCTCCGGCATGGCTGCCGTGAAAATAAAAATGGCCTTCCGAATATACGAAGTTTAGCGGTGTCACCCTGGGGTGCCCCTGCTCATCAACGGTTCCCAGAAAGCCGAAACTCATCCCCTGGAGAAAAGCTGTGATTTCCTCTTCCTGTTCGATCTTGAACTCTTTTCTGCGCATGGCGGGTCATCCTCTCTTTTTTTGAGTAGCAGATGCATGTTGGTGCAGGTGCCCATCAAATTCCAATCAGCATAGTGCAAGAATTGACATAAAAAAAGGACCGGTTTACATTAATTTTAATGGTCCACTTTGGAGGGAGAAGGAGATGTATGATTTTTACGCTGCCTTATGAACAGTATCTCGACATCTACCGTTACAAATATCTTGCACTGTATCATGCACTCCGCACAGCGATCCTGGGCGGCACGCTGCCGGAAGGGACGCGGCTGCCCTCAACAAGGAAGCTGGCCGAGCTATACCAGCTGTCCCGCGGTTCAGCATCGCAGGTATACGATATGCTGCTTGCCGACGGCTATATCCAAACCGAACGGGGACGCGGCACCTTTGTCTCGGAGGCCGGCGTGTTTGGCGTGTTTGGGGAGGCCGGCGAAAAGAAAGACGCCGGAGAACCGCCGGCAAGCCGGGCGGGATTTGAACGTGAGCGGCACGGGGAGACGGCCAGTTCCGTGCCGGGAGGCGGGGGCTGGAAGGAGCCTGGTGCTGGTGCGGGTGCGTATGAGCAGAGCAGTGCATCCCGGGGGTTACCCGGAGAAGCTGAGTGTGCTGAGCTGAGAGGCGGTGGCGGTGCTGGTGCGGGTGCTGGTGCGTATGAGGGGAGCGGTGCATCCCGGGGGTTGCCCGGAGAAGCTGAGTGTGCTGAGCTGAGAGGCGGTGACGGGGTTGGGGCGGGTGCAGGGTCAGGTGCTGGTGCGATTGTGGCCGCGGCTGTCAGCGGAGAAGCACCTGTAGAGGGCGTTCCGGGTTACGGGAACAGGACGGCGGGTTCAACTGCGCCGGTTAAGCTCAGTGTCTGGGGAGAGCGGCTGATGGAGCGGCAGCTCTCTGTCTATGAACGGGCCGGTGACGGCTTCATCAGCTTCCGCAGCAGCGGTATGGAGCGGGGGCAGTTCCCGTATGCCGAGTGGCGGAGTGCGCTGAATTATGCCGGGGGCAAGCAGGGCGGCCTGCTGGACAGCTACTGCCCGCCCCAGGGTGACGAAGGGCTGCGGCGGGCGATCGCTGCTCATCTGAGGATTACCCGCGGAATCCGCGCAGAGGCCGGACAGATCGTGCTGTTCAGCGGCTCCATGCAGGGCATCGTCATCCTGACTCAGCTCCTGCTGGAGCAGGGCAGCAGCGCTGTGGTTGAGGATCCGGGCTATCACGGCATCCGCCGGGCAGTGGAAATTGGCGGCGGTAAGCTGCTGCCGGGCAGAGTGGACGATAGCGGGCTTGTCCCCGAAGACTGGGAAGCTGGCCTGCTGTTTGTTACGCCAAGCCGGCAGTTCCCCACAGGAGCTGTGCTGCCTCTGGAGCGGCGGCGCAGACTGCTGGAGTGGGCCCGGCGTCATCAGGCTGTCATCATCGAAGATGATTATGACAGCGAGTTCCGCTGGGGCGGACGGCCGATTGAGCCGCTGAAGGCACTTGACCGGGAGGAGCGGGTCGTTTATGTCGGCTCCTTCTCCAACAGCATGTTCTTCGGGCTGCGGGTAGGCTTCGCTGTGCTGCCTTCATCACTGGTGGCGCCGGTGACCGCCGCCAAGGCGCTATATGAGCCGCTGCCGGCGGGCCAGCTGGAACAGCGCGCCCTGGCTCGGTTCATGGGTACCGGCGGGTACAGCCGGCACTTGCGGCGCATGACGCGCGTTTACGGTGAACGTGCGCGTCTTCTCCGGACGCTGCTGGCAGCGCGTCTCGGAACGGTTTTTGAAGTGCTGCCGGGTGACGCCGGCCTGCATCTTTATGCGCGATGGCTGCGCACAGACGCGGAATTCGCCGCCTTCCGGGCGGCGGCTCTCCGGCGTGGTGCAGATTTCCGCGACGCCGCGCTGTACCGGATCAGGCCCTCCGGTGCGGCGGCCTGCTTTTCGTTCTCCCACCTGGATGCTGCAGCACTGGAGGAGGGTGTGAGCCGCCTGCAGCTGGCCTGGAATGATGTGCAAAACCGTGCGTGACAAGGTATTATTAAAGATAAGAAAAGGGTGCTAAATAGATTTGGCCTTGATGTACGAGCTAATTGTGCCGGAATCGTAGCCAAGAGCTAAATGAGTATAAAGTCTTTTGGAAAAGCCATCTCTGTGCTCCATTAAAGGGAAAAATCCCTTTAATGGCACCGATAGCGGCCCGAAAGTGCTCCATTAAAGGGAAAAATCCTCTTAATGGCACCAATAGCGGGCTGAAGGTGCTCAATTAAAGGGAAAAATCCTCTTAATGGCACCAATAGCGGGCTGAAGGTGCTCAATTAAAGGGAAAAATCCCCTTAACGGCACAAATAGCGGCCCGAAAGTGCTCCATTAAAGGGAAAAATCCCCTTAATGCCACTAATAGCGGGCTGGAAGTGCCCAATTAAAGGGAAAAATCCCCTTAATGGCACCATAGCGGGTCGAAAGTGATCCATTAAAGGGAAAAATGGACCTCCGTCAAGAAAGTGGACACAAGAAAAAAAGATTATGCGGTTTTTCTCTTTTTAAACTTCGCCGCAAACTGGACAGGGGAAACATAGCCTAGCGCACTGTGGATTCGCTTGCGGTTATAAAAGAATTCAATGTACTGGAACATCTCGTCCTGCGCTTGTTGCTTCGTTTTGAACTTGGTGCAATAGACAAATTCTTTCTTTAGTACGCTATGAAAGGATTCGATGCAGGCATTGTCATAGCAATTTCCCTTGCGGCTCATGCTTGCCTTCATGTGGTACTTCTTAAGACGTTTACGGTAATCTGCTGAGGCATACTGCGATCCCCGATCAGAGTGATGGGTGAGTCCCTTCTTGGGCCGTTTCGCTTGGTAAGCATCGTCCAAGGCACCTAGTACCAGATCAGTCGTCATTCGCTCCTCTAGCCTCCAACCAACAATTTCTTTCGTGCAGAGGTCGAGCACACTGGCCAAGTACAGCCGGCCTTCCCGGCAGGGGATGTAGGTGATATCCGTAACCCAGACTTTGTTGGGTTCGGCGGTCTTGAAGTCTTGGTTCAGTAGGTTCGGGGCGATGGGCAAATCGTGATTGGAATCGGTCGTCTTCACGCGAAAGCGCTTGGCGACACATGAGCGTAAACCCAGCTCTTGCATGTATTTCCCTACCGTCCGCTCGCTAACGATGTAGCCTTCTTTCTGTAGAAGCTTGGTGATTTTTGGGCTGCCGTAACGTTTCTTGCTATCCTTGAAATGATAGGTGATTCGCTGGAGTAACCGTGCCTTACGCTCCGCTTGGGGGCTGGTAGCCACGCTTTGCCATTTGTAAAACCCGCTCCGGGAGACTTTGAGAACGCTGCACATCTTCTCCACTCGAAACTCAGAGCGATGGGTTTCGATGAACTGAAATCTCAGTTCTTTGGTTTGCTGAAGATGTGCACCGCTTTTTTTACGATGGCAAGCTCCTCTTCGACGTCTGCAATTCGTTGCGCTCTTGCCCGTAATTCTTTTTCTTGTTCGGCCAGCCGCTGCTCGAGTTCGCGAACCTTTTCCGCACTGTTTACAGGTTCATTGCCGAACTCCCGATACTTCGCCAGCCAGTTGTGCAGCACGCCAGGGGAGATCCCCAGCTCCTCACCAATCTCCACTACCGTCTTCGTCTGTTCCTGAATATACTTGACGGTTTCTCTTTTAAACTTTTCATTGTATCGTTGCCGTTGTTCACCCATGTGAACACCTCCTCGTTAAGTTCATTATTCATGCTCTCTTAACGGGTGTCCACTTTTTATTCTAGCTGCAAAATCCCCTTAATGGCACCAATAGCGAGTCGAAAGTACTCCATTAAAGGGGAAAATCCCTTTAACGGCACCAATAGCGGGCCGAAAGTACTCCATTAAAGGGAAAAATCCCCTTAATGGCACCAATAGCGGGCCCGAAAACACTCCATTTTCGGATCATGCCCTCTTAATCCGATAAGCTGACGCGTCGGCGGGAGCTTGTCCGGTAATGAGCTATTAGCAGGGGAGCTGCAGGAGCGGAAGCGTCCGCCCGAAAGCTTTTCGGCACAGATAAGCTCTCTCCGGAAGCCTAAGCAGTCAGCGGATTTTTACCGCGAACAGCAGACGGGGGTTCGAACATTGATCAGTTCAATTTTTATAGGAACCGTAAACAACCTTTAGGAGGGAAAAATTATGCTTCACGTATCGCCGTCCTCTTTTGTCATACTTCCGGCCCTGGCGAAGATCGTCTGTGAACCAGGCTGGAGATGGCAGAAAAGAGAGAAGCCGCTGCAAAATTATGATTTGTTCTATGTCTGGAGCGGGGAGGGGACGGTCGTGCGCAACGGTACGCCTTTTCAGGTGGGCAAGGGAAGCTGCTTCCTGTTCCGGCCGGGCGATTATACGTATGCGACACATAATCCGCAAAAGCCTCTGGTTCTTACATATATTCATTTTGATGTGACCGAAGCGGTGTCCGAGATCCCTGAGCCTTACCGGGAACTGAGTGAAACGGTGGAATTCGAGCATCTGCTGGCCCGTTATGTGCGGCTATTTCTGGTGAAGACCTTTGCCGCAGAGGAAGAGGGACGTCTGATTCTGAAGCAGCTGATGATCCATCTGCTGCGAGAGGACCGGATGATGCCGGTAGAACGGCATGTTAGCAATCATCTGACCGAAATTATCCATGAGGTGGCCAACTATGTAAGCCAGCATCCCGGGGCCTCTCACCGGGTCGAGGATCTGGCCGCCCGGGCGGGCCTGTCCCCGCGTTACTTCTCTATCAAATTCAAGGAGATCACCGGTTCTTCGGTGCAGTCGTATGTGATCCGGGCCCGGATTGAGCGGGCACAGCATCTGCTGCTGTATGCCGGGATGAATGTCACCGAGGTGGCGGATGCGCTGGGATACCGTGATATTTTCTTTTTCAGCCGCCAATTCAAGCAGCACACCGGTAAAAGTCCTTCCGAGATCCGCTGACCGCCTGTGGCCTTCCTGTACGTGCCGCTTTGTTTCAGTCTTTTCTGCTGAGGGTAAATACGTTGCAACCTGGTTTAGCAGAAGATGTATATGCAGCATGAAAGGGGAGAATACAGGCATGTTAAGAGGACGCCGGATTTCAAATAATGCTCTCAAGTGCGGGAGCGCCGGTTACTGCCGGAGCCGCTGGAGACGGATGAAACAGATAAGCGGCACAGCCACTGATCAGTGGTTCTAAAGCTTTTATATGAAATAACGGAAATAACGGAAATAATGTAAGTATAGAGCAGTTTCAGCAGAGAACCGGAGCCGGCAGGCGGCCGGTTTTTTGATTTCCGGGTTTGGCGGCCGTGAGACGTATTTGCGGCTATGCGTATCTGTCGCTTCCTGCCGGGGTATAAGGGTAAGGAGAGGCAACATTCCCGTATAGAAGCCGGATATAGAAGGCCGGAGCACGGTATAATCAGAACAGCAAGTAAATGAGCCAAAGGGTAAAGGAGAGAGAGAGTATGTACGAAATCGTGTTGATACGGCATGGGGAGAGCGAATACAACCGCCAGAACCTGTTTACGGGCTGGAGTGATCCGGATTTGACGGAAAAAGGGGTTCAGGAGGCCAAGGCTGCCGGCAAGCTGCTCCGGGAGGCGGGCTACTCTTTCGATCTTGCTTTTGCTTCTGTGTTGAAGCGCTCAATCAAGACGCTGAACTATGTGCTCGAGGAGATGGACCTGCTCTGGATTCCGGTGCAGAAATCATGGAAGCTGAACGAGCGGCATTACGGGGCGCTGCAGGGGCTGAGCAAAAGCGAAACCGCCGTAAAATACGGGGAAGAGCAGCTGCATATCTGGCGGCGCAGCCTGTCGGTCCGTCCGCCGCTGCTCACGCCGGATGATCCGCGGTATGCCCGCAACGATGTCCGCTACAAGGAGGTCCGCCCCGGCGATATCCCACGCGGCGAGAGTCTGCAGGATACCGTCGGGCGTGTCGGCGATTTCTGGAACAACCGGATTGTACCGCTGATCCGCAAGAAGGAGCGGGTGCTCATCTCGGCTCACGGCAACACGCTGCGGGCACTGATTAAATTCATGGAGGATCTGGATGAGCCGACCCTGCTGAATCTGAATGTGCCCACCGGAGTCCCGCTTGTCTACAAGCTGGATGATGATGTGAAGCCGGTCAGCCGCTTTTATCTCGGGGTTCCTGAAGAGGTACAGGAGAAGGCCCGGGATGTAGCCAATCCGGGCAAAGTAATGGAATAACGGAGCCTGAGGATCAAACCACAATAAAGGGTACTCCCTGCCTGAACCGGCAATGGAGTACCCTTTTTGGTGTATGCATCTTACAATTAAGGCCTGCTTTGCGTTCCGAGCAGTTCACCCATCCTGACCTTTGTTCCTTCCGCAAGTCCGGGACGCGGGGTAAAGGTACCGTTCTCAAGCAGCAGTACTACTGTGGAGCCGAATTCAAAATAGGCGAGATCATCGCCGATCAGCCACTGATCAGCCTGCTCATCCGAATAGCGGATACTGCTGACATTCATCGCGCCCACCTTCACAACGGCGGCTTCACCGTTTGCTCCGGCAATATAAGTAATGAGCCGTTCGTTGCGGCTCAGCACGCTTTTCATATGTCTCATGCCGAATTCGTTGACTGGATATGCCCGTCCGCGGATATAATCGCTCTCAATCCGGCGTCCGGTAAGCGGCGAGTGAATACGGTGGTAATCGGTTGGACTGAGGTACAGGACGAAAAAGAAGCCTTTTTTGTAAAGCTCCTGATGCGGCGAGTGGTTGAGCAGCTCCTCCAGCAGGTAATCCTGACCTTTGACATTCATGATGGTTCCGGAATGAATCTCACCCATCGCGGTGATTAGAGCGTCTACGGGGCTTGCCACGGCGTTCGCGCCTTCTGCGATCTGGCGCATGCCCGGCTTCAGCCTGCGGCTGAAAAATTCATTCAGCGTGTGGTACTCTCCGGAGGGCTTCTCCGCTTCGGCGGCAGGAATACGATAAGTCCGAATAAATGTTGGGATCAAAAAACGGCTGAGTCTGCTATGGGAAAAAGCACCCATTAACCGGGAAAGCCACCTATGCGAAGACAGCTCGGTCATCAGCCGCAGCAATTGTTTAACCATGATTATCTCCCTTCCGTCTTGCAGAGTAACGGTCCCGTCAGCCGGGGCCGTTACTGCTCTGCATTATATTGACATAGAATAGGAGACAAATCAATAACGGATATACCTGGAGGGGTCATCCAGCAGGTAGCGGGCATAGCCCATAGGCCTGCGGTAGCTGTCCTTCCAGGTGTCGCTGAGTCCGGCTTTTTGAAAGCCGTACCGCTGGTCGCGGCCGTTGCACTCAATAAAGTACAGCCGCCGGTCCTTGGTGATGCCGATATCCAGCCCGATATCGGCCAGCCCTGGCAGGCTTCTCTCCAGCTGGCGTGCGATGGAGAGGCTGAGTGTATGAACGGACATACGGATGCTTGCAGCCCCCTCGCCGCCAAAAACCTGCTCCAGCACAGCGGAGGTACTGAACGCTTCGCCGCCCCTGGCGATATTGGAGACGAAGCCGCCCGGTGCCGCAAGCTTGGCGAACATGCCGGTCACCTGCCAGTTTCCGCCCCAGCCGCGCTGTACCGTGACACGCAGATCAAAGGGGCGGCCGTTCATTTCAGCCAGCGGAATGCGCTCCTGCACCAGATACGGCATGGCAGCGAAGCGTGCCCGCAGCACCCGGTGCAGATTCTCCTGGCTGACGCTTCTGCTGACATAGCGGCGGGACCCGGAAGGAAGATAAGTCCAGATCCAGCGCCGGGTACCGCTTTTTCGCGACAGGCGCATAACGCCCTTCCCGACACTCCCGCGGCACGGCTTGAGAATGAGATCATGATGGCGGTTGACCATGTCCCTGAGTCCGGCCAGTCCGGCTGCAGAGTCAGGCAAGAATCCCCGCAAAGCCACATTCTGCTGCAGCAGACGATGAATCTGATCTTTTCCATAACGGTTGCATGTATTAAAAATCAGGAGGCCCTGCCCCAGCAGCCGTTCAACCCCGGTACTGTATGGGCTGTAAATGGCCCTGTTATGAATGACGGACGGCGTCGGGACGACGGTCCGCTGGTATCCCTGAAGGCCTTTCACGTAAGCCACGCTGAATCCGGGTTCAAGATTGATGTCGGACAGCTGCAGGAAGCAGGGGACCATTCCATATCCGGCAGCAGCCTCCTCGTAGACCTCCAGCGACTCCTGTCCCGTTTTTAACCGGGGAACGCCCCGGTGCATAGCGGCATTTAGCAGTATCCCCACGAGCTTTTGCCCCATGTTCGTTCCTCCTGTTAGCTTCTGTAATGACTCCCTGTGACGGCGGTTCCGCTTCTCTAGCATTGTATGTTTGTACGGGGGCTTGAGGATGGACGAATGCGCGGCGGCAGATGCCCTTTTTTAAAATATAAGAATTTATAAGTTTTACACTATACCTCATCCTTATATTTCCCGCAGAAACGGATACCGTCCTGTTGAGGACGGCATAGCCGTTTCTACTTGTATAGAAGATGGGGATATCCGGCTAAAAAAAGATGAATGTTGTAATGCTAAACCATGCCGGGCCCGGTGCAAAAGGGTGTCATCCGCCTATTCCACTGCATATGATGCCAAGGAGAAACAATCGATGGAAGGAGGAGACTGCTTGTGAAGGGCTCCAGAAAGAACCGGCATAACCAATCCAAACGGCGTCTTTATTATGTGGATAATCCCAATAAAACAGAACTGAGCATGCTGCGTAGCGGTCAAAGAGTACAGGGGGATCTATCAACCGGGGAAACGGATACGTCGGAGGATATGACGGCAGCGACCCTGCTGGTCAGCGGGGTAGATACGGCGGAGCTTCCGGCTCCGGCAGAAGCTGTTACCGTTGAACCGGCTCCCCAGCTACAGCCAGGGCCGCAGCAACAGCCGGCGGCCGAGGCTCCGCTCCTGAGTGAGACGGATGTCCGGGTAAGCATCCCTGCTGAACCGCTGCTGACAGAAAAGGAACGGCTGCAGAAGGTCTATACCGACGACATCTCCGAAGCGGCGGTTACCGGCTCCAAAATCGCCCCCCGCACGATTGACGGGTCCAAGCTGAAATTCGGCATTATCGGTACACCTTGGCTGCAGGATTACGCGGTACAGAGCATCAACATTGCTGAAAAGGCGGTTACCTCCTCTAAAATCGCCCACGAATCCATTTCAGGCGAGCATTTGGCGGAAGGCAGCATCAGCGGCGGTAAGCTGCTGGATCATTCGATCGGCGGAGAAAAGCTGAAAAACGGCAGCATCGGCCCTGAAAAGCTGGCTGACCGGACAATCGGCGGGGAGCAGATTGCGGACCGCTCGATTTCCGGACGGCATCTCAGCGAGCTGCTGATTACCTCCGAGCTGCTGGAGGACGGCGCCGTAAGCGGCGAGAAAATTCTCAGCAGCAGCATCGTCAGCCGTCATTTGGCCAACGGGATTATAGACCGCTCCAAGCTGGCGGATGATGCGGTATCCGGCGACAAAATCGCCGACGGCGAAATCAGCGGCGACAAAATCGCCGAAGGTGCCATTGACAGCCGTCATCTCAAGGAAGGGACCGTATCGGCGAAGCACCTGGCTCCGGGGGCGATCGGGCGTGAACAGCTGGCCAGCCGTCTGATCGGCAAAGAGCAGCTGGGTTCCGCCGTTATCGAGAGCACACACCTGGCCGATGGCGCAGTCGGAGCGCGGCAGCTTGGAGAAAAGGTGGTGCGCAGCCAGCATTTAAGCCCGGAGAGCGTAAACGGGTCGCATATCGGCGACGGGGAGATTAACGGGCATCATCTGGCAGACCGGAGTATTACATTTGTAAAGCTGGCAGAGGGAGCGGTAGGGACGGCCCAGATAGTAGAGCAGGCAGTCACCTCCTCCAAAATCGCTGATCAGAGCATTCTGACGCATAAGCTGGCTGATGAGGCAGTAACCACCCGCCATCTGGCCAAATCAGCCGTCCGCGGTCCGCAGATCGCCATGCAGTCCGTCTCCTCCGCTCATTTACAGCGTGAGGCGGTGGACCAGTCCCATCTGGCGGCGGAATCTGTCGGTTCAGAGCAGCTGCAGACCGGTGCCGTACTGGGAAGCCATCTGGCTGCCGGCTCGGTAGGCGGCAAAGTGCTTGCACATGACTCTGTCAATGCTGAGCACCTGCTTCCGCATAGCGTAACTACAGCCAAACTCGCGGACGGAGCGGTGACCGGTGCGAAGCTGGCTGGCGGTGCAGTGAACGCAAATGCAATCGCCAGGGAAAGTGTGAGCGGGGAGCATATTGCCTTCTGTGCCGTTGAAGAAAAGCATCTGGCGGATGCCAGTGTGGGCGGCCGCGTGCTGCAGGGCGGAGTAGTAGATACGGAGCACCTGGCTTCCGGAGCTGTTGAGCGCAGACATCTGGCTGAGCACAGTGTAAGCAATACCGCACTGCAGGCCGGGGCGGTGACAGGCGATAAGCTGGCATCCGGAGCAGTGAAGGAGGTCCATCTGGCGGCGGGTGCGGTACAGCCGCATCATCTGGCAGATCATGCCGTTACTTCATTAAAAATATCACCGGAGAGTATCTCTACTGACAAAATCAGCGATCTGGCTGTTACTTCCATTAAACTTGCCGACGGCAGTGTGACTTCTTCCAAGCTGGCGACTGCTGCAGTAACCGCCGAGCATCTGGCTCCGGGAGCTGTTGCTCCCGCTTCGATCAGCGATACCGCTGTACAGGGCAGACATCTGGCTCCGGGAAGCGTCGGCGGTGCCCATATCCGGCCGATGTCTGTCGGAAACGGGCATATTCTCCCCGGCTCGGTATCCTCCATCCAGATACAGGATGGCAGTATCAGCACCTCCAAGCTGACCGATGAAGCGGTGAGCTCCCGCCATCTGTCGCCGGAGAGTGTGGAAGGCCGTCATCTGGCGGATGATGCGGTAGCAAGCCGCCATATCGGCGAGGGTGAGATCACCCTGGAGCATCTGGCCGCAGAAGTACGCAGCGCGCAGTGGCTGCCTGAGCGCAGCATAGACGGCGATAAGCTGGCCGAAGGCTCCATTGATGCTTCCCATCTGGTTTCCGGCAGTGTATACGGTGACCACCTGATTCAAGAAGCGGTGGACAGCCGCCATATCCGCAGCGGCAGTATTACGCTGGATCATCTGTCTGAGGAGGTCTTCACCTCCGGGCTGCTGCCCGAGCACAGTGTCGGCGGCTCCAAGCTGGCGGATGAGGCGGTAACCTCCCGCCATCTGTCGCCCGGAAGTGTGGACGGCAGCCATCTGACGGATGATGCGGTAAGCAGCCGTCATATCGGCGGAGGCGAAATAACACCGGACCATCTGTCTGAGGAGGTTATCAGCGCGCAATGGCTTCCCGACGGCAGCATCAGTGCCGAAAAACTGGCAGATGGCACTATCGGCCCGCTGAAGCTGGCTCCCGGCAGTGTGTATGGCGACCATCTGGTCAAAGAAGCCGTAGACAGCCGCCATATTAAGAACGGCAGCATTACGCTGAAGCATCTGTCACAGGAGACGCGTACCTCGGAGCTGCTGCCTGACGGCAGTATCGGCGGCTCCAAGCTCGCCGAGGATTCCGTCAGCTTCCGCCATTTGGCGGCAGACAGTGTGTATGGCAGTCATTTGGTGAACGATGCAGTAACCGGCCGTCATATCGGTGCAGGCGAGATTACGCTGGAGCATCTGGCCGCCGAAGTACTTGGCGCAGAGTGGCTGCCTGAAGGCAGCATCGGTGCAGGCAAACTGGCGGACGATACAGTAGCAGGTCGCCATATCGGCGAAGGTGAGATCACGCTGGCGCATCTGGCCGGCGAAGTCCGAAGTGCCGATCTGCTGCCTGACGGCAGTATCGGTGCAGATAAGCTGGCGGAGAATGCGGTAGCAGGCCGTCATATCGGCGAAGGTGAAATTACGCTGGCGCATCTGTCGGGCGAAGTGCGCGGAGTTGAGCTGCTGGCTGACGGCAGTATCGGTGCAGATAAGCTGGCGGAGAATGCGGTGGAAGGCCGTCACATCGGTGAAGGTGAAATTACGCTGGCGCATCTGTCGGGCGAAGTCCGCAGTGCGGAGCTGCTGGCTGACGGCAGTATCAGCGGCGATAAGCTGGCAGACGTTGCGGTGGAATCCCGTCATATCGGTGCAGGTGAGATCACGCTGGAGCATCTAGCGGCCGAAGTCCACAGCGCAGAGTGGCTGCCTGACGGCAGTATCAGCGGCGATAAGCTGGCAGACGATGCGGTGGAATCCCGTCATATCGGCGAAGGTGAGATTACGCTGGAGCATCTGGCCGGCGAAGTCCGCAGTGCAGAGTGGCTGCCTGACGGCAGCATCGGTGCAGGTAAGCTGGCAGAAGATGCGGTGGAATCCCGTCACATCGGTGAGGGTGAGATCACGCTGGACCATCTAGCGGCCGAAGTCCACAGCGCAGAGTGGCTGCCTGAAGGCAGCATCGGTGCAGGTAAGCTGGCAGACAATGCAGTGGAATCCCGTCATATCGGCGAAGGTGAGATCACGCTGGACCATCTAGCGGCCGAAGTCCGCAGCGCAGAGTGGCTGCCTGAAGGCAGCATCGGTGCCGATAAGCTGGCGGACGATGCGGTGGAATCCCGTCATATCGGTGAAGGTGAGATTACGCTGAAGCATCTGTCCAGCGAAGTGCGCGGAGCAGAGCTGCTGGCTGACGGCAGTATCGGTGCCGATAAGCTGGCAGACGATGCGGTGGAATCCCGTCATATCGGCGAAGGTGAGATCACGCTGGACCATCTAGCGGCCGAAGTCCGCAGCGCAGAGTGGTTGCCTGAAGGCAGTATCGGTGCCGATAAGTTGGCGGACGATGCAGTGGAAGGCCGTCATATCGGTGAAGGTGAGATTAAGCTGGCCCATCTGTCCAGCGAAGTGCGCGGAGGAGAACTGCTGGCTGACGGCAGCATCAGCGGCAATAAGCTGTCTGACGGCAGCATCGGTTCGCGTAAACTGGCTGCCGGCAGTGTATACGGAGGCCATCTGGCCCCTGAAGCTGTAGACAGCCGCCATATCCGCAGCGGCAGCATTACACTGAAGCATCTGGCCGAGGGGACACTGACGCCTGATCTGCTGCCTGACGGCAGCATCAGTGCAGCGAAGCTGGCCGAAGGCTCAATCAGCTCCTTCCAGCTGGCTCCAGGCAGCATCTATGGCGGCCACCTGGCTTCAGAAGCAGTGGATAGCCGGCACATCCGCAGCGGCAGCATCGCACTGAAGCATCTGGCCGAGGAAGTGCAGACAGCAGATCTGCTTCCTGACGGCAGTATCGTCGCAGCGAAGCTGGCAGAAGGCTCGGTGGGTTCCTTCCAGCTGGCTCCGGACAGTGTATACGGAGGCCATCTGGCTCCTGAAGCGGTAGACAGCCGCCATATCCGCAGCGGCAGCATCACGGCCGAACATCTGGCAGAAGGGACGCTGAACAACGACATGCTGTCTGCCGGCAGCATTGACGCTGAGAAGCTGGCAGATGGAGCCGTGCATTCACACCATCTGCAGCCGGAAAGTGTGTACGGCGAGCATTTGGCCGACGGCATTCTGGAGGAGCGGCACCTGCTGCCGGAAACGATCAAGCTGACGCATCTGGCGGAAGAAGTCCGTTCGGCTGACCTGCTGCCGGATGGCAGCATCACCGGCATCAAGCTGGCTTCCGGCATTATCGGGAAGGAGCATCTGGCTGAGCAGGCCGTTGGTACTTCCGCAATTGCAGACGAAGCAGTAGATGCAGCTAAGCTGGCCTCCCTTGCCGTTCAATCCCGGCACCTTGAGGAAGAAAGTGTGCAGAGCTACCACATTGCAGCCGGCGCCGTTACCGGTGATCATCTGGCTCAAGGTGCAGTCTCAGCAGAGCACCTGTCCTTCAGTCCGGTGCAGAGCTCAGGAAACCGGCAGGTGCTGCAGCAGTTTGGCATGACGGCGTTCATGTTTAACGGCAATGCGGAGAGCGTGGAAGTCACAGTAACCTTTGATGAGGGCTTCGGCCATACCGGCTATGTGTTCGTGGCTATGACCAACCAGCCGTATTTCCTTGCTTCACTGAAGAGCAGAAGCGCTGGGGAAGCGGTTGTGAACATTCACAGGCTGCGCGAGACTCCGCATTTCTATGGTGTGTTATCCTGGATTGCCCTTGGCACTCCGCTGGCCAAACCGCAGGTCGAGCACCGGGCGTTTGACTGACCGCTGCACAACAGTCTGCGGGTGTTATAGCCTGCAGGCTGCTGTGGAATTTGTTTCTATTGATCAGGCGCAGCCGTGAGGCTGCGCTTTTTGCTGCGGGCTTGGACTTGGAGGAGAGAGGAAGGCAGCAAAGTGCTGGCGGTTTCGAAAAATGGCATGAGTAGATGGTAATGAGAGACGGAAGCGTATCAGATTTCGGATTCCGGCGATGGCGGGAGGCGGGCAAAATGAGAGGAGAGTAAATAAAGGGGAATTTCCCCTTAATGGAGCTCGATTGGCATGCCCGCAATCAAAATAAAGGGAAATATCCCCTTAAATGGCCTCGATCCGCGTGCCCGCAGGCGAAATAAAGGGAAATATCCCTTTAAGGGGCCTCGATCCACGTGCCCGCAGCTGAAATATAGAGCGGTTTTGGCTGTGTAAAAGTAACATTGTTAGTGACTGAGGTAGTTTAACAAGTGTTTGCGGTACGGCGAAGAAGCTGGTGAAGTGTACATATTAGTGTGACTATGTTGAAATGTAACACTTGGATCTGGCGAAGAAGCTTCTGTTAATGTGGCGGCAGTGTCCGCACCGCGGCATTTGTCCGATTTTCTGTACAAAGGGAGACATCTGCCGTTGCAGGAGACAGCGGTTTACATAGACTGTGGTGTAACCCTCAGCCCGGGAGTATGCCCTCCGAAGGAAGGTGGATGAGCTTGAAACAGCGTAAACGAACATCTGCCCGCCGCTCGGGGCGGCGGGCTTCCCAAGCAGTGCGGAGAACCCCCCGGACGCAGCGGCGGCCGGCAGAAGCACTGCCTGCAGTGAACCACTCCGAACCCGTTGTGTCGGTCATTATCCCCGCTATGAATGAGGCGCGGACGATCGCTGCAGTCATTGCCGGAGCCAGAGGCGTTCATCCGCGCTGTGAGGTTATTGTAGTAGTCAACGGTTCAGCTGACAATACAGCAGAAATTGCGCACCGGATGGGTGCGAAGGTTATCACGTTTGCCCAGCCGCTCGGACATGATGTTGGGCGGAGTGTCGGAGCGGACGCAGCCAGGGGAGACATCCTGCTGTTTACTGACGGGGATCTGGTCATTTCGGCCGCAGAGCTGCGTCCGTTTGTGGAAGCAGTCGGCGGCGGTGCTGATGTAGCGCTGAATGATTATTCCGGTCCGGTCCGCGGCCGGATACCGCATCCGGTGATACTCTCCAAGTACACACTCAATGTTATGCTTGGCCGGCCGGACCTGAACGGATATTCGCTCACAGCGGTGCCCCATGCGCTCAGCCGGAAGGCGCTGACAGCACTGGGCAGCGCTATCCTGTCCAGGCCGCCGCTTGCAAATGCCCGTGCAGTGCTGGATGGACTACAGGTGAAGGCCGTGCATAAAGTGCCGGTTGGCCGGATGAATGCAGTCCGCCGCAAGGAGGGGGGCAGAGACCTTTTGCAGGAGGTCATTCTCAGTGACCATCTGGAGGCAATAGGCCTGCTGCTGGAGCGCAGAGGCGAAAGAGCAGGTTACGGCGATGCAGGCCGGCGAAGGGAGATGGTGAGATGAACGCTGTAAAATCGAAGAAACAGGGAAACCAGCATAAGCAGAAACGGCAGGCTTCTGCCTCCGGCGCTTTAGCCAATCGCCCGGCCTCCGCTGCACCAGAAGTCTCAGCCACCCTCTCTGCCGATACTGCACCGCGGGAATCCGCCAACCGCCCGGCATCCGCGGAGCTGCAAGTCTCCGCCGTCCGCCCGGCATCCCGGGCCGCCGGTGGCCGCCGCTCTGCAAACGCAGCGCAGCGTACCGCTGCCAGCCGCTCCGGCGCTGCGCGGAAACCCCGCCGCAAAACCGCAGCCAAGCGCCCGGCGGCCGGCGCGAAGCAGACACAGATGCTCCCCCGCAAGCTGCGGGGGACGCTGTCTGTCATTATCTCGGCAAGGAATGAGGCGAAGACCTTACCGCTGCTGTTAAAACAGGTGCAGCGGCTGGCACCTGCCGAGATTATCGTTGTGCTCAACGGCTGCACGGACAACAGCTTTAAGCAGGCCCGGCTATGCAGGCAGGCAACGGTCGTGCATGTTCCCGAGCCGGCCGGCCATGATGTGGGCCGATCGCTCGGCGCCAAGCTCAGCAGGGGCGATATCCTGCTGTTCCTGGACGGCGATATGGTTATCCCGGCGCCGCAGCTGGCCGGCTTTGCCGCAGCGGTAGACGGCGGGGTTGATGTGGCACTGAATGATCTGGACGGCCTGCTGCCGCCTTTTGGACTCAGTGACAATGTTACCCGCTGCAAGCTGTATCTCAACATGGTGCTCGGCCGGAGTGATCTCGGAGCCTGCTCGATGACCGCAGTACCCCATGCCCTGTCCCGGCGTGCGCTGGAAGTGATCGGTTACCGGGAGCTGATGGTGCCGCCTAAAGCGCAGGCACTCTCGCTGCTGAAGCAGCTGCGGGTGGAAAAGGCAGGCACAGTCAATGTCTTCAAGCAAAACCGTCTGCGGCAGGACAACACAGGCGCCGGAAACAGGGTAGAGCAGCTGATTGCCGGTGATCATGCGGAAGCGCTCAAGGCGGTTCTGATGCTGAGCGGAGCAGACGCCGGCGCCGGCAGCCTGCAGGAGCAGCGCAGCCAGCTGGCGGCCTGGAGGAACGCCCTATGACCAAGACCAGCATCATTATTCCAACCTATAACGGGCAGAAGCTGCTTGAGGCCTGTGTCGAATCGATCAGGCAGCACACTCCTTCACCTTACGAAATCATCGTGGTTGATAACGCCTCGACTGACGATACGGTAGCTTATTGCCGCAAAAACAAACTAACCTTCATTTCACTCCCGGAGAACCGCGGTTTTCCGGCCGCCTGCAACCTGGGGCTGCAGCTGGCTTCGGGGGATGAGCTGCTGCTGCTGAACAATGATGTTATTGTCTCGCATAACTGGCTGGCCAACCTGAGGGCGGCTCTGTATAGCGCAGCGGACATTGGCATTGTCGGGCCGGTGACGAATTATGCCAGCGGCCGGCAGCAGGTGAGAACGTCTTACACCGATATATCCGGCTTTCACAGTGAGGCTGAAACGGCTAACGTGCCTGATCCCCTAAAATGGAAAGAGACGGTGCGGCTTGTAGGCTTATGCTTTTTGTTCAAAAGAGCGGTACTCGACCGTGTCGGCCTGCTGGATGAGCGGTATTCACCGGGACATTACGAGGACGATGATTATTGCTACCGTGCCCGGCTGAAGGGCTTCCGGCTGCTGATCGGCGGGGACTGCCTGGTGCATCATGAGGGGAGCGCGAGCTTCAAGCAGGTCTATTCCGCGGAGCTTAATGAGCTGGTGGAGCGTAACCGCAGGCTTTTTATAGAGAAATGGCATTTGGATCCGGCACAATTCATCTGAGTTGCCAGCCCGAAGGCTAAAGACACAGATAAAAAGGAGGAAAGTAAGTGAAAGGAGTCATACTGGCGGGCGGAAAAGGAACAAGGCTACATCCGCTGACCCGGCTGATGAACAAACATTTGCTTCCGGTCGGCAAATATCCTATGGTGTGTTACGGTATTGACCGGCTGCGCCGGGGCGGGATAACCGATATTCTCCTGATCATCAGCAAGCAGTCTGCGGGGCAGTATACGGATTTTTTAGGCAGCGGTGCGGAATTCGGCGTAAACTTGACCTACAAAATCCAGGAGGCTGCAGGAGGCATCGCAGAAGCGCTGGAGCTGGCGGAAGGGTTCATTCTCCCGGGCGAACGGTTTGTCGTGCTGCTGGGCGACAATCTTTTTATGGAGGATCTGACGCCTTATATGGAGAAATACGCAGAGCAGCCGCAAGGGACGGCCAAGGTGCTGCTGAAGCCGGTAGAGGATGCCCGCAGGTACGGGGTTCCTGTATTTGACGACAAGGATGCGTCCCTGATCGCTTATATTGAAGAAAAGCCGGAGCAGCCGAAGACGAATTTTTGCGTGACCGGCATTTATATGTACGATGAGGCAGTGTTCGACATTATTAAGCGGATTGCTCCTTCAGGGCGCGGCGAGCTGGAGATTACCGACGTGAACAACATTTATGCCGGGGAGGGTAAACTCAGCTACGATGTGCTTAAGGAATGGTGGAGCGACGCGGGAACGTTCCAGTCTCTGCAGGAGGCCGGGGAAAAGCTGAAGAACACGCTGCCTTAGGCTATTCTTTGAAAAAGATGATCGGGATTTGCAAGAGACATTCTTCTCACTAGGGGGAGGGTGTCTCTTTTTACGATAGACATATTGAAAGATTGCTTTACTGGAGTGATAGTACCCAAGTATCCAAAATTTAGATATACTGTACATGCGGATCAATGGTCCTGCGTCTTTTGAACTACATACTTAGAGTACTGAAAGGGGCGTACATATGTTTAACAAGGATTTACGCGAAACGGCTATCCGTAATATGAAGGCAGAACAATCCAGATATGAATCGGAGAACAAGCAGCTTGTGGGAGATGCAGAGCAGCTGCTGGGCAAACGGAGATTACTCAAGTCCGCAGTCGATGAATCCTGGGAGTTTATAAATAGTATGCGCAATATACCGACGGCTCTGGATACCGAGCTCAAGATCATAAAGATTGAGTCCAAGAGGTTCTCCGGTTTGCTGGATACCCTTGAAAGGGAGATCAGCAAGGCTAACTTCACCTCCGGAGGGACGGCGGCAACAGGTGTGGCGGCTGGTATCGGTGTGGCTGCTTTTGGGCCGACCGCTGCGCTGGCTATTGCTACTACATTTGGCACCGCTTCGACTGGTACAGCTATCGCTACGCTTAGCGGTGCAGCAGCAACGAATGCTGCCCTTGCCTGGCTGGGAGGCGGGGCGCTGGTTGCCGGCGGCGGCGGAACAGCAGCAGGAACCGCACTGCTTGGACTGGCGGGTCCGGTCGGCTGGGCGATAGGCGGAGGCGCGCTTGTGACCGCCGGTTTACTGAAAAGCGGCAAAAACAAGAAGATTGCCGAACAGGCCAGCGTGGAGGCTGCGAAGATCCGTAAGCATGTCAAGGCCATAGAGGCGACCCGTAAAGAAATCCAGGAAATTACGGCACTGAGCACCGCGGCCTCGGACGGGCTGCGCGGCATGCTTCTGCAGTGCCGTACATTGACTACAGACTATACCCAGCTTACACCGGAAGCCAAGCAGCGGCTGGGGGCGCTTGTCAATAATACTAAAGCCGGGGCGCAGCTGTTGAACCGGGCCGTTGGAGCAAACGCATAACAATGGATGCGGCGGGTGTAAAGGGGGATGGCCATGTCCGGAAATGTTCTGGAAATGACTTCATTATTAGAGGTAGAGCTTAAGGAGATTACTTTAAGTAAACGTACTTTGGAGATCAATCATGTGCTGGAGCTTCTGGCAAAGTATAAGGAAACAACGCTGACTACACTAATCAGCCAGTTTGGGCTCGGGCCTGTCTTTGACAGCTACAGGAACGGCGGGAATGTAACGACACTTCATAACGCCGGGAAGGGAATCTTTGCGGATGAGGCCACCTCAGAGCGGTACACGGAAGCTTTTGACCGAAAGAATTACGAAAAGGATTTCCCTAAGAAGCGGAAGCTTACATTTCAAACCAGCAGCCAAATTACGGACGACTATACCGGAAAAATACTAAGAAAAGACGGGACAACCCATCTGGATCACATTGTATCTGCCAAGGCGGTTCACGACAATAACGGGGCGCGCCTGTATATGTCTGCTGAGCGGCGTAATGAAATGGCGACCTCCGACAAGAATCTGGCCTGGACAGACTCCAGCCTGAATCAGTCGAAAAGCGATAAGGACCTGGAGCAGTGGATGGCCCGCCAGAACAGGCGGAATCCGGGCGAGACCAACGCCAAGCATTATGAAATCAATCCGGAGGCTGCTGCCCGGAAGAATAAGGAGGCGAAGCAGCATGTCCAGTCCACAGTCAGGCGGGCCAGAAACAAATATTATGCATCCGGTGTGCTGTCAAGCGGTGTGGATCAGGGCTTGCGGATGGGGAAGAAGCAGGCACTCGGGATGTTTCTTTATGAGCTCCAGGCGGCGCTGATCCCGGAAATGACCGAATATTTCAGACAGTTTAAGAGCTATGGGACTTTATCAAGAAGAATAGAAGAGTTCAGTAATCTCTGCATGCGGCTGCAGGCAAGGATGGCGGCAAAGGCAAAGGATATCGCCAGAGCTTTTGGCGAGGGGCTGGCCGGCGGCTTCACCGCGAACCTGATAACGATCCTGATTAATACGTTCGCGA
Organism: Paenibacillus sp. fava2; assembly: GCF_058313675.1. Lineage (NCBI taxonomy): Bacteria > Bacillati > Bacillota > Bacilli > Caryophanales > Paenibacillaceae > Paenibacillus > Paenibacillus sp. fava2. Next base: position 6,019,758 of record NZ_CM177755.1, on the reverse strand, counting down.
CCACCTCCAGGAACATGGCCCAGATGCTGAATGACAGCATACATGCCCTGGTCAGAGCCTTCAAATTACTGATCAATCCTCCGTCCGGAATGGGGAGGAGCCAGGCGCTGCTGGAAGCCTCCAAAATATTGACTGCAGCCGTTACAGCTTCAGCCGGAGTAATATTGACCGAAAGCTTTGCCGCCTATCTCAAAACAACCCCGGCTGCTCCTTTTGCGGATCTGATTGCCGGTGTGCTTGGCGGGATTCTGACCGGGATTGTCTCCGTAACGCTGGTATATATGATCGACAATTTCGTTGCAGTCATAAAAAGCGTAGGAGCAGCCTTCAGCCTGATCAAATATCAGCTGATTCTGGGACGGATCTACCTGGAATATGAAGAGCTGAACAAGCTGACAAGCCTCGCATATGATTGCGGCAGACTGGCAGGACTGCAGTTAAAGGCCAGCCGCGAGCTGGCCAGGGCGAACGGGGTACAGGAAAACGAAATCCTTATGGGACTGGATGATATTGACGATTTTTTTATGAATGGAATGTGATTGCTGTTAAACCTGACTTCCGTCCATTTGGAAGTCAGGTTTTTTATCCGGCCGGCCAACCCTCCACCAGATCAGATCATCGGTCTCGCGGTAGGGTTCAGCACCCAGATGCTGCAGCAGCCTGTGGGAGGCGGTATTGTCCGGCTCTGTATCAGCAATGACCCACTGTGCCTCCGGATGGCTGAAAATCCACTCATTAAGACACCGTACCGCCTCCGTTCCGTACCCCTTACCCCAATGCTGCTCGTCAATGATATAGCCGATTATAACCTCGCCCTGTCCGTTCGGCCGGCCTTTCAGAATCAGGAAGCCGATGATTTGCTGCTCCTCCCGGTGAATGACAGCCCAGCACGTATACCACAAATAATGCTCTGCGTTCTGCAGTACCTTGGAATGGCGTACCTTGAGCGCATACAGCATTTCATCGTCCAGAATGGCCGGGGCCAGCCTGAAGCCAAGAGCCTGCTCCATTAAGGCGGCAGTGCAGCTGAGAGTGCTGACAGACAGCTCTGCGGCAGTCATAGCCTGTAAATCCAGACGAGTACTTGTAATTTTCATAGCGCTCCCCCAATCCATTTATACATGCTGCTATAAGACCTTTATGTGAAAAAAGACCATTCATTCCAGCATTCAGCATATGCCCGGGCATTCCGTCTGTCAATATCCTCCAAATGTTCATATCTTCCGTTCCTCAGCATTCCGGGTTCCTCCGCACCGACAGGGCTTCAGCCGCATATGCTGTAGCAGGGCGTTTGAGCAAAGGAGACATGAAGGTGCAGAATAAAATAACCAAAGTGCTGCAGCACATGGCCCATACGCACGAACAGATGGCGCGGATTCTTGACGCCGAACGCCACGTTGCCGTCCGTATGTCGCAAATAGTCCATGATCTGCCGAATGCGGAGCCTGATTTCGGCGGTTTCAGCGGACTGGTCGAAAGCCACGGCCAGGTCAACAAAAATATCATCGCTTATTTGAACGCACTTGCTGATCTGGAAGAGGCGATGGCCGAAGGAGTAGGCCGTGTAATCAAGGAACTGGGCGGCCAGGATGAAGAGTAGCGCTTAAAGAGCAGGAGGCGGAACATGAGCAGGGAAAAAGCTTATCTGCAAATGCTGGAGTCGACCGCTACTATCCAGTGGAACATCGCGATGATTCTCGAGGCCAAAGCGGTAGAGGCGGAAAAGGTAAAGCAGTGGACGCAGCATCATATCCATGCCAGAGCCTTCGACAACCATGAGGAGCAGCTGAAGGAAACTCTCTCCATCCATGAGGTGATTGTGGAGATGGTCGAGGGGCTGACCAAGCTGGAAAACGGGCTGTACAGTAACCTGAAGGCGGTGCTGGGCAGCGGCGAGGATGAAGGCGGCGAAGGCTTCGGCAGCATGTCGGGAGACGGCTTCGACTTCGGGGACGACAGCAAATGAGCGGCGGGCTTCTCTCCGAACACGCCGTCAAGCTGGAGATGATCCGCTCCATTGCCCGCAGCCAGGCCGCACTGGCTGCGATTCTGGAGAGTATCGCCGAAATTACGGGGCAATCGGAGCTGACGGCCCGCAAGCTGAGTGACAATATCAGAATCCTAAGCCAATATCAAAGCGCCATGTGCCGGATGATGTCCGGTATTTCGCTGCATCAGCCCAAGCAGGGGAAGCCTGCGGCACCATGGCTTAACAAGCATGCGCAAGGGACGCCGCGAAGAGCACATGGAGTACAGGAGGAGTAGAAGGATGAAGAGAAAGAAAGCAATCAAGCGTTCAGGCCGGGCAGCCAAGAGACGCACCCTGCTGGTGACGCGCAAGGCGAAGATCCGCAGAGGAGCCGGCCGCAAACTCCGCAAGCTGCGCTCAGGCAAGACCAAGAGAGGACTGCTGCTGCGCAAGAAAAGAAGACTCCGCCGCCGGATTGCGGCCCGGAGAGTTCAGGTGGTTGTTCAGCCTCCGGTGCAGGTAACGCCGGCTGCCCCGCTGGTCGTTCCGCTCCCCCCGGATCTGGGCGTCCCTCCGGAAACCCCGCCGGGAGACGCCTATCAGCAGGGCTACACCGAAGCATACAACGTGGGGTTCGACGCCGGTTTCGCCAAGGGCTTCGAGGACGGGCATAAGCTGGAGCTCGGCTAACCAAACATGGGCTTGCCCGGATCGTGCGGGCAGGCCCTGCTGCACTTTACAGACCGCTGGCCGGCCTATTGAATTTGTCTCCTGATGTGATAAACTTCACTAATGAGTTATCATAGACAGGATCTACTCAAATCATCAGGCAGGAAAGCAGGGATACCATGGGCAGTAATGAAATCCGTAAAGCGCGGACAGAGGAAATCGGAGAGATTATGGAGCTGATCGCCGGATGTGTACAGGTGATGCAGGCGGGAGGCAGTGATCAGTGGGATGACAGCTATCCTAACCGCGAGATCATTGGACAGGATATCGAACACGGGACTCTCTACGCTTACATAGATAATGGCGCTATTGCCGGGATTCTTGTGCTGGACGAGCACCAGAATGAGCTGTACCAGAGCATCAAGTGGTCACAGGAGCAGGGCAAGGCGCTGATTATGCACCGGCTGGCTGTTCATCCCGAGGCTCAGGGCAAGGGCATTGCCCGGAAGCTGATCGCTTACGCCGAGGAATATGCCCGGGAGACAGGGTACAGCAGCATCCGGCTGGACACTTATACGAAGAACACTCCTGCGCTTGCTTTGTATCCGGGGCTTGGATATGAACGCAGAGGCGAGATTTTTTTCCCGGGGCGTACCGCGAGCTTTCCGGTATTTGAAAAGGTGCTGGATGGCGTTAAGGAGTAATCCGGCTGCACGGGGTTAAGATACATGTAGTTATGTTATATAAAATAACATATTATCACTATTTTTATTAAGATAAACTTGAATTTCGCCTTTATTTCTAATTTACGTGTTAATTTAGTTGACATTAACTTTGTCCTTCGTTTATTATGGGGTTATTCAAAACCAATTGAATAATCCTTTTTTTCGTATATCCTTAATAATTGGTTTAAGGGTCTCTACCGGGAACCGTAAATTTCTGGCTACGAAAATATGCTGCGGCATATTTTTGTGGCCTTTTTGTGTTATTTGGCTGTACAGACTGAGTGAGCAATCTGTGAATTGAACGAGGGGGAAACGGGACATGGCCAACATACTGATCAAAAACGCGGAGATTATTACAATGAACAAGCAGGAAGAAATCTTCCATGGGGATATCCGGATCAAAGACAATCTGATTACAGAAATCGGCAGCGGGCTTACAGCGAAGGGGGATGAGCGGGTTATTGATGCAACGAACCGGACGGTAATCCCCGGCTTTGTGCAGACACATATTCATCTCTGCCAGACGCTGTTCCGCGGCAAAGGCGATGACCTGGAGCTCATGGACTGGCTGCGCAAACGGATCTGGCCGCTGGAAGCTGCCCACGATGAGGAATCGTTGTATTACTCCGCCATGCTTGGGATCGGGGAGCTGATCTCCAGCGGTACGACGACGATTGTTGATATGGAGACGGTCAACCATACGGATTACGCGTTCCAGGCGATTGCCAAAAGCGGCATCCGTGCCCTCTCCGGCAAAGTGATGATGGATCAGAAGGGCGGCGACGTCCCGGCAGCACTGCAGGAGGAAACGGCGGCTTCGCTGCAGGAAAGCGTGGATCTGCTGGAAAAATGGAACGGCTACGGAAACGGGCGGATCCAGTACGCTTTTTCACCGAGATTCGTGATCTCCTGTACAGAGCCGTTGCTCAAGGAAGTTCGTGACCTGTCGGCCCGCTATAATGTAAAAGTGCACACCCATGCCTCGGAAAATCAGGGTGAGATCGAAATCGTCCAGGCGATGACTGGCATGCGCAATGTTGTGTACCTCGATCACCTGGGGCTGGCGAACGAACGCCTGATTCTGGCCCACTGTGTCTGGCTGGATGCCGAGGAGAAGCGGATTCTGCGCGACCGCGGGGTGCATGTCAGCCACTGTCCGGGCTCCAACCTGAAGCTGGCTTCCGGTATTGCCGATACGCCGGGGATGCTGCACGATCATATCCATCTCAGTCTGGGTGCCGACGGCGCGCCATGCAACAACAACCTCGACATGTTCAACGAAATGCGTCTGGCCGCAGTCATCCAGAAGCCCCACCACGGCCCGACCACGATGGATGCGCGCAGTGTCTTCCGCATGGCAACCATCGGCGGCGCCAAGGCAGTCGGCATGGAAGACCAGATCGGCAGCATCGAGGTAGGCAAAAAAGCCGACCTGGCCATCCTCAACCTCTACAACTTCCACACCTTCCCGTCCTATGACGTCGATCCGATCTCCCGGATTGTCTACTCCGCCACCCGCGCCGATGTCGAGACGACGATTGTCGACGGGGAGATCCTGATGGATAAGGGACTGCTGAAGACGGTGGATAAGGACATTGTGCTGCAGGAAGCGAACCGGTCGATTAAAAGATTGCTGGGGTATACGCAGGTTAGCTAAGCTGAATATTATCGACACATTCGACAAAATACCACCGTTTCGCAAGTTGGATTTTTGACATATGATTGATTTGTGTGAAGGCTGCCCACGGTTGTGGGCTGTTTTTTTGTGCGGACATTGTACGGTGTATTTTGCTGAAAGGAATGGATAGTATGGATGGAAGCGAGAACTTGAATACATTTGGAGAACTGTTGATAAGTCAAGTTAGAGACAGATCTATTGAGCAATGGGAAAAGATGTTAACCGGACAATTAAAAAGTAAGCGTGCTGTGAACGTTTATGAGGAAGCTCAATTGAAATTAGACTGCCCGGCTTTGGAAATGGTTACTGGTCTCGTTAGTCAAATCGTTGATTCTACATTACATAATTTTCTAAGCTTATGTGAGCAGGAAGACAAGATTAAAATCCTGTTTAAGACCAATGACATTGAACAGGTGGAAGAAACAGATATTGTGGAGATTAGCGATGGGTTGGCTGGTGAACTTTACACAGAAGATGGTTGGATATTGAAATACTCCCAAAAGCCGTATATTGAGCCTTGACGGAAATAATATTACCAATGAAGGGGCTAATATAAAATGTTTAAGATGAAGCTGAAATGTGAAAAACCGTTAAAAAGTATACCTGAAACAGAATACCTCCCCCCCGGATATCGAAACCGATGATGCGCTTGGAGTTCTAACTTGTATGTGCGATGCCTTTGAAATTTCAAAAGCAGTATCGTTCGATGTCGGCGGTTTTGGGCAAGACAATTGGCCTGTTGATTGCAGAACAGACTTGTGTACTGTTATTGAACAGGTTCCTGATATTTTAGAAAAAACCAGATCGGGCATATACTCCTTTGAGTTAGATTTTTTCGAACAGGGAATTGAAAGACTGCTTCTATTCGAAGAAGAGGATAACCTTGTTAAGATTACTTGCAGTAGCCGCACAGATTGGGTACCTGATCCAAGTCCTGTATATATGGAGAAGGCTGTAGTATCAAAAATGTTCGAGGAAATATACTGTGATTTTCTGGATTTTAGCAGCGTTATTTGTGAAGGGCTGGCCGATCATGCTTTGTTACGGGAATGGAAAAAATAAATCTATTATATTTTGATAGGTGGCATAGAGCGCATGGGGAGAAAACAGCGGTGTCATAAGGCCATTTTTGCCCGAGGATGCAGTCTAGTAATTGGAGAATTATTTGCTGGGAAGTTGACCCAAGTAAATTGTTCAAGAAGGTAAAGCGATAGCTCAGGAGGAAGTTCATTGTCTGTATTAGATACGGAGGCGCGGAAACTGAAATTTTCAAAAAGAAAAAAGCGGATTCTTGTTGCTATTGCTCTTTTACTTATTGCGGCCTTAGGCTTCACTTTAAATTCACCAACCAAACACGAGACTAAGTATAGCACAGACATTGAACCTATTAGTAATCGGTTTCCGAATCTGAAAAACATTCAAAGAGTCTATTGGAGCGGCAAAATAATTAGCGATGGTTTTGGACCCACTTCATATTGGATGAGGGGATATGTGTTTTTGGATCATGCTTCGATAATGAATCTTAAAGCCACCTATACTTGGGAAATAGTGAGTTTGAAGCCTAAACTAGATTATGATTTTCATGGTAAGACTCAAAAATGGAGTTACAGTAGTGAATTTGATTTCTTTATTATGAGTACAAATTATGTTGGTAAATTTTATCTTGATGTAAATAGCGACACACTTTATTTTGAAATAGAACAGTAGGGTATAGAGTGGAACAGCCGCATGTGATGAACTCCATGTGGTTTTTTGGATGTCTGGGGGATGAAGATACTATGGTGGAATTTTCAATTGCAGTTTTTCAAAGTACTAAAACCGGGGCTGTTTTATTATTCCCGATGGGCTTCAACAAGGATGGTATTAGAACCGCAGTTGATAAAACAATCTTTCTCAGCCCCCCATATACCAATGAACTACTTGGCGAATCTGTAAGAAAATGTTTTTCGATAACAGTCAATGGAGACTACGGAATAGAGGATTTAAATAAGCCTGTGCTTGAACATGGTACGGGTATAAAAAGCTATTCGCGATTTCTTAAAGAGTACTTAAAATTATCAATCGGATATTATCCTGATGAGGGCTTCACTATTGCACCTCTAGCTCGCGAAAAGAATGGTTATACGGCGGGTTTTAGAGGAGAAGTTGCACCAATTAAATTAAGCTTTAATGTATCTAATTCTGATTTGGCCGACGTGATATTGGACGTTTTTAAATTGTGTAAGTAATTTTTAGTAAATAAATTATTCTCTTTGATAAATTCCCGCGACCGCTATACCTGCTGTAAACGTACGTCGTTGTTGTTTTGGCATCTTCACGCACTACACCAAGTTGTGTCTTAAAAAAATACAATTTTGAGTAAATATTATGTGTAAATACATCTCATTTTTTCTAAATTTTTTAAGTTGTTGTGTCGACACTAATATTGAGAACCTTAAACTCGTTCAACCGATACATATAAGATGAGGTGGCATTATGCAGCTAAACATGTTTGCTTATGGCTTTGCACTACGTAACGACTCTTATATCTTTGAACAAAGACCTGAACGTCTTCCATCCGCCTCGTCCCCGGCCGCTGGTTCGTTTTTCACGAATTCTTTATTGCAGCCGTGGAAGCCAGGCATTATTTTAACAAATCAAATGAACGCGATCGGGATCGAAGATTACCGGGCGAATGCGAACAGCCTGCGGGAACAGGCGATTTACCGGGCCGCAACATCTTCAATTCGCATCGGAAGAAATGAAGATGGCCCGATCTGGACGGAAAGCTTATCTGATCCACAAGCAGCGCTGGCCAATAAAAGAGCAACAGGCGGCGATTCGGCCATTTCCTGGAAGCATGTAGACTTCAACTTGTATTCGCATGGGATGATGATCGGAGAAACAACGTTAGACGAGGTTGGACAACAAATCGATTATTTTGCTTCGGAATATGCCCAATACAAAAGTCGGATTGCACGCCAATTTACCGGAGAAGAGCAAGCGGCCGAATTAGCAAAGCTGGATGATGTGTTTGCTCAACGGATAGGCGAATCTGCCGATCACTTTGCCAAATCGGTCGGTGGATTCTTGGAAGCAGCCGGTGTGCCAGATGAAGAAGAAGCTATACGAAACAGCTTCCTGGATATTTACGAACAGCGAAAAACAACCTACATACAATTTATCCAGGAGAACCCCGACTACGCCAGCGTTGAAGGGACACAGGACGAATGGCTGCTGACAGCAGGCGATTTCATGGGAGAACAGCTTCGATATGCACTAAATTCGCAGCAATCGGAAATGTCAATTAAGAGTGAGCATGGATATAGTATCGACGATTTGCAAGCGGCCGGCACGATGGTCAAAGCTCTAACTCAATTGCAAGATCGTTCTCAAACATCTAACCGCTCTGAAGAAGAACTGGGCTTCAAACTGGGGCTTGCCGCCATGAAGTATGAAATGATCTCCGGTCATTTTCAAGTAAGCGATCGCATGAAATCCAAACTTGGTCAAGCGTTCGGCGGATTTATTCAGGGAGAGATCGATCGAACTGCTGCCTATATTGAACAGCAACTGAAAGATCCATTTGTGCGGAATAAAGAAGCGTATGCAGCGGATTTTGACAAAAAAGCTGTTTTGAACCTGATTAAGCAAATGGTGGACAACATTCAGTCCGAAGACGTCAATGCAGCATTTCGATCCGATTTGAACACGTTTGTCGCTTTATATAAAAACAAAATGAATGACATGCAGAGTGGTCAATTAGCTCGCTATAACGCATACACTAGCTCTTGGGTGAATCAAAACTATGCAAGCGACTGGAATCGTTTTATCCAATCCTTATCGTCAACCAACCAAAACGATTTAAACCGCTTTTTGTTAAAAGATCAAATGAAATGGATGGATGTCTCCGTTTAATTCGTGGAGTTTCGTGCCAGGAATCCAAATTTACATTTGTTAAGTGTTCCGGTACGTCACAGTCGAAGACCGCACCATCCCCTGTTGACCTTTCCATATTGACGGTTATCGATCCGAATTATGACTATTTGGAAAGCGGCCATGCGTACATATTTGCAGATGGTGACGAAAAGTTAAGAATAGCGGGGAAGCATTCAGACCAATATCATCGGTGTACAACCAAATGTAATTTAATAGTCTTCCCCACTTGCAAATCGAACTATACGAAGACTTTCTTTGGCCTTGGGCGATAATCCTCAAGGTCTTTCTTTTTAGCCTGCCTAATGTTGAATGGACTGAGCATTATGATTAAGGTAACGCAATTGGACTATCCCGAAAATAGAGAAGGAAGAGGCTAATATATACAAAGGCGGTGAAAGGATTGGGAGCCGAAAGTTTTTATATTAAATTATTTGTTTCAGATGCTGAAGGCATCAATAACTCCATACCTCATTTTCTAAGCAAGCTCGCTGATCTGAACATAAAATATAAATCCAGAGGAACGAATGAGTTTGAATTGGATAATTTTCTGATTATGACGCTTCATTTAAATAACGATGGAATTTTGGAAATATCAATTGAGGGCTGCTTTTCCTGGTTCGATGATTGTGTAGATGAAATCTATAAGATATTCCAAATAATCCATAATCAAATTTTTCACTTGAAGTTAATTAATAGCAATGGGCAAGATATCCCGTATCATAATCAGGTCGGCTTCCATAATGCAATTCAGGAAATTTATCTTGAGAAGTACAATGATTATATAATGAGGTTTGGTGTATCTATTGTAAAATGTTTGCCGAGAGATGAATTTTATAGATACATCAATATAAGGAGAAGGACATAGCCGTGTGAGATCTTTTGATGACATCAGAGTGTTTAAACTTTGGTACTATCACATTAGTCACGGGGAATTATTAATAAGAAGCATTAAAAACGCTGATCACGCCAGGAATATTGATATTATTTTTATCGATGTTACCTACGTAGACTTACCGCGTAACCTTACTAATTTAAGGATTGAAGAAGCTGTAGAGGAAGACGTTCTTTATATCAAGGAGAAAACCGGTAAGGATGTAGAGCGTGAAAAAATCATTGTCCTATCATCAAATGATAAGCGTTATTTTGTAGTGGCGTTTAGAGTGAAGGTGGATGAGAATGATTTGGATATGTTTGAACTGCCTTTCAGCCAACAATATTAAGGTAACGTGCATTTAAAAGATCTTGGGGAGATTCATCTTCAAGCTCTTTTTTATGTTTGACACCCCTCCTTATATAGTGTATATATTAAATATATACATTAAACACATTTTACCAAAGGATGATGGTGCCGCAGCATGAACATTTTGATATCAAGTACATCAGGAGAGCCGATTTATGCCCAGATAGTGACGCAGGTCCGGCAGCTGATTCTGCAGGGGGAGCTGGGAGCCGGGACACCTCTGCCGTCCATCCGCCAGCTGGCCAAGGAGCTGCAGATCAGTGTGATTACGACCAAACGGGCTTATGAGGAGCTGGAGCGGGAGGGTCTGATTAACTCGATCGTCGGGAAGGGCTCTTTTGTATCCGGGGCGGATCAGGAATTCATCAAAGAGCAGCGGCTGCGGATACTGGAGCTGAAGCTGAAGGAAGTCAGTGAGGAGAGCAGGCAGCTGGGGCTGTCTTATGCTGAACTGGCAGAGATGCTGAAACTTATCTACGAGGAGGAGCAGGAATGAGCGATTGTATCAGGCTGGAGCATGTACATAAGAGCTATGGTTCTTTTGCGGTGCAGGACATTTCGCTGGGTATCAAGGAAGGCTACATTACCGGATTGATTGGCCCCAACGGTGCAGGCAAAACCACGCTGATCCAGATGATCATGGGCATGGTCCGCCCGGACCGGGGTGACATTCAGTTGTTCGGCGGGCAGAATAAAGAGCAGGAGTCCGCGGTTAAGGAACGAATCGGGTACGTGTCGGACGAAAATATTTATTATGAGCAGCTGACAATCAAGCAGATGAAAAAGGTGATCGCCCCCTTCTACAGCCGCTGGAATGAAGATACATATGTGAAGTACCAGGAGCTGTTCAGGCTGTCTCCGGGCAAGAAGATCAGGGATCTGTCCAAGGGGATGAAAATCAAATTTTCACTCGCCATCGCTTTATCCCACGGCGCTGATCTGCTTATTATGGACGAACCTACGTCCGGGCTTGATCCGGTGTTCCGGCGGGAGCTGCTTGATCTGTTAACCGAACACATCCAGGACGAGAAAAAATCCATTCTGTTCTCCACCCATAACACGACCGACCTCGACCGGATCGCCGATTATATTGTGTTTGTGAATGACGGACGGGTTGTGTTTAGTGAGATGAAGGAGGCGCTGGCGGAGAAATATCTGCTCGTCAAAGGCGGTAAAGAGCTGCTGGACCGCGACACCCGCCGTCTGTTCCTGGGAATCCGCGAGAGCGCACACGGCTTTGAAGGGCTGATGGGCAACCGGGCGGAGGGCGAGCGTTACTTTAAGGATACGGCTATCTGCGAGATGCCAACGCTGGAGGAAATTATGTATTTTTCGGTAAAAGGGAGCGATCTGCGTGTATAATTCCTTTCATCTCATCCGCAAAGACTTCATTATTGTGCAAAAGTTCATCTTGCTGCTGATTCCATACTATATGGTCATGGGCTTTACGAACTTTGATAACTACACTGTGTTCGCCCTGCTTCCGGCCATGCTGCTGTTGATCAATACCTGCACATTGGATGTGCAGCATAACAACCAGAAGTTCCTGGTCAGTCTGCCTGTTCCAAGACAGCAAATTGTGCTGGCCAAATATTTGGCGATGCTCCCTTACTCGATCCTTAGCTACGCCTGTACTGTACTGCTGTATCTGGTCGCCTTCTCGGCCGGCCGGACTACTGATCCGCTTGCCTGGAGAGAGCTGCTGCTCTGCATCGCCGGTTTTCCGCTCTTGGCCTCCTTCTATCTTCCGCTTCATTACTGGCTGGGCCGCAAAGGAACCCAGGTGGTCAATATGGTGTTTATCATGCTGATTATGCTTAATTTCGCTGCGATAAAACAGCTGATGGAATGGTTTCCCGGACTGGCAGAATGGGTGAGCAACGGCAGTACAAACAGTCCGCTGGTGCCGGTTATTGCCGGCCTCGGTTATGTGCTGATTCTATTCTGCTCTTATCTTATCTCGTTGCGGGTGTTTACTGCCAAGGATATTTAATGTAAAAAAGCCCGCATTACTTGCAAAAGTAGTGCTATATAAACAAAGAGATGACCTCTGGGGATACCGGGGGTCTTTTTGGCTTCAGTAAATATAACTAGACTGGCTAAACTCGCTGAAACGCTCCTCTGCAAAGCCTGCCTTCCCCTCCGCCGGACAGAATAACTGCACGTTGTACAATTAAAACCAGCAGGAATATGCCCCTTCGCCATATAACTGTAGTTTGTGCAACTAAAATTGCCCGAATCGGCCGAAAAAGCGTTTTTCGCCTGTTTTTGTTGCACGGAATACACTTAAACGGGCTTTGGGCTGAAAAAGTGGCGTTTTAAGTGTACAAAGTGCAATTAAGTAAAGATGAGGTAATTTACTAGAAAATAAATGGAACCTTTCCCGTATTAACAGGGTCGTATGAAGTGAGGTGAAGCGCTTGGAACTGGATAAGCTGAAGTATGAACTCAGGGGTGAGCTGAGGGCTGGTTTGAATGATGAGCAGAGGGCTGAGCATAAGAGTGGGCTGGAGGATAGGCTGAAGCTTGCCGAAGCTATGGATGAAGAACAGCTGCGGCAGATTATGAGCCTGTACGGCAATGACATCTGGAATTATATCTATTATCTGACCAAAAATACCGAACAGGCGGATGATCTCGCGCAGGAGGTATTTGTGAAATGTTTTTACCGGATCGGTACGTACAAAGGAACGGCAAGCCTGAAGGCCTGGCTGTTAACGATTGCGCGGAACACCGTGTTCTCTTACCGCAAGTCGCGGTTTTTCCGCACCGGACTCTGGGGCGGCGGGGTACAGAGTCTGACGCCGGCAGACCCGGAGCGGCAGGGAGCACTAGCGGAAGCCGGACAGCTGCTCGGCACAACACGCTCAGCGGAGATGGAATACATGGGCAACCAGCAGACGAAGGACATCTGGAGCATTATTATGAAGCTGCCGGATAAGCTGCGTGAGGTGCTGGTGCTGGATCTCAAGGCTGAGCTATCGATTAATGAAATTGCCGGGTTGACCGGTCTGCCACCGGGAACCGTCAAATCGCGGCTGCACCGGGCACGCCGCAAAGTCCAGGATAAACTAAGGGGGTTACAATGATGGATGAACGTGAGCCGAAGTGGTATGAGCAGGCCCGTAAAGGGCCGTTCCAGGAGGCGAAATTTACGGATTCCTCTGCCGAGCAGGTGATGCGGAGGCTGCGTTCAGAAGCAGAACCGGCTCGTCCCCGCTCCCGGCGCATGCCAAGGCTGGCGGTTATGGCTGTCGTCATCCTTCTGCTGCTGGCTGGAGCTGGAACTCTTTACTTGAAGCTTGGGCCATCTGCAGCAGAGACTCCCGCAGGTGTTACCCTGCCTGTAGAGAACAAGGCTGAGTTAACAGAGGAAGCACTAAAAAAGATTGCAGAGCAGCTGATCATAAAGCAGCTTGGCCGGGAAATCCCTTTCGAGAAGCTGGAGTATGAGCAGCATACTGGACGCGTACAACTTGTATACAGTGAGTACAGCAAAGCTTATGCAATGCTCAGGCTTAATGCAGAGACAGGGGAAGCGGACGCGTACACGATGAATGCAGCATTTGGAGCGGAAGCAACCGACAGCAAGCTTATCAGTGATGCGAAAGAGAAGCTGCGGGAGCTGGGCTACACAGGAGAATTCTCCGTTACCGGGTCTACGCGTTATGTGGACTACGGGCGCTCACCGGATCATAGCGTACAGGTTCAAAACGTCATTACCGCTGCGGATGCTGCCATTAATTTTGCGAACGGGAATTACGAGCGTGCTTATTTCGAGATGGATCAGAACGAGGTCAGTGAGGAGCTTAAACAAGCCGGACTGGAAGCACTCGGAATGCTTAGATTTAGCAGCTTGGCAGACCAGCTGACCAGAGTTATCCGTTCCACCGCAGAAGGTGCAGGCGATGAAATATCTTTATATTATGGAGACGGCCGGGGCGGAGATACCTTTGTGACCTTCGATTATGCAACCTTGGCTGTTCTGGATGTAGCCGACTATGCACTGAACCTTGTGGATCTGGGCGACTCCCGGACTGACGAGGAACGGAATGAGCTGTTGCTCAGCAAGGACAACGCCATCCTCCAGAGCACAGCTGCAGTCATCGCAGACAAACTGTACGGAATTAATCTGAAGGAGGATTACACGCTGGTTAAAAACGGACCAAGGCCGGGAGTGGTCACCTTTGAGAGCCATAGCGGTGGGCCGGCCATTGAAGCTACTTATAACCTGGATGGCGTCATGTACAGCTTCAGTATAAAGAGAGCAAGCAACACGCTATATTAATGAAGAAATACATTCTGGCAATAGAAGAGACGCAGGCCTGCAGCAGGCTGTGTCTCTTTTTGCTATCCAAGAAATGATAAGTTTGCGGGCGTGTTTTGCGTAACAAAACAACAATTGCTATACTAGATAAATCTGAACTTTTACAAAAAAGTGGAATTTAGTTAACAGAAATATAGTATGGAAGTAAGAGGGATCTCTATGAACAAACAAAACAACAGGCTGCTGCCTGTGCAGTTCTATATGGTAGCAGGATTGGTCTGGCTGAAGCTGCTGCTGCTGCGGGTGCTGTTTTTTGAACGGATTGCCTGGGAATGGATTGCCATGGACCTTGCTCCGGTGCTGCTGATTTTGGGGGTTCTGACTGTGCTGCTGCCGCGGCGGATCAAGTCAGGTGCCTACTGGAGCTTCAATGTCATCCTGTCACTGCTGCTGTTTGCGGCCAGTGTGTATTTTAACCATTTCGGCTCGGTCCCGACCTATCTGGCTTTTTATGAGCTAAACCAGGTATTCCAGGTTAAAGAAAGTGTGGAATCGACGATCCAGCCGGCGGATTACCTGTTCTTCGCTGATCTTGTAATAATGGCCGTCTATGCGGGAATACGCAGATGGCAGCGGGGGCCGGCTTATCAGAGCCGGAGCTACAGCGGCGGTACACGCCCGGCCTCCTCAAGAATTCAGCTTGTTGTCGTTCTGGTGGCCATTATCGGCGGGGGGTTACTGTCTGCATACTCGGTACATGCCGCACGCAGCATCACCAACGAGCTGGTGCAGGCGGAAAGTGCCGGGTTCCTGAACTATGAGGTGGTAGCAGCACTCAAAGCGCAGGAGGATAACGGGCTGATCGGCACGGGCGATATCAATGAAACGGTTGCCAAAATAAACAATCTTGAAGCGTCTTATCCCTACAGCAGCAAGCCAGCCGGAACGGTTCCGGACCATTTTGGCTCGCAAAAAGGTAAAAACGTCATCGTTATCCAGCTGGAGGCATTCCAGGCCTTTCCGCTGCTTCAGACACTGGACGGGCAGGAGTTGACGCCGGTTCTGAACAAGCTGGCAGGTGAGGGCTTTTATTTTCCGCGTGTGTTCCAGCAGATCGGCCCGGGCAATACCTCGGACGCCGAGTTTATGAGCAACACCTCAATCTACCCGATCGGTACGCTGGCGATGTCCACCGGCTTTGCTGACCGTGAGCTGCCAAGTCTGCCGCGGCTGCTTCGTGAAAAAGGCTACGAGGCCTATACCTTCCACGTGAATAAGGTCGGCTTCTGGAACCGTAATGAGCTGTATCCGGCACTGGGCTTTAACGGGTACTATGACAAAGGCGATTTCGTCAACGACCACTTCAATTCGTTTGGCGCCTCGGACGAACAGCTGTATGTTACCGCTGTGGATAAGCTGGCAGAGCTGCAGCAGCGGGGAACCCCTTTTTATGCCCAGCTGGTGACGGCTTCGAGCCATCATCCATTCAAGATTCCGGACAGCTTTAAGAAGATTGCCATGCCCGATTCGCTGGAAGGCACCATGCTGGGCGATTATTTGACAGCGATCAACTATACCGACTATGCAGTAGGCACTTTAATTGAAGGGCTGAAGGAGCGGGGGCTGTGGGACAATACGGTGCTTGTGCTGTACGGCGACCATTTCGGCCTGCAGCCGCAGGATGTACAGCCGGAGCAGGTGGGGGAAGCGCTGGGTATTTCGTATCACCCGCGGATCAGCCGGTTCAATATTCCGCTGATTGTGCATGTGCCGGGAATGACTGAGGGCAGGACAGTAACGCGTGTCGGAGGGCAGCTGGATATTCTACCGACCGTAGCCAATCTGCTGGGTCTGGACTTGAAAGCAGAAGGCTTTTCGGCCTTCGGGCACGACCTGCTCAATATAGAGCGCAATGTAATCGGGATGCGTTATTATCTGCCCTCAGGCTCTTTTTTTAACGATGAGATTATGTTTGTGCCGGGTAAAAGCTTTGCTGACGGTGAAGCTGTGTCACTTCAAACATTTCAGCCTGTGGAAGACTACAGCAAGTATGAGGGAGATTATAACTATATTCTGCAGCTGATGAAGCTGTCTGATGAATATGTGAAGCTGCTGCCGCAGCGCTAGGAGGAGCTATGAAAAGAGTACTAAAGCCGCAGGTTCTGATTACACTGGCCGGCGTAGGACTTATACTGTATCTGCTGTTTTTGCAGCCGTTTGTCGGGGTGGCCGATAATGGCGATTTTTTGCGCATGATGAATACAATCGGACTGAATTATTATGATGCCGCGGAGAGTTATGCGGACCGCTTTTTCAGCTATAGCCACTCGCAGTTCGCTTACGACAACTTGTTCAGGGGCTTTTATCCATCCTCGCAGATCCTGCTGGTGCTAGTCCCCCGGCTTCTGGCCGGACTGGTTCATAACAGCTATTTTGATATCCGGGTGCTCGGGGCGGTCTATGCCGTGCTGCTGCTTGCCGCGACCTGGCTGACTGTGAAGCTCGGGGCCAAGCACTCCGCTGTTATGGGACTGTTGCTCGGGGCCGGGATGCTGTTTGTTTTTTACGATATCGGGTATCTGGCCTATTTCAACTCGCTGTTCGGCGAACCGGTGTCGATGGTGTTCATGCTGCTGACCTTTGTCCTCGGGCTGAGGCTGACGATGCAGGACCATCCGACCCGCAGGGGGCTAACGCTGTTCTTCATTGCTGTGCTGTTTCTCGTCTGCTCCAAAACCCAGAACGCGCCGGTGGGCCTTGCGTTTATGCTGATTTTTTGGCGTCTCGGTTCCCTTCAGAGGGAAGGGGGCTTCGGGAAGCTGGCCAGGCGGTTTGCTGTAGCGGTAGCGGTTATATCGGTCATTCTGTACGTGACGGCTCCCAAGGAGCTGAAGCATATTAACCTGTACCAGACGGTATTCTTCGGGATTCTGAACGAGTCTCCGGATGTGCGCGGCGATCTTCGCGATCTCGGGCTGCCGGAACGGCTTGAGGTGCTGGCGGGAACGAACTATTTTCAGGGGGACACGGCAATCAAGCAGGATGATCCTTCGCTGACGCCGGATTTTTATGACCGGATCTCGCATAAGGATGTCCTTTTCTTCTATCTAAAACATACCTCGCGGCTGATAGATAATATGGAGTATGCGGCACAGAACAGCATGTCCATCCGCCCCTATTATCTCGGAAGCTATGAGAAAAGCCTGGGTAAGCCCGCAGGGGCAGTGGCCTATACATACAGCGGGTGGAGTGAGTTCAAAAACAGGCATCTGCCTGATTCGCTCTGGTTCCTTGGACTCTTTTATCTGGTCTATTACGCAGGAGTATTGTTCTATTATTTCCGTGCCCGGAAGCTCCGGGAACGGGTTGCCGGAGAGCTGCTCATGCTGCTGGGTCTGATCGGGCTGTTCTCTTTCCTGGTGCCGATTCTCGGTGACGGCCGGGCGGATATCGGCAAGCATCTGTTCCTGTTCAATGTGAGCTTTGATATGATGGCCGTCGTAATGCTGGGCGGCATTGTGCGTATTGCTGCAGGATTTTTGGGGCGCAAGAATGGGACTTTGGGCAATTGACCCTTGGTGCATAATCGAATACAATGTGTTTGGAACTTTAGTAAAAGATTAACAATGGCTTACAGCCTCAACTGAGTAAGGGGGCCGCTATGGGAAATGACGAACACAGGGACCGAATCGAGCAGGCAAGACAGGAGCTGAACCGGCTGGCTCTTGAGTATGGAGTGCAGGATATCAGAGTCCTCCGCCAATCTGTTAAGCTGGATGCGCTGCTGAATGAGTATACGGACTGTCTCACCGACAAGGATGACATGCCCTATTAGCATAAGACAAAAGCATTGTATATCTTGGACATTTGGACGGTGTGGCCGTCTGGGTGTCCTTTTTTTATGGGAGCTGGGGATGAAATATGCTTGTCTGCGCGGGGGGGAGAGGGGGATGGGCATATGGGCGGCATGAAGGGCAAAAATGCCTTTGATTTGGCGGAAAGCAGGCTGGTGGAAGAAACTAATTGGATTTTAGTTACTTAAATTCCTGTTTTAGAGGACTTTACGGTAACTAAGTGGAATAATGCTGCTTAAATTGATGCGTATCGGCCGTGTGGAGTGAATTGGGAGCATTTAAGTAGCGTTTTTCCAACTAATTTTCCAAAAAAGCAGCATAGATGAAAAATAGATGGCAAAAATCCACTTAGTCGCATGACATGAACGTACCGATGAGCGCACGTTTACACATATGGATGAACGTCCCTATAAGCAAGCTGATCTTGCACATCCAACAAAAGTTAGTTTTATAGAGGTTATGAGTAACAACTTAATAAGAGTGCTCCGGCGGCTGTTTGCTGCCTGGGGCACTCTTTTTTGTGTTGGCAGCAACGGTGGCTGGAGTGGAAGGAATCAGCAAAGGTGCGGGCAACCCGGGGTGATTGACAGCGGGCATCTGCCAATTTATCGACGGGCATGGCAGATGTCCATGAGGCGGATGCTGACTCCGCATATAGTACTACTGTCTTGAGAATATGACGGGGCAGGGTGAAAGCCGTGAAAGTAAAAACGAGAAGAACGCGTCCGCGGGATTACCGGGACGGCTATCAGGAGGGATACCGTCTCGGCTTA
Source organism: Paenibacillus sp. fava2 (assembly GCF_058313675.1). Classification (NCBI taxonomy): domain Bacteria; kingdom Bacillati; phylum Bacillota; class Bacilli; order Caryophanales; family Paenibacillaceae; genus Paenibacillus; species Paenibacillus sp. fava2. The sequence goes on along the minus strand of NZ_CM177755.1, from coordinate 6,000,665 downwards.
TGTGAAGCTGTGAAACGCCTGAATTCTCCGGAGGTGGAAGCATGCCGGCCTTTTAAGCTGATGTATGTCCCCCAGGGGTTTGAAGCGATAGATACAGGAATCACAGAAGCGCTCCGGCAGCTTGTCAGTGAACTGATTCTCGCGAGTCCTGATACGATGCTGGAGGTTGCAGCGCGCGAGAAGCCGGGAGCTGTACTGGTCATGAACGGGCTGCATGTCTTTCCCGAGAACCATCTGGATCAGATTGATGAAATCCGGAAACTGGGCATCGCTACAGCCATCTGGTTTGCGGATGACCCCTATTTTACCGAGGATACCTCCGTCATCTGTCTGCATTATGACCATGTATTTACACATGAGCTGGGGTGTGTGGAATTTTACCGTTCACTGGGGGCGGGCTCTGTCCACTACCTTCCCCTCTGTGTCAATCCGCAAATGTTCTATCCGCGCAGGACCGGGCCGCAGCACCAGTTCGACATTGTGTTCATCGGCAACGCGTTCCGTAACCGCACCGCGCTGTTTGATGAGCTGGCGCCTTACCTGAAGGGGAAAAAGGTGCTGATCGCCGGCGGCTTCTGGGAACGGCTGAGCCAGTTCGAGGAGCTGTCGCCTTTTATCAAAAGCGGCTTTATTCCTCCGGAGGAAACGGCCAATTATTACAGCGGGGCGAAGCTGGTCATCAACATTCACCGGCCTTGGGAAGGTGGACTGGATAACCGCAATACCTTTCAGCTGCCGTCGCGTTCCATTAATCCCCGTACCTATGAAATCAGCGCCTGCGGAACGATGCAGCTGACGGATATCCGTGAGGATCTGGATAGCTATTACCGTCCGGGCTACGATCTGGAGACCTTTGCCTCGGCGGAAGAGCTGAAGCGCAAAATCGATTACTACCTGAAGCATGAGCATGAGCGGCGGAAATTTGCGCTGCGGGGGCTGCAGACGACCTTGCGCCGCCATACCTTTACGGCAAGGCTGCCGAAGCTGCTGAATGTTCTTACTTCACAAATGTGAAATCCAAAGGGATGAAGGAGCGATTATTCATGAATAACGAATTTATCATACCCGCGCCGCCGCTGCCACGTACACCGGCGGAGGAAGAAAAACTGCGCGGACGCCTGACCGGCTTCAAGACCGGCTATGACGAGGGTTATCTGCGGGGACGGCTCGCCATCCTGGACGGCCGGCCGGAGGAGCCGATTCCGGTGAGAAACCTGCATGTAATGTATGTAGCCTCCGGCAAGGGCTACCCTTACTCCCCGCTGGATGACGCCGTTCTTTACGCCCTTCAGAAGCTGACCACCCAGGTTACGGTAACGGATGTGCGGCAGAACCTGGCAGAGCTTGCAGCAGCGCAGCGTCCGGATCTGGTGCTGGTGCTGGACGGAATGGAGCTGCCGCTGGATCAGATTTCCATGCTGCGGGGCAGAGGCATCAAGACGGCAATCTGGCTTACCGATGACCCGTACTATACCGATTTTACGATGAAAATTGTTGCCCACTACGATTACGTATTCACGCTGGAGCGCAATTGTGTGGAGGTATACCGCGGCCTGGGCTGCCCTGAGGTGCATTACCTGCCGTTCGCCGCTCACCGGGAGCACTACCGTCCGACGACCGGCCGTTCACCGATTCAGCGGGATGTCAGCTTCATTGGTTCGGCTTACTGGAACCGGATCAATTTTTTCCGGGATATCATGCCTGAGCTGATGAGCTATAACACCGTCATTAACGGAATCTGGTGGGACCGTCTTCCGGAAGCCCCTCTCTACGGGGAACGGATTGAAATCGGGAAGTGGATGACTCCGCAGGAAACGGCAGTTACCTACAGCGGCTCCAAAATAGTCATTAATTTGCACCGTGCCCATGTGGATGAAAAGGATAACAACAATGCGCTGCTGATTCCGGCCGCCTCTCCAAACCCTCGCACCTTTGAAATTGCCGCCAGCGGTACCCTGCAGCTGAGCGATGCCAGAGATGATATGGGTACCTTCTACAAGGTTGGTGAGGAGATTGATACCTTCTCCAGTCCGCAGGAGATGATGGATAAAATCCGTTATTACCTGACGCATGAGGAGGAGCGCCGGGACATGGCACTGCGCGCTTTCGAGCGGACGCTGAAGGATCACACCTATACCCGACGCCTCCATCAGCTGTTGACTGTCATCTACGGGTAAACGGTCTCCTCTTTGGAGAGTGTTTTATAAAAATGTGCGCTTACCGGGGGACAGGTGTCGTGCCGGCATCTGTTCCCCCTCAATATACTGAGTACTGGACCTTGGCACCCGCCCTGAGGCGGACGGCATGTGAAGTGCGAAGAAAAGCTTAACACTTTGAAGGAGGTGAATGGCTGCTCGAGGCCCCTTGCCAGGGAGCGCCGAAACACCATGGCCGACAAAGCTACAATCGTCCTCTTTTCCCACGTTTCCAATACCCGCAGCATCACGGGTGCAGAGAAGCTGCTGCTGTTCTTCGCCCGCGAGCTGTCCTGTTACTTCCATTGTATTCTCGTAGCACCTCAAGACGGCAAGCTGACCCAGCAGGCCCGCAGATCCGGCTTGAATGTGCAGATCATCCCGATCCCGCTGGTCTACGGAATGTATACCCCGTATGCGGGACTTGAGGCGGACATCTGCAAATTCCAGGAGGGCCGGGAATACCTGGAGCTGAAAGACTGGCTTGCCGCGCTCCGGCCGGCGTTCATTATTTCGAGCACCTGTGTGCATGCCCTGCCGGCGCTGGCGGCAAAGTCGCTGGGCATTCCGGTAGTATGGAAGATTTCCGAGACAATCACGGATAACGAATACACCGGAATCAGTGTGGAGCTGATTAACAGAAACAGCGATGAAATTCTGGCTATTTCCCATACGGCTGCGTCGTGCTTCCCGCAGGAGATCCGCGAGAGCAAGGTGACGCAGCTTCCGCCCTCCTGGAATGACCAGGAGCTGATGATGGCGGCCTGGAGCACACTGCGGGGCGAACGGCGGCGGGAGCTGCGGATTGCTCCGGGGGAGCTGCTGATCGGTTATATCTCTTCCTTCATTAATAAAGAAAAAGGTCTTGAGCATTTTGTGAAAATGGCGGTTCTGGTCAGCGAACAGCATCCGGAAGCGAAATACTTGGTCATCGGCACTCCCGGGGACAAAAGCTACTATGAGCGCTGTGTACGAAAGGTAAAGCTGGAAGGGCTGACCTCCCGCTTCAAATTCTACGGCTATGAGGATTCGCTGCCCTCTGCTTACTGCGCCATGGATCTGCTGGTGGTTCCCAGCCTGATCCGTGAGGGCTTTGGGATGACGGCGCTTGAAGGCATGGCTTTTGGCAAGCCGGTCGTCGCCTATGACTCCGGCGGCCTGTGCGAAGTGCTGCAGGCCGCAGGCTGCGGCGGCCTGCTCGCCCCGGCGGCGGACATCGGCGCGCTCGCTGCGCGCGTGAACGGCCTGCTGGCGGATCCGGGCCTTGCCGCCGCCACCGGCAGCCAGGCGCGCGAGCGCATCGACGCCGCCTACGGGCCGGCGGCTTACCGCACGCGCCTGCTCGGCCTCGCGGAGCGCTGGCAGCTCCGCTACTGCCTGGCTCCGCCTAAGCCCGGCGGCGCCGAACCCGCCCCGCCCGCAGCGCTGCCTGCGGGCGGGGGCGAACCGGCGGCGGCTCCAGCACCGCCGCCGGCCAAGGCGCGCCGCGCAGCACGGCTGCGGCGCGCGAAGCTCCGGCGCGGCAGGCTGAGCCGCGCCAGGACCCGGGCGCGCCGCAGGAAGCGCCCGGGCCGTAAGCGGCGCGCGGGCGGCAGCGCGCGCCGGAAGAGCCGCCGCGGGCAGCGGCACCGCGGCAGGAAGGTCCGGCGGCGGGGGCGCAGCCGCTAGGGCTGTGCCCTTGCGCGGGGCGCACCGCGCGCGCCGGGCCTTGCCTTTCGCGAGGCGCCTCACGCCGGCATCAATACCACCCTGCCTGAGTACAGCATCAGGCAGGGCCAACATCAAAGGGAGTGAACCCATGAAGATCATGACGATTTTGGGCACACGGCCCGAAATTATCCGGCTCAGCGTGATCATACCGCTGCTGGATAAGCATGCAGAGCGGCATGTGCTGGTGCATACCGGCCAGAATTTCACGGCCAGCCTCAGCGGAGTGTTCTTCGCAGAGCTTGGACTGCGGGCACCGGACTATGTGCTGCAGGATAAGCAGGCGGGACTGGGCGGCCAGCTGGCTGCCATGTTCGGCAGTCTGGAAGGCATTCTGCTGAAGGAGCAGCCTGACCGGGTGCTCCTGCTTGGCGATACGAACAGTGCGCTGTGCGCTATTCTCGCCGAGCGGATGGGCATTCCGGTAGTCCACATGGAAGCGGGCAACCGCTGTTATGACCTGAAAGTGCCCGAAGAGAAAAACCGCCGTGTCATCGACGCGGTTTCCACCATTAATATGCCATATACGCAGCAGAGCAAACGCCATCTGGTCAGCGAAGGCTTCCCGAGCCAGCGTATCGTGCTCACCGGCAACCCGATTCATGAAGTGATTACGCACTATCAGGAGCAGATCGGCAGCAGTGATATTTTATCCCGGCTTACACTGACCTCCGGCCAGTACTTCCTCGTTACAGCCCACCGGGCGGAGAATGTGGATGATCCTGAGTCGCTGGTTCAGATCATGTCAGGACTTAATCTGGTCGCTGAACAGTTCGGCCTCCGCCTGATCTGCAGCATTCATCCCCGTACCCGTTCCAAGCTGACGGAGAAGTTCCCGCTGACCATGAACCCGCTGGTGGAATTCCATGAACCTTTCGGATTTTTTGATTTCGTCCATCTGGAGCAGCATGCCCTCTGTGCGATCACCGACAGCGGAACCGTCCAGGAGGAATGCTGTCTGATGGGAGTGCCAACCGTAACGATCCGCCGGACGACAGAACGTCCGGAGACGGTGGATTGCGGAAGCAATGTAGTGTCGGGAGTTACGCAGAACAGCATTCTGCGCAGTGTCCGGCTGATGACGTCGCTGAGTCCGAAATGGGAGGCACCGGAAGGCTATTTGACCCCGGATGTCTCGGCCAAGGTAGTCAAATTTTTGCTTGGAGGGAACCTGCATGTTTAATAATAAACGGATTCTGGTCACCGGCGGCACCGGTTCCTGGGGGCATGAGCTTATCCGGCAGCTGCTGCCGCAAAATCCCAACGAGATCATCGTCTTCTCCCGCAGTGAATCTGCACAGGTGGCAATGAGCCGCGAATTTGAAGATAACCGCCTCAGCTTCGTAATCGGGGATATCCGTGACAAGGAGGCGCTGGTCGCTGCCTGCCGCGGCGTGGATTATGTGTTCCATCTGGCGGCGCTGAAGCATGTTCCGGTCTGTGAGGATCAGCCGTATGAAGCGCTGAAGACCAACGTGGTCGGTACCCAGAATGTTATCGAAGCGGCCATCGCCAATAATGTGGAAAAAGCGATCTATATCTCCACCGACAAAGCGGCCAATCCATCCAACTTCTACGGCATGACCAAGGCCATCGGCGAAAAGCTGTTCGTCTACGCCAATCTGCTCGGCTCCCGTACCCGGTTCGTAACCGTGCGCGGAGGCAATGTGCTGGGAACGAACGGCAGTGTCGTTCATCTCTTCATGAAGCAGATCAAGGATAAGGGCCAGGTCCGCATTACCGATATGAAAATGACCCGCTTCTTCTTTACCCTGCGCGATGCGATCACTCTGTTGTTCAAAGCATCGGAAGTCAGCCTCGGCGGCGAAATCTTCGTCATGACCATGCCGACCTGCAAGATCGTCGATCTGGCGGAGGTGCTGATCGAAGCCTCCGGAAGAACCGATGTCAGCATCATCGAGGCAGGCATCCGGCCGGGAGAGAAAATCCACGAAATTCTGATGAGTGATTTCGAGAGCCTGACGACCGTTGTCTACGATGAGCAGTACCTGGTCATTCTCCCGACACTGGATATGCCTGAGCTGAAAGCCCACTACAAGAGCTATCCGCATGTCTCCTTCAACAGCTTCAGCTCGGAGAATAACCTGATGGATCAGGAGGAGATCAAGGATATTCTGATCCGGGGAGGGTTTCTGCAATGAAGCTGCTTATCCTCGGCGGAAACGGTATGGCGGGTCATATGCTGGCGGCGTATTTTCGCCGCCAGGGCACACATCATGTCTTCCATACAACCCGGGATAAGAGTGATCTTGGCGGGCTGTATGTCGATGCCGACGATATTGCCGGCGTTGAGAAGCTGATTGAAATGGTATCACCCCATTGCATGATTAATGCAATGGGTGTCCTTAATCATTTTGCCGAGCGTGACCGGGTTACGGCTTATCATGTGAACGGCTTTCTGCCGCACCGGCTGCGCCGGGCTGCAGATGCCGCGGGAGCCCGGCTGATCCATATCAGCACCGACTGCGTGTTCGAAGGAACACGCGGCGGTTACACGGAAGAGGACGCTGCCGACGGCACCTCGGTCTATGCCATCACCAAAAGCCTCGGTGAAGTCCGCGCTCCCGGTCATCTGACCATCCGCACCTCGATCATCGGCCCGGAAATCCGCGCCGGCGGTATCGGGCTGATGGAATGGTTTATGGCCCAGAAGGGGCCGGTCTCCGGCTATGAACGGGTAATGTGGAACGGGGTTACGACGCTGGAGCTGGCCAAAGCGGTAGAGCAGATGCTGGATTCGCCGGTTTCCGGCCTGATTCATCTGGCCCATCCGCAGCCGCTCAGCAAATATGAGCTGCTGCGCCATATGCAGCAGGCCTTCGGCAAAAATGATGTTGAGATTATTCCCGAATCCGCGCATGTCCAGGACCGGACTCTGGTGAGTACAAGAGCTGATGTTCATTTTGAATTGCCGGCATATTCTGTAATGCTCAGAGAACTGGCTGACTGGATGAAACAGTCAGCGATGTACACATGAAGGCGCGCAGGCTGCTGATTACCGGAGCTGCAGGCTTTACCGGAGCGCATGCTGTCCGTTACTTCCATGCCGCCGGAGCAGAGGTTACTGCTGTGGTGCGCCGCCCCCCGGCAGGCCTCATCTGGCCGGAAGGGGTAAAGCAGCAGGTATGTGATCTGAGCGACCGCAGTGCTGTAGCGGCTATGGTTGCCGAGGCGGAGCCGGATGAGGTGCTGCATCTGGCCGGCCGCAATTCCGTCCCGGAATCGTGGCGGGACCCGCTGCTCTATATGGAGACCAATGTGATGGCGACGCTGTATCTGCTGGAAGCGCTCCGCGCCCGGCCGGCCGGCCGGATTCTGGTTGCAGGCTCCCGGCTGAAGTACCGGCCGGGAACCGCTGCCGGCCCGCCCCATCCCTACAGCCTCAGCAAAACGCTGGAGGAGCTGGTGTCCCTTGCCTGGGGAACCCTGTTCAAACAGCCGGTTCTGCTGGCAGAGCCCTGCAACCTGATCGGCCCCGGCCCCTCCACCGGCTTCTGCACCCTGCTGGCGCAGCATATTGTGCGCAGCGAGACTGCAGCGGCCGGCGGGGCTGATGCGCCGCCGGCCTTCCGGCTGTCTTCACGGCAGGCGCTGCGCGACTTTCTGGATGTGCGTGATGCTGTGCGGGCTTACGATTATATTCTCCGCAGCGGTGCAGAAGGCACCGTCTACCGGATCGACTCGGGAACACAGCGGACGCTGGGCGATATTTCCGTTAAGCTTCTGGCGCACGCCAAAGCTCCGGTTCCGATGGACTGGGGACCGGATGCCCCCGGGCAAGCGCCGGAGCCGGCTGGGGGAGCGGGAGCGGATACTCTGGACGAAGCAGTGGAGAATGCTGCTACACTCGGCTGGAAGCCTGAAATCAGCCTTGAGCACTCGCTGAAAGAGATTGTGGATTATTGCCGCTCCGGCAGGGAAGGAAGGTTGTCATGAATCGTCCGAAGGTTTCGGTCATTATCCCGTTCTATAATTGTCCTTATATCGAGCAGGCGCTGCAAAGCGCCTTATCCCAATCCTGGCAGCCCTATGAGATTATCGTAGTCGATGACGGCTCTTATGTTCACACGGACCGGATTGTCCCTTATCTGCACAAAATTCACTATCTGGGCAAAGCCAACGGAGGAACTGCCTCCGCCCTGAATCACGCGATTCTGCATGCTACCGGTGATTATGTGGCCTGGCTCAGCTCAGACGATATGTTTTACCATGACAAAATAAACAATCAGGTACTCTTCATGGAGCAGAACCGGCTGCTGATCACCTATACCAACTTCCATTTTATTAACGGGGAATCGCAATTGACGGAGATGAACGGTTCGCCCGTCTTTCCGAATCATCTGGAATACCTGCGGTGCTTCCTGCAGGGAAATCCCATCAATGGCTGTACGGTTATGTTCAAACGTGAGCTGTTCGGTGCAATCGGCATGTTCAATGAGTCTCTGCCTTACACACATGATTACGATTTGTGGTTCCGGGCGATTCTGAACGGCTACCCCCCGGTCATGCTGAACCAGCCCTTAACAGCCTACCGGCGCCACAGCGGGATGGGTACCCTGAAGCATTACGATGTCATTATGGCAGAGGCTGCAGCGACCAATGCCCGCTATAACGGCATGCTGCGCGGACTGATTGCCTCGATGGGCGGCTGACCGCGCAGCCGCCGCCAAGAACCTAATGGGGGAGGGAAGCCTATGTACCGGGAAATTCAAGTGAAGGACTTCCTGCCGGTTCTGCTGGAGCAGCTGAAATTTTCCGACAGCATTCTGGATGTCGGCAGCGGGACCGGGGCGCTGCTGGAACGCTATGAAGCTGCTGTAGTAATCGGCCTGGATATTCACCGGCCCTATCTGCTGCACCGCAAATATACTTCGCCCTGTATTATCCCGATCCATGCCAATGCCAGCCATATCGACAAGCTGTTTCTGCCGGGAACGTTCTCGGCAGTGACGCTGATTGATTCGCTGGAGCATTTTACAATGGACGAAGGAAAAGAGCTGCTCCGCAAAGCGGAGATTATCGCCTCGAACCGTGTAGTGGTATTTACGCCGCGCGGATTTTTTCCGCAGGAAGGGACGGATCATTTTCATCTGCAGGGCGAGTATTACCAGCGGCACTGGAGCGGCTGGGAGCCTGAGGACTTCATGAAGCTCGGCTACTCGGTGACTGTGCTGAAAGGATACCATCATGCGGAGAATCCGGCCTTCCGGGAAGCGTTCGGGGAAGATCACGCGCCGCTGGATGCCCTGCTGGCCTGCAAAACGGTCTAACCATACTTCGGGAAGGAGGTGAGCGTATGAACCATAGCTCTAAGGTATCGGTGGTAATCCCTTTTTACAATTGTCCTTATATTGATGAGGCGGTAGAAAGCGTGCTGGCCCAGAGCTACTCTGATATTGAGCTGATTGTGGTTGACGACGGTTCTTCCCTGTACACCGAGAGGCTTAATCCCTACAGGGACAAAATCATCTATATCCGCAAAGGAAACGGAGGTACCGGATCGGCGCTCAATATGGGGATTAAGGCAGCCAGCGGAGCTTATTTTGCCTGGTTAAGCGCGGATGACCGGTTTCACCCGCACAAGATTGAGCGGCAGCTGCAGGAGATGCGCAGCACAGGGACTCTTTTTAACCATACTGCCTATTACTACATCAATGAACAGAGCGAACGGGTATCCGAAGTTATCAGTGTCCCTTTTCCCGACAGGCGTGAGCTGATCAAGACGATGATGACGGGCTGTCCGGTTAATGGCAGCTCTGTTCTGCTCCATATGGACATTTTTCGGGCAGTTGGGCTATTTAATGAAAAATTCCTTTATACCCAGGACTATGATCTGTGGCTGCGGATTCTGCCGCATTACAGCTGGTCCTATATAGAAGAGCCCCTGCTGGATTACCGGGTACACCAGGCGATGGGCTCCGTTATTCACAATGAAGCGCAGAGCAGGGAAATTAAGATGGTACAGGCCAAGCATAACAGTGCTCTTGCCAAGCTGCTTAAAAAGGAGGGATGGCCATGAGGCTGATATTTCCGGTTCTGACCCTGTCCAGGGGAGGCGCACAGCGGATGCTGGCCGAACTGACCAACCGCCTCAGCGGTACAGGGCATGATGTAATCGTACTTATGCCTGCCGGAGGCACCGTAGAATACGAGATGCATTGCCAGGTGATCCACTCGTCTGCCGTCAACTTGACCGAGCATGATTTTCCTTACGGGGACGTTATTATCTCCAACTACTATACCACTGTGCAGGCGGCCCAGCGGGCGAGTGAGCAGGGAAAAGGCATACATGTCAGGCTTGCACTTTGCTATGAACCTACCTTCCTGCCCGACAATAACCAGTCGTTTGCTTCCTACAGCATTACCCGTAACCTCATGGTGCTGTCGCGCTGGCAGCAGGAGATTGTAAGGATCAACCATGGCATTAAAGGGAGAATTGTACCGGTTGGCGTGAACGGGGATTTTCACAATATGCAGATGCGTGACGTACCGGGAAGGCCTCTCGTGGTATCAGCGATCCTGCGTAAGCCGGAAGGGGGATTCTCCGGTCACCGGGAGCAGGAGTATCTTATGCAAGAGCTTTATACGGTAAAGGAGATGCATCCCGAGGTGCAGATCTATCTGATTACACCGCCGGGAGAATATGCCGATTCTGCTGCACTGAAGGCCATTCTGGCCGATACCCGCTACCATACGCGTACACCTTCCAATGATATAGAGCTGTGCTACCATTATAATGAGAGCGATATTTTTGTCAGCTCCAGCACCTTTGATACCGGCTCGCTGCCCGGTCTAGAGGCGATGCGCTGCGGGGCGGCACTGGCTACAGTCTACTCCGGAGGCAATCTGGAGTACGGCATGCACGGGCATAACTGCCTGATGTCCTACCGTTTTGAGAACAGGCTGGCTCAGGATATCGTCACTTTAATAAGGGATAAGAAGCTGCGCGAACGAATGGCCAGCCGGGGGGAACAGGATTCCCGGCGGTTCACCTGGGAGCGGAGCATGCAGATTTTTCAGGCGGAGCTGTACGATATCGTTGCCCGCAACTAAAAAGAACCTTCAGGCCCGGTGGCGGCACCGGGATCCTGAAGGTTCTTTTGCCTGGCTTCATGCACCTAGAAAATCGAAAAGGAGTTCAGCATCTCACGGAACGAGTGGGCATAACGCTCAGAGCCGAACCGGACCTCCATATGGTTTCTGCCTTGGGAGCGGATGTTGTCCCGCAGCTCCAGATTGTTCATCAGCTCCAGGCCTTCCTGTACCGCAATTCCTACATTGCCCAGCGGATAGAACTTGCCGGAGTAATTATGGACGATAAAAGAACGGACACCGTCAGAATCGGTGCTAAGTACGGGACAGGTACAGCAGATGGCTTCAGCCACGGCATAACCGAAGCCCTCCGTAATCGAGGTAGACAGCAGAAACCCTCCGGAAGCGGCTATGGACGAATAGTATACAGGCATCACGTGATTAGGAATATTCGTGAAGACCACCAGCCGGTCATTTAATCCCAGCCGATACAGTTCTTCATTAAAAAGCTGCTTCTGCTCCTCACTGGCAAGCTGCGGATCATGAAACATCCAGAGGTGCAGATTGGGCTTGCTGCTGCGGATGTCCTTGGCAATCTGCAGATATTCGCGCCAGTTCTTGTTGCTCTCCAGCCTGCCGACCCAGGCAATAACCGGGTCGGCAGGCTTCTCGCCCGGGATGTAATGGAAAGACTTTACATCTACAATGTTGGGAATGATATAGCGGTGCAGCCAGGGGCAAATGGAAATGAAATATTCCACCAGATGATCAGTAGGCGGAATCAGCACGGCATTACAATGGGAACGTAAATAAGGAACCGCTTCTATAATCATATTCTTCGCATCTTCACGTTTCCCGAGCCCTTGGGATTCATAGATCAGAATGCCGCCGTATCCAAGCCGTCGCAGGCGTTCCAGCAGCAGGTAGTCAGAGGTTACAATAATCGCATCGTAGTGCTCGGATTCGAGCAATGTGCGGATTTCTTCATCTCCGGAAGCGATAAATACCGGGAATTTGTTCTGATTCTGCTGCGAAGAACCCGGCATGAGATATAGAACATGGCATTCGATGCCTTCGCCCTGCAGACTTTCGCACCGCAGTTTGTTCAGGGTCTCGACCCCGCCGCTGGGTACATAAAACGTAAATAATACCTTCATGCTCAACCCTCCTGAGTTCACCTTGCGGAGCCCTACTGTCTATAGGATACGCGAAGGTTCCCCGGCATGTGACAGTATGCGGGCAGCCAATGCCAAATCCTTTCAGGATAGCACGCCCTGCTGCGGGTCAAGCTAAGCCTTGTTATGCTGCATTCATTATATTGTAGAGGCGGAGGCTGGAGTTTATGATACGGTCAAAAGTCAGCGCATCAGTAGTATCAACGGCTTTGCTGCTGGGGATGATCAGTCTTACCGGCTGCGGTGTTAATCATTCCGCAGACAGTAACAATGTGCATACAAACAGCGTAAAAGGAAATAACGGCGGCCGGATTCAGACAAATGCGGTGCGGGGCAATACCTATGACAAAATGGAGATGAGCCAGGAGCTTGCCGAGCATGTCTCGGCCATGCCGGAGGTAAGCTCAGCCAATGTCATGCTGGCCGGAAGAAGCGCCTATGTTGCCGTCAAGCTTGACGATACCAACGGCAAACCGCGTAACATCGGTACCCAGGGTAACATCGGCACCCGCAGTTATCGTTCTTACAGCTATGACGCCGGCAATGCTTCCGGTATACTGCCGCTGCCGCGCACCGGCGGTATGGGCGGCTTGGATAACGGGCATACGGCAGGCGGAGCAGGCAGCATGAATAACGGATATAGAACCGGCGGCCGTGGCAGTGTAACCGGTACACCGGGTGTAACAGGTATGGGAGGCTCCATGGATGGAGTTCCCAAGAGCCTGACGGGCACTGGAACGGTCGGGGGAACCGGCATGACGGCTCCGCAGGCTTATCCGGGTAACGGAGGAAACGGTATCCTGTCCGGCAGCAATTACACGGACGGAACCCGGATGAAGCGGGATATTGACGACAGCATGGGCAGCGGAATCGGAATCCGCAGCGTTGCGCCTAATAACAATTACCGGATGAACACTAGCGATGATGTGACCAGCGACATGAAGGACCGGATTGCCGCCGAAGTCAAAAAGGTTAATCCGTCTATCCGGAACGTCTACGTGTCAGCTAACCCCGACTTCGTGGAGCGGGCTGACTATTATGCCCGGGAAGCCCGTGCAGGCCACCCGCTGAAGGGGTTTGCGAAAGAATTCGGCACAATGGTGGAGCGTATCTTCCCGATGCGCAGCGGGTATTAAGGCCGCTGCAATAGCGGAGAGTGACTGTTTAGCAGAAAGTAACTGCAAAGCGAATCGTAACGTGACTGCACTGGCTAAACGTAACCGGCTGTACTCGGACAAGATTGAGGTCCGCTGCACAGCCGGTTCATTCCTATGTTCAGCTGTCCGCCGGACAGGCGTAGAAGGAACCTGGTTATGAGTTATCTCAGGGCAAAGGATAAGTACATGTTCTGTTGTATTCTATACAGTAGTAGGGAGCTTAATCCGGTGAGACTGTATCCATTCTATTTTCTTGCTAAATAAGCGTAATGAAGGGCAGAAATGCCTTTGATTTCAGCCGGTGAGGCTAAATGAGCGAAATGAAGGGCATAAATGCCTTTGATTTCGGCCGGTGAGGCTAAATGAGCGAAATGAAGGGCATAAATGCCTTTGATTTCGGCCGGTGAGGCTAAATGAGCGAAATGAAGGGCATAAATGCCTTTGATTTTAGCCGGTGAGGCTAAATGAGCGAAATGAAGGGCATAAATGCCTTTGATTTTAGCCGGTGAGGCTAAATTAGCGAAATGAAGGGCATAAATGCCTTTGATTTCGGCCGGTGAGGCTAAATGAGCGGATTTAGAGGTATCCCCTAACTAAGGAATGTTCTACAGACATAGTCTGCGGGCATTCCTTTTTTTGCATGGTAATTGCTGAAATTGCTCAAAAAGGGTTATAACTCTTGTTTCAGTGTACAGAATACAGCTATATGGGGATTGATAAGTAAAAAAGCATTTTAGTTGTGTCAAAGAGACTGTCGATTAATGATCTTGAGCGTGCATTGTCACCAAAACATGTCTTTCAGATCGATTTAGAGCCATTTAAGTAATTCGTTCCTTGAACTCTTAAAAGAAAATTGGTCTGAGACAAGGAGTAGTGGAATTAATCGACAGTCTCTTAAATGCAGTTAAAGTTACCTGTGTTGCGGTGTGATGTGTTGCGGTGTGATGTAGTGCGGTGTATGTAGTGCGGTATGACGTGGTGCTGTGTGATGTGGCGCATGTGGATGCCGTGTGATGTGATATGGAGTAGTATGGTGCTGTACTGGTTGAGCTTAGGCCTGGGGTTAGGTATACCGTATGCCGCATAACAAACAGAATAGCGGTCCCCGGAAAAGACCGGGGACCGCTGCGTATTTAATCTATAGCTGTAATTTCACGGCCGTTAATCCATACCCCGTGCAGATTAAGCTGGTCATCGAGCCGCAGGATGTCGCCGCGTTTGCCGGCCTCCAGCGTACCGATGGTGCGCTGCAGCCCCAGCGATATAGCCGGCGTAAAGCTGGCTGCCTGTGAGGCCTCCTGCAGACTGAGCCCGACTTCCTGAATCAGATAGCGGAAGCCGCGGATCATGGTCAGGGTGCTTCCGGCCAGCGACTCGGGATGCTCCTTCAGAGTAGCTACGCCGCCGCTGACCATGACGGGCAGGTCGCCGATCGTATATTCACCGTCGTCCAGCCCGGTTGCGGACATCGCGTCGGTAATCAGCAGCAGATTGGCTTTGTTTTTAAGCCGGGTTACGATCCGGATCGCTGCGGGATGGACATGGATGCCGTCGGCAATGATCTCCGCCCGGATCCGGTCGTCGAACATTACCGCTCCGGCTGCGCCGGGCTTGCGGTGATGCAGCGGCGTCATCGCGTTGTACATATGCACTGCCTGGTTCAGCCCGGCATCTGCAGCAGCGATAACCTCCTCGAAGGTGGCATTGGTATGTCCCAAGGCAGCCGTTATACCATGCTTGCGCAGCCAGGAGATGGCTTCCAGCGCTCCTTCGCGTTCCGGCGCAAGCGTCACCTGACGGATCAGCCCGGGATATTGCTGCTCCCATGCCTCCAGCCATCCGATATTGGCTGGTACGATGTGCCCGGGATTCTGCGCCCCCGGCCATTTCTGGCTGATGAACGGCCCCTCCAGATGGACACCGGCTAACTGGGCGTAAGGCATCCCGGCTGTGCGGTAGGCGTCCACCTCGGCCAGCACCCGGTCGATCTCCGGCTTGGCCGCGGTCATCGTAGTCGCCAGCATTGTAGTGGTTCCCTGCGAGGCATGGAAGCGGGTGATCGTATCCAGCGCACGGCTGTCGCTGTACATGAAGTCGTATCCGGCTCCGCCGTGCACATGCACATCGACAAATCCGGGAATCAGCAAGCCGCCCTGCCCTTGACCGTTAGCCGGCCATTCAGCATAGGCGTCAGGCAGCCAGGCGGCTTCACCTGCGTAATGGATCTGTTCTTCTGAGACGGCAACGGCGCCATCTGCTATCAGACCGGCCGGGGTGAGTACCTTGCCATAGAGCAGCTGTCCGGAGACCGTTTCTGTCATGATTTCAGCCATTTGGCAGCTCCTTCGTCCAGCAGAACGACAACATTCGGATGGCTCTGCAGGAGTGAGGCCGGACACTGGGTCGTGATCGGACCCTCCAGTGCGTTACGGACCGCTTCTGCCTTCTCTTCGCCGCGCACCAGCAGAACAATCTGCCGGGCTTTGAGAATGCCGCCGATCCCCATGGTTACCGCCTGGCGGGGCACATCATCCAGCTTGTCGAAGAAGCGGGCATTGGCTTCCCGCGTTTCTTCCAGCAGATCCACTACATGTGTGCCGCTGCTGAGGCTGGCATCCGGCTCATTGAAGCCGATGTGGCCGTTGCTCCCGATGCCGAGAATCTGCAGGTCAACCGGGCCGTTATCCTCCAGCATCCGGTCATATGCCAGACATTCGGCTGCAAGATCCGGCGCATTGCCGTTAGGCACATGAGTACGGGCCAGGTCGATATCGACATGGTTGAACAGATGCTCGTTCATGAAGCTGCGGTAGCTCTGCGGATGGTCTTCAGGCAAGCCCACATATTCATCGAGATTATAAGAGGATGCTTTGGCAAAGCTGACCAGCCCTTTGCAGTGCATCTCGACCAGTCTGGCATAGACAGTGACCGGAGAGCTGCCGGTAGCAAGGCCGAGTACGGCTCTGGGATTGCTCTGCAGCAGACTGACGATCAGATTAGCACCGGTTTCCGCGAAATCTTCCTGGTTCTTGAATGTAAGGATGTTCATTAGGATTGACCTCCCCGTTTATGTCGGTAGTGTTGGACGTTCAGATAAGACTGCTCCAGCTTGGGGATGAAGTCCCCGAACCGGGTGCTGACCATGCCGGTGAACAGAATATCAATGATATGCAGCTGTGCGATCCGTGAAGCCATATCCCCCCGGCGCATGCCCTGCTCCAGTGAGGAGGAGAACAACGGGATGTCGGCCAGTGCAGCCAGAGTGCTGCTGCCGTACGAAGTAAGCGAAATGGTGGAAGCGCCGCTGGACTTGGCACAGCTTAAGGCATCAATCGTCTCCGGTGTCTCTCCGGAATAGGAGACGGCAAAAGCCACATCACCCTTGGCGAGTGAGGAAGCGGAAGTAATCTGCATATGCGAATCGGCAAAAGCAGTACAATTGACCCCTATGCGCACCAGCTTCTGATAAAAATCCTGCGCGACAATCGACGAGGTGGCCATCCCGTACAGATCGACCCGGCGGGCATTGCAGAGCAGATCAACCGCGCTTTGCAGCCGCTCCAGATCAAGCAGCGCCGTTGTATCCCTGATCGAGGTCAGGTGATTGGCCTGCATGGCTTCAACAATGACGGACAGCGGGTTCCCGGCAACAATGTCCTGATAGGAGGAGCTTCCGTCCTGCGGCAAAGCATCACCATGGGCAATCTCTGCCGCCAGCTTAACTTTGAAATCGGGAAAACCCTTGAAATGCAGCACCTTGCAAAAACGCGTAATCGTAGCGGGACTAACCCCGCATTGCTCCGCCAGCTCTGTAATTCCCATATGGACGATCTCACCGGGGGATGACAAAATACGTTCCGCCAGCTTGCGCTCCATTTGAGAGAAGCTTGCCTGCTCATGCTCCAGGGCATGCAGTATAGGAGACAATGGCTCCACCTTCTTTTCTGTATCATGATCTCAAATTGAATTAACAACTGAAATTATTTTTATTAATACAATAATTTTGAGGAAAATTATTTTCATAATCAGAATAAAACATATTGTCTCAGGATGCAAGCAGTAGTTTAAGCAGGAGTGTTGATGAGGCGGGTTAAAGTCAGAACGGGGAGAGGAGGAATTCAGCTATCGAACAGCAGGGAGAAAATCGAAAAATTCACAAACGGACATCAGCCGCCCGGAAATGCAGTAATTCCCTTTAACTACGGCTATTCTAAACTGGAAAAACACAATTCGAATTCATTTAAGTGGAAAATTGCTACCTAATTCTCCGATAAATTCCGCAATGGGCAGACTAGTTGGAAAAAAGCTACTTAATTACGTTGAAATTTCCTCAAAAGGATGGCGTAAAGTAAGTTGTGTACCAGGATTTGGAGCCTAGTCAGGCAACAAAAAAGTAGGGTATTCTCGGGATTACGACACCACCAAGAAGGGACCCTACTCGATGACTATTCTACCCGAAAACATGTTAAATAATCTATTTGAAAATCTTGTCACCCAATTTGTAAAAGACAATCTGGAGTCCATTATGAAGGCGGAAATCCAGCAATTCATGACCAGTGAGGAAGCCGGGAACCACAACAGTCGCAACGGATACTACACACGAAACCTGCACACCAAGTACGGCAATGTGGAGGAGTTAGAGGTCCCCCGCGACCGTCAGGGTCTGTTCCAAACGCAATTATTTGAGCCCTACCAAAGACGGGATGGATGGCTTGAGGAAGCTGTCATCCAGATGTACAAAAGTGGCATGGGAACGCGAGATGTGGCCCGGTTCATTGAAAGTATGTTCGGCAGCCACTACTCTCCCACGACCGTTAGCAACATTACAGCTACGGTACTTGACGACATTCATCAGTGGCAGAAACGCCCGTTAAACAAACGCTACTCCGTCATCTACCTGGACGGCTTATATGTGAAGCTCAAGCGCAGCACCGTGAGCGGAGAAGTCGTTTATTTCGCCATGGGGATCGACGAAGACGGTCACCGCCAGATCCTTGGCTTTTACGTAGGCGGCCAAGAGAGCGCAAACGGCTGGCGCGAGGTGCTCAAAGACCTCTACGACCGTGGTGTCCAGGAAGTCTTGCTGGGTGTGTTTGATGGACTGCCGGGACTGGGTGCAGCGTTCCGTGAAACCTATCCGAAGGCGGATGTGCAGCATTGTATCGTCCACAAAGTGCGTTCGACCTTTCCGAAAATTCGGGTTCAGCACAAAACGGAAGTCATTGAAGATCTGAAGACGATCTACACGGCTGCAGACCACGATCTGGCCCGGGCTGCGTTTGACACGGTGAAGGCCAAATGGGGCAAGCTCTACCCGAAAGAAATGCGGTCTTGGGAAGAACAGTTGCCCACGCTGTTGACCTTTTATAAGTATCCCGCGCTCATAAAAGAAGCCATCTACACGTCCAATCCAATTGAACGAATGAACAAGGAAATCCGAAAACGCCTGAAGCCGATGAACAGTCTCACCAATATGGATGCGGCAGAGAAAATTGTCTACCTGGATGTAATAGACTACAATGAACGTTTTGCCGAACGGGTCATTCGCGGCTTCGGTGATCTGGAGGTAAAGAAGAAACTGAACGAGATGTTTGAAGTGCGATACCCGGTGCGGGAAGGGCAAGAGAAGTAGTCCAATTCCCCTTGTTCTTTGGGGCGGGGTTCCCCCGCCCCAAAGAACACTTGCACTCACTAACGGACACCCGAGAAGTTACTTTCTACTCTCTTACACAAACTTCTTGACGCTACCCTCAAAAGTGGTAAACAGCCTGAATTAGATGTCTTTTTTCCAACTAATAGATGTGAATGCCTCTAAACACTGAAATTAAGTGGCGAAAATCAAACTAATTAGTGCAAAAAAGCGGAGAATCTCCGGGACTACCCGGTAATGATTCTCCGCTCCTGCAACCCTTGCGTCATCCAAGACGCGGGCATGAAGTAATTAGCTGACGGTACGTGTATTCTGTTTGTTTTTGCCGCGCAGGATCCCCCAGACAATAAACACCAGGATCAGGATCTGGGGCAGCAGCGTTTCCCAGGTCGGGAACAGCCCGAGCCAGCTGACGGCCGGGAGACTATTTTCCACATGTGCCGGCAGTTTACCTGCGACCTGCAGGGAGTGGATGCTCTCGCCAAGGAACCGGAACACGAGGTAGTATATCAGCAGACTGGCTACGCGGAAGAAGGCGGCCAGCGGAAGTCTGGCGCTCAGCACAATAATGGCATAGCCGATGACAATAAGTATGGCTAAAGCAGCCCCGATCCCCAGCAGCAGCTGGGAGACTGCAATAGAAGAAGCCATCCCGGCATAAAAAATCGTCGTCTCCGCGCCTTCACGCAGCACCGCCAGCAGGGCCACAGCGAACAAAGACCATAGGCTGCCTTTGGCCAAAGCGCCGTTAACCTGGCGGCCGACGTATTGATTCCAGGCTGCAGTATTCGATTTGCTGTGCAGCCAGCGCCCGATGGTGAGCATCATTACTACCGCAACGAGGCCGGTGATTCCTTCAATCAGCTCGCGGGCGCTTCCTGAGGCAGCCTGTGAAATCGTATAGCTAAGCAGAACAGCCAGACCAATACTGAGGATCAGACCTGATGCCGCGCCTGACCAGATCCAGCGCTGCGTTCCAGGGCCGCCTTCTCTTTTGAGATAGGACAGCAGGGCAGAGAGCACAAGAATGGCCTCAAGGCCTTCGCGCAGCAGAATCAGGCCGGCATCCCAGGCGGTATAGCTTGTCTCTCCGGCCAGCGGAGTCAGCTCGCTCAGCATGTTATCCATTACAGCCAGCGCATTTTCAAGCTTGGGCGGGACTGAGAGCAGATTGCCTGTGACTTCTGCGCTTTCGTTCTCAATGTTGGTATATACCTTGGGCGAGGCAATCTGTACCTGGCCTTCGGCTGAAGGCCAGGCGGCAATGAACTGCTCCATGATTGCGGCCGCACCGGAGCTGTCTCCGGCCTTTGCCTTAGCTGTGGCCTGATTCAGGTAGCTGACCAGTCCTGCAATCGAGGCAGGTTCTGTTGAAGCTGCTCCTGTGCTCACAGCTTTGCCTTCACTGTAATCGGACAGCACCGTGTACAAGGCCTCCGATTCCGCGGCCGCTGCCTCCGTGCGCAGCGGCTCAGCCTGCAGCGCGATCCGCAGCAGGCTGATTTTGGTCTCCAGCAGCGCGTAGACAGCTGGATTGTCCACCCGGATGCCGCGCTCCGCCGGCGCCCAGCTGTTCACGACGGTACGGTAGGCTTCTGCCGCCGCCGTCCAGTCGCCGCTGTGCGCTGCGTCCCGCGTGGCCCGGGCCGCGGGCAGCAGCTTCGCCGCGGCTGCGCGCCCCGCGGCGCTTACGTCACTGCCGCCGGAAGCGGCAGTGACGTAGCTGTCCACGCTTTTGGCCAGCGTGGACAATGCTTCTGATGCGGGCGCGTCCCCGCCCGCATCAAGGGCAGACGCCGCCGCTTCAAGCGCGGCGTCAACGGCAGCAGCCGGACCGGCGAGTGCCGGGTCCGGCGTGCCTTCGTTCGCGGTGCGCCACAGCGCCGCGAACGCTTCTACATCGGCGGCGGCCGCGTCCCAGCGGCCCTGGCCTGCTCGGGCGAGCGCGCTGCCGACCGGCGGCAGCAGCTCGTCGAGCGGCGGGTCCGCCGCCGCAGCAAAGGCTGCCGGTCTCCCCGGCAGCAGCAGAAGCAGGCCGCCTAAAAGAGCGGCGGCCAGCATAAGGGCCAACTTCCTCTGTATATTCCATCCCACTCCGGAGTCCCCCTGTCATCATTTATCCGTGCCGGGCGCAGCGCCGGGATGGATGCATCCTCAGCCTTACTAGCCGCATTCAGCACTTGGTCTCACTCGCCTTCTCCGGCACCCAGCCGTACTAGCCGCACTCAGCACTTGGTCTCACCCGCCGTCTCCGGCACCCAGCCATACTAGTCGCACTCAGCTCTTGTTCTCACCTGCCGCCTCCGGCACTTGTCCTCACCTGCCGCACTCAGCCCAGCAATGTCTCGCCGATATACCCGCCCTCCCGGACGCCCGGGAAGCAGGCGAAGACGGCGCTGCCGGTATGGAGAATATATTCGTTCAGCTTGTCGCTTTTGGCCAGGCGCTGCTGGATGCTGACGAACTGCTTGACCAGATCCTTCTGGAAGCTGATGAACAGCAGCCCGGCATCCAGCTGGCCTGTCTTGAGATTCATGCCGCTGGAATAAGAATAGGAGCGGCGGAGGATTTTGACCGAGCCGTCGCCGTGGGACAGCGCGCTGTGTGAGTTGGCAGGCACAACCGGCTGGCCGCTGCGGTCCTTGGCTTCAAGGTCCAGCTCATCGAATTCATCCTTGGATCCGATCGGAGCTCCGCTTTGCCGGTAGCGGCCAAACGTCGTCTCCTGGTCGCTAAGCGTCGAGCGGTCCCATACCTCGATGCGCAGCTGCACACGGCGGACGGCCATATAAGTGCCGCCGTTCATCCACGCGGGACCGTCACCGCTGCCGCTCCATACAATCTCCTGCATGGCAGCCGCATCAGTGACATCGGGATTGCCGGTTCCGTCTTTGAAGCCGAGCAGATTGCGCGGCGTTCCGCCTTTGGGATCAGCGCTGCCGGTCCGCTGAAAGCCCTCCTGGGTCCAGCGCAGCACCGCTGTGCCCCGGGCGATGCGGGCCAAATTGCGGATGGCGTGAAAGGCTACCTGCAGATCATCGGCACAGGCCTGAATGCATAGATCGCCGCCGCACCATTGCGGTTCCAGCGCATCTCCGGCAAAAGCCGGGAGATCGGCAAATGTGGCCGGACGTCTTGAAGCCAGTCCGAACCGTCCGTCAAATAAGGCAGGCCCGGCCCCAAAGGTAATGGTGCATTTGGAAGGCGACAAGCCGTCAGCCTCTCCCGTATCCGACGGGGGCAGATTGGGATTATCATTGACGCTGCCGATCAGTCCGCCTGAGGTCAGGGCAGCAGCGGCAGCGGTCCAGTCCTGCATCAGTTTTTTTACATCGGCAAGCTTGGCAGTTGTCAGATCAAAGGCCGCAAAGCAGATAAAATTTTGTGCCGGGGTCAGAATGCCGCTCTGATGGCTTCCGTAGAAAGGGACGGCATCGCCGGAGGCCTGCGCAGCAGCAGGTCCGGGAACGGCCGGTTTGCGGGCGGCCATGAGGCTGCCTGCGCCGGTTCCGCCGAGCAGCAGCCCCAAGCCGCCGACACCGGTAAGCCGCAGCATATCGCGGCGGCTCAGTTTCTGTTCCAATAAAGGTTCACTCTGTTGTTCCTGTTCAGGCGAAGGTGTTACAGACTTCATTTTTTTCTTCATGCCGGTCACACTCCCAGAATAGTACCCATATTGGACAGCGGCTCAGCCAAGGCATCGAGGCTCTGGCTCAGCTTGCGGATTTCATCTTCCTTCAGAGTTTCATAGGAGACATAGCCGTCCCCTGATTTGAACGGGGCGAGCTCGTCCAGCAGGGAGGTGAACCGTTCGCCGATTGTCTGCTCCAGGGCAGGATCTTTTTTGGCCAGCTCCGGCTTCAGCAGCTCGTAGATCTTCTGTGCGCCCTCAACATTGGCTACAAAATCATACAGGTCTGTGTGCGAATAACGTTCTTCCTCACCTGTCACCTTGGAGGAGGAGACTTCGTTCAGCAGGCCGACAGCACCGGTAACGAGCAGGGTAGCATCGATATCCGTGGTTTCTACCTTGGCACGCAGCAGCTGGGCATCCTTCAGCAGCCGGTCGGCAGTATCGTTCATACCGTCGGTGGTCCCGTTTTGCCAGAGCGCCTGTTCAAGCTTATGAAAGCCGCGCCAGTCGGCAGGGTCGACATCACCTTCCCGGGCATCGATATTCGGATCAAGGTCGCCCAGTGCTTCAGCAATCGGTTCGATCCGTTCATAGTACATGCGGGCAGGAGCGTACAGCGCCTTAGCTTCCTCCAGCTGCCCGGCTTTGACCGCCGTAGTGAAGCCTTCAGTCTGCTTGACGAACTCGTCGCATTGCTCTATCACGTAATTCCGGTACTGCTCCAGGGCAGAAGTTAAGTCTACAGCGTCAGCCGCTGCGGAGGTTTCAGTAGTGGAGGCGGGGACATTAGTTGCCGTGCTGCTACTCTCAGTTGCCTCATTTCCCGGATTGCTGCCGGCATTGTTGTCATTGCTTGAACATCCGGCGAACAGGATGGAGGCCGCGAGCAGCCCGGCGGGAACAGCATAACTAAATTTCAATCAGAACACCCCTTATTATTAAATATAAGAATTTATATGTTGCACGTGATAAATAATCCTTCTATTTCGCGCAGAACGGATACCGTCCCTTAAAGGACGGCAAAGCCGTTTCTTCTTGCATAGATGAGAACCGTTATCAATTGAGCTGGACTTATCATAAATCTGGACATGGGGACTGTCAATAAAAAAAATATGACGTTTCTCACAACTGTAAACCGGCAGGCTCTGATTAAAGTGCATTACCTGTTAGAAATGCATGGTATATTCTCAGACAGGAAGGGAAACTTTTAATAAAAATAAAGTGTCTCCTGTACAGAAACATTGGTCCTCTTAAAGTACACATTTCCCTTTTAAAATGTTATATTCTCGAATAAAACCCGTTAAATAATGTCTTTTACCGGTGGACAGAGACGTAAAATATGTTATAATGAAAGCGTAACCAAAAAGGGATTCAAATTATGATTTCATCGCTCGAGGAGGATGAACGCAATGCTGGAAGTATTGAAGGAACTTAAGAACCGGGTCATTGGATTTTGGCAGCCGGAGGTAACATCCGGGGAGGATGACTATCTGAACATGGAGTATACCGTGCAGCGTCATTTGCATACACCAGAGCCCGTTAGCCCGCTCACTTATGAGGAACAATCCCGGATCAAGTCTATTATTTACCACTGATACCGGCTTCAGCAGATAGATAAATATTACGCAAGTATCCTAACACAGCCAAAGACCACTAACCCGGAAAGCCTCCGGAGCTGCGGTCTTTTATTTGTGTGTATCACAGGGTCTTATCGTCACTTCTGTACTCAAGCAAATCTCCGGGCTGGCAGTCAAGGGCCTTGCATATCGCCTCCAGGGTGGAGAGCCTCACCGCCTTGGCTTTGCCATTCTTGAGAATGGACAGGTTGGCCATCGTAATGCCCACCCGCTCCGACAGCTCGGTTACACTCATTTTCCGCTTAGCCAGCATCACATCAATGTTTACGATTATCGCCATTGTCGTCACCTCAGACCGTCAGGTCAATCTCTGATTTTAGTTCAATCGCATCTTTAAGCAGCTTCTGGAGAACGGCAGCAAAGACGGCTATCACCATCCCGGCAAAAATCAGCACCATCCCGATGACGATAATGCCCGGGGCATCATCCTTCTCCGCCAGCAGATAAAAGAGAGGCATTCCCAGCACATACACGCCGCTGAAGACCAGGGCACAGTACTTGATCAGTTTTAAGGCCCGTACGGACAGCTCCGAAAACGCCTTGTTCCGGTCGATGTAGCTTAACAGCTTAAACGCTTGATACAGCGCGAAGTAGAAGGGCAGTACCGATGCATATAAATCGAGCAGGACAAGAACCTTCAGATAAGCTTGATCCGGATACAATTCCGCTGCAAACTCCGCAATCTCCGGCACCGCAAAGATACACAAGGCCAGCACCGGAATACTGATAAGAATAAGCGCCGCCTTCAAAAAAAGTGTTGATCCACGTTCCATAACAAGCCCCTCACTTATGAGTAATTTTGATAATAACTTACCACAATATTTATTGAATTACAATAAAAATATAGTGATAATGAATACTTTATTATTGTTTAATAAGTATTTTGGGATGGTGCGACGGGAGGCACCGGCCATTTGCTGCATCATTTAGACTCAGCCTGTCCCTGACGGGACATTTGCCTCCGCCCAATTTGGGTCAGTAACAGCACCATTGACATTGCGCATACATAGTATGTTTTGACTGTATCCCTTTACCTTGTTATACCAAACAAACCCAGGGCAAGGAGGGGTGACACCATTGAAGGGGAACGATCATCACAGCAAATTTCTGTTAACGCATCGTGAGCGCGAAGTATTCGAGCTCCTCGTGCAAGACAAAACTACACGGGATATTGCCGGATTGTTATTTATTAGTGAAAAAACGGTCCGCAACCACATCTCCAACGTCATGCAAAAATTAAACGTCAAAGGCCGTTCGCAAGCGGTTGTCGAGCTGATCAAGCTTGGGGAGCTGAAAATATAGCTGGCCTGGCTGCGCTGCAGTGACACGTTTATGCCTCCTTTTATCCTGCGGGATGGGGAGGTTTTTTGTTGCCCGGACGGGTCTGGAAAATAATGCATTTACAAGGAATGTGTCTATCAGTACTATGAAATGGGTATTGCTAGCAGGGATATTCAATTGGGAGGAAATAATATTGAAACGCTTCGTATCCTTTGTATTGGTTATGAGTATTGTATCTGCGATCGCCGCGAGTGCAGGAGCTGCGCCCGGCGCCAAAGAGATTACGGTTATTGTTGATGGGGTCAAGCAGAATTACAGTGCAAAGCCGGTAAATGTGAAGGGCTCCGTGCTTGTGCCGATGCGGGCTATCTTCGAAACACTGCAAGCCAAGGTCTTCTGGAATCAGGCGAAACAACAGATAACAGCGGCTAGGGGCGTCTCCCTTATCACGCTCACAGTTAATTCAACAGATGCAGCTATCGACGGAAAGGTGACCAGGCTCAATGCGCCTCCGCAGACCATAGACGGCAACACCATGATTCCGCTGCGTTTTGTCGCGGATGCGTTGCGTGCGGATGTTAAATGGGACACGGCCAGCCAGACTGTTAGGATTGACTCTAAAGGGCATTCCACAGTGGTATCAAATGCAGCATCTCCGGCAGCCAATCCGGAAGACGATAAAGCACAAATTATTAAGGTTCTCACCCAAAATATGAATGCTTTAAGCAATGGCGATGGACAAGGGTACCTGGATACCTGGGACAAAACGTCCGAAACGCTGCAGAGTCTGGAAAACTACTTCAGCACTCAATCTTACCGGTACCAGATAGAAGGCACGCCACAGGTGCAATTAAACGGCTCAAGAGCATCTGCCAAGCTGATACAGATCGTATCCCGGGTGGTAGATAAAGGTTTGCCGGGCGAGCGTCCCGAGTCCACTAACCGCGGTTATTATGCTGCGAACCTGATTAAGCGGACAGGCGGATGGAAAATACAAAGCTTAACCTCCTACCGCACGACTGAGGAGGTCCCGGTTGCAGACTTCAAAGTAGACACGGGAGTATATGGCCTGATCCGCAACATGACTGTTACGGAATATAACCGTGATGTTCAGGCGTATATGAATCTCTTTACAGGCCAATCCGCGTCGGCTAAGGAGATCCAGAATTGGTCTGATAAGGTCCACTTGAACGAATTTGCCTCCGGCTTCAAATTAACGTCAGCGGAAGGAACAGCCTTTAACGGACCGGCGGCCAGCCTGGAAATCACAATGAACGTGTTCCCCATTGATGCCAATGGGGATTTACTGGATAATCAGGCACCGTTCGTCGCCATTTACGCAATTGATGCAGCCAAGAAAAACGGCAGCTGGACAATCACCAGCATCAGGCTGACTAACAAGCTTGAACCTGAACAAGTTAAGCTGTTAAGCCCTTATGTACGGTAATAATGAAGCACATCTAAACCACTCCTTTTATCCTGCGGGATAATGGGAGTTTTTTTGAGTGAAGATTGTGATTACCGTCACAAACTAATTTTTATAACATGATAAATTTAAGTCACCAAGTCATCAGGAGGGTCCATTATGGCAAGATACGAGCAGCAAAGGCAATTTCTTAAATCCAATTTTCATGAGTTCAAGCATATAAAAACAGACAAGATCAAGGGAGTGGCCCAGCCGCCGGTTGTTAAGCCGTTTGATCCAGACTCGCAAATCATTGATTTGCCGAAAGTCAGCAGAGAGGTTTTACGTAACGGAAATATGTTTGATTGCATAGATCAGAGAAGAAGTACGAGATTTTATTCTGCGGAAACGCTAAGCCTTGAGGAGCTGTCCTATTTATTATGGGCGACCCAGGGGATTACGGGGATGAACAAGAATGGGCTTACCTTGCGGACAGTACCCTGCAGCGGGGCGACGCACACTTTTGAAACCTATTTACTGATTATGAGGGTGGAGGGTGTTCAAGAGGGGATTTACAGGTACCTGCCTTCCGAGCATAAGCTCTTATTTATGTTTGAACTGGAACAGATGGAACAGAAGGTTGACGCTATTACGTTAGACCAGCCGTTTGTCCCTAATTTCGCCAAGAAAGCCGCTGTATTGTTTGCGTGGAGCACAACGCCCTACCGCTCCGAATGGAAGTATGATATTTCAGCCCACAAAAAAATCCTCATCGATGTGGGGCATGTGTGCCAGAATCTTTATTTATCCAGTGAATCTATCGGTGCGGGGGCTTGCGCAATCGGAATCTACGATCAAAAGCTGATTGATGAGATTCTGGGATTAGACGGCGAGGAAGAGTTCGTAATCTATCTTGGTGCAGTCGGGAAGAAACGGGAATAGCTGCCTGCGTCATACAAAAATGAAACATTTAAGCCTTCTGTCATCCCGCTGGATGAGGGGAGGTTTCTTTGTTGTACTTCAGAATTTGCTGTAATAAAAAAAACCGCCTCTTTCGGCGGAAATTCGTAACTTATCCGGTCCGTCACGCCCTTGCGGTCACGCCGGTTTAGTCCGGTAAGCTGTTACAGTTTCAGTGTAGAGTATGAAATGCGTTCCATAGCAAGCTTTTTACAATACAAAATTTCGGGGAGCGGTGTGGTAAAATAAAACCACTAGACGCCTAATTTCAGGAGGAAGCTGCGCTGATGGCCAATATCAAGGAAATTGCCCGGATTGCCGGCGTTTCCGTAACCACTGTGTCCCGGGTGCTGAACAATCATCCCTATGTGAGCGAGTCCAAGAGAGCCGCTGTGCTCCAGACGATAGAGCAGCTGAACTATGCGCGGAATATGAATGCGGTGCATCTGAGCACCGGGCGGACGGGGACGGTCGCGGTTATTCTGCCGTATATCAATTTATTTTATTTCTCGGTGGTAATGGACGGGCTGGCCCATGAGGCGCTGCTCGCGCAGTACCGGCTAATCCTCTGCCAGAGCAATTATGCTCCCGATGAGGAGCTGAAGGTACTTGAGATGCTGCGCAACAAAGAAATTGACGGTGTGGTCATTGTATCTACGGCACTGCAGCCGGAGGTCATTGAGGAGTATACGGAGTACGGGCCGGTTGTAACCTGCCAGGACAGCGGAGAACGGCGGTTTTCATCTGTGTATATTGAGCATTATGCCGCTTTTTGGCATGGCCTGGAGTATTTAATGAATAAGGGTTACCGCAAAATCGGCTACTGCGAGGGGAGGCGGAACGGCAGCAGCGCCTCCATCCGGCAGACGGCGTTTCACGCTTTTTTGGCTGAACATGATCTGCCCTTCCGGCAGGAATGGATGGTGTTCGACAACATGACGGAGGAGAACGGGGCGGCGGTTGCCCGCTCGCTGCTTCAGATGGAGGAAAGGCCCGAGGTGTTCATTGTTACCGGCGACCATGTCGCAGCGGGGCTTATTATTGAAGCGCGCAGGCACGGGCTGCGTATTCCTGAGGATATCGCTGTGATGGGCTTTGACAACCAGCCGATCGGCCGGCTGCTCGACATCTCCACGATCGACAACCATCTCTACGACATGGGCGCCGCCGCCTTCTGCATCATCCACGAGCAGATCCGCACAGGGAACAGACAGCCTGTATACCGCAAGCTGGATTATGAGATTATTGAGCGGGGGACGGTGTAGGGGCTTGAGCCGCCCAATATACTCAATATAATCCGCAGCGCTCTGCGCCATCTCGTCATCGCCCGCCTGAAATGACGCGCCGAAGACAGCGAAATACGGTAATGCGGTTGCGCCGGCATGGATTGTGCTGGTTGTCATTCACAATCCGCCAGCCTGACCAGCTCTGATTTAGGAAAACCAATCTGTCTGCTCTTTCGGCAGCACCAGTAGCAGGAGCAGTGAATTTTTCCTTTACTGAAGCTTCCTTCATGCCCGAAGCTCCATCCTGTCGTGCTGGCTAAACGTTTTTTTCGTTGAATAACCCTGTTTCTGTGATGCCGGATCAAGGCCCGGTTCCGGTTGGTCCGGTAAGGCTTCATGCACTTCACGCTCCCTTAGGCAAAGGCTCGGCCCGCAGCATATTCTAAGGGTAAAGTGCTACAGGCTGAGCGTGATAGCAGGCATTACGGGATTTCTGGGCAAGCTGATTCCCTCTTCCAATATATAGTTGTAAAAAAGACTGCTAATTCGGCTGTTTTATCCTATTAGATTGCGCACGAGCCAGAGTTTGCGGAATTTTGGTATGCAAAAATCCACTTAGCTTCTGCCTAAGTCAGGACCCAGCCGATCCTCGTATGCCAATAGTTTTGAGTAACAGCGTGCAGTTATTATACTACAGCTTCGGCTCTCAACAGCAAAATCAATAATTTGTCCGGGATTTTTCCACTAATTATTGGGATATTTGCCGGCGGGGAAAGATGCTATATTCTTTTGGGTAAGCGTTTACAATATGGCGCTTGCATTGGGGTGTTTACATAAAAAGTGGAGGTGACAGGTGTACCAGGCTCCGGGGGGATCGCAAGACAATGATCATTCATAAGGGAGGATTACGTATTCATGCCTAAGAATAAATCATCGCTGCCACAAGCATTGCCCAAGCTATTATTACTTGCACTATCCGCATTTCTGCTGCTTGCACTGGTAACGCCTAACGTATCCGCGGCAGCCTCCAAGAAACCTAAACCAACCGCCATGCAGACCTATGTGGATGCCATGCAGCCGGGCTGGAATCTCGGCAATACGCTCGATGCCACAGGCCCCGACGAAACCTCCTGGGGCAATCCGAAGGTGACCAGAGAGCTGATCAAGAAAATTGCCGACCAGGGCTATAAAAGCATCCGTATCCCTGTAACCTGGGATGTACACATCGGAGCAGCTCCGAACTACACGATCGAACCCGCTTATCTCGCC
This sequence comes from Paenibacillus sp. fava2, assembly GCF_058313675.1. Lineage (NCBI taxonomy): Bacteria > Bacillati > Bacillota > Bacilli > Caryophanales > Paenibacillaceae > Paenibacillus > Paenibacillus sp. fava2. Next base: position 5,970,316 of record NZ_CM177755.1, on the reverse strand, counting down.
AGAGTCCGGCAGGTGGTGGACTGGGCGCTTGCTGAGAAGCTGTATGTCATGATCAATGTCCACCATGATTCCTGGATGTGGGTCAGCGGGATGGAGCAGAAGCATGACGAAGTACTGGCCCGCTATAACGCAGTCTGGAAACAGGTGGCTGCAGTATTCAAGAACTATCCGAACAAGCTGATGTTCGAGAGCATTAACGAACCGCGGTTCACCGACGGCGGCACGACGGATGAAGCAAAAGCCACCGCTATGCTGAACGAGCTGAACAAGTCCTTCCACAGCATCGTCAGAAGCTCAGGCGGCAAAAATACAGCCCGGCCGCTGGTCCTTCCGTCACTTGAATCCTCACCTACCCAGGAGCGGATGGATGTGCTGTACCAGACGATTACCGGACTGAAGGATCCTAATCTGATCGCCACTGTGCATTACTACGGCTTCTGGCCGTTCAGCGTCAATATTGCAGGCTATACCAAGTTCGATGCCGATACGCAAAATGACATCATCCAGACCTTTGACAAGGTACATGCTACCTTTACCGCCAAGGGAATTCCGGTCATCCTCGGCGAATACGGGCTGCTTGGCTTTGATCAGAGTACGGCTGCAATTGAGCAGGGGGAGAAGCTGAAATTTTTTGAATTCCTCGGCTATTACCTGAAAGAGAAGCGGATTACTTCGATGCTGTGGGACAACGGGCAGCATTTTGGCCGTACGACCTATAAGTGGTCTGATCCGCAGCTGTTCACGATGATCAAGACCAGCTGGAGCATACGCTCAGCCACTGCTGAAAGCGATCTCATCCATCTTGAAAAGGGTGCTGCGGTCAAGGATACGGACGTTCTGCTCAACCTGAACGGCAATAAGCTGACCTCGCTCAGCGTAGCAGGCAGCAAGCTCAAGCAAGGAAGCGACTATGTTCTCAGCGGCAATAAGCTGACAATTAAGGCGGCCAAGCTGGAGAGCCTAACCAAATCAGGCAAGCTGGGTGTGAACGCCATCATTACGGCGAAATTCAATAAAGGTGCTGCCTGGACCTTCAAGCTGACGGTCTATGCCCAGCCTAAGCTCAGCAGCGTCTCCGGTACAACAGCCTCCTTTAAAATTCCGGCTGTATTTAACGGAGACAGCCTGGCGACAATGGAAGCCGTGTATGCTGCAGGCGGCAACGCCGGGCCGCAGAACTGGACACCTTATAAGGAGTTTGCTTACACGTTCAGCCCTTCCTACAGTACAGGAGAGATCAGCCTGACGGAGAATTTCTTCAAGGAAGTCAATGACGGGGAAGTGATTCTGAAATTCCACTTCTGGAGCGGTAAAATTGTAAGCTACAAGCTTACGAAGAACGGAACCGCAGTTAGCGGTGAAGCGCTCTAGCGCGATCTAGATTAACAGCAGGAAGCCTCCCTTGCCCTTACCGGGTAAGCGGAGGTTTTTTTATGAGCTGGAGCCCTATCAAACACCGGGTGCACTTTATCCGGCTGCCGGAAGGGAGTCTTCCCGTAGGACCGTTCCGTCTACGATACTCTGCGAGTTTTCACGGGAGGTTTATTTCGTGATAGCAAGATGATAGTATTTAAATTTATAAATATACAAAATGAGACAATGGGTGTAAAATTGCAGTACTTACGCTTACGGGGGAGCATAGAAGCTTCTCTATGCCCCTATGTGAAAATATGCGCAAGCAAATATAATAGAGAGATTTGGAGGCAGGAAGATTCATGAAAAGAAAGAACTGGAAACACCTTACGATGCTGTTTACGCTAACCGCTGCGGTGGGCATGGTTGCGGCGGGCTGCGGCAATAACAATACAGCAAGCGGCAGCAATGCCGGGAATTCGGGCGGAGCTGCAGAAACGGCGGCACCGGCGGAAGCGGCGGTCGTAACACTGGGACTGCTGCCTTCGATCGACGCTATTCCGTTCATCATCGCGCATGAACAGGGCTTCGATAAAGAGCATAACGTTAACCTGGATATCCAGACCTTCAAAAGTGCCAAGGACCGCGATGTAGCGTTCCAGGCCGGCAAGGTAGACGGCATCAGCGCCGATCTGGTGGCGATTTCGATCTATAACGAAGCAGGACTGGATGTTAAAATCACCAGCACCACTACCGGTGAATTCGACCTGCTGACCGGTAATGACGACATCAAGGATGTGAAGGATCTGAAGGGCAAAACCGTTATTTTGTCCAAGAACACCTCCACTCAATATACGGTAGCGATGATGCTGAAGCAGGCAGGACTGACTGAAGCCGATATTACGGTCAGCGAGGTACCGCAGATTCCGACACGGCTTGAGCTGCTCAAGAACCAGAAGGCTGATGCAGCTGTACTGCCTGAGCCGTTTGTAACGATGGGCGAGTCCTCCGGCCTGCGCGTGCTGAGCTCCACTCACTCTGCCGGCGTGAACCCGTTCGTGTTCGCTTTTCCGCAAAGTGTAATTGATGCCAAACCGCAAGCCATCCGCGACATGTATGCCGCTTATGATGATGCTGTAGCCTATATGAAATCTCACGATCAATCGGAATATATCGATCTTATTATCAAAGAAGTGGGTTACCCGGAGACATTGAAGGATCAGATCACAGTGCCCGCTTATGAGCCGGCTGTTCAAGTGGATGTGAAGGAAGTAGAGGCGGCTTTTGCCTGGGCGCGGGAGACAGGCCTGCTGACCAAAGATATTGCCCCTGAAGATGTGATCTCCGATGTCCAGTTTGGAAAATAACGGACTCTGCATCCGGGAACTGCAGGTCGAGTACAAGGGAGGCCAGGTGGCGCTCGGCAAGGTTAACCTGACGCTGCCCGAGCACGGCATCTATACGATTATCGGGCCTTCCGGCAGCGGTAAATCGACGCTCCTGCGGGCGGTTGCCGGCCTGCTGCCGGGCTACAGCGGAGAGCTGCTGTACAACGGCAAGTCCGTGCATGACAAGGATACGCTGGTCGGACTTGTCCCGCAGAACTACGGCCTGCTGCCATGGAAGACGGTCCGGGACAACATCCGGATTGCCATGAAGATCACCGGAACGGCTGCTGCGGATAAGGCAGACCGGGAGATGCGGATCACCCGCTGGCTTGAGGCGATGGGAATCGCCGGGCTGGAGGGCCGCTATCCGCTGTCGCTTAGCGGCGGGCAGCAGCAGCGGGTGGCGATCGCGCGGGCCTTTGCGATTTTGCCGCAAATGATGCTGCTGGATGAGCCGTTCTCGGCGCTGGATGCCGTGACACGCGAGGCGCTGCAGCAGATTTTTCTGGATAACTGGCTGGCTCATCCGGCGACGGCGCTGTTTGTTACCCATGATGTGGACGAGGCGATTTTGCTGGGACAGAAGATTGTTATCCTCCCTGCAGGCACGGGGAAACAGACGGAGCTTGAGGTGCTCGATAACGCTGCTGTGTTCGGGATGAAGCATGAAGAGAAGCGGGACAGCGACGAGTTTTTTGAGCAGACAAAAGTGATCAGAAAGGTAATGCAGGAGAAATGGTGATGAACAAGCGGATTAACCACGTGCTGCGGCTGTTGTTTGTTTTTGCGGGTATGAATCTGGTCTGGTATATCGTCTACCTGCTGATGAACCATCCGATTCTGCCGTCTCCCGGCTCTGTGTATAAGGCGATGTTTCAGCTGGACGGCCATGAGGTGCTGCTGAATGTCGGGTACAGTCTGCTGCGGATTTTCGAGGGTGTGCTGCTGGCGCTTCTGATCGGCCTGATGATCGGACTGTTAATGGGGCGCTCGCCGCTATGGAACAAGCTGCTTGATCCGGTCGTCTATCTGACCTACCCGATTCCGAAGATTGCTCTGCTGCCGGTGGTGATGCTGTTCTTCGGTCTGGGCGAAACCTCCAAGGTGCTGATGATCATGCTGATTCTGCTGTTCCAGATCATCATCTCCGTGCGCGACGGGATCAAGGCAATCCCTGAGACTACATATGATGTGCTGACCAGCATCGGCGCAAGCTCCGTGCAGAAATTCTGGAATGTGACGCTGCCCGGAGCGCTGTCGGTTATCCTCAGCACGATCCGGGTGTCGCTCGGCACCGCCATTTCCGTGCTGTTCTTCACCGAAATTTACGGCACGGAGCATGGCATGGGCTTTTTCATTATGGATGCCTGGCTGCGGCTGGATTATCCGGAGATGTATGCGGGCATCATGCTGTTCAGCTTAGTCGGCTTCGTGCTGTTCCTGCTGGTCGATCTGCTGGATTACAGGTTCATGAGATGGCGGCGGTAAAAGTAAATATATCTTGTTGTGTGAGGCGGCCCGGTGAGGGGCCGTCTTTTTGAGTTGTGGGCGTTAGAAAAAAACAGGTTCCGCTTCAGGTGGCGATTGGGGAAAATCAAGGGCAAAAATGCCCTTGATTCCGGCGAAAGTGGCCGGATGTGCGAAATGAAGAGCAAAAATGCCCTTGATTTCGCCGGAAGTGGCCGGATGGGCGAAATGAAGAGCAAAAATGCCCTTGATTCCGGCGAAAGTAGCCGGATGGGCGAAATGAAGGTCAAAAATGCCCTTGATTCCGCCGGAAGTGGCCGGATGGGCGAAATGAAGGTCAAAAATGCCCTTGATTCCGGCGAAAGTGGCCGGATGGGCGAAATGAAGAGCAAAAATGCCCTTGATTCCGGCGAAAGTAGCCGGATGTGCGAAATGAAGAGCAAAAATGCCCTTGATTCCGCCGGAAGTGGCCGGATGGGCGAAATGAAGAGCAAAAATGCCCTTGATTCCTCCGGGAGCGAAGGAATGAAAGAAATGTGTTTACCAGGTTGAGTATAATCCGCATTCATTACGGAATGTACGGCACTTCAAACGGTGATATTGATCATTTTTAGCAAATGTACAGGAACCGGGTCGGCTTATGGTTGCTTCTGAAATTTCCTGTCATAAATAAAATATGGAAAAGTTATGTATTTGTATTTATAATTTAGGAGAGTGGATGCTGGCTAAAATAGTAAAAAGTAAGCGTTTGCTGATACTATTGCGTCTATGCTAGCAAAACTTAGGCCTATGCTTCCGAAGCGAGTTTTGTACGAAGAATGCCAGGAAGTCTATGCTAGCAAAACTTAGGCCTATGCTTCCGAAGCAAGTTTTGTACGAAGAGTGCCTAGGAAGCCTATGCTAACAAAACTTAGGCTTATGCTTCCGAAGCAAGTTTTGTACGAAGAATGCCAGGAAGTCTATGCTAACAAAACTTTTAGGAGGAGATATTTTGAGTAACGACAGGAAACCCTTTATCGGGCAGACCGCAAAAGCGGCTTTGATTACTTCGGTGGCGGTCGCTTTAATGCTGCCCGGGGGATTAGCTTCAGCAGCAGCTTCCACTTCCAATACTACCGTACAAGAAGCACCGGCAAAAGCTGCCCAGACAAATGCCGAGACACCTGATCCGGCAGAGGCCAAGGTTACCCAGGAGCAGGCTGTGGCGAAGCTGAAAGCATTGTTCCCTGTGCTGAAAGATGCTACTGTCTCGAACACACAGCTTGGCTCAGGCAACTCCTATCCGATGAATCCGGACCAGCTGGTCTGGAATATCCAGTGGGAATTCCGCACCGGCAGCACAACTTACGGTTTTTCGAGTGAAGTTGATGCCATGACAGGAGACTTGATCTCTACATATCTGTATTCCCCGTTTGTGGGACAGACGGACAACTTCTATCCGCCAAAGGTATCACGGTCAGACGCGCTGGTGAAGGCCAAGAGCTTCGTTTCCCAGGCAGCACCAACGCTGAAGAGCAGTGATCTGCAGCTCGATGAGAATATTATAATGAATGATTCGGCACTTTTTGGTCCTGTACAGTACTCCTTTTATTTCAATATCCTGGTGAACGGACTTCCTTCATCCAGTGACTCCGTACGGGTTACGGTTGACGGCAGCGGAAATGTCATACAGTTCAGCAAGTCAACCTCCGGCCTGAAATATCCCTCCGCCAAGCCGGCAGTGTCCAAGGAACAGGCGGAGAAGAAATTTAAAGAGAGCTTCGATGTTGCGCTATATTACACCCCTGTTTACAAAAAAAATGAGGTGGACAGCTGGGTGCTCAGCTGGAGGCCGCAGAATGAAGGGCTGTATCCGATCGATGCCCAGACCGGCAAACGGGTTGACTATGAAGGCAGCGATGCAGCTGCTGCTCCTGTCGTTTATGAGGCCGTTCCGGCCGGTAAGGAAGTTTTCCAGCCGGTAACCAGCGGCAAGGAGCTTACCGTCGATGAAGCGGTCAAGCAGGTGAAGAAGGTGGCAACCATCCCGGCGAACCGCAAGCTGGTCTGGCAGACGCTCAGTACCAATTACCAGAACAGCAAGCAGAAGGTATGGTCGCTGGCCTGGAGTAATACCTCCGAAACCAGTTATGCCGGAATGCCGCAACGCACTTATGCTGAGGTAAACGCAACGACTGGTGAGGTTCTCCAGTTCCAGATTGATCAATATACCTATCCATTGGAGAGCACTGTGCAGGCTACCGCAGCTGCTCCCGCCGGAAGCAAAAAGCTGAGCCAGGCGGAAGCCAAGCAGCAGGCCCTGTCGCTGATTAACCGTTTGTATGACCAGGCCAGCAGCAGCCTGAAGCTGGCCGAGCACGGGGGAACCTGGAGCGTTCTGCCGAATGACAAAGGCTTCCGTTTTGAATTCATCCGTTACTTCGACGGTATCCCGGTAAGTGAGAACACGATTACGCTGACGCTGGACCTTTATGGCAAGCTGCAGACGTATTCGAACTATGGTGCTGCCAACTTCAGTAAAATCACCAAACAGCCTGCGCCGGCAGTTACCAAAGCTGAGGCACTGCAGAAATACTTAAACCTGTACGCCTTGAAGCTGCAGTACAACACAACGGGAGGCTATTTCAGCACTTCCAGTGGCGGATATACCGATCCTAAGGTAAGACTGGTTTATTCCCCTGCACTGGTTGATACAACCAAGCCGTATGAAGCGCTCAACGCGCAGACAGGCAACTGGTTCACCATTTACGACTATAACCTGAGCGGACAACGCCCGGCTGCTGCTAGCGCGGTTGATATTAAAGGCCATGCTGCAGAACAACAGCTGACCGAGCTGCTGAAATACGGCATAATTACGCCGGATGCGGAAGGCAAGGTGGGTCCGGATCAGGTGATCACGGTAGGAGACTGGCTTAACTACATTGCCAAAGCCTCAACACCGTACTACACGCAATATTCCGCAAGTGCAGAAAATAAGGCAGTTGCCGGAGTCAGTCCTGACAGCGCGTATTTTGGAGCTGTGAACTATGCCGTCAGCCGCAGCTGGCTGGACAGGGATGCGGTAGTGAAGCCGGAGGACAGCCTTACCCGTGAACAGCTTGCGGTGCTGCTGGCTTCTTTCCTGAAATACAGCAAGCTTGCCGCCTTCCTGAATAATGACACTACAGTCAGCAGCTTCAGCGACAGTGCATCCATTACGAATAAAGGGGCTGTAGCCCTTGTTGTACGGCTGGGGCTGCTCCAGGGCGAAAATGGCAAATTCAATCCGCAGCAGCAAGTAACCAAAGCTCAGGCAGCCGCTGTTATCATGAAGCTGGTGGAACTGCAGGGCAAGACCGATACGGCCATCGGCCAGCAGTATATGTAGATACTGTAGCAGCCGGAAGTTACACTTACCCGCAGATAATATCTAACAAGCAAGACCGGAAACCTTCTCAGATAAGGTGGCGGTCTTGCTTTTTTGTTGTGTTTATCGGGTTACCTGAACGTACAGCCGATGCTCTTGTTATAATGTGAAATGGATTTCCCCTAAAAGGTAAAGAGAAGATACCGAATGTAAAGGCATACCACTCGAGCTGTTAACGCTTTCTTTATACAATAGGGATGTAGAATAAAAGGGAGGTTCTGAGATGACAAGCAAAAACAGAAAGTTTCCTGTAATGGCAGCAGCGCTGGTTTTGTCCATAGCATTTAGCGGCTGCTCAAACAGCAACGGAAATAACAGCGCGGCTGACAAAGAGGGTGACGCGGCCCCGGCTGCGGCTGCGGCCAATGCAGGGGTACAAGGAGGACCGCTTACCAAATACGACCCGCCGATTACGCTGACCTCGACCATGAATGAGACTGGCAAGGAGACGCTGGCAGAAGGGGATACACACGCCAATAACGTTTGGACCCGGGGATATGAGGACGAGCTGGGCATTAAAGTCTCTTATGACTGGATCGTAGCCGATGCCAACTATAACGATAAAATGAACGTTACCCTGGCCAGCGGCGATTTGCCGGATGTGCTGAAGGTAAATATGGTGCAGTTTGAACAGCTGTACAAGGCCGGCATGCTTCAGGATTTGACTGAGGTCTATGATCAATATGCTTCTGACCTGGTGAAAGAGTATTACAGTGAAGAGGATGGCGCTGCCCTAAAGCCTGTGACGAAGGACGGCAAGAAGTATGCAATGGTAAGCTACGGGGGCTCGCTCGATTCCTCGGATATGGTGTGGATCCGCAAGGACTGGCTGGATAAGCTGGGACTAGCTGAGCCAAAGTCAATGCAGGATATCATCAAAATCGCTGAAGCCTTTGCATTTAACGACCCGGACGGCAACGGCAAAAAGGATACTTATGGAATCTCCTTAAGTAAAGATCTGCCGATTAACGGCTTCCTGCTGGGTTACCATGCTTATCTGGAGACTTGGATCAAGAATGATCAGGGAGACATTGTGAACGGAACGATTCAGCCTGAGGTGAAGACGGGACTTGCTGAGCTGCAGCGCCTGTATAAAGAAGGGGTAATTGATCCGGAGTTTGGGGTAAAAGATTTCGCCAAGCAGATGGAGGATGTCAATGCAGGCAAAGCCGGGATGTTCTTCCTGCCGCAATGGGCACCTTTCCAGGTGAAGGATATGATCAAGAAGAACGTGGATGTGAACTGGGTTCCATATCCGGTACAGTCTATTGATGATCAGCCGGCCAAGACACAGAACCATCTGTCCCTCGGCGGTGTCTTCGCTGTACGGAAGGGCTACGAGCATCCTGAGGCATTGATCAAGCTGCTTAATTTCCAGGCGGAGAAAATGTTCGGCAAGTCGGCAGCTACAGAACGGGCTAAATACTTAAACGGCGATACAGGACTCGGGTTCCAGAATGCTGTAGTATCCAACCTTCCGCCAAACAAAAATGTGAAGGCGCAGGATGAAGTAGAACAGGCATTGAAGACAGGTGATACCTCCAAGATGGGACTGGAAGCCAAATTATTCTACGACGACATTCAGGCTTACCGCGGCGGCGATCTGGATAAATGGCACATGGAACGGATTTTTGGGCCGCTCAGCTCACAAGGAGTCATCAAGTATTACCGGGATAATGATCTGATTGTGATGAATGAATTCATTTATGCGCCTACCAAGACTATGAACAGCAAATCAGCTACACTGGATAAGCTCCGGTCGGAGACCTTTGTGAAGATCATTTACGGCAGTCTGCCGGTTGATGATTTCGATAAGTTCGTAGCCAACTGGAAAAAGCTTGGCGGAGATGAGATCACTAAGGAAGTAAACGAGGTTGTGAAGGGACAATAGAGCTTCAATCTGCAATAGGACTGTCCGGCGGTGTAATAATGACCGCTGGCGGTCCCTTTTTATATGCGGGTCAAAAGGTCAATAGAAGATACCCAAAGTCAACACGCTACACTATTTAGTCGGTTTAGGGCTGTCTTATAATCAAGGTAACAAGGAGGAGACAGCATATGCATTTTAATCCCAAGCAGTTTCTGCGTAATATTCCGCTGCACTTAATGATACTGCCGGCCTTATTGCTGATCATTATTTTCAGTTATATCCCGATGGCAGGACTTGTGATTGCCTTTCAGGACTTTTCCCCTATTTCTGGATTTCGTGATATGACCTGGACGGGTCTGGAGAACTTCCGTTATTTGCTTGACCTTCCCGGGTTTAGACAGGTGGTATGGAACACCGTTATTATCTCCGTACTCAAAATCATTGCCGGCCTGACCATTCCCGTGATCGCGGCGCTGCTGCTGAATGAGGTCCGCTCGAACGGTTTTAAACGTTCCATCCAGACGATCATTTATATGCCCCACTTTTTCTCCTGGGTCATTCTTGGCGGCATCATTGTTGATGTGCTGTCTCCAAGCAGCGGGATTGTCAACATGCTCCTGAAATCACTGGGCATCCAGCCCATTCAATTCCTGGCCGATAACGGCTGGTTCCGGTATGTTCTGGTCATTACCGACCAATGGAAGGAATTCGGCTTCGGAACGATTATCTATCTGGCCGCTCTGACCAGCATTGACCAGTCACTCTATGAAGCCTCGGTCATTGATGGTGCCGGACGCTGGAAGCAGACCTGGCATATTACCCTGCCGGGAATCCGCCCGATTATGATTCTGATGCTTACGCTCAGCTTGGGGAATGTACTGAACGGCGGTTTTGACCAGGTATTCAATCTGTACAATCCGCTGGTATACGAATCAGGCGATATTCTGGATACGATGATTTACCGGATCGGTTTACAGGAAGCGCAATATTCAGTCTCCACGGCACTTGGTTTAATCAAATCGGTCGTATCCTTTGTGTTTATCGGCCTGGGCTATTATCTGGCCTACCGTTTTGCTAAATACCGGATTTTTTAGAGAAAGGACTGGGCTGAATGCATCATACCTCTAGTGCGTACCGCTGGTTTCTCCGCTGTAATTATATGCTTCTGACTGTAATTGCGCTGCTCTGTCTCTTTCCCATTATCAATATTCTCGCCATTTCCTTCAGCTCAAGTGCGGCGGTCAGTGCAGGAAGCGTGACGCTGTGGCCCGTTGACTTTACCTTGTCCTCCTACCGCTACATGCTGGAGAACAACCAGTTCATTCAATCGTTCGGAACCAGTCTGCTTCGCGTCGTGCTGGGCGTATCCGTCAACCTGCTGTTTACCGTCCTGGTAGCTTACCCGCTCTCCAAGGAAGCAGCCACCTTCCGCTCACGGACTGCCTATGCCTGGATTTTCGTCTTTACGATGCTGTTCGGCGGCGGGTTGATTCCCGGATACCTGGTAGTCAAGGAAATGGGACTCCTGGATAGTGTATGGGCGCTTGTTCTACCGGGAGCGGTACCGATCTTTAACGTGCTGCTGATGCTGAACTTTTTCCGAGGCCTGCCCAAAGAACTGGAGGAAGCGGCCTGGATGGATGGAGCCGGCCATCTGCGCACCCTATGGAGTGTCTATCTCCCGGTCTCGCTGCCCAGCATTGCCACTGTAACGCTGTTCGCGCTGGTCGGCCACTGGAACGCCTGGTTCGACGGAATGATCTACATGCGCAGCCCGGAGCATTATCCGCTGGCTACCTATCTGCAGTCGATCCTGCAGCAGGTGTCGGTGCAGAATGAGAATGTTACCTTTGAGCAGGCAGCGCTGCTGAATGAAATCTCCGACCGGACGACGCAGGCCAGCCAGATCTTCCTATCTATTCTGCCGATCCTGGCGATCTATCCGTTTCTGCAGAGGTATTTTGTGCACGGTCTGGTCGTTGGCAGTGTGAAAGGGTAAACTGTAATAAGTATAAAGCAGGAGCTGCGTATTCGCGGTTCCTGCTTTATGCCAGTTTGGCAGGAGAGGACATTTTCCGATGAAACCATTCGCAATCCGCTGGAATCCGAATTCCATCGTTATCAAGCTGATCGGCGCTTTTTTGCTGGTTATGCTGCCGCTCTGTGTGCTCAGCATCTCGATAACCTATTACAGCTCTAATCAGATGCAGGCTGAGGTCGAACGGGCCAATGAATCGAAGCTTCATTTTTACTACAGCCATCTGGAATTCGAGCTGCAGCGTATGACTGCGCTGGTTACCGAATATTCGCTTGATGATGCGCTGTCGACCTTCAGCACGCGTATTCCGATCATGAGCCGTTATGAAATCGATTCCAATTTAAATGATATTCTCACCAAGCTTCTGCAGATACAGCAGACCAGTCCTTATATCAGTGACGTTGTCTATTATGTTCCGCAGATCAACAAACGGGTCAGCGCCGTGGACGGCATCAGAGAGGTTACGGACGCGGAGTGGCAGACCCTGCTTGGCACCATGGGTAATCTGAAAGGGGCATTATCCAAATCCGGGGATGAGCTGTATCTCCTGCGCAGCAATCCGTTTAATCTGGACAGCAATGTTCCTCCGAATTTTCTGCTGGGGATCAAGCTCTCTTCAGCGGAGCTTGAGCTGCGGCTGAAAGAATTCGCCGCCTCGGGCGGAAGTGATATTACACTGGCGTTTGGCAGCCATAATGAATATGTCGTTTCTTCCTCGGAACAACTGCCGGAGCTGCTGCCGGAAAGTTCTCCGGCGGAGGAGAGGGAGGCAGTGAGTGTTAAACGGTACCGGGTAGAGGATTCCTTCTATTATTCGCTGTATGACCAGGAGAATAACTTCACGCTGACTGCCGATATCCCGAATACAGTCCTAATGAAGCCGATTCACATTTACTCGCAGCTGCTGCGGCTGTTGCTGGTGGTCTCCATTGGAATTATCGTCCTTTTTTCTTTATGGACCTACCGGACCATTCACCGGCCGATGGCTGTGCTGATCCGCGGCTTCCGCAAAGCGGAGCAGGGACAGACCGGCATCTACATCACCCATTCCCGCAAGGATGAATTCGGATATATGTATTCCCGGTTTAATGAGATGCTGAAGCATCTGCATACCCTAATCCAGGAGAATTATGTGCAGCGCATACGTACAGGTGAAGCGGAGCTGAAGCATCTGCAGTCGCAGATTACACCGCACTTCCTTTACAACAGCCTATTCAGCATCAAGCAGATGGCAGAGGTTGAGAATGTGGAGCTGATCAAGGAATTTTCAGATTATCTCGGTCAATATTTCCGCTATATGACCCGAGACTTCGCCCAGGAAGTAACTTTGCAGCAGGAGCTGGATCATGCGCTCGTCTATCTTGCGATCCAGCGAATCCGCTTCGGAGCCAGAATCAATGCTGAAGTAGCTGAAATCCGGCCGGAATGGCGTGCGATTCAGGTCCCGCGCGTTCTGCTGCAGCCAATTATTGAAAATATATTCGAGCATGGGCTTCAGCATAAAAGCAGCAACGGACTGATTAAGATGAGCTATGAGACAACAGAAGACAGGCTGACCATAAAAATTGAGGACAACGGGGATAGTCTTGGCGTAGAACAGCTTGAGCTGCTGCAGAGGAAGTTTGCCTCCCAGGATACTGCCACCCAGGGCGAGATAACAGGATTACTTAATGTGCATCAGCGCATACGCATCAAGTTTGGTGCAGCTTTCGGGCTGCAGGCAGAGAGAAGTGAACTAGGCGGACTGTGTATTCGGGTTAACATTCCAGTAAGAGGAGGCAGCAGCGGTGCAGCGGATGATGATTGTGGATGATGAGCCGGTCATTCTGGACGGGCTGTATGAATTTTTTATGAAGGCGGAGCTTGCCGATCTGGAGATCATCAAGGTACATTCTGCGGACCATGCGATCGATTGGCTGAATGCAGTCAAGATAGACATTGTACTCAGCGATATTTGTATGCCCGGCATGGACGGCATGGAGCTGATCAAGGAGATTGTCGACCGCTGGCCGCGCTGTAAAGTAATTCTCTTAACGGGCCATGATGAGTTTAATTATGCGCATCAGGCGATTCGCAATCCTGTTGTAGTGGACTATCTGCTCAAGACCGAGGGAATGGACAAAATCCGTTCCGCCGTCACCCGGGCGCTGGAGAGGATCGCCTTGGAAGATGTGGACCAATACCAGACGCAGTGGTTCCGCGATAAGCTTCCCCGGGCTTTGCCCCAGTTACAGCAGCAATTGCTGCTGGATATACTTAGACGCACTGAAGGGATTGACCGGAAGGTCCTGCAGGATGAGTTCGATGCAATTCAGCTTCCGTTCCGGGCATCACAGCTGGTAGCACCGCTTATTTTGCGTATCGAAGCCTGGAGGGATGTAGAGACGGCCTCGGACCGGAGCCTGATCCGTTATGCCGTGGCTAATATCGCAGAAGAACTGTTTAGCGATAAGGCCGAAGTGAAAGCAGTGGATCTCGACCCGGGAACGATTGCCTGCTTTGTTCAGCCTGAGCGTGACAATCGTCTACAGGTGACAGAAGCGGAGCAGTGGTTGAAGACACTCCGGTTTGTTCACGGTACCATGGAGACAGTCCAGCAGGCTTGCAGCAAATGCCTGCAAGTATCAGTATCCGTGATTTCCAGTGATGGAGCAGTGGCGTGGCCCGAATTGAAATATGCTCTGAACCGGCTGCGGCTGGCCGTGTATGACCGGCCCGGACTTGGCATGGAAAAGCTGCTGAGGGTTAATGTTACAGAGGCAGGAGCCAGTCTTGGACCGATGATTAACCATAATGCAGCAGCCGAACTTCTGCTAGATTATGTAAAGCAGCGGCTACTTGAAGGAGACGGCGACTGGAGCGGATCGTTCTGTAAATGGGTGGAGCTGTGCGGAGAGGGAGGCCCGGAGGACCCTTTTTTCCGGCTGCGGCTGCTGTCCGGCATAAGCGGTACCTTGCTCCAGACCTTGCAGGAGCTGGGGTTGACGGAGGATGCCCTGAGTGAGATGGACCTGTCGGCCATGCTGCATTTTAATATTCATACCCGATGGACTGAAGTTGTTGCATTCTACCATACCTTTTTTGAATGGATCATTTCCAAGCGCAGCGCCTTCCGCAAGTTTGATGAATCGAACATCCTGTCAATGATTCACCAGTACATCAAGTTCCACCTTGGGGATGATTTGTCGCTGACCCGTATCGCCCAGGAGGTATCGCTGAATCCGTCCTACCTGTCACGCTGGTATAAACGGACCACTGGAAAGGGGATTTCCGATTATATTCTGGACAAGAAAGTGGAGCTAAGCAAGGAACTGCTGCTGGGAACGGCTATGAAAATGCACGAGATATCCGCCCAGCTCGGCTTCAGTGACCAGCATTACTTTTTCCGGTTTTTCAAAAAAACCGTCGGCTGCACGCCGCAGGAATTCCGGGAGCACCGGAAGGTTCAGATCTGAAGCTGTGTGCCGCTCCATCAGTCCAAAAAAGATCGTTCTCAATGTGCCGTTAAACGCACATAAGAACGATCTTTTTCGATTCGTTATCGCGAACAGGGCTGCCTCTGTTACTAAAGCGCCGGGCTCTTGATGATAGTTATGCTGTAATCCTTCGCTGCAACATGGTTCTCGGCCTTAACAGTAAGTGCCAGCACGGTGCTGTCCCCCTGCAGGGAGACGGTTCTTGGCTGTGTATCATCAATCAGGATACCGCTGCAGTAGAGCAGGCCATTCTTGTGTGACAGTCCGGCGCGAAGCACTACAGACTGTGTTCCGGAAGGCACGCTCAGGATGTAACGGCTCCGGTCTGCTGTGAACGGATGATCCAGTGTTCCGGCATCAAAGCTTAGGCTGTCCAGCTCTGCCCGCTGATCGAAGCCAGTCATCATCCGCAGCAGGTCAAAGATTCCGTTCATGCCGCCCGGAATGACGAATTTGATTTCCAGCTCTGTGCGATCCTGAACAGCCTCCGCAGGAATCAGATAGCTCTTTGTATAGAAGGAACGGGGTTTATCCGTCATCAGCGTATCACTGGCCAGCAGCTTGCCATCTGCATAAATATCAATGGCCTTGCCGTTATTGCCGGAGAAATAAGTGACAGACAGATAGTTGTCCCGCTGTGGCAGAACCTTGATCTGATAACTGAACCAGCCGTTATTCTCGGCCTGTCTGATGTTATATCCATCCCAGGTGGCTACAGTGGTGTTCTCACCTCTGATCTGATGCTCCAGCTCATACTGGTCATTGCCGACCGGAAGGTTGTCGATCGTTGCTTCCTGTACGCGCTGGCGCTGCTTGCCCTGCAGGATATGCTCCTGAAGCTCGACGGAGTCAGCCTCTACCAGCTTCCAGTAGATGCCGTAGCGCTCATCATGCTGCTTGTAATGAGGGGTGAACACCTGCCGGCCGTCTTCGTCCGTACCCCGGAGTACGAAAGCCAGCTCCCCGTCCTGTTGAACAAAATGCTGATCAAAATCCTCGAGCCAGCGATCCGCACTCTGGCCGGCAGGTGTAATGAAATCCTTGACCAGCATGTTGCGGGTCGGTACGCTGACAGCCACACCGGTAGCGGATTCGGCCAGATCCTCTGTGCCGAGTGCAGCGCTCAGGACCACCGGTCCATAACGGAAAGCCACGACATTCTGGGCATCCGGCAGTGTACGGTAGGACGGCTTCATCGGCAGCCGGAGACGGAGGGTATCCCCGTCTGACCACTCCCGCTCCAGCACGGCGTAGCGGCCGGACAGGTCAATGGCCTGCTTCTGCCCGTTAAGCGTCAGCTCCGCCTCGCCTGCCAGCCAGTGGGGCAGGCGAAGATGCAGGGCAACGGGCTGACCGGCCTCTTTTAGCGTACGGATTCTGAATTCGGCAGTGTCCTCATAGGGGAAATTGGCCGTCTGGGTCAGCTCAATGCCGTATTCCCCGGCAAGCACAGTCGAGCTTACGTACTGGTTCACATGGATGCCGCTGCTGCCATGGAAATACAGGCTGTCGTTCAGCTTGGTGAAGCTCTCCATTCCTGTTCCGGTGCAGCACCAGAAATGGTCAAACGGCGAGCTGTATACCTTGAAGTAGCCGGTGGCCATCGGCTGAAAATACATCGTCATCCCGGTATGCGGATTCTGCGACGAAAGGATGGCGTTGATAAAGGTATTTTCATAGAAATCCATATATTTCGCATCACCGGTAATCTTGTATAATTCCCGGCTCAGCTTCAGCATGTTGTAGGTGTTGCACGTCTCTGCCGTGAAGTTCGAGCGCTCCGCGTCGAGTATATCCGGGTCGCCAAAATGTTCCCATTCGCTGTTGCCGCCCGTTACATAGCTGTGGTGGAGAACCACCATATCCCAAAATTGCTGCGCAGCCTCCAGATAGAACCTCTCGCTTTCACCCAGCACCCGGTACCGGTTCAGCGCCCCGAGGAATTTCGGAATTGTGGTATTGGCGTGCTTGCCTTTCAGGATATCCCTGCCTTCCTGCACCGGAGTGAACAGGCTCAGCTCGTCGAACATATGGGCAGCCTGCAGATGGTGCTCGTCTCCGGAAATTTTGTACAGCTCGTAGAGACAGTCGTTCATCCCCCCGTACTCCACGGACAATACACGCTCCTGAATTTCCGCTGACCAGCCTGTGCTGCGCTGATACACCCAGCTTCCAAGCCGGGTAACCAGAGTGTAAGCTGTATTGCTGCCGGTAGCCCGGTATGCCGCAGTCAGCCCTGCGATGATCTTGTGCATGGTGTACCAGGGTACCCAGGCAGGCTGCCTGTTCTCGACATTATCAAACAATTGTTCGGAAAAGGCCGATAGGTAACCGCTGTCAAACTGGCAGGAAGCAAGCTCTTCCATCAGATACTCCAGCCGCTGGAGCAGATGTGTGCTGCGGGTGGTTTCATAGGCCTGAGACAGCGCGCTCAGATAATGGCCCAGGGTATGGCCGCGGATTTCGGTGCTTTCCCAGCCGGGGTATTTTTCACTCCTGGCAGGCAGGCCGCGGTTTTCGCGGAAGCCGGCGACCAGACGGTCGAGGTCATAGCTTTTGAGATATAGTACTTCTTTGGAGAAGGCGTTGACGAAATAGGGATCGGTCACCGCAACCTGGTCCATCCGGAAGCCGTGCAGCATGGGCCGGCCTTGAATATGCGAAGCGGTATTGTGAGTGGTCATGTTTATAATCTCCTGCCTCTTGAGTTTCGGGCCGCCGTCCTGCCGGCGCCTCCGTTCTTGCTCTAACAACAGCTTATATTTTCATAGGATCAGAGGTAAATAGTGCAACGTTTGAATTTGTGTGAAAAGGTTAGGTGAGCCGGTGACACGCGGACAACAATTTGTATATATTTTTACGTTATATTTCACTCGTACATAAAATAAAAATAAAAATAATTAACCTGTGAACCGCTATTGAAAAGGAGAATGTCCATGCCCGGGAACCCGGAATATATCAATCCGCTGGTAGAACAGCGTGCTGACCCATGGGTGTATAAGCATACCGACGGTTATTATTATTTCACCGCTTCCGTACCGGAATATGACCGGATTGAAGTGAGAAGGGCACAGACCCTGGAGGAAATCGCTGCGGCACAGCCTGTTACAATCTGGCGCAAATATGATTCCGGACCGCTCAGCGCCAACATCTGGGCGCCAGAGCTGCATCATATCGCTGATAAATGGTATATCTATTTTGCCGCTGCCCATACCTCGGAGACGAAGGAAGGGCTGTTCGACCACCGGATGTATGTGCTGGAGAATGATTCTGCGAATCCGCTTGAAGGAGAATGGGCCGAGAAGGGGCAGGTAATAACCGCCTGGGAATCCTTTGCGCTGGATGCGACGGTGTTCCGGCACCGGGGCGTACTGTATTACGTCTGGGCGCAGAAGGATCCGGAGATTAAGGGGAATTCCAATCTCTATATATCGGAGATGAGGAATCCGTGGACGCTGCAGGGCAGGCAGACGATGATTTCTGCTCCGGAGTATCCGTGGGAGACGATCGGCTTTCGCGTAAATGAAGGACCTGCAGTATTGAAGCACAACGGCCGGATTTACATCAGTTACTCTGCCAGTGCTACGGATTACAACTATTGTATGGGGCTGCTTGCAGCGGATGAGGACAGTGATCTGCTGGATGCT
Organism: Paenibacillus sp. fava2; assembly: GCF_058313675.1. NCBI lineage: Bacteria > Bacillati > Bacillota > Bacilli > Caryophanales > Paenibacillaceae > Paenibacillus > Paenibacillus sp. fava2. Next base: position 5,951,671 of record NZ_CM177755.1, on the reverse strand, counting down.
GCTTCCTGGAGCAAATCGGCGGAGCCGGTGTTTAAGACCTCGGAGGAGAACAGCCAGTACGGGCCGGGGCACAACAGCTTTACTGTCAATGAGCACGGGGAGGATGTGCTGGTCTATCATGCCCGCAATTATAAAGACATTACCGGTGATCCGCTGTATGACCCGAACCGTCATACGCGGGTCCAGGTATTCGGCTGGAAGGAAGACGGTACGCCGGATTTCGGAGCTCCTGTCAAGGACGGCCCATTGAAGCGCTAAAGCAAATAACCCGGAAGACTGCACCTTGGGAGGTGCAGCTTCCGGGTTATTGTTTTAATGAGAGGATGCTTTATTTACCGAGCTGCTTGTCGACTTCCTTAATCGGATTCTCGTCGGTTTTCACTTCTTCAACCTTGCTGCTCAAGAACCAGCCGGTAGCGGCAATGATGATCAGAACAACATAGAAGGTTGTTTTCCACCAGGTGCTGTGGGCGAAGTCTTCGGACAGAACACCCAGGGAAGGGTGAGCCAGTGTAATAACCGCAAGCTTAACCCCTACCCAGCCTACGATGAAGAAAGCGGCAATTTCCAGACCCGGACGGGTATGCAGCAGCTTAACGAAGAACGATGCCGCAAACCGCATGATGATCAGGCCGATAAATCCGCCGGCAAAGATAACGAGGAACTGACCGCCGTCGAGGCCGCCGATGTGGCCGATGCCGCTTGGCGGAAGGGCAACCGCCAGGGCAACTGCAGCCAGGATGGAATCGACTGCAAATGCGATGTCAGCCACTTCAACCTTAAGTACAGTGAACCAGAAGCCGGCTTTCTTTTTGTCGACAGCTTTCGGGCTTCCGCTTTCCACAGCTTCGTCCGTGACCGGCTTTTTGATAAGAAGCTTTCGGAAGATATGATTCCCTGCTATGAACAACAGGTAAATGGCTCCGATAGCTTGTACTTGCCAGATGTCCACCAGATATGAGATGACAAAAAGTGAACCGAACCGGAACACGAATGCTCCCGCCAAACCGTAGAACAGCGCTTTTTTACGTTCCTCATCAGGAAGGTGTTTAACCATAATTGCCAGTACCAGTGCGTTATCTGCGGCCAGCAGCCCTTCCAGTGCGACCAGAACGAGCAATACCCAGCCGTACTCCAATAATAATCCCCAATCCATTGCTGTTTCCTCCTCATTCGGATGTAAATATCTCTTGAAAAGAATACCCACATTACCTAATTTTGATCAAAATATATATAAAAAAGACCTTTACCAAACAGATCAGCCTTTGGGATAAAGGTCTAACCTGATTGGTAAAGGTCTCGCTAGCAATAGTTCATTGCCGATAAAGCCGGAGAATATCCTCATATTCTCGTATTGACGACTTTATCTGAAATATAAGCAGTTTAGCATTGAGCCTGGAACTGTCTTATATTATCCACAGAAACGGGCACGATTTCTCGGTGAAACCGGCAGGTTGTTTCTGTTTACGCAGCTACTCCCCTTTACGGGATATATGAAGTTAAGGACGTTCGTTTGAGTCATGCGATTAACCTAAAAGTATCATATATGAGCTCCGGAGGATTGTCAATGGTCCTGAGAACAAATATCAACTGCAAAAATAGAGAGAATGGAAACGGAAACATGATAAGTATGAGTTAATTAATCTCACATGTCTTTTGTCGATACTGCAAACATAGGGAAAACAAGGGCTTTTTCAGCTTGTATGTAATTGACGGTACGGGTCTGGAAAAATATGATGAGAGTAATTCAAGCGGTCAAGCGAGTTCTTTGTTAGATAAAATAACATATAGCTCACCGCTGTTTCTGCCACTGCCGTACAGCCTGTCATGGAGGTAACATCAGAAAGTTAAGCTTCGCAAAACGAAGCGTATGCTTCCGAAGTGAGTTTTGCTCGAAGCGAAATCAGGGATGCAAATGCTCGCAAAACGAAGCGTATGCTTCCGAAGTGAGTTTTACTGCGAAGAGTTTTCAAAGAAGTTAAGCTCCGTAAAACTTTTAGGAGGTGGGAAATGATGCAGCCGTCGTGTATATCAAATGAAGCAGAGGAGGAGATCAGCCGCCACCCTTGCTACAGCGAGGAAGCTCACCGGTTCTATGCCAGAATGCACATCCCGGTTGCGCCCGCCTGCAACATCCAGTGCAACTACTGCAACCGCAAGTTCGACTGTGTTAATGAGAGCAGGCCGGGCGTGGTCAGTGAAGTGCTGACACCGGAGCAGGCGGAACGCAAGGTGAAGGGGGTCGCGGCCCAGCTGATGCAGCTCTCCGTAGTCGGCATAGCCGGCCCGGGCGATCCGCTGGCAAATCCGGAGCAGACGTTTGACACCTTTGCAAGGGTGAAACAGCATGTCCCTGATGTCAGTCTCTGCCTCAGCACTAACGGTCTTACACTTTACCGGCATGTGGAGGAAATCCTTGAGCTTGGTATCCGCCATGTCACCATCACGATCAACGCCATTGACCCGGATGTCGGCCAGCACATTTATCCCTGGGTATTCGATGAAGGGATCCGGTACGAAGGAAGGGCAGCGGCGGAGCTGCTGATCAGCCGCCAGCTGGCAGGACTTGAAATGCTGGCAAAGCTGGGGATTCTCGTTAAGGTTAATTCGATTATGATTCCGGGGGTCAACGATCACCATCTGCCGGACGTGTCCAAAAGGGTAAAAGAGCTCGGGGCCACGCTGCACAATGTAACACCGCTGATTATCGCGCCGGGAAGCCAATACGAAGCGGACGGCCGCAAGGCGCCACGTCCGAAGGAGCTGCACAATCTGCAGGAGCTGCTGGGGCGTGAAGGAATGAAGGTCATGCGTCACTGCCGGCAATGCCGGGCTGATGCCATCGGGCTGCTCGGCCAGGACCGTAACCAGGACTTCCCGCTGGAGGCGATGGAGGCCGATCCGCTCATTGATCTGGAGGCCAGGACCCAGTTCCAGAGCGACCTCGACGTCAAAATCCGCGAGCGGGTCACCGCGAAGCGGGCCAGAGCCAGAGGGCGCTGGGAAGATTCGCAGAAAACAAGAGTTGCCGTAGCCACCAGAGGCGGCGACAAGGTCAATCAGCATTTCGGCCATGCGACGGAATTCCTTGTGTATGATACCGACGGGGCTGAGGTCAAGCTGGTCGGTGTCCGCAAGATCCAGGCGTATTGCCACGGCAAGGCGGATTGTAACGGCGACAAAGCCGCTACGCTGCAGGAAATTATCTCTATTTTAAGCGACTGCCGCATTCTTCTCTGCTCCGGAATCGGAGACGGCCCGCGGGCCAGCCTGAATAAAGCCGGTGTACTGCCGCTGGTCCGCAAGGGCGGCATACAGGACATGATTCTTGAAAGCGTCAAGTACAGCTCCTATTTTGAAAATATGAACATTTCGAAGGGATGATGAAAAATGAGACAAATAGCTTTCTACGGTAAAGGCGGTATCGGTAAATCGACAACTTCGCAAAACACCCTGGCTCAGTTAGCTACAAAGTTCGGACAACGCATTATGATTGTCGGCTGTGACCCTAAGGCAGACTCCACCCGCCTGATTCTGAACACCAAAGCGCAGCAGACCGTGCTTCATCTGGCTGCTGAGCTAGGCTCCGTGGAGGATCTGGAGCTGGATGATGTACTGCAGACCGGCTTCGGCGACATCATCAACGTGGAATGCGGCGGGCCTGAGCCGGGTGTAGGCTGTGCGGGACGCGGGATCATCACTGCTATCAACTTCCTGGAGCAGGAAGGTGCTTATACCGATCTGGACTTTGTATCCTATGACGTACTCGGGGACGTTGTGTGCGGGGGCTTCGCAATGCCGATCCGTGAGAATAAGGCGCAGGAAATTTACATCGTCTGTTCGGGGGAAATGATGGCGATGTACGCTGCCAATAACATCGCCCGCGGGATTCTGAAATATGCCACCAGCGGCGGTGTCAGACTGGGCGGACTGATCTGCAACAGCCGGAACACCGACCGTGAGGATGAGCTGATTACTGAGCTGGCCCGCCGCCTGAATACGCAGATGATTCATTTTGTGCCGCGTGACAATGTCGTTCAGCACGCCGAGCTGCGCCGGATGACTGTTGCCCAGTACAATCCGGAGCACAAGCAGGCCAAGGAATATGAGATTCTGGCCGAGAAAATCCTCAACAACAAAATGCTGACCATCCCTACCCCGATCTCCATGGAAGAGCTGGAGGAGCTGCTGATGGAATTCGGGATCATCGAAGATGAAGAAGCAGCCATTCAGAAGCTGCAGGCTTCCGGACAATAAGCAACAGCGGGCGCCAAGGTGCCCCGCCATGAAAAGGAGGGTCAATAATGGGATTGGATATTGAAGCGAATAAAAAACTCGTGGAAGAAGTGCTGGAGGCTTACCCGAAAAAAGCGAAAAAAGACCGGGAAAAGCATTACCAGATCAATACAGCCGAAGCCCAAACCTGCGGCACCTGTGCCCTGAAATCGAATATCAAGTCCCGTCCCGGTGTCATGACGCCGCGCGGCTGCTCCTATGCGGGCTCTAAAGGCGTGGTGTGGGGCCCGATCAAGGATATGGTCCATATCAGCCACGGCCCTATCGGCTGCGGGCAGTACAGCTGGGGAACCCGGCGCAATTATGCGAACGGGACGCTGGGGATCGATAATTTTACCGCGATGCAGATTACAAGTGATTTTCAGGAGACGGATATCGTCTTCGGCGGTGACAAGAAGCTGGAAGTGATCATGCGGGAGATTACCGAGATGTTCCCGCTGGCCAAAGGGATTTCGGTACAGTCCGAGTGCCCGGTTGGCCTGATCGGTGATGATATTGAAGCGGTATCCAAGAAGATGTCCAAGGAGCTGGAGATGCCGATCGTGCCTGTCCGGTGTGAGGGCTTCCGCGGCGTCAGCCAGTCATTGGGCCATCATATCGCGAACGATGCGATCCGTGATTTTGTGCTCGGCAAAGCTGACTTAGCTGAAACCGGCCCGTATGATGTCAATATTATTGGAGACTACAATATCGGCGGCGATGCCTGGGCTTCACGCATCCTGCTTGAAGAAATGGGCCTTCGGGTTATTGCGCAGTGGTCCGGCGACGGTACGCTGAACGAGCTGGAGATTGCCCATAAAGCGAAGCTGAATCTGATCCACTGTCACCGCTCCATGAACTACATGGTCGAGCATATGGAGAAGGCTTACGGTATTCCTTGGATGGAATACAACTTCTTCGGACCTTCGAAGACGTACGAGAGCCTTCGCGCCATCGCCGCGCTGTTCGATGAAACGATTCAGGAGAACTGCGAGAAGATGATTGCGAAGCACAAGCCGGCCATGGATGCCATTATTAATAAATTTAAGCCGCGTCTGGAAAATAAAAAGGTGCTGCTGATGATCGGCGGTCTGCGTTCCCGCCATACCATCGGCGCTTATGAGGATTTGGGCATGGAAATTGTAGCTTCCGGCTACGAATTCGCCCACAAGGATGATTACGAGAAAATGTTCCCGATGCTTAAAGAAGGTGCAGTTATTATGGATGATCCTACGGCTTACGAGCTGGAAGAACTTGCCCAGAAAATGAATATCGATCTCGTAGGATCGGGTATCAAAGAAAAATACGTGTACCATAAAATGGGTGTTCCGTTCCGCCAGATGCACTCCTGGGATTACAGCGGCCCATATCACGGCTTTGACGGCTTTAAAATCTTTGCCAAGGATATGGATATGACTGTGAACAGCCCGGTATGGAGCCTGATGCAGAAGAAGACAAAAGCCCAAAAGGAGGAAGCGAGCATATGAGCAAGGACAGACTGGATATTCCGGATTACAACTCCCTGTTCTCGGAGCACCGGTTCGTGGAGCAGCGGCTGAACAAGCGGCAGTTTGAAGCACCCTGCAGCGAGCAGGAAACGGCAGAAGCGCTCGCTTACTCCCAATCTGCCGAATATATGGAGAAGAACTTTAACCGTAAAGCGGTGGTCATTAACCCGCACAAGGCCTGCCAGCCGCTGGGGTCCATTATGGCCGCGCTCGGCTTTGAGAAGACTTTGCCTTTTGTCCATGGCTCACAGGGGTGCAACTCCTATTTCCGCAGCCATTTAAGCCGCCATTTCAAGGAGCCTACGCCGGCCGTATCCTCCTCAATGACCGAGGATGCAGCGGTATTCGGCGGCATGAGCAACCTGATCGACGGCCTGGAAAACAGTATTGCCCTGTATAAGCCTGAGATGGTGGCAATCTGTACGACCTGCATGGCCGAGGTTATCGGGGATGACCTGTCCTCCTTCATCGGCAATGCCCGCAATAAAGGGGTGATCTCCGAGGATTTCCCGGTTGCCTACTGCAACACGCCGAGCTTCGTCGGGTCACATATTACCGGCTATGATGCCATGATGAAGGGTATTCTTAGCTACCTCTATGAACGCTCCGGCCTTGAAGCAGCCCCTGGCAGCGGTGAAGAAACCGGGGAGAAGCTGAACGTCATGCTCGGCTTCGAGCCTTACACGGGGAATTTCGCGGAAATTCGGAAAATTCTTGAGGCATTTGATACGAAATATACATTGCTTGGTGACCACAGCGGCAACTATGATTCGCCGGCTACCGGGGAGTACGAGTACTACTACGGCGGAACCAGACTGGCGGATGTGCCGCTGGCGGCGAATGCGCTAGGCACCCTCTCTCTTCAAAAATATACGCTGAAGAAGACCCAGGACTACATTGCCGAAGCCTGGAAGCAGCAGATAACTGCGCTGTCTACGCCGCTCGGCATCACCGGAACCGACAAGCTGCTGGAGGCGGTCAGCGAGCTGACAGGGCTTCCGCTTCCGGCCTCCCTGCTGGAAGAACGCGGCCGTGTGGTGGATGCCCTCACGGACAGCCATCCCTATATTCACGGCAAGCGGGTAGCTCTGGTAGGCGATCCGGATCTGCTGATCGGCTTAATCGGCTTCTGCCTGGAGGTCGGTATGGAGCCGGTACACATCGTCTGCTCAAACGGGGATGTGGACTTCAATGAAGTGAAGTTCAAGGAGGAAGCGGAGGCACTGCTCGCCTCAAGCCCTTATGGTTCTGAAGCCTCCCTGTATATCGGAAATGACCTGTGGCATATGCGGTCGCTGCTGCTGAATGATCCGGTTGATCTGGCCATCGGCAGCTCGCATCTGAAGTTTGCGGCCAAGGATGCGAATGTTCCGCTGATCCGCGTAGGGTTCCCGATCTTTGACCGTCATCACATGCACCGTTATCCGATCCTTGGCTATCAGGGTGCGCTTAATCTGCTCAGTCTGATTGTCAACACCGTGCTCGATGAACTGGACCGCAATAATTCCGGATTCAATTATGACCTGGTGCGGTAAGCGGCTTATCTGTTTTTTTTACACTTTGACAGTATGGATAAGTGATGGAAATTACTGAAACTTTCTGTAAATATTTTTTATGCTTAACATACATCAATTTGAATAAATGGTAATGATTCATCCAGCCCGGCGTTCCCTATATCCCGTTTTTCGCCTATGGTCAGCTCATGCGAAATCCGGGAACAGGGCAGGCCGGGATTCTTGCTAGTGATATGTATAAGCCGTTACTGCTGCAGGTCAGTATTGCCAGAGTTAGCATCCACCTTTAGCGAAGGAGATGAAAGCCGATGGACCCAGTACGAAAAGCCGATTTTGATTCCGGGGATTGCGGGAGCCAGGCACCCAAATCCAAGCCGTGTCCGCGGCCGAAGCCCGGTGAAGCAGCCGGAGGCTGCTCCTTCGACGGAGCCCAGATCACGCTGCTTCCTATTATGGACGCCGCGCATCTGATTCATGGCCCGATTGCCTGTGCCGGGAACAGCTGGGAGAGCAGAGGTACGCTGTCGAGCGGCCCATCGCTGTCGCAATACGGCTTCGCCACCGATCTGAATGACTCCGACATTATTTTTGGCGGGGAAAAGAAGCTGAAGGAGAGCATCGACTATATTGCCGGGCGTTTTGCGCCTCCGGCAATCTTTGTATATTCAACCTGTGTGACGGCACTGATCGGCGAAGATATGGATGCCGTTTGCAAGGAGGCTGCGGACCGGCTGGGCATACCGGTTGTTCCCGTTAACAGCCCTGGGTTTGTGGGCAGTAAGAACCTGGGCAACCGGCTGGCCGGCGATGCCCTGCTGCAGTATGTTATCGGCACAGGAGAGCCGCAGCCGGAAACTCCGCTTGGTGTCAACCTGATCGGCGAATACAATATCGCGGGTGAAATGTGGGACATTGAGAAGCTGATGAACAGTGCGGGCATTGCTGTTACCTCGCGCATTACAGGCGACGCCAGATACGAGGAGATTACCTGGGCGCACCGCGCCAAGGTTAACATGGTCGTCTGCAGCCGCGCGCTGCTGGGGCTGGCCAGGGAGATGGAGGCCCGGTACGGTATCCCTTATTTTGAAGGCTCCTTCTACGGGGCTAAGGAGACTACCTACTCTCTGCGCCAGATGGCCTATCTGATGAATGACCGGGAAATGGAGCGGAGGGTGGACCGTCTGACCGAACGGGAGGAGAGCCGTCTGGCCCAGGATCTGCGTCCTTACCGCAAAATTCTGAAGGGGAAAAAAGCAGTGCTGTATACCGGCGGTGTCAAAAGCTGGTCCGTTATTTCGGCGCTCAAGGAGCTGGGGGTACAGGTGGTCGGTGTAGGCACGAACAAAAGCACGGAGGATGACGTGAGGCGGATTGCCGACCGGGTCGGAGATGATACCGAATATATACCGGAAGGCGGGGCCAGCCGGATTCTCAAGACGGTGCGGGAACGCAAGGCCGACATTATGATCGCCGGCGGGCGCAACATGTATGTGGCGATGAAGGAACAGATTCCGTTCATCGATATTAACCAGGAAAGGCATAAGGCTTATGCCGGCTATGAAGGCCTGCTGCGGCTGGCCAAGGAGCTGACCTATTCACTGGCCAATCCGATCTGGAAGCTCGCGGCCAGCCCCGCCCCCTGGGACAGGGAGGTGCCTTATGACCGTTAACAGACGGAAGAAGCCGGCTTCAATCAATCCGGTCAAGATCGGCCAGTCGCTGGGGGCTGTGCTTGCCCTGCAGGGCTGCTATCGCGCAATGCCGCTGATACACGGTTCGCAAGGCTGTTCGGCTTTTCCCAAGGCGCTGCTGACACGGCATTTCCGCGAGCCGATTGCCGTGCAGACCTCCGCGCTGCAGGAAATGGATGTGATCTTTGACGCCAACCGGAATCTGGAGGAGGCGCTGAATATAGTACTGAGCAAGCATCGTCCGGATATTATCGGCATCATCGGAACAGAGCTGACCGATGTGGCGGGGGTAGATTATGCGACGATGCTCAAGAGCTACAAGCGGGAGCGGAATCTGCGCGGAGGACTCGCCTTCTCTGTAGTGCTGCCCGACTTCCGCGGCTCGCTCGAATCCGGCTTCAGCTGGGCTGTGGAGGCGATGATGGACGAAATGATCCAGCAGGTGGGACACCGGGGTTCAAGAACCGTGAACACCCGCCAGATTACCCTGCTTCCGGGATCGTTTCTGACGCCCGCAGATGTGATGGAGCTGAAGGAAATGATCTCCGCCTTCGGGTTTGAGGTGATTGCCGTTCCGGACATATCGACTTCGCTGTCCGGCCATCTGCTGACCGGCTTCTCCCCGTTGACACGCGGCGGTGTGCCGCTGGATTCGATGCTGCAGAGCCTGCAGTCCGGCTTAACGATTGCGGTCGGCGCCAGCATGGAGCGGCCGGCCAGAAGACTGCATAACGCGCTTGGCACGCCTTATAAGGTATTCAGCGGTGCAATGGGCCTGAAGGCTTCGGATGATCTGCTGCATTTCCTGCACCAGATCAGCGGCGAACCGGTTCCGCTGCGCTACTGCTGGCAGCGGGAGAATCTGCTCGACAGCATGCTTGATGCGCATTTCCAGTTCGCCGGTATGTCCGCTGTTGCGGCGCTTGAACCGGATCATCTGTATTCTGTATCCGGCTGGCTGGAGGAGCTGGGCGTAGAGCAAAAGGCGCTTATAGCTTCTTTTGAAACACCGCTTGTAGACGGTATGGAGCGTGAGGTATGGGTCGGCGACCTGGATGATGCCGAGGTGCTCGGCAAAGGTGCAGACCTGTGGATCAGCAATTCGCACGGAATCAGCGGTGCAGCCCGCATAGGCGCGGCATTTATGCCCGCCGGCTTCCCGGTCTGGAACGAGCTTGGGGCCTATATGTCCGTATCGGTCGGCTACAGGGGAGCAATGGAATGGAGCAACAAGGCTGGGAATTTATTAATGCAGAGGGAGGCTGGCCACCGTGAAAGTAGCATTCGCCACAGATGACGGAATCCGCGTCAATGCCCACTTCGGGCAGAGTCCGATGTTTGCAATATACAATGTGACCAAGCAGGGAAGCGAGCTTGTTGAGCTGCGCAGACTGCCGGTGGTCCTGAACCAGGATGAAGCCGGCAAAATTGAGAGCCGCCTTGAGGCGGTAGGTGACTGCACGTTGATCTTCATTATGCAGATCGGTGCTTCGGCGGCTGCCCGGGTGACACGGCGCAAGATTATGCCGGTGAAGGTTCCTTTTGGCAGCCCGATCGAGGAGCAGGTCAAGCGGCTGGCCGAGATGCTGCAGGGCAAGCCGCCGATGTGGCTGGCCAAGGTGCTGCGGGCGGAAGAGGAAGGCTTATCGGAAGGAGAGGAATCTGATGGAACCCATGGCTAATGAAAGCCCGGCAGTATTGGAAGGAGCGCTTCAGGAGAACGCGCTCCTGAAGCGCCGCAGCCGGCCGGTCCGTAAGGCCGTGAACCAGGAGACGGCGGAGGCTCTGGTCCGGCGGCTATGCGGTCTGCTGGACGCGGAAGATTTCTTCGGCCGTTATGCGGCTCTGCAGCCGCGGGAGAAGATTGCACAGCAGTTCCTAGCCTCCGCTGCTGACCAGAGCCAGTCGGAATTCAACTGTGCAGTCTCGCCCAAGGTACGCCAGCAGGTGCCGCTGCTGTTTCAGGCTATGGCCGGAGTGATCGAAGAAAGAAGCGGGACGATGATCCAGAGCACGGCCGAGATTAACGGTGAGGGCTTCGGCCGGGGACTGCTCTACAGCGGCCGGGTCATTCTGGTGCTGAAGAGCCTGCGGGCAGGCTTTCCGTTTCCGTTCACATCAGAGGAGAAGATGTTCCGGTACGGCGTTGAGTGTATCGAGGAAGGGCTGGCTTTTCTGGACAGATACAAGGAAGTGACTGCGCTGCACGGCTTGCTGAGCCTGGAGGGCTAAGGCAGATACAATCATCAGTCACAGGAGGCGACAGGCATGGAGCAGCTTGCCGGAGGAGCAGAGCTTGAACGGTATGCCCGGCAGCTGAAGCTGCTGGGAGAGGACGGACAGCGGGCATTAAAGGAAGCAACGGTCATGGTGGCTGGTATCGGCGGGTTAGGAGGAACGGCTGCGCTGTATCTGGCGGCGGCAGGTGTCGGCAAGCTTATTCTGGCGCACGAAGGTATTATTCTGCCGCCGGATCTCAACCGGCAGATTCTGATGGACAGCGGAGCTTTAGGGATGGAACGGATCAGTACGGCAGCAGCGCAGCTGAAACGTCTTAATCCGCATGTGGAAATCGAGGGCTACAATGCCAGAATTGAATATGAACGGGCGAAGCCGTGGGTGGAGAACGCCGACATCGTGATTGATGCGCGGTATGATTTTCCGGAGCGGTATACCTTGAACCGGCTGTGTATCGATACTGCTACACCGATGGTGGAGGCGGCGATGTACGGCTTTGAGATTTCACTTACCACGATGATTCCAGGTCAGACCCCCTGTCTGGAATGCCTGTACCCGAATCTGCAGCCGCAATGGGAACCGTTCGGATTTCCAGTTCTGGGTGCGACCTCCGGAATTGCCGGTTGTCTGGCAGCACTGGAAGCCGTAAAATGGATTACAGGGGTAGGGACAACTTATGCGGGCGTAATGCATCGCTTCAGCTCACTCGACTTCGCCTGTTATAGCGTCACTATTACCCGTAATCCGAATTGCGCTTGCTGCGGAGAAGGAGGTAAACCGTGAAAAGTCTCAAGCTATGTGACACGACACTCAGGGATGGTGAACAGGCGGCTGGAGTATCATTCACGCGGGCGGAAAAGCTGGAAATCGCAAAGTTGCTGTCGGAATGCGGAGTAGAACAGGCAGAGGTGGGTATCCCTGCCATGGGCAGACGGGAACAGGAGGACATTGCGGCTATTGCGGAGCTGGGCTTGCCGATGAAGCTGATGACCTGGAACCGGTCAACCCTTGGCGACATCGACAAGGCGCGGAGCACCGGAGTGAACTGGGCCCATGTATCCATTCCGGTCTCGGATATCCAGCTGCAGGGCAAGCTGGGTCTGACACCGCTTGAAGGGATGAACAAGCTGCTGCGTGCAGCGGAGTACGGGCTCAGGCAGGGCATGACGGTATCGGTCGGCATGGAGGACTCGTCCCGGGCGGATATGAAGTTTCTGACCCAATTGGTCAACACGTTATACAAGGAAGGCATACGCCGGTTCCGTTATGCGGACACGGTGTCTGCCCATCATCCGGGACAAATGGCAGGACGGATTCAGACGCTGCTTGGCGCGGTTCCGGCGGATGTGGAGCTGGAGGTGCACTGCCATAATGACTTCGGGCTGGCCGTGGCCAACACGCTGAGCGGCATAGCCGCCGGGGCGGTCTGGGCCAGCACCACAGTAGCCGGTATAGGTGAGCGTACCGGCAATGCGGCCATGGAGGAAGTCGCCATGGCCTGGCGGCATTTATACGGCGGCGAATGCGGCGTGCGGCTGGACCTGCTCAAAGGGCTGGCGGATATGGTCATTGCGGCCTCCGGGCGCAATGTCGGTGACGCCAAGCCCATAGTGGGACAGCTCGCGTTCACGCATGAGTCCGGCATTCATGTGGACGGGCTGATGAAGGAGAAGGCGACGTATCAGACGTTTGATCCGGCCGAGGTCGGCCGGTCCCACCGCTTTGTGCTGGGCAAGCATTCCGGCAGCGGCGGAGTGGCGCATGTGCTGGAGCAGCGCGGTCTTGAGGTCAGCCCGGAGACGGCAGGCCGGCTGCTGGAGCGGGTCCGGGAATACGCCGAGGCCCGCAAAGGCAATGTGCCGGAGGTCATGCTGCTCCAGTGGCTGATGGAGGAGCAGCAGCGGGCGCAGAATGCGGTGTGATCAGGCTGTTCTACTAACCTGTATCCGGTAAGGAAGATGAACGGAATAGCCGGAAGTTACGTCCAATCGGCAGCGGCAGTCTCTATTTAGGGGGCTGCCGCTGTTTTATTTTGCAATAAATAGGATAAAGGGGATGGGATATGATTGAGGCCGACGGAGGCCAGGCGCATTATACTTCTTGAACCGCCCGCCGGCAAAGGAAAGCTTGCACCCGTTTCAGTAAACCTCTACAATTTGGGCAGGATAAATATAAAGAGCCACACAAGGAGACTGGAGACCCATGACCAAGAAGACTATTTTTTTCGATATTGACGGAACGATTTATGATGAGGATAAGAACGTACCGGCTTCCACCAGGGAGGCTATTGCCGAGCTGCAGCGGCGGGGCCATAATGTCGCCATTGCGACGGGCAGAGGCGCTTATATGTTCAAGGAGCTGCGCGAAGAGCTGGGGATTGATTCCTTTGTCTCGCTTAACGGCCAATATGTGGTCCATGAAGGCAAGGTGATCTACACCAACCGGCTGGAAACCGAAGTGCTGAAGGAGCTTACCCTGTTCGCTGAAAAAAACGACCATCCGGTTGCTTACATCGACGCTACGGATATGAAGGTCAATACAGCCGAGCATGAGAACATTCTGACCAGCATCGGTTCGCTGAAGCTGGCTTTTCCGACGCATGATGCCGAATATTTTTTGCAGAACGAGATTTATCAGGCGATCATCTTCTGCCCGCAGGAGAACCAGGCGGCGTATGAGGAAGCCTATCCGGATCTTAAATTCGTCCGCTGGCACCCGCTTGGGATGGACGTCCTGCCGGGCAACGGCTCCAAGGCAAACGGCATTGCTAAGATGATCGAAATCCTCGGTGTGGACAAAGAAGATGTGTACGCGTTCGGCGACGGGCTCAATGATGTGGAAATGCTCGGCTACGTGGGACACGGTATTGCCATGGGCAACGCGGAGGAAGAAGTGAAGGCGGCCGCGTCCTATGTTACGAAGCATGTCAGCGAGGACGGTATTTACGAGGGGCTGAAGATGGTGGGGCTGCTGTAGGAGGCAGGCGTTATTTGTACTGGCGGCAACAGTGCACGGCCGGGGAATTAAGTGGTTCGGCGTTCAGTCTTTATCCTGCTCAACCATTGGCTAACTGAGGACTGGACAGTTGTTGCAGAGCGGGTGGATCAGCCGGCTTAACTGTACTTTGTACACCTAAAAACATCTATTTGCCGCCAAGTCATCCCTTTAGCTGCATTTGATGCAGTTAAAAGGACGCATAACCATAGTTTTGGCCAGTTTGGGCGGATTTAGTTGTACGAAATACAGTTATGTGGTGCAGATGCTGATTTCAGCGGCTTTTAAGTGTACAAAATACAGCTATTCGACAGTCAGAGGGCTTTCTGTTGCAGAATGTGCAATAGAAATGCCCTTTTTTGTGCGGGAAAAGCAATCTATTGTATTTCATGCAGCAGATTTGGCTAGTCGACGGATAAATGTACCCATTGAGCCTTTTCTATTGCACAAAATACAACAGAAGCTGCTTACAGGGAGGAATTTAAGTAAACGATTGTACAAAATGCAATCACAGTGCCGCAGGGGTGGTAGGTGTGGTAGGCGAGGTAGATGTGGCAGGTGATGCAGGTGAACGCAGGTGTAGCCGGTGAGTGAGGTGAGTCAGGTATGGCAGGGGTGGTAGGTGTGGTAGGCGAGCTAGATGTGATAGGTATGGCAGGTGATGCAGGTGTCACGTTTTTTCTCAAAATGTCACAGATACCAGAGATATCCCTACTGCCATTGTTGTCCCTACTCTTATTGTTGCCTCCACTTTCACTTTAGCCGCTTGTTCCGTACCCGCCGCAACAATATCTGCCACACGGCCGTCCATTCATAATAAGAGGCAATTGAGGGGGCGGTTTGGATGAGTTTAAGTACGAACACAGAGGTGACTTTAACTAAAAGAATGCACAGCAAGAATGGCGTTAGCAAGAACACCGGCACATTAGCGCTCATATCAAGCGTGAAAAGGATAGTTATAGTGCTGATGCTCCTCGTCATTGGAATACTGGTTACCGGGTGCAGCCAGAGCAATAATGTGACGGTTAAGGAGCTAAGGGAGCTAGGTGCGGACGAGATTGCTGCTGTTTTTGCGGAACAGGGGCTTGACCTGCGCAGTAGTGAAGTGCGGGCGGAGAGTGTGTTTCACAGGGAGCTGAGCGGGCGGAAGCCGCTTGTTTTTTTGCTGGACGGGGAAGAGCTGGTTATGTACCAGTTTGCCGGGGAAGTGGAGCGCGAAGCGGGCTGGGCTGATTTTGAGAATCAGACGGCCACAGCGGATCTGGTTCAGCATAAAGTGTTTCAGGAGCGGTCGCTGCTGATTTTTTATATCCGTGATGAGGGGGAGACCGCGCGTGTGATATTCCGGCAGATGGAGCAAGTCATTCCAGAGCTGCTGGAGCTGAGAGAGGGCTAAACCGGATGCACCCCCGCCTGCTTTTGCCAAACAATCTGTGATTGTCTTCCACCAGTATGGTTAAGATATTATAAATATCACTAACTGAGGCAAACACCGGAGAAGCGGAGGAGAGTCCAAGTGAATCCAAAATGGTGGAAAGAAAGCGTGGCCTACCAGATTTATCCGATCAGCTTCAAGGACAGCAACGGTGACGGGATCGGTGATCTGCGCGGCATTATATCGAAGCTGGATTATTTGCAGGACCTGGGTGTGGATGTCATCTGGGTGTGCCCGATTTACAAATCGCCGAACCATGATAACGGCTACGATATCAGTGATTACTGCGACATTATGAAGGAATTCGGGACGATGGCTGATTTTGACCTGATGCTGCGCGAGATGCACGCCCGGGGAATGAAGCTGATGATGGATCTGGTGCTTAACCACACGTCCCACCAGCATCCCTGGTTCATCGAATCGCGGAGCTCGAAGGATAATCCGAAACGCGATTACTACATCTGGCGTAAAGGCAAAAACGGCGGTCCCCCGAACAACTGGGAATCCTATTTCAGCGGCTCGGTGTGGGAGCTTGATCCCCAGACGGACGAGTATTACCTGCATCTGTACTCCAAATACCAGCCCGATCTGAACTGGGAAAATCAGGTGGTGATCGACAAGCTGCATGAGATGGTGGAGTGGTGGCTCAAGAAAGGCGTTGACGGCTTCAGGTTCGATGCCATTGCCCACATCATCAAGGCAGAAGGCTATCCGGACGCGGCTAATCCGGGCGGAACAGCTACGGTGCGGGCGTATGAGATGTTCTCCAACCTCGAAGATGTGCACACGATGCTGCAGAACCTGCATGACAAGGTGCTGTACTTCTACGATATTATGACTGTCGGGGAGACTTCGGGTCTTGGGCCGGAGCAGGCGCTGGATTATGTTGGAGACGGGCGGCGCGAGCTGAATATGACCTTTCAGTTTGAGCATATGAATCTGGACTGTGCGGCTCCGGGCGGGGGTAAATGGGATACCGTACCCTGGAAGCTCACCGACCTCAAAAAAATCATCAGCAACTGGCAGACGGTTCTGCATAACCGGGGCTGGAACGCCAATTACCTGTGCAATCATGATCAGCCGCGCTCAGTGTCGCGTTTCGGGAATGATCTGTTCTACCGCGTACCGTCAGCCAAAATGCTGGCCACGTTCATTCATATGCAGGAGGGCACTCCCTACATTTATCAGGGGGAAGAGATCGGCATGACGAATGCGGCGTTCGACTCCATTGATGACTACCGTGATGTGGAGACGCTGAATTACTATGAGGACAAGCGTAACCAGGGGATGCCGGAAGAGCAGATTATGGCCAATATCCACAAAAAAAGCCGGGACAACGCCCGCACCCCGATGCAGTGGGATGATTCGGACGAGGGCGGTTTTACGACAGGCGTACCGTGGATCAGAGTCAACTCTAACTCCCGGGAGATCAATGCGGCGGCTGCGGTCAAGGACCCGGATTCGATCTACCACTACTACAAGAAGCTGATCCAGCTCCGTAAAAAGCATCCGGTTATCGTCTACGGCGAATATGGCCTGCTGCTTGCGGAGCATGAGGAAATTTATGCTTTTACCCGGACGCTAGAGGACCAGCGTCTGCTGATCATCTTGAATTTCTATGAGCATGAGCCGGTGTTCGAGCTGCCTGCGGAGTTCGCAGCCGGCAAACAGGAGCTGCTGATCTCCAACTACCCTCCTTCCAAGGAAGATGATCTGACTTCGCTGAAGCTGCGGCCATATGAAGCAAGGGTTTATCTGGAGCGGCAGATCCAGGCCTAATCAGGAGAGTTGCCAGGGCGCGTGAAATATGGCGGAATGGCGACTCTTCTTTGAGTTTGCGGAGAAAAGGGGGTACAATCGTTACAATATTATACATAGAGAGTGTGCAGGAGGCGCGGGGAGGAGAAGCAGGATGAGTGAATGGTATGAAAAAAGCTTTGGCGAGGACTATTTAATTGTGTACCGGCACAGGGATTTCTGCGGGGCCCGGCATGAGGTGGAGAAGATGATCGGCTGGCTTGGGCTCCCGGAGCGGGCGAAGGTGCTGGATCTGTGCTGCGGTATGGGCCGCCATTCCCTGGCGCTGGCGGAAGCGGGCTTTGCGGTAACCGGCGTTGACCTGTCTGAAGTCCTGCTGCGTGAAGCCCGTGCCCAGGATGGCGCGGAAGCGGTGACCTGGCTGCGTTCCGATATGCGGGAGCTGCCGCTTGACGGCGGATTTGATGCGGTGGTGAATCTGTTTACTTCCTTTGGGTATTTTGAGGATGACGAAGAGCAGGTGAAGGTGCTGCGTGAGGTATACCGGATGCTGAAGCCGGGCGGCCAATTTATAATCGACTTTCTGAATCCCGCCTTTGTTATCGCCCATCTGGTGCCCCATTCTACCCGTAGGGACGGGGAGAATCGGATCGATGAATCCCGGAGGATTGAAGACGGTTATGTCAAAAAAGACATCATCCTCACCTCCAAGGGGGATGGTACGCCGCGCAAATACCATGAGCGGGTGAAGCTCTACCCGCTGGAGACGTTCAAGCAGCTGATTGCCGCCGCCGGTCTGCAGCTTGAAGCCGTCCACGGCAGCTATGATGAAGAGGAATACAATGAGGAGCATTCCAAACGGATGATCTTTGTTGGTATACGTCCTTAGATGGTATCAGGCAGAAGACTCCCGAGAGGCGGTGACGGCATCATGCGTAAGGCGGAAATAAAAGCCTGGGAGGACGGTATCCTGCAGGTAAGCGTGCCGATGGACCCTCCGCTGCGCTGGGTCAACAGCTATATTGTCACAGAGCCGGAGGGCGGCATCACGGTCATTGACCCCGGCCCGCACACGGCGGAGGCGGAGCTCGCCTGGCAGGGCGTGCTGGATGAGCTGGATCTCTCCTGGGATCATGTCCGGCAGATCGTAGTGACCCATCACCATCCCGACCACTACGGGCTGTCGGGCTGGATGCAGGCCCGCAGCGGCAGCCGGGTCTGGATGTCGGAGCGGGCCCACGCCGAGGCCCGTATGTCCTGGGGCGCGGAGGCGACGCTCAATGAGTCGCTGCCACTGCTGTTCCTCCGGCACGGCATGCCGGAGGAGCTGGTCCAGGGGGTCAGGGAGCATCTGGAGAGCTTCCTGACCCAGGTTACTCCGCAGGCGGAGGTCAGCTATATCGACGCTGCGGTGCCGCTTATGCTGGGCGGCCGGGAGTGGACGCCCGTGCTGACCGGCGGGCATGCGCCGGGTCATGTGTCTTTGTATGAGGCCGGCAGCGGGCTCATGATCTGCGGCGATGCTATCCTGCCGCAGATTTCGCCCAATGTCGGCCTGCAGCCCGGCAGCGATCCGCAGCCGCTGCAGACGTTTTTGGAGGGGCTGCGCGTGCTGCGCAGCCTGCCTGTGCGCCGTGCGTTCCCGGGGCACCGGGAACCGTTCACGGCGTGGGCGGAGCGGGCGGACAGCCTGCTCCGGCATCATGAGGAGCGGCTGGACACCGCCGCTCAGCTGCTGGCCGGCGGACCGCAGAGCGGGTTCGCCGTGTGCGAAGCGCTGTTCCGCGGCCGCGTGAACAGCGCGCATCAGCTGCGCTTCGCCATGAGCGAGGCGCTCGCGCACCTGGCGGAGCTGGTGCGCCGCGGCCGGGCGGCTACGCTTGCGGCAGCGCCGGGCAGGCCGCTGCTGTTCGCGGCGGCCGAGCGGTAGCGCCGTACATGACGGCGCGTGCAGTGTGGACGCAATGCCGTGCTTAGCGGCGCGTGCGGTGTGGGTGCAGCGGCGGCGTGCAGTGTGGGTGCAGCGGCGTGTAGTGCAGTTGCAGCAGCGGCGTGCAGTGCAGTTGCAGCGCCGGGCACAGCAGCGCAGCTGAAAACAGCCAGCTCACGAACAGCTTGGCGGGAACAATCCCGCCGGTTCGTGATCTGGCTGTTTTGTTTGGTGACCAACTGCGACTTAGCTGCACTTTATGCACTTATTATGGCTCGGATTTAGTCAAATGCAGCAATAGCTGCATTCTGTGCAACTAAAAGTGCAGGATAAGGCCAAATCGGCTAAAAATCGGATTTTTAAGTGTACCGAATACAACTATATCTGGATAATGGCCTTTTTTGGTTCTTTTAGTTGCATCAACTGCAGTTAAAGTATGTATGCGTTCCGTAAAATGAGCTCGAAAAGGTACTCAGAAACCCGTGCGGCGAATCACCAACTAACGGGCACTTAATACCAAGCGCTTCCGTGGTCATTCAACTAACGTTTCCCGTTTGTTTAATGAGCGGTGGACACTCCTATTTTGTGTTTGACACTGGCGACGGTTCCTTAGTCCACTCGGTTGGACCCTCACTGTCTGAAATAAACTTTCTCCAATACTCTCCATTTTGTTTATTAATTGTGATGCCGGATAATCTCTTTTTACCTTTCCTCCGCATAACTCTCCGTTAGCTGCTTTTGCTTTCTTTGTATCATCAAACTACCGTTTCCCGCCAGCTCCATTACTCAAATTACGCTCAATCCCTTTATAAACATCAACAAAGTCCCCGCCTTTATTCAAAGAATCGATCAGTTTCAATAAACCGGGTGTACCAACAATCCCGTACCACCTCGAAACCTCGTAACACGCCAGTTCATAATTGATATGGCTTTCGGCATTTGGCTGAAATGCAGAGGGAGAGTCCAGACGATCAAAATCTATAGGTTCTTTCCCGCCATTAGTTTGGGTGCTCCAAGTCATTTCACTATCAGTAAATCGCCCATCAGCCATGGCGGCTAATCCCTCATCAAACCATATGGGCACCCTGCTGCTGTTTCTGAGCCTCTTCCTTAATTCGGAATGTGTAAATTCATGGGCAATCACATTTTCGTTAAAGCCCCTTGACCCGATAACAATGTAGGTATTCCACGGATAATAATAGGTTTGTCCAACATCTGAATCTGCGTAATGCTCCAGGGCCTTTTTTGATTGTGCATAAATTAAAACGGGAGACGATTCTTTTTGACCAAAAAGTGTATTGATTTTTGCATTAGCTGTTTGCACATTACGCAGC
Organism: Paenibacillus sp. fava2; assembly: GCF_058313675.1. NCBI lineage: Bacteria > Bacillati > Bacillota > Bacilli > Caryophanales > Paenibacillaceae > Paenibacillus > Paenibacillus sp. fava2. The sequence goes on along the minus strand of NZ_CM177755.1, from coordinate 5,930,994 downwards.
AGTTCCGCTTGTTCAATCGCCTTGAATTCAGGTTCAACGTACACGTTATGAGCGATTTGGTTCATATTGGAAAAGCGGATGAATACAGCATTTGTCTGCTTAGCATAAATCAAATATAAGATCAGGGTAACGAGCGCGAATGACAGAATCGCAGAAAAGCCGATGATTTTGCTCTTTTTTGTTCTGAATAATAACAAAATAAGGTTCTCCTTTTTTTGAAAATGTCAGGGGGTAAAATGTCTCCAATTCCCTTCAGAAACAATCTCCACTGCCCCGTTGGTCACTTTGATGGCGGTCTGATCATCAATTGCATAGGACGGTCCCCGCATTCCGGGGGCCCAACGCTCAGCGGCAACCATGGTATTGTCAGGAAGCAGTTCATGGTCCAGGTGCGGGAATATTGCAAAATCAACCAACCCCAGCGATTCATCGCCGCCCGCGGGTGGAGTCCAGCCGGCGAAGTATTCCCCGATGTTAGGTGCCATTACCATACTTCCTGCGCTCATTCCTACATAAACAGCCTGCAGCGACGGCAAAAGCTCTGCCAGTCCGGACTGCCGCATCCAGTGGTTCAGGTAGAGGGCATCGCCGCCTGATACCAGCAGGACGTCCGTCTCCTGAACCAGCAGGACGTCCGTCTCCTGAACCAGCGGAACCCAGCGGTCCCTGCTGATGCTTGGCAGTGCAGTCAGCTCCAGCACGCCCACAGACTTCCAGCCCAGTTCAACCATAGGGTTCTCGGATTTCCCGCTGATGAATTCCCAGGCATTGATGCCGGGACCGACCCAGGGGTGGCCGTACATTGCGGTGGGAATGCACAAAGCTTTGCAGCTGGCTATGGGCTTGCCGAGCATGTCTATCAGGGCGTTGTGGATGCTTTTGTTATTAACGCCCGCAGATGTCAGTAATAATCTCATAACTTCACACTCCTTGGTGGCTATATAAATATTAGAATACGATAGTCTACTGAGTGGGGGAGCAGCTTAAGCTGCTGTAATTCTGCCCATTGCATCTTTAAGCTTTTTCTTGGTGAATGACTGCTCGGGAATTCATAATTTTTCCAGTACCCATGTGTTCGATAAAAGCCTGGAGCTTTCCTGCCAATAAGCACAGTGAAGGCAGCCGATGTTATGACCGGCTGCCTCATTGTTCTGAAGCTATAGTACTCGTCAGATAAACGCTTTATTTGATCCTATTGTGCGTTTGCCCTGCATTTGGCCCCTATAGCCAGCAGCGCCCAGATATATAAGCAGCAGAGGCTACTCTAATTTGTCCTCGGCAGCAGGCTTTCTGGCGGCTTCTTCTACATCCTCCGGCGCGTGCGGGAGGCCAAGCTCCTGCTCGCGTTCTGCCTGTTTGCGATGGGCGATACGGCTGCTGGCCGCTGCAGCGATTGCGCCGACAATATCATCCAGGTAAGTATGTACCTGACCGGTGCTTTTATCATTCAGCCGCTCAAGTACTCCGGGCTTCAGCTTATCTACGTAACCGTAATTGGTGAACCCGATGCTGCCGTATACGTTCACAATGGAGAAGGCCAGAATTTCATCTACTCCGTACAGGCCTTCATCATTTTCGATCATATCCTGAAGGGGGGAGAACAGCTTGCCTTCCTCTGCCAGCACATCCAGCTGAATTCCGGTGAGCACGGCGTTCTGCACCTCACGTTTACTGAGCACCATTTCGACGTTGTGAACACATTCCTCCATAGTTAGTGTGGGATAGTACTTCTGCTGCAAAAACATAACAAGCTCAGCAATTTCATTTACTGTAACGCCGCGCTCCTGCATCCAGTGCCTGGTTGCTTCTGCAACTGCTTTACTGTTAAGGCTGTAAGGACCTTTAATTTTATTCATGATAGTCACCTCATTGTAGGAGTAGGCTGGACTCAGCCTTATAACTTTATTACCTCAGCAGTGGACAACGGACGCATTTTTTTGTTATTGCAACACGGTAAGCACACAGGTAGATTCCTTAACTTGTCTACTGATGGAGTCTGCCCGCCCGCAGGGGCCGAAATCAAGGGCAAAAATGCCTTTGATTTGCTCGTTTCGCCCGCCGGAGCCGAAATCAAAGGCAAAAATGCCTCTGATATGCTCGTTCCGCCCGCCGGAGCCGAAAGCAAGGGCAAAAATGCCTTTGATTTGCTCATTGTGCCCGCTGGAGCTGAAATCAAAGGTAAAAATGCCTCTGATTTGCTCGTTTCGCCCGCCGCAGCCGAAATCAAAGGTAAAAATGCCTCTGATTTGCTCGTTTCGCCCGCCGGAGCCGAAATCAAAGGCAAAAATGCCTCTGATTTGCCCGTTTCGTCCGCCGGAGCCGAAATCAAAGGCAAAAATGCCTTTGATTTGCTCGTTTCGCCCGCCGGAGCCGAAATCAAGGGCAAAAATGCCTTTGATTTGCTCGTTTAGCCCGCCGAGGCTGAAATGAAAGGCAAAAATGCCTTTGATTTGCTCGTTCCGCCCGCCGGAGCTGAAATCAAAGGCAAAAATGCCTTAGATTTGCTCGTTTCGCCCGCCGAGGCGAAAATCAAGGGCAAAAATGCCTCTTATTTGCTCGTTCCGCCCGCCGGAGCCGAAATCAAGGGCAAAAATGCCTCTGATTTGCCCGTTTCGCCCGCCGGAGCTGAAATCAAAGGCAAAAATGCCTTTGATTTGCTCGTTCCGCCCGCCGGAGCTGAAATCAAAGGCAAAAATGCCTTTGATTTGCTCATTGTGCTCGCCGGAGCCGAAATCAAGGGCAAAAATGCCTTTGATTTGCTCATTGTGCCCGCCGGAGCTGAAATCAAAGGCAAAAATGCCTTAGATTTGCTCGTTCCGCCCGCCGGAGCTGAAATCAAAGGCAAAAATGCCTTTGATTTGCTCATTGTGCCCGTCGGAGCTGAAATCAAAGGCAAAAATGCCTTTGATTTGCTCGTTTCGCCCGCCGAGGCGAAAATCAAGGGCAAAAATGCCTCTGATTTGCTCGTTTCGCCCGCCGGAGCTGAAATCAAAGGCAAAAATGCCTCTGATTTATTTGCCCGTTTCGCCCGCCGAGGCCGAAATCAAAGGCAAAAATGCCTTTGATTTGCCCGTTTCGCCCGCCGGAGCCGAAATCAAGGGCAAAAATGCCTTTGATTGCTCAATGCTCAATTGCTCTTTGCTCAATTACTCATCGCTCAATGCTCTTCACTAAGTTATATCCACCCTCACCCGCAGCCAGTCCTACTACTGCCACCGTGCGTTGTCCAAATTTGAGGATAAGCTGTTGTTATTTTTTGCGAAGAGGGCTCGTATACATAGCAGTACAAACTGATCCTAGTAATTGAAAGGGGCAATGATTAATGAAACATATGACAAAAGTCCGCGGTCTGTCTGCGGCTTGCCTGCTCACGGTTCCGATTCTGCTGTCCGGCTGCGGACTGTTCGGCTCGGAGTCGGCAGCGGTTGATCCGCCGCCGGAGGAGATCGAAGCGCAGATGCTGGAGATCAGCGGCAGCACTACGCTAGACACAGGGGTGTTCGGACCGGTGGCAGAGGAGGATACAGAGGCTGCAGCCGGCTCCGGACAGCAAGAAGCCATCGCTCCCGGAGAGCGGACGACAGTCTACCTTCAGGACAGCAACGGTCTCCTGGCCCCGGTAGCGCTGAAGCTTCCGGAGGGAGACAGTAACGCAATGCTGAAGGACTCGCTCACCGCACTGGTCAGCAAGGGAGCTTATGCCTCCACTGTACCGGAAGGCTTCAGCGGCATACTGCCCGCCGGAACCGAAGTGCAGAGTGTCTCTATAGACAAGAACAAAATTGCTGTGGTTGAGTTCAATACTGTATTTAACGAATACAAGCCGGCTGATGAACGGACGATTCTTGAAGCCATTACCTGGACCCTGACCGGACAGGAAGGCATTGAGGGCGTACAGCTGTGGGTGGACGGCAAAAAGCTGACCGAAATGCCGCTCCAGGGCACACCTCTGGACCACCCGCTGTCCCGTTCCTTTGGAATCAATCTGCCGCGTAACGGACCGGTGTTGATGAACTCTACTGCAGTTACTGTTTATTTTTCCGCAGCAACGCCTGACGGCACTCAACAGTATTATGTTCCGGTTACGCGCTTTGTACCCGCCGGTGAGGACCGGGTAAAGGCAGCACTGAACGAGCTGATTGCCGGTCCGGAATCGGCAGGCGGCCTGGAGATGGTGATGACAGGAGGAACCGCAATCGATTCGGTGGAGGCCGGGCAGAACGGCGTAGTTACAGTATCGCTGACCGATGATATGTTTGAAGATGCGCAGAATGTTCCGGCGGAAATGCTGGAATCCGTAGTGCTTACTGTAGCGCAAAATGCCGATGATGCTCCGGTGCAGATCCGCCTGAATGGCCAGGAGACGGTCACCGGAACGGATAATGTCAACTACGGGCAGCCTGTGTCCGCACCGGAGTATGTAAACGCGCTGGCGCTGTAAAAGATTTTGATCTGGGCAAAAGATGCTTTTGTGCTTTCTCTTTGGTAGAATAAAGTTTGCTAAGCAAAAAACGGATAATGCCCTCCCGGGTGTTATCCGTTTCGCGCGCAAAGTCCAAATATTGACTCCGCTTGGCGGACGCGTTAACTTTAGCTACTCAAGATGCAGGAGGCAGACTATGACAAGATCAAACGGGCGTAACAGCGACCAGCTCCGGCCGCTTACGATTACAACCCAAACTAATAAATATGCAGAGGGCTCTGTACTGATTGAAATGGGCGACACCAAGGTTATTGTGACGGCTACAGTAGACGAGAAGGTTCCGCCGTTTCTAAAGGGACAGGGCAAGGGCTGGGTAACCGCCGAATATTCAATGCTGCCCCGGGCAACCCAGACACGCAACCAGCGTGAAGCCGCACGCGGCAAGCTGACCGGACGGACGATGGAGATCCAGCGGCTGATCGGGCGTGCGCTCCGCTCTGTAGTGAACCTGCAGGCGCTCGGTGAGCGCAGCATTACGCTGGACTGCGACGTCATCCAGGCAGATGGCGGTACGCGGACAGCTTCGATTACGGGAGCTTTTGTGGCGATGGCCTTTGCCATTAACAAAATCGCCCTCCAGCACAAGCTGGCCGTATTTCCGATTACAGACTATCTGGCGGCTATCAGTGTCGGCGTGGTCGGGGATAAGGCGCTGCTTGACCTGAACTATGAAGAGGATTCCAAGGCGAAGGTTGATATGAATGTGGTGATGACCGGGGGCGGCGCTTTTGTGGAGCTGCAGGGTACCGGCGAAGAGCGGCCGTTCACCCGCCAGGAGCTGGACGAGCTGCTCGGTCTCGGGGAGAAGGGCATTTATGAACTGATCGCTGTGCAAAAGGAAGTGCTCGGCCCGATTGCGCTCAAAATCCCTTCCGGCCAGCCCGGACAAGAGGTGTAGCATGACTAACAGCGGCGGCATCCTGATTGTTGCAACGAAGAACAAAGGCAAGGTCCGCGAGTTCCAGCATGCTTTTGCACCGCTCGGTCTGACTGTCAAGAGCATGTTCGACTACCCCGAGCTTCCGGATGTAGTAGAGGACGGCACCACCTTTGCCGAGAATGCGCTCAAAAAATCAAAGGCAGTCGGCGAGGCCCTCGGCCTGCCCGTACTGTCGGATGATTCCGGCCTGTGCGTCGATGCGCTGGACGGCAAGCCTGGAGTATACTCTGCCCGTTATGCCGGCGAGGGTGCACAGGATCAGGAGAACAATCTCAAGCTGCTCAGCGAGCTGGAGCGGATGAAGCAGGGCGAGGACACCGGCCAGCCGCTGCTCAGCACAGCCCGTTTTGTCTGTGCATTATCGCTTTATGATCCGGCGGACGGATCAGAGCTGACTGCGGAGGGGACAGTGGAGGGCTGGATTACCTCGGAGCCTGCGGGCGCCGGGGGATTCGGGTATGATCCGCTTTTCTATCTTCCGGAGTATGAGAAGACGATGGCGGAGCTGACGCTCGAAGAGAAGCAGAAGATCAGCCACCGCGGAACGGCACTCCGCCTGCTGACGGATAAGCTGGCCGCGAAGCAGGGCAATAACGGGTAGCCCTATACGATTGATAATACAGACTCTGTTTGCTGCATAGGCGGGCAGAGTCTTTTTACGTTTTTATAAGGCGGCTCCCTCCAAAAAATAAACTCCAAATGCAATACTTCGCAGCAGCTGTTTTTGAGCATGAGATGATTTTATCCCCTGATTACAGAAATTTCCCCCTGGCGGATCAGGCCATGATGCCTGAAAATTATAATTACCTTCATCTCTTAATGATGTCAGAAAAATCCAAATACTTACTGCTTAAATTCCCCACCCATCCCCTACCTGACACCTTTTATCTCAAAAAATTTTTTATGAGCCCTCAGATTTGTAGCTTTACAGGCAAAGGAACAGCCCGAAGGGCGGCTTTGTGCGCGCGTTTTTCCATTACCAGTCTATTAACAGACAGCCGTAACATTGCTAGGAACGCAGAGTGAGGGTGAATCCAAAACCGGGAAGCGGGGTGAGTGCTGGGCTTAGCCGGGCTTGCAGAGAGATTGCTGCTGAGGTCCGGATACGGTCGCTGATTCTTTGCTGGTGAAAGGCATTGCTGTGAGAATATACCGGGGAGGTAACACTTGCATGCTGAAAAAGAAATCACGGAAGACTGTTGCGCTGGGTCTGGCGGCTGCTTTGTTTATTACGCTGTTTGCCGCGCTCGGCGGCAGCGTCCAAACGGTAAAAGCCGAAGGCAATAATTATAAGATAGTCGGTTATTACGCGTCCTGGGCTGCTTACGGACGGGCATTTAATGTAGCAGATATCGATGCCACCAAAATGAATGTAATCAACTACGCGTTTGCCGACATCTGCTGGAACGGGGTGCACGGCAATCCGGACCCGACCGGGCCGAATCCGGTTACTTGGACCTGTCAAAATGAGCAGGGTCAGGCCATCAGCGTGCCAAACGGCACAATCGTGCTCGGCGATCCGTGGATCGATGCCCAGAAAAGCTTCGGGGATGACAAATGGGATGACCCGATTAAAGGCAACCTGAAGCAGCTGTGGAAGCTCAAGGAGAAAAATCCGAACCTGAAGACTATGATCTCCGTCGGCGGCTGGACCTGGTCGAACCGCTTCTCGGATGTGGCGGCAACAGCAGCTACCCGTGAGGTGTTCGCCAATTCGGCGGTGGATTTCATCCGTAAATACAAGATGGACGGCGTTGACCTTGACTGGGAGTATCCGGTAAGCGGCGGGTTGGCCGGCAACAGCTACCGTCCCGAGGATAAACAGAATTATGTGCTGCTGCTGCAAAAAATACGTGAAAAGCTGAATGCGGCCGGTACCGCCGACGGTAAAACCTACCTGCTGACCATCGCCTCGGGGGCAAGTCCGGCTTATGTACAGAACAATAACCTCAGCGGAATTGCTGCGGTAGTAGACTGGATCAACATCATGACCTACGACTTCAACGGAAGCTGGAATACGACGACCGGGCATAATGCCCCGCTGTATTATGATCCTGCCACCGCCTCCACCGGACTTACCGAGCCGGCCAATTATAATATTGACAAGGCGGTCACCACCTATCTGGGTGCTGGAGTTCCTGCAAGCAAGCTGGTACTGGGAATGCCGTTTTACGGCCGCGGCTGGGGCGGTGCACCGGCTGCAGGCAACGGGCAATACCAGGTATCGGCCGGCATTTCCTCAACAGGCACCTGGGAAAAGGGAAACTATGATTTCAATGATCTGGAAGCAAATTATATCAACAAAAACGGCTATACCCGTTACTGGAACAACGTAGCCAAGGTGCCTTATCTGTATAATCCTTCGAATCAGACTTATATCAGCTATGATGATGCAGAATCCCTCGGCTACAAAATCAGCTACCTGAAGTCCAAGGGACTGGCCGGAGCGATGTTCTGGGAAACGAGCGGCGACCGCAACCGGACACTTCAGACCAAGCTCAGTGCAGAGCTTGGGGGAGGAGTGATTCCGACGCCGACTCCGACCGCGACAGTGTCGCCGACACCTGCGCCAACCGCGACACCTACAGCAACGCCGAAACCAAGCACAACGCCAGCTCCGACAGCTACAGCAACTCCGGCGCCAACCGCCACACCAAAACCAAGTGGTACCCCTGTGCCAACCCCCACTGTAGTGCCGACGCCTACAGCAACACCGGGTCAATGTACCGCGCCTGCCTGGACTTCAACTGGTATATACACACAGGGCCAGCAGGTTTCCTATGGCGGTTACGTATATGAAGCCAAATGGTGGACCCAGGGTGACCGTCCGGATCTGAGCGGCGCGTATGGCGCGTGGAAGGTAATCGGTGTCTGCGGCAATACGCCGGCAACGCCTGCACCGACAGCCTCGGCTACTCCTGTGCCAACTGCCCTGCCAACGCCGACAGTTACTCCTTCTGCTACGGCTACTCCAGGTGCCAATGCTTGGGCAGCAGGCATCGCTTATAAGGCAGGGGATACGGTGTCTTATAATGGACAGTCGTATGTCTGCCAGCAGGCTCACACCTCGCTGGCCGGCTGGGAACCGGCAACTACACCTGCCCTCTGGAAGCTGAAATAACAGCGGCTTAAGCGGCAGTATCCATAGCCTGCGGAGAAGAACCATTTCTCTGCAGGCTTTTTGGTATGGCGGCAAGTGCTGTCAGGATGGGGAAGAGATTTATTCATAACCTTCCACCGGTTGAAATATACTAAAAATGCCTGCTTTTGTCCCGCTCAGGGAAAAAAGGATGCAACGCACTGCCGTTTTATTCGTTTATAGTAGTATATAGCGGAAGGTGGTGAGGTCACCTATGGTTGCATGGGTGCTATGGTTAGTCGCGGCCGGTGTTCTGCTTGTAATTGAAATGTTTACGCTTACTTTTTATTTGTTCTGGCTTACTATCGGGGCTGTGGCAGCGCTGCTCGTATCGCTTGTCTGGCCTGAGGCGGTTCTGCTGCAGGTGTTGGCCAGTGCGCTGGTAACGGTGCTGCTGACCGTATTCTCGAAGCCGCTGGTTGCCCGGTTCAGGCACTCGCGCGGTTTCAAGGATATTGGAACCGAAATTATCGGGCGTCAGGGGGTTGTGACGGAGCCGGTAGAGCCGGGGCGTTACGGGCAGGTTAAGGTCGGCGGTGATACCTGGAGTGCAGTTTCCGGCCAGGTGCTGGCCAAAGATGAGTTAGTCAGAGTCATCCGCAGAAGCTCCACAATTATCGAAGTAGAACGATGGGAGGATTTTAGCTGATGGATTCATGGATCATTATCGGGATTATTGTTGCAGTCGTTGTTGTATTTGTCGCACTGACGATCAAAATCGTTCCCCAGCAGCGTGTCGGCGTGGTCGAACGGCTCGGGAAATTCAACCGCCTGCTTACGCCGGGGCTGAACATTCTGATCCCGGTCATTGATCAGGTGCGGACGTATCATGATCTGCGGATCCAGCAGGCCAATGTGCCGCCGCAGACCGTTATTACGAAGGATAACGTGCAGGTGCAGATTGATACGATCATCTTCTACCAGGTGGTCGGACCGGAACAGGCGACTTATGGCATTTCCGATTATGTATACGGGGTACGCAATATCTCCACCGCAACGATGCGGCAGATTATCGGGAAGCTGGAGCTGGATGAAACCCTGTCAGGCCGTGAAAAAATCTCCGCCGATATCCGGCTGGCCCTGGATGAAGCGACCGAGAAATGGGGCGTGCGGATCGAGCGCGTCGAGGTTATTGATATCAAGCCGCCGCTCGATATCCAGGAAGCCATGGATAAGCAGATGAAGGCGGAACGCAGCAAGCGTGCGATTGTGCTTGAGGCGGAAGCTGCCAAGCAGGATATGATCCTTCGCGCGGAAGGTGACAAGCAGAGTAAGATTCTCAAGGCTGAAGGGGATAAGGAAGCGCGGATCCGTCAGGCGGAAGGTCTGCGGCAGGCACAGGAGTTGGAAGCGCTTGGTCAGGCCAAGGCTATCCAGGCTGTAGCCGAAGCCGAGAAGGCACGGATTCAGCTGATCAGCACTGCCGGGCTGGATGAACGGGTGCTGGCTTATCAATCCTTTGATGCGCTGACCGAAATCTCCAAAGGACCAGCCAACAAGGTGTTCCTGCCGAGCAGCACCGTTGAGGCGCTGGGCTCACTCGGTGCGATCGCTGAGGTGTTCAAGGCAGGCAAGGACGGCAAGTAAGCAGCGGCGGAAGGTTTTACAATTGCGGCACATTCCGTTAAAGTAAAAGCAAACCTAAATCTAAGTGGTTGCTTATTTTATGCGGCGATACTTTAAGGAGAAGATACTGTGACGCAAAAAGAAATTTCCCCGCTGGTAGCAGCGCTGGGCCTGGAGCCCCACGTTGAAGGCGGATGGTACAAGAGACTTTGGAACTCATCCTTTGAAATCCCCCAGGAAACACTCGGCAGCAACTATTCGGGAGCGAGAGCCTCGGCTTCCTCGATTTACTTCCTGCTTCATCCGGGTGAAACCTCGGAGTGGCACACGGTGCTGTCCGATGAAATCTGGCTGTGGCACTCCGGCAGTCCGATTATCCTGAGCCTGGGCGGCAGCGGCGAGCAGCCGGAGAATGCAACGGAGGTCGTACTCGGCGCTGATGTATTGGCCGGACAGCAGCCTCAGGTCGTTATTCCGGCAGGCGTCTGGCAGGCGGCACGTAACCTCGGCGATGAGCCTGTGCTGGTCTCCTGCATCGTATCCCCGGAATTCAGCTTTGATGATTTCAAGCTGATCGAGAAATAATAAGGAGCGTCTGCTGCGGTTGCGGCGGACGCTTTTTTTTGGTTGTGCTGTTACTGCCGGCCACACTGTAAGCAGCAAGTTCTTGAACGCCGCGGGGCTGCACTTTTGGTAGCGCTACCGCAATCTGTTATAATCTTGTTGAATCCGGGCTGATTACTCAGCCATTTTTGAGGTTATAAGAAGCTTGATCACACCAATAGGCTTGGAGGGGTTAACAATGAGCGAACTAAATGGACCATTCTCAGGCGGACCTACGCTGAATGACGGGAAGACTATGCCGTGGCTGGGCCTCGGCGTATGGCAGACTAAGGATGGCGAAGAAGTCATCCATGCGGTGAAAACGGCGGTTGAAACGGGATACCGCAGCATTGACACGGCTGCCGGATACAATAATGAAGAAGGTGTCGGACAAGCAATCCGCGAATGCGGAGTGCCGCGGGACGAGCTGTTCATCACAACCAAGGTGCGTAATCCCGACCAGGGGTATGAATCGACGCTAAAGGCTTTTGAGGTAAGCCGCAAGAAGCTTGGGCTGGATGTCATCGACCTGTACCTGATCCACTGGCCGGTAGCCGGCAAGTACCGGGATACGTGGAAGGCGCTGATCCACCTGCAGAAGGAAGGGCTTGTCAAATCCATAGGTGTCAGCAACTTCCAGGTGCATCACCTGCAGGATATCATTGACGATACCGGCGTGGTTCCTGCCGTTAACCAAATTGAATTCCATCCGCTGCTGACCCAGCGTGAGGTGCTGAAATTTGCCAAAGCGCATGATATTCAGGTGGAGGCCTGGAGCCCGCTGATGCAGGGGAACCTGGATATTCCGCTCCTGAAGGAAATTGCGGAAAGATACGGCAAGACCGTTGCACAGATTGTATTGCGCTGGGATCTGCAGCAGGGCGTCATTACAATTCCCAAGTCCGTGCATGCCGAGCGGATTGTAGAGAATGCCGGCTTCTTCGACTTCACTTTAAGTGACGACGATGTCAAAGCAATTGAGGACCTGAACCAGAATCACCGCTTCGGCCCGGATCCGGATAATTTCAATTTCTAAGAGGACTGAGGACTGAGGGAAGTTCAGGAAGAGGATAAATGCTGATAAAAAGCGTTGGATGAAAAGAATAGAGAGTAGTCAAAGCGAAGAGCAGGCCGCATGTACAGGAACGTACGCGGCTTGCTCTTTTTGCGCTTCACTTTAGTTGCCGCTGGATACCTTGCCGCGCGGCCCGAATGGACAGAATGAAGGGCAAAAGTGCCCTTGATTTCGCCCGCGCGGCCCGAATGGACAGAATGAAGGGCAAAAATGCCCTTGATTTCGCCCACGCGGCCCGAATGGACAAAATGAAGGGCAAAAATGCCCTTGAATTCGCCCGCGCGGCCCGAATGGACAGAATGAAGGGCAAAAATGCCCTTGAATTCGCCTACGCGTCACGAATGGACAGAATGAAGGGCAAAAGTGCCCTTGAATTCGCCCGCACAGCGAGAATAAACTGGTGCGATAACCTACGTTTACAGGGTACAGGTACCGCAGCTAAACGCCGGTCGGTTTACGATGGCGTCTGCCCAGTATCCGCATCAGCAAAATGCCGTGGAGGATAACGAGCATGCTGCATACCATAGCCATAACCTCTGCCGCCTGGTCACTGGCAGTCAGCAGATCGAAGATGCCGTGCCAGATAATAACGGGAATAATACTCCAGCGGCTCCCGGCACAGATCCAGGCCAGCACTACAGAGCCGTAAGTCAGGCTGATCGCCCAGCCGATTACCCCGGGGCCCATGCCGAGATAGCTTTCATTGAACCAGAAGGCCGGCAGATGCCAGGCCATCCAGATCAGGGCCACCAGCAGGGCAGAGGTATTCAGGGAATACCGCTTATGCAGGGCCGGAAGCAGGTATCCGCGCCAGCCGCTCTCCTCACCTATCCCGAAGGTCAGCATCCATACCAGTGAGGTTGTCCAGAGATTGAACTGCGGCGGAAGGTCCGAGGTCAGGCCGAAGCTGTGCAGGTCAGGCGCTTTTCCCGTGACCAGAGTGTGAACCAGGACAGCTACAGCTCCATAAGCCACAGGTAATCCGGCGGACAGCACCAGCCATTTTTTCGGGAAAGAAAAGGAAAAGGCTGTTTTGAACCACCCGGTGAAGCCGTCTTCGCCCGGTAAGATAAGGCAGCAGAGCGTTCCGAGCAGCGGGCCGAAGGAGCCCAGGTAGAATTGCCCGGGAAGCACAGGAAGGCCGGCTGCAAACTGCTTGTTGAGCAGCAGCGGCAGCCAGCACAGCCAGGTGAAGCCGAAGGATACGATAAGAAAGGGAACCAGTTTGGCTGAAGACCATACGGACGGTTTTGCAGAGGTCGGCATCAGGGTTAATACCCCCTTGACTAAGATATGTTTATCTATAGTTGTAGAGGTTTTAGGCCCGCCCCGCTATGGGAATAATCACGGCTTAGCCGATGGATACATTATACTTTTGCAGCCAGAGATTCACCTGGGCCAGATATGCAAACAGCTGCGGGCCGGACATCAGCTGGCCGAACCAGGGCAGGTTGCTGGAGGATTCCGGAGAAGCGGCAATCTCGCGGATTTTGGCCGGATCGATCAGCGGCAGGATTGGAGACGACGGATCGTCCAGAATATTCAGCATCTGTGTACGCACAGCGTTCAGATAGGCTGGATTATGGGTTTTGGGATAGGGGCTCTTTTTACGGTAAAGCACATCATCCGGCAGTACGCCTTCCAGCGCTTTACGGAGAATGCCTTTTTCGCGGTTGCCGACGGTTTTGATCTCCCAGGGAATGTTGAACACGTACTGCACCAGCCGGTGATCGCAATAGGGAACGCGCACCTCGAGCCCGACACCCATGCTCATCCGGTCCTTGCGGTCCAGCAGCGTCGGCATAAACCGGGTGATATTAAGATAGGACATTACGCGCATTTGAGCCTGTTTGCCGGTCTCGCCGTCCAGTTTCGGAACTTCAGCCACTGCGTCGCTGTAACGGTCTCCTAAATATTCCAGCGGACGTATCCATTCGCGGACTTCGGGCGACAATAGACCTGCACGCATTTTGGGGGCTACCGACCACGGGAAGGTCCCTGAGGAGAGGGCCTCTTCACGGTGAAACCAGGGGTATCCGCCAAAAATTTCGTCAGCCGCTTCGCCGGAAATGGCAACCGTCGCATTCTTTTTAATCTCCCGGCAAAATAAATACAGCGACGAATCCACATCGGTCATCCCCGGCAGGTCACGCGAGTAGAGGGCGTTATCCAGCGCTGCCACCAGCTCAGGTGTATCAAAAGTGACATAATGGTGATTGGTCTTCAGCTCATCCACCATCCGTTTAATCCACGGGCCGTCTGCGCCGGGCTGGAAGGTATGGCTTTTGAAATGCTTGTCGTTATCGACATAATCGACCGAGTAGGTGTCTACCTGTCCCTGGCCGCTGCGGTTGTAATAATTCACGGCCAGTGCGGTCAGGGCACTGGAATCCAGCCCTCCGGACAGCAGGGAACATACCGGAACGTCGGAGACGAGCTGGCGCTCCAGCGTATCCTGCAGCAATTCACGCACTCTGGCGGCTGTTTCATCAACGCTATCGGTGTGGGGATGGCTTTCCAGTTCCCAGTAAGCATACTTGCGGATGCCGCTGCGGCTATAAATCATGGCATGACCCGGGCGAAGCTCGAATATATCTTTGTATACACCCTGTCCCGGAGTGCGGGCCGGACCGACGATGAAAATCTCCGCGAGTCCTTCCGGTCCGACCTTCGGCTGAACCTTGGGATGCTGCAGCAGCGCTTTGGGCTCGGAGCCAAAGACAAACACATCGTCCACCTGGCTGTAGAACAGCGGTTTTACGCCAAGCCGGTCGCGGGCCAGAAACAGATGCTCACGCACGCTGTCCCAGACGGCAAAAGCAAAAATCCCGTTCAGCTTCCCGGTGCAGTCCGGTCCCCACTCCATGTAGGCGTGCAGCAGGACCTCAGTATCACACTGGGTCAGAAAATGGTGTCCGCGCTGCTTGAGTTCGGTTTTTAGCTCACCAGCATTATAGAGCTCGCCGTTATACGCAAGCGCGTAGACATTCTCGTCCTGGCGGGCGATCATCGGCTGTGCGCCGTTCTCAGGATCAATAACGCTAAGTCTGCGGTGTCCGAGGGCGCAGGGGCCTGAAATCCACGTTCCGGCGGCATCCGGTCCGCGGTTGGATAAGGTTTCAGTCATTTTTACGAGCAGCTGCGAGTGCTGGGTAAGGTCACCCCGCCACTCAATAAAACCGGTTATTCCGCACATGGTGTTCATCCTCTCTTTGTGCGATGCTACTGCTCCGGAAGCGGGGCTCCCTTGAAAAGCAGGTGTAATCACTTGTTTCTTTTTTGCCAAGTAATACAGATATATGCCGATTGAAGGGATAAAATGTATGTCCTTATCCGAACACTAGAGTAGAGGAAAATTTGCCAGGAGGGATGATGACAAGTGTATTACATTAAAGACGCCAAGATCCGCA
This sequence comes from Paenibacillus sp. fava2, assembly GCF_058313675.1. Lineage (NCBI taxonomy): Bacteria > Bacillati > Bacillota > Bacilli > Caryophanales > Paenibacillaceae > Paenibacillus > Paenibacillus sp. fava2. The sequence continues at coordinate 5,915,778 of NZ_CM177755.1, read as the reverse complement.
GAATGACTGAATATGACGGTGCTCCATGTGCCGAGGTTGGCGTATTGCCTGGAGCTGTAGGGGATTCAGCGCTTTTGGTGTATATTGTGGAAGACCAGCATGAGGAAGGCTACGAAATTGTACGCATCCTGACGAATGATGCAGACACCCAAACCGACTGGTTTGATAATAATATGCACAATGCCTTCGAGGACGTGACAGTCAGCGCGTTCACCGGGAGTCCTGTCATGAGCCCCGAGGATGAACGCTCCAAATTCCAGCGCGAGCTGCTGATCTTCGGCCATTTGAAAAAGCAGCTGGGTGAGCATTTCCGGCAAGTGGCGCTGAAGCGGCGCTGATGATCTTGCTGTAATGCGGCCACTGCTCCGGCGGCGGATAGAGGAAGTGTATGCGGTGAACGGTGCCGTGGCACCCGCTGCCGGGGGCAGAATGTTTTTTTGGCGTGTAGCCTTGAAAAAAAATTTCAATGCGTTATAATAGATAACGTTGCGTTAATACATAGTATATAAAATCTACACTTTATATGTCCCGGTAGCTCAGTTGGATAGAGCATGCGCCTTCTAAGCGCACGGTCGGGGGTTCGAATCCCTTCCGGGACGTAACACAAGAAACAGCCTTCCTTAGGGGAGGCTGTTTCTGCGTTCCGGTGGGATGAGAACCCCAAGCTGGGGGACGTTGGAGCATTAGCATCGTTAGCCTCTACTTCGCAATCAGCCCGAAAGGGCTGCATCCCTTCCGGGACGTAACACAAGAAACAGCCTTCCTTCGGGGAGGCTGTTTCTGCGTTCCGGTGGAAACAGGAGAGGGAGCAGCTTTAAGTGTAGTTTGTACAATTAAAAGCACCGTCAGGCCCGTGGAATCTCACTTTAGCTGTACTCTGTGCAGCTAAAACTCCGGAAATCTGGATAAATGGACGATTTTGCTGATTTTAGTTGCACGGAATACACTTATCCCAATGAGAGATACTTTTTTGCGGGATATAGCTGCACAAAATGCAGTTATATCAATGGCGTTGCAGCCATAAGGATCGGTCAGGCAGTAGATAGGATTAAATCCCTCTGTATAGACTTTATTTAGTCCGGTCTTTCTCATGTTTATCGTAGCCAAAGTACAAACCAACTCACATATTAGTTCAAGGCAACGGTAATCACGACGGCTACATCCGCTCCGGCTGCGGCAGGCCGAGTACCTCCAGTACTTCACCGAGTGTGTCCCGGAATCTTTGCGTGAGCCAAAGGCGGAAGGCAATGGATTCAGGCTCGCCTTTCAGAATCGGGCAGGCCGAGTAAAAATTGTTGAACAGCGACGCCAGCGTATGCGCGTAGCTGCAGATCGTATTCGGCGTCAGCTGAACGCTTGCGCTGTAAAGCGTGTCCTGCCAGTTGCTCAGATGTCTCAGCAGAGCAAGTTCAGCTTTTTGCAGTGCCGCCGGGAAGACGGGAATTGCATCCGGTTGCTTCGTATTAAGGTTAGCTTTTTCCACAGGAGGGTTGGTCATCTCCGCATTGAGGTTGGCTTTTTCCGCAGAAGGACGGGCCTTCTTCGAAGTAAGCGCAGCCTCTGCCGCCATAGACCCGGCTTTACTAAGCACACTGCCTGCACGCGCATAGGTGTACATCAGGTACACGCCTGTGTTGCCGGAAATCTCGGTCGCCTGCTTGAAGTCGAAAATAATCTCCGTCCCCAGATTAAACCGCAGCAGATAATAACGGATGGCAGCGGTGGCGATGAGCCGGCTGGAGAGGCCGCTTTTGTCAGAACGGGTAGCGTCAATCGTGTTCTCCATCAGCTGCACCAGCTCGGTTACCTTGATCCCGATGCCCTGGCGGCCGGACATGGCGTAAGAGGTTTTGCCATCTGAAATGTCGATACCAAGCTCGGCTGCGGACGCCGGACTGAGTGAGACCACGCCATAGCTTACATGATGCAATTTTTCAGCCTGCTCTGTGTACCCCAGCACCTCGAGTGCCTGCTTGACCATCGCCTGCGGATATTCCTGTCTGTAGTCGATGACATTAACCACCCGGTCAGCCCGGCCAAAAGCCCGCTGCTCCCCGCTCAGCCCCGTAGTCCAAAGTCCGGCGTTAAACTCACTGTAGCTGAAATCTTTATCCAGCAGCCCGAATTTCCAGAGATGATAGGCAATATCCTTGGCCGTATAGGTCAAAATACCGTTCGAGCGCACCAGCACCTTATCTTTGTGATGCTCATCTGCCTCTGACGGCTCCTCCGCAGCCTGTTTGAGAATCCAGCAGCCCGCCAGCTTGCCCTCTGTTTCCTGCACGAATACCTCTGTCTGCTCCAGCAGCGCAAAAGCCGATGCCCAGAAGCCTTCCTTTAGAATACTGCTCTCCCAGACCAGCAGGTCATAGCCAATGCCAAAACCCCTCATCTCCGCGACATGCTCCCGCACAATCCGTTCGGCGACAAGACTGCCCAGCCAGGCGGTATTGCCGTGGCCTTCTTCCAGCGCGTGAAGAATCTCCGTCCGTTTGTGCACACTCTCCGGATGCAGCGCGTATTCTTTGTTCACACCGGCATATATGTCCCAGCAGTAATCTCCAAAACGGATATGATCACCCGCGAGCGGCACATTCAGCAGCCCGACCACCGTATCCGCCAGCTGATTGCCGAGATCATCCACATAGTTATGCACCTCAACGCTGTACCCGGTTTTTCGCAAAATACGCACCAGTGCATCCCCGATACAAGAGTTTCTGAGATGTCCTATATGCATTGATTTGTTTGGATTCACGCTGGTATGCTCAACGATAACTTTTTCCCCTGCTGCCCCGGGCAGTTCAAAGCTGCGTCCGGCCCACTCCTGCCAGTCGATATATAGATTAATGAAGCCGGGTGCGGCAATATCGATTTTGCAAAAAAGTCCGTTTAAACCACCTGATTGACTAATTTCAGTTGTTATCAGCTCTGCAATAGCCAAAGGCGCCTTACGGAGTACTCTGGCCAGCTGCATAGCAATATTACTGGAGTAGTCCCCGAAATCGGGATTAGCAGGCTGCTCGAGGACAACAGAGGGAAGCTCCGTAACTGCTGCACCCAAGGCTGTGATCACCTGCCGGACGCTTTGCTCCAGGCTGTTTTTGATAAGTTGGCTTAACATGAATTTGACCTCCTATTTTGGCAATATGGCTGCAGCACCGATGAACGGGGAACCTTTTTCCATAAGAAAAAGCCCTCATCTCATCAAAGAGACGAAGGCTTGATTAGCGCTCGCGGTACCACTCTCGTTGCTGAACCGCAGTTCAGCCACTCACAAGTTAACGGTCTTCAGCCGGGGCTTCCTACTGTTCGTTCAGAAGTCCATCTCCCGGGTGCGCTTCATGTATTGGCTCTGTACCGGTTTCCACCATTCCCGGCTCGCTGAGACTAGATCCGACACACTACTGTCCCGTTCATCGATTACGTATGATTTTGTTCAAGTATAGCGAATTTCCGGAAGAAAGCAAGAGGCGGGAGGGAAGACGACTGTTTTTTTGTGAAAAATACTAATCCGAGGTAGGTGCTGCTGTGAGCGTTTTAATGTCTGTGGACCCGTAGATCAGTAGTGCAATCACAATGACGAGCAAAAGCCCGCCGGCGAATTCCTCCCCGTCAAAATCCGCTTTTCCCATTAGCGCTGTCCCCCTTTTCGGCGGTATTCCTTATGAGTTATCCGCTTTTTGCTTCAGGGCGGTCATAATTTCGTTCAAAGTCAGGCTGCTGTTATCGTCCAGAAAGCTGACCAGCTTATCCACATTGCTCTGGCTTAGATCGCTTAACGTTTTATATTTGCCGACCAGGCCGACCACCAGTGATGCATCAGTAAACATCTGAATCGAATCCACCCTCAGCTTACCTGTCAGCAAAAGCGCTGCAACCGCGAATTCCAGCCCCTTCGGGCTTTGGGCCTTTGGATTTGCCGGCTGTTTCTTGGTACTTGTTTTTTTCCCTTTGCCAGGAGGGACCATGGGACTCCCTTCTTCCATCTCCAACGTTCAGGAAAGCAGCAGCACGATAGGCATTCTCTCCATAGAACAGCTTATGCGGATTTGAAGATTTCGGTGAATGCAGCCTGTCTGCCGTCCACACAGCCGGAACTGCGCAGGAATATTAATATATTGTGCGGTTCATTAGAAGGGCCGCTAGAATCAAAGATTAAATTCATAGACGCGAGAAATGGAAAGGAGGAATAAAACAGGATGGCGATATTATCAACTGGACCGATTGAAAATAATCCTGTGTCCGGGGTCAGACCTGCCCAGCTTGTGACTGTACGGATTATTAACCGTTCTTCCACGAATTCAGCCGGTGTTGTAATTGAAGGCTACTATCTTACCGCAATCAGAAACTTATATGTGAGTGAGGTTATCAATATTGCTCCGGATGAGGCTGTGAGCCGGGAGTATTTTGCAGACCTGGATGGCTATGAGTTTGTTGTAACAACCGGAGAGATTATGGAGGCTGATCTGGGCATCTCCGTGTGGGGCAAGCAGGCAGGCGGCCAACTGGTGGAAGCCCACCGTATTGTTTCTCATGAAGTCATGGATTAATACAAATTTCATAGAAAAGGAGTGTTGCGCAGATGAGTTTCTTATCTACTGGACCGATTGAAAACAATATGATTGCCGGCACAAGACCCACAACCCAGGTAACGCTCCGTGTAGATAACCGCAGCAGCAGCGCGGCTTCTAGCGTAATTGTACAAGGCTATTATTTGCTTGGCGGTGTAAGAAACCTATATGTCAGTGAGACGCTTAATGTGGCTCCGAACCAGGTGATAACGACCAATTACTACGCCGATTTTGATGGTTTTGAATTTCTGTTCAATACCCCAACCAGTCCTCCGGATGATCCGGTTCAAATTTCTTTGTGGGGCAAAAGTAGCACCGGTGCGCTCGTAACCGCCCACCGCCTGGTTTCAGCTGAGCTGCTGGGCGAGGTGATCGGGGTCACAGGCGCAACCGGATCGACCGGTGAAGCCGGTGCTACAGGAGCTACCGGAGTGACGGGAGCGACGGGGTTAGCTGGAGCAACCGGGGTAACGGGAGCGACGGGTTTAGCTGGAGCAACCGGGGGAACGGGAGCGACGGGTTTGGCAGGAGCAACCGGGGTGACGGGAGCGACTGGTTTGGCAGGAGCAACCGGTGTAACGGGAGCGACGGGTTTAGCAGGAGCAACCGGGGTGACGGGAGCGACGGGGTTAGCTGGAGCAACCGGGGTAACGGGGGCGACGGGGTTAGCTGGAGCTACCGGTGTGACGGGAGCGACGGGTTTGGCAGGAGCTACCGGTGTGACGGGAGCGACGGGTTTGGCAGGAGCAACCGGGGTAACGGGAGCGACAGGTTTGGCAGGAGCAACCGGGGTGACGGGAGCGACGGGGTTAGCTGGAGCTACCGGTGTGACGGGAGCGACGGGGTTAGCTGGAGCTACCGGTGTGACGGGAGCGACGGGGTTAGCTGGAGCAACCGGTGTAACGGGAGCGACGGGTTTAGCTGGAGCAACCGGGGTAACGGGAGCGACGGGGTTAGCTGGAGCAACCGGTGTAACGGGAGCTACGGGATTGGCAGGAGCTACCGGGGTAACGGGAGCGACAGGTTTGGCAGGAGCTACCGGGGTGACGGGAGCGACGGGGTTAGCTGGAGCAACCGGGGTAACGGGAGCGACGGGACCAACCGGTTCGGGCGCGATCATTCCTTACGCATCTGGCCTTCCTGCCGCACTGACTACTGTGCTGGGCGGTCTGCTTAATACCTCCAGCTTGATCGGCTTCGGCAACAGTGCTACTGGAGTTGCTATTACTGGCGGAGTCATTGACCTCACAGGAGCTGCAGGTACGCTGCTAAACTTTGCCTTCTCCGTGCCGCGTGCGGGTACCATTACTTCATTGGCTGCATATTTTAGCACTACAGCTTCATTGAGTCTGGTAGGCTCTACAGTAACTATAACCGCTCAATTATTCCGTTCGACAACGCCGAACAACACCTTTACCGCTGTACCGGGGGCGTTAGTTACTCTGGCACCGGCACTCACGGGTATCCTAGCTTTGGGTACTATCAGCAGCGGCCTCACCACAGGGCTAAGTATCCCGGTTACCGCAGGCGAACGGCTGCTGATGGTCTTCTCGGCTGGTGTTACAGCAGGCCTTGACGTGGCTGCTACCGTGGCAGGATACGCAAGCGGCGGTCTGACAATCGTCTAGTAACGGGTTTCTTTAGCTAACAATAAAATAATAAAGAGGGACTTCTCCAGCTTCCGGCTGGAAAGTCCCTCTTTTTATGCGAAAACCAAGCATAACTCAGCCATCCAATCCCCGGCTAAGCGCGAAAATCCCTTAACTGGGCTCAAACCAAGCACTTAAGCCAAGCAATCAAGCCCGGAATAAAGGGAAGAATCCCCTTAACTGAGCCCAAACCAACCACTCAAGCCCGGAATAAAGGGAAAAATCCCCTTAACTGAGCCCAAACTAAGCACCCAAGCCCGGAATAAAGGGAAAAATCCCCTTAACTGGGCCCAAACCAACCACTCAAGCCCGGAATAAAGGGAAAAATCCCCTTAACTGAGCCCAAACCAACCACTCAAGCCCGGAATAAAGGGAAAAATCCCCTTAACTGAGCCCAAACCAAGCACCCAAGCCCGGAATAAAGGGAAAAATCCCCTTAATTCAGCCCAAACCACCTACTCATGTAGCCTGGCTCAGCCTATCAAATATAATTTCAGCCCGATGCGATCTCAACCTGCTAAAAAAACCATCTAAACCAAATCACAAGCCTCGGCAGGCATCCAGTGTGCATCCTGGCCGTCCCATTTGACGTTGCAGCCGATCGGGTTGGTCAGCGGTGTGGCAATGGCTTGTCCGGCGAGCAGCTGGGACAATGCGTTGTCCAGGTCGTTGACCGTCATTTTGTCTGTTTCCCGCGGGTTATCGACGCCGCGGCCGGTGTAGACCAGCTTGCGGTCCTGGTCAAACACGAAGAAATGAGGTGTGCGCAGCGCACCATATGCACGCGCGGTTTCCTGCGTGTCATCGCGGAGATAGAGCCACGGGAAGTTCTGCTCCTCCATCCGCTTCACCATATGCTCGTAGGAATCGTCCGGATGGGTCGTCTCACTGTTGGCGTTAATTCCTGCAAAAGCCACTCCCAGCTCACGGTACTTTTCGGCGGTCTGGCGCGTAACCTCATCGGACCCGACGACGAACGGACAATGATTGCAGGTGAAGAAGATGACCAGCGCTTTTGCCGTAGCAAAGCTGTCCAGCGAGTACGTCTGACCGTCTGTTGCTTTTAAAGAGAAGTCGGGAGCAGAAGCGCCCAGTTCCAGGGTAAAGCTCATGTTAATGCACCTCCGTAAAATAGTATGAAACCATTGAGAGAAGCGTCAGCAGGCCCAAACGGCCTGCTGCTTAAGCAATAACAATCCCTGTCATTATACTTTATTCAGGCAGAAGCTTCCAAATCCTTCGACGCATCAGAGCATCAGAATCTCGCGGATATCCTGCTCGGTGAGGGCGGAGAGCGCCTCCGCCCCAGGCTGGATGACCTCCTCGATCAGGTTCTTTTTCTTCTGCTGCAGCTCATACATTTTGTCCTCGACGGTGCCCTGGGCAACGAGACGGATCACCTGCACCACCTTTTTCTGTCCGATCCGGTGGGCCCGGTCGGCAGCCTGCTGCTCGACAGCCGGGTTCCACCACAGATCATAAAGGATCACCGTGTCCGCTCCGGTCAGGTTAAGGCCGGTGCCTCCGGCTTTTAACGAAATGAGAAACAGGTCGCGTTCCCCCTCATTGAACCGGCTGCACAGCTCCACCCGCTGGTCGGCCGGCGTCTTGCCGTCCAGATAGAAATGCCGGACGCCCTGCAGGGCAAGCTCCCGGCCGATCATCCCGAGCATCTCCGTGAACTGGGAGAAGATCAGCATCCGTTTGCCGGAGCTTCGGCATTCCTCGATGATCTCCAGCAGCTGGTCGAACTTGGCCGAGCCGCCGCTGTAGCCCTCGACGAACAGGGCAGGGTGGCAGCAGAGCTGGCGCAGCCGGGTGATCCCGGCCAGCACCTTGATCCGGCCGTGGCCGAAGCTCTCATTGTCGAGATGCTTGAGCGCTTCCTTCCGCAGTCTGGCGAGATAAGCCATGTACAGCTGTTTCTGCTCAGGCAGCAGCTCCGAGGCGTGCAGGGATTCGATTTTGTCCGGCAGCTCCTTGAGCACATCGCTTTTCAGCCGGCGCAGCAGGAACGGGCGGGTCCGCTTGGCGACTGTTTCGCGCGGCAGATCATGGAACGCTTTTTTGCCGGGGAACAGGCCGGGAAAAACAACACTGTAAATCGACCACAAATCCTCCAGCGCATTTTCCACCGGCGTTCCTGTGAGGGCGAAGCGGTAGCGGGCCTGCAGTATTTTTACCGCCTGCGCAGTCTGGGTGGCATGGTTCTTGATCATCTGGGCTTCATCCAGAATCAGGGTGTGGAAGGACAGCCGGGCATACAGCTCAATGTCCCGCCGCAGCAGCGGATAGGAGGTGATAATGACGTCAGCCCCCGAACTCTTGCGGACCGCCTTGGTACGTTCATTCAGATTGCCGTCAGCAATAACGGCCTTGATGTCCGGGGCAAACCGCCTCAGCTCATTCTGCCAGTTGTAGAGCAGGGAGGCAGGAGCGACGATCAGCGCCGGCTTGCCGCCTTCACGGATATCGGTAAGCTCCGAGAGCAGAAAAGCAATGCTCTGCAGCGTTTTGCCAAGTCCCATATCATCAGCCAGAATGCCGCCGAAGCGGTAGTGGGCCAATGTTTTCATCCACTGGAACCCGAACTGCTGATAGTCGCGGAGCACGGTGGAAAGGCTATCCGGCAGCGGAAAATCGAGATTTTCGGGACTGGCCATATTGGCCATTAACCGCCGGAAAGAGCGCCCGATTGTAACAGCATCGCCATGCCGGGATTCCGGATTCAGCTGCAGACCCTGGATCAGCGGCAGAGTAAATTGTGGTTTGTTAAAAGGAACACTGTGTACCCCGAGCTCATTCATGAACTCGATAATCTGCAGAAACTCGGCACTTTCCAGCGGCAGCAGCGCACCGTCCGGAAGGCGGTAGTATCTGCGTTTTTCCTGCAGCGCCTCAAGAATCTGCACAATGTCAGTCTCCGCGATGCCCTGCACGGCGAATTTGAACTCCAGCCAGTCGGTTTTTTCGTTCCAGGTCAATACAGCCTTGGGCGTGTAGGTCTCAGCCGCAATCCGGCCCTTGACGGCAGTGGTGGCATACACCTGAAGCAGCGGCTCCAGGAGCGGAATCGTGTGATAGAGAAAATCATACTCCGCTTCCTCATCGCTCATAATAAAGCCGCCTTCCGTCCGTACAAAAGATTCATGCTCCATGTGTGCGAGAATCCGCCGCTCCGCTTCTCCGTCACGCATCAGGATGACCTCGCTGCCCCGGCTGCGGCTGTCCTCCTCCAGCGGATTAATGATGATGCTGCCATACTGGAATTCGAGGCCGGCCAGCAGCCGGTCCCGCACACGGTCCAGGTACAGCCGTGCCTGCAGCTGGGTCTGCACTATCCGGTCAGCGATCGTCTCGGCGATGTGCACGCTGCCCAGCTTTTTCAGCCCGGGAATGACCTGCTCCATAAAAGGCTCCATTTGCTCAGGCGCAATCGCAATCCCGTCCTTGCGGGCAGCGGCCAGCATCCGCTTCAGCTCAGCGAGCCTGCGGCATTCATCAATGTCCAGCTTCAGCAGCCTGCCTCCGGCCAGCACCAGCCCGTAATCCTCCAGCACCATAACCTGTGCTATACCATCAATATCCAGATGATAGCCGCTTTCTGACTGGTCGAACCGGAAGCTTAACGGCGGGGACTCGGTGGATAGCTCCAGCTTTTCCAGGATCAGGTCACCCTGCTGCAACAAAGCGGAGGGGGCAGCAAGCAGCGCCGGCAGCAAGCCCTCCCAGAAAAAAGGCGGAACCGCCAGCAGCCGCTCCCCGCCCATCCCGCCTGATTGTGCAGCATAAGGATTGACACCTGCACGGTACAGCTTTTCATTCGACGAGATATCAATCAGCTTCAGCAGAACATCGTTGTCTTCCTTATTGAACGAGTGCAGCGCCGGATCATAACTGAAATGCCGGGAGAACTCAAAAGGCTCACCGCGCCGGACCTGCTCCAGAAAGGTTCTGATTTTTTGTACAATATAGAGGCGCTTGGGCCCGACTTTTAGCTCAATTCCGAGCATTTGCGTGCTGTAGCTGACGGTGACCGGCTTGACGATAAATTCAACCTGCAGCGGTGCCCGGAGATCGGAATAGGTTCCTGTTACGCTAGGCCGGGAGCGGCCTCCGCCTGCGAATACCTCCAGCATACCGTTCACCAGCTGGCGGTCTCCGGTACGTTCAGCCGCGCCGGCAGCAGGGGGCTGTACAGTGCGTGGCGTAAGAACGCCAGTCTCCGCCGGCAGCGGGTCAGATTCCTCATGAGGCAGGCTGCTAACCTCATCGTCCGCGCCACCTTCCTCCAGACGGAGAATAGTGAACAGGCTGGCCGCAATATGCCGGCAAAAAGCCCCTCCATGATAATAGGCAGGACAGGTGCATTCCGCATTTACATCCCCGTCACTGTCGATGGCCAGCGCTACATCATAGCTCTCCAGCCCCTGAACCGCCGTGCGGTATTTGGAATATTCAAGTCTGTCGTCGTTCTCTCTATAATTCAGCCGGACCCTCCCGGCTTCGTAGTCAGCCCTGCCTTTATCCAAGGCATCACTGCCGCACAGCAGCCGGATTACCCGTTCCGGTACATAATAACCCATGTTACATTCACTTCCTCACACCTGTCCGGATTTTCCGGTTATTCGATAGTATTTATCTTATCAGAACAGATGTGCGTCTTAAAGTCCGGGACAGTTATCAGAGCAGTTTAGGGGGAAGTTACGAATCCCGTATCCGAAAAAAAACCACTACAGAAGGTGTCTTCTACAGTGGTTTTGGAGAGTATAAGCTCATTTGATTCCATACGGACTTTACTGCCCGTGCAGCGCCGGCCCGCCGATCCCGTGCAGCATGAAGCCGATCAGCTGACTGATCTCCTCCTCATCGTCCCAGTCCTTCTCCGGCATCAGCAGCAGGCGGGCCAGCAGATAGCCGATCACTGAGGAAACAGTGAACCGGATAATGGCGGGGGTTGGCGCATCAATTACCTCACCTTCAGCCTTAAAATGCTCTGTAATCGCGGTTACCCGCTCCAGCACCTGAGCCAGGACGTTCTCGGCAAACTGCTCGCGTAGTGCAGGCTGGAACGGAATTTCCTGAACGAGAATCCGGATAATTTTAAAATTTTTACGGGCAAAGTCCAGCCGGTTCACAATAAATGCCCGCAAAAAGGCCTCATAGCTCTCAAACGGCATATCCAGCACCCCATTAAAGTTGCGCATCACGAACGGGGCAATCATCCGGCTCATGGTCGGTCCGACGATGGACAGCAGCAGATCTTTTTTGGTTTTGTAGTAGCGGAAAATCGTCCCCTCAGCCACGCCCGCCTTTTGGGCGATCTCACTGGTGGATGCCGCCGAGAAGCCTTTATCGGAAAATATCTCTATCGCCGCCTCCAGGATGGAGATTTGCTTGGGCGTCATCTGCCCGTCTTCCTTGACGGAGAGCAGTTCCTCGATCCATTGCTCTTTATCGTGCTGCCCGGCACTTTCTTTAGTCATATCATGGCCCTCCAAAAATGTTGCTGTCCCTCTATAGTATCACGGCTGCGGACGAAGTTACACCGCCCTACATTCTGCGGTGTTTGCGCAGAGCCAGCACGTTAAGAATCATGAACAGCAGCGAAAAGCCGACCAGCACATAGGCATTCAGGGCAATTGCGCTCCAGCCTTTGCCGCGGATCATAATATCCATCAGCGCCTGGGCGCCGTAATAGATCGGCGTCCCAAGGCTGACCCGCTGCAGCCACAGCGGCAGCGTATCCATCGGGAACAGGCCGCTCAAAAAAATCTGCGGCACAATCACCAGCGGAATGAACTGGATCATCTGCAGCTCATTGCCGGCAAAGGCTGAGAGCAGCGTACCCAAGGTGAGTGCCGTAATCGCCAGGAGCAGCGTAATGAGCAGCACATAGCCGAAGCTGCCGGCCATCATGATACCGAGCACCTGAATGGAGAACCAGGAGATCAGCAGCGCCTGAACGACAGTGAAAATACCGAAGCCGCAGACATAGCCCAGTACAATCTCCCAGCGCTTCAGCGGTGTGGAGAGCAGACGTTCCAGCGTACCGGTCGTCCGTTCGCGCAGGAAGGACACTCCGGCAATCAGAAATACGAAAAAGAAAACGAAGACCCCGATCATAATCGGTCCGAAGCGGTCGATTGTGGTCATATCCTCGGCACCGTACAAGTAGCTGATCTGTGGCCGGATTTGCTCCTGAGCGGAGCCGGCGGGGTGGAGCTGCAGCACAGCTTCCTGCAGGGCGAGCAGAACCGCGCGGTTAGCGGCCGGGTTACTGCCTTCCAGCATTACGGCGGGTACGGTTCCGTCGAGCGTAATCAGGGCATCTATGTCGCCGTCCTTAAGCGCAGCTTCTCCCTGTTCAGCCGCAGTGAAGTCTGTAACGGCAGCGTCCTGCGCTTCCAGCGCAGAGGCGAAGACAGCGGCCCCGCCGGTTACACCGATAGTCGGCTTATAGGCATCACCGTTAAAGACGAGACTCATCAGGCTCAGGACGAGCAGGGGAGCGATAAACATCAGCGCCATCGTCCGCTTGTCATGAATGAACTGCCGCAGAATGCGTAAGGTTATGGCACGAATTTTCATTTGCGGGCACCCCCATAGGTTAAAAAGGCTTCTTCAATGGTTGCGGAGCCGGTAGCCTGTATAAGTCCCGCAGGCGTATCTACGGCCAGCAGCTGACCATCGCGGATCATGCCCAGCCGGTCGCATTTTTCAGCCTCATCCATGACATGAGTCGTCAAAACGATGGTCGTTCCCTGGCGGTTCAGCGAGCGCAGCTCCTGCCAGATGGACTGGCGCAGCAGTGGATCTATTCCTACGGTAGGCTCATCGAGAATGAGCAGCGGCGGCTCGTGCAGCAAAGCGATGGCCAGCGACAAACGGCGCTTCATGCCCCCGGAGTACTGGTCTACACGCTTGCGCAGATGCTCCTGCAGGTTCACGAGCTCCATCACATCGGCAATCCGCCGCGTGCGGTTTCCGCCCTTTAGCCCGTAGAGTGCGGCAAAAAACTCCAGATTCTCCTTTGCGCTCAGCTCCGTGTACAAAGCGTCCGACTGAGCCATGTACCCGATCTGCTGCAGCATGGCAAGCTTCGGCATCTTGACGCCCATGACCTGCACTTCGCCGGAGCTGACCTCGTCGATGCCTGTCAGAAGCTTCACCAGTGTCGTTTTGCCTGAACCCGACGGGCCCAGCAGGCCGAAGGTTTCTGCACGGTTTACCTGCAGACTGATATCCTTGAGCACCGTTTTGCTGCCAAAAGCCCTGCTGACATGGCTAACAGAAATAACCGGAGTATCCTGATCCATGACTATCTCCTCGATTCCTTTAATGAATTGTTATATTTGTGAGTGAGTACTCACTCATTATTCTAGTGCGTTCACTGCACGTTGTAAATCTTTATTTGCGGGTTTAAAAGAGTACACTCCTCCTGCTCCAACTCCTGGATGTATAAAGCCTCTGTGGCCGTTAGGCGAAACAGCCAAATCAAAGGCAAAAATGCCCTTGATTCCGCCAAAGCAGGCGGAACGGCCAAATCAAAGGCAAAAATGCCCTTGATTCCGCCCCAAGCAGGCGGAACAGCCAAATCAAAGGCAAAAATGCCCTTGATTCCGCCCAAAGTAAGCGGAACGGCCAAATCAAAGGCAAAAATGCCTCTGATTCCGCCCCAAGCAGGCGGAACAGCCAAATCAAAGGCAAAAATGCCCTTGATTCCGCCCCAAGCAGGCGGAACGGCCAAATCAAAGGTAAAAATGCCCTTGATTCCGCCCCAAGCAGGCGGAACAGCCAAATCAAAGGCAAAAATGCCCTTGATTCCGCCCCAAGCAGGCGCAACAGCCAAATCAAAGGCAAAAATGCCCTTGATTCCGCCCAAAGTAAGCGGAACAGCCAAATCAAAGGCAAAAATGCCTCTGATTCCGCCCCAAGCAGGCGGAACGGCCAAATCAAAGGCAAAAATGCCTTTGATTCCGCCCCAAGCAGGCGGAACAGCCAAATCAAAGGCAAAAATGCCCTTGATTCCGCCCCAAGCAGGCGGAACAGCCAAATCAAAGGCAAAAATGCCCTTGATTCCGCCCAAAGCAGGCGGAACGGCCAAATCAAAGGCAAAAATGCCCTTGATTCCGCCCCAAGCAGGCGGAACGGCCAAATCAAAGGCAAAAATGCCCTTGATTCCGCCCCAAGCAGGCGGAACGGCCAAATCAAAGGCAAAAATCCCTCTGAGCCGTGCAGACTATCAGAATTTTTATCAGAAGCGCTGCCTGACTTAATTGAAATTGTGTATAAAGTTACTGTAAACGTTCAGTTACTGTAAACATTCAGTTTGTTCCAATCCCTCATAATTAAACTAAATTCTTCAATATGCGAATTTGTGAGGAAAATGAACAATACCGTTTGCCGCCTGATTAATGCGGGTAAATAAGAATATATGCCCAAAACCGTGACCTTAATCTCAACATTTTACTAATCACATTACTAATCGCAGTTCTATCACCATTCCCGAGTCCAGTCCCCACTATAAAGAGGAGGCTTTTGCTGATGTCCGACAGGAAACCAATGTTACCTCTGCTGGTTCTGCTGGCCGCAAGTCTAAGCTTGGGCGCATGCAGCCGGGCTGAGACAGCCGCAACAGGTACAGGGAGTTTTCATACCCTGGCTGAGGAGAGAATCAGTGAGCCGCAGTATTTGCCCGGTGATTTGCCGATTCCGGAAGGGGCAGGTATTACGTTTACGGAAGGTGAGTTTGCGGGCGGCAAGAAATCATCCATGCTGATCTACGAGACGGACGAAACGATGGCCGAGCTCGGCACCACATACCTCAAATATGTGAAGGAAAAAGCACTCGAAAACGGGACGCAAATTATGGACAAGGACAACCTGCTTATCAGCGGAAAAGCGCCGGGCAGCTATTCCTATTCGATCATCGGCAGCAGCTCGGAGGCCAAGCCGGGCGGTACCGAAATTATTGTAACGTGGGTTGAAAATTAAAAGTTTCATGCTTAATTGCAGGGGCTATCGAATTTTTTGCTGCAGATTTTACATAGCGTTAACTTTCAGGCTATCCTCAGGGTATTTTGGGGCTGGCCTTTTTGTGTACTTAATATTTCCAAAACATTCCTCTCGAACAGAATTCACACTGATAGCAGAAAATAGCATTAGCAGTTACCTATATGAAAAGGGTGAATCTAATTGAGAAATAGTAAATGGTTCAGCGCGGCTTTGGCTTCTGCACTTCTTGTAACAGGGGGAGCAGGCAGTATACTGGGTGCGAACAGCGCGAGTGCCGCAGCCGTGGCCAGTACCGTCAAAACAGGGACAGCCACATGGACTGTAAACAGCAATCCGGCCCAGTTCAGCACAATTGACAGCAGCGGCTACAAACTGTATTCGCTTAGCCAGGTAGCCGGTGAGCTTGGTGCCAAGCTGATTCTCACTAACGGCGGTTTTGAACTGAATGACAGCAAGGGGCTACATACGGTACAGCTTCAAGCAGGCTCCAAAAACTATGTGGTGGATGGTGCATCCCAGCAGTTTACGGTAGCGCCTGTAGTATATAACGGAAAAGTTTACGTTGAGCTGACCAAGCTCGTAACCGCTCTGGGCGGAGAGCTTTCGGCGGAAAGCCTGGAGATTCTGAGCTTTGCCCGTCCGGAAGGCCAGTTTGATACCCTGCACTGGACAGCAGACGGCAGCATCATTGCGAACAAGAGTGACTCCGAAACAGCCCAGCTGCTGAAGTTCAGCGCGTATCCGGGCGATTATGAAGTGTTTTCTTCCAATGAAAGTGCGCTTGATTTCTCCGTATCCGCCGACCAGCAGTGGGGCGCGTTCACCGATGAGACAGGCCAGCTGAAGCTGATCAACCTGTCGAGCGGTGCTATTTCCTCCCTAGGCACCGACACCAGCGTGAAGACGGATCTGGTATGGTCACAGGACGGCAAAACCATCTACTTCATCCAGGGCGACAAGCAGGAAAAAATTGCCCAGATCTCAGTAGAAACCGGAACGGTAAAAGCCGTGCTCGAAGATAAAGTGGAAAATAAATCCGAACTGCGCCTCTCCGCTGATGCGAAAAGTGTGGTGTATATCGTCAACGTAACCGGCGTAGCCAAAAACGATGCCGACAGCACTGAAGATTCCCTGACTGTAGACTACAGCAAAGCCGGAGAGCAGCTGTTCAAGCTGGATCTTGCAACCAAGGATGCCAAGCCAAAAGCACTGACTACCGAGCTCGACAACAAGCTGTATCCCGAGATCCTGGCTAACGGCGGCGTGGTTTATCTGAGTGCAGACGCTGAAGGAAATGCAGCTAACAACCTGAAATCGATCAGCGCAGACGGAGCTACCATTACTAACATTGCACTGGATACAGAAGCTACCTGGTCTGCCGGAGTAAGCACAGGTCTGGTCGTATCCGGGATGGCTGCTGACGGAAGCACTACAATCTATTCCATCGATGCAAGCGGCAATAAAACCGTCCTGTTCCAGACGGCTGAAGATGTATCCGAAGTTGCAGTTTCCCATGACGGCAGCAAGCTGGCAGTAGTTAGCGACGGTAAAGTCCTGCTGATCCAGGGCGGCAAAGCACTGCAGCTGACTAAATAAGACACGTCCCTCATAGCCCACACAATATAACGGCATAGCGCCGGGAGGAGAATTCAGATCATGAAGCTTTTCAAAAAATTTACGGTAACGGCACTGACAGCAGTAATCGCAGTAACCGCATCATTCGCAGGTATTGCGGCAGCAGCCGACACCCTCAAGGGTAAAATCACAATCAACGGTTCTACTGCACTGCTTCCGCTGACACTGCAGGCCGCTAAAGAATTCCAGAAGCTGCACCCTAAGGTGAAAATCGCCGCTTCCGGTAAAGGTTCTGTAACAGGTCCCCAGGCTGTAAAAAAGGGCATCGCTGATATCGGCGCCTGCGACTGGGATGCAAGCATGGACGTTCCAGGGTTCAAGGCTTTTGACGGACAGGTAGCGAACAAGGTAGCGGTTATTCCTTTTGCCACGATCGTTAACAAAAATGTCGGCGTAGACAACCTGACCACTGAACAGCTGGCTGGTATTTTCTCCGGTAAAATCACCAACTGGAAAGAAGTCGGCGGATCTGACGCTAACATCGTAGTAATCACACGTTCTTTCGGTTCCGGTACACGCGTTAACTACCAGGCTAAAGCGCTGGGCGGCGGAGACATCGTGAAGAAAGAAAAGAACTACAAGGAAACAGGCTCCAGCGGTGACATGAAGACTGCCGTTGCCACTACTCCTAACTCCATCGGTTATATCGACCTTGTATACGTAAGCGGCAGCGACATCAAGGCTGTAAAGCACAACGGTGTTGCAGCAACTACAGATAACGTAATCAACGGCTCGTACAAGATCTGGGCATATGGCTACTACATGACTAAAGGCCAGCCAACCGGCGCTACAAAAGAATTCATCGAGTACGTACAGAGCAAGAAATTCCAGAACGGCTCGCTCAAAAAGCTTAAATTCATCCCGATTGCAGCAATGAAAGGCTAAGTAAAAGCTTCATTATATTGAATGGTAACAGCGGCCAGCTCCGGAATATTCGGGGTTGGCCGCTTACAGGAGGGAAAGTATGGGGGCACCAGTCCAAAGCCTGGCATCCAAAGCGCCAAAGAAGGCTGAGCACAGCACGACTAATGAAAAACGCCACAGAAGACATCTGCTTGGCAACCGGTTATCGCGTTATTATTTCTTTTTTAGCATCCTGGCATTGTGCTTCGTGCTTGGACTTGTCATTGTATTCATCGGAAAAACGGCGCTGCTGCTGTTCGGAGATGTCTCTCCGGCCGAGTTCTTCCTGTCCTTTAACTGGACACCGGAGGAGGAGGCTTTTGGTGCAGCGGCCTTTATTGTAAATACACTTACACTGACTGCGCTAACTCTGCTGATTGCAGTGCCGATTTCTGTGGGGATGGCTGTGCTCTGCGCGGAGATTGCCCCGAAATGGATGAAGAGCTTCATCCGTCCCGTGCTCGACCTGCTTGTCGGCATTCCTTCTATAGTATATGGCTACCTGGGCCTCACTGTATTACTACCTTTCCTGCGCAGAATCAGCGGTGAAGGACTGGGCGACGGCGTTCTGGCTGCTGCGCTTGTCCTGGCTCTGATGGTGCTGCCTACGATCTGCCGGATCAGCGATGATGCCATTATTGCGGTGCCGCGCAAATTCCGCGATGCAGCCTATGCCCTTGGCTCCACCCGTCTGCAGGTGATCATGCGGGTTGTGCTGCCGGCAGCAAAACGGGGGATCATCTCGGCAATTATTCTCGGAATGACCCGTGCTGTCGGTGAGACAATGGCTGTTGTTATGGTCATCGGGAATACGCCGCAGCTGGCCAAAAGCCTGTTCACCCCGTCTTCCGTACTGACCAGTAACATTGTAATGCAGATTTCGAACGTGGAATTTGACTCGAACTGGAACTACGCGCTGCATATGATGGCCTTCCTGCTGCTGCTGATTTCCTTTGTGCTGATTCTTATCATCCGCGTAATCGGCCGTAAACGGGAGGATGCCTAATGAATTTTACGCGTAATGCTCATACTGCACGCTCCCGCCGCAACAACAAGATCGCGACATTCGGCTTCTATGCGCTGGGTGCGCTGGTTATGCTGCTGATCTTCTGGCTGCTCTTTACGATTCTCAGCAAAGGATTGCCGCAGCTCAGACCCGAGTTCCTTATCAAGCAGCCTGAGGAGATTGATCCGGGCGGCGGCATCGGGCCGGTGCTGTTCAACTCCTTCTATATCCTGTTTATCTCCCTGCTGATTTCAATTCCGCTTGGTTTGGGAGCCGGGATTTATATGGCGGAGTACGCTCCTGACAACCGTTTTACCGGTGCGCTGCGTATCTGCGTAGAATCCCTGTCTTCCGTACCTTCGATCGTATTCGGTCTCCTGGGTCTGGCCATCTTCGCCGAATATTTCGGGATCGGCCTGACCATTCTCGGGGGCGGCGTCTCACTTGCCCTGCTTAACCTGCCGATGCTGGCCCGCGTAACCGAAGAAGCGGTCCGCGCCGTTCCCGGCGACATCCGTGAAGCCGGCTATGCCCTGGGGATGACCAAATTCCACGTCATCCGTAAGGTCGTACTGCCGGTGGCCCTGCCGGCTATCGTTACCGGCATTTGCCTGGTGGCCGGACGCGCCTTCGGGGAATCTGCGGTTATTATCCTGACCGCCGGGCTCAGCACCTCCGGCGAAATGTGGGACTTCAACCTGTTCTCCCCGGGTGAGACACTCGCGGTGCATCTCTGGTATGTGCAGTCTGAAGCGATTGTCGAAGACGCGCGGCAGATTGCCGACAAGTCGGCAGCGGTGCTGGTCTTCGTCGTGCTGCTGATCAATTTCATTTTCCGGTTCCCGCTGTGGCTGGGCAACCGCAAAAAAGGACACTAGAACGTATGCCACTTCTGCATATGTAATGCTTTCAGGCTGCCGGATAAATCCGGTAGCCTGTTGTTTTTGTTGGCCGGATTGTTCTTCAGCCTTTATTGCCCCCTGCCGCCTGCCGCCTACACCTTTTGTCCCCGCCCAAATAGGTTTACTCCCAGCACCCCGGCAATAATCAGCACCGACCCGGCCCAGTGGTACCAGGCTATCTGTTCTCCCAGGAACAAGGCTCCGGCTGCGATTGAAACGATGGTTGCCAGATTGGAGAAGACACTCATTCTGGAGGCTTCCATCCGGGACAAAATATAAGTGGACGCAAGCGTGGTGCCCAGGGAAGAAATCACGCCAAGATAGAGAACCGCTATCGTAAAGGTGCCGCTCTTCAGCGGGGTAAACAGGGTATTCAGCGTTCCGTCAGCCGTATGGCTGATTAGCGAGATGCCAAAGAATACGGCGAAGCCGGTAGCCATCATCACATAGCTGATTTCGGACGGAGTGAACTGCCTGGCCAGCAGGCGGGCCAGCACGCTATACCCGGCAAAAGCCACACAGGTCAGGAACAGCATCAGAATTCCGGCCATATTCGCCAGGTCAATGCCGCTGCCCTTCATCATGAAGATGAACACGACGCCGAAGACGGAGAGGAAGACAGACAGCTTTTGCAGCAGAGTCGTGGCTTCTTTCAGAAACAGTGCGGCAATTATCAGCGTCACCACAGGGGTGAAGGCATACAGGATGCCTCCCTCGGCCGAAGTAGCATGCTGCAGTCCGAACACCTGAAGTGTAAAGAAGCCCAGCGGGTACATGGAAGACAGCAGCAGCAGCTTGTACACCGGCTTGCCCCGGTAGCTCAGCTTAACCCAGCCGCAGGCGACCGGAACCGACATTACGAGGAAAGAGGCGGCAAACCGGAAGGTCAGCGTATCAACCGGGCCGGAGAATTCCAGAGCCATTTTGGTAAAAAGAAATGAAAATCCGATGATCGCCGCATTCAGTACGGCAAGCAGATAGGCCAGCTTCATTCCAGCAGATTGTTTCATGTGGGTAATTCCTTTCCTTTGTGCAATGTGAAATCAGGAGAGCTATTCCATTACAGCCCCGATCTGTTATTTTAAAATTAAGGGAGTTTAGAGGCGGCTACAACGGGAGATTATTTGAATTGTACCGGTACAGTTTGCTGCGGGACGTTATAATAGGGATATAAAAGGGGGGAGGCTTATGCGTAAATACGACATAGTTCTAGTAGAGATAGAGAAGCAAATCAGTACGGGGCAGTTCCGCCCGGGACACAAGCTTCCGTCGGTCCGCAGTGCTTCGGATCTGTATGGCTGCAGCATCAGCACTGTGATCCGGGCCTACCGGGAGCTGGAGCAGAAGCATCTCATCTATTCCATCCCGCAAAGCGGTTATTATGTAGTCGAGCAGCCCGGAGCCGGGCCGGTTAACCTTGAAGATGACCTCATTGATTTCGGGTCAGCCTCACCTGACCTGAATGTGTTTCCCTATCTGGATTTTCAGCACTGTCTGAATAAAGCGATAGATACCTACAAGTATCATCTGTTCACTTACGGGGAGACTCAGGGCCTGTCCGCCTTGCGGGAGACGCTGGTGGCGCATCTGGCAGACACCCAGGTTTTTGCCAGAACAGAAGCGATCTATATCACCTCCGGAGTGCAGCAGGCGCTGGGGATACTGGCGAAGATGCCTTTTCCAAACGGAAAAGAAACGGTGCTGGTGGAACAGCCGGGTTATAATCTGTACCTGAGACTTCTGGAGGCGGAGGGGCTTCCGGTTAAGGGCATTCCCCGCTCGGGAGACGGGATTGACCTTGAGCAGCTGGAGGAGTTCTTCCGCGGGGGCGGCATCAAGTTTTTCTACACGATGCCCAGATATCATAATCCGCTGGGAACCACCTATACCAAAGAGGAACGTCAGGCAATTGCCCGGCTGGCCGGCAAATATGATGTGTATGTGGTGGAGGATGATTATATGGCTGATCTTGGGGACGGCCGGCACTACGATCCTGTTACTGCTTTTGACCAGTCGGGGCATGTCATTTACTTAAAAAGCTTCTCCAAAATCATTTTCCCCGGCCTCAGCCTCGGGGCCGCGGTCCTTCCGGAAGCGCTGCTGCCTGTTTTTCAGGCCCATAAAAGCTATATGGATACCTCGCTCCTGTCACAGGCCGCGCTTGATATTTATATCAAAAACGGGATGTATGAGCGCCATAAGCATAAAATCCGCAGCCTGTATGCCGAGCGGATGAATCTCCTGAACGAAGCATTGCTGCACTATAATACGGCCGGCCTGATAGAGGTGCCGCGGGTAGATTCCGGGATCTATCTCCAATTGAAGCTGCCGCAGACCGTCAATCTCGAGCAGCTGCTGAAGCGACTGGCTAAACGCAGGGTACAGGCGGTGTCCGGCAAGGGATTCTATCTGGCAAGCTATCTGGAGCGGGAGAAGTTCCTGCGCATCAGCATTTCACGTGCCCGCCGGGAGCAGATTGCCTCCGGGATTGCAGTCATTACGGAGGAACTAGCCGCCGGGGGATGGTGGTAGCCGGTATCCGGCAGAAATAACGGATTCGCAAATGCTTAAAATTGTTAATAATACTACAATGAGTACAATTACGCAGATCGTGCAATTATTCGACAAATGGGCACTTGCCAGGGAGGTGCAGCCCCGATGCCAGAACGCATGAGTGAGCAGGAGCTGAACAAGCTGATCAACATGCTGGAGCTTTCCGAGCATGTGGATGAGGATGAGCTGGATCAGGCTTTTATTGATCATGAAGTTGAAAGTGATCTCGGAGGGCGCGTGCTCGTCCGGGCAGGTAAAATCTTTGTCCAGGACCCGCTGCCCGGCGGCAGTCCGGCCGTCATCTCGGCTGCTGCTCCCGTAGTAGTCCTCGTTAACGGGCAGGCGATTACGGGTCCGGCCGAGGTAACCTCGCTGGATAAGATAGAATGGTCGATTACGGAACCTCCGCTATACAGAATTCATGTATCGGAGGATCATCTGCAGGCTTTTTTCACCCTGTATTCAACGCGGCGTTACCAGTGGAAGCTGAATGACTGCTATTCCTCCAGCATGGTTGAAGTAGAAGCGGCGATGGACACAGACACGGTAATCGGGCTGCTGGGGCTCAATCAGGTCATCGCCGATTTCGAGCAGCGGGGCATTATGCAGAACCTGAACATTTCCGGCATCCATGCCGAGCTGCAAAACCCCACATATCAGCCGATTACAGCGGCCAAGGGGCGGGCGGCGGTTCCGGGGGAGAATGCGGCGCTTGAGCTGTTTTTTTCGGAAACGATTGAGAATGAATTCAGCGAAATAGAGGGACAGGTGGACTTCCGCAGCCATCTCCGGATTCCGTCTGTGATCAGGGGCCAGGTGATTGCCCGCAAAGTCCCTTATATTGAAGGGATTCCCGGCTGTGACGTGTACGGGGAAATTCTGTATCCGCCCCTCCCGGGCGATATTACGATTGTTGCCAAGAATAACACGGTGCTGCTGATCAACAATGAGATCCGTGCGCTGCGGGAAGGCCGTCCCCGGGTTACCGGGGAGAAGGTCAAATATTTTGACATTACGACAACTTATACCGTTCCGGGCAACGTCAGCATCAAAACAGGAAACATCCTTTTTTCCGGTGATGTGGTGGTACGGGGGAATGTCGAAGACAATATGATTATTGAATCGCTCGGCAATGTCTACGTGGAAGGCAGCATTTACAACTCCACCATTACAGCAACCGGCAGTATCGTCGTCAAGGGGAATGTGCTCAACAGCAACCTGTATTCCGGCTACTTCGGCGTGATGTACAACCGGATTTTTAACTGCTCCAAGCTGCTGATCGAGGAGGCTGTCCTGCTCAAAAAAGCGGTCCGTATGCTGATCCAGGCCGTCCAGGCCCGCAAGCAGAGCGTTAAATACGGCCAGGCGGTGCTGCTGCTCCTGGAGAGCAAATTTCAAAAGATTCCCCGTCTGATCAGGGAGCTGCTCTCCTTGCTGGAGACGGTCCAGGCGTCCTATCACCAGGATCTGGACCAGACACTGCATTTCCTGAATCTGATGCTGAAGCCGGTGCAGCTGGTCGACTTCATGAACGAGGCTTCGCTGAACGGTGTAATCGGCATGATTGAGGAGCTGCATGCAGGCGTGGCCCGGATGCAGGAGAACAAGGTGGAGGTCAACATCGGCAAATGCCAGAACAGCACGATTAAGTCCAATGGCGATATCAACATCCACCGGGACGGGATCGTCCAGAGTGAGCTGTTCTCCTCGGGCAACATCACCTTCCGCAAGGTGTTTGCGGTGTGCCGGGGCTCAAAGCTGGAGGCGGGCGGCAGCATCAGCGCGTATTATGTCGGCGGCGAGAGCGGGGCGCAGTCCTACCTGAAGGCCAAGCACAGCATAACCGTACGCAAAATCTACGCCGGCCGGATCACCATCGACAGCTATACCGCAGACATTACTAAGCCGCTGGAAAATATGACGTTTGATCTTGAAAATATCCGTACGGTCAAGCTGCGGATGGAGTCGGAGTGAGGAAGCGTAGTGGGGAGCTTGTGCCGGATGGGATGGATTATGCGACTCGTAAGTATTGTATGGAGTAGTTTGCAAAAGCGTCCGTCCGGGGAACGGTGCATACGAAGCTTGTGCCGGTGCGTCTGCGTTATAAGCGGCTACGGGCAAGTTGTCTGATGTACCAATTGAACCATATCTGCGGGGGAGCCATTAATGCGCCGATTAGATGCTGGCGGGGGGATTTCAACTAACTCTATAGTTTGTTTCTTCAGGCCCGGGGAGGACGCATGCTGTCTGGTTACTAGCTGACAGCATGGGCTGCACCGGCTGCGCGATGTGTTGAGGACTGCTGAGTCCGGTCTGAACTGGCTGCGGGATGTCTAACGGACTCAGAGTCGGTCCGCGCCCGCTGCGCGCTGTCTAACGGACTCAGTGGTCCGGTCCGCCCCAGCTACGGGATGTCTAACGGACTCAGGAGACGCTATTAGTTAGTTTTATTGTGTCTCCACCGTTTAACGGACTCAGTTGCCGTTATTTATGCATTGGGTCAGCGAATGGTGCCTTTTGGAGCAGAATAACGGCTGTGGAGTCCGTTAGAGTTGGATTAAGCAGAAAATCGGCTAAATAGCGTCATCTGAGTCCGTTAAAAGCTGCAGTAGTAGTGTTCTGGTTGAGCTCAGACAAATAGTGACATGTTCCGCCGTTTTACTTTCAGCTATGATCGCAGCTACAATAGCGCTGGCTCCTTGGACTTCGAGTAGTATCGCTGCCCGACAATGCACTCATCCCCCGGAATGCAAAAACAGCCTTCCCGAAGGAAGGCTGTAATGCTTATTACGTCCCGGAAGGGATGCAGCCCATTCGGGCTGATTGCGAAGCGGTTGCTAACGAAGCGGATGCTCCAAAAACGTCCCCCAGCATGGGGTTCTCATCCCCCCGGAACGCAAAAACAGCCTTCCCGAAGGAAGGCTGTAATGCTTGTTACGTCCCGGAAGGGATTCGAACCCCCGACCGTGCGCTTAGAAGGCGCATGCTCTATCCAACTGAGCTACCGGGACACGGACACTCAAAAGCAAGCAAAAATTATGTTATCATAGATGAATAATTTTTTCAACTTGTTTTTTTAAATGCTCTACAGGATATGCTATAATCTACAATTGATCACGGATCGGATAAAAAAGGAGGTGCCCTCATTAATCAATTCAATTCCCCCGCCAAAGAGAATGTCGTGCTGTTTCCGAAGACACTGGATTATTACCAGATTCAGCTTACGGTTATGCTGGAGAGTGAACGCTACGGGGAAGCGATGGAGCTGCTGCGGTTTCTGCTGCAATGCCAGGGACAGGAGGAGCGGCACTACGAGGAATGGCAGTCATTGCTGGACTGGCTGGAGGCGGCATTTCCTTATGATGCCGGAAGTTCAGAGACGGACCGTGCCGCTTACAGCGAGGAGCAGGACCTGAAAGAAGAGGATATGGCCCGTATTTTGGCAAAATCCAAGCTCGAAGAGGACGCTGGTTACCCGGACAAGCTGCTGCGCAAGGTGATGAATGAGCCGCTGTCGGAGGGAACCATTCTGGCGCTGGAGCAGCTATCGTATCTGGAGGGCGGCCATGTGGATGAGACGCTGTCTAGCTGGCTGCAAAAGACCCCGGTGCATCCGCTCCTGCAGTTCCGGGCGCTGCAGACCCTTAAGAAGCGCGGCGTACAGGGAGTCATCCGGCTGGCACGCGGCAGCGAGCTGGCGCAGATCGAGATTGAAGCGGTTCCGCTGCAGAATGAGGATTTTCCGCCGCAGGTTGCCCAGGTCATGGAACGGGTAGCCGAGCAGGCGGAGGTGCATGAGCCTACACTGTATTATTTTGCCCAGGAGCTCTGGGGACAGTTTATTATGTCGATTTATGGGGCGGGCGAATATCGTAAATTACTGGATGGCGGGGATGAACTGCTTGATATCTGGGCGGGTGCGCTGCACCAGCTGGTATCAGAGAGTCTGAACGGAACCCGGCAGGAGGAGGAGACCCGGGCCATGTATGGCATTACCGGAGGCATGCGCTTTCAATTCGAAGGGGCATACCGTTCTCTGAAAGGATTTGTTAAGAGTTCCATACTTGATAAATAAGGCGATGTTGTATATAATATAATGGTTATTCTGTGCGTGAAATACGTAATAATCTAAGTTAACATGCAACCTATTTTTGGAGGGAAAAGTATATTATGAAAGCAACCTGGGAAAAAATAGAGAAGAACCTTGGAGTTCTTGAAGTTGAAGTAGAAGCAGAGCGCGTTGCTGCAGCTCTCGACAAGGCTTTTAATAAAGTGGTTAAGAAAGCAAACGTACCTGGCTTCCGTAAAGGTAAAGTGCCGCGGCCGATCTTTGAATCCCGTTTTGGTGTAGAAAGCCTCTACCAGGATGCAATCGACATCCTTCTTCCTGAAGTATACGGTGAAGCTGTTGAGCAGACTGACATCTTCCCTGTTGACCGTCCTGAAGTGGACATCGAGCAATTCGCGAAAGGCCAAGCCTTCATCTTCAAAGCGAAGATCACGGTTAAGCCTGAAGTGAAGCTAGGTGAGTACAAAGGCCTGGAAGTTCCTGCCCAGAAGGCTGAAGTTACTGAAGACGAGCTGAACGCTGAACTGAAACGCCTGCAGGAGCGTCACGCTGAGCTGGTTGTTGTTGAAGAAGAAGCGGCAGTTAACGGCGACATCGCTGTGATCGACTTTGAAGGTTCTGTTGACGGCGTTCCTTTCGAAGGCGGTTCGGCTGAGCGTCATTCCCTGGAGCTTGGCAGCAACTCCTTCATCCCTGGCTTTGAAGAGCAGGTTGTAGGTATGGCTACTGGTGATTTCAAGGATGTTGAAGTTACTTTCCCTGAGAGCTACCATGCAGAGAACCTTGCGGGCAAGGCTGCAGTATTCAAAGTGAAGCTGCACGAAATCAAACGCAAACAGCTTCCTGAGCTGGATGACGAGTTCGCTAAGGATGTAAGTGAATTCGACACACTGGATGAATACAAAGCAGACCTGAAGGCACAGCTTGAATCCCGCAAGCAGGATGAACTCAAAGGCGTACGCGAAAATGCGGTAGTTGACGCAGCAGCAGCCAACGCTGAAGTTGAAATTCCTGAAGCGATGATCAAGAGCGAAGTAGCGAACATGGTTCGTGATTTCGACAACCGTCTGCGTCAGCAGGGCATGAACATGGACATGTTCCTCAGCTTCTCCGGCCAGACCCGTGAAGATCTTGAAGGCCAGATGAAGGGCGATGCCGAGAAGCGCGTCCGCAACAACCTGGTTCTTGAAGTGATCGCGAAGGAAGAGAACATCGAGGTTTCCGAAGAGGAAGTAACCCAGGAGCTTGCTACCATGGCTGAATCCTTCAAGCGTACACCTGAAGAGATCCGCAGCATTCTGGCAGCGAACGGTTCCCTGAGCAGCCTGAACGAAGAAATTTCCCTGCGCAAAACAATCGACCTGCTTGTAGCAAGCAGCGTTGAAGTTGAAGCACCTGCAGCTGAAGAAGCTAGCGCTGAGTAAGTTCTGCTGTAAACTCCATTTTACCTAGAGCGGCCAGGCAAGTCGGCCTCCATAATAGCAGTCAATAAGGCACGTAAGTTCTGTTACGTGCCTTATTTTTTATCGGTGGAGGGGCGTTTGTGTGTACATAACCAGAAGGCGGATTGGCATTCTGTCAGGAAGTGCGCTATAATGGCAGGCACGCGGTATAATGCGTTTTTTGCCGATAGTGAAAAAATGACATCCCGCCGCGAACGTGTTAAAATATTTCTGAAACGGTAAGACTAATTTGTATAGAGAAAAGAGGTTGGTGGCATGAGTCTGGTACCTATGGTTGTGGAATCAACTAATCGTGGCGAACGCTCATACGATATTTATTCCCGATTGCTTAAGGACCGCATTATCTTCCTGAGCAATGCGATTGATGATGATGTTGCCAATCTGGTCATTGCCCAATTGCTGTTCCTGGCCGCGGATGACCCGGAAAAAGACATACACTTGTACATCAACTCGCCCGGTGGTTCTGTAACAGCCGGCATGGGTATATATGATACGATGCAATATATCAAACCGGACGTTTCAACCATTTGCGTCGGAATGGCAGCCAGCATGGGTTCACTTCTGCTCACAGCTGGAGCGCCAGGCAAGCGTTATGCGCTGACCAACAGCGAGGTTATGATTCATCAGCCGCTCGGCGGTGTTCAGGGGCAGGCGTCCGATATTTGGATTCATACAGACTGGATTCTCAAGACGAGACAGAAGTTGAATCAGATTTATGTGGAGCGCACAGGTCAACCCCTTGAAAAAATCGAACGGGATACGGACCGCGACAACTTCATGAGCGCGGAAGAAGCGAAGGAATACGGGCTTATCGACCAGGTACTCTCTTCACCGATCATATCTTAAAGGGGTGGTTAGATGTTTAAATTTAATGATGAAAAAGGGCAGCTGAAATGCTCCTTTTGCGGTAAGTCACAGGAGCAGGTCCGCAAGCTTGTAGCAGGACCAGGCGTTTATATATGCGACGAATGTATCGAGCTTTGCACGGAAATCGTGGAAGAAGAGCTCGGTCATGAGGAAGAGCTGGATCTCAAGGATATTCCGAAGCCGAAAGAGATCCGTGACATTCTTGACCAGTACGTAATTGGCCAGGAGCAGGCGAAGAAATCGCTCTCCGTTGCCGTATACAATCACTACAAGCGTGTCAACAGCCAGAGCAAGATTGAGGATGTTGAGCTGACCAAGAGTAATATTCTGCTGCTCGGTCCGACCGGTTCCGGTAAGACCCTGCTCGCCCAGACGATGGCAAAGATCATCAACGTTCCTTTTGCCATTGCAGACGCTACTTCTCTTACAGAAGCCGGCTATGTCGGTGAAGATGTGGAGAACATTCTGCTCAAGCTGATCCAGGCTGCAGATTACGATGTTGAGAAGGCCGAACGCGGCATTATCTATATTGACGAAATTGATAAAGTAGCCCGGAAATCCGAGAACCCGTCGATTACCCGCGACGTTTCCGGTGAAGGCGTGCAGCAGGCGCTGCTGAAGATTCTGGAAGGTACAGTCGCTTCCGTTCCTCCGCAGGGCGGACGCAAGCACCCTCATCAGGAGTTCATTCAGATCGACACGACGAACATCCTGTTCATCGTCGGTGGTGCTTTTGACGGACTGGAGCAGATGATCAAACGCCGTATCGGCAAAAAAGTCATCGGCTTCAACGCTGCAGTTGAAGGCCAGAAGGATCTGAAAGCCGGCGAATACCTGTCTATGGTATTGCCTGAAGACTTGCTGAAATTCGGGCTCATCCCTGAGTTTGTGGGCCGTCTTCCGGTCATTTCCACTCTGGAGCCGCTTGACGAAACAACCTTGGTACGCATTCTCTCTGAGCCTAAGAATGCATTGACCAAGCAGTACATCAAGCTGCTGGAGATGGACAATGTGGCACTGAAGTTTGAGCCGCAGGCCCTTGAAGCTATTGCCAAGGAAGCGATCAAACGCAACACAGGTGCCCGCGGTCTGCGTGCCATCATTGAGAGCATCATGCTCGATGTGATGTACGAGGTTCCGTCACGCGACGATATCAAGGATTGCGTGATCACGGAGCAGGTTGTCCAGGAGAAGGCATTGCCTGAGCTGGGCATCAAGAAAGACAAAAAGAAAGAGGAAAGCGCCTAAGAGCCGCTAGCCTTACAATAAACCACATCACAGCCTCCACCGTTCTCCCGCTTATCCCGCTTCACTGCGGAGCGGGAGGGGTGGAGCTTTGACCGTTATGGGGGAGAGAGAAACCATGTTCTTGAGACACCAGACCCGGCCCGTCAAAGTCGGCGGCGTAATTATCGGGGGTAACAACGAGGTTGCTATTCAAAGCATGTGTACGACCAAGACCGCTGACGTAGAAGCTACAGTGGCTGAAATTCTGCGTCTGGAAGAAGCGGGCTGCCAGATCGTGCGCGTAACCGTCAACAATGAAGAAGCGGCTGCAGCGATTAAAGAGATTAAGAAGCAGATCCATATTCCGCTCGTAGCGGATATTCATTTCAACCACAAGCTGGCGTTGTTGGCGATTGAGAACGGCATCGACAAGGTGCGGATCAATCCCGGCAATATCGGCCGCCGTGACAAGGTAGAGGCAGTAGTCAAAGCATGTAAAGAGAAGGGCATTCCAATCCGGATCGGCGTTAACGCCGGCTCTTTGGAGAGCCATCTTCTGGAGAAATACGGCTACCCTACACCGGAAGCAATGGTAGAAAGTGCTTTGTATCATATTGGTATTCTGGAAGAGCTGGATTTCCACGATATTATCGTCTCGCTGAAGGCTTCGGATGTTCCTATGGCCATTGAAGCTTACCGCAAGGCGGCAGAAGTCATCCCTTATCCGCTGCATCTCGGGATTACCGAGTCCGGCACGCTGTTCGCCGGAACGGTGAAGAGCTCAGCAGGGATTGGTGCGCTGCTCTCGATGGGTATCGGCAGCACTGTCCGCATCTCGCTTAGTGCTGACCCGGTAGAAGAGGTGAAGGTAGCGCGTGAGCTGCTCAAGACCTTTGGCCTGATTTCCAATGCGGCTACGCTCATCTCCTGCCCGACCTGCGGACGCCTGGATATCGATCTCTTTTCCATCGCGAATGAAGTGGAAGAGTATATCTCCAAGCTCAAGGTGCCGATAAAGGTGTCGGTGCTGGGCTGTGCCGTTAACGGTCCCGGAGAAGCGCGTGAAGCAGATATCGGCATTGCCGGTGCCCGCGGTGAAGGCCTGCTGTTCCGATACGGCCAGATGATCCGCAAGGTGCCTGAAGCCGAGCTGGTATCCGAGCTGAAGAAGGAAATTGACGTCATCGTGGAGCATTTTGAACGGACAGGCGAAATTCCGGGGCGGAAGCATGCCAATCTGGCGCCGGCTGTGCAGCCGGGAAATGCTTAAGACTGCTGAACCTGAAATGCGATCCTGCAAGAGGGTACTCATTTAACTATACGTTTTTCATAATAAATCCCCTTAGGTTCCGGAGAGTCCGAAGTCTAAGGGGATTTTTGGCTTTCCGGCTGCTGCGTCCGGCTGCCTGCAGGTCTCTCCGGCAGCTTCTGCTTAAGCAGCTTCACCCTGACCAAGGCTATGAGGTAAAGGACGGCCGGCACGATAATCAGAAAGAGCGAAGAAAATTTCATCCATACCGTAGCGATAATGTCATTGACATACACGGTGTTGGTGTAGGTGTTCCAGGCAATAATCATGAACAGCGCGGCCAGCGGATAGATCAGATGATTTTGCCGCTTCAGCCTGAATATGCTGCGCAGCCCCTGGAGCATCGATAGGAACAGTACGGAGATTTTAATGAAATAAGTCAGAATCCATATGGTGATCAGGATGCCTTCGACCCGCTGCAGGGTGTTGCCGATATTAATGGTTTTGGCCAGGGCATAGGCAGGGAAGGTGCTGTTCTCCGTCTGCTCAATGCCAAGCACAAGCACGCTGAGCATAACGATGGCACTGAGGACAAGATCGCCTGCAGCAGTTCCCAGAAGATAGGCGCGTTCACGGGATTTCTGTTGCTTGACCAGCGGGAGGAAGACCATCAGCACAATCACTTCCTGAAAAACAGAGGATTGCAGACCGGCCTGCAGCACCGGCAGCCAACCGTCCTCAAGCACCGGCTTGATATAATTCCATTCAATCTGCGGAGTCAGGGCCAGAATAAGAATGAGCAGCAGCAGCACTACCCACGGGAAGAATAGCTCCCCGACCCGGGCCAGGATGACGATTCCTTTGCGGGCGCTGATAATGGCGGCAACCAGGAAAATAATCTGCACCACCTCCGGGGGCGTTTCCGCCATCACCTCGCCGGAGACGAAGAAGCCGAGATTGCCCAGCAGAGTGCCGACCAGTGAGATGAAATAGAACAGGTAGATCAGTGTCAGCAGCTTGCCCGGCCATTTTCCGGTAACAGATTCCAGAATTTCGTACAAGGACTGAGCGGGGTAGAGCCTGGCAAGGGCAATATACAGCGCAACCATCAGCAGATTGATTGCCATGCTGACTAATGAGGCGATCCAGGCGTCCTCTCTGGCGATATGAGCCACGCCGCTGGGGACAACGAGAATAGAGGTGCCTATGGTTAGACCGAAGGTCAATATGAAGAACTGCAATGCGCTTATCCCGGTTTGGCGCTTCACAGGTAGCCTCCTTTCAACTCATAATGAATCAGCCCGGAAAAAGCTGAACAATGCTGCGGGCCCAGTCGAGCACCCTCCACTGCGGGAATCCGGCCGTCATACCGATGGCTGAAGCCAGGGCGACCGCCCATATCCCGTAAAAGACAAGCAGATCCTTAGGCGAGCGTAACCTGACCAGCTGCGGCGTTTCGAAGACGGGGACCACAATTAGTGATATTACTAAAAAGAGGCTCCAGCTCATTTCTGCTCCATCTCCTTTTGCTGCGGCTGCACGACTGAACCGATCCGCCGGATGGCGACATCGGATTTGACGCTGACCTTGACCGACTGAAAGCTCTCATCCCAATGCTTGCGGTAGCTGCGCCACAGCTTCGGGTACTGCCGGTGCAGCTCCTCGCCCAGCCCAAAAATATCAGAGTCGAATTTCTCCTGAACCAGCCTGATATTGGCAGCCATCAGATTATCAAACTTCTCTTCCATCCGCTGCTCCAGCTCCTTGATGCTGGCTGTCTGGCTGAGATCGAGCCTGCTGTGCAGCGTGGTGAGATTGGCTTCCGCTTTTAGATGGATGACAAATTCGGGCTCATCCATTTCATTAATGGAAATTCTGATGCGGCTTTTGGCATCGGTGATGATAAAGCCCGCGACACCGCCGTCCGGACAATCGACGTTGCCTTCAGTCGTATATACCTCGTTCAGCACATAATTGACGGTTTTACTTGGTGCTTCCCCCAGCCAGCCGATGAGCTTGTCCTTTTTGAATACGGCGATGCCGGCCTGCTTGATCAGGGATTGGGGGATAACGCTCTGTACATTTTTGACAGAACCCTGCTCAGAAGTATCGCCCTGCAGCTGAACCCCGGACATGATCGGGTTGGAGCCGCCGCGTTCCAGCTCTACAATGAACTGCTGGAGCGTCACTTTTCCGGTGCCTGCCCAGTTCTTGTGCGAGACAAGGATGGAGGAATAGAGGGAGTTGGCCGGGATCTGTTCAAAGGGGGTAATGACATCCAGAATTCGGAATGCATCCGTATGCTTGGCTACAAGCAGAAAGAAATCGGTACGGAGCTCATGGTTGCGGGTCAGAAAATCAATGGCATCGCCTACACCCTGCCTGGCATAGGCTTCTCCGAAGACCAGTACCCGGACATGGGCCAGATACAGAGTGCGCGGAGTGGTACTTAGCATGCGCTGGAGTGCTTCCGGCATCGTTTTGCCTGTAGCCTTATAGGTGACAACCGGCAGACTGCCGTTTGATCCGCCGGACAGGCTGTCGGCCTGGCCGGGGTTCATTACCTGTGCGGAGACCGCATAACCATCCTTATCCAGATCCACGCCGAGTGCCATGACAATGGCCAGATCATTGAGCTCCCTGCGGCTCCAGCAGCCGCTGAGAACGGTCAGGCAGATGAGCAGCAGGATGCAGCCGAGAGATTTTGTTTTCAAAAGACAGCCCTCCTCTTTCTGCCATAATCAGCTCCGCCCGAAGTACCGCTTCTTCATCCGTTGTGACAGCCTGACAAAGGTATCCTTCTGTGCTCTCCGGTGGAGCGGGGCAAAGGAGCTCATGTAAGGAACGCCGAGCGACTCCAGGCTGCAGAGGTGCAGGGCGAGGAGTATGAGCGCAATTACCATGCCGTACAGGCCGAATGAGGCGGCAATGGCCATCAGCACAAACCGCAGCATCCGCACAGAGATGCCAATATTAAACGCCGGCAGGGCGAAGTTGGCAATTGCGGTAATGGCGACGACAATAACCATGGCGGCAGAGACGAGTCCGGCGTCAACAGCAGCCTGACCGATGACCAGTGTTCCGACAATCGAGACCGACTGTCCAATGGACTTCGGCAGCCGGATGCCCGCTTCACGCAAAATCTCGAAGGTAACCTCCATAATAAAGGCCTCCAGAAAAGCCGGAAACGGAATGCCTTCACGCTGGCCGATCAGGCTGATCAGCAGGCTGGTGGGTATCATCTCCTGATGAAAGGTCGTAATAGCAATGTAAAAGGACGGTGTCAGCAGGGCGAGCAGGAAGCAAAGGTAGCGGAGCAGCCTGACCAGACTGGCAAAATCACTGCGCTGGTAATAATCCTCGCTGGACTGGAAAAACTGAACGAGCAGCGCCGGAACAATCAGCACAAACGGCGTGCCGTCTACGAGAATGGCGATCCGGCCTTCCAGCAGGGCTGAAGCTGTTGCGTCTGGCCGTTCGGTATTGTACACGGTGGGAAATGGGCTGTAGTGCTTGTCCTGAATCATTTCCTCGATATAATTGCTCTCCAGGACACTGTCCAGCTTAGCAGCGTTCATCCTGCGTCTGAGCTCCTCCAGCGCCGCCATATCCACTCTGTCCTCCATATACATGACGGAAACGGCGGTACGGGTGGTCTCACCCAGCTTCTGTTCCTCGATCCGCAGCTGCGGATTCTGAATCCGTCTGCGGACAAGCGCAGTATTCTCGCGCAGTGACTCCGTGAAGCCCTCACGCGGACCTCTGACGACAGCCTGGGAGGCGGCATCCTCTACAGCACGCTGTTTCAGATTTTCGGTCCCGACGGACAGGGCGAATGCAGCTTTTTCAATGTAAAGAACCGTGTTGCCGCTAAGGATTTCCGCTTCAATCTGCGCAAGTGTGTGGACTTCTCCTACTTTGCCGAGCGTAATCGTCCGTTCTTTCAGCAGCTTCAATCCCCGGGCAGGCTCTGCCCCGTCCATCTCCGAGTATAGAGGCAAATCGCGGTGCAGCGCCTCGATCAGCGCCTGGGGATCGGCCATTCCTTCTATGAAAACAGCAGCAGCGGAGAAAGGGCCCAGCGCGAGAAAACGGTAAATAATATCCGTGCTCTTCCCCAGCCGGCCGCGCATCTCCTCCAGAAAAAGCGCCTGCGTACCCGGCAGCTGCTCCTGCCGCTTTTCCGGATGCTGCTTCTCAGTCATTTCCATCTCCTCCTGTCCGCTCAGTATTTCCGCCTGTATAGGGTAGTATGCAAAAAAATAGTGCAGTCTGAATCGCCTGCGCGTTTACTAATTTCTGAAACGGCTATACTACCTAGTAGCAGCCAATTGGGCCGAAGAGATAGAAATGAATGAAACAGGAGGGTAACCTATGGAATTAGGTATATTGCTGATGATCGTGCAGCTCTTTTTCGCGCTGGTTATCGGCGTTTATTTTTGGAATCTGCTGCGTGGACAAAAGACCAACAAAACTGCGGTGGACCGGGAGTCGCGCAAGGAGCTGGACAAGCTGCGGAAAATGCGGATGATCTCCCTGACCAAGCCGCTCTCGGAGAAGACACGTCCGGCCTCAATCGGAGATATTGTCGGGCAAAAGGACGGGCTGCGTGCGCTCAAAGCGGCGCTCTGCAGCGCGAATCCTCAGCATGTAATCATCTACGGACCGCCGGGAGTAGGAAAAACCGCAGCAGCCCGGGTGGTAATGGAAGAGGCGAAGAAGAACGCGCTCTCTCCTTTTAAGCATGATGCGAAGTTTACAGAGATTGATGCGACTACGGCACGTTTTGACGAGCGGGGGATTGCCGATCCGCTGATTGGCTCGGTGCATGATCCGATTTATCAGGGGGCCGGCGCGATGGGGATTGCCGGAGTACCGCAGCCGAAGCCGGGGGCAGTGACGAAGGCACACGGGGGGATCCTGTTCCTGGATGAGATCGGGGAGCTGCATCCTATTCAAATGAACAAGCTGCTCAAGGTGCTGGAGGACCGCAAGGTACTGCTGGAGAGTGCCTACTATAACTCGGAGGACAGCAACACGCCGGCTTATATTCATGACATTTTCCAAAATGGCCTGCCCGCTGATTTCCGGCTGGTTGGAGCGACTACGCGCTCACCGGATGAAATATCTCCGGCCTTGCGTTCACGCTGCATGGAGATTTATTTCCGGCCGTTGCTGCCGGAGGAGATTGAGGTGATCGCCAGGGATGCGATCCAGAAGATCGGTCTGAAGCCGAGTCCGGAAGCGGTGGCTGTAGTCCAGCAATACGCGACTAACGGCCGTGAAGCCGTGAATATGATCCAGCTGGCCGCCGGGCTTGCGCTGACCGAGCAGCGGGACACGCTGAGCGCGGCGGAAGTGGAGTGGGTAGCGGGCAGCAGCCAGCTGCCGCTGCGCACTGAGCGCAAAATACCGACCTCCCCGCAGATCGGGCTGGTCAACGGGCTTGCCGTCTACGGGCCGGGCATGGGCACGCTGCTGGAGATTGAGGTATCCGCCGCCCTGGCGAAGAACGGGCAGGGCAGGCTGAACATCACCGGCGTAGTCGATGAAGAAGAGATCGGCGGCGGCTCCCGGACGATCCGCCGGAAGAGTATGGCCAAGGGTTCCGTCGAGAACGTGCTAACCGTGCTGCGCATGATGAACCTGGAGCCGGACCGCTACGACCTGCATGTGAACTTCCCCGGCGGCACGCCGATTGACGGCCCGTCTGCCGGCGTAGCAATGGCTGTTGCCATCGTCTCCGCCATCCGCCAGCTGCCGGTCGACAACACCGTCGCCATCACCGGCGAGATTGGCATCCACGGCCGGGTGAAGCCGGTCGGCGGCGTCATCGCCAAGGTCGAAGCCGCCTTCCAGGCCGGCGCGACCACTGTCTTTATCCCGAAGGATAACTGGCAGTCCTTATTTGCCGACGTTGCACCCCTTCAGGTCATCCCCGTCGACACCGTTGACGAGGTCTTCCGTCACCTGTTCGGCTCCGGCACCGCTGACATCCGCCTGCCGGCAGTATCGGGCGAGACGTTCTCTGCGGCTTCGCTGCTCAAGGCGGATGCTGCGGGGGAAAGTGCGCAGGCATAAGACGCGAAAGAATATGGAGGCTGTCTCTCAGAGGCAGCCTTATTTGTCAGTTAAAGCAACAAATTTTACTTACATAATTGGGAATTTGCAGGTATTATATAAAGATGTTGTGAAATTAGTGAATAGGAGTACAGGGTATGCTGAACAAGCTGTTACATAGAAAGTATATTATTGCTCTTCTGATCATCCTGCTGGTTCTGTTTTCCTTCCTGCTGCCGGTTAAGGCGAATATTCTTGGATAGAATCCAGTTAGCTGAGCTTCCGCATTCGCCCCGGCAGCACGCGATGTACATACTGTAATACCAGCAGTCCAGTACCGGAGGAATCATGTCCGGCTTTTTGTGCTGGTCGTACTATTTTCGCTTAATCCCTCATAGAATTGGTTAATAATCAATACTAACAATCCAGCTAAGGGGGGATTCTTATGTTACACGAATGGAGACGCAGATGGAATGACTTTCTGGCCGGGTACTACGAAACTCTTTATGCCGATTGCCTCGTTCCCGCCAAAAGAGAAGAGCTGCTGATGAAAGCCCGCGAGCATTCATACAGATCCTATAGATTGAGCCGGACGCCGTGAGGCGTCTTTTTTTAATGTGACCGGAGGATGAGGTTTAAGTGGTTTTTTACTAAGAATGGGGTATAGATGATGCTCCTTGTGGATCAGTCAAGTAATAGATGGAAATAGAAAGTTTGATGCGCGTTGGCGGAAACGGCGGAGCAGATTTCATTGCTTGGGGACGACAAAGCCGATAAAACCGCGCTTCAAGTCACAAACGCAAACCTAGCCCTAAAAGCCAATATAGCAGACGTCAATAACCAGATTGCCGCAGTGACGAGCGGTCGCCAAAGGGTGTATACTCAACGGTCTCAGCCTTACAGGCTGCGTTTCCTACCGGTAACACGAATATTTATGTTGTGACGGCAGACGGAAACTGGTACTACTGGAACGGAGCGGCGTGGACAGTAGGTGGAACGTACCAAAGCACGGGACTCGCGGAAAAGAGTGTCACTTATCCGAGATTAGCTACAAACTATAATTATGCAGGTGTGTTGAGTACTGAAAACCTTGACACCATTACTAACACGGGGACCTACATTACTGTGGGAGCAACCTTTAATAGACCCCCTGA
Organism: Paenibacillus sp. fava2; assembly: GCF_058313675.1. Lineage (NCBI taxonomy): Bacteria > Bacillati > Bacillota > Bacilli > Caryophanales > Paenibacillaceae > Paenibacillus > Paenibacillus sp. fava2. The sequence continues at coordinate 5,877,452 of NZ_CM177755.1, read as the reverse complement.
TGCACATACAACCGCTTTGTTACATGTCTGGAGTAATGATGCCGGTACGTACTGCACACAATTGTACCAAGATATTGACGGAAATATTTACTCCCGGATAAGGACCTTAAACTATGGAGGATTTGGCGAATGGACATCATTAAAAAATGAATTGTTCGATCGAAGCGTAACCAATACAAAATTGGCATTAAACTACAACTATAGCGGCGCATTAGATGAAACTGATGACCTGGACGCCTTTTCCAATACAGGCACTTACATTACAACGGGAGCGACGGTGAACCGACCAAACGGAGCGGGAACCACAGCGCTTTTACATGTTTGGAGTAATGATGCTGGGACATACTGTACGTAGTTTTACCAGGATATCAACGGCATTATTTATTCTCGGATTAAATCACTGAATTATGGATCATTTACAGGTTGGACTCCAGTGAACAAACCTCTGGGCGGAAAATAATCGTTAATTTCGGGGACAGTATTGTCGGAAACTTTGAAGCTCCATCAAGTGTGTCTGCATATATTGCCAGTAAAACAGGGGCGACGGTTTATAATGTCGGTTTCGGCGGTTGCCGGATGAGCGCTCACTATGGTTATTGGGATGCCTTTTCGATGTACAGACTTGCTGATGCTGTGGCGACAGGTGATTTTTCTTTGCAGGATCAAGCCTTGATTGACGATACATCGAATGAGATGCCGGCATATTTTGATGCGCACTTAGCAACTCTAAAAGGCATTGATTTCAATGCCGTTGATTATATCACGATTTCGTACGGAACCAATGATTGGTTCAATGATGATACAGGAATGGATGATACAAACCCACTTGAACGATGGACGTTTAAAGGGGCGCTTCGATATACCTTAGAAAAACTGATTCCTGCTTACCCTCATTTAAAGATTATGGTCTTAACTCCTATTTACCGGACATTTAGTGAAACAGAAAACAGTGATAACTATGTGCGTAGAGGATTAAAGCTTACGGATTTCGTTCAGGGAGTAATTGATGTGGCGAAAGAGTATCATATACCGGCATTAGATAATTATTACGATCTTGGATTCAATAAGTTTAATCGAGATTATTATTTTCCTGCCGATGACGGTACACACCCTAACGCACTCGGACGGCAACGCATTGGCGAAAAGGTGGCAGGCGCTTTGGTCAGCAGATTTTAACGAACTATCGGCGAACAGAGTGAAGATTAAGGAGGGCGATCTCAGAGTGAAAAAGTTCAAGGTTTTTATTCAAGTAGGTGGTACTCTAGAGGATCCAGATTTTCATGAAGAAGATATTTTAGAAATCAATGAGACCACCGCAGATAAAGCTATAGAAAAATGGCTTGAACTAACAAATTGCAACGACCCTTCTTACTTATTGAGAGGAGAAGATGGGATAGGCTGGTCGTACTACTTCCCAATAATTTGTTCAGAAATCTAATTTAAATTATCCTCCTAAATGTTATTATTGACTTACTAATATTTAGGAGGAAGTTTCAAAATGGTTAATTTACCACCAGGCATCACCATGCAGGATTATTTGTTTAATGTAGATGTGCACATACTTTTAAATAAAATCGACAGATTCAGAAACTTAAACATTAAAAAAATGTCAGTTAGAGAAATAAGAAAAGAGATTTTGGAAGTTTTAGTGTTCGATAATAGGTCGGTACTGTTATCTTATATGAACAATTTTAAAACTGGTACTTTAGTTTATAGAATAAGAAAGCTCAAAAATTGTGATATTCCAAATAAAGAATTAAATATAATTCAGGACTTGTGGAATCCACCCAGTAAATTTGTAAAATATATGCGATTAAACAAGCCACACGAATCTTTGCTGTACGCGTGTTTTGATATTGAAACAGCAATTGAGGAAACTAAAGTGAACGAAATCGATTCTTTCACTTTAATTACTTATGAAGTAATTGATGAAATTAAGGCAGTACGTATTGGGAACGATGATGATTTTTCTTCATACAGTAGTAATGATAGGTTGAAATTAAGGATTATTAACAATTTTCTTAAAGAAGAATTTACTAGAGAAGTGGGGATTGGAAATGAGTATTTGTATAAAGTTTCAGAAATTATTGCAAAGGACTACTTTGATCTCCCGCCAAGAGACGTACAGGATGCTTGGAGTTATCCTTCTGTAGCAAATAAACCATCTATAAACATATGTTTTAGACCAGATATTGCAAGAGAAAAACTGAAAGTATTGAATGTTCAAGTAGTGGATGGCTATAAAAGAATGCCAAACGACTTAAGTTTAAATATCGTAGGAAACATTAAAGTTATTGACGAAAAATTAACATACTTGAAAAGTTAGTATATTGTAGTCGGAGATTACTGTTCACTAACAAGATCGATAAATAATGCCATTACATAGCAATCCAAAAAGCAGGAGCAATTATCCTGCTTTTTTATTTGAAAACTGAATGTCGGCAAACATAATCAGAATAGCTCAATGCTTTTGACATATTATTATCGCTAACCACAAATAATACATAATGTGATAGGTCTGCTTTTAAACACTTGCTTCCCAGTTGGTGTTTTCAACCTGCTTTTGTTAAAATGATGTATATGACATAACTTGAGAACCATGGGAGGTGCGAAAGCGATGATGCCGAACAAATCCAAAGGTCGTCGTTTTCCTTTATTGCCGCTTAGAGGTCTTCTTGTGTACCCTAGCATGGTTCTGCACCTTGATGTAGGGCGCGAGAAGTCCGTTCGTGCACTGGAAAAAGCTATGGTTGAAGATAACCTGATTCTCCTCTGCTCCCAGTCAGAAGTGAATATTGAGGAGCCTGGACAAGAAGATATTTTTCGGGTTGGTACTGTTGCTAATGTGCGGCAGATGCTGAAGCTTCCGAACGGCACGATCCGTGTGCTGGTTGAAGGAGTGGAACGGGCCGAAATTATTCATTATACAGATAATGAGGAGTTTTATGAGGTTATGGCGCGCGAACTGCCGGAGCAGGAGGATGTCGATCAGGAGAGCGACGCCTTGATGCGCACGGTGCTTAGCCAATTCGAGCATTATATTACGCTATCCAAGAAGGTCACTCCAGAGACGCTGGCTGCTGTCTCCGATATTGAAGAGCCGGGGCGTCTGGCTGATGTCATTACTAGCCACCTGGCGTTGAAGATCAAGGATAAGCAGGAGATTCTGGAAACCATCGATGTCAGCAAACGTCTGGAGAAGCTGCTCGACATTCTCAATAATGAGCGTGAAGTGCTGGAGCTTGAACGTAAGATCAACCAGCGTGTGAAGAAGCAGATGGAGAAGACCCAGAAGGAATATTACCTCCGCGAACAGATGAAAGCGATCCAGAAGGAACTCGGTGAGAAGGAAGGCCGGGCCGGTGAAGCCGAAGAGCTGCGCTCGCAAATGCAGGAGAAGAACCTGCCGGAGCGGGTGCAGGAGAAGATCGAGAAGGAAATCGACCGTCTGGAGAAAATGCCTGCGAGCTCAGCCGAAGGCAGCGTTATCCGCAACTATGTGGATTGGCTGCTTGGTCTTCCTTGGAGCGAAGAGACCGAAGACGATCTGGATATTCTAAAAGCGGAACAGGTGCTCGATGCCGATCACTACGGTCTGGAGAAACCTAAGGAACGTGTCCTGGAATACTTAGCCGTACAGAAGCTGGTTAAGGAGCTGAAAGGGCCGATTCTCTGTCTGGTAGGGCCTCCGGGCGTCGGTAAAACCTCACTGGCACGCTCCATCGCCCGTTCGCTGAACCGCAAGTTCGTCCGCATTTCGCTGGGCGGTGTGCGTGACGAAGCCGAGATCCGCGGCCACCGCCGTACTTATGTCGGCGCCATGCCGGGCCGGATCATCCAGGGGATGAAGACAGCCGGAAGCCTTAATCCGGTCTTCCTGCTCGATGAAATCGACAAGATGGCTTCTGATTTCCGCGGCGATCCGTCCGCTGCCTTACTCGAAGTGCTCGATCCGGAACAGAACAATACGTTCAGCGACCACTTTGTAGAGCTGCCGTTTGATCTTTCGAAGGTTATGTTCGTGACCACAGCGAATGCGGTACACAACATTCCTCGTCCGCTGCTCGACCGGATGGAGATGCTGTATATTCCCGGCTATACAGAGCTTGAGAAGCTGCAGATTGCCAGCCGTTACCTGCTGCCGAAGCAGCGTAAGAATCACGGTCTTGAGGATGCACAGCTCGTAATTGAGGACGACACGTTGCTGAAGATTGTCCGCGAATATACGCGGGAATCCGGCGTGCGTAACCTGGAACAGCAGATTGCCGCGCTCTGCCGTAAGGCTGCGAAGCAGATTGTATCCAGCGAGAAGGAGCAGGTTACGATCCTTCCTGAGGAAGTTAAGGAATATCTGGGTGAATCCAAATACCGCTACGGAATGGCAGAGCTGGAGGATCAGATCGGTACAGTCACCGGACTGGCGTGGACTGAAGTCGGCGGAGATACACTGCTGATTGAAGTAACAGTGGTTCAGGGCACAGGCAAGCTCACGCTTACCGGTAAATTGGGCGATGTCATGAAGGAATCCGCACAGGCTGCCTTCAGCTACACCCGTTCCAAGGCTGAGGAGCTGGGACTTGCCCCGGACTTCCACGAGAAGAACGATATTCACATTCATATTCCTGAAGGTGCAATACCTAAGGATGGTCCGTCTGCCGGCATAACCATTGCTACCGCGCTCATCTCAGCACTCACCAAACGTTATGTCTCCAAGGATGTAGCGATGACAGGTGAGATTACGCTCCGTGGACGTGTCCTGCCAATCGGCGGACTCAAAGAGAAATCACTGGCTGCCCACCGGGCCGGCTACAAAAAAATCCTGCTGCCTAAAGACAACGAACGTGACCTTAAAGACATTCCTGAGAGTGTACGTAATGACGTGGAGTTTATACCGGTGTCCCATATGGACCAGGTACTCCAGCATGCGCTCGTAGATCAGCAGGCAGATATCCGCAGTAAAGCGCCGAGTAGTGTGCATTAGAAAGGAAGTTCCATTTGAAAGTTAACAACGCCGAATTTATCATCAGCGCCGTAGGCCCTGATCAATACCCAACGGACGCCTTGCCGGAGATTGCTCTGGCAGGGCGCTCCAACGTCGGGAAGTCTTCACTTATCAACCGGATGATCAACCGCAAGAATTTGGCCCGCACCAGTTCTACACCGGGTAAGACACAGCATATGAACTATTACCGGGTTAATCAGGATATGTATTTTGTCGATTTTCCAGGCTATGGTTATGCCAAGGTATCCAAGACTCAGCGGGCCTCATGGGGCAAAATGGTCGAGAAATACATGGAGGAGCGTGAGACGCTGAAGCTCATCCTGCTTGTAGTGGATCTGCGCCATCCGCCCACAAGTAATGACAAAATGATGTTTGACTGGCTCAAGCATTACGATCTGCCGCTCTGTGTGGTAGCGACCAAGGCAGACAAAATTCCCAAGACACGCTGGCCAAAGCACATCAAGATCATGAAGCAGGAGCTCGGCGTATTGCCGGGAGATAATTTCATTCCGTTCTCATCGGAGCTGGGACTAGGCCGTGAGGAGCTGTGGGCTCTAATTGAGGCTTACAGCAGACTTAATGAGATGGAAGAAACTGAAGAGCCATTGGAACAAGTTGAACCTGAGGGGGTAACCTCTGGGAAGAATGCGCAATCTGATGAGGAAATCGAATCCTGAGTGTCTGCTGTTGTAGAGTACCTGATAGGGTACACATCGCGTATTTTGTGCCAAGAATTCAAGGGGCTTACTTTCCTGCTTCCATCACTATGGACTAATAGCTATTTCTTCGGAGCTGTCGGCAGCTTATCGCATGAACCAAAAAAGCGGTATTTTGAAGAACATAAGGAGCATTGAATATGCAAATCGCGTACAAATACCGACTGTATCCTAACGGCGAACAGCGCAAAGCGATAGACTTCACTTTAGAACGTTGCCGACTGCTGTATAACCGTTTACTTGATGAACGTATCTTTGCTTATAAAAAAGAAGGTAAGAGTCTCAACTATTACGATCAGACAAATACATTTACCGAGCGGAAAGCAGCGGTTCCAGCACTGAAGCAAGTTCACTCCCAAGTATTACAGGACGTTGCCAAACGATTAGAAAAGACGTTTCAAGCTTTTTTTCGTCGGGTTAAGGCTGGAGAAAAACCGGGTTTTCCCCGCTTTAAGCCAGCCTCGCAGTATGATAGCTTCACCTATCCGCAGGGCGGCTATAAGCTGGAGCGTAACAAGCTCAGGTTGTCTAAGATTGGAGAAGTTAAGATTAAGCTTCACCGTCCAGTGGAAGGCAAGATTAAAACATGCACTATCATCCAGAAGAACGGCAAATATTACGCTTGTCTGTCTGCCGAAGTGAAGCGACAGCAGTTACCTGATTGTTCGGAACAGATTGGTGTTGATCTCGGATTAAGGCATCTTGCTATTACATCTGAAGGCGAGATGTTTGATACGCCGAAATACTTACGCAAAAGCGAGAAGCGGATAAGGCGGATGCAGCGTTCTGTAAGTCGTAAGAAGCGAGGGTCTAATCGACGTAAAAAAGCAGTGCGTATACTGGCTTGTGTGCACGAACATGTTGCCAATCAACGCAAAGACTACGCACATAAACTGTCTAGGAGTCTCGTAAATCGTTTCGGTTTGATCGCTTTCGAGGATCTAAATACGCTTGGTATGGTCAAGAATCATCATCTTGCAAAGTCGATTGCTGACGCAAGCTGGTTTCAACTTGTACAATTCACGAAATACAAGGCTGAGAGTGCTGGTAGAATCGTGAAGCAGGTTGACCCACGTAATACATCGCAACTTTGCTCTCATTGTGGTAAAATCGTCAAAAAAGAGCTGACGGAACGTGTGCACAATTGTCTGCATTGTGGTTTCGTCACGGATCGAGACGTGAATGCTGCTATTAATATTTTGAAAAGAGCCACAGCCTGAACATTGACTGCGTAGGCTCGGATGGAGCCTTCAGCGAGGGAATGGGTTGCCGTTTCCGTTGACCTGAGAAGCCCTTCCCTTTAGGGATGGGAGTCATCACAAAGAATAGAGGGATGGTTATGGCTCAGCGATTGGCAACAGAATATGTAAATGCGACTTTGCAGATGACAGAATTTCAGATGAACCAGTTTCTGCTCACAGCCGATACCTGCTATATCAGCCACCGGGTTAAGGTCGCCGGGGGCGGGGAGCAGGTCATTGTTCTTGAGGAAGCCGGGGGGGAAGAAGTACGCCTCACAGTCGAGAATAAGCGGGGGATCTACATCTGTTCGCTATCCTGCCGTGTGGTCAATTCACATCTCAATAATGCTGTCCGCAAGCTGTTCGTCACCTATAAAGGGACCGGGACTGTGAATAGAATCTATAAAGGCTTTACTATGGTCTATTATTATGAGCGCGGATCTGTGCGCCGGATTTCGGAATTGACGGATTCGGGGAGTAAACTAATCTATCAGCATAAGCATTCCCTGTCAGAAATAATAAATTTGTATAAATCAGATGCTGTAGAGCGGGAGATCACGGAGCTGCGCCGCACGGCTGACAGATTGCTGGATTTACGCAATGCTGCACAGTCTGATAAGGTATGCAGTGAGATTGATAAAGAGCTTGCGACAATAGCAAAAGTCATGTTTTTCCTGGAAGCTTAAGCTTGAACAAAGTACATTTTTAGCAATCATTTCCTAGTGAAATGGTTGTATTTTTTTGACGAATCTATTCAAATCAACTGGAAAAGGACCGATAAATAGTATATGATAGATATTCATAGCCACATTTTGCCTTTTATGGATGACGGTGCTGCCGACTGGGAAGCAGCCCTCTCCATGGCACAGGATGCTGTACAGGATGGCATTTCTACTGTTGTTGCCACGCCGCATCATGCTAACGGAGTATATATGAATCCCGCCCCGGCCATTGGACAAGCGGTAGAGCTGCTGAATGATAGAATCAGGCAGGCCGAACTTCCGCTGCTTGTACTTCCCGGTCAGGAGATCCGTGTCTACGGGGATCTGCTGAATGATCTGGAGCAGGGAGAACTACTGACGCTGGCAAATACGAGATACATTCTGCTGGAAATGCCTTCTTCACGTGTGCCGCGCACGATGGAGGAGACCTGCCACGAGCTGGTGATTCAGGGCTTCGTTCCGGTCATCGCCCATCCGGAGCGCAACGCTGAGATTGCCAGTAACCCCGTCAAGCTTGAGAGATTAATAGAGCTGGGAGCGGTGGGTCAGGTGACAGCCCAGAGTCTGGCCGGAACCTTTGGAAGCAAGCTGCAGAAGCTGTCTATCGATCTGTGCCGCAGGAACGCGGTTCATGTTGTCGCATCGGATGCACACGATAACAGTCATCGTCCGTTCGGACTGAGTGAAGCCTTCAAAGTTTTGGAGAAGGAACTGGGTGATGTGGCTTGCGACAAATTCCGCCAAAATTCGCAAAAAATCATCGACAATGAGGAGTTAATTCGGGTTATTTATAGTAATTCGGGCAAGAAGCTTCATAAAATGTTCGGATTTTTTTCTCGTAAAGGGTGACCAATCATGTGAATGATGGTAGAATGGGTATTACTGGGTTATTGTTATATTTTATCAAAAAAACATTGGTATTGGGCGCAACAAATCCGGCAGTACAGTAGTATAAAGAATATAAATACATATGAAGAGGTGGATGACAAGTGAGTTTGAAGAAGAAACTGGCAGTATCAACTCTAGCAGTAAGCATGGCAGCAGCATCCGTAGCAGGGTTTCCATTCAGCAGCGAAGGTTTGGCTAAACACCTGGGAGTTAGTGTAGCTTCTGCTGCGACTAGCAGCACTATTTTTGAAACATTGAAGACTCGTGCAAATGTACTATACTCTTCCCTGACTGCAGATGAGAAGACTGTTCTTCGTGATTTCCGTACAGAGCTTCAAGGTGTAACTCAAGCCGAGCTGGAAACAGCCTTCGCACCGGTTACTGGTAAACTGACATTCTTGACAGCTGAAGACAAAGCGCTTCTGTTTGATCTGTATGTTGACGTTGTTAATTCTTATTACACAACTGATTTTTCCGCAGTAACGGATATTCAGCAATCCGAGAATTACCCGGCTTATAAAGAACTCGTTAAGAAGATTGCAACTAATGTTGGTGTTCCTAGCCTGACAATTGACGATGTTTACAACTCCATCTTCGGTACTGCCGGCGTTGAACAGACATTGATTCCTATCCTGAAAGGTAAAAGTGAAGCCGTTATCGCATCAGCTTTGCTAGACCCAAGCAGTGAACTCTTCAAGCAGGCTGAAGCTGCTGTTCTTGGAGTCAAAGTGGGTACGTCCACTGTTCAGGATGTAGTATACGGACTCAACGATTTCGAAGTTACAAAAGCCGACCTTTCAACTGTAAAGACTAACCTTGAAGCTGTAGTATCTCCTGCAAAAGCTAAAGCAGCAGCTCTGGTTCTTGCTAAAGCATACTATAATGCTTACCTGAAGGCTGATACTAGTAACCCTGGAACTGGCGGCAACTCCGGTACTGTTACTAATCCTGTTGCAACTCCAGGAACTTACGATGTATCCTCTTTGGTTAGCATTGTAAATGGCACTGCTACTCTGAAGCTGGTAGATGCAGATGTACTTAAGGCATTTGACGCGCTGGTAGCGGCTAATGCTGGTAAGACAGGTCTTACACTCACATTGAGCCTTGGAACTGTTAATGCTGCAAAAGTAGAAGTTCCTTTGTCTCAAGCAATCATTGAAGCTGCCAAAGCTAAAGGTATTGCTAATATCGCTGTTAGCTTTAATGGTCTGACTATTACGATTCCTGTAGGGCAGTTTGGTGCAGCAGTTACATTGACAGCGGCTACTGTTGCTGATACTACTGTTACATCTATCACTAGCCTGAAACTGGCTTCCAATGTATATGAATTTGGTCTGACTGTTGGTGGAGTTGCAACTACTACTTTCAAACAGCCACTGACAATTAAGCTTCCGCTTAAGAACACAACTGGCCTTGATAAGGAACTGCTGTCTGTAGCCAAGATTGTATACGGCGAACTGCAATTCCAAGGTGGTGTGGTTGACGGTGATTACATCGTTGAACCACGTGATACTTTCTCTTCCTATGCAGTAGTTGAGAATAAGGTGACCTTCAGCGACATCGCTAGTGTACAAGCTTGGGCTGGAAGACAGATTCAAGTTGTAGCTGCTAAAGGAGCAATTGAAGGTATCGGTTCCGGTAAGTTCGCTCCTAAGAGCAACGTAACCCGTGCTGAATTCTCCAAGATGCTGATTCGCGCACTGAACCTTGAGAACAGCACAGCAACTGAAAGCTTCAGCGATGTAGCTTCCACAGCATGGTACGCTCCTTATGTTGCAGTAGCAGCAGAGAAAGGCATCATCACTGGACGTAATGCTTCAACCTTTGATCCTAATGCCACAATTACACGTGCTGAAATGGCTACTATGATCGCCCGTGCAATCAAATCTCTTAACCCTGCAGCAACTACTGATGCATCTGCATTGAGCAAGTTCTCCGATGCAGCGAAGATCAGTGCTTCCCTGAAAGACGGCGTAGCATTTGCAGCCAGCAACAACCTGGTAATTGGTAATGCCGGTAAGTTTAACCCTAACGACACTGCTACTCGTGCAGAAGCTGCTGTTATTATCTATCGTACAATCAACTTCAAATAAGAAGTTAGATAAGCAAGTGGAGAGCCTCCTCTCGTCAGTGTGAGAGGAGGCACTTTTTTAGCATGGAATGAAATATTACAGAAACCGCTTGGAGGGAAATTCACTTGTCAGCACAAGAATTGGATCTGCGCGATTATTTTCAGATTGTTAAGAAGAGACTGTGGATGATTGTTAGTATAGTAATTGTAGTATGTCTTCTCGCTGGGATTTATAGCTTATACATTAAGAAACCGGTATATGAGGCCTCCACGAAGATTATTGTAAATCAGACGCAGCAGGTACAAACTACAGGCTCACAGCTGGATTTGAATCAAATCAATACTAACATTCAGTTAATCAATACTTATAAGGAAATTATCAAAACACCAGCTATTCTGGATGTTGTTGCTCAGAATTATCCGGAATTTAATACTACTGCTGAAGAATTGCTGAGAAAAGTTAACGTGAGTTCTGTAAATAATACGCAGGTGATGACACTTGTCGTTCAAGATAATTCATATGAGAGAGCAGCAGAAATGGTTAATGCTATTTCACTTGTGTTCAAACAGGAGATTCCTTCCTTGTTCAATGTACAGAACGTATCGATTTTAAATGAAGCAAAACTTGAACCGCCTGTTACACCAGGTCCAGTTGAACCTAATGTAATAATGAACATGGCGATTGCCTTTATTGTTTCGTTGATGATCGGTCTGGGGATTGCGTTCCTGCTAGAATATATGGATGATACATTGAAGACGGAAGAGGATATCGAGAAGTATTTAGGGCTACCGACAATAGCAATGATTACAAGACTTGGTCAGGAAGAAACTAAAGGTACAGAAACACAGGCTCAGAAGCTATCCAGAAAGGCAGGAGAACTTGAACATGTCACAGCAAACAAATAAACAACGCCATCTTATTACCGTGACGAATCCGCGGTCTCCGGTATCAGAAGCTTTTCGGGCGCTTCGTACGAATATTGACTTTTCTTCTGTGGACGAGCGAATTCAGATTATTATGGTTACCTCCTCCGGGCCAGAAGAAGGAAAGTCGACGGTTACTGCTAATCTTGCTGCTGCTTATGCTCAAGCTGACAAGAAAGTACTATTAATTGATGGTGACCTGCGAAAGCCTACATCTCATAAGACTTTCTCTCTCAGTAATCGTTATGGGCTTTCTTCATTGTTATCCCAACAAGTTGAATTGAGTGAAGTGATTCAGGAATCTGGTGTGCCAAATCTGTCTATTATGACTTCTGGCCCTATTCCTCCCAATCCGGCAGAGATGATGGCTTCCAATCGGATGAGCATGGTTTTACAAGATCTCCGCCAGCAATTTGATGTAATTATGTTTGATACCCCACCATTGCTGGCAGTTACAGATGCTCAAATTGTCGCCTCTAAAAGTGATGGTGTCATCATGGTTGTTAGCTACGGTAAAGTGAAACGAGATATCGCAGCCAAAGCAAAAGCAAATCTTGATCGTGTCGGGGCAAAAATGCTTGGGGTAGTACTTAATAATGTCAAACGTAAAGCCAGTGAAGGTTACTATTATTATTACTACGGTAATTGATATTGTTCTGTTGAGAAAATTGTTATTTTTGGAGGCACTAAAAATGACAGCGAAAACGAGAGTGTTTATGTTGTTTCTCATTGATCTTGCTATTATTTGGTTCAGTATTATAACTTCTTATTGGTTTCGATTCAATGAAGGTATCCCTCATGGGTACGTTATACAGATGTATCAATTCGGAATTATATCAACCCTTGTAATAGGGGGGAGTTTGATCTATTTCGGACTCTACCGGCGGATGTGGCAATACGCAAGTATCGGAGAGATTATTTCAATTCTTAAAGCAATAGTGGTGGGTGCAGTGGTTTCTTACCTTGTTGCACTATTGTTGCTGCCAGAGCGTGTGCCGTTTGCTGTTGAGGTTCGTTCAATGGAAACGATATTGGTTTTGGTTGGTGGTGTGCGTTTTTTATGGAGGGTTTTCCATAATGATCGTATTAAAAGTCAAACAACCGAAACGCATGCCCTAATAGTTGGCGCTGGGGACTGCGGAATATTGATTGCAAAAGAAATGATGGGACCTTCTTTTTCGCATACAAAAATAGTTGGTTTCATTGATGATGATCATAATAAATATCACATGTCAATATTAGGGTTACCAGTCCTTGGAAATCGTTATGATATACCACGACTAATTCAAGAAAAATATATTCATGAAGTTATTATTGCAATGCCGTCTGTTTCAAGAACTGAAATTTCTGAAATTATTAATTTGTCTAAAGCAACGGGAGCCAAACTTAAGATTATCCCTGCTCTTAACGACCTAATTGCAGGTAAGATATCTGTAAAAAAGCTGCGTGATGTTAGTGTTGAAGACTTATTAGGACGGGAGCCGGTCACAGCAGATTTAAATGGGATTCTCGGTTATGTGCATAACAAGACTGTTATGGTAACTGGAGCTGGTGGATCCATAGGGTCAGAACTTTGTCGACAGGTGTCACCTTTTGCACCCGAGAAACTGTTACTGCTGGGACATGGTGAGAACAGTATCTATACAATTGAAATGGAGCTTCGAAAGAAATTCCCTGAGCTCGAGATAGTTACAGTTATCGCTGACGTGCAAGATCGTAATCGTATGATGGATGTTTTTCAGACATATAAACCGCATGTAGTCTTTCATGCGGCAGCTCATAAACACGTTCCGCTGATGGAACGCAATCCATCGGAAGCTATCAAAAATAATGTCTTCGGTACTAGAAATGTTGCGGACTGTGCTGACAAGTTCGGAGCAGAACGTTTTGTTATGATTTCATCTGATAAGGCTGTTAATCCTACTAGTGTGATGGGTGCGACAAAGCGTATTGCAGAGATGTATGTACAAAGTCTGAATACTACTAGTAAAACTAAATTCTCTGCTGTTCGTTTTGGTAATGTCTTAGGAAGTCGTGGCAGTGTAATTCCAGCATTCAAACAGCAGATTGCTGCCGGTGGTCCTGTTACTGTTACCCATCCTGAAATGGTCCGCTATTTCATGACTATTCCTGAGGCTGTCCAACTGGTAATCCAATCTGGTTCCTTTGCCAAAGGTGGAGAAGTATTTGTACTGGACATGGGAGAACCTGTAAAAATTCTAACGTTGGCGGAAGACTTAATTACCTTATCGGGGTATGAACCTTATAAAGATATTGATATTAAGTTTTCAGGTATACGTGAAGGTGAGAAACTTTATGAAGAATTACTGACAGACGAAGAGAATCTAGGTTCTACTCAACATGATCGTATATTTATTGGTAAACCAAATGTGATCAGTCAGAATCAACTGGAGTTAGAATTTAAACGGCTTGAGCGTGTGTTAACTGAGGAACCAAGTGCTATTCGTGAAGTGATTAATCAGATTGTCCCTATGCAGCCTGTTGCCCAAGCCGCTATTAGCTAATTTGTATTATCGGGAGGGTTACAATGTTCAACAAGAGATGGAAAAAAGTATTGGCATGGTCGTTATCTGTGGTAATTGTATTAGCAATTGGTGGCTTGTTTGCTGTTAACTATGCAATAGATAAGCTTATGACTTCGTTGGCTGAAGGAATAGAAGTGGAATCTAATAATGCCTCTGACAGCGAAACTGTATTGGAAGCAACGCCTACATTCACTGCAGTACCTACAGAAACAGCAGCTTCTGATATATCTACTAATGAGAATGTAAATAGTAATGATGATGCTCCTGCTGAGACTGTAATACCACTGAATACACCACAAGCTGCAGAAGAAACAAGACAGCCAGTAGAAGAGAACTCTTCTAAGAACAACGGTGAACAGCCGAGTAGGGTCACTCCTAATCCAACAAAAAGTCCAGCCGCTGAGGAGAATAATAATTTAGAGGGCTATTCAGCTCAGGTGTCGGCTGATAAAGCTAAACATATACAAGAGAATGTAACTGTGAAAGAAAAGGCAGATGTCGCATCTATTGTAATGGGCCAACTCAGCATGTCAGATATAAAAAGATTACAGGAGTTGGCATCTGGAGGTTTAACAATTGAGGAGAAGCGGGAGGCTCGGAGCATTATTCTTGGTAAGGTTTCTGAAGAGCAATACAATGAACTTTCGCAAATTGCTAAAAAGTATGGTGTAAGTGAAGGGAAGACGCAAGCTCAGGTTATAGCTGAAGAAAAAGCATCGGAAGAAGGAAGTGAACAATGATGAGTAAGATTAAATTGTCTGCAGCGACTGTGTTGCTGCTTTTGTCTGTAGGTGTAGCTCCTTTAACCGCTTCGGCTCCTTTGTCTGCATTAGCAGCTTCAACCGAGAAGACTGTAAGTAATACTATCAGTGTCAAAACAAATTTTATCAAAGTAAATACTGTAAACGTTAAAATGGTTTTTGATGGTGTTAAGCTGACGCCGCCATCCGAGCAGATAGTTTTTAGTTATAATAATACAACGTATGTTCCACTGCGTTTTATGTCTTATGCCCTTCAAAAATCTGTAGCATGGGACGCAAAAAATCTTAAAGTAACAGTAAATGAACCAAGCTCATCAGAGCTTGTTTTAATCAAAGAGTACTTAATGAATGTTACAAGTGATCAGAATGCTTTTACTTCTAAGGTCGTAACCTTAAGTGACATGAAAGCTAAGTTTGTTTTTAATGAAAAGACCAAAACTCTTCCGATAGGCCAATCCAGTTATATACTTAATGGTTCTTTATACGTACCGCTTCGTTTCATATCTGAATCTGTAGGTAATAAAATCACTTGGGATCAAAAGACTAAGACAATTACTAATGAATCTAAGGATTATAAGGAACAGAATATCTACTCTTCAGGTAGTACTGTTGAATCAGCGAGCCAAACCTCTTCTGCAACAGTTAAACCAACAGCAACAAGTGAAACCTCAGTTAAAGGCGGATCGACGAATAAAGAAACTATCACGTATGAACAAATTACAAGTGCAACAGAAGCGAAGCTTAATGCTTTGAGATCCCAAAGCACCTCTACTCTAATGAGTCTAGCTCTTGAATATATTGGTGCAACTGATGAAGCTACTAAATCAAGCTTATTGGCTAGAGGAAAACAACAGCTTGCTTCATTTACCTCTAGCTTCAATAGTATAATCTCTGATGCTGAGTCGCAATTGACCTCTAATGGTTACAGTACTGATATTATTAATCAGTACAGAGCAACCTTTGAAGCTGAATTACAAAAAGGGATGGAAATAGCAGAAGGTATGGGGAATTAATAAGTTTTTTGTTTAATCTGTACTGTACAACCTCTATCTATATTGCTGGTGATGAGGTTGTACTACAATGAAATATATGTCCTAAAAGGATCAGGTGAACTTATGAAGCCTTATGTAATTGTAAAACCAATCATTGATTTTGTACTGGCTCTAATTGGGATTCTCCTTTTATGGCCTTTTTTGTTGATAATTGCTTTTTTGGTTAAGTTGAGTTCAAAAGGGCCTGTTTTATTCCAGCAGAAAAGAGTAGGGAAAAACAAAAAAGAATTTTATATACTTAAATTTAGAACTATGCGCACTGATACTCCAGCAGAAATGCCTACACATTTGTTACAAGATCCGGATTTCTTTATTACCAAAGTAGGTAAATTATTGAGGAAGACAAGTTTAGATGAGCTTCCACAGATAATTAATATTCTAAAGGGTGAAATGAGTATAATAGGACCCCGTCCAGCACTGTGGAATCAGTACGATCTGATTGCAGAAAGAGATAAACTTAGAGCTAATGACATAAAGCCAGGTTTGACTGGATGGGCCCAAGTTAATGGTAGAGACGAACTTTCTATTGAATTGAAAGCAAGTCTTGATGGTGAATATACTGCAAATATTACTTTTTTGTTCGATGTGAAAGTTTTCTTTATGACCATTCTGAATGTGCTGAAATCTGAAGGTGTGAGGGAAGGAACGAACGATGAGGAAGTAGCATCAAACACTAAAGGGGCTGCTTTATAAGATGCTTCTTTGAGCCCCCTATGATTTATAGGAGATTTTCTAAAAGGAATTATTTGATTTTATCAAAATCCGCCAAAAATACCTTTATTAATGTTGATAACAAGATAAGTATATTACATATTGATAATCTCTCTGAATTTTTACGATTGAGGGTGAGTACAAAAAAGGTTTAATGAACAATAGCGAATATATAAACTAGCAAAATGGTGCAATCGATAGTTTAAGGAAATAATATTTAATTTGTCTGTATATTCCTAATCTAAAAGTATTGATTAAGCATCTGGGGATTGTAAATAAAGTGTTCAGTGATTTGGTATATGATCAACATATGAATAATTATAAAGAAAATTACAGTGTTAGGGGATTTGAAGATCCCATTTTGAAAACTGAGAAATAAACACTGAAGGTGAGGCTGTACAAGTGAGTGATTCATTAATTGATTTTGCCGATGATTTAGTATCGATAATAACTCCAGCATATAATTGTGAAAAGTATGTAGAAGAATGTATTGACAGCGTTATTAACCAAACGTACAAAAACTGGGAGATGATCATTGTTAATGATAGTTCTACAGATAACACTAAAGAAATCATTGAACGATACGTTAAAAAAGATTCACGAATCAAGCTCTATACTCAGGAAGTGAATTCAGGAGTTGTTAAAGCAAGAAATACAGGAATTGGGCAATCTCGTGGTAGATTTATTGCTTTTTTAGATTCTGATGATTCATGGAAAATGAATAAACTTGAGAGACAAATTTCATTTATGCGTACTAATAGTTATGCCTTTACGTTTACTTCCTATGAAATTATGAATTTTGAACCTAATAAACGAAATAAAATTTTTAGTGTCCCTAAAACCATAACTTATGAACAATACTTGAAAAACACTATTATAGGATGTTTGACTGTTGTGCTGGATAGGGAAATGATAGGTGAAGTTAAAATTGAGAATGGTCATCTTGAAGATGCATTAACGTGGATGAAATACTTAAAAGCGGGTCATACGGCGTTTGGTTTAAATGAAAATCTAGCTTCATATAGAGTAGGTGAAAACTCTCTGTCGAGTAATAAGTTTAAAAACTCCAAACTCTATTACAAATGTTTGAGGGAAAGACAAAATTTACCCGTTCTAAAAAGTATCTACTATCATGTAAACTACATGTTTAATGCAACCAAAAAGAGGTTTTTATAAGCGTTATAAACTGGATGATTCTTCGGATAAAACTTATACTAAGATAATGGCTTGCAATTTTGTATGAATATTGTATTTAAATAATCTAATCGGATACAGGTTTGTAACTTTTTCAGGTTGTTATATCATGTACTAAAATTTTAAGGAGAAAAAATGCTGAATAAATTAGATGAGAAAATATATATAATTTTGTTGAATTATAATGGATATGAGGAAACAATTAAATGTCTTGAAACATTATTTAAGATCACATACTCAAATTTTCAAGTTGTAGTTGTTGATAACAAATCAACTGATAATTCGATATCTGCTATAAAAAAATGGGTTGCTAGTAAGTATAATGATTTTTTAACTATTGAGTATCCGTCTAAAGTGAGTAAATCAATGCTATTAGAAAATGAGACAGTACTACTAAAAAAAACTTCAAACTGTAGATTGGTGATAATAAATTCAGATAGTAATTTGGGTTTTTCAGGGGGAAATAATCTTGGAATAAAATACGCAGTGGAAAACGGTGCTGATTTTGTAATGTTACTAAATAATGATACTGAAGTAACAACGGATTTTTTACAGCCATTACTTAAAGAATTTAAAGATAGCAATGTTGGTATGGTTGGTGGGAAAATCCATGATTATAATAATAAAGATGAATTTATTGGTGGTGGATATATAAGTCTACATAAAGGTTCGGGTTACCATTATTATAATAATCCATCTGAAAAGTCAGAAAACGTAGGTTTTCTATCAGGATGTATGTGGCTTATAGAAAAAAGTTTATTTAACGATGTTGGGTATCTTGATGAGAAATATTTTTTGTATGTAGAAGACGTCGATTATTGCTATAGAGTAATACAATCAGGAAAAAAACTTATATATACTCCAAATAGTGTTATATATCACAAAGAAAGCAGCTCAACTGGGAAAAATAGTTCAACCTCAATTTATTATAATAACAGAAATCGTTTGTATTTTTTCAGTAAGTGTAAGACTTCGATTATAACAAAAATCCGCTTTTTTATCTTTTTCTTTTTAACTAGAGGGATTAAAGTGATAATAGATAACAAAAGAAAATACGTTCTAAAAGGAGTTTTCGATTTTTATAGAAATAAATTAGGCAAAGTAGAACTTTAACTTATTAATAATAAGAGAGCTGAAAATTATGGATAAATTTATCACGATTATCATTCCAATGTTTAATGTTGAAAAATATATAAAAAAATGCATCGAAAGTTTAGTGGTTCAACAAGATGAAGGTTTCGAAATAATAATAGTGGATGACGGATCCACTGATAAAAGTAGTACAATTGCTTTAGATTTTTGTACTCAATACCCTGATAACATAATATTAATTCATCAAAAAAATCGTGGACAGGCGGCTGCCAGAAACTTGGGGCTTTCTAAAGCAAAAGGTAAATATATATCTTTTATTGATTCTGATGATTTTATTGAGCCTAATATGTATAAAATAATGTTGGAGATAATTGAGTCTCATCATTTAGATATAGTTCAATGTGGATATTTGAATTGGTATGATGATAATTCCTTAAGAAACTCAAAATATAAATTTGATATCGATGATACCAAAATTTATACGGGGAAAGAGTATTTTGAATTTGAACCTTCCTTGTCACCGTGCGATAAAATCTATAGAAGGGAATTTTTAGAAGAAATTGGATTTAGTTTTATGGAGGGGCGTTATGCAGAGGATGTTTTAGAGATCTCCAAAACACTTTTTCGAGCAAATAAAGTAAAATATATTAGCGAATACTTTTATAATTATAGAAGGATTAGTTTCAACTCAACACGAAATTCAGTAGATTTAATAAAGACAACAAAATTAGGTGTTGATAAAATATTTATTGCATCTAAACTGCATGAATTTAAGGAGAAACATAGTTGGAGAGGAAAAGTAAACAGAATAATTATTAGAAATATTATTGGAGCTTTCACTAAGAAAGAAATATTAAAAAAGAGTTATAGATATGCAATTTTAAGGGAATTTAAGAGGGAAAATTGCTTAAGAATAATGTTTATGGATTTGAGTATTAAAGATATCCTTGCTTATATATACATAGGGATTAGCAAGGTCATATTGAAGGAATAACATTAAATGTATTATGTATGATTAAATAATTGTTTCTAGACGACTTAAGAAATTTAAGGTTCTTAATTTATACTTTAAAGAGCAGTGAGGTTAACTATGTTAATATTATTTATATTTATTAGTCTAATAAGTTATTTAATTGGTCTTTTATTGTATAAAAATTGGAAAAATCCTATAACTGTATACTGCTTCATATGGTTATTATGTGTTTCTCTGCATCAAACTGGATGGATACTATACTATGAACTGAATGCAAATACTTGGTATGTTATTATTCTGGCAGAAATGATTTATGTTACTGGGTGTATGTGTGGAGTGTTCCTTTCTAAAAAACAAGATAACAATGATGTTTACAAGAATGAAGAAAATGTAAGGAAATCATTGAAAAAATATATAGTAGTCCTATCTATTATTTCTTCTTTATCAATTTTGATGAAATTAGCATTTGTTATTCGTACATATGGATTTAATTTAATTACAAATATATCTCAAATATATAATGACTCTATATATGAAAGAATGAACTATACGGATATTTTCAATACTGAGGGTGTAATATTCGTTGCAATCGTATTCTCTTCAGTATACCTGTATAGATACAAATATGAACATGTTATCTTATTACCTTTATTATTATTAGTACTTAGTCAACTCACATCTGGTTCGAGGGGCAGTTTGATTTCTGGCATTATTTTGTTTTCATCTCAGTTCTTTTTGAAAAAAAGTAAGATTAAAGTTACTGAAAAGAATTTCAAAGGTAATAAGTCAAAAATGAAATTAATAATACTATTAGGTGCATTATGTTTTGTAGTTTTTTTAATTACTTTTAATAGGACAGGTGAAGCAGTTGTACTACCATACGCCAGTACAAAAATTCAGGAACTATCAGTAAATAATTCAATTATATATAGTATAGTTTTTTACTTTAGTTCCCCAATAGCTGTATTAAATGAATATTTAAGAAGTCCAATCCACAGTCATTGGGGGGCTGCAACTTTTAGAATTTTTTATTTAGTTCTAAATAAATTAGGTGTTGTTGATTACAATGTGAACTTTATAGGGGAATATACGTATTACACACCAGCATCTTCAAATGTTTTATCATATATCGGAGAACTTATCTATGATTTTGGATTCGGAGCAATTTTTGTGGTATTTATTTTAGGGTGTGTTTTTAGTTTCTCCTACATAAATATGAAAAAAAAGGAAAGTGTTTTATACGATGTTCTGGTAGCAGCGTGTTTTGGTTTAGTGTTTTTATCGTTTTTTGCTTGGTTTTTAAGGTTATCTATCTTTTGGTATGTACTGTTAATTGGAGGAATACTAGCGTTAGTCATTGATCGTCGTAAAGTAAAATAAACTAGGGATTTTTTTGAACCTAAAACGCTGAAAATTTAGTTTGCATTCAGTCGAAATTATGGTATTTATTCTATTGAGGGGTAAAAATAAGTGAGAAAGATCATTAATAGTGTGCTTATTGCCTTTGCAGCACAAGGATTTTCTTTTTTCGTAAGTGTAATAATGTCATTACTAATTCCTAAAGTTTTAGGTGTTGAAGAGTATAGTTACTGGCAACTTTCTGTTTTTTATGTGAGTTATGTTGGGTTCTTTCATCTTGGTCTTAATGACGGGATCTATTTGAGAAATGGCGGAAATGACTACGAAAAAATAAACCATCGTCTCTTAGGTTCGCAATTTTGGATTTCCTTTACTACTCATTGTTTTATCGCAATTGCAATTATAAGCTATAGCATAGTATTTACAGATGATGCAAACAGAAAATTTATATATTTAACTACAGCTCTATATATCCCGTTATTAAATGCTATTGGTTTTATAGGTTATCTACTTCAATCAGTCAATAAAACTAAATTGTATTCTATTTCAATCATTGTCGATAAATCGTGGTTTATAATAGTAGTTGCTATATTGCTTGTTAATAAATGTGATAGTTTTTCTTATTATGTAATTTTAGATATATGTGGAAAGATATTTGCGCTCATATATTTATTTTTTAACTCCAAAAAATTAATCTGTGTAAAAATCAAAATGGGCTTTGCAACTGTGAAAGAATTATGGTCGAATATGTCAGTAGGAATAAGTTTACTATTATCTAATATAGCAGGTTTATTGATTTTAGGAAGTTCTCGTTTCCTAGTTGATAGAAAATGGGGAATAGAGGTATTTGGTGTATTCTCGTTTTCATTAACACTTGCAACATTTATATTAGCTTTTATTGCTCAAATAAGTATGGTTCTTTTCCCTACACTCCGTCAAACTAGTAGTGAGCAGCAAAGAAAGATTTATAGTTTTACAAGAGATTTACTAGATATTTTATTACCAGCGATTTTTCTTTTATATCTGCCCCTATATTATGTTTTAGGTATATGGTTGCCAGAATATCAAGAAAGTTTACGTTATTTAATTATTTTTATTCCATTATGCATGTATGATGGGAAAATGAATCTATTATGTTCTACATTTTTTAAAGTTTTAAGAATGGAACGGACACTTCTTTGGATAAATATAGTATCGCTATTTACAAGTGCACTTTTAGGTGTTTTGGGTGCTTATATATTTGAAAATATTTACATAGTTGTAATTGGATCGGTTTTTGCAATAGTCTTAAGAAGTATGATTTCAGAATATGTTTTGTCTAAATATATGAACACTTTCATCTTCAGGAACCTAGTACAAGGATTATCTTTAGTTATTATATTTGTTCTCAGCACGTGGTTTATATCACCTGAGATGGGGTTTTTCATCTATTTACTTTGTTATTTTTTATTTCTATTATTGTCCAAAGAAAGAATTGGGGATCTAAAAAGTTTTGTAAATAGGTACATGAAAAAGTAGCCGGTTTTAAACATTAATAATTAATAATCTAAATTTGATAACAATTTTTTGTGAGGTGTAAATATTCTATGAAAGGCATCATTCTTGCCGGAGGTAGCGGCACCCGCCTTTATCCACTAACCATGGTAACCAGTAAGCAACTGTTACCTATATACGATAAACCAATGATTTATTATCCATTATCTACTTTAATGCTGGCCGGAATTAATGAAATCCTTATAATTTCCACTCCAGAAGACACACCAAGATTTGAGAGTCTCTTAGGAGACGGCTCTCAATTCGGTATATCCCTACAATACATAGTCCAACCTAATCCTGATGGTTTGGCACAGGCTTTTATTCTAGGTGAATCGTTTATCGGAGAGGATTCAGTCGCAATGATTCTTGGCGATAACATTTACTACGGTAACGGAATGCGAAAAATACTTAAACGTGCATCGGATAAACAACAAGGAGCTACGGTATTCGGGTACCATGTGCAAGATCCGGAGCGTTTTGGCGTGGTTGAATTTAACGGTGAAGGTAAAGTGCTCAGTGTCGAGGAAAAGCCAAGTGATCCTAAGTCTAATTACGCTATAACAGGGCTGTATTTCTATGATAACCGGGTAGTCGAAATTGCCAAGAATGTGAAGCCTTCTGTAAGAGGGGAACTTGAGATCACTTCTGTTAATGAGGCTTATCTCAAGCTTGGTGAACTAGATGTTGAATTGTTGGGTCGTGGTTTCACTTGGTTAGATACTGGGACTCACCAGAGTCTTGTTGATGCAACTAACTTTGTCAGAACTATTGAAGATCACCAAGGTATTAAAATTGCTGCGCTTGAAGAAATAGCTTATATCAATGGTTGGATCACTAAAGAACACCTCTTAGAATGTGGACAGAAACTTAGCAAGACAGGTTATGGCCAATATTTGATCAAAGTAGCTACAGGGAAAATTCAATATTAAGGTGTGAACATTATGAAGATCACAGAAACTACACTTTCTGGAGTATACATAGTAGAACCTGCTGTTTTTGGAGATCACCGCGGATGGTTCATGGAGACTTTTAGTGATGCGAAGTTCAAAGAACAAGGACTTGATATTACTTTTGTGCAAGATAATCAGTCTTATTCAGCTGTGAAAGGAACACTCCGAGGACTACATTATCAATTAAATCCCAAAGCACAATCGAAGCTCGTACGTTGTACACGTGGAGTTATTTATGATGTAGCAGTCGATATCAGAGAGGGCAGCCCTACATATAGTAAGTGGTTTGGAATTGAGCTGAGTGCTGAGAATAAGAAGCAATTACTGATACCCAAGGGGTTTGCACATGGTTTCATGACATTGACTGAAGATGTTGAGGTGCAATATAAATGTGACGAGCTCTATGCCCCGGATTGTGACGGCGGCATCCTTTGGAATGATCCAGCTATCGGTGTAGAATGGCCAATTGATATTCAGCCGATACTTTCTGGAAAAGATGAAAATGCTCCTTTATTAAAGGATGCTCAATTGAATTTTGTGTTTGAAGGTTAGTAAGACCAAATAGTTAAATCTGAGGTGTATGAAATGAGCAGGAAGAAACTATTGATTACAGGCGGTGCCGGCTTTATAGGTGGTAACTTCGTACAGTACATGACTAATAAGTATGCTGATTATGATATTACTAACTTGGATTTATTGACTTATGCCGGGGAGTTAAGAAAGCATTCTACAATTGAAGGTAAGTCAAATTACCATTTTATCCAGGCAGATATTGCGGACAGAGAAACGATTATATCTCTGTTTGATCAAGAAAGATTCGATTATGTGGTTCATTTCGCAGCTGAAAGTCATGTGGATCGTTCCATTACAGATCCTGCTATTTTTGTACGGACAAATGTAATGGGGACACAAGTCTTGCTTGATGCTGCAAAGAAAATCGGTATTTCGAAGTTTGTTCATGTCTCTACCGATGAGGTATATGGAGAATTGGACTTTGATCCAACCGTATTCTTTACAGAGGAAACTCCGTTACAGCCTAATAGTCCTTACAGTGCAAGTAAAGCTTCTTCTGATTTGCTCGTACGCGCCTATCATGAAACGTTTGGCTTACCTATGAATATTACACGTTGCTCTAATAACTATGGACCTTATCATTTCCCAGAGAAGCTGATTCCGCTGACAATTTCTAAGGTAATGAATGAGCAGAAGGTTCCAGTCTATGGTGATGGTAAGAATATCCGTGATTGGCTACATGTATGGGATCATTGTGCTGCGATTGATCTGGTGCTCCACGAAGGTGTGAGCGGTGAGGTCTATAATGTTGGCGGTCATAACGAACGCACTAATCTTGAAGTAGTAAAGACGATTATTCAAACATTGGATAAATCTGAAGATTTGATTGAGTTTGTTACAGACCGTTTGGGTCACGATAAGCGTTACGCTATCGATCCTACCAAGCTAGAGAAGTTAGGCTGGAAACCCACTTATACCTTTGAGACAGGGATAGCTCAGACTATTCAATGGTATATTGACAATACTGAATGGTGGGAGCTTATTCTTAGCGGCGAATACCGAATTTAGTATTAATATAAAATATTCAGAACGGGCAAGCCATTACTGAGAGTTTTTCATAATTGGCTTGCTTTTTTATTTTGCATTCTCATCCAAAGATTTATAAATTAACCATTAATTATCTGTGATATACATCCGTTTTTTTTCTTCCTAACTGCTGTAATTATTATTCTATTATCTGTCCTTTTATTAAATTTAACATTCTAATAATGAAGAAAACCATATTTAGTTTATATATGATTAACAGATTTATTTCCTATATTTAATTGCAACACTAAGACAAAATTCGACATTTTTGATATAATCATATCATTAAATTCGAATCAAGAGGAGATTTGCGCAAATGTTTTTAAGGTACATAAATAACTTTCGTGGTTTTTCAATGATAATGGTTATTTTAATTCATACTCTAATACCATTCAATGGAGTTATGAATCGTGAAATGTATAATGTCTTTTTTTCATTGTTTCAAGATAGTACTGTATTGTTTGTGTTTATTTCTGGATTCTTGTTTCAATACCTTATGCGAAAATATAGTTATAAGAAGTATTTACTATCTAAAGCGAAGTATGTTCTTTCTCCATATTTAATACTATCATTTCCGGGAATCATGTGGTTTTATTTCAAAGGAGAGAATGTAGATGTTTACTCTATTGTGAAAATGATTCTAATTGGAGATATCAGCGGTACAGGAGGAACATACTGGTTCATTCCTATGATACTTATATTTTTTATCATATCACCTGTACTAGTATTTATAGATAAACGACCTAAATACTACTACACCTTACCGATATTCTTTCTCGTTTCTACTTTTATTACAAGGGAAGGAATGCCTTATCAAACATTTATTCATTTTTTCCCGATTTATGTTTTTGGTATGTTTGTAAGCCATTTTCAAAACATTGTACTGCCAGTGTTAAAAAAATATAAAATAATTATACTATTTTTGTTTTTGTGTATTTCGCTACTTGATATATTTAATTTGCATACTAACTTTCAATATAATCCTTTGGGAGATAATGCATTTCTACGTATGTGGAGTAAAGTATTGCTATGTTGTTTACTATTAGTCTTTTTTGAATCTAAAGATCATTTGATAGGAGATAAATTTAAATTATTTGCAAGATATAGTTTTGGATTTTATTTTTTTCAAGGTTATGTAATTACTGTTCTTTTAAAATGGACTTGGGGATTTTTTGAAGCCGGCTCTGTCTTTTTGTATGCAATATTTTCAATTTTGACTATAAGTGTATGTTTATTGATATTATGGTGCGGAAAAAGAATTTTGGGTAAGGCCAGTAGATACTTCATAGGGATTTAACAATACAAAAATGTGAAGAAAATAAAAGTTGTGGAATAGTAGAGGACGAGAACTAAGCAGTCCTCTACTATTAATGTCTATTTGCTTAAACCCTAAACCGCCCCAACACCCCCCGCAGCTCCTCCGAAGTCTCTACCAGCTCCGCCGCAGAGCGGCTGATCTCGTCGATTCCCTCCAGTTGCACGGCAGTAGCGGCTGCGACCTGGTGCGAGTTAGTGCTGGTGGTGCGGGCGATTTCGGTGATGCTGGTGACGGAGGCGGTGATCTGCTGGATGCCGGCGGACATCTGCTCGGAGGCTGCGGCCATTTCTTCGATCTGGGCGGTGATCTGGCCGTTGGTCATGAGGATCTCCCGGAAGTTGTTCTCGGTATCATTCGCGATCTGCAGGCCGGACTGAACCTCACTGATCATTTGAGCCATAGCCTGCACGGATTGATGCATTCCGTTCTCCATCTGATGAATCAGCTCAGCGATACGGGCAGAGGATTGCCCGGACTGTTCGGCCAGCTTCCGGACTTCGGTAGCTACGACGCCGAAGCCGCGGCCATGCTCACCGGCCCGTGCGGCTTCAATCGAAGCGTTCAGGGCGAGGAGGTTGGTCTGGCCGGCAATCTGCTGAATGACAGCGAGAATAGCTGAGATTTCCCGCGACTGCTCGTCCAGCAGACGGATAACGCTATCTGTCTCATGCGCTGAGCGGCTGATCTGGTTCATTTGCTGTACCGTGCTGTGTACGAACCCGGCTCCTGCTTCGGCCTGCAGCTTGGAGTGGTGGGCAGAGGCAGAAATGTCGGTGGCGCTTTCGGCCATCTTTTGGATTCCGATTGAGACTTCTTCCATGGCCAGCAGATTTTCGTTGCTGCTCTGGGTCTGTGTTTCCGCTCCTTGCGTGACCTCGCCGATAGCTTGGGCAATTTGCCTGGACTCTGTAGCCGTCTGCTGCGTAACCTCTTTTATAATACCGGTTGCTGTAGTAACCTTAGCCGCTGTCTCGAGGCCGTGAGTGATCAGGGTCTGGAGATTATTTTTCATCTGATTATAGCTTGTGACCAGGTCGCCAATTTCATCGCGGGTCGTATCTTGAATCGAGACGGTAAAATCACCGCCGCCCGCCTGCTGCAGTGCAGACGAGATTCTTCTGATTCTGGTTGTCATGCGGCGGATGAACAGCACCATAACCAGCACGGACAGGACCATGGCAATGATCATCATCCACACAAAATGCTGCATAAAGGAAGAGATAATCACATCAATCAAGCTTTGGGATGCACCCACATAGAAGATACCAATGATCTCATTCTGCCCGTTCAGGAGTGGTAAGTAGGCAGTCTGGTAGGTCTGGCCCACCACATTTGCTTCTCCGTAATATTCTTCCCCTTTGATGAGCACTGTTTCATGAACGGCTTCCGAGACAGTTGTGCCGACCGCCCTCTGACCATCGGTCATTACGTTGGTGGTTACCCTCTGATTCCCCTGAAAAAGAGTCACCGTATCCCCGGTCAACTCGCCGATTTCATCAACCAGCCCATAGTTCTCATTGATTCGAATATCGCCTTTGTAGAGTTGACCGTCCTTGATCTGCCAAGGTCCGGGGTATTTATATTCAAGGAACCCCTCAGCCAGCTTCAGATCGCTTCGCGCCTTCTCCCCGGCAAAGGAGGTAATTCCATTCTTCATCTCATTAATGACAACAACCATCACAGCAGCCGAAAAGACCAGCAGCACCCCTATTAAAATCATGCTGATCCTGGTTCCGATACTTCGCCTATTCATCCTTTTCCTGCTTCCCCCAGTCAATATCCGGTATGTAAGTTAAGCCGCAGCTCTATCTATTTATCGGCAGAAAACAGAATATTATTTAAAATTTGAATGAAATTCTTTGCCGGATAGAATCATTTTGATTTTGGTTCTGCCTATGAAGCATCGTTGAAATTCGACAAAATAGAAGAAATATCCCGTAATTATGATTAAGATATACATGTCTGTTAAGGGATTAATAGACATTTTGAAGAAAAATATGTATTATGCGTCCTAGAAGTCGAATTTAAAGAGGTTCTGTCGTGAAGGGGGCAGTAGCGGAAGATCAGGTTATCATCTGAAAATATGAAAATTACTGGGGATTGGTGGGAGTTGGGTTATGTATTCGAAGCTTTTTCGCAGAGCTGTTTCACTGGTTCTGGTATTGATGTTAACTGTCGTGAATGTTATGGGGGTATCCGCAGCCTCGCTGAAAGCGGGAGTAGCCACCAATATAAAGCTGCCGGACGGTAATCATAAGATTACAGTCAACAGTGTAGTGGACGTTACCTACAATGATCTTAAGACTCTGCAAGAGGTTACATTTATTCTGTCGAAGGATGGGGCAGAAATTAACCGTCAGGTGAAACCCAGAGGTGATGCGAAGCTTACGGTGCTGGACGCTGTATACTCCTCCCTCGAATACAGTGGTATTCCCTTTGACGGACTGAAGGCTGGTGAAGAGTACTTGCTGCACGCAGAATTTGCGGGGCTGGAAGGAACGGTCGCTACTGCGCCTCAGAGCATTCGGGTACCTGCAGCAATAGGAATTGAAGTAGTTGTAGAACGGATGACTAAGGATTCTAATACATATGTAAGTGCGGTTAATGACGAGATCCGCAGTGATGACAAGAATATCAGATTAACGATTCTTAACAACGGCGTCCCGGTAGCGAAGGAACAGGTTTCAATCTGGAGTTATTATTCCACCTCCACCTTTACTACAGATGCAAACGGTCAGATTCAGCTGAAAGATAATAACAGCTTCAGGTTCAATAATTCTGTTATTTTTGTAATGTTAATGCAAGGCAGCGATCAATATGAGGCTAAGCCTATCTATGTAACAGACCTCCAGCAGGCAGGTACATACACCGTGGCTATCCGTTATCTGGATGCTGACGGCAAGCTGCTGCACAACCAGAATGCCAGCTCCTCTTCATGGCCCTCGGGGGTTGTTAACCGCTATGGGGTTGCAGGACTCGATGTCCTGGTGGTGAAAACGGGCATTATATCCGGAAATTATTCAAGCTACGTTGTTTCCGATGATGGAACGTATCTATTCCAGGTCAGCCAATCTGCATTGTATTCGTCTGTTGACGGAGTGCATAAAGAGATTATCGAGGATGCCAGCGATTATAGCCGCATGAATCTTCATTATTCCTGGGATAATACCCCTGTGAGGCTGGAATCGTATTCTCTCATTGATAACAATCAATATAAACAGCTTAACGGCGGATATAGCAATGCTGTGTTCAGATCACCAGCCATCTATGTCAAGAAGAATAAGGAATACGAGATTACTGCGGTTGGGGTCATTCAGGGTTTGAATGATAAAGTAGTTTTCCGTAATCGGGTTAAGCCTGCAGAAGCTGTGGTTGAAGTAACAACCGCCGCTAATCCGGCCGATTATAGTGCATTGAATCTTCAGGTGCCCAAGCAGAGTAATGGTGAAGGACAGGTACAGCTGTCTTATCTTAATGACAAATTCAATTATACCCAGGTCAGCACTGCGCTTCCTGCAGCCGGCGGCAAGGTATATGTGCGCAAGGGCGAAGAGATTCATCGTCTGACCAGCAATATCGCACCTTCTGCTACAAGTCAGAGCAACAGCAATAACCGGATTGTTATGAAAGCCTTTTTCAGTCCGGAGGATAGTGAATACAACCTTCAGGGCGGCAGCACTTATACAGCCCGGATCGATGTTGTTGTACCAGACACCTCTTACTACGGCAAGGATGAATTGCGGAATGAGGTAGTATTAGGCGAAAGTGTCGAGAACCGGGTCGTTATGACTGATGAATATGGAAATGTGGTGGATCTGAACAGCACCTATAAGCTGTCGATTGTGGATGAGAGCGGTAAGGTACTGTCCAATGATTCACTGTATTGGACAACAGAAGAACAAAACGGTCATCCGGTCCGCATTAATCAGCGGGACTGGAAGCCTGTTAACGCAGGAAACTACAAGATTCAATTGTTTCCAAATGTCTATAGCGGAGGCCAGTATGTTAACGGAGAACTGCTTGCTGAGGCGGAGCTGAAGGTACTGCCTAAGAATGAGTTCGATGTAGAGATCAGAGACAAGGACGGTAAGCTGGTTGATCTGGTAGACAAGCCGTATCTGACGGTTGAACAGGCCAAGCAAGTAACAGTTACCGTACGGAAGCATGTTACCGGCGGACAAGGTGAACTGCAGGCCGGAGTAGAAATCAGCCGTTACGGTGAAGTGCTGGGAGTTACGGATGCCCAAGGGAAATTCGTTATACCTGCGGAGCAGTCCACCTATCTTGGCGAGCTCATGTTCAAGAAACCGGCCTTCTTATTCAAAAAAGTAAAAGTAGCAGTAATCGATCCGCAGACTGAAGCGGTTATCCGCGTCCGCGGATTGGATAAGGCCGAGGGCAGCAGCTATGCCGGTGGTGTACCGCTGGATTATGCCAGTGTGCAGGCAATCACCAAGAATAAAGACGGCAATTATACTAGAGGCTCCTATTTCATTAATACATCAGAAGCCCAGGCTATTCTGGTTGTAGATTCACCTTCTGTTGTAGGGGTGGACTTCATCCGTTATAACCGGAGCTATACAGGTGTAGAATCCAAGTATGGTTACTACATGTTCGGATCGATCCAGACAGAGCCGGGTAAGGATTATTCGCTTGTGCTGGATGCAAGACAGGAGCTGCAGGAAGTAAGCAAGGTGTTGCTGGACAGACCGGCGGAAGATCTGTCTGTCGTTAGAGCGGATTTGGCCGGTGCAGAGAATGTTCCGTATGTCATCGACAGCAATGCACAGGATGAGAATTATTTTTACGCTACGCAAGGGACTTACAGTATGCTGGCGCAGACAGCAGGAGAAACCTTTATTTACCGTGATGGCGTGGTAATCGGGGCCGGTGACAATACCTTAAATCTGGATGTTCCAGCTTCAGAGCTTGCTACACTGGTTGCACCGGAATCCGGAACAATTTACAGTGTGGAATACACCACTCCGTATCAATCGAAGCTTAAGAGCTATGCACATAATGCAGATCAGGTGCAGCTGACTCCGGGCGATGTAACGGTCCAGGTGGATAAATTATTCGGGGCGATTGAATATCAGTACAATATTCATTTTGCGCCGGGAACACTGAAGGCCGGAACACTGACAGAGCTGGCTCCGCAGTCTATACAGGGTCTGGATATTGCGGGGCTCAAGGATGGCAAGCTGGTTCGTGCTGCAGGCGAGAACACACTTGAAATTGGACTCGTTGACAATGCCGGTAATCAGATCGGGCAGATCAAGAAGCCGCAGATTCTGGTTATCAGCAATGGCGGCTGGTCCAACGGGTACAAATATGTTACTCCAGAGGCTGCTTCCTATGAGATTCAGAATGAGTCTGGTGTCACGTTGTATTCCAACTCCTCCGTCAGCTATCCGCTGACTGTATACACCTATGATTCCACAGGTGAACGTTACAAATTTTTGACCGATGGAACGTATATTATCAAAGCATCCATGACGCTTGACGGTCAGCAGTATACGCTTAATAAGAAGATTATTATTGAGTCAACAACAGGGACCATTGTAGAGCCGGGCGGCAACGTGCCGGGGACAGATACAGGCAATGGTAACGGCAATGGTAATGGTAATGGTAATGGTAATGGTAATGGTAATGGCAACAATAACGGCACCAATCCGGGTACGGATACCGGAACAAGTCCAGGCACTAATACAGGTGGAGTTACACCGTCACCAGCTCCTGTTACAGCTGGCAATTCCGAGAACGTTCAGAAGCAGAATGACAAGCTGCAGGACTTGCTGACCAGTACCACAGGTTCAGCAGCAGATAAAGCGGCAGCAGCACAAACAGCCATCAGCAGTATTGCGGATTCGTTCAAAGCTGCGTCAACCGCAGCGGAAGCGGAGCAGAGCAGCAAGAGTCTCTCGCAGGCGATGAATATAGCTTCAGACTTGCTGGCAACCATTCAGGATCCTGCAGCCAAGCAAAAGATTGTTGACTCGATTGCAGAGCTTGTTGGAAGTGCACCTTATCTGCTCGGCCGGATGGACAGCTCTGACAAAGCGGTTACGCTGGCGAATACACTGATTGACAATGCAGCGGCAGTGCTGAACAATGCGCAGGGAGTATCGGCAGAAGAGCTGCAGAAGCTGAAAGCTAATGTCATCACTTCAAGCCAGTCAGCGATTAACAAAGCGGGAGAGGTTACGATCGCCAAAGCGAATGTAAAGGTTGAAGGCAATGCGGTTTCTTCACAGCTTGATGAATCGCTGATCAGTACACAGATCCAATCTGCGAAGCTGGCCCTGTCGGATCTCTCCAAGAATCTGACCAGTAAGCTGGGAGCAGGAAGTGCCGCGGATCTGAAAGCAGGTATTACCGTTAAGGTGCCGGCAGTAGAAGAAGGGATTCACAAGCTGAATACTTCCCTTCCTTCGGATATCCTTACACTGGTTAAAGACAATGATATTTCCGGCCTGAAAATAGAGATGGACCAGACAGCCTTCACTATTGAAGCAGATACCTTCGGTCCGCTTGCAGCAGGACAGACTATTAAGCTTGCGGCAGAGGTTGTTGAAAATGCTGTCGTTACCAAACCAAGCAAGGCTGATCCGTTGGCAAGCATTCCAGTAATGGAATTCAGTGCATTTGTAGGAGCTGAGCAGGTGAAGAGCTTCAACAAACCAATTGATGTGACCTTTGATGTGTCGGCAATTGATACATCCAAATACTCTGAAGCGAACCTGGAGAATCTGACAGTGTATTTATTAAATGAGGAAAGTCTTACATGGGAGGCTGTCGGAGGAAAATATGACCCGGTTACCCGGACAGTGACAGCACCGAGAGGACACTTCAGTAAGTATACGGTAATGCTGGCTAAGGCTGCATTCACAGATGTAGCGGCAAGCCATTGGGCAGTGCAGGAAATTAACTATCTGCTGAATAAGGGAATCCTGGATCAGACTGCAGAGTTCCGTCCGGCAAGCGCAATTACGCGCCAGGAATTTGCAGCCATGATTGCCCGGGCTTATGGTCTTAGCGGCGATGGTCTGACATTATCGTTCAAGGATGTTACAGCAGCAAATCCTTACTACAAAGAAATTGCTGCAGCCTATGCAGCAGGCATTATTACGGGCAAATCGACTAATGCATTTGACCCGGATGCAACCATTACCCGTGAGGAGATTGCAACGATGCTTGCCCGGGCACTTACCGGCTTTAACGGCCAGCAAGCCGTTTCCCAGCCTGCATCTGTAAATGCCGTCTTTACAGATGCAGCCAAGATATCCAAATGGGCAGCGTCAAGCGTAGCCCTGACCAAGAGTATCCGGTTATTTGAAGGATTCGAGGATCAGAGCTTCCGTCCGGCCCAGACCGCGAGCAAAGCGGAGGCCGCTGCGTTAATCTACCGTCTGTATCAATTGAAATAGCAGGATACAATAAAACTGGCAGGGCAGCAGCGATCCTACTCGGGATCATTGCTGTCCTGTTTTTTGTGGTTTATTATGGTAAGTGCTTATTAAGTAAATAATCTCTAATAGGAGCTGAAACATGGAACAAGCTAAAAAAGCCCTGCTGAGGAATCTTGCCGTGTTCTCCTTAATCCTGAGCATCATGTACAGTTTTATCATAACCAATATGAGTAACTCATTCGTGTCTACACCGTATGCCAGCGGCCCGGGAGATGCTGTTGTATTTGTGCTGTTTTTTCTGATCTTGTACATGTGTCATATTGTGCTCAGTCTGTTACATTTCCTTATATTTAGGAACGGAGCATGGAAGCTTTCCGTAAAAATGATCATTTTTAACGGTATAGTAGCCGCTATAATTGTCATTTTATACTTGTCATGGAATGAACCAGTTGTGTTGTCATTACTCGTTACTCCGCTGGTCTTCTCTTTTAGGTTGTCGTAATCGAAGGAATCGTTGAATGGGAGGGCCTTCTATGCAAAAAAGAACGCCGTATCAAATATTATTAGCACTTTTAAAAACTATGGCTGCGATGAGTCCGTCAGTTGTGCTACTGATGGTCTTGATTCATTATTTTCCGTACACGGGACTTGCGAGGATTATTACTGTTCCGATTACGCTAGTTATTAATTTGCTATTTATAGCTTTTGGACATCTGTTAAGCCTGAGACTAAAGCGGCGGCCGTACAAGGTTTTATTGTGGGCCTTTATCATGGTCATAACGCTGGCAGTTACTTTATACATGTATCCACAGGAAAGCAGGCCGGCTGTTGTTGATGTACTGTGGGACAAGCTGGCTGGAAAGTAAGATCAGGAATCTTCTCTTTTTTTCATACGTAAGGTACCTCTGGTAAAAGAAAAAAACCGCCCCGGCACCCGTTATCAAATAACGGATACCCTCAGGCGGGCTTTCCTCAAAACCAATCTACAGCCTAATGCCCGCCATCCGTCTCCACAATCCATACCTCCGGCAGGTTGCGGTACTGCTCGGCGTAGTCGAGGCCGTAGCCGACGACGAACTCGTCGGGGATGTCGATGCCGCTGTAGTCGATGGGGATATCGGCCACACGGCGGGAGGGCTTGCTGAGGATGGTGCAGATGCGGACACTGGCGGCTTCGCGGAGGGCGAAGAGCTGCTTCAGGTGCTGCAGGGTAAGGCCGGTGTCGATCAGGTCCTCGACGAGCAGGACATGCTTGCCGCGGATGTCGGTGTCGATGTCCTGCTTGATGGTAATGACACCTGAGGTGGTAGCGCTGCTGCCATAGCTGGATACAGACATATAGTCAACGGCGACAGGGAAGGTGATCTCCCGCATCAGATCGGACATGAATACGGCGGCTCCCTTCAGGATGCCGATGAGGACAAGCTCCTTGCCTTCATAATCGTGTGAGATGGCGGCGCCCAGCTCCCGCACCTTGCTCTCAAGCTCTGCCTTGCTTACCAGTACCTTGCGTAATTCGTTCATAACCACTGCTCCTTGTGAGTCGATATTATCTGTCAGGATGTACGATCCTTCTCCTTTAGCATAACATCATGTGCCCCGCCTTCGTAAATAGTTGTGGCGGAGACAAGGGTGATTTTGGCGTGCTGCTGCAGCTCAGGGATGGTCAGGGCGCCGCAGTTGCACATGGTTGATTTGATTTTGCTGATGCTGAGATCCAGGTTATCCTTGAGCCGGCCGGCATAGGGGATGAAGGAATCGACGCCTTCTTCGAATTCGAGCTTGCTCTCCTTGTCGGCATTGCCGAAGTCGTAGCGCTGCCAGTTGCGGGCCCGGCTGGAGCCTTCGCCCCAGTATTCCTTGACGAAGTTCCCGCCTACGAGCAGCTTGCGGCCCGGGCTCTCGTCAAAACGGGCAAAGTAGCGGCCGAGCATAACGAAATCTGCGCCCATCGCCAGGGCAAGCACGATATGGTAGTCGTGAACGATACCGCCGTCAGAGCAGATCGGCACGTAAATTCCGGTCTGCTCGTAATATTCCTGGCGGGCTGCAGCCACTTCGATTACAGCGGAAGCCTGGCCGCGGCCGATGCCCTTCTGCTCCCGGGTGATGCAGATGGAGCCGCCGCCGATCCCGACCTTGATGAAATCCGCCCCCGCCTCCACCAGGTAGAGAAAGCCCTCCTTATCCACGACGTTGCCGGCGCCAACCTTTACAGCTTCTCCGAACGTTTCCTTTATATACCGGATCGTCTCCGCCTGCCATTCGGAATAGCCGTCAGAGGAATCGATGCAGAGCACATCTGCTCCTGCTTCTACCAGTGCGGGAACCCGCTCCTTGTAGTCACGGGAGTTAATGCCGGCGCCGACGATCAGCTGCTTGTTGCTGTCATGAAGCTCCAGCGGGTATTCCTGATGGCTGTCATAATCCTTGCGGAAGACCAGATACATCAGATTGCCTTCGCTGTTCACGACCGGCAGGCAGTTCAGCTTGTGGTCCCAGATCATATCGTTGGCTTCGGTCAGGGTAGTACCTTCCTGTGCGTAGATCAAAGAGGAGAGCGGAGTCATGAACTCTGTAATCGGGCATTCCCGCGGCAGCCGGTTCTCACGGTAGTCACGGCTGGTGACGATGCCCATCAGCTTGCCGGTCGGCTCCCCGTTGTCGGTAATGGCGATGGTGGAGTGGCCGCTGCGGGCTTTGAGAGACAGCACATCCTGCAGGGTGTCCTCCGGACGGAGGTTGGCGTCGCTTACGACGAAGCCGGCTTTGAATTTCTTGACCCGGCGGACCATCTCCACCTGCTGCTCGACGGACTGGGAGCCGTAGATGAAGGAGATGCCGCCGCTTTTGGCCAGAGCAATCGCCATATTGTGGTCAGAGACCGCCTGCATAACGGCAGAGGTAACCGGAAGGTTCATGGTCAAAGCCGGAGCCTCGCCGCGTTTGAATTTGGTTACGGGGGTGCGGAGATCCACATTGCCCGGGATACATGCTTTGGTCGTCAGATTTGGAACGAGCAGAAATTCGCTGAACGTTCTGGACGGCTGCTCATAATAGTAAGCCATTATTTTCACTCCTTGAATGTATGGTGAGCGCGGCTTCCTCAACTTTTGCCGTATGCAGCCCGCTTTTGGATAAATACGCAGTATTCTTTCATAAAACCGTCCGTTATACCGCCGACAGCACCCGTACCGGAATCCCGTAGTCTGCTTCCAGCTGTCTGTAATGCTCGCCTTTGGCCAGAATGCCCTGTACCCCGACAAGCTCAATCCCCATAATCTTCATTTGATCAGCGATGCAGCGGATCGTAGCGCCCGAGCTGATGACATCATCGAGAATAAGCACCCGGTCCCCGGCCGTGAAGCCGTCAAAATAAATGTAATTCTCGTTATACGCCGTCTCCCGCTTGATACATACCTCATAATTATCATACAGCTCGGTGCTGAGCCGCAGGATGTTCATCGGTTTGTTCAGCTTATAGGCCGCAAGCATCCCCCAGGTGTGACCGCCCGGCTCGGGCGACACGATGTAATCAAAGGCCGGGAACTGCTCCGTAATGCTGCTGGCCAGATTAGCGGTAATTTCACTGATCAGCTCCGGATGGATATAGGTGCCCCGCTCACCAAAAGGGTACAGCTTGAAATCATAGGCGGTCTCCTTGTTTTTGTAGATCCTCACGTTCTTGGCGCTGCTGATGGATTCACTGAGCCGTGCATACGATGCGCTCATGGCCTTCACTCCTTTTGTCTGAATATGCAAAAAACCCCGGAATACAAGAGACGCCTGCAGAGCAAATGTCGCTAAAAGCGGGCGGTCACAGTAACTTCTGCGGCAGCACGGATTCAAGCTTCTTTGTTCATGCGGAGTCTCTTGTAGCCTGGGGCAATTTACGGTTGCCTGTAGAAACGCTCAAACCGGATTAATGAGCTTATACAAGAGTTATGAATTTGTAAAGTTCGTGTTAGGTATTGTGACTTTGATTATTTTTATATATGCTATCACTGAGGATTATATGTGTCAATCCTTGATTTTTTGTCATTATATATGACATAAAAATCAGCGGATTTCAAAAAAATATGCCGATAAAGGAAAAACGTCTATAGTATACGAAGATGTAAAGGGATCGGGTACTTACTGTGAACAGAAAGAAGGGGAGAGACATGGTTAGCATTAGCCATTGGACAGTAGAAAAATATACGCTGCAAGGAGACGGGCAATGGAATGAGGATGCGCTGATCGTCAATGAACCTGCGGATATTTACGGAGTTGTGGACGGGGCCACCTCGCTGTCTCCTTACCGCAACAAGGAAGGAATGACCGGAGGGTATCTGGCTGCACAGCTGGCCGCTTCCTTTTTCGGGGAGGCGGACGGGCAGGCGCTGGAAAAGATAGCGGTTCAGGCCAACGCTCGTTTACGCGAGGTAATGGAAGCTGAAGGTGTGGATGTGCTGGATGCTTCTGCGCTATGGTCAGCTGCCTATGTCATTGTCAAAGTAAATCGGCATTCTATCGACTATATACAGTCAGGAGACTGTATGCTGCTCTGTAAATACAGGGATGGGGCGGCAAGGGTGCTCACGCACACCCAGGTGGCCCATGTTGACCGGCTGACGCTGAACCGGATGGAGGAGCTGCGTGCATCGGGAGTTGAAGATCCGGCCGAGCTTCGCAGGCTGCTGCTCCCGCTGCTTCAGGATAACCGCAGAAAGGCGAATACGCTGGAAGGTTACGGCGTGATGAACGGGAGTCCGGAGTTCCCGCTTTTTCTGGAAAAGGGTACATTCAACCGGGCCAATGTGGAGAGCCTATATTTGTTTACAGATGGCCTGTATTCAGGTGCGGAGAGCTGGGGGAGTCTGCTGGATAGCATTGATGCAAAAGGGCTGCAGGGCTACACGGATGAGATGTATGCAAGAGAGCAGGAGGATGCCATGCTGCTGGCTGTTCCCCGGCTTAAGGGTTCGGATGACAAAACAGGGCTCGTGATTCGTTTTTCCTGACTTATAAAAAAATAAAATTACCCATCATAAACCATAGTACTTTTATCATTTTTTATTTATAATTATTATTATCTGGATGTCATAAAGAATTCAAAGGTTTTGTAAAAAGCCCTATATTGATGTGATATACTTAACACACGTGATTTGAGGAATTGTGAAAGACAGTGCCTGCACCACTGAATAGAGACTAGGATGGTGAACAAGCGATGCACATTGTCGTCGTTGGCCTGAATTACCGTACGGCTCCCGTTGAGGTGAGAGAACAGTTCGCTTTTGCAGAGAAGGATCTGCCCGAAGCGCTTCATCAGCTGATGAAGACCAAGAGCGTGCTGGAAGGTGTCGTTGTTGCCACCTGTAACCGGACGGAAATTTATGTGGTCGTAGACCGCCTTCATATGTGCGGATATTTCATCCGCAGCTTTATGGAGCAGTGGTTCAATGTGAAAAGTGAGCAATTTACGCAGCATATGTATATATACGAGGATGAGCAGGCAATTGCCCATCTGTTCCGCGTAACCTGCGGTCTGGATTCCATGGTGATTGGTGAGACGCAGATTCTGGGCCAGGTGCGCAATTCTTTTTTGACTGCCCAGAGCGAGGGTGTGACCGGTACCTGGTTCAACCAGCTGTTCAAGCAGGCGGTGACGCTCGGCAAACGTGCGCATAATGAGACCTCGATCGGCGAGAGCGCGGTTTCGGTCAGCTATGCGGCAGTGGAGCTGGGCAAGCGGATCTTCGGCATGTTCACCGGTAAAAGAGTGCTGATTCTCGGCGCCGGCAAAATGAGCGAGCTGACCGTCAAGCACCTGTATAGCAGCGGCGCGGCTGAAGTTATTGTCGCGAACCGTACGCTTTCGCGGGCGGTAGAGCTGGCGGAGAAATTCTCCGGCAGACCGAGCACGATTGCTGATGCGCTGCAGCATCTGGATGAGGTCGATATTGTGATCAGCTCCACAGGGGCTGAAGGCTATGTGCTGACTGCGGACCAGGTATCCGCCGGCATGAAGCGCCGCCCGTCGCGGCCGCTGTTCATGATCGACATTGCCGTGCCGCGTGATATTGATCCGGAAGCTGCGAAGGTACAGGGTGTATTCCTGTATGATATTGATGATCTGGAAGGTATCGTGGAGAGCAATCTGGAAATGCGCCGCAGCGAAGCCGCGAAGATTGAAGTGATGATTGCCGAAGAGATGGAGGAGTTCCAGGTCTGGCTGAAGACGCTTGGCGTCAGACCGGTCATCCGCGCGCTGCAGGACAAATCGAATGCCATTTACGATGATACGATGGACAGCCTGTTCAACAAGCTGCCTGAGCTGGATGAGCATCAGCGCAAGGTGATCCGCCGCCTGACGAAGAGCATCGTGAACCAGATGATGCATGATCCGATTAATGTGATTAAGGAAATGTCCGGCGGCGACCAGGGAACCGAAGCGCTTGCGTATTTCACGCAGATCTTTGCCCTGCAGGAGCAGCTTGAGGCCGGCGGCGGAAGCGGAAGCAGACCGGCTCCTGTGCAGAAGAAAGAGGATGAGCGTGTATCCGCTGCTGAATTCATTGTGCCTAAGACCGTTTTTGCTCCGGCAGGCCTGCTGGGCGGGTGAGCAGCATGCAACTGCTGAACGGAATATATGATGCCGCTCTGCTGCTATATGCCCTGAGCCTGCTGTTTATTTTCTCGGATTGCCTAAGGCGTAATCCGGGCGGAAAGCGGCTGGGCACAGGGCTTCTTGCTGTTGTGGGCCTGCTGCAGCTGGCGGGACTTGCGGTGCGTTTCTCCCAGGAGGGCGGGCTGCCGATTTTTACCCCTTATGATTTTCTGTTCTGGTTCTCCTTCATTATCGTAATCACGTCGCTGGCCATTGCCTATACACGCGGCGGGGAATTTACCATTCTGCTGCTTAGCGGTGCCGGTTTCAGTGTCTTTCTGCTTAACCGGGTATGGCTGACGGCGGCAGATCATGGACTGGAGAGCTGGAGGGCAGTGCACGGCTGGCTGGCGATGCATATTATTTTGGCCAACCTGAGCTTTGGCGCACTGACACTGGGGACGGTTTTTGCGATAATGTACCTGTTCCTGCATATGAAGCTGAAGAATAAAAAGTGGGATGACCGTATCCGGCGGCTGCCGAGCCTGGAGACGATGGACAAATATTCGTATACGGCGATACTGGCCGGTGTTCCGCTGCTGGTTGTGTCACTGCTTCTGGCGGGGATGTCGATTATTGCCGAAGGGCGGACGCCGTTGTTTCAGGATTCCAAGGTATTGACCACAATGATCGGGCTGGGGGTATATATTACGTATATTCTGCTGAAAAAATCCGGCCGCAAAAGCGGTACGGTGATGGCCCGCTGGGCGATTTCGGGGTATGCTTTTATTATTCTGAATTTCCTGCTGAACTCGCTTTCTGACTTTCACGGCTGGAGCGGGAGGTGAACGGGATGGCGGGGTATTTGCCGGTTATGCTGGATGTCAGCGGGCAAAAGATTGTGGTGATCGGCGGCGGGGCTGTTGCGGAGCGCAAGGTACAGTCTCTGCTTGAAGCGGGGGCCGCGGTTACGGTAATCAGCCCGGCGCTCACTGCCGTACTCTCCGGGCTGGCCGGGGAAGGCAGAATACAGTGGGCTGCCCGAGGTTATAAATATGGCGATGTCTCGGGAGCGTTCCTCGTATACGCTGCGAGCGGTGATCCGGCGGTAAATGAAACGGCGGCTGCCGAAGCCAAAGCGCTCGGACTGCCGGTAAATGTAGCCAGTCATGCGGATGCGGGAAATTTCATTACACCGGGGGTTCTGCGCCGGGGAAGGCTGACTGTAGCCGTCTCCACATCGGGTGCAGGACCCTCTGCTGCGGCTGAGATTACTGCGCAGCTGGCGGATATTTTGGGTGTGGAGTATGAGCCTTACCTGGATTTTCTGCACATGATGAGGTCGGAGATTAAGCGGCAGGAGGCCTCTGCCGAAGTCCGCAGACGGCTGCTGCGCCGGCTCGGGCAGCTGGATGTGTTGAATCAGCTGCGGCAGGGCACCTTTATAGAATGGACGCCGGAGACAGCCCGGGCTTGGATTGCGGCGAACCGGGAGGAATAGCGGCGGAAGGAAGCCACCAGACCCTGGATGAGGGAAGAGATTGCACTTTGTGCAACAGAATCCTTGCTGATCGGGCGGGAAAAACATTCTATTGTATTCTGTACAATTGATTTCGGGAAAATGAGCCTAATACGCCTAATACGCGAGAATCTGCTGTACGCAATACAATAGATCCGCTGCTTAGGCTGATTTTACAATGATCTGTTGTACGAAATACAATAGATTTTCATTGCCTCATTTGGTCTATATGGAAGGTTCAACGTATATAATTGCATGCCGCAGACTGTATCAGAGTACAATGGCGGGAATAGCGGCGGGAGAAGTAGCGATACCGGGAGGAAGATGAGAAATGCGCAAAATTATTGTAGGCAGCAGACAAAGCGCGCTGGCGCTGACCCAGACTGGGCATGTCATTGACGATCTGACGCGGCTGAGTGAGAAGCATGGCTTCGGGTTCACCTTTGAGGTGCACAAAATCATTACCAAAGGCGACCGGATTCTCGATGTCACCTTATCCAAGGTCGGCGGCAAAGGGCTGTTCGTCAAAGAAATCGAACAGGCCATGCTCGATAAAGTTATTGATATGGCCGTACATAGTATGAAGGATATGCCATCCGAGCTGCCGGAGGGGCTGATTAACGGGGCTGTACCGAAGCGGGTCGACCCGCGAGACTGTCTGATTGCCACGGATGCGGCTAGCCTTGAGGAACTGCCTAACGGCGCACGCGTAGGCACAAGCAGCCTTCGCCGCTCCAGCCAGCTGGCCGCGCTGCGCCCTGACCTGGTGATTGAGCCGGTACGCGGCAACATTGATTCCCGGCTGAAGAAGCTGGAGAACGGCGAATACGATGCCATTCTGCTGGCCGCAGCCGGCCTGACCCGGATGGGCTGGCAGAACCGGGTGACCTCTTATCTGGAGCCGGAGGTATGTCTACCGGCAGTCGGCCAGGGTGCGCTTGGTATAGAATGCCGCGAGGACGATACTGAGCTGCGTAAGCTTTTGGCGCTGTATAATGATGAGCAGACGGCTCTGACTGTAGCTGCAGAACGGACGTTTCTCGGTGCGCTGAACGGCGGCTGCCAGGTGCCGATTGGCGCGTTTGCGGTACTTGGGGCAGAGGAAGCAAAGAGCGGGGCTGGGCGTGAAGAGGCGGCTGCGGAGCAATCTGCGAATAATGAAAAAGCTGTAGAAGAAGCCTCGGGTGTACAGGGAGCGTCAAGTAATCCGGCTGGACGGGTAATTACTTTGACAGGGATGGTCGGAACACCGGACGGTTCTGTGATTCTTAAAGAGACGCTTACGGGGACTGATCCGGTACAGCTTGGTGAAGAGGTGGCCCGCAAGCTGATTGCCCGGGGTGCGGAGAAGATTCTGGCGGATACAAGGGGATGATGGAGATGGCGGAGAAGACGGGGAAAGTATATCTGGTAGGCGCCGGTCCGGGAGATGCGAAGCTGATTACAGTAAAAGGGCTGGAGTGTATCCGCAAAGCGGATGTGCTGGTCTATGACCGGCTGGCCAGTCCAAGGCTGCTCAAGCAGATGAAGTCCGGCGGTGAGAAAATCTATGTCGGCAAGCTGCCCGACCGCCACACCATGAAGCAGGAGGAGATCAACCAGCTGCTGGTTGATCTGGCGCTGGAAGGCAAGACGGTGGTGCGGCTCAAGGGCGGGGACCCGACGATTTTTGGCCGGGTGGGCGAAGAAGCGGAGCTGCTGCGCCGGAACGGCATCTATTACGAGATTGTGCCGGGCATTACCTCGGCCATCAGCGTGCCGGCGTATGCCGGCATCCCGGTCACACACCGGGACTATGCGTCCTCCCTGTCGATTATCACCGGACATGAAAGCCCGGACAAGCTGGACCATTCCATTCATTGGGACAAGGTAACGAATGCTACGGGAACGCTGGTCTTCCTGATGGGCGTAGCCAAGATCGGCTACATCAGCGGCCAGCTGATCAAGCACGGCCGTCCGCCGGAGACGCCGGTGGCGCTGGTGCGCTGGGGCACACGTGCGGAGCAGGACACGCTGACCGGCACGCTCGCCGACATCGAGGCGAAGGTCATTGCGGCGGACTTCAAGCCGCCGGCGGTCATTGTCGTCGGCGAAGTGGTGCGCCAGCGCCAGCAGCTGATGTGGGCCGAGGCGCTGCCGCTGTTCGGCAAGCGCATCGTGGTTACCCGCGCCCGCAGCCAGGCGAGCGAGCTGGTGGACCGCATTGAGGAGCTCGGCGGCGAGCCGTACGAGTTCCCTGTCATTGAGACGGTCATGCCGGAGGATGCCGGGAAGAAAGCCGCCATCGCTTCCGCGCTGGGAGCGCTGGAAGCCTATGACTGGGTTTTCTTCACGAGCCCTAACGGCGTGGAGTTCTTTTGGCG
Organism: Paenibacillus sp. fava2; assembly: GCF_058313675.1. Classification (NCBI taxonomy): domain Bacteria; kingdom Bacillati; phylum Bacillota; class Bacilli; order Caryophanales; family Paenibacillaceae; genus Paenibacillus; species Paenibacillus sp. fava2. The sequence goes on along the minus strand of NZ_CM177755.1, from coordinate 5,832,917 downwards.
CCACCTGGCGGAGCTGAAGGTGGACATCCGCGGTTTGCACCGCGCGCGCATCGGCGCGGTGGGGCCGGCCACAGCCGCCGCGCTGGCGGAGCGGGGGCTGGTGGCCGAGGAGCTGCCCGCCCGCTTCCAGGCGGAAGGGCTGCTGGAGGCGTTTGGCCCGCAGCTTGAGGCGGGCCAGAAGGTGCTGCTGCCGCGCGGGGATCTCGCGCGGGAGTGGCTTCCGGCCAAGCTGCAGGGGCTTGGGCTGGAAGTGACCGAGATCGACACTTACGAGACGGTGGTGACGGGCGAGGACGATATCGAGCTGCTGCGCCTGCTCGAAGAGAAACGCATCCATGCAGTTACCTTCACCAGCTCTTCGACCGTGCGCAATTTCATCGAAATCCTGAAGCGCATGGGTCTGGAAGATCCGGTGGCCGTGCTGGCCGGCGTGAAGATCGCCTGCATCGGCCCGGTGACCGAGGAAACCGCCGTTGCTGCCGGCCTGACCCCTGGCCTGCTGCCGGACGAGGCCACGATCGAAGGCCTGGTGCAGGAGCTGTGCCGCTGGAACGAGTCAACGAGAGTAAGGTAATAGGGGGGCTGCATCCCATACCTGCGAGGCGTGGGACTCTCCCGACCAACATCAAAGGTACTCCGGACATGCGCTGACATTGCTCAGTGCTGCCGGACTTTTTTTACATATTAACTACACAGGAGGATACATCAATGAGCTTTCCAATTACCCGGCACCGCCGTCTGCGCGGTACAGCCGGAATTCGCGGGATGGTGCGGGAGACCGTGCTGAATACGCTGGATCTGATCCAGCCGATTTTTGTGACGTACGGGACGGGTGTGAAGACTGAGATTGGCTCGATGCCGGGCGTGTATCATTTTTCGCTCGATATGCTGAAGGCTGAGGTGGACGAAATAGCGGCGCTGGGAATTCCGGCGGTCCTGCTGTTCGGGATTCCGGAGACGAAGGATGCGGTGGGTTCTTCCGGTTTTGCCGATGACGGGATTGTGCAGGAGGCGACACGCCTGATCAAAAAGTGGTACCCTGAGCTGCTCGTTGTAGCTGATACCTGTCTGTGTGAGTTCACGGATCACGGCCATTGCGGCATGGTGCACACTCATGTGGTGGACGGCGTGGTGCATGGCGATGTTATCAATGACGCTTCACTTGAGCTGCTGACTCGCACTGCGGTATCGCAGGCCAAGGCCGGGGCGGATATTATCGCGCCTTCGAACATGATGGACGGGTTTGTGCAGGCAATCCGCGCCGGACTGGATGAGAATGGTTTCGAGCATGTGCCGATCATGTCTTATTCGGTAAAATATGCCTCTGCCTTCTACGGCCCGTTCCGCGAGGCTGCTGATTCTGCGCCGCAGTTCGGCAACCGCAAAACGTATCAGATGGACCCGGCCAACCTGCGGGAAGCGATCCGCGAAGCGGACTCCGATGTGCTGGAGGGTGCCGATATGCTGATGGTTAAACCGGCGCTGGCTTATCTCGATGTGATCCGGACGATCCGCGACCAGTTCGATCTGCCGCTGGTGGCCTACAATGTGAGCGGTGAGTATTCGATGGTCAAAGCGGCGGCGCTGCAGGGATGGATCGATGAAAAAGCAATCGTAATGGAGATGCTGACCGGCATGAAGCGGGCGGGCGCGGACATTATTATCACTTACTTTGCCAAGGATGCAGCCCGCTGGCTGCGCGGCTAAACTAACGAACAGAACAGGAGTGAATAACATGGGCAATGTGCCATTGTCGCGCCGGGAAGAGGCTTCCCGGAACGCTTTTGAAGAAGCTAAGCAGTATATTCCCGGCGGGGTGAACAGCCCGGTGCGGGCGTTCAAATCGGTCGGCCTGACACCGGTGTATGTGGATCACGGGATCGGCTCGCGTATTTATGATATCGACGGCAACAGCTTTATCGACTATGTCTGCTCCTGGGGCCCGCTCATTATGGGACATGCCCATCCGGAGGTGGTTAAAGCGCTGCAGGAGACTGCGGTAAAAGGGACAAGCTTCGGCGCGCCGACGCTGCTGGAGACGGAGATGGCCAAACTGGTCGTAGAACGTGTGCCGTCTGTTGATATCGTGCGGATGGTTAATTCCGGTACAGAAGCTACCATGAGCGCCATTCGTCTGGCCCGCGGCTATACCGGACGCAGCAAAATCCTTAAGTTCGAAGGCTCCTACCACGGCCACGCGGACAGCCTGCTGATCAAAGCGGGATCGGGTGTCGCAACCTTGGGCCTGCCGGACAGCCCGGGAGTCCCGGAAGGGGTAGCGGTGAACACGATTACTGTACCTTACAATGACCTGGAAGGTGTCAAAATCGCCTTCGAACGCTACGGCAACGAAATCGCCGCAGTCATCGTCGAGCCGATTGCCGGCAACATGGGCGTGGTGCCGCCGCAGCCGGGCTTCCTGGAGGGCTTGCGCAAGGTGACTACGGGTTATGGGGCGCTGCTGATTTTTGATGAGGTGATGACCGGATTCCGGGTGAACCGCAGCTGTGCGCAGGGCCTGTTCGGTATTGAACCTGACCTGACCTGCTTCGGCAAGGTCATCGGCGGGGGGCTTCCGGTCGGCGCTTACGGCGGCCGCAGGGAGATCATGGAGCAGATGGCTCCGGCGGGGCCGATCTATCAGGCCGGTACGCTCAGCGGCAATCCGCTGGCGATGGCTGCCGGCTACAGCACGCTGAAGCTGCTGACTCCTGAAGTGTACGACCGTCTGGAAACGCTGGGCGCGCGTCTGGAAGCAGGGCTGAAACGCAATAGCGTTGACACTGGTATTCCGCTGACAATCAACCGGATCGGATCGATGGTCTGCCCGTTCTTTACGGAAGGGCCTGTCTATAACTTCGAAACGGCCAAGACCAGTAACCTTGAACACTTCCGCAGCTACTTCGGCAAAATGCTCGACCAGGGCATCAGCGTTCCGCCTTCCCAGTTCGAGGGCATGTTCGTGTCGGGCGTACACAGCGAGCAGGATATCGACGATACGCTTGAGGCGCACTACCAGGCGCTGAAGTCACTTTGATGGCTGGCGGCGGGGAGAAGCCGAGAAGCGGCAGCGAGGGCAAGTCTGTAAAGGGCGTTGAGAATAAAACGGGCAGAGGCCGCTGGGACAGGGCTGCAATGGTCAACGAGAACAAGACGGTGACTGGCCGCCGGAATAAAGAGGTTCAAGGCAGCGGGAAGAAGGCTGCGAAGGGCTTTGAGAATAGGACGGCCAGAGGCAGCTGGGATACGGCTGCAAAGGTCAACGTGAACAAGCCGGCAACAGGCAGCTGGGATAACGCTGCAACAGGCACCGAGAACCTAACTATTAAGGGAGCCGTCAACAAGGCGGTAACAGTTAGCTCTGAGAAGGCCGCCAACAGCAGCATGGACCAAGCTTTAAAGAACGTTGAGCATAAGGCGGCAGAGGCTGCGGGGAACAAGGCGGTCCAAGGCGGCGGCGCCTGGAAACGGCGCGGGGAATGGCTTGAGGCCATGCCCGGCCGGGCCGTTACCGGAGCGGCCGATAAGGAGGCCGCCATTGACCGCTGGCTGCTGGAGACTGCCGGGATGCCGGCGAAGCTCCATGCCCGGCTGCGCCGCGAGGGCGGCATCCAGTGGCGGGGCGACCGGCTGCGGCTGGCGCTTTGGCCGCAGCGGGAGGCCGGGATAGAGCCGGTATGGCAGGAGGCCCGGGTGCTGTATGAGGATGACTTCTGCCTTGTCGTCCATAAGCCTGCGGGCATGGCAGTCCACCCGGACGGCAGCGGATCGGATGTAACACTGGACCATCTGGTGGCCGGTCATTACGCCGCTTCCGGCGGCGGCATTGCCGTGCGCCATATCCACCGTCTGGACAAAGATACGACCGGTCCGGTGCTCTATGCGAAGAATGAGTACGCGCAGCTTGTACTCGATGAGGATATGCGGAGCAAGGACATTTCGCGCCGCTATGCAGCCATCGCTGAAGGTGCTGTGCCTGCCCAGCTCACCGTCATCGACGCGCCGATCGGCCGCGACCGCCATCATGCGTCGCGGCGGCGGGTGTCGCCCGGCGGCCAGCCGGCGGTGACGCGGATTACCGGGCGCGAGGTGCTGCGCGGGGCAACCGCCCTGCAGGTCGAGCTCGAGACCGGCCGGACGCATCAGATCCGCGTCCACCTCAGCCATGCAGGTCATCCTCTCATCGGGGATGACCTGTACGGCGGGCGCAGCTGGGGACTGGCTGCGCGCGGACGACAGGCGCTGCATGGCGAAGCGCTGGCCTTCCGCCACCCATGGACCCGGGAGCTGACCGTTGTGGCCGATCCGTGGCCCGAGGACATGCTCCGGCTGCGCGAGTCGCTGGGCGGCGCGCCTCTGTAACAAGGCGTACCGTTGAGCTGGACTGGCGGGGAAATGGAGTACGCTCAACTGCCTGCTTACTAAATCACTCTATGTTTTTTTAAATAAGACCCGCACGGCCTGCCAGAATATTGGCTGGCCGTGCGGGTTTTATTTAGGTGTATGGAAATCTGCTTCTCTAACGAGCCTGCAGCATAGGCTTGATATGATTCACCGCAGGGCAAAGCCGGCGAATGAAGTGGAAAAATGCTATCTATTTCTCGCCAAAACAGCTTAACGCGGAATTTAGGTGGAAAAAGGTTACTTAATTTAACTATTTTCACCTTAAAAGGGGGTTGCAGCTTAAATTAAGTGGCATTTTTCCACTTGAGAATTGATGAAGTGGAGAATCAAAGAAAATAGATGACGAAAATCCAACTAAATAGAAAGCCCGTACAATACATGAACCCCGCACAATACATAAACCCCACACAAAATATAGCCCGCACAAGTATTTCTGCCGGAAGCCGCACTCCAGGCAGAATGTTAAACGTGCCCATTAGAACCCCTGCCATTTACCTCAATTTTCCAACAGTCTTACCCTGCCGATTTTGGGTATAACACTATTAAGCGTTAGCACATGTTAATAAGGTTTTGCTGTTTTTACTGTTTTCGCTGTTTTCGCAAGACTCCCGAATGTCCGGACTGTTCCGGAAACAATAATACACAATGTAAACAGACTGGAGGAAGGACCATGAAGTGGCAGGGAAGAAGAGGCAGCTCGAATGTGGAGGACCGCAGAGGCAGCGGCGGCGGTGGCGGAAAGCTGATTGGCGGCGGGATCGGAGGCATTATTCTGGTGGTTGTAGTCACGCTGCTTAGCGGCGGAAATGTCGGGGATATCCTGGGTAATCTGACTTCGGGCGGAACCACCACCTCAAATGCCCCTTACCAGGAAACGGCCGAGGAGCAGGAGCTGGCACAGTTTGTCTCAGTGGTGCTGGCGGATACGGAGGATGTGTGGAGCGAGCTTTTTGCCCAGCAGGGGATGACTTACACTGATCCTACACTGGTGCTGTATAGCGGCAGTGTGAATTCGGCCTGCGGGACCGCAAGCTCGGCGGTCGGACCGTTTTATTGTCCGGGGGACAGCAAGCTGTACATCGACCTGAGCTTCTATGACGAGCTGCAGCAGCGCTTTAAGGCGCCGGGTGATTTTGCAATGGCCTATGTCATCGCCCATGAGGTGGGGCATCACGTGCAGACTCTGCTTGGAACGACCAAGCAGCTGGATTCCCTCCGCCGCAGCTTGAGCGAGACGGAATACAACAAATATCAGGTCCGCTTTGAACTGCAGGCGGATTACCTGGCCGGAGTCTGGGCGAACCATGCCCAAGGGATGAATCTGCTGGAGGAGGGCGATCTGGAGGAGGCACTGACGGCTGCGAGCGCTGTCGGCGATGATACGATCCAAAAGCAGGCCCAGGGCTATGCGGTGCCGGACAGCTTTACCCACGGGACGTCGGAGCAGCGGAAACGCTGGTTCTACAAAGGCTTTAACAACGGTACGATTACCGGCGGAGACACTTTTAACGCTGCCGAGCTGTAGTTAAACGCGCCGGTTAGGGAGCCGGTGATGTCCGCACTATTTATGGGGGCTGCATGAACACAGCAGGGATTGCGGAGGGATGCCGCTTACGCTTATGCAGCTCTGCAGACACAACAAGAGCCGTTTCAGCCGGGCAACCGGTGGAACGGCTCTTTTGCATAACAGATTAGTCAGCCAGGGCATTATGGGACGAGAGCCGGTTGCGGCCGAGTTTTTTGGATTCCAGCAGGAGTTGGTCGGCGCGGACGTACCCTTTTTCCATGGAAATGCTCTGATCTGCTTTGAAGTAATAGAGGCCAAAGGAAGCCGAATAGCTGACCTTGATCTGCTGTTCCTCATAATCTGCTTCAGCTGAACTTCCTTCAATAGCGAGCAGCATTTCCTGAATGATCAGGCGGCACTCCCGGTATGATTTGCCCCTCAGAAACAGCGTGAATTCCTCTCCGCCGCTGCGGAACAGGATGTCTTCCTCCTGCAGACGGGCTTTCAGGGTATCGGCAAAATGAATAATGACCCTGTCACCTACAGCGTGATTGTAGGTATCGTTGATTTTTTTGAAACGGTCGATGTCAGCTACAACTATGCCTATATATTCGCTACTGTGGTCGAGCTCGTTCATCATTTTGTCCATATGTGCCCGGTTGAAGGTTCCGGTCAGGAAATCCTGATAGGCCATCTGCTCAAACTTGTCCCGTTCGAATTTATGCTGGGCACTCTGGGATTTGGAGAAAAAGGATAGGTTGACAATGTAGTTCAGCAGGAACAGCGCGATCAGCATCTCCCACTTCTCCATCTGCAGCAGGCGCAGCAGCAGGGCGTTGGTCAGCGCTACTTTGCTGAAATCCAGCAGGTTTCTGCTCTTGAACAGCAGGTCAAGGGCTTCCTTGCGTGTTGTAATGTCTCCGGAGAGGGCGAAGGTTATGACCAGAAACCCCGAGGACAAAAGGGTTGTCACACAGACCACCAGGAGGAACAGCAGCCAGTAACCGGCGGGAACATGTGCGGCAGCCGGATAGAGCAGCGTGTACAGGTAATAGGCGGCGGTCCCGCCAAGCGTGAAAGAGCCGATATTATAAAAAGCATCCAGGAATTCTCCCGGATCGGCGGTTTTTGTTTTCTTTTTATATACATACACTGTAGTCCGGTAGAAAATCTCATAAATCAGCGTGCCGAGCGGTCCGGCAAAAATACCGAAGGAAGAAGTATAGCTGATCGCATAGTCGATCGTGGAATTCCCTTTCCGGGTAACAATGCGCAGCTGAAAGTAAAAGCTGGCGAATACCCAGTAGAGCAGCATGGCTTTTATATATGTATTATCCAGAACCACTGAAGGGTGCGTTAGAAGCGCCAGGACCACAGCAGCCGCGAACAGGGAGAGGTCGAATAATCTAGCTTTAGACATATCAGTAACATCCTTTCGAGCGTTATACCGATTATACCCGAAATGTGTAAATATGATGAAAATAGTTTTGCAAAATTCACACTTTACTTCGTTGATAGAATTGAGACTCCCACCCATACCGGAAAACCGGGGCCGGACATATAATACTTTGTTCATGCATATGCCGGCTGTTTCTATTTCTGTAGTGAAATCTATAACCGGAGGAGAGGAATTCATGAGAATATTGCTGGTCACCTACTGGGGACTCACGAATCTGGGCGGGATCTGGACCTATATGAAGCAGCTCTCAGACAAGCTGGCCCAGCAGGGGCATGAGGTTACGCTCATGGGCAGCCATGTGGACAGTAACACGTTGTATCTGCTGGACCGGAATGCTTCTTTTGACAAAAAAGCGTACTACTCCTCGCTGCTTCCTTATCTGGATCCGCTGCAGTTCCCCCATCTCCACCAGGAGCACGGGATTTTCAGCTTTGAGCTGGGGCGCTATGTATTTGAAGGCGGTGCCGCCGCTCTCGGGCTGGAGCAGTATGATGTTATTCATGCTCAGGATCCTATTTCTGCATATGCGCTGCGTAGGGTAATGAAGACGGCGGTGCCGCTGGTGGCAAGCATGCACGGGGCACTTGCCCGCGAGTCCTATTATGAATACAGGGGGCTTGAGCCGGGGCTGACCCGGGAGGAGTACGAGAAACGGCCGATCTGGAGCTATTTCCGGAGAATGGAGCTGCTTGCTGTACATGCGGCAGATCTGATTCTTGTTTCCTCAAAATGGATTGGCCAGGTTGTGGGCGGCCACGGTGTCACGCCTGACCGGATTCATATTCAGCCCTACGGGGTCAATCTGAAGGAGTATGACGCCAAGGCTTCAATGCCATCACCACTGAATCGGCCTCAAGGTAAGAAGCTCATCATGTATGCTGGACGCCTTGAATACATTAAGGGAGTTCATATCCTGATCCGTGCGCTCGGCCTATTGCAGCAGCGGCGCCGGGATTGGACCTGTGTCATCGCCGGCAGCGGGAGTCTGCTGGAGGAGCTGAAGCTGCAGGCACAGGCGCTGGGCGTGCAGGATGACATTGAATTTGCCGGAAGAATAGACAATATTCCTGCTGCGCTGACGTCCGCCGATATCTATGTCCAGCCCAGCCTTCAGGATACCCAGCCCTTTTCGGTTACGGAAGCCCAGCTTGCCGGCATAGCGCCCGTGGTGGCGGGTACGACAGGGATGCCGGAGATGGTACAGCACGGACTGACAGGCTGGATTGTGCCTGCAGACAATGCAGCAGCACTGGCCGGTCAGCTGGAGCTGCTGCTGCGTGATGACAGCCTGCGGGCCAGAGCTGGCACTGCGGCGCAGCGATGGGCACGGGCAAACCGTTCGCTGGATACGATGGCGGAAGGAACGCTTAAGGCCTACCGCAGAGCAGCAGAGATGCATGGCTGGCCGCAGCGGAGCCGTCCTGCCGGGCAGTCCGGACACCATATGCAGGGGGCTTTTCATCCGGCCGACCTGCTGAATGTAATTACCCCCGGCAATCCGCTGGAATCCGTGCTGCGCAGCCGGCTTCCAGCTGATTACAGGATACCTGATGCTAATATTCTCCCCGGGTAAAAGCCGGTAAACACGGGACAAAAGCGGATGTGTCCAAATTAGTCATGCCTTCCTGATTGGAGCATATACATGAGTGGAGTAACATTTTGGGCTTATGCTCTGGGCTTGTCTCAGGGTTAGATTATGCCAAGAAGGAGGAAATTTCCCGTGTTTGACCAGTCCCACGGCTTGCGGTTTGATATTTATGAACGCATTCACCTGCCTGCAGAACTTCCGGGAATCGCTGAGCTGGAAGAGGTGGAACTCATTCCGGAAATTCAGGTGATTCAGCGGGAAGACCGGGCCGAGCTCTACGGCCAGCTGCTGCTCACCGGACTTTACCGGGGAGAAAATGACCGGACGGAGCGCCTGGAGCATGCGATCCCCGTTGAAATCACAGTCCCGCTGACCCGGGTCAGCTCACTTGAAGACATAGGGGTAGAGATCGAGAACTTCGATATCGACCTGCTTACGATGCGTACTGTCAACATAACCGGCGTGCTTTCCCTGAGGGGAATAGGCGGAACGGAGACAGGGACGGCCTGGCAGCAGGAGGAGTATACAGTGGCCTACTCTCCCGAGCAGGAAGACCGGGCAGCTGCTGCTCCGGCTGAGGGCAGGGAACAGGACGGCGATGCCCTGTACGAGAATTCACTGTGGACCTATGGCGAGGGAGCAGCGGAAATTCCTGCAGACCAGCAGGAATACACCTCCTTTATTCCCGATGCGGCAGCGGTCAATCCGCTGGTTCTGGAGAGCTCCGTCTATACACAGGCGGCCGGACCTGCTGCCCAGCCGCATAAGGAAAAGGAAGCAAAGCTGCGCACGCACAGCCTGGAGGATCAGGCGGGATTCACAGGCGGAGCGGCGGCGGAAGCCTGGCAGAAGGGGAAGGCACCGGCGGAGCCGGTATCCGGGTATTTTTTCGGCACGCGCGAGAAGGAACCGGCAGTGAAACCGGCCGCTTCTGCTGCTGAGATTACGCGGGACGGGTCCGGTGATGCTGCAGAGGAGATTGTTCCCGCAGCTGCGCAGGCGTTTGATTTCGCGGATATCGCCTCCGGTCAGCTCTATGCCGAGAGACAGGAGGAGCCGGTTGTTGCGGTTGAGCCTGAGTATACTCCTCCGGAAATCCAGGAAGAAGCGGTGCTGCCGGAGGCGGAGGACACCAAGGAGAATGATACGCTTCTCTCACCGGAAACACTGCCTGTCCAGGAAGAAAAGGCAGATCTCAAGGTTGCGCTCGGCAGCAAGAAGGAAGAGGCAAGCTCCGCCAAGGAGCATCTCACCTTCTCTTCCCTGCTCAGCTCAAGCCGGGCCCAAAAGGAGCAGGAGAGCGCAGTGACGGCTGCAGCGGTTCCGCAGCCGGAGGTTCAGGAACCGGGGAATGACAGCGACTGGAAGAGCCGGTTTATCAACAGAACCGGCGGTGCGGAGCTGTTCCGCAAGGTCCGGATGTGCATTGTGCAGCGGGAGGATACGCTGGATACGATTGCCGAGAAGTATCAGCTCAGCGCAAGGGAGCTGGTAATGTACAACCGGCTGGCCGGACAGAATGTGGAGGAGGGGCAGGTTTTATATATTCCTTAGGCCGGGAGGCTTAAGGAATGGATCAGGACAGAGCAGCGGTTTTTCCCGTAATCGGGAAACGCTGCTTTTTTGTTGTTTGCGCACCGCGTTTGTGCTGAAACAACGGTAAAAGTCCCGTTGTTTCGGCGTTCCCGCCGCGCGTTCCCGTTGAATAAAGTCAATTCTCCGCACAGACCCGCTGTTTGTGCGTATGCTGGTTGACTAGGAATAGTACTAAATGTATTATGGGAGTAAGTAAAACTTAGCTAAAGACTGGGAACGGGAAGAGTAGGTCGTCAGCCCTTCAGAGAGCGGAATTGTAATTGCTGTGAATTTCCGCAGGATGCATGCCACCGAAGTCGCCCCGGAGTCGCCCTTCCGAAGGTTAAGCCGTTATCAGGCTGATCGTGTAGGATGTGGCCGGACGCAGCCGTTATCTGCATGAGTGTCGCGCTAAGCTTGGAGAACCGCAGGTTCCCGGGCACAGGGTTATTTGGTATTAGCGCGAAACAAAGGTGGTACCGCGAAAGAATGGCCTTTCGTCCTTTGAGACGAAAGGCCTTTTTGTATTTTCAGAAGAAGAAGAAATTAATGGAGGTTCTGAACATGGCTGATGACATCAAAGCGGCAGAGATGCTGCCGGACACGCAGGAAGCGGCAGCGCAGGCTGCGGCTGACAATAGCGCTAAGAACGACATGCCTACTACTTACGACCCGAAAGCGGCAGAGAACAAGTGGTACACCTACTGGATGGAGAATGAATTCTTCAAGGCCGGCCAGCGGCCGGACGCAGAGCCTTACAGCATTGTAATCCCTCCGCCGAACGTAACAGGGATGCTGCACATCGGGCATGCGCTCGACTTTACCCTGCAGGACATTCTGATCCGTACCAAACGGATGCAGGGCTATGATACCCTCTGGCTGCCGGGAACGGACCATGCCGGGATTGCTACACAGACGAAGGTTGAGCAGAAGCTGCGCCAGCAGGGCATTTCCCGCCATGACCTGGGCCGCGAGAAGTTCCTGGAGCAGGTATGGGCCTGGAAGGACCAGTATGCCGAAACGATCCACGGGCAGTGGGCGAAGATGGGCCTGTCCCTGGACTATTCCCGCGAACGCTTCACCCTGGACGAAGGCTTGACCAAAGGCGTACGCCAGGTTTTTGTTGAGCTGTACCGCAAAGGCCTGATCTACCGCGGCAAGCGCATCATCAACTGGGACCCGGCTGCACGTACAGCCCTGTCTGATATTGAGGTTGAATACAAAGAGGTTAACGGACACCTGTACCACCTGCGTTATCCGCTGAAGGACGGCAGCGGCCACATTACTGTAGCCACTACACGTCCGGAGACGATGCTCGGCGATACAGCGGTAGCGGTGCATCCGAAGGATGAGCGTTATAAGGATCTGATCGGCAAAACACTGATCCTGCCGATTATCGGCCGTGAAATTCCGATTATTGCTGATGATTACGTAGAGAAGGAATTCGGCAGCGGTGCGGTTAAGATTACTCCGGCCCATGATCCGAATGACTTTGAGGTAGGCCAGCGCCACAATCTGCCGCAGATCAATGTGATGGATGAGGGCGGCATCATGAATGAGGAAGCCGGACCGTATAACGGCCAGGACCGCAGCGAATGCCGCAAGAACATCGTAGCTGACCTGAAGGAGCAGGGCGTTCTGATCTCGATCGAGGATCACGTACACCAGGTAGGCCACAGCGAGCGCTCCGGCGCCGTAGTTGAGCCTTACCTGTCCACCCAGTGGTTTGTAAAAATGCAGCCGCTGGCTGAGGTGGCCATCAATGCGCAGAAAGAAGGCAACGGCGTTAATTTTGTTCCTGAGCGTTTCGAGAAAACCTACCTGAACTGGATAGAAAATGTCCGCGACTGGTGTATCTCCCGCCAGCTGTGGTGGGGACACCGCATTCCGGCCTGGTACTCGGAGTCCACAGGTGAAGTGTTCGTAGCCTACAGTGAAGAAGAAGCCCGCGAAATAAGCGGACTTGATGATCTGAAGCAGGATGAAGACGTGCTGGATACCTGGTTCAGCTCGAACCTCTGGCCGTTCGCCACACTGGGCTGGCCTGACGAGAGCAGCAGCGACTACCAGCGCTACTATCCGAACAACGTGCTCGTTACCGGATACGATATCATCTATTTCTGGGTAGCGCGCATGATCTTCTCCGCCTTTGAATTTACCGGCCAGAAGCCGTTCGCCGATGTATTCATGCACGGTCTGGTACGCGATGCCGACGGCCGCAAAATGTCCAAATCGCTCGGCAACGGGATCGATCCGCTGGATGTTATCGAACAGTACGGCGCGGACGCTATGCGCTATATGATTTCTACCGGTATTACTGCCGGGCAGGATCTGCGTTTCCGGATGGAAAAGGTAGAGCAGGCGCGCAATTTTGCCAACAAGATCTGGAACGCATCACGCTTTGCGCTGATGAATCTGGAGGGCGTGAACTTTGCAGATATTGACATTTCAGGTGAGCTTACAACGGCCGACCGCTGGATTTTGCACCGCCTGAACGAAACTTCCCGCGATATTACGCGTCTAATTGACGCGTACGAGTACGGCGAGACCGGCCGTCTGCTGTACAACTTCATCTGGGATGATCTGTGCGACTGGTATATCGAGTTCGCGAAGCTGTCGCTGTACGGTGCGGATGCGGCTGCCAAAGCCAAAACCCAATCCGTGCTCGCTTACGTGCTCGACCGCACGCTGCGCCTCATTCACCCGTTCATGCCGTTCATTACCGAGGAGATCTGGCAGCATCTGCCGCACGAGGGTGCAACGATTACGCTGGCAGAGTGGCCTAAGTACGACGCAGCGCTGGAAAGCCCTGAGGCTGTGGCCGAAATGAACCTGCTAATGGACATTATCCGCGCGGTACGCAACATCCGTGCAGAGGTTAATGTACCGATGAGCAAAAAGGTAGAACTGATCATCAAGGCAGGCAGTGCAGAAACACTCAGCATCATTACCCGCAACGACAATTACATCGGACGCTTCTGCAACACGTCTTCGTTTGAAGCCGGACTGGAACCGCAGACGCCGGACAAAGTAATGTCCGCTGTCGTTACCGGAGCAGAGCTGCTGCTGCCGCTGTCGGGGCTGATCGATATTGACCAGGAAATCCTCCGTCTCGAAAAAGAAGTGCAGACGCTGAACAGTGAAGTGGAACGCGTTGAGAAAAAGCTTGGCAATCAGGGCTTTGTTGCCAAGGCTCCGGCTAAAGTCATCGAAGAGGAACGGGCGAAGCAGGCGGATTATTCCGCTAAGCGCGAGAAAGTGCTGGCCCGCATCGCAGAGCTGAGAGGATAAGGGATATGGAAGAGATGATCGGGAGCGGTAACGCCGCTCCTTTGGGTTCTTATACAGAAGCAGTGGACTGGATCAACGGGCTGATCCCCTTCGGTATCCGTCCGGGGCTGGAGCGGATCGAGCTCCTGATGGAGAAGCTCGGCAACCCGCACCGCAGGCTGAAGTTTATTCATGTGGCGGGAACGAACGGCAAGGGCTCGACCTGTGCTTTTCTGACAAGCGTGCTGCTCAAAAGCGGCTATAGTGTAGGAACGTTTACATCCCCCTACATTACCAAGTTCACCAACCGTTTTCAGTACAACGGTACGGATATTCCCGAAGATACCCTTACTGCGCTTGCAGAGAAGCTGCGTCCCTTAGTGGAAGAGATCGCCGCCGGCGAGCTTGGTTCACCGACGATGTTCGAGGTCGCGACAGCATTGGCTATCCTCTACTATGCCGAATGCTGTTTCCCTGATGTAGTCGTATGGGAGACAGGGCTTGGGGGAAGGCTGGATGTAACGAACATCGTAATGCCGGTTGTTTCCGTTATTACCAATGTCGGGCATGATCATACTGATGTCCTGGGCGATACACTGGAGAAGATTGCCTTTGAGAAGGCCGGGATTATTAAACCCGGTGTTCCTGTGGTCAGCTGTGTCAGCCAGCCGGAAGTGATAGCTGTCCTGAAGGAGCGGGCTGAGGCCTGCCGTTCCAAGCTCTATCTGGCAGGGGAAGATTTCAGATATGAGCTTACAGGAATCGAAGAAGGTGTACAGAGCTTTACCTTCAAGGGACCGTTCCGTGAGCTTCAGGTCGGGATCGCCATGAAAGGCGAGCATCAGCTGAGCAACGCGGCCGGAGCAATGATGGTTGTTGAGGTTTTGCGCCAGTATATGGCGTTCATGCTGGACGATGAGGATGTGCTGGATGGCTTCCGCGATACCTTCTGGGCCGGACGCCTGGAGGAAGTAAGCCGGCATCCGCGGATTGTACTTGACGGTGCACATAATCCCGAAGGAGCGGAGAGCCTGGCCAGAAGCCTGCCGCAGTTTTATAAGTACGGTAAATTAAATTTACTCATGGGGATGCTGGCTAATAAGCATCATGAGTCATACTTCAAGCATATACTGCCTATAGTGGATACGCTCATCCTGACCGAACCGGATTTCCGGAAGAAAATGGACGCTAAAGAACTGCAGGCCATCGCAGAACGTCTGCGGGATAAATATGCCAGGAACCATTTGGAAATCATAGTAGAACGTAATTGGGGCAAGGCGCTGCAGCTGCTGCAGTCGATCACGTCGGAGAAGGATCTTGCGGTCGTGTCCGGCACATTGTATCTGATTTCCGATGTGCGCAGTACGCTTTTGCAGCAACCCGATTCTGAAAAAGGCTGGTGACGAACTGTTGGATACTACTGAACGTGTGCATTTTATTGGGATCGGCGGCTACGGTATGAGCGCGATTGCCCGGGTAATGCTGGAAATGGGATACACGGTTACGGGCTCCGATGTGGCTGCCCAGGAATTAACCGAGAAACTGATTGCCAAAGGCGCCAAGGTCTATATCGGGCATACGGCCGAGCAGGTTAAGGGTGCCGATCTTGTTGTCTATTCAACCGCGCTTGCAAGCGACAATGTGGAGTGGGTGGAGGCCGAGCGCCTCAACATCCCGGTGCTGCACCGTTCCCAGATGCTGGCGCGTCTGCTGAATGAACGCAAGGGCGTTGCCGTTGCAGGGGCGCACGGCAAAACCACCACCTCCTCCATGATTGCATTGATCATGGAAGACTGCGGAGTGGACCCGACATATATTATCGGCGGGGAGATTATGAATGTCGGTACAAATGCCAAGGCAGGACAAGGGGAATACGTTGTAGCCGAAGCAGACGAGAGCGATGGCTCCTTCCTCCAGTACCATCCTTGGCTGGCTATTGTAACCAATATTGAAGCAGATCATCTGGAAAATTACGGCGGTGATTTCGGCAAGCTGAAGGCCGCTTACGTCCAGTTTATGAATCAGCTGCGTGAAGACGGCACGGCGATTGTATGTGCTGATGATGAGACAGCCAGCTCTCTTTTGTCTGAAGTGAAGGGCAGCATTATCACTTACGGCATTGATTCTCCGGATGCGGACTACACTGCTACTGATATCGTGCTGGGGGACAGACAGGTCTCCTATACGATGAATCATCAAGGGCGCGTGCTGGGCAAGATTGAGCTGTCCATCCCGGGCAAATACAATCTGTACAACTCGATGGCTGCGGTAATCGCCTGTCTGAAGTCAGGCGTTGCCTTTGATGCCATTGCTGCCGCCATTGTGAAATTCCATGGCGCCAAGCGCCGCTTCCAGGTGCTGGGCGAGGTTAATGACATTCTGGTCATTGATGATTACGCCCACCATCCGACAGAGATCCAGGCTACGATTAGCGCCGCTAAGGCAACCGGCAAACGGATTATCGCCGTATTCCAGCCGCAGCGCTATACGCGTACCTTCTTCCTGCTGGATGCGTTCAGCCGCGCCTTCAGTGAAGCCGATGAGGTCATTATTACGGATATCTACTCGCCGGCAGGTGAGAAGCAGATTGAAGGAGTAACCTCTGCGAAGCTGGTAGAGCTGATTGTGCAGAACAGCAATTCCAGCGCAAGGCATCTGCCGACCAAGGAAGCGGTGCTTGCCGATCTGCAGGACCGTATCGCTCCCGGTGACCTGGTGCTCACCATGGGTGCAGGCGATATCTGGAAGGTAGGCTACAAGCTGGCCGAAGGCCTGCGGGAATAGGGAAAAGCACAGGAACAACAAGTAGGTTCTGCGTTCTGATTTCTAAATGCAGACGGATAATAACCAAGCAGCCAGAACGTGCCGATACTGAATCGGTGCGCTCTGGCTGCTTTTTTTTCCTGAAGGTAATCTTGTGTTAGGAGAAAATTGGATAAAGAAATAATGGGATTCAAATCCCGGGTACGGATTGCCGATAATAAATTTGATGTGCTGCATGCACAATGATAACGTTATTGATCCCCGGACATATAGGGTGGTGTGGATATGGAATTTCAGCTTGATATCAGAACCTTATTGTACCTTTTCATTTTAGGGAATTTATTTACGGGTCTCCTGATCACCTTTTACCGGTTCCATTCACCCAAGGATAGGGCTTCAGCCCTGTTTATCGGCGGTAAATGGGTGCAGGTGCTCTTTTGGAGCTCGATCCTCCTGTGGGATTATCTGCCGCATAAGCTGATGATCCCGCTGAGCAATGTCCTGATTCTGATCGGGGGAATACTGGAAATTACGGCACTTTTGATGATGATGGATATCTTCGGCCGTTCGGCCAGACTGTATTATGGGCTGCTGACAGCATTAAGTGTTACGAGCTTCTGTGTGATTGCGCTGTTCTTTAATCAGGCCAATCTTCGGGTAGCTTCAGCCTCACTGTCGGTGCTGCTGTATGTCCTCTATCCGGCTGTCCGGATGACTGCAGGTAAGCAGAAGCCCCCCCTGCACAGATTGACCGGGATTATTTTTTATGGCATTGCCTTTGTCATGCTGGGACGGTTTGTTGCTGCGCTGTTTATTGACCCGGAGATGGGCGCATTATCGGCTAATATGGCGCAGTATCTTTATTATCTGGGCATGTTTTTTATGCTCGTGTCAGGAACCGCAGCGTTCATCCTTCTCTCCAATGGGCATTCCTACGAAAAGCTGAAAAGAATCGCTACCTACGACTCCCTCACAGGTATCCTTAGCCGCAGGGCGTTTCTGCTCGCAGCGGAGCTGAAGCTTGCGCTTGCTGTAAAAAAAGGCAGGCCCTATTCCCTGCTGCTGCTGGATCTTGATCATTTTAAGAGGATTAATGATACCTATGGGCATGATAAGGGTGACGGAGTACTGCAGGAATTTGCCCTTACCGTTCAAAATAATCTTGGCAACGGCGCTTTGTTCGGAAGGGTCGGCGGAGAGGAGTTCGCTGCCGTTCTGTACGGTCTGGGTGAAGCTGAGAGCAGCCTTAAGACAGATCAGCTGCGCATGGCGGTAGCGGAAACCTCCGGGATTACTGGCACGGTTGGGTACACAGTCAGCATTGGCGTCATGACGATCATTCCGGATCAGCATACCTCGGTCAATATGCTGTTCAAGCTGTGTGACCGGGCACTGTACCAGGCCAAGCAGGAGGGAAGAAACCGGGTTGTCCGTTACAGCAGCCACTAGGCGGGAAAGAGCGCCAAAATACATATTAGGATTCAGGAATAATTCAGGGCAGGGAAGGTGAACCACATCGCGGCAGCGGTCAGTTTGGATTTTGAAACAATGCTGGTATGCCTTTTTATTGTCAACTTCTTTACTGTTCTGTTCATGCTGTCGCACCGTTCATGTTATACGAAAGGCAGCGGCCTTCGGCCATACATCATAGCCAAGCTGATTCACCTGCTGGTATGGATGCTACTGCTGACGGAGGCCGCTGTTGAATTGCGTGGCGTGCAGCTGCCGGTTATGCTGATAAGCCTGGCCGGGGGAATGATGGAAGCTTTTGCCCTGCTAAAGCTGCTGGGAGTATACAATTCCGGAATCCGGCGTTTATATTACAGGCTGGCAGCCATTTCGGGGGTCGGGGTGCTGCTGCTGGCGGAGCTATATCCTTCAGCGGAGCCGGCCGGCGCCCTGACTGCAGCTGCAGGTGCGGCAATGATCGTCTATCCTGTCTATTTACTCTGCATGAAGCTAGGGGAGACTCCGCTGCAAAAGCTGATCGGGCTGCTGTACGGCCTTGCCATTATTGCGCTGCTCGGGCAGGCGGTCCACCTGCTGTACGCGCAGCCCTTGGCAGGCTCGGCGGCGTCCCGCTGGCTGCAGGAGTTTTTTTATATCAGCCTGTACCTGCTGATGTTTCTGGGGACGGCCGGATACATGCTGCTCTCGCGGGAGCATACTTATGCTGAATTGGAGCGCGTGGCTACCTATGATGAGCTTACGGGAATCCTGAACCGCAGGGCATTTGTGGTGCGGGCCCGGCCGCTGATTGCTGAAGCAGCCAGAGCGGATGCGCCCTTTTCTTTTCTGCTCCTCGATGTGGATCACTTCAAGCAAATCAATGATACATTCGGACATGAGACCGGAGACAAGGTGCTGTGGGATTTTTCGCGCAAAATCGAGGCTCAGCTCAGCAGCAGCGACCTGTTCGGAAGATTTGGCGGCGAGGAATTTGCGGTACTGCTGCACGGGGCGGATGAGACCGCCAGTACCGGGATTGCCGAGCGGCTTAGGCGGTGCGTTCTGGGTGCGGTTATTGATGACACCTTGCTGCCGTATACAGTGAGCATCGGAGTGGTGACCATCCGCTCGGAGAAACGGGTACCGCTGGACAGATTATACAAGCTGACCGATTTAGCCCTGTATGAGGCCAAGCAAACAGGCAGAAACCGCGTCGTCAGAACCTATGAACACAGCAGTTTGCTGGACGAAAAAGTACCATCCTCTTAACAGCTTAACGGAGGAGGGTGCTTTTTTTGTTTTGACTGAAAAGATAGATTTATATAAAAGAAATAATTTAGAAATTTTTAAAATATTTTACCAGTTAATAGTGGGGAAAAGGTATTCATCCGGGTAATATATGCTAGACATCAGCGCAATACACATACATACACATATATAGATTGCAGGAGATGGGACGATGAAAAAGGAGAAAATACTGTTCATTTCCGCTGAGAACCCTTTTCCGCAGGACAGCGGCGGCAAGCTGAGGACTGGAAATATTCTAAACCTTCTTTTGGCAAAATACGATGTGGATCTGCTGACCTACAGGAATCAGAGGCCGGACAACCGGCATGGGCATGTCCCGGGTCTTGCTGTACATGAGGTGGAACGTACGATGAGCTACCGTAAAGCCATGCTCCGTTCGCTCTATAAGTGGCGAAACTGCTCATACTTGAGTCATGCGGATAAAGATATGAATGGCCGGATTGCCGTGCTCAGCAAGGAGAACCGCTATGATCAGGTCTTCATTTCACACAGCCTGCTCGGCTCCTGTATTGATATTGTACGCAGCGTGCTTCCGGAGGCAGTCATTATTACAGATGCCCACAATTTTGAGAGCAGCCTGTCCGCACAGCTGGCAAAGAAAAAGCAGGGAATAGCCAGGCTGTACTTCAGGCTTAATGCAGTGTGGACGAGAGAGGATGAACGGAAGCTGATGGATAAGACGAGTCTGCTGCTGGCGACCTCTGAACAGGATGGGTTGTCATTCAAAGCTCTTTCTTTTCACAATTCGCACAAGGTGCATGTCATCCCCAACTTTATCCGGATCAGCGACTATACTCCCAAGCCGGATTCAGGCAAGGAACAATGGATCATACTGCCGGGTAACATGAACTATTTTCCGAATATCAATGCCGCCTCCTATTTCAGCCGGGAAATCTATCCTCTTATTAAAGCGAAGCTTCCGGATATTAAATGGTATATCGTGGGCCGGGATGTGCATCCGGAGGTGGCTGCGCTGGCTGAAAGGGATCCGTCGATCGTTATTACCGGCTACGTCGACAGCGTGGCTGACTATGTGCACAGAGCCGGTGTCGTGATTGTACCGCTGCTGGAGGGCAGCGGTACCCGGCTGAAGATTCTGGAGGCCTGGGCGCTGAAAACGCCTGTTGTTTCAAGTACCATAGGAGCAGAAGGCCTCCTTTATGAGCACAACAAAAATATTTTGATTGCCGATAGCCCGGCTGCCTTTGCTGATAGTGTTCTGCAGCTGCTCGGTAACCGGGAGCAGGGAACAACACTCGCTGATAATGCATACCAGACGCTGCTGGCCCATTATGAGGCGGAGAGTGTGAAGCAGAAGCTGCTGAGCCTTGTCTGAACAATGTCATATTTAGAAATAAAAAAAGTTTTCTCCCATGAATCGACAATCTTTCACATTGAACTGCGCTACTATTGATCTACAACTAAAGTTTCAGGTTAACTAGAATCAAGGAGTCGTAAGAGATGAGAGAGAGAATGCTGTATCTGTCCGCCCGGAACCGGGGTCCGGAGGAAGAGATTGAGGAAGAAATGCGCACCGAAGGGATGATCGGCATCCTGCTGGAGAAATTCGATATCGATTTGCTGGAATACTGCAGCTACGGGCGGAAGACCCACCTGAGGCCTGATCCCGCATTGAGAATACATGCAGTTACTCCTGCACCGAGGCCGCATACTATCCTGAGAAATTCACTGAATAAGCTGCGCGGCAGCTCGTACCATACCGATACGCATAAAGATTTGCTGAATGAGATCAGGCACCTGTGCAAAACAAATGACTATAGTCACGTGTATATTACCCGGGGAGTGCCGGGCAACTGCGTGGAACTTATTTCATCCCTGCTGCCGGAAGCCTTTATTATCACAGACGCGCTGTATCTGGAGAGCCGGCATTCTGAGGGGAAGGCAGCCGGCAAGCGGGGTCTGAGCAAACGTTATCACATGCTTAATGCAGTGCTCTCCCGGCGGGATGAGCGCAGGCTGATGAACAAAACCGGACTGCTCCTGACCGCTTCGGAGTGGGAGGCGCTGTCCTTTAAGGCCCTGTCCTTTGCTGATGCAGGGAAGGTCCATGTGGTGCCGCAATTTATAGATCTGGACGAATACCGGTTCAGCGAACCAGCCGTCAAGGAGGATGCGGTTCTGCTGCACTGGAATATGCAGACCAGCCAGGGCAAGAACACTGCGCTGACCTTCCTTAAGAAGGTGTTTCCGCTGATCAAGGAGAAGGTGCCGGGCTGCAAATGTTATATTGTCGGCCCTGAGATTCATCCGGAAGTGGCAGCACTCGCCAATCTGGATTCCTCAGTACAGGTTATAGAAGAAGGCAGTGCCGTCCAGGAATACATACGTCGCTCCAAAGCAGTAGTAGCCTCCCTGCGCGAAGGCTGCGGCGGCCAGCTGCGGATCCTGGAGGCATGGGCGCTGCGGACGCCGGTAGTTACCGGCCAGAAGAGTGCAGAAGGATTAAACTGTGAGCCGGGCCGCAACATTCTGCTTGCCGGTACAACCGGGGAAATGGCCGACCAGGTGTTAAGGCTGCTGCAGACGCCGGAGCTGGGACCCATTATCGCTGATCAGGCATACCGGACACTGCAGAAGCATTATGAAGCAGGTAATGTCCGGGCTAAAGTGCTGAGCCTGGTGTAAAGATATTATTATCTCAAAATAGCATATCCCTCTCTTCTCTATCATATATTCTCTTAAAGAATTGAAGATAGCGAGGTGTGGGATTTGAATAACGGAAAGATGACGTTCCGCTTTGATACAGGCAATGGCAGGGATAAGTCCGGACAAGCAGGAAGCATAAAGGATTCGGATTCCGGTAACGTTAAGAGTTACGAGGCGGCTAAGGATTATGACATAGTCAAGGATTACCCTACCCCGCTGCATCGTGCCGATGTTTCTGAAGAAGGCCGGGCATACAATACTGCCGGCGATTCCGGCTTGCGGGAGCAGTACAGACAATATAGGGACAGCGTGTCCGAAGCCGAACCGGTACCGGTGCACTATGGGGGCCGGGATGACCATAGCCGCCGGTCCGAACGGCCGGCACCGTCCTTCTTCCGTCCGGAGCCGGTGACTGACCTGTGGGAAAGAACACCACCGCGCCGGACTCCGGAGGTTATCCAAGAGGACGGGTACGGTGACAGTGACAGTTATCCTGAGACTTATGCGGAAAATGAGCCGGGCACGTTCGGGGATATTTCCTACTCCGGAGTCAGTTACGGGGGCGGAGGCTCATATCAGACCCGCCGGCCGACCCATTGGTGGAAGTTTGCCCTATCCATCGCGGGGGCCCTTGGTACAGGGCTGCTGCTGGGATACGCTGCGCTGAATTTCATCAGCGGCGTGAACGACGGCGGCAGCGGATCTAAGCCCGCTGCCGTGCAGAATGCCGATGCAGGGGCTAACGGCCAGCAGGCTGCCGGCGGTGCTGCATTGCCGTCTGCGGCCGGCAGCAGACCGGTTGCAGTTGCTTCGCAGAGCTATTACCTGCTTCAATACGGCGTGTTCAGTACACCTGCCGGAGCAGAGCAGGCGCAGCAGGAGCTGCTCGCTGCCGGGCTGGCCGCAGGAGCTGATCCCGAAGGCGGCAACCGTGTCTATGCTGGAGTGTCGCCTGACCGTGAGCAGGCCAAGCTGCTAAGCAGCGGACTCAAGCACCAGGGGATAGAGCTTTACGTCAGGGAGGTTAAGCTGCCAGCCTTGGAACAAGCTGCTTTTTCCGGAGAGGGTGCGGCGGTAGACAGCTATTTCGCGGCCAGCACAGAGCTGCTGAATGAGCTAAGCAGCCTGTCGGCCTCCTTGCTAAGCGGCGCTTCCGGGTTGCCGGACGCCGCTGCCGTCAGCAATCTTCATATGCAGTGGACCGAAGCCGTCAAAGCGCTGGAGCCTGGCCTGAGCGCGCAAGGGCAGAGCCTGTGCGCAAGTCTGCAGAAAGCTATGAGCCAGGGGATTGCCGCCCTGAATGAATACTTCAAAAACCAGGCGCAGGGCCTGCTCTGGGAGGTGCAGGAATCCATGCTGAGCTTCCTTAAAGGTCAGAAGGCCCTGCTCTCCCTGCTTGCTTAGACTGGTGAAGTCCCCCGGCCGCGGTAACCCCGCGGCCGGGGGACTTTTGTTTGGGAGAATAGGGTTCCGTTTTTTGGGCTAAATCTGCCGGCTGGAAGCGTAGGTGTGGTAATCATTTCCGCTGAGGATTTTGAGTTTGTATTGAGCCAAGTTTCACCGTATAATAATTAGGGTGTCAAAAAATGGCGAGGGAAGACGTGGATGAAGAAGAAAAATGTAGGAACATTGCTGTTATTTCTTATTCTGGGCTGGCTCGCCGGTGCGTGGATCGCAAAGCTGCTGGAGCCTGTAAAAGCCCTGTCTTTGCTTACAGCTTCGACTGTCCTGTCATGGTCGCCGCAAGCCGATTTGGACATCATAACCTACGACATCACTATTCATTTGAAATTGTGCCTGCTCAGTCTTGCCGGTATGATTACAGCCGTGTGGCTGTACCGCAGGCTGTAGCTTTCAAGCTGCTGACTTTAGAAGGGACGTTTATACAGTGGAGCATGACAACTCACGAATCATTATCCTTGCTTCAGGCTCACCACGCCGCCGGGAGCTGTTATCCAATCTTGGCCTGCCTTTCGAGGTGCTGGTCAGTGATGCGGATGAGAGTACGCCCGCAGATTATACACCGGAGATGATCGTGCATACCCTGGCTTTGCGCAAGGCGGAAGCCGTCATGCCTGCCGCCCGGGATAGGAATGCAGTCATTGTCGGCAGCGACACTATTGTCGTGCTGGACGGTAAAGTACTGGGCAAGCCTAAGGATGCGCAGGACAGCCATGCTATGCTGAGCATGCTTCAGGGTCGTACACATGAAGTGTATACCGGCGTAGCCTGCATCGGGCTGCCGGACGGCAGGTCCGAAGTGGCGCACCGGGTAACTTCAGTAACCATGAGAGCACTTGGCGAAGAGGAAATCTCCGCCTACATAGCGACTGGAGAGCCTGCTGACAAAGCCGGCTCCTATGCGATACAAGGGTTTGGTGCCACGCTGGTCGAAGAGATCCAGGGCTGTTATTTTAACGTGGTTGGACTACCGCTGTCGCTGCTTGGCGGCATGCTGCCCCGGTTTGGCATATCTGTGCTGGGCCGGCAAGGATAGTACAGGAGAGAGGGATAGGGATGGAGTCGCACACATTTATGCTGCGGGACCTCCCCCATGAAGAACGACCACGAGAGCGCATGATGCATTATGGGGCAGAATCACTCAGTCAGGCGGAGCTGCTGGCAATCCTCCTGCGCACGGGAACGCGCCGGGAATCAGCCATTCACATTGCCCAGCAGCTGCTGGGCCATTCAGGCGGACTCCGCGGGCTCGCGGACCTGAGCATTGAAGAACTTACGAATATCAAAGGCATCGGCCCTGCCAAGGCGGTGCAACTGAAAGCTGGCATAGAGCTGGGCAGGCGGATGGCGAACTCCAGGCTTACCGAGCCGGTCATCATCCGCAGCCCGCAGGACGCAGCTGAGATTCTGACAGAGCAGCTGCGTTATCTACAGAAGGAGCATTTTGTCTGCCTGTTTCTGAATACGAAGAATCATGTAATTGCACAGGAAACCTTGTCGATGGGCAGCCTTAACGCATCAATCGTGCATCCGCGCGAGGTGTTCCGGGCTGCCATGAAATGCAGCAGTGCAGCGATTATCTGTGCGCATAATCATCCTAGCGGCGATCCTGCGCCGAGTCCCGAGGATATTTCCCTGACCTCCAGACTGGTTCAGGCGGGCGAAATTGTCGGAATTGACGTACTGGATCACCTGATTATCGGCGACAGCCGGTTTGTAAGTTTGAAAGAAAAAGGGTACATGTAATATAATTGTGCAGATTCACTAGGAAAAGGAGAATACAAGCATGTTAGGTGGTTTTACGAAAGATTTAGGGATTGACCTGGGGACAGCGAACACGCTCGTCTATGTACGCGGTAAGGGAATTGTAGTGAGAGAGCCTTCCGTGGTGGCCATTAATACTGATACTAAGACAATTGAAGCGGTAGGCGAATCTGCCAAAAAAATGATCGGCCGCACGCCGGGCAACATCCGTGCTATCCGTCCGATGAAAGACGGCGTTATCGCTGATTTTGATACGACGGCGACGATGATCAAATACTTCATCCGCCAGGCGCAGAAGCAGCGCTCCATGTTCCAGCGCCATCCGAACGTGATGGTCTGTGTGCCGTCAGGCATTACTGCGGTTGAGCAGCGCGCCGTTGAGGATGCAACCAAGCAGGCAGGCGCACGTGAAGCCTACATTATTGAAGAGCCTTTTGCTGCGGCAATCGGTGCAGATCTTCCGGTGTGGGAGCCAACAGGCAGCATGGTGGTCGATATCGGCGGCGGAACGACTGAAGTTGCTGTTATTTCGCTTGGCGGTATCGTTACCAGCCGTTCTGTACGTGTAGCCGGCGATGAAGCGGATGAGTCCATTATCCAGTACATCAAACGCCAGTATAACCTGATGATTGGTGAACGTACGGCTGAGCAGCTCAAGATGGACGTAGGTTCGGCTCTGCCGCTGGAAAAGGCGGAAACGATGGAGATCCGCGGCCGTGACTTGGTAACCGGACTGCCGAAGACGCTGACCATTACTTCAGATGAGATTTGTGAAGCGTTGTCTGATACAGTAAATGCAATTGTCGAAGCTGTAAAAGTAACGCTAGAGAAATGTCCTCCGGAGCTCGCAGCCGACATTATGGACCGGGGCATTGTACTGACCGGCGGCGGCGCACTGCTGCGCAACCTGGACAAGCTGCTTGCCCGTGAAACAGGGATGCCGGTCATTGTTGCCGAGAATCCGCTGGATTGTGTCGTTATCGGCACAGGCAAGGCGCTGGATAACATTCATCTGTTCAAGAGCCGCAACAATACAGGACTTCGTCAGAAACGTTAGGCCTACTGTTATTTGTGCACATCAACCCCTGATATGGGTGGAATACGGTTGTTAGAGGGTGTTGAAACTGTTTAAACTGTTTAACAATAAACGTCTGTTCATCCTGCTGATTACACTGGTGATGTTCATCGTGGTCATGGGCTTCAGCCTGGGGGCGAGGAAGTCCTTGTCCTGGCCGGAGAATTTCCTCAGGGATACGACCGGATTCGTGCAAAATTTGTTCTACAAGCCCGCTGGATATGTAGCGGGCTTCTTCCAAGATATAGCAAATTTGCATGATTTGGCCGAAGAGAACGAGCAGCTCAAAATTCTGGCCGCCCAGTATGCCCGGGACAAAGCGATCTATAATTTCACCAAAGCGGAGAATGAGCGCTATAAGGAAAGACTGGAGTTCAAGGAAGCCCAGAAGAAGCTGTACGATTATGAACTTCACATTGCGCAGGTCATCAGCCTGACGACAGAGCCCAGCAACAGCTCGGTTGTAATTGATCTAGGTTCGAAGGACGGAATTAAACCCAACATGTCTGTAATTTCGTCTGAGGGGATGGTCGGTGTTATCAGTCAAGTGAGCAATTTCACCTCGACGGTGAAGCTGATGACGATGATGGACAGTAAGGACCCTAATTCCCAGCCGCCGATTGCCGGAACCGCGCTGAACAAAGAGCAGAACAGCTTCGGCATGATCGAGAGCTATGATCCGCAGACCGGATTGCTGGAAATGAACAAAATTCCGGTTGGCGATCCGATCGCTGTTGGTGATACCATTATTTCTTCAGGCGGCGGAGGAGTATATCCGCGTGGTTTGACCATTGGTACTGTAAAGAGTGTTCAGGAGGGAGCCTATGGCTATACCTCAACTGCCCTCATAGAACCTACGGCCAATTTTCAGGACTGGAAGGATCTGTTCGTGGTGTTTACGGAGGAGCGTGCTGAATAGTGAGGATGCGCAGATCAGTACTTGTCCTGTTATTATTTCTTCTGTTTATTGTTCAGGGAACCCTTTTGCCATGGCTGCTTCCGGATGCCTGGGAAATGAGAATCATCCCTAATCTTGTCTTTATCGTAATTCTATTTGTTACTGTGTATCATCACCGGCATACAGCACTTATTCTGGGTTTAGCCTTCGGCATGCTGCATGATGTGGTTTTTTATGGAAGAATCCTTGGGGCCCATTCCTTTGCGATGGGCTTATCCGCCTATCTGATCGGTCTGGTTTTCCAGCTTCCCCGGGCGCCTCTGCCTCTGATGATGACGGTTGTCCTGCTCGGAAGCCTGCTGGAGGACAGCATCCTGTTTGGCATTTACAGTGTATTCAACCTGAACAGGGAACCATACAATTGGGCACTTCTGAATCATATGCTGCCGACCATGCTGTTCCATTTCGCTATCGGGCTGCTTCTGTACATTCCGGTAAGGCGCCAGCTGGAGCTTATCAAGAAAGAGACCAGCAAGAAGGAAACGGCATAGCCGGGCTCTGCATTTTCTTTCAGGCAAAGCAGGAATTTACCTGATCCGGAACGAATGAATGAGGATGGGGGGACAGGCATATGACAGTAAAATCCAAGCACGTGAGGATTAAGGGCATCAAGGACGGCCTGGTATTCCTGCTAGACGACAAGTGTCCCTTTGAAGATCTCTTAAGCGAGCTGCGTTACAAGCTGGAGCACAGCCATCAGAATATTCTAACCGGACCGATTGTGCATGTGGACGTTAAACTGGGCAGCCGTCCCGTTACTGAGGAAGACAAGGCAGCTGTGCTGGAGATTCTTAAAGGACAAGGCAACCTGCTGATCCGGTCCATAGATGCGGTTGTTGAATCCGACGAAACCGATCAGGACGCCCTGTTCATTATGAGCGGGATCATCCGTTCCGGCCAGGTGGTTCATCATGTGGGTAATCTGTTGTATCTGGGTGATGTCAATCCGGGAGGAACGGTTACCTGCACAGGTGATATCTATGTCCTCGGAGCGCTCAGGGGCGTCGCTCATGCCGGTGTGGACGGAAATCAGGAGGCGATAATCGCCGCTTCTTTATTAACCCCGACCCAGCTGCGGATTGCCGATTGTATCAGCCGGCCTCCGGATGAATGGGGATCCCGGGAGAGCAGTATGGAATTTGCCTATTTGTCCAGTGGTGCTATGCAAATCGACAAAATTCATAATATAGTCAAAGTACGTCAGGGTTTAAATGTGTTTAAAGGGGTGTAGCCTCCATGGGAGAAGCGATTGTCGTAACCTCGGGCAAAGGCGGTGTTGGCAAAACAACCACAACGGCCAATATTGGAACCGCGCTTGCACTGCAGGGCAAAAAAGTATGTCTGGTTGATACGGATATCGGACTGCGGAATCTGGATGTGGTTATGGGGCTGGAAAACCGGATCATTTATGATCTTGTTGATGTGGCGGAAGGGCGCTGCCGCCTGAATCAGGCGCTGGTCAAGGACAAACGTTTTGATGAGCTGTACATGCTTCCCGCTGCCCAGACAAAGGATAAAACGTCCGTTACTCCGGAGCAGGTTAAGGACATCATTCTGGAGCTTAAAAAGGAGTACGAATACGTACTGATCGATTGTCCGGCCGGGATTGAGCACGGGTTCCGCAATGCTATAGCCGGTGCCGACAAAGCTATTGTGGTTACAACTCCGGAACATGCGGCTGTGAGAGACGCAGACCGGATCATCGGGCTGCTGGAGCAATCCAGTGTGGAGTCACCGAAGCTGGTAGTTAACCGCATCCGCCCCGGGCTGGTCAAAACAGGGGACATGCTTGATATTGAAGATATTTTACAGGTGCTTAATATTGACCTGATCGGAATCGTTCCGGACGATGAGCTGGTCATTAAGGCAGCCAATAACGGTGAGCCTACGGTCATGAATCCAGACTCGTCTGCCGCCATTGCCTACCGCAATATTGCCCGCCGGATTCTCGGCGATGCCGTGCCGCTGATGCAGCTGGACCGGAAGATGGGCGCTTTCAAGAAATTCAAGAAATTTTTCGGCATGGGCTAATCCTTATTCAGCAATC
The DNA here is from genome assembly GCF_058313675.1 of Paenibacillus sp. fava2. Lineage (NCBI taxonomy): Bacteria > Bacillati > Bacillota > Bacilli > Caryophanales > Paenibacillaceae > Paenibacillus > Paenibacillus sp. fava2. The sequence goes on along the minus strand of NZ_CM177755.1, from coordinate 5,803,622 downwards.
ATACAAAAACATATAATCCCGCCGCAGGGCATACTGCGGCGGGATTTTTGCGGTGCGGAGAGACATAGCGGCCCTTATACCCGTAGCGGTATCCCAGCGATCTTCCCTTTTCCGGTATTGTGTATGCTGCCGCGGAGGGCTTGTTCTAAACAGGCTCCAGGCTCTCATAAACTAGCAATAAAACAAGCCCGCCGGAGGGATCAATATGGAACAGGGATCAGGGATCAAAGGACGGCGCAAAGAGCGAATCCGCAGTCTGCTGGATGATCAAAGGGAAGCCGCACCGCTTCCGCTGTATACGCTGGAGGAGGAAGCACCCAGCTTCAAGGAATGGGGCAAGCAGCGCGACGGAAGGGAGCCCGGCTATGAGCCGGACCCCGAGGTCTTGTGGAAGCAGAACCGCGGAGGGTGGATGGACGAAGGGGGCGACGGCGGCAGGCCGCGCTTCACGGCAGGGCTTATCCGCAGAACTGTAGCAAGTGTACTTGTGTTCGGGGCAATATGGGGTATTTTCCTCGCCAGGGAGCCCTGGGCCGTCAAAGCGCAGGCATTTATTACAGATGCGTTGAGCAACGATATGGATTTTGCAGCTGCCCAGGTATGGTACGAAACGCATTTTAACGGTGCGCCATCGTTTATTCCGATCTTTGGAGAGGATGAGGTTCCGGCCGAAAAGGTCAGTACCGCACATACCCTGAGTGCCCCGCTAACGGGCAGTATCCTGCGTTCTTTTGCCGATACCCTGTACGGTGTAGAAATTATGCCTAAGTCCGATTCAAGCAGCAATGTCACGGTGAAAAGTGTAGATACGGGACGGGTTCTGTCCGTGTCCAAGGAGGCGCAGGGAGGCATCCGGATCGTTATCCGCCATACAGGCAGCCTGACGGCGGAATACGGGCATTTAAGCGGAACCAGACTATCGGCGGATGACTGGGTGGAGAGCGGTGATACCGTCGGCTGGATGCAGGAGACGGAGAGCGAGGCACCTCTGTTTTTTTTCGCGGTTATGAAAGACAAGACTTATATTGATCCCGCTGAAGTGGTATCGTTTGATTAGGATATTTGGAATTCAGCTGTCGCTGCATCCGCTGTTTGTATTGGTTATGCTTCTTTCGGTTATCACCGGACAGTTCCTGGAACTGCTAACGTTATTTATGATCGTATTTATTCACGAAATGGGACATGTGTGTGCCGCTCTGCTGAACGGGGTTACGGTGAAGTCTGTCCAGCTGCTGCCCTTCGGCGGGGTGGCTGTCATTGAGGATCATGGACGGCTGAATGCCGGCCGCGAGATTGCCATTGCGCTTGCCGGACCTCTGCAGAACGGGATCATGATTCTGACCGCGCTCCTCCTGCAGCAGCTAGGGGGCGGCAGCAGTGCTTTTCTTGCCTACTTTATCCAGGCCAACGCTATAATTGCACTGTTCAACCTGCTGCCGATATTGCCGCTGGACGGTGGCAAAATCGTGCAAGCTGCGCTCAGCACGCTCCTGCCCTATTACTATACCCTGCTCTGGAGCGGAAGAGTGAGCATTGCAGCAAGCGGATTTGTCATCAGTTATGCGCTGCTGCCCCTGACAGCAGGGGCCGGACTGCGGCTTAATCTGCTCATGATCGGAGCGTTTCTGCTCTATTCCAATATTACGGACCAGCGTAATCTGCCTTACCGCTTTCTGGCTTTTCTGATGAACAGGGAGGCTGCCTATGAGCGGTATTTAAGCCTCGGCAGAGCGGCTCGTCCGATTGTTGCTTTTTCCGCGAAACCTTTAGATGATATATTGCGTCTATTTAAACGTAACCAGTATCATTTTATCTATGTAATGAATGAGGATAACAATGTGGTAGCCGTTGTACCGGAGCAGCGCCTGATCTCCTCTTATTTCGGGAGGTAGAGCATGGGTTAGCGCTGCACAGCGGATGGCGACGAATGAAGATTTAGACCAGAGGTGAAGCCATGAAACAAATGATCGTTCACTGCACGCAGCATGTTACCCGGATGGCTCTTCTGGAAAACGGGCGGCTCGTGGAGTATGCGGCTGAACGCGATCAGCAGCAAGGGCTGGTCGGCAGTTATTATAAGGGCCGGGTTATGAATGTTCTGCCAGGCATGCAGGCTGCTTTTGTCGATATCGGACAGAAGAAAAATGCCTTTCTATATGTAGATGATGTCCTCCATCCCCACCTGGAGAAGCAGCCGCAGGTGAAGCCCTCTATTGATACTCTGCTGCAGCCCGGCCAGGAGATCATCGTCCAGGTCCGCAAAGAGCCGCGGGGGGGCAAGGGGGCGCGGGTAACTACCCATTATACACTGCCGGGACGCTGGATGGTGTACATGCCCTTTGCCGAATATGTCGGAGTATCCAAAAAAATCAGCCGCGAATCAGAGCGCAACCGGCTGAAATCAATCGGCGAGCGGCTGCGGAGGCAGGAAGAAGGATTGATCATGCGTACCGTATCCGAGGATGAGCAGGCGGATGCGGTCGAAGGGGATCTGTCCTTCCTGCGCGCGCAGTGGGAGATGATTGTCCGCCGGGCTGAGGAAGCAACTGCACCTGCCCTTTTGCACTCGGATCTCAGCATTGTGCAGAGGCTCATCCGTGATGCCTTCAACCCGCAGCGGGATGAGCTGATGATTGACTCGCCGAAGGCCATGCGGGAAGCGGAGGCTTTTCTCGCAGATATGGCCCCTGACGGGTATAAGCCGGTCGGCCTCTACCGCGGGCAGGAGTCGATCTTCACCGCCTACGGCGTTCAGGAGCAGCTGCTGAAGAGCTTCAGCCGCAAAATCATCCTCGAAGGCGGAGGCACGCTGATCTGGGATGAAACCGAAGCGCTGACGGTTATTGATGTTAATACAGCACAGTACACAGGCGGATCAACACTGGAAGAGACTGTGACACAGACAAATCTGCTTGCGGCAGAGGAGATCGGCCGGCTGATCCGGCTGCGTGATACCGGGGGCATCATCATCGTTGACTTTATAGATATGGAACTGGATGAGCACCGCCGTCAGGTGCTGGAACGGCTGGAACGGGTGATCTGCAATGACCGTACCAAAACGCATATTCTGGGCTGGACGCATCTTGGCCTGCTGGAGATGACCCGCAAAAAGGCGAGGCATGATGCAGCAAGCTTTGCGCCCGTCATCTGCCAGTGCTGCGGAGGGACAGGCAAGGTTGGCGCCTGGCTGGAATAAAGGAAATTCAGTTTTCATTATTGACTCTATTAAATAAGTATGATAATATCTTCAAGTATGTGTTTGGTTATCTTTTTCCTGCACATGCTGTAACCGCTCCGATCGGGTACATAAGCGCGGTTCCTCCGGGAATCTGCCACCTAGACTAGGCGAGTCTGAGACATGAGGAGGTGCAAGTACAATGTATGCAATTATCGAAACTGGCGGTAAACAATACAGAGTCCAAGAGGGCGATGTTCTGTTCATCGAGAAGCTGGAAGCTGAAGACGGCGCAAGCGTAACGTTTGACCGTGTATTGGCTGTTTCCAACGAAGGCGGTCTGACTGCAGGAACTCCGCTCGTAAGCGGCGCGTCTGTAACAGCTAAGGTCGAGAAACACGGTAAGGGTCAGAAGGTTGTAGTTTACAAATACAAACCGAAGAAGAACTACCACAAGAAACAAGGCCATCGTCAACCGTACACTAAAGTAACTATCGAGAAGATTCAGGCGTAAGAAGGTGCGTTAATGATTAACGTGCGGATTACACGGGCTTCTAACATGGGTACTGTTATCGGTTTTGAGGTGGAAGGGCATGCAGGTTATGCCAAACGCGGTGAAGATATTGTGTGCGCCGGAGTATCTGCTGTTACAGTGGGTACGGTGAACTCCATTGAGAGTCTGACCGGAATTTCCATGGATACGTCCATGAAGAACGGCTTTTTAAGCGGAACCCTGGGTTCTGTTGAAGATGCTGAAACCTCCGCGAAAGTTCAACTGCTGCTGGAATCCATGGTCTTAATGCTCAGTGATATCGCAGAATCATACGGGAAGTATATTAAGATACAGCAAGTCATCATTTAAAGAAGGAGGTTGACCAACATGTTGAAATTGGATCTTCAGTTATTCGCATCCAAAAAAGGGGTAGGTTCCACAAAGAACGGACGTGACTCCCACTCCAAGCGTCTTGGCGTGAAACGTGCTGACGGTCAGGCAGTTACCGGCGGTAACATCCTGGTTCGTCAACGCGGAACCAAGATTCACCCGGGCACTAACGTAGGTATCGGTAAAGATGATACGCTGTTCGCTCTGGTTGATGGCGTAGTGAAGTTCGAACGTTGGGGACGCGATCGCAAAAAAGTGAGCGTGTACCCGGTTGATGTCGCTCCGGTAGCAGCGGCAGTGGAAGCGTAAGCTTTCCGAACCATATTTGCATGAGAAGCCTCCGGCATGAGTGCCGGGGGTTTTTTTGATAAGTGAGACGGCGGATCAGGGGGGTCCCTGAAACTGTCTGAATGCTGGTGATTGCACCGGATGCGTGTGTTATACTGGAAAATGGTAAAAGCGCCTTAGGGCTGGCTAGACTAAATTTGGCATGAATTTTGCGAACTGAGGGACGGGGAGAAAGAATGAAATCCTGGAAAGGTATTGTCTGGGCAGTCATGTTATCCGTAACGCTTCCTTTGGGCCTTCTGTATTGGCACACCACCCTTTTCACATGCCTGCTGCTCGCGGTATGGGTAGCTGCAGTGCTTGCTTTCAGCTTTTTTTACAACCGGCGTCATTTTGAAGAGGAACTGCGTATACAGGAGAAGACTCTGCAGCAGGCGGCGAACCGGACACTGAATCATCATCGTCATGACTGGATGAATGATCTGCAAGTGCTGTATGGATATATTCAGCTGAACAAGCCTGATAAATCCGTACAATGTGTGGAAAGAATAAAGGAACGAATCGCACTCGACAGCCGGATCGCCAAGCTTGGCATTCCGTCACTGGTATTCTATCTGCAGTCGTTCCGCACCTTCAGCAGCAATCTGGAGCTGGAAGTACAGGTGGAGGAAGGCTTACAGCTGGAGGACAAGCTGACTCCCGGCCGGGGTGACGAGCTGACATCTGTGGTGATGCAGACGGTAAGGGCTTACCAGTACAGCGGGCTTACGTCCCAGGGCGATACGCGGATACTCCGCCTCAGCTTTACACAAGACAAGGGAGATATTCTTATCTCATTCGAAAGCAAGGGTGAGCATGGTAACCCTGGGCTGCTGCAGGAGCAAATTTATAATATAGTGCAAGGCAAAATCATGAAGGCGGAGCAGTGGAGGCCAAGCGAGGCTTACATAGAGCTGCGGGTGCCGCTGGAGATGTAAGGAAGGTGAATATTCATGTTCGTAGATAAGGCTAAGATTTATGTAAAAGGCGGCGACGGCGGCGACGGTCTCGTGGCTTTTCGCCGTGAGAAGTACGTGCCGGAAGGCGGGCCGGCCGGCGGTGACGGCGGCCGGGGCGGCGATGTGATTTTCCGTGTGGATGAAGGGCTGCGGACACTGATGGATTTCCGTTATCAGCGCCATTTTAAAGCTGACCGCGGAGTAAAGGGCCGTAATAAGAGCCAGCACGGGGCAAATGCCGAGCATATGATCGTGCGAATCCCGCCGGGAACTATACTGATTGATGATGATACCCAGGAAGTCATTGCCGACATGACCCGTCATGGACAGCAGGTAGTTGTAGCGAAGGGCGGACGGGGCGGACGCGGGAACATCCGGTTTGCCACTGCAAATAATCCTGCACCTGAACTTGCCGAGAACGGGGAAGAAGGCCAAGAGCGTTACATTGTGATGGAATTGAAGGTCATGGCGGATGTGGGCCTGGTAGGCTTTCCGAGTGTAGGCAAATCTACTCTGCTGTCAGTAGTTTCTGCAGCTCAGCCAAAGATTGGTGCGTATCACTTTACTACGATTACCCCGAACCTGGGTGTGGTTGCAGCGGGTGACGGCCGCAGCTTCGTTATGGCGGATCTTCCGGGTCTGATTGAAGGGGCAAGCGAAGGTGTGGGCCTTGGACATGAGTTCCTGCGTCATGTTGAGCGCACGCGGATCATCATTCATGTAGTGGATATGTCCGGCTCCGAAGGACGCGATCCGTTCGAGGACTGGGTGCTGATCAACGATGAGCTGAAGCAGTATAATGCCAATCTGCTCGACCGTCCGCAGATCGTGGCGGCGAACAAGATGGATATGCCGGAATCGGAGGAGAATCTGATTACCTTCCGGGAACGGATTGCTGAAATTCGCCCTGACCTCGAGATTATGCCGATCTCCTCGCTTACCCGCCAGGGGATTCAGGAGCTGCTCTACCGTGCGGCGGATCTTCTGGACAGCATTCCGGTTGCTCCGGTGGTCGAAGAAGTTGCCGAAACAGTGGAACGCAAGGTGTACAAGCTGGAAGCCGAAGCGGATGACAGCTTCACTATTACGCGTGATAACGAGGCCTTCGTCGTCAGCAGCCCGCGTATTGAGAAGATGCTCAAACGCATGCAGCTGAGTACGCATGATGCGATTCTGAAGCTGGCCCGTACGCTTCGGCATATGGGAGTCGATGCCGAGCTGCGCAAGCGCGGAGCTGTAGAAGGAACGATCGTCCGCATTGGCGATTTCGAATTCGAATTTGTTGAGAACAGCAGCTACTACTAAAAAAAATGCTTCTGCCCGCGGGCAGTCAGTCATAGAACGCCGGCAGTGCCTTCTCCTGGAGGAGAGCACTGCCGGCGTTTTTTTATCATGCAGGGCACATCCAAACCGGCATCAGATCGTATACAATGGGAGATGGAAGGCGCGGTTTCCTATATAAGCCGGATAGCCTGAACTGAAGCCAGGGCAGAAGTTCTGCGGCAGGTGTGGCAGAAGGACCGGTTAAAGGAGGACATTATGCAAAAGAACAGGAGCTATACCGGAAACATTAGTCTAATCTATGCAGCAGCGGTAATTCTGACAGTCTCCTTCTTCATCATCCTTGGGCTGCCCGGACTGCAGCTCCGCTCTTTCGTCAGCATGCTGGCTATGCTGGCTGCGGAGAGTGTAGTCTTCGGCTTTACCGTATGCCGGCTGCGCTCGGCCAAGAGTAACCCGAATCCCTCTCCGGTGCTGACTGGCGGCGCCTGGATTACTGCCTCTTATGCGGCCGCTGTTTTGATTGCGGCGGCGCTGCTCGACTGGGGGCTGCAGCTCCAGGCGCCGGCTTATGCGGCAGTGCAGCTGATGCTGCTGCTGGTTAGTGCTGCCCTGCTTGCGGTGACAGGCCTATACAGCCGCACTGCCGGTGCAGGGGGACGGCGGACTGACAGTGCCGCCAGGGCTCATACACAGCACCAGGCCGAGCTGAAGGACATCCGGGAGCTGGCCGGAAGCTGGAGGCATCCCGGGGCGCAGTGGCTTGCGGAGCTTGTCGCCGGGCTGGAGGAGCAGTTCCGGTATAGCGACCCGCACTCCAGGCCGGATCTTTATGATACCGAAGAAATGCTTACCCGGCAGATTTCTTTGCTGCATGATCAGGTGGCGCTACTGCTGACGCTCAGGGACCCGGGCAGCGGCTGGGAAGGGGCGGCCGGAGAACTGGCGGATAACATAGCCGGTACGCTCCTGCGGCGGAACAGGGAGCTTGCGGCAGTAAAGTAGGAGACAGCGTACTGCACCGCTAGAAGCTGTGATAGCCCCATGATATCTTTTTGTGCAGGCTGATCTTTCAATCGAACGGGGATGGCACAAGCTGCATTGGGTGAAAATCTATTGCTTTTTTCAGAGCTTTTCAAGTATAATGTCCACTATGAAAACACAAAAGTCTTTGGGGTGAGGACGTTCGTGAAAGAGCGCTATTATTTGGTCCGCGAGGACATTTTGCCTGACGCTGTGCTGAAGACCATGCAGGTCAAACAGCTGCTGGAAGCAGGAGACGCCAAGACGGTACATGAAGGTGTGGAGCAGGTTGGACTTAGCCGCAGCGCTTTTTATAAATATAAAGACGGCATTCATCTGATTCACCAGTTGGAGCGGGAACGGATCGTAACCATTTCACTTGATCTGGAGCATGAGTCGGGTATGTTGTCCAAGGTGCTTGGCTGTGTGGCGGTTCACGGGGCAAATGTGCTGACGATCAATCAGAGTATTCCGCTGCAGGGACGGGCGAACGTCGTCATCTCTGTGGAGATTTCACATATGAATCAGGAGCTTGGCGATATGCTGGACGGTCTGCGGGAGATATCCGGTGTAAAACGGGCTTTGATCATAGGCCAGGGGTAGCTGTATAACTTCATTTACACTAAGCGGATGCTTACGAAGCAAGTTTTATTGCGTAGAAATTCAGAGGAGTGTAGCTTCATAAAACTTTTAGGAGGAACCACATGAAGCCGGTTAAAGTTGGATTATTGGGCCTTGGCACGGTCGGTGCAGGTGTTGTCCGTATCGTGGAAGGAAATCAGGAGGACCTGAGCAGTCAGGTGGGTTCCCCGATCGTTATTGAACGTATAGCTGTAAAAAATGTCGATAAGCCGCGGGACATCGAAGTCGATGCAGCGCTGATCACTACAGATCCGTGGGAGGTTATCCGCGATCCTGAGATTGATGTTATCGTTGAGGTAATGGGCGGCATCGCCGGCACGAAGGAATATATTCTTGAGGCGCTGGAGCTCGGCAAGCACATCGTCACCGCCAATAAAGACCTGATGGCACTCCACGGGTCGGAGATTCTGGCCAAGGCGCAGGAGAAGCAGTGTGACGTATTTTATGAGGCCAGCGTGGCCGGCGGGATTCCGATTATCCGTACGCTGATTGAGGGCTTTTCCTCTGACAAAATCAAAAAAATCATGGGGATCGTAAACGGTACAACCAATTACATACTGAGCAAAATGAGCCAGGAAGGCGCCTCTTACCATGATGTGCTGAAAGAAGCGCAGGGACTGGGCTATGCCGAGTCTGACCCGACCTCTGATGTGGAGGGCCTTGATGCAGCACGCAAAATGGCCATTCTGGGCACGCTCGGTTTCCGCACCAACGTGGAGCTGAATGATGTCAGCGTGAGCGGGATTTCCGGCGTGAGCAAGGAGGATATCGCTTTTGCCAAACGGCTTGGCTATGATATGAAACTGCTGGGAATCGCTGAATGCGAGGATGAGGAATTCAGCATTAGTGTTCAGCCGACGATGATTCGTACGGGCCACCCTCTTGCCTCGGTGAACGGGGTGTTTAATGCAGTTTATGTATACGGGCAGGCGGTTGGAGAGACGATGTTCTACGGTGCAGGTGCAGGTGCAATGCCTACGGCCACCTCTATCGTGGCTGACCTGGTGGCAGTGATCAAGAACCTGAAGCTGGGCGTGAACGGCTTGAAGCAGATTGTGCCTTATAAGCAGAAGAAGCTGAAGAGCGACGAAGATATTTTTTACAAAAACTTCTTGCTGCTGCATGTGGATGACAAAGCGGGTGTGCTGGCCAAAATTACCCAGGTGTTTGCCGAGTATGAGGTCAGTCTCGATTCCGTGGTGCAGCAGGCCAATCCGAATAATCCAGATGCGGAAATTATTATTGTAACGCATAATGCCAGCAAGGCGAGTATGAACAAGGTGCTGCGCCACCTCGAGGAGCTTCCGGTTATTCACCGGATCAAGAGCCATTACCGTGTAGAGGGATAGGACTCGCAAAAAAGACGAAGGAGATTTCACCCGCTATGAGTATGTATGGAAGGTCTAGAGTAAAAGTACCCGCCAGTACCGCCAATCTGGGCCCCGGCTTTGATACGCTGGGAATGGCTTTGTCGCTGTATGCCTGGATTGAGATGGAAGAAGCCGAAGAGACGGTGTTTCACTTTTACGGCGACCAGATGAACGGACTTCCCTGTGATAAAAGCAATCTGCTCTACCAGGTGGCCCAGATGGTATTTGCCGAAGCAGGCGTCTCTGTTCCTGAGCTGTCCATTTCGATGTATTCGGATATTCCGCTCACCCGGGGGCTTGGCAGCAGCGCATCGGCCATTGTCGGCGCGCTGGCTGCGGCCAATACGCTGATCGGCTCACCGCTGGACAACGCCAAGCTGTTCGATATGGCCTGCTCGCTCGAAAAGCATCCCGACAACGTTGGAGCCTCCCTGTTTGGAGGGATCATTACGGCTGTATGGGACGGCACGCATGCCGACTATATCCGGATTGAACCGCCCCGGGATATGGAGGTGCTCGTTGTAATTCCGGAGTTTGAGCTTGCTACAACCAAGGCACGGGGGGTTATTCCTGCGGAAATTACCGTCAGCGATGCCGTGTATAATATTAGCCGTACCTCGCTGCTTACAGCAGCCTTTGCTGCAGGCAGGCTTGATCTGATCGGCCGGGCGATGCTGGACCGTCTGCATCAGCCATACCGCGCTCCGCTTGTCCCCGGCATGGAGAAGCTGCTCGCAGAAGCCCCGCAGCACGGGGCGCTGGGAATTGCGCTTAGCGGAGCAGGCCCGACCCTGCTCTGTCTGGTGGACGCCGGCAGCAGTCAGAAGCAGGAGCTGGAGCTGTTCCTGAAGGAGACAATGGCGGAGCACGGGATTCCGGCGCAGACCCGCTGGCTGCCTCCGTGTACGGATGGCGTAAAGGCGGAGCTGCTGGAAAGAAACGGGATGCAAAACGGCTCATTTTTGGATATGATAAAAGGAGAAGTACAGTCATGAAATCAATAGCGGTATTGCCGCAGGGTACGGTATCCCACGAAGCGCTGCTGCATTTATTTGGTGACGAGCCGGTCAGCATAGTGCATCACAAGCTGATTTCCGATGTTTTTCTCTCGACGGCAGACGGCACTACGGATTACAGTGTGATCCCGATTGAGAATACGATCGACGGTTCGGTAAGTCTGCATATTGACTGGCTCATCAATGAAGTGAATTTGCCTATGCAGGCGGAGTGGATTTTTCCGTCTATTCAGAATCTGATCGGTCATCCCGGAGAATTCAAGAATAGCAGCGGCGAAAAGGATTATTCCGGAATGGTGAAGATTCTTTCTCATCCTGTCGCTATGGCGCAGTGCCTGCAGTTCATACGCGAGCATGCACCGTGGGCTGAGCTGGAGTCGGTGGGAAGCACCTCCGAGGCTGTGGAGATTGTGAAGAACAATCCCGGCCGGGGCTGGGCGGCCATCGGCACGGCGCTTGGAGCCGCTACACACGGACTGGAGATTGTCGAGCGTAAGATTACGGATCACCATAATAACTACACGCGTTTCGTTCTGGTAGGACCGCAGAAGCTGAGCCTTCCGAAGAAGAGCTCTGGTGACAAGACGAGTATTCTTGTAACCCTGCCGGAGGATTTTCCGGGAGCCCTGCATCAGGTGCTGGCCGCATTTGCCTGGCGGCGGCTGAATTTATCACGCATTGAATCACGGCCGACGAAGAAGAAGTTGGGTACTTATTATTTTTACATTGATGTGCTGGAACCGATAGAATCGGTCCTGCTGCCGGCGGCGATCGAAGAGATCAAGGCCTTGGGCTGCCAGGTGCGGATTCTGGGCTCGTATCCCACATACACCTATGAGGAAGAGAAAGCGGAGGTGCAGTAAGTTCATGGCTGAGCAATGGATCTATCTGGATGGACAACACGTAAATAAGGAAAATGCAAAGGTATCCGTATTTGATCACGGTTTTCTTTACGGGGACGGTATTTTCGAAGGCATCCGTATTTATAACGGCAATATTTTTAAATGCAAAGAGCATCTGGACAGGCTGTATGATTCGGCCAAATCCATCATGCTGGACATTCCGCTGACTTATGATGAAATGCTGGAAGCGATGGCAGAGACGATCCGCCTGAATGAAATGCGCAACGGCTATATCCGTTTGATCGTTTCGCGCGGTGTCGGTAATCTTGGGCTTGATCCGCGCCGCTGTCCTAAGGCCAGTGTAATCATCATTGTGGAGCAGCTGGCGATCTATCCGGAGCAGGCTTACCTGAACGGCTTGCGTGCCGTCTCCGTATCCCAGCGCCGCAACCTTCCGGATGCGCTCAATCCGAAGATCAAGTCGCTTAACTATCTGAACAACATCCTCGTCAAAATCCAGTCCAATCTGGCGGAAGCCGACGAAGCCATTATGATGAATGCACAGGGCTATGTAACTGAGGGCTCCGGCGACAACATTTTTATCGTCAAAAGAGGAGTTGTCTACACGCCGCCTTGCTATCTGGGGGCGCTGGAAGGCATCACCCGTCTGGCGATCATCGAGCTGTGTGCGAAGCTGGGTCTGCCTTTGAAGGAAGAGCCTTTCACCATGCATGACGTGTATATTGCTGATGAAGTGTTCTTCACCGGAACTGCTGCCGAAGTTATCGCCGCACGCGAGATCGACGGCCGGATTATCGGCGAAGGACATGCCGGTCCGATCACGCTGCAGCTGCTTGAAGAATTCCGCAATGCCGTGGATAAGGACGGCTATAAAGTCTGGGAGTAAGGTTTATCCGGGACTGAGCCAGCTTTAATTAGACATATAAATCCCTTCATGCAAGCGGGATGGACCTTTGTTAATAAGACAAAGGCCAGTCCCGTCTGAGCATGAAGGGATTTTTTTTGTTCCAGGGATGTCAATCGCCCATGGGCTGCATAAGATGTAGTAACGAAGGAGGCAGCTGTAACGCATATAACGATGCTCAGGGAGCAGTACCCAGGAGTGGGGACGGATGCTTCAATGAGCCGGAATTTGCAGCCGGATCAGAGAGGACATGGCTGTAAAGCTTGCAACGCGCTCCAACCATTACGCATTCTTTAGGAGGTTAATGCTGCGTGAAAATACACATTGTCAAACAAGGCGATTCGCTTTATGCATTATCGCAAAAGTACGGAGTACCGCTGCAAAAAATCATTGAGGCTAATCCGCAGATCAGTAATCCGGATGTGCTGAACGTAGGGGATAAAGTCAAGATTCCATCAGCTCCGGCCTCTGTGCCGGAAACCAGTGAGCTTTTTTATAAACACACAGTCAAACAAGGGGATACCTTGTGGAAATTATCCAAAGCCTGGGGAATTACGCTCAAGGAAGTGATCGATGCCAATCCACAGCTGAAAAATCCGAATGCGCTTTTGACCGGCGAGATTGTGAACATCCCTAAGAAATCGAATGGCGCGGCCATCCAGCCGCAATCTATCCAGGGGAATGTCACACCGGTTCCGGCTGACGCCACATCTCCGGCAGTTGTAGATAAAACAAAGGTCGGCGGAAAAACCTACACCGGACCTATAGCAGAGCCTGCTAAGAAAATGGAGACGGCCCCGATAGCAGAAACGCTTCCTGAGCCTGTGATCAATAAAGCGCCCGAAGTGAATACTGCTCCGGAAGTGAACATAGCTCCGGAAGTAAATATAGCTCCGGTAGTGAATAAAGCGCCTGAGCCTGCGCCTGTCCAGATGGTCCATGAATCGCAAAGCCTGTACGTGCAGATTTCCGTTCCCGCCCAGGAAGCCGTGGTCTATGAGCCTAAGGAAAAAGGAAAGACAGCGGTTGAACCGGCAGTCTGGGCTCCGGCAACTAAGGAAACACATTGTGATCCGGCAGCGGGCTACCCGGGATTAAATGAAAATCCTTATGTTTATGACTGCCCGCCGGTATCCCCGTATTATGAGCAGGCTATGCCGGTAACGGGCATCAATCCGGCGCACAATATGATGGAGCCGGCCATGTATATGCCAGATTGCATGATTCCGTACGGTGTGCCGTATGGCTACCCTGGCAATGTATATCCGGCAGCTGAAGCACAGGGGGCCTGGTATCCGAATATGGCGCCTGACTATCCGGCTGCACCGTTTACCGGTGTGAGCCCAGCGGCCGATTATCCGCCTTACGGAATTCCGCAGTACGGCGGCGGCCAGCCGGTTAATCTGCCATGGCCGTCCTGCGGCTGCGGAGGGGGACCAGTGATTCAACCGTACAGCTATGAACAGCCCGTATATGGCGGCGGCTATCCTGCATTCACGCCTCAGCCAGACGGAATTTCGCCATATGGATTTATGAATGAGTCTATGCCTAATGCCGGCATTAACGCTTCAGCGCCATTAGGTGCATACGCTAGTCCGGCAATAGCCGGTGTTCCGGCTTATCCGGTGTACCCGGGTATGGAGAACGCTGTGCATAACCGGGTGCCGGAGATTCTGGAACCGGAGCCTGCCGTGCAGGATTCCTCTCAAGCCTCCGCCGAACTGAAAGAGACGGCAACGAAGGGAAAAGCACGGAGTGGTAAGACGGGAGGCGCGAAAGTGAAGGTCTCCAGCCATACCGACGGGAAATCGGCGAAAACCACAACGTCTAAACAGGGAAGTAGCCGGAGTAGTAAAAAAAGCAAAAATCCATGGATTTCGAATTAACCGGGATTAGTTTATACAGAAGCATGCGGGCTGTAGGGCCTGCATGCTTTTTTAATAGAATATAAATGCCCTTGGGAGAGTAGCTCTTTTGTACTAATGCAACAAATTTACAAATGGGAAATATTGTGGGTTGTCTTTATGAGACAGACCATGGTATATTATAAATCCAGTCGCGAACAGCAAGAAATCATTGGTGACTGGGACATGCTCTGATGATGAGATTGCAAAACACTTTTTCAAAAAAAAGTGTTGCATTAAATCGAAAGACATGATATATTATAAAAGTTGCTGCTGACGAGTTGATCGAAAGCGACGACGAGCTTGATCTTTGAAAACTGAACAACGAGTGAGTATCGGAATTCACTTCGGTGATTCCAAATTAGAGAATGTAACATTCTCGTCAGATGTTTCAAAATGAGCGAATCGCTCTGACAATAGTTTTCGGATGGTTATTTCCTCGGAGTAATTCGGGTGAAGTAACCGCTCGGAAAAACCTTATTGGAGAGTTTGATCCTGGCTCAGGACGAACGCTGGCGGCGTGCCTAATACATGCAAGTCGAGCGGAACTTATCCTTCGGGGTAAGCTTAGCGGCGGACGGGTGAGTAACACGTAGGCAACCTGCCCCTTAGCCTGGGATAACTACCGGAAACGGTAGCTAATACCGGATAATCCCTTTCCTCGCCTGAGGGAAGGATAAAAGGCGGAGCAATCTGTCGATAAGGGATGGGCCTGCGGCGCATTAGCTAGTTGGTGAGGTAACGGCTCACCAAGGCGACGATGCGTAGCCGACCTGAGAGGGTGAACGGCCACACTGGGACTGAGACACGGCCCAGACTCCTACGGGAGGCAGCAGTAGGGAATCTTCCGCAATGGGCGAAAGCCTGACGGAGCAACGCCGCGTGAGTGATGAAGGTTTTCGGATCGTAAAGCTCTGTTGCCAGGGAAGAACGTCCGGTAGAGTAACTGCTACCGGAGTGACGGTACCTGAGAAGAAAGCCCCGGCTAACTACGTGCCAGCAGCCGCGGTAATACGTAGGGGGCAAGCGTTGTCCGGAATTATTGGGCGTAAAGCGCGCGCAGGCGGCTATTTAAGTCTGGTGTTTAAACCTTGGGCTCAACCTGAGGTCGCACTGGAAACTGGGTGGCTTGAGTACAGAAGAGGAAAGTGGAATTCCACGTGTAGCGGTGAAATGCGTAGAGATGTGGAGGAACACCAGTGGCGAAGGCGACTTTCTGGGCTGTAACTGACGCTGAGGCGCGAAAGCGTGGGGAGCAAACAGGATTAGATACCCTGGTAGTCCACGCCGTAAACGATGAGTGCTAGGTGTTAGGGGTTTCGATACCCTTGGTGCCGAAGTTAACACAGTAAGCACTCCGCCTGGGGAGTACGGTCGCAAGACTGAAACTCAAAGGAATTGACGGGGACCCGCACAAGCAGTGGAGTATGTGGTTTAATTCGAAGCAACGCGAAGAACCTTACCAGGTCTTGACATCCCTCTGAATCCTCTAGAGATAGAGGCGGCCTTCGGGACAGAGGAGACAGGTGGTGCATGGTTGTCGTCAGCTCGTGTCGTGAGATGTTGGGTTAAGTCCCGCAACGAGCGCAACCCTTGACTTTAGTTGCCAGCAGGTAAGGCTGGGCACTCTAGAGTGACTGCCGGTGACAAACCGGAGGAAGGTGGGGATGACGTCAAATCATCATGCCCCTTATGACCTGGGCTACACACGTACTACAATGGCCAGTACAACGGGAAGCGAAGCCGCGAGGTGGAGCCAATCCCAGCAAAGCTGG
>NZ_CM177755.1:685000-915000 GCF_058313675.1 Paenibacillus sp. fava2 | reverse complement strand
GTGCTTACTGTGTTAACTTCGGCACCAAGGGTATCGAAACCCCTAACACCTAGCACTCATCGTTTACGGCGTGGACTACCAGGGTATCTAATCCTGTTTGCTCCCCACGCTTTCGCGCCTCAGCGTCAGTTACAGCCCAGAAAGTCGCCTTCGCCACTGGTGTTCCTCCACATCTCTACGCATTTCACCGCTACACGTGGAATTCCACTTTCCTCTTCTGTACTCAAGCCACCCAGTTTCCAGTGCGACCTCAGGTTGAGCCCAAGGTTTAAACACCAGACTTAAATAGCCGCCTGCGCGCGCTTTACGCCCAATAATTCCGGACAACGCTTGCCCCCTACGTATTACCGCGGCTGCTGGCACGTAGTTAGCCGGGGCTTTCTTCTCAGGTACCGTCACTCCGGTAGCAGTTACTCTACCGGACGTTCTTCCCTGGCAACAGAGCTTTACGATCCGAAAACCTTCATCACTCACGCGGCGTTGCTCCGTCAGGCTTTCGCCCATTGCGGAAGATTCCCTACTGCTGCCTCCCGTAGGAGTCTGGGCCGTGTCTCAGTCCCAGTGTGGCCGTTCACCCTCTCAGGTCGGCTACGCATCGTCGCCTTGGTGAGCCGTTACCTCACCAACTAGCTAATGCGCCGCAGGCCCATCCCTCATCGACAGATTGCTCCGCCTTTTATCCTTTCCTCAGGCGAGGAAAGGGATTATCCGGTATTAGCTACCGTTTCCGGTAGTTATCCCAGGCTAAGGGGCAGGTTGCCTACGTGTTACTCACCCGTCCGCCGCTAAGCTCACCCCGAAGGATAAACTTCGCTCGACTTGCATGTATTAGGCACGCCGCCAGCGTTCGTCCTGAGCCAGGATCAAACTCTCCAATAAGGTTTTTCCGAGCGGTTACTTCACCCGAATTACTCCGAGGAAATAACCATCCGAAAACTATTGTCAGAGCGATTCGCTCATTTTGAAACATCTGACGAGAATTTACATTCTCAAGATGAATTTCTAAAGCGTACAAGACGCTGCGAAAATCATCAGTTTTGGAATTACCGAAGTGAATTCCGATACTCACTCGTTGTTCAGTTTTCAAAGATCAAGCTCGTTGTCGCCTTCGATGTTCTCGTCAGCAGCAACTCTTATACTATATCATTTCCAACCATTCAATGTCAAGCTTTTTTTTAATTTCTTTTTTCGAGCTTGGCGTCGGTGCTTTTCAGCATTTCTTGGCCGGAATAAGAATATACCATACTTCCGAAAGAACATGCAAGCTTTTTTTATATTTATTTTAGCACCTCATTTCCTTACAATAATCAGCAACTTGATTACGATTATTACGTCCATATATACAGCATCCATTATGTACACCGGAGGAATACATGGCCAAGGAAAGCTTTGATAAGGAAATCCAGTTTCTGCGCATGCTTGTGTTGACCAGCGGGGCTTACAGCCGCCAGCAGTTTGCTGACCGCCTCGGCATTTCCGTCCATACCTTTGATAAAACCGTTAAGAAGCTGAAGGAAGTCGTTCAGACAATGCAGGAAGATCTGCCTGAAGAGCTGGATAAAGATTTCTCCAATACCTTCAGGTACAACTATTATGACTCTGCCGAACCGGTACTGCTGTTTCTGTTCCGTGCCAAATCGCTGAAGGAATCCGAGTCTCTGCGCCTCTCCCGCATTCTTGCCGGGCTGAACGAACGGCCGATGACTCTGAAGGAGCTGCTGGAGCTGTGCTGCAGCGGAGAAGATCCGGAAGGTATTTTTCCTGATGAGAAAACATTGCGCGGAGACCTGAAGTACCTTGAGGAGGTTGGAGTGATTGCAAGGCAGCCCGGACCGCGTCCATATCAGTACCGTCTGTATGACGACCTTATCCGGCAGCTGTCCGATGACGAGCTATGCGAGCTGTTTGATTTCGTTGATGTGATGGCCAATACACAAGTCCCCTCGGTCCAGGGTTACTTACTCCGCGACAGCCTCAAAAAGCAGCTGAACCGCCGGAGCCTGACGGAGCCTGCAGCCGATCCTTTTTTATATAAATATCATTATTATTCCAGGATTCTTGATGAAGCACACCTCTATCCCCTGGTATCGGCTATGCGGGAGCACTGCAAAGTGCAGTTCCTCTACTTCTCCCCAAAAGAAGGCAAGAGCTACGCAGCCAAACCGACCAATCCGCTGTTCGGGCGGGAATCGGTCGGCAGTCTGGAGAAGGTGCTGCCGCTCAAAATCATCTATGACCATCAGTACGGCAGGTGGTACCTGCTGGCTAGCGACAAACGCAAAAGCATCCGCAAGTACAGGCTGGAGGGTATCACACAAATTACCGAAGCCGAGTCTGTTGCCGCAGAGCTTTTTCTGGCTGAAAAAAAGCTACTTGAGGAGCGTCTGGCCCTCAGCTGGATGATAGATACGACGAATCCGGTGACTATCCGCGCCAGATTTCTCCACCCTCTACCGGGCACGAGCAACAATTTTGTTAAGGAACGGGTACTGCTGCAGGGGCAATGGGGCGTCATTACCGAGGAGGACGGGCATTCTTTTATATATGAGATAACTGTTAACGGGTTCACCGAAATCAAGCCCTGGCTGCGCAGCTTCGGATCCAGCTGTGAAATCCTTGAGCCCCTGCAGCTGCGTGAGGAACTGATTCAGGAATGGAAGGAGCTGCTCGCCTATTATGAATCCTTTTGAAAAGATTTTTAATTACAGGGTTCTGTCCAGACTGGAGGACTCCGGAGCCTTTCTGTCCACCTCCCATGAACGCTCCTGGCTGAAGCTGATGCTGGAGCATCCCTCATCCGCCGCGGCTTTTTCCGGTCCCACTCTCGATAAGCTCCGCAATCTGCTGGAGCAGGACGAGAGCATCCTTCTGCACGAGCATCTGACTCATAAAGCCTCCAGCAAAGAGCGGCAGGTCTTCCATCCGCTCCTGCGGACGCTCCGCCAATGCATTCAGCAGAAACAAGGGGTCAAGTTGACTTTCATCCTGAAAGACGGCCTGATCAGCCCCAAGCAGTCCGGCCTCCCTTACCGCCTGGAGTATTCTATGGTTAAACGGGAATGGTATCTGCTGTGGTACAGCTGGAAGCGGCGTAACTTCATGAGTGTCCGGCTGTCCAAAATAGCGTCCGTCTCCGCAGTTCCGGTTGATACGGAGGCTTATACAGCAGCACTGGACGATATCCACAGCCTTCTGGAAAGCCGGAAGCAGCGGGCCGTGATTCAGGTGCAGCCGGAATATAACCGTGAGCTGTCGCGGATCCTGTACGCTTTTTCCTGCTTCGAGAAGGAAGTGCATTATGAAGAGCAGAGCGGCACCTACTCTATTATGTTGACCTATCTCGGCAATGAGGGTGAATATGTGTTGTCAAAGCTCCGTTTTCTGGGCAAAAGAGTACGTGTGACCGAAGGCAGTCTGCTCAAGAAGCGGATGCGTGACTCGGCTGTAAAGGCGCTCACCCAATACGGGGCACTGGAGCAGCCGCCGGAATAACTTCCGCACATGCATCAATCCTCCAGTAAACGGGCATAGTAACGGCAGTTCTGACCCGACTGTGCTCATATTCCATTAGGAGGCTGACAAGCATGAACACGCATGAATTCGTAGCAAAGTTTCAGGAGAACCAGCGCAAGGCAGAGAAAAACAAGCGCCGGGGCCAGGGCTCCCCGCAGGCAAGACTGGCCAATAAGCAACACAGCACGAATAAGTAACAGCCGGACTGGCCGATTATGGCATGAACCATTTACGCCATTAATTCTCAAAAAAAGCAGCAGCCTCTTCTGTGTGTACAGAGCAGGCTGCTGCTTTCTATTTTTAAGCTGACAAGTTTGAAGTGTCTTATTATTTGCTCAATTTCGCTACATTAACGGCTACCTTTTCCAGCTTAGCCTTGCTGAGTGACTGATCCGGCGAGCTGATCGTTACATAGCGGTCGTCCAGCTTGAAGGTCAGCATCGGGATATCGGAAGGTGTATACCATTTGGCGCTTGTTCCATTCGAAAGCTTCACTGCAGTTCCATCATAGTCATAGGAGTAATCACGCGGCGAAATGTTGACACGCATATGCTTGAACAGGAAGGATACGCCGTCCTCGCCGCCGCCGACACTGACAAAGCTGTCCCCGCTGATCATCTGGGCCGGTGCATAAGCTGTTTCAAAGCCCTGATAGTTTGCGAATGCCTTGGTAATCTGCTCCTTCTGCGCCGCGCTGTAATTTACTGCAGCCAGATTGATTGTGGAGCCGCTGTCCGGCGTTCCTGTCCCTGATGCGGTTCCAAGAACAACCTGATTAGCGGAGGCATCAAAGGTTACCGGAACCTTGAGTGCATCGGCCAGGGCACGCACCGGCAGGTATGTCGTATTATTGTAGGTAATTGGAGCAAGCGTCTTGCCGTTACCGTCTACAGGCGTATAGGCTGTTCCGTTAACCTTAAAGCCAATGCTGTGATTCAGATAGGCGCTGATTTTCTGCAGATTTGTTCCTGCATAGACACCTGCTGAGCCTGTTACGGCCATCCCGAACACCATAGTTGCTATGATCATTTTTTTGCTTTTCATTGAATATCGTCTCCTTTAAAGGTAAGCTTTGTAGTTTGTGTTGTTCCTTGCTATACATTCATTTAACCAGGAACTTGTTTCGAACTTGTATCCGGATTGTAAAGAAGGATTTCAATGCACCGATAATCAACATCATCCTGCAAAATAAAGCAGCCCGCGCAATCACAAGGATTACACGGGCTGCTGTGTGTAAACAATAATTATTCGCTGCCGGAGGCTGCAATCTGGTAGACACCGGTGTAGAGAATGTCCCGGTACCGCCGGAACTCCTCTGCGCTGACAGAATAGGGATAGGTCATGATAAGCAGCGGCAGCTCCTGCTGGCCGGGACGGAGCGGAGGCTGGGCATAATCGTAAGGATTAAGATGAAAACCCAGCCGTTCATAAAAGCCGATTCTGC
The DNA here is from genome assembly GCF_058313675.1 of Paenibacillus sp. fava2. Taxonomy (NCBI): domain Bacteria; kingdom Bacillati; phylum Bacillota; class Bacilli; order Caryophanales; family Paenibacillaceae; genus Paenibacillus; species Paenibacillus sp. fava2. The sequence goes on along the minus strand of NZ_CM177755.1, from coordinate 910,043 downwards.
GCTGCTCCAGCTCTCCCGCCGGCGGCTCCACCTCCAGCAGCACAGGTTTGGCGGAAACCGCAAGATAGCGGTTCATCAGCCTGCGGCCGGTTCCGCCGCTGCGTGCATCCGGGCTGACTGCTATATGTTCAACAAAGCGCAGCTCCGGAAACTCCCATGCTGCCAAAAAGGCAATAACCCGGCCGCCTTCATCCTGTTCGGTATAAATCCGGTAGTGAGGGTTATCCAGCAGCGCCTTCTGGCCGCTGTAGGTCCTTATTTCGCTTACAGGAAACGAGGCTTCCATAATGGCGAAAATCGCATCAAACTCCGCAAGCTTCATATGTATTCCTCTCTTTCCGTCAAGGTATTAGGGTAATTACAGATTTGTCAGTTCAGTTGCCGTACGTGCAACATGCTCATAAGCGCGGCTTAATTCCTGCATGGACTGCCCCTGATGCTGGGAAAAGCCTTTAATGTCCTGAATCGAACGGTCCATCTGCAGGATTGCCTGCTTCATCCCGGCCAGCTGGCTCTGGATATTCTGTACCAGTGAATGGCTGTCACCGGCCAGCTTGCGGATCTCTGTCGCCACGACGCCAAAGCCTCTTCCCTGCTCTCCCGCCCGCGCCGCCTCAATTGCTGCATTCAGCCCGAGCATATGCGACTGATCGGCAATTCTTTTGACAGAGGACAGGATCTCAAAGCTGCTCTCAATATCACGCACCATGCCCTGGGAGTGGCTGACCAGCTCATCGATCCGCTGCGACACGCCCAGCGCCGAACGGGTCACTTCTTCCGAAGTAGCGGTCATTTCCTGGACCAGGGACGACAGTTCCTGCGCACCATCCTGAAGAGACGCGGCACGGTGGGTTGAAACCATCGCAGCAATCACGCCGATTACCATTCCGTTTTCGATAACCGGTACCGCCGAAGAAAGATAAGAGACACCGAAGGCTTCCGGCCCCCGCTCCTCACGCTGAACAGCTGCAGTCTCCATGGCTCTGTAAGATACGGTTCCTTTGAATTTTTCTATAGGAGCCCCTACCGGAACCTTCAGATCAATCTGCTGACCAGGAAGATACGCCAGCACCTTCTCCGTATCAGCCAGCACCACAGCCGCATCCTCCGGATACGTCTGCTGGATTACACTAAGCATGTCCTGCAATTCTTGTAGTTTATTCATCTGATGGGCCTCAACCGCCTGTTCCTTGAAATAAGACTCTGCACTGATTATAACATTGCCTACTATGATAAATATTTCAGATTCCGCTCAAGGTCAATACGACAGCAATAATAGTCACAAAACCTTCTTGAAAGATATTGCCACTGATTAGCATCTGGTACTAAAAGAACATGGTATACTATAATAGCTGCACCATCATGTTTATTTAGGAGAGGTTCATTTGGACAATCAGCGTTTCATTGCACCTGAAATTTATAATCTGACTTCGGAGATGGATCAGCATCCGCCGGATAAGATCGCGCTTAAATGGCTGCATGAGAATGGAAGCTGCGAGGAAATTACCTACGGGGAGCTGCTCGGCCAGGCCAACCGGCTGGCCGGCGGACTTGCCGGACTGGGTCTTCATAAAGGCGACCGCGTGCTGGTCATGGTACCGCGCCGCATTATCGCTTATGTTATCTATCTGGCCTGCCTCAAGCTGGGTCTCGCCGTCATTCCTTCCTCCGAGATGCTGCGGGCCAAGGATTTATCCTACCGCCTGCGCCACTCAGAGGCCAGAGCGGTCATCGTCTGGTCAGAGGTAACCGGAGAGGTCAACAAAATCACCGATGATCTGCCGGCTCTCGACTACCGCCTGTCTGTATCCGGTAATAAAGAGGATCTGGAGGAGGGCTGGAGTGACCTGGAGAGTCTGATGGACGGACAACCGGATATCCTCGAGACACCAGTCACCAGCCGCGACGATATTGCCATTCTGGCCTATACCTCCGGCACAACCGGCAATCCCAAAGCTGTAGTGCATTCCCACGGCTGGGGTTATGCCCACCTGCGGATTACCTCTCCGCAGTGGCTGGAAATCCGCGAATCGGACACCGTCTGGGCAACGGCAGCGCCGGGCTGGCAGAAATGGATCTGGAGCCCGTTCCTGACGGTGCTCGGCAATGGGGCTACCGGCTTCGTGTACAACGGTTCCTTCCACCCGGACCGTTATCTGCAGCTGCTGCAGGATGAGGGTATTCAGGTTCTATGCTGTACCCCTACGGAATACCGCCTTATGGCCAAGACGGAAGGGCTGTCACGGTATGACCTGTCCAAGCTGCGCTGTGCCGTATCTGCCGGTGAGCCGCTGAACCAGGAGGTCATCAATACGTTCCAGCAGCATTTTGACATTACCATTCGGGACGGCTACGGACAGACAGAAAGCACGCTGATCATCGCCGCCCTGAAGGATGATCCGATCCGGATCGGGTCCATGGGCAAATCGATCGCTCCCGGAATCGCCGAAGTCATTGATGAGGACGGAAAACCGGTTCCTCCAAATGTTGTGGGCGATATTGCGGTGCATCTCAGCATGCCGGCCCTGTTCAAGACTTACTACAAGGACCCGGACCGTAAAGCCAATGCCACGCATGGCGAGTATTTTGTAACCGGGGACCGGGCGCGCAAGGATGAGGACGGGTATTTCTGGTTTGAAGGCCGCGGCGACGACATTATCATCAGCTCCGGCTACACGATCGGCCCGTTTGAAGTGGAGGATGCACTGATGAAGCATACGCTGGTTAAGGAATGCGCCGTTGTTGCCAGTCCTGACGAGATCCGCGGTTCTGTCGTCAAAGCCTTCATTGTGCTGAAGGACGGCAATACAGGTTCGCCAGAGCTGGTCAAGGAACTGCAGAGTCATGTCAAAGAGATGACGGCCCCTTACAAATATCCGCGCAAGATCGAATTTATCGCCGACCTGCCAAAAACGACCTCCGGCAAGATCCGCCGCGTAGAGCTGCGTGAGCAGGAAAAACGTGAGGCCCAGCAATAAACCCGCAGGCAGCAAAAAGCCCCGTGTTCCGCTTACAGCGGAGCATGGGGCTTTGTTTTTTATTCCGACCAGTACTGCGCTCCGGGATTCAGCTCCGTACCAATCTCGCCTTCTTTTATCAGATCGCAGTCCAAAAAACCTTCTTCATCCAGGAAATAAGCTTCCTGCTTATAGAATTCACACAGCGTATCCAGGAACTTCTCCGGTGAGTTATACATCACAACCAAATCACCAAAGTCGTTCAGCAGGTCACAGATCACTTCCGAACCGTCTTCCCGCTGCCACAGACAGATAAAATCGCTGCCGTAGTTAGTCAGGACAGGATACACCCTGCCGCCGGCACTGTGTCCCTTCTCCTCCAGAATTGCGTTCAGCACCTGCATCTCCTGCCTATACTCGGCAATATGAATCAGACGGTAGCCGGGAATACATTCGATCAGGCTTGGCTCTTCTTCTTCACTGCTTGTCCCGGCAACCATGCCGTAAATGACCTTCAGCAGCTCGGGGGCCTCCGGAACAATATCCGTAATCGCCTTGCTTCCTTCCGAGCTGTTCCCCAGACTGGCAATGTAATCAGGCCGTAATTCCGCAGAAAGCTTCAGATACTCCCGGAATTGTGCAGACAGCGGAGAGTCATGAGAATCGTTATGCATATTGAATATTGTCACCCTTTACTATTTTGCTGAAAGCCACTGCTTCTCCAGCCACTTGTCGAATTCTTCGCCCTTCTCGCCTTCATAGGCATCATAGATATCGATCCGCATCTTCTGCAGCTTCTCCTTGAAATCTTCGTAGGAGTGCTCACGCGGAAGGCTCTTCTTGATGCGCAGCATGATCTTGCCGATTCCCTTGAACAGCTCAGGCTTATTCTTGGAAGGGGCAGCAACCTCTTCGCCGAAAGCAATCAGCTTACGGTATGCAGCTTCTTGAACGGTATATACAGGATCGCTGGTCATCAGACGATTCAGGATATCAATAACTTGCTTGTGATTCCAGTTGCCCAGCTCCTCAACAGCCGCAAGGCGCGCTCTCCAGTCCGCAGTCCGGCCGGCCGCCTTCTTCAGCTCCGAATAGTTCTCCGGCAGCTCTTGATTCAGTTCTTCATTAGTCAAAAGATACAATCCCCTTCTTGGTTAAATCTGTTGGTAGTGCAATTCTACCGTGTGCGCTGCTTAATTTCAATCTTTGGCACCGAATTAGTCTGCATACCAGCGCGGAATCAATCTGTGGAAATCATCGTAATCTGAAAAAGCCTGCCTAGCGATATCCATCATACCCTGAACCTCAGCTTCCCCGAACGGCATGGCCCATTTAATTGAGAAAAGCGAGCTGTACGCCACATACAGTGCCTGTCTCTGCCAGAACACCTCCGGCGGCGGACCTGCGAAATAGCCGTCCAGCTTCCCTTTGGCAAAGGGAATACTCAGCTTCCGGTCAAAAAACTGGACCTTGTAGAACTCCTCGGCGTAATCAGCAATATCCCAGCGGTTGAAGTCAATCACACCAATCCCGCCTTCCGGGGTGTACAGCAGGTTGCCGGCATGGAAATCCCCGTGGTGATATACCTTTTCTACATTATGAATGAGTCCAATGTTCTCCTGGACATAACGGATAGCAACAGCATCATTTTTCATACGGTAAGGACAAGCTTCGTACTCCAAGATCCTTCTCAGGATCTTGGCCTGCATGGCCGCTTCCCAGCCGGACAGATCCTTATCCGTGCGGATACTGTGGATCCGGCGGAGAATGGCGCCTGCCTCTATTCCAAGCTTATACTGCTCCTGTACAGGCAGATCTGCCAGGCAATCCTCCAGCGGCATCCCCTCCACCCAGGTCAGCAGCATATAAACCTGCCCATCGGTGCAGGTACCGAAACGGAGTGCCCGTGACATCGGAAAATCCAGCTCGTTAAACTTCCGGATGACTGCAAACTCTGCTGTTTTCCTTTCCAGCGTGTTTGCCGCCGACAGCCGGAGCAGCAGCTTCTCCCCTTCCTTATCTTCTATATAATACTTCCTGTCGGCTGACCAGCCTTTTAGCACCGGCTCAATCCTCTGCCAAGTCTCTGCACCGGGAATGCCCGGCATGCCGATATCCGTCATTGTCAAATCCTCCGTATCTGCTAGTGATTGTCATATTATATCGGAATACCCTGTTACATTCGACCTATAAATGCGTTATAAGAGTTTAAGCCTGCTGTAATCCGGGTAATTCTATTATTTTTCAATTTCATACATGCATTACCAATTTCAAATTGACATGGCTCCATAGCCGGTGGTACGCTCTCTGTGCGTTCTTTAAACCGAACAAAACGGCTCCAAATCTACCTAAAATCCAGTAAGGAGAGTCCCTATGACTGACCGGTATACCCTTGACAAAGGGAGCTTATCTAAGGAAATATCGCTTCTTCTTCACTTGCTCACTACAGACTCACCCGATGAGCTGGCGCAGCAGAATCCCGAAATATTCACGGAGATTGACTGGAAGCTGTTCATCCGGCTTACGCTGCATCACCGTGTCTTCCCTTTCCTGTATCCCAAGCTCAGCCGGATGCATAATCAGCTTATTCCAGCCCATGTCAGCGAACGGCTGCAGCAGGAATACCGCAGCAATACTGTACGGATGCTTCAGCTCAGCGGGGAAATGGCCCGGATCGGTGCAGAGCTGAACAAGCTGGGCATCCGCTCGCTTTTTCTCAAGGGGCCTGTGCTGGCCGAGGATTTGTACGGTGATTTCTCGCTGCGTACCTCGCGCGATCTTGATTTCATGGTGCCCATAGACCGGCTGTCAGAGACAGAGAATTTCCTGCTGCGGCAGGGGTATGAGAAGATCGAGGTGTATGAGAGTATTCTCGGAGACTGGAAATGGCGGGAGCATCACTTAACCTTCAATCATCCGGACAGCAAAATAAAGCTTGAGGTCCACTGGCGGTTGGGCCCCGGCCCTTCTGCCGAGCCGGATTTCACGGAGCTGTGGAAGAATGCGCGGACAAGTACGCTGCTCGGGTCAGATGTACGTTATCTGGGCCGCGAGGACTTATTCCTCTTCCTGGTCTCGCATGGTGCGCGCCATGCCTGGTCCCGGCTGAGATGGCTGCTCGATATAAAAATGCTGCTGCTCCAGCAGCCGGACAATGAGCAGCTGCTCCGGCTGCTGAAGCAATATAACTGCGAAGCGATTGCCGGCCAGACACTGATCCTTGCCGCTGACCTGCTGGGTGCTCCCGTTGATCCCAGGCTGTCAGCCCTGACGGAGAAGCCAAAAGCAAAGCGCCTGGCACAGGATGCTATTTTTTATGTGGCACGGATGGTCAATCTGAATGACCCACCGCTGGAGCCGGAAGTAGAGCTGCATTTCAAAGCCTACAAACCGGCGATTCTGACCACCCGCAACCGGCTGCTGCGCGCGGCAGGCTTCCTGTATCCTTATGCGGCGGATGCCCGGACGCTGCCGCTGCCGAAGCCGCTGCATGTACTGTATTTTCCGCTCCGCCCGTTTCTCTGGAGCTGGCGCAAGGTGACTGGCCGGGAGGAAGCGTAGGCTGCGGGGAATTTCGTGAACGGCGTTATTAGGCTGTGATTAATCAGCTTGCGTTAATTGTAATCAGTTTGCGTTAATTGAGCCTGCGATCGGTGAGCTTGCTGTACATAGGCGGCTTAGCTAATGAGCCTAATATATTTAGTTGGAAATTCAGCATCTAATTCCCGCCTAAACCCCGTTAGCGGGGAGTTAGTTGGAAAAACGTCACTTAATATCGCCGAAATCACCTCCTGAATGAGAAACAGCCCAAATTAAATGCCTTTTTTCCAACTAATGTTTGTAAAAGCCGAAAAATACTAGAATTAAGTAGCAAAAATCCAACTAGGCATAAGCCGTCCCGTCCTATGGTTACTTCCGGGGCTTAGAGGACAACTCATCAGTCAGATTGCGGAAAGCTACCGTTAGCGTTAGCGTTACTGTTACTGTTAGATCAGATATACACTGAACTCAACAAAGCCCCAGCCTCTACGACGAGTAGAGACTGGGGCTTTGTTGATATACGTTCCTTCCGGATCACAGCTACATGGCCTCCTGGCTGCTGAGCAGCCGGCTGAACATACCGCCTGTTTCGGAGGCCAGCCTGCCATAGACGCCCTGCTGGATCACCCGGCCCTGGTCGATCACCAGGATCTGATCAGCCCCGCGGATGGTGGACAGGCGGTGGGCAATGACAATCAGCGTGACCGAATGCTTCAGCCGCTCCAGCGCCTCCTGGATCTTCTGCTCGTTCTCGGTATCGAGCGCGCTTGTCGCTTCGTCCAGCACCAGAATCGACGGCTTGCGGATAATAGCCCGGGCCAGCACCAGCCGCTGCCGCTCCCCGCCGGACAGGCGGATGCCGCGGTCGCCGATCAGCGTATCCAGCCCTTCAGGCAGCCTGCGCACGAACTCGGCTGAGGAGGCGAACTCCAGCGCTTCCCATAGCTCCTCTTCACTGGCATCCGGCTTGATCATCGTCAGATTATCGCGGATCGTAGCGTTATAGAGAAACGGGTCCTGGGCTACATAGCCGATAGAGCGGCGGTAGGACAGCAGCCTGTCTCCCGTAATCGGTGCGCCATCAGCCAGAATATCCCCGGACTCAGGCTGCATCAGACCCATAAGCAGGTCAACGAGTGTACTTTTGCCTGCACCGGAGCGCCCGACAATGGCCGTCATGCGGTTAGCAGGAATGGTAACATTCACTGCCTGCATCGAATATTCAGGCTTCTGCGGATCATAACGAAAATGGACATCACGCGCTTCCAGGCCTTCCTTGAGCACCATTGGTGCAGGCGCCTTCCCGCTTCCTGCTGCAGGGCCCTCTTCAGCAGCCTGCAGGCATTCCTCTTCCATTTCCTTAAGCTGCTTAAAGGAGGGCAGGACAGAAGCAAGCTGTTCCATCAAGGACTGCAAAGAGGAAAAGGTCGGCCACAGTCTGGCAAACACCAGTATGACCAGCAGCAGATTCGGCCCTTCCACATGAAGGAACCGGAATGAAACGAAGATAAAGAGGGCTATCAGCAGCGTCGAGGACATTTTGTAGAGCAGCTGGGAGTTTGAGCGCAGACGGGTATACTCCAGCTGTTCATTCTTCACCTCACCAGTAAATCCGTGCAGCCATTCCAGCCGCGACTGCTCCAGATTATTGCTCTTGATGTCCTTGATCCCGTTCAGCTGGTCGGTAATACCGGCAAGGTATGTTTTGCCGAGCTGGGTGCTGCGGCTGCCCAGTTTTTTGGCTTTGCGGATAAATCTGCGCGAGAACAAAGACAGCAGGACGGCACAGACAATGACAGCGAGTGTCATCTGCGGCGACAGCCAGAAGGCAAAAGCAATCTGCACCAGCGTGAACAGCAGCGAGGTCAGAAACTGCAGGAAGCAGCTGATGCCTGCAAGCACCCGGGCGATTTCTGTAGTCATGAGGTTAACTAGGTCTGAGGTTCTTTTTTTCAGGAAAAAAGACCACTCTGCCCGCAGCAGGGCACTGTATACTTCATATCGCAGCTGCCGGCCGTATGTCTGCTGAATCTCCACATTGCGGACCGCCACAAAGCGCGCAATCAGATTCTGGCAGAGCACAATGCCGATATAGGAACCCAGCACCAGCATAAGCGCCGTTGTCTGCGGCAGCTCTGATATAAAGCCGAGCATAGGGAGATTAAAGGCGGCTCCCGCTCCTGCCCCGCCTAGCTGCAGGCCGGCCATCCCGAGCATCGGCACCAGCAGCAGAATGGCCGAGCTCTCCAGCAGACCGCTGATGACCATGCCGAGCAGATTCAAATACAGCTTGACTCCGGACAGCTGCTGAAGCTGCCGGACATAATAGATAATAGCTTGCATGATCCCACCTCGATTACTCGGCTTGTATCACCTTGGCAAATTTCTCGACCACTACAAATCCCTGCATCGCGTCATCACCGGACACATAATACGGTCCGCTGCGCAGCCAGGCATGGGCAATCATCTGCCCCTGCTTATCCCTGGCAACTCCCATATACAGAGTACTCTCGATTCCGCGCTTCTCGAGCATGTTCAGAGCGGCAACGGCTCTCACCATGCAGGTGCTTTTCCAGGGGGTGAGCTTGCTGCCGCCCCTGATCGCCCGGGTAACCTGCTCAATGCTGGGCACATCGGCAGCCTTAACTTCAGCCGCCGTTTCCTGAGACTTCAGGCCAAGCTGCGGTGCCGTTCTGGCAAAAGGAAACAGGAGGCGGATTCTTGCCAGAAACAGGCGCCATAGCGCTTCGGGAAGAAGGGCCAGAACAGCCCGGTCCTGGATAATCAGCCGCTGCAGCCTCCGGATGCCCGTCATGATGCAGAATCGATGGCAATCAGATCCTCAGCCAGCAGGCTGTGCACAAATTCGAGGACATCCCGCTCTGCAGTCTCGGCTGGAACATCGAAAGTCTGCTGAATAATCTCCACGATCCGGCTTACCGGTGCAGGCTGCGCTATCGCCGACCAGATTTCTCCGCCAACCTCGCCCAGATTGTAATACTTGCCGTTCTGGATATTGAGCATCACCTTCTCGCCGTCCATGTCGCTTGCGATATTCCCCGGCCGCTGGACAAGCACCGTTTCAAGGGACAACACGTTTGCAGTACTCATTATTAACCCTCCTCTGTCATTGGTTGGATCGTGTCGTAGATCAGCTTACTCTGCTGCGGGGCGCTGAACCCCTGCTGCGGCCGGGTAATCCGGTAGATCGGCAGCCGGTTCATAAAGGAGGCTAACATGCCGAAATGCCATTCCCGGATGCCGGTCCGGTCAATCATCGCCTTCTGATAGGTGTGATTGAATAACGTGTGGAACCTTTCCATTCCGTTAACCGGCTGCACGGTTACAGGCCCGTTCTCTTCAGATACCGCCAGCTCGAATATGCCGGCAAGCGGCAGCGGTTCCTTTTGAAAACGGTCGTGCACCGGAACAGCAAATTTAGTCTCCCGCTCAAACAGCGGGCGGTAGCCGGACGAATTCATTCCCATATAGTCCAGACTCTGCTGCCACAGCTTCTGCTGGGGATAGCCTGGAACTGCAAGCGGCTTGCCATCCTGCACTATAACGGGAATAACGTCGTCACTGAGCATGAGATGACCCTGCTCCATCAAATAAGAGGCAAGCGTCGATTTACCCGCTCCGGATTGTCCGACAAGTGCATAAGCCCGGTTATTCAGGACAAGCGCACTTCCATGCAGCGGCAAAATCTGTTTCTGCATAAGCAGAACGCCCATGCAGCTCCCCAGAATGTACAGGCGGACACTGTCCATATTGGCTCCGGCTACCGGATCAACCGTAATCCGGATTCCATCCTGGACGGAATAGACCGCCCTGCCCTTCACCTCGAACATAACCTCTCTTTCCAGAACGCCGACACTCGGGGTAATCTTGGGAATGGCTTCCCAGCGCTCTGCAAGCTCTCCCCGGATGACTGCCACGCTGCCGTTTAATCCCGGCCCATCTGCCAATGGAAGCTCCGGTAAAGGAAATTCGCTGAAAATCTGCAGGCCGAAAGCTTGATACGCCAGACCTTGGGCTATACTTGCCATACCCGTTCCTCCCCTGCCTAAATATGATGGAAATAGCCCTTATCCCCCTCCAGCAAGCTCAGGGGGATGAGGGCTCCTCGTACCAAATGCTCTTAGGAGTGATGTACGATCTCATCCGGATCACTTTGGAAGGAGTCGGCGATTGCCAGTCCCGGTCCAGCCATAGTCATCTTAACGTCGAGTACTTCCAAAGCAGGCTTGCTGTATTCCTTTTTCATGTATGTCACCCCCTTTCAAGCGATTTCCTCATGACAGGCGCTTCAGGAACCTGTAAAAGACAAGTCCGCGTGCCAGCAGGCGAAAATCTGTATTAAAAATCAGATGAGGTTCGGGCTCACTACCCAGCCGGTCCAAGCATCCGGCGAGCCCCGAGCTATTCAGATATACCGCAGCCTGCGGATCACGGGTCATCTCCCGCAGCTCACCGAGAAAAGCACCCCATTCCGGCAGCATCCGCTGGATGCCGTCTGCCCCCTGCACCCCGCGCCGTTTGCGGTTGAGCCGGACATTGTCGGGCAGGCGCCCGGCCATTGCGCGGCGGATCAGCGAACGGTCCACCCCTTTCTGGACATACTGCTCCTCGGGAACGGAGAGGCAGAACCGGATCACACGCAGGTCATTCGTCGGGTCACGGTCCCATACCCGGTATTTCAGCGACAGCTTCGTAGCCACCGTACCGTTAACGTTCCAGATGTGCGGCTGCTCAAAATGTCTTTTGCGGAAATCATATATGCTCTGTGCGGAAGGGTCGCCGGCTATGTTCAACCGCTCCAGCCGTTCATACACCTCTGTGCGTTTGGCAAATCCGGGGTCAATCAGCTCAGGCAGCTCATCCTGGCTCTGTCTGCGGGACAGCAGGCTGCGTATTTCAGGGAAGGCCTTCCTGCCTACGATCTTCATAACCAGTCTGCGGTTCGCCTGCATGGACTCGTTATAGCCCTTGTTCTCCCGGTAGAAGGAGAGCCAGCGGAATTCCCGGAGCAGCTTGGCCTGATAGTCCAGGGCAGGTCCCCAGGAGACACTCCAGTTCCCTCTCTGTCCGCTGAGCAGGATACCGATATCCTGCTGCTGGGCCTGCTCGTAGATTCCTTTCAGCCAATAAGAATTCTCAATAAATTTATAGGGCATTTCCATAATGCCCAGCCAATCCTCGATATCGTTATAGGAGTTACGTTCAGGAAAATTCAGCAGGCGCGGCTGAATATTCCCCACATAATCTATCGTTTCCTGAATAAAGGGGCGTTCATCGGCAACCCGGTTACCAAGCTTGAAGCCGGTAAAGCCGTCTACCGGATAAGAGCTGAAGGTATAGAGCGGCTGGCCGCGGCGGCGCAGCTCCTCCGCTGCAAAACTGACGACAGAACCGGAATCCAGCCCTCCGCTCAGGTTAGCACCCGCTGCACGGTAGGTGCGGAGCCTATCCTTCACCGCCCGTCCAAACACTTCCCGGAATGCTTCCTCGTACTCCCAGTTGGAGCCAAGCCGCAGCTCCGGGGGAGCCTGGATTGTTAAGTAGCGGGAGAAGACAATATTCCCGCCGGTTATGGAGACCGAGTGAGCGGGAGGAAGCTGTCCGACCGAGTCATATACGGTTAAGAAACAGTCCGCAGCATCCACTCTGTCCTGTATGGCCAGAAATTCGGCCACCCATTGTTCATTCAGCCCGTGTCCTGCACCCGGCAGCGACAAAAGCGGATGAATGACCGTACAGAAAGCGAAATAGGTTCCGGACTGATGAAAATAAAGGGTACGGTTGCCGGAGAAATCTCTTGCTCCGAACAGCTTATGCTGCCGCTCATCCCAGATCATGAAGGCAAAATCGCCTACCAGATGCACAGGTGCTGCTTCCCCCCACTTTTCATAGGCAAGCAGGATCAGCAGGCTGTCAGGAATGGCCTCCCGGTCTATGCCCGGGACATTTAATACATCAAACAGTTCATTTCTATTGTCAATGATCGCATCGGCCGTAATGGCGAGCTTCCGCTCCGGATCATAGTATGGCAGCTGCTCATTTACAGATTGCGGTGTGATCCACTGTGACCGGCATCCGAGAAAGACATCCCGGTTCTGCCAGCCTCTCGCATCGTCAGCCGGGTAACGGTTAAGCTGCTTCATCAGGCTTGTGCCCAGTTCAGGGTCCAGACTATGCTGCTGCAGATGATAGATACCAGCGATCGCACTCATAGGAAAGCCTCCACTTAGGAACTTCTTTGCGGGTTCGTAATAAAGAACATTTCTTATATATAAGATACCGTTCCGCCTAAAGATTGTGAATTACACGAAGGAGGAAACTTTATTACTCTTAAGATAGCGTTCTTAGTATACTTAGGTGGTATATAGTTAGGAAAAAATTCCTATAAGAACCTGCAGGAGGCGGTAGTATGGAAAAACATCCGGTAGAGCCCATCCTTCTCGATATTCCCGAGCATTTCGAAAGCAGACGCCTGCTGATCCGTCCGGCATTATGGGGAGATGGTGCAGCGGTAAATGAAGCGGTACGCGAGAGCCTGAAGGAGCTCCGTCCATGGATGCCATGGGCAGACAGCCTTCCTACCCCCGAACAGTCCGAGGCGAGCATCCGCAGATCCCGGCTGGAGTTCCTGGAGCGCAATGATATGCGCCTGCTTCTGTTCCAGAAGGGTACAGGAACGCTCGTCGGCAGCAGCGGCCTGCACCGGATTGACTGGCAGACCCGGAAATTCGAAATCGGCTACTGGGTACGAACCTCATACGGCAGGCAGGGATATATTACGGAAGCCGTACAGGCGATTACAGACTACGCGGTTCAGGAGCTGCAGGCGAACCGGATTGAGATCCGCTGCGACTCTCGCAATGTGCAAAGCGCCCGGGTGGCTGAACGCTGCGGCTTCACGCTCGAAGGCATTCTCCGCAATGATAAATGCGATATGGAGGGCCTCCTGCGGGATACGATGATTTTTTCCAGGGTACGGGGTGTGGAATATTAGGTATATTAATAGAAGGGATTTTTTGGGAGGGATTGATTATGTACAATCTGCAATTCGTTACAGATTACAAAAAAGAGGAACAACTTCGGACCAGCTTCTTCGCGCTTGCTGCAGACACCTTCGGCTTGGAGCTGGAGAACTGGTATCAAGAGGGGTTCTGGGACGGGCGGTACATCCCTTTTTCCTATGCGGACGGAGATCGGATTGTTGCGAATGTATCGGTAAACCTGCTCGATCTTGTCATCGGCGGAACCACGGTACAAGCCGTTCAGCTTGGCACAGTGATGACCCATCCCGATTACCGCAGGCAAGGCTTGTCCGCAGCATTGATGGAGAAGGTGCTGGAGGAGTACGGGAGCGGCTGTGAGCTGATGTATCTGTTTGCCAATGACAGCGTGCTCGATTTTTATCCGCGCTTTGGCTTCCGGCCGGCCGGGGAGCAGCTTTTCTCCGCCATGTACAAGCCCTCCCTGCCTGCCACAGAGCACACGGTTATTCGCAAGCTGGATATAAGCTGCCGGGAGGATCTGGCGATCATTCATTCTTTTGCCGGTGAGCGCCTGCCGGTGTCGCAGCGTTTCGGGACGGCGGGAGCGCCGGGACTGCTGATGTTTTATTGTCTGAATGTGTTCGGCGAGGATCTCTGGTATCTGGAGGAGGATGAGGTGATCGCAATTTGCCGGCAGGAGGGCCAGGAGCTGCATCTTTTTGATGTGATCAGCCGCCGGGAGCCTGATATTCACTCCATATTGTCCAAGCTTGCGGATAGCGGCACTTCACAAATTGTCTTCCACTACATGCCTGATTACAGCGACCTTGACATTAGCAGCGCCCCTTATGACGGCGGCTTATTCGTAAAGACAAGCAACTGGTTTGCTTTTCCCGAGGGCATAAAACATCCTGCTACTTCTATTGCGTGAACTACACACCACCTAAGAGGTGGGTGCTTCTTGGTCAATAGAGCTAACGCTCTAAGTTTACCCAAGCTCATAGGCTAGTTCCTAGCCCAATCTTTGCAATATTACATTGCTAATTTAAGTAAGTTTTTTGCTGCGTTTACATCTCTATCATGTAGTGTAGTGCATACAGGACAAGCCCATTGACGTACACTCAGATTCTTCACCTCTGCATTTTTGTAACCGCAGCATGAACATAGCTGACTGCTTGCAAAGTTTTTTGGAGCAATGATTAACTCTCTACTGTACCATGTCGCTTTGTAGGCGAGCATTTCTCTGAACATACTCCAAGAGACTTCGGATATAGCTTTAGCCAACTTGTGATTTTGCATCATGTTCTTTACACGCAAATCTTCCATCACGATCACTTGGTTATCGTTGATCATTTGGGTGGACAGTTTGTGCAAAAAATCTTTACGCTGATTCGCTATTTTTTCATGCAGCTTGGCGACCTTCAGACTGGATTTATTTCGGTTATGACTCCCTTTCTTCTTGCGAGATAAGTCCTTTTGCAATTTGGCTAATCGTTTTTCAGACTTACGCAAGTATTTAGGATTAGGTATGACTTCGCCATGTGAAGTAATCGCAAAGTCTTTCAGTCCAAGATCAACACCCATCTTAGTATCTAATTTGAGCAAGGGGAGGATATCCGTTTCCACCAATACGGCAGTATAATATTTTCCTGTTGGTGTTTTGGAAATCGTACATGACTTAATAAGACCCACAAATTGACGGTGCAACTTGATTTTTATTTTAGTTTTCAGTTTTGGAATTTTGATGGTTCCATTTTCAATCCCAATGGTTCCATTTTGATTATTAGTTGTGAAGCTGTGGTTATTTGTTTTCTTACTCTTGAATTTAGGGAATCCCACTTTCTTATTGCGGAAGAAGTTCTTATAAGCCTTGTCCAAATTAAGCTGGGCATTAGCTAAAGCAAGGCTATCCACTTCTTTCAGCCATTCAAAATCCTTTTTGTATTGGGCTGGTGTATTTTTAAGCATGGTTCCCGTTTGTTTGTAATGCTCCATTTTATCTGCAAGCATTCTATTGTATATGAAGCGAACGCATCCGAATACGTTAGCGAAGTACTGCTCTTGTTCGTGGGTAGGATAGATTCGATATTTGTAAGCTCTTAACACATGCCCACCTCATTTCTGACCTTGTGACTCAATATACTTTCTGATGACATCAATCGGTGCTGCGCCAGTCGTTATTAAGCAGTAGCTTCTTGACCAAAAATATTCTTTCCATAATTGTTTACGAATAATAGGGAATTCTTTCTTAATTAGTCGAGAGGAAGCGCTTTTGTAAGCATTCAGAAACTTGGAAATATCGCTATTGGGGTGAGCTTTCATAAGAATGTGAACATGATCCTTATCATGATTCCATTCCTGCAAAGTAATATTGTAATTCATCTGGATAGATTCAAATATCACTTTTAACCGATCAGATATTTCATCGTCTATTACTTTTCTACGGTACTTTACAACTAGAACAAGGTGATAATGAAGGGAGAATACTGAATGATTATTTGTGTCCAATTCCATTGATATCACAACCCATTTTTTTATACGACTGAATAATTTAATTGTAATATTATAGGTTATAGTTGTCAATGAGAAAGACCGCTGAATATCAGCAAACTGTTAATTTATAACGTCATAAACCCGCCAAAACGGGCCAGGAATTCTTCTTTATCTTTATAGTCCGGCATAATACTGCCAAGCCGCCGCCAGAACGACCGGTCATGGTTCATATGCAGCAGATGGCACAGCTCATGAATGATCACATAATCAATCACCTCAGGCGGGGCCATGGCCAGCCGGTAGTTGAAGGTCAGCTTCTTGTCCGCGCTGCAGCTCCCCCATTTGGTACGGGACTCCACGATCTCGAACGATTTCGGCTTTACCTTCAGCTGGTTCTGGTACTGCGGCATACGCTCGGCGATCACTTTTTTCAGACTGTTAAAATAGAACTTTTTAAGCTCCAGCTTCAGCGTCTCCGCATCCTGCTCACCGGTTGCAATCAGCTTATGCAGCGGGTATTCCTTACCCAGGTAAAGGAAACTCCCCTCCTCCTGGTACTCCTTCGGCTGCGGAACCTGCCTGGCTGCCTCCAGGCCGCGCAGCTTCTCTGTAATCCAGGCACTGTGGCCCTGAACCGCATGGAGGATCACCTCATCAGCCGTCCCCTTTGGCGCCTTCACATTGAGCCGGCCGGCCCCGTCTATTTGCAGGGATATTTTCTTCCGTTTGCTGTACTGGATGTTCAGCGTCAGGGTCTGGTCTCCGATTTGAATCTGCATGCTTAACCTCTTTTATCGTATAAATCAGCTGTAAGGCTGTCTGGGTTAACTATAGCATGTTTTAGGGGAGATGCGCTTGCTGCTGTGAGGATGCCGGTTGTGCTGTATTCCGCAATGTTCAGGGAGACGTTCATTTGAAAGGTAAGCTGAATGGCCGCTGGCCGGAATTCCATGATGTAGGTAACAATGTAAGGCGTCTCGGGGTAGATCAGGGTCAGTTTTAAGCTGTTCCGGTCCTGCCAAGCTATTGTAGTAACAACCTCCTGCTGATGCAAAGCCAGATCCTTGCAGAATACCCCCCGGGTGCTGAGTGTCTGGCCAAAACGGAACGGCAGCACGCCATCCCGTGCATCCCCGTAAACCATTTGCAGCGTCAGCTGCTCCTCCCGCATATCCAGTGCGATCACCTTCAATCCGTGCGGATTGTCTGCCAGGCGGTACACTGCAGGCTTTAGTCCGGGTCTGCTTTCGGCCGGGAGTGCGGAGGGGAGCAGCATGGCCGGATGAGTCCGGCTGAATATGAATCTCTCATTTGCATTGATCTCAAGTGAGTTATCCGCTTCTGGCTGATCCAGGCGGTCAAAAAGCTGTTCAAAGATAAGATCCAGCAGCGTCTGCAGCTGCTGCATACCGGGAAAAGCGGACGTTGCCGCGATCACGATATTCTCCCGCGGTGCCACTAAGAGCAGCTGACCAAAGGAGCCGTCTCCTCTGAAGCAACCTCTCCGGCATAAATGAAACTGGTAGCCGTAGCCCTGGGCGGAATCAATCCGTCCTGCCTTGGCAGACGGCCGGTTATCGCTTTGCTCACTGGCAGCGAGCGCCAGATAACGCTCTGACACGATTCTTCTGCCTGCGTATTCCCCTTTGTTCAGCAGCAGCTGACCAAGCTTGGCTATGCTCTCGGTAGACAGGCTAAGTCCCATTCCTCCTGCGGTAATGCCGAGCGGGCAAGTCTCCCAGACCGGCTGGGGAATGCCAAGCGGCTCAAACAGCCGCGGCATCAGAAAATCAACCAGCTTCTCTCCGGTAACCTGTTCAATAATGGCCGCCAGCATGTATGTACAGTGTGTGCTGTATACATAATGGCTGCCCGGCTCATACGCGACCTTCTGGGCAAGGAACGCCTGCACCCAGTCCTCCTCTCGCGCAACAGCGCCATATATGTTATCCCCGTGCCCCGCATTCATGGACAACAGGTGATGCACCGTCATCCGGGCCAGGTTGGCAGAAATGGTGTCAGGAAGCTTGTTAGTGAAAAAGGAGATGACCGTGTCCGTAAGCTTCAGGAGTCCTTCATCTATGGCGATGCCCGCCGCGATGGAGGTCACACTTTTGCTCAACGAATACAGCAGCTGCGGCTGGTCCACCCGATAGGGCGTCCGTGCAAACTCCGCCGTGACTGCACCGTCCTGCAGCAGCATGAAGGTGTTGACGGCGAGTCCGGATTGCTGGATGCGGGAGAAGAAGTCAGTTAATACGCTGGGGGTCAGGCGGGGTTTGCCGGGCAGAGCTTGTGATGCAAACATATTGACGCCTCTTTCCGGTGATAAAAAAATCCCCTTTAACATAAAGGGGATTTAAGAATTAGTATGTATTACGCCGCAGAGATGATTCCGTTGCCTCTCAATGCAGAATGGGCCTGTTCATCGGCTGGACGGTAGCCTTTGTCTAACAGATCTTTGATGTAAATTTTGTTATATACGAATGAAAAAATGATGCCGGGAATCCATGCGCCGATTCCAAAAGTGAATATCCCAACGGCTACAGCAGTAATACACATAATCGCTGCCCATTTCAAATCACCTCTGAAGAGTGCCGGGAAAAACCCGAAGAAAAACGTAGTCCAACTAAATCCAACCTTAACTTCCTTTACTACTCCAGCCCCATTTTTCAACCTTACACGCATGACGAAAGTCCCCCTCATTGGCAATTAACACCAATCATATTACATTATATGACAAGATAAAAACAACCAAAATGTTAACAGACGACAAATTTCTTTCAGAATTATGACAAAATTCTATATTTTCGCAGCAAGCCATAATTCAGACATAAAAAAACCTCCGTTAAAACCCTGACTAAGTCAGAGTTTCAGCCGGAGGCTGGGTTTGTAAGCTATGATGAAAATGGCGTTATAATAACATTCTTAAGGCGTAGGCATACCGCCGTTCGCATTCAGCGTCTCACCGCTGACATAGCTGGATTCCTGGCTGGCCAGGAACACGTACGCTGGTGCCATTTCGGCCGGCTGTCCCGGACGGGCAAGCGGTGTCTTAGCACCGAAGTCCTTCAGCGCTTCTACCGGCTGGCCGCCGCTGATCTGCAGTGGAGTCCAGACTGGGCCAGGTGCTACTACGTTTACACGGATACCCTTTTCAGCAACCTGCTGGGCAAGTGATTTACTGAAGGTGTTAATCGCCGACTTGGTCGTCGCATAATCCAGCAGAATCGGTGCTGGCGTATAAGCCTGAATCGAAGAGGTATTAATGATCGTGCTGCCCGGCTTCATATGCTTGATAGCCGCTTTACACAGCCAGAACAGCGAGTATACATTTGTCTTGAAGGTGGCATCAAATTGCTCCGTCGTCAGATCGGCGATATCGGTCACGTACTGCTGCATGCCCGCGATATTCGCCAGAATATCAATGCCGCCAAGCTCTTTGACCGCAGCTTCAATAAGCTGCTCACAGTACTGCTCGTCCTTGAGATCACCCGGCATGGCTACCGCCTTACGCCCGGCTTCTTCAACGAGCTTAACGACCTCCCGCGCATCGGCCTCCTCTTCCGGCATATAGGCAAGGACAACGTCAGCCCCTTCCCGGGCAAAAGCAATCGCCGTCGCCCGGCCGATCCCGCTGTCCGCTCCGGTAACCACCGCCTTGCGTCCGGTCAGCCGTCCGCTGCCTTTATAAGTCTGCGCACCGTCATCCGGCTTCGGGTACATCTCCGTTTCCAGACCCGGTGCAGGCTGCTGCTGCTCGAATTCCTCTGTGGCCTTCTGATATTGTGTGGTAGGGTCTTGAACCGTAAATTGATCGCTCATCGTACATTCCTCCTCTGTGATTTCCACTCGTTGGTGACTAGGGCTATACAATTACTAAATCCTTCGACTCTTTCTATGTAACCGCGATGGTTCTAATCTAAACTAAAGTTGATTCCCAGAATGTTCAAAGCGTGGATGTAAACGAACAAAATCCCCGGGCGCTCGGCTTTTATGAGCATATGGGTTTCTATGTGGTTGAACGGTCTCCGCTTGATGAGCAGGGCAACCCGTTTCCGATTCTGCATATGAAATTGGGGTAGCCCTGCCATAGTAATTCCGCACCGCGCGCCGGGAGGCGCACGTATAAAGACCCTCCCGGCTTCCCGGAAGGGTCTTAATCATTAACAAGCTATTCTACCGACTTCAGCGCCTCGATCATATGAATACGTTTGAGCTTGATATGCATGAAGGCCATGACGATGCCCGAGAACAGCATGGTGAGTACCGCCGCATAAATGTAACTCGGCCACTCAATGACTGGAGCGAACATCGTCGCATCCAGCTCGGCCGTCTGCAGGACGAAGCTGTGCAGCACGATGCCAAGGCCTGAACCGGCGGCAATGCCGAGCAGGGTCAGAATAATATTTTCCCTGTAAATGTACATCGTCACTTCATTATCGTAGAAGCCCAGCACCTTGATCGTCGACAGCTCGCGGATCCGCTCGGACACATTGATGTTGGTCAGATTATAAAGTACGACAAAGGCTAGCGCCGCAGCGGACACAATCAGCACCAGGGTGACAACGTCCATGCTTTTCATCGTATCGTCAAAAGCAGTACCGACGCTGCTGGAGAAGCTGACTGCGGCTACGCGTGCACTTGCGGTCAGCTTTTCACCGAACTGGTCCTCCCAGGCACTGTCCGGGGCATTATAGTTCAGCAAAGAGGTGTTGAACACCGGCTCTTTCCCGAATACGGAAGCATAATACGCAGGGGTCATATAGGCATAGTGAAGCACATAATTTTCTGTGATTCCCGTAATTAGAAGCTCGAACGGCTCATTTTTGCTGTCCGCCAGGGTCAGGGTATCTCCCGCTTTAAGACCGTACAGCTTGGCCAGCTTCTCCGAGATGATAACTCCTTCATCTGTAAGCTTCCTTGCTTCGCCGGTGCTGCGATCCTGCAGCGATACATACTCGGACAGCGAATCCGCTGCTTCCGGCACAAACAGATTCACATCCTGGTCGTTAACACCGCTGGCCCGCGCGGTCATCGTCTCCTGCGCAACATCCAGTGTACCGGTAATAGCGGTTTCGCTGCTGATCAGCTGCTCATAGGACTGCTGCTCTTCTGCCGGAGCATCGGTATGCAGCGCTACCAGCGCATCGTATTTCATAATGACGCCGAACTGCTTCGGCGCGATGCTGCCGATCGAATCCTTGAGACCGAAGCCGGTCAGAATCAGCGCTGTACAGCCGGCCACACCGAATACCGTCATGAACATCCGCTGCTTGTAGCGGAACAGATTGCGGGCCGTAACCTTCTGGACAAAGCTCAGACGTCTCCAGATAAAGGTTAAGCGCTCCAGAAAAATCCGCTGTCCGCTCTTGGGCGCCTTGGGCCGCATCAGCACGGCAGCATTGCCGCGCAGCTCCACCCGTGCAGCGAACCAGGCCGTAAGTGTGGTGCAGACCAGGGCCACTATAATGGAAATGATTGAAAATGAAGGATAGAAGCTCTTGATCAGATCCGGCAGATTGTAAAGTGAGCTGTAGGCATCAAAAATAATGGCCGGCAGCAGCGTGAACCCTACAGCTAGACCAACAGCCGATCCCGCCAGACTGGCAAGCGTGCCGTACACCAGGAACTTGGCCATAATATCACGGTTGCCATAGCCAAGCGCCTTCAGTGTCCCGATCTGCAGCCGGTGCTCCTCAACCATCCGCGTCATGGTTGTCAGGCTGACCAGCGCCGCAATCAGGAAAAAGAACACCGGAAACACGCTGGCAATCGCCGACAGCCGGTCGGCATTGTCTTTGTATTCGGCATATCCCGGATTCGCATTCCGGTCCGTGACATAAATCTTCGGCAGCGTAAGCGCCGCCAGCTGCTGTTCCCCTTCAGCCAGCTTCGCTCTGGCTGCTTCTAACTGCTCAGCAGCCTCGCTGCCGGCTCCCGCCTGGGCTTGCCGCTGCTCTTCCGTCAGCTGACCGGCCGCCTGCGCGAGCTGCTGCTCGGCGGCTTCCAGCTCCGCGCGGCCCTTGGCGAGCTCCGCCTTCCCTTCTGCCCGCAGCTCGGAGAGCCGCGCTTCCGGCACGCCTGCCATCGCCTGCTCCACTGCCTCCGTGTGCTGCTCCAGCAGCGTTTCATACTCCGCACTGTAAGCTTCGGTCCCGGCAGTATCCTTAAAAGACAGGTACGCTTCCGTATAGACCGGCAGCTTGAAATCCGCCTCGGCAATGACAGCGAACGCATCTGTCGTGCCTTTGCCGATCGTGCTGGTGCCGCGGTTGTTTTTCTCAATGAACTGGGGACTGCGTACGAAGCCAACCACCGTATACTCCAGTGTTCCGAAGCTTTCAGACAGATCCGCATCCGTACCGTTTCCGCTGAACGTAATCTTGTCGCCAAGGGCATACTCTCCGCCCAGCAGATCATCCAGCACAATCTCCCCCGATTGCTCCGGCAGACGGCCGTCCATCAGGCGGTACTGGTTAAGCGCCTGCTCCGGATTGTAGGACAAGACCTTCAGAATTACGCCGTTATCTCCCGCGAAGACATCCGCGCTGTAGCCCGGCTGCAGCTCATCGACCCCCGGCACATCCTTCAGCAGCGTAAGCTCATCTTCTGTCAGGCCAAGCGTGCTCTGCACCTTCAGATCCATCAGCCGCTTTTCCTTGAAAAAGGTGCCTGCGGTATCCAGCATATCCGGCCCGGCCGCCTTAATCCCGGAGAAGAAGCAGACGCCCAGCATAATAATCGCAAAAATCGAAATAAAGCGGGCCTTGGTATGCCCGATCTCCCGAAAAATATCCTTCCATAACGCCTGTTTCTTCATCGCTGCCCGCTCCTTACCATTCGATATCGTCAACGGATACCGGGGAAGGATTAACAACCATTTTCCGCACCTTGGCGTTATTGATCTCAATCACCCGGTCCGCCATCGGCGCAATCGCCAGATTATGCGTTATGACGATTACGGTTGTTCCGGTATTCCGGCAGGTATCCTGCAGAAGCTTCAGCACCTGCTTGCCGGTATTATAATCCAGCGCGCCTGTAGGCTCGTCGCAGAGCAGCAGCTTCGGCTGCTTGGCCAGTGCCCGGGCAATCGCGACGCGCTGCTGCTCCCCGCCGGACAGCTGGGCCGGGAAATTGTTCAGCCGCTCCCCGAGTCCGACATCCTCCAGCACTTTGCGCGCATCCAGTGCACGCGGGGAAATCTGCGAGGCCAGCTCGACATTTTCCAGTGTGGTCAGGTTAGGCACCAGATTGTAGAACTGGAACACGAAGCCCACATCATTGCGCCGGTAGCCGGTCAGCTCCTTACTGTTAAATTTGGCGATGTCCGTACCATCCACAATGACCTGGCCTTCGTCGGCCGAATCCATCCCGCCCAGAATATTAAGCACCGTCGATTTGCCTGCACCGCTGGGACCGACAATGACCGCAAATTCACCTTTATTAATTTCAAAATCGATTCCATCGTTGGCGACAATCGTCGTCTCACCCATTTTGTAGCGCTTGTATTCATTCTTCACCGCAACAAAGCTCATTCCTCATCCTCCTGTTTCTGTCTATGCGGGGCATATACATTCCAGTTTATCACAAATACAAGACTGAGGCCTGCAGGCCTGAGCGGACGGCAAAGACCCACGGGAGAATATAATCCCATGGGCCCTCTGTTGCCTTTACAATATTATTTTTTCGTAAAAGTCATCTTGTCCAGATTGCCCACATACAACAGGCTGGAAGTGGTCGAACCCTTAAACGAAACGTACAGGCTCTGTTTGCCGGTCAGCTTTTGACTCAGGGCTGCCCCTGCTGTTTTGTAGCTGCCCCAGGCGCCGCCTGTGTTGGGGAGATTCACGGTAGCAATGACAGTGCCGTCTTTGCCGCCGAGGCGGATTTCAGCCGTGATGTCCGCCGGTGTACGGTTGGTGGGCGCATCGTACAGGAATGACACGTAATTTTTGCCCTGCGTGCCGAAATCGATATCATCAAAACTCAGCCAGGCACCTGTAAACGTATTGCCGACGGTCTTCCCGCCATTGTTGTTCTCTGTTTTGAGCGGATTGTTATTGAAGGTATTCTTCGCATCCGACCAGGCGGAGCGGTTCTCGAATTCTACAAGCACATCCGGCTCAGCTGCGAACAGTGAGAATGAAGCATTATCAAAGTTTCCGATGTACTTAAAGGTTGAATCGGTTGAGCCTTTGAACACCAGATAAAGATCCTGCAGCCCGGTCAGGGTCTTGCTCAATTCCCCTGTCACCGTCTTATACGTTCCCCACGAGCCTGCGGTCGGCGGAGCTGCCAGCGTGCCCACAAGCTCACCGTTAACTCCGCCCAGCCGGAGCTCAACAGAAGAGTCTGCAGCGGTATTCGTCGAATTGCCTGCATATTCCACTGACCACTGGTTGACACCTGCGCTGCCGAAGTTCATTGACTTATAAGCCAGCCAGGCACCGCTGAACGTATTCGCAACCTGCTTGCCGCTTTTTCCGGCCTCTGTCTTCAGCGGCCCGCCGTTGGCCGGATTGTTGTCCTTGGACCAGGCATCATAATTCTCCAGCTCCAGCTTGGCATAATCGGTCCGGATTGTTTGATAGCTCCAGATGAACCGGTCCAGATTCGCCACATACGGACGCGCACTGTCTGTCGTTCCTTTCAGCACGGCGAACAGGGTTTGTTTACCGGTCAGCGTCCGGTTCAGCATACCTTCCGCTGTGGCATACTGCGCCCAGCCTGCTCCCGTATTCTTCAGGGCGACCGTACCAAGAAGCTCGCCGTCTGCTGCCCCAAGCCGCAGCTCCAGCTGAGAATCCGCCGGAGTCCGGTCGGAGTTGGCATTGTATTCAACCGTTATCTTGTTGGCACCCTCGTTTCCGAAATCGATGTCCGCAAAGGACAGCCAGGCACCGGTAAAGGTGTTGCCTACCACCGTCCCGTTATTGCCTGCTTCCGTCTTCAGCTTGCCGTTGTTAAAGGTGTTCACCGCATCGGACCAGGCGGAGCGGCTCTCAAACTCAACGATGCGGTTATCTACCACCGGAGGTTCCGGCTCTTCCGCCGGGTCAGGTATAACCGGGCTCTTGACCGGTACCGGAAGCGGCTCAGGAAGCGGTTCTTCACCCCCTGGCTGTTCACCGCCAGGTCCGCCCGGATTGCCCGGATTGCCCGGATTCTGCGGTGCAGGCTCCGGCCGGGACTCGACCGGTTCAGCCAGCCACAGGGAATCGTAGATATTGCCGTTGTAACTGTCGACCAGGTAGACGTTGACCTGATAACTGCCGGCATTGACACCGAAGCTCTGTGCCAGGTCAAAGCTGCCGGACTGCACAGGCATTGCGCTTGAGAGCAGCGCCTGCTGTTCCCCGTCCATCAGCTGGATTACAGCAACTGCCGGGCCTGTATAGCCCGCCTTCAGGGTACCTGATACCTCTACAGTCATGTTGCCTGTACGCTTCACATCGGCCTTCAGATCATATACATCCCACAGAATATCAGAGGTATACGGGGCATCCGATACCAGTGCCTCGCCTGCTGTAACATTCCGTGCTTCACTTGCCTTGATGCGCACCTGTACCGCACCTGCAGCGAAGGCCTGCGGGCCCACAACCTGCGGATTAGCGTCAGCTGTCTTCCAGCTTGCGCCGTTATCGGCGCTGACTTCGTAATCAGACGGGCTCTCAAAGCCCGGTACCGGAGTCCAGCCAAACGTATTAGCCTTATCATCAACCGCCGGAGCCGTTGGCGCCTGCGGCTTCACC
Organism: Paenibacillus sp. fava2; assembly: GCF_058313675.1. Taxonomy (NCBI): domain Bacteria; kingdom Bacillati; phylum Bacillota; class Bacilli; order Caryophanales; family Paenibacillaceae; genus Paenibacillus; species Paenibacillus sp. fava2. The sequence goes on along the minus strand of NZ_CM177755.1, from coordinate 884,294 downwards.
ATCTCGCGGATCGTCTCCAGGCTGAAATCAAAAGCAATGTCCGAACTGCTGAAGTTCACCTGATGCACCTCTGCAGCAAGTACATTGACCCCTTCCTTCAGATATGTCGGATCAATCTCGTACCGGTTCCAGTCCCGCTCATCGCCTACTGTGGCGTTGGCATTGGTCTCATAGGCCACTGCTCCATCCGGCATATTCGTCCGGATAATCTCATGACCGTTCAGATAGACTAAAGCGCCGTCGTCACGGATCAGGCCGGCATCCAGCTCCAGAATATCCTTAAGATCCGCTGCTTCGAACGTTGTGCGGAAATAAGTTGTCGTATATTTCTTGCTTGCATCAGGACCGTAGCCCGTTACCGTCTTGGCATAGCCCTTGTTATCATAACCAAGCGGTGCCTGTCCGGAGGACCAGCCGCTGTCATTAAAGTCAGCTCCCGTCCAGCCGCTGCCGGGTGCTTTGCCTTTGTCGTAATATTTCCATTCCGAGCCTTCACTGACCAATGCGGTACGCGAGAGGGTGTTCTCAATGTCCGCATCGTAATCCACTGTAGGCGGGGCAGCTTTGGCTGAAGCGCCCCAGGCGTAATTCGGCTCGCCAGCCATATCGAATTCCAGCGTGCCGCCGTTCATCACATCAGCATAGCTGATCCAGGCCTGGTCGAACGTTTGGCCGTTCAGCTCTGCGGACTGGATGAACCTGTTCACAGGGGAGACATTGTCAGCTTTGATGGTGAACGTCTTGCCGCCATCCAGATGCAGTGTCAGCTCAGAGAAAATCGGTGAGCCGATCAGGAAATTGGCATCGCCCGGGTTGCCCGGGAACAATCCCATCGCACTGTACACAAACCAGGAGGACATCCCGCCGGCATCATCATCCATTGAAGGCAGGTAACCCTCAGGATCAGCGCGGTAGACACGCGACTGAATCGGATAGGCATATAAACCGTGGTTGTGGTACTTCTGGGTAACAACCTCCGTTGTATATTCTCTGGCGTAATACTGGGTCAGATACGGATAGCCCAGATAGTTGAACAGATAAGGAACGTCGATATCCGGCTCATTGATCGCCATGTACTCATTTCTGGCAAAGAAGTCCTGCAGCTGCTTGGCCATTTCTGTTTTGCCGCCCATCAGCTGAGCCAGACCGTTCATGTCCTGTGTTGCAGACCAGCGGTAGGTCCAGAGATTGCCCTGATAAGCGTACTTGTCCACAGCAGTTACGTCATTTTTGGCTACCGTGGTACCGTTCGGGGTGAAGAAGCCGGTTTTTACACCATTTTCATCAACCTGGTTCGCATTCCACAGCTTCTGGTAAGACAGTGCAAGCTTCTTATATTTATCATAAGTGCTCTTATCCCCAAGCAGCGCTGCCAGCTTCATCGGGAAGTAGGCACTCTTCGCTTTCTCCAGCTTGCCGGAGATTTCGCCGTCAGAGATTGAGAAGTTATCAGCGTCCACGGCCATTCCCTTAAGCGCCGTATACGCATCATAGTCAGTGAAGCCTTTGGCATAAGCATCAAGAATGACCGCTCCGTTGAATTCGTTACGGACCGTCGGGCTCGGCCAGTAGCCGTCCCCCCACTGGGTGTAGGTCCCTCTCGTTGTGTACAGATCAACCAGCGACTTCACCATGTTGTTGTACTTTTGCGGCTCCAATACGGAGAACAGGGCATATTTGCGGAAATCATCCCAGGTCGCCCAGCCGTTATAGTATTCAAAATCATCGCCAAGCTCAGAAGCCTGGCGTACCGTGCTCTCGGCTCTGCCTGCCTTGAACGTTCCGGCAGAGCTGGTCACGTTCTTCGGATGCAGATACGTATGGTACATCTGGGTATAAAATACTTTCTTGTTCTCTTCATCCGCATCCTTAATTTCCACCTTGCCCAGTATATCGCTCCAGGCGGCACGGATCTTGGCGTGCTGGGCAGCGAAATCCCAGTCTGCAATATCCTGCTTCGCTTCGGCTCTCGCCTGCTCCACGCTCACCGCCGACAGGCCGACCTTGGCCTGGATCACTTTATCAGACGCTGTATTGAAGTTGACCCACACACCGCTGTTTGCACCGCTGCGGACAGCAGCTGCTCCGGTGGTATTGCCCTCCCAGGAGGTGTAAGAGCCAAAATCATGGTCAAACTGAATGGAATAGTAGAGCTTATAGTAGCCGTTGCCGCAAACATTTTTGGATTGGACCATGCCTGTAATCTCATTGTTGCTCTCTACCTTCAGGTTCGCATCCAGCATCCCTGCATAGGAATTGGAGAGATCAACCAGCACAGAGCCCGTATTGGCGGAAGCCGGGAAGGTATAACGGTGGAACCCGACATTGTCGGAAGCTGTCAGCTCCACTCCGATTCCCGATGCCAGCGTTACCCCGTAATAGCCTGCGGAGGCCTGCTCGCTGCTCTTATCATATTTCTGCTTATATTCATTTACATTTTTGGTAAAAGAGCCGGTCTGCGGCATCATCAGAATGTTACCGCCTGCACCGCTGCAGCCCGCACCGCTGAACCGCACCTGGGAGAAGCCCTTGAGGTTTTTATCCTGATAATAATAACCGCTGAATGCCCCGCCGTCGCTGTCCGGTCCCACTGAGACCAGGCCAAACGGCATTGACGGTCCGGGATTTGTCTGGCCGTTGTCACCCAGCGTGTTAATGAACGGATCTACATAATCTGCCGGATCCAGATTTACCGCCGGATATGCAGGGTATTTGCCGGTATCCACCCCGTATATCTCCAGCTCATACAGGCGGACCGTGTTGTCCCCTGCAGCGCCTTTGCTGACGTAGAAACGGAGGTACTGTGATGTTACCGGCTCAGGCAGGTAGCGGTCGACCACCGTCTGTACGTTGCCCTGTACAACATCGACATCAGTCCAGGTTACACCGTCATCACTTTTCTGCAGCCGGAAATTCTGCGTGTTCCAGAACGGGCTGTTCGAGCCTTCATTAATGGCTGCGTTGTAAACCTTCCATTCATTAATCGTATACTGCTTGCCAAGATCAAGCGTCATCCACTTGATCCTGGCGGCTGTATTGTCGCACCACTTCGTATCCAATTTGCCGTCTACCGCAAATTCCGCCCGTTCATTAATATTAGCTTGTCCTGAAGCGGCCACCTTTGCATTCAGTGCAACATTCCTTGTCGGATACACCTCAATCCCGGCTTCGGCGGCGGACGCCGTGACTGTAATAGCAGTCACGGAATCCAGCAGCCCGAGCAGCATCAGGACCGACATCAGAATGGCGAACAGTTGTTTACGCATGAGCTTCATTTCCCTCGCTTTCATCTTATAAAGAAGAGCCGGATTGAACCAGACGGCTGACCATAGCAGCCACTTCAGCACGGGTAACCTGCTTCTTCGGCTGGAACTTTGTGCCGTCTCCCTGCATCAGCCCGCTCACTCCCGCTTCGGCCACACTGGCTGCAGCCCAGGAAGAAATCTGCTGTGCATCAGTATAAGCCGGATTGGACTGGCTGCCTGCCGGCAGGCTGAAATGCTTGGCCGCATGGACCAGCGCTACCGCCGCTTCCTCACGGGTAATGCGGTCGCCCGGACGGAATGCCCCGTCATAGCCGTTCATAATACCCATTGCAGCCGCTTCAGCCGCCTGCTGCGCATAATAGCTGCTTGCCGGCACGTCACTGAACGGTGCCGGAGCAACCGTCGAAGGCACGCTGCCCGTACGTTCTACGGCACGCATCAGCAATGCAACGAATTCCGCGCGGGTAATGCCGCGTCCCGGCTCGTAATGCTCCGCATCCACACCGTTCACCAGATGCTTGGCGGCAAGCAGCTTCACCGCCGGCTCAGCCCAGTGTCCGGACAAATCCGTAAAGCTCTTGTCATAGACCAGCATTGCATACGTGGAGAAATGTCCGGTCTTGAAGGTTACCGTTCCGCCCTTTATGCTTCCCGGCATGTATTCTGCGCTGCTGCCGTTCAGATAGTAGATGCCGGCAAGTTCTGTATTGATGGCTGCCTGCTGTGCAGGCGTCAGCTTCAGGCTAACCTGGGCCTGCTGCCCCAGCTGGTGAATACCGGCAGTATTACTGCCGTTAACGGATTCAATAGTAAGGGAGATCAGCACGCCAGTAGGAGCATATGCAGCATCGCCGCCCGCAGCGCGGGTAACCAGTGCTCCCGCTTCGTCGTTCCATACTGCGTTAAAGGTAATCCGCAGCCGGGTCTGATCATCTCCTGACAGCTTAATCGCACCTGCCGGGAAAGATATGGTTCTTACCCCGTCTGTCAGTACAAGAGCCTTGTTGCCGGTGTTCATCAGCTCCAATGATTTCGCCGGAAGCTCAAGCATCACGTCCGTCTCGCCTGCTGCTGCCGGAAGCTCAAGTGTAATACTGTCTGCAGCCTGCTGCATGGCCTGCGTCAATGTATCTGCACCTACCAGATAACGCCCGCCTTCAGCCGCCTCCGGTTTCACGGTGGCACCGCTGGCTGAGCCGGCACCCGCAGGAATAACGGCTGTTGCCGGTGAGGCAGGTACGCCGACTGTTCCGCCCGGCAAGGAAGGATTCGGTGTGGATGTCGGTACCGGGGTCGATGACGGCGTAGGCGTTGGTGCCGGGGTCGGCGTTGGTGCCGGGGTCGGCGTTCCCGTACCCGGATCTCCCCCTCCCGGCTCCTCCCCGCCCGGAATGGTAAAGGTCTGCGTAAGTGTCGTTCCGCCGCTGCCGGCAATTACGGTATAGCTGCCGGAAGGAGCCAGCACCTGGCTCTCCGGAATCGCCAGCCGCTTCGTATAAGCTCCTCCATCCGCCGTAAGAACATCAATATAGAATACGGTCTGAGCGGGACTGACCACTTTGACAACCACCTGGTCTGCCTGGCCGGGTGTTGTGCCTGACAGCGTAATGCTGCCGCCCCGTAAGGCTTCCTTCACACTGAGCTGCAGCGTGAAGGATGAGGCTGCAAAGACTGCAGCAGGGATACACAGGAGCATAAAGGCCATTACAGCCGCTACAACTTTTTTCACCTTCGGATTCCTCTCTTTCCTGGTCACTGAAGCTCAGCCGGCTTGGCAAGCTGCTCAGGCACTTCAAGATTGCTGTTAAATTGATCAAATACGAATACCTTGACCCGGTAGTCCGCACCTTTTACGTTGTAATACTGGGACATCGTGAGGGTATCACTCTTCAGCGGAACCGCGCTGATCAGCAGCGGAGTATCGTCGTCCAGGAGCTCGAACACCACATAGGCGCTGCCGGTGTATTCTGCCAGCTTCTCGATTGAAACCTCAACCTTGAGCTGATTATCCCGTTTGAGTGTTCCTTGGAGCGCGTACGTATCGCTATGATCATTTAGGGTAAACGGTTTATCCGAGAGCAGCGCCGAGCCTGCCGGTGTCCCGGCTGCCACATCACCCTTGATGCGGACCTGAACCTTACCAGCGGCGTATTCAGCGTCTGGAAGCGGCTGCGGGTTCGCTGTGGCTGGCTGCCACTTTTCGCCTCCGTCAAAGCTGAATTCATAATCAGCAGCACGGGGATATCCCGGTACCGGAGTCCAGCCGAACGTGTTACGGGCATCATCAACAACCGGAGCGGTAGGTGCTGCCGGGCGTTCACCGCCGGTGAAGACAGCGGCTTCTGCGGAATTGTCACGCTTATTTACAGCCTTGACGATGAATTCGTAATCTACAGCCGGATTCGTTCCCGCTACTTTTAATTCGTACTTACTTTGTCCCTCAACTGCCGGAACATAGACGTTCCAGTTCATACCCAGCTTCCCGTTCTTCTCATAGATACGGAAGCCTCTCACAGCATCCTCTGCACTCACGTCCTGGGGTTTGTCCCATGTAAGCAGTGTAGCCTTCTCCTCTGCCCGTGCAGCCGAAAGCTTCTCAACCGGTTTCGGTTTGCTGTCTTTCCGTACAATCGTGTACGTATCGAACGGGGCAGTATCACCCGATTTATAAGAATTGATCGTAAAGCTGTCTTCCGTCATCAGAATTCCGGAGTATATCGGCATCTTCGGCTGCTCGTAAACGGCTGCAAAATAAGGATCTACATTCTTATTAACATCGTAAAATTTCGTGCCGGAGGAGTTGTTGATCATGTATAAGGTTCCGTCCGGATTAAGCGGGTTTCCATTTTCGTCCTTGACGACATTCTCTACGACCTTGTTCCCGTACATTTGATTAGAGCGTACGTAGACATGGTCATGTCCCTGCAAGACTACGTCGATTCCAAGCTCATCAAAGACGGGGTACAGCGTTTCCCGCAGCTCTTTGATTTCGGTTTCGGCCGCATGTCCCCCCAGCGAATAGATCGCCTTATGGAACGCAACAACCTTCCACTTCTTGTCCGTCTCGGCGACTTCCCGCTTCAGCCACTCAATCTGCTGGTTGAAGGAATTCCGCTGACGCTCGTCCCAGCCCATATCCATCGTATTCATAACCATGATGTGGGCTTCGCCGTAGTCGAAGGAGTATACACTGCCCGGAGGAAGCGGATCATCAATTGAATCGTTCGGATAGTTAAAATGATAATAATAGTTGTCGTTATACGGACCTTCGTGGTTCCCGACAGCTGCCATCAGCGGAAGCTTCATCAGCATATTCTGCGGTTTGCCAAAGTAATCGAGCCATTGGGATTCCAGTGATCCGGCGTCAACCTGGTCGCCCGTCATCACCAGGAACTTAGCGTCCGGATAATCCTCCAGCCCGTTCTTCAGCGTATCGGCCCAGACCTCATAGTCATGGGTGTTGGCGCCTTGGGAGTCGGTCATATACAGGAAGCTGTAGGTATCTTCCTTCTCGCCTTCGGTCGTGAAGCTGCCCTCGGCACTCCAGTTGCCGTCGCTGCCGACACGGTACTTATAGGCGGTTCCGGGAGCAAGCCCGCTGGCGACAGCCTTATGGCTGATAAAAGCTCCTGTTGTCGAGCCGGTAATTTTCAGGTTAAGCGCCTTGGTATCCGCTGGATCACCTGTAAAACGCAGCTTCGCCGGGGAATCAAAGCCCTGGTCTGCAGGAACAACCTCGACGATGCTGTCCATGATTCCGGCCGGTGCGCTGTCCGGTCTTTCATAGCTTGTATACCAGGCGAAGGAACGGTTCGTCTTCGCCTCGTTCAGGAAGGACATCGCGATGGCGATCGGTGAATAATCAACCGCTTCCGAATGATTATCCGGGCTGAATATAAAGCTGCCCGCAGCCGTATCCCCGTCAAGCTTCAGTCCGGCCTGCCCGTCATATTCAACGTTTACAATCTGTCCCGGCATAGTGATGGTTCCCAGCGTCAGCATCAGCTGGTCAGCGCTACTTCCTTGAACCGCCTGCAGGACCGGAATTACCTTGTCGCCCGCTTTAACGGTCAGATGTTCAGCCAGCTCTGCGGGAACAGTCTGCAGATTACCCGTGAGCTGCAGCGCTATGCTCAGGCCTCCGGAATCGACGTTGCCAAACACGGGGCCATTGTAACCGGCCGGAAGATAGAAGGCTGCCGCAGGGACAATCTGCTTCTCGATTCCAGGGCCGGACCAGCGCAGATAAAGATTGGAGCCGCCATAGTCCTCAAAGTACTCTACCTTAAAGCTGTGCATCTCCCCGGCCTGCAGGGTTACAGGACTGCTGGTCTGCTCAACATCCCAGTCATTCTTCCAGTGATCGACGACCAGCTTATCGTCAATCCACATCCGGAAGCCGTTATCTCCAATCATGTAGAAGGTATAATCACCGGATGCCGGTACTGCCAGCCGGCCTGTCCAGCGGATGTTGGCATCATCTGCCCGTCCGGTCCAGGTCTGGAGAACCGGATCCAGATTGCTGAAGTTAATCTGTGAATCAATTCGCGTGGATTTATAATCAGCGAACTCAAAATTGTCGTTATTGGTGTAATATTGGCCCAGTAAGCCATGTTCTTTGGAGGCTGCTGAGCCTGCTGAGGCATTCAGCTCTAGAGAGAAGTAAGTATCGGAGCTTGCGCCGCGGTCCTGATGTACCTCGGCTGCAATTACGTTAACGCCTTGCAGCAGCAGAGCAGGATCGATAGTGAAGTTGTTATCCAGCCGTTCGTCGCCGACGGCGGAAGAGGCATAAGTATTATAGAGGATTGTGCCCTGCGGCATGTTGGTCCGGTAGACTTCCTGTCCGTTCAGGTATACAACAGCTCCGTCATCACGTACAAGTGTAGCTGCGAGGCGGGTGACTGCTGCCGGATCTTCGACCTGGAACTCTTTACGGTAATACGTTGTAGCGTATTTCTGGCTGGCATCAGGACCATAGCTGATCCGGGTCTTCAGATCCAGTCCCTTACCGCTGCTTGCATAACCGAGCGGCGCTTGTCCCTGCTTCCACAAGCTGTCATCATACACATTGCGCCAGACCGTAGTTTGATCTGATCCGTCATCAAGATAGGACCAGGTGCTGTCCTTGGCGATTAATGTACCTCCGGCAGCTGCTGCTGACAGCAATCCGGTATCTCCCGATACCCCGGCTGCCGCTCCACCTCCGGTGCCTCCGGATGTACCGGCATTGCCTGCAGCATCGGTACTGACTGCTTCTTCAGCTGCGGTATTGCCTGTGTCTGCAGGCTCTGCACTGGCCGGAAGCAGCGGCACATAGCCGGCTGTGAGCAATGAAGCTGTGAGCATAGCTGCTGTAAGCGCACGGCTTCCCAGCATAAACCTCTTCTTCACTTCTTTTCCCCCCATATGAAAGTTGTAATCAATGGGAAATGATACGTTTAGTCCGGCAACTGTGCAATCCATGCATGGTAAAGGGCGGGTTAAGTTTTCGTAAAACCCGGTGGCAGCTTTCAAACAGCTCTCCGGTAATAAAAACTCTTCATAACCATAACTTCCTTTTACTTCCTTATTCCAGCGTGCTTTCACAGCCTCATATCCGCGGCCCGCTGCACTATACAGCGATTTAACAGCCTTTTAAGGAAATGTAAGCGGAAGGTTAAACCCATGCTGAATTTTCCTATATTTGTATACAAGATTTTTCGTATTTTTACTTGATTTTATGTATTTTTAAATCATCTGGCCACAGGCACTTCACATCACCATATAAGGGTACAAAGCACCAAAAAGACAGATACCCTATAAGCCGCCGCTTACCGGCTGCAGGGAAACCTGCTTCAAGAAACAAATAAAAGCCGCAGTTTAACCTGCAGCTTTATCTTCTATCCTATTCTTCTTATGCCTTCCGCACAAACTCCGATTTCAGCTTCATTGCGCCGAAGCCGTCAATTTTACAATCTATGTCATGGTCGCCTTCCACCAGCCGGATGTTCTTCACTTTGGTGCCGATCTTCAGTACGGAGGAGCTTCCCTTGACCTTCAAATCTTTAATAACCGTTACAGAGTCCCCGTCGTTCAGCACATTTCCGTTGGCATCCTTAACTACCTTAACATCCTCACTGCTTCCGCTTTCTGCTCCGGCAGTCCACTCATGCCCGCATTCCGGGCACACCAGCTGCGTCCCGTCCTCATAAGTGTACACTGAGCTGCACTGCGGACAATTCGGCAATTCATTCATTATTCCATGTCTCCATTCGTTTTGAGTTCCCTGCTGCGGCTTGCGGCAGCTCCTTTATTCTAGCATATTGTGCCAAAAAGAACCCCCCTAATCAATGGCAGGAGCATTTCAAAAACCGTCTAAAGCATCGCTATCTGCAGGCCCATTATAGTAAAATATTTCATGTAAGATACTATTTGTGTTAGATGAGGGGAGCCGCATATGAAGGAGCCATTTGTAAACAGACTAGATTTATTCGTCAGTAATACACAGCTTATCAAAAAGGCTTTTGCCTGGAAAAGCGGACAGATCAACCGTCTGGCTGCACTGCTGTATACGGCAGAAAATAAAACCATAGACACCGAGGCTATCCGTGACAGCAATGAGCTGATAAAAAGCTCAACCGGCCTGTTCTCTACTTTTAGAGGGAACCTGTCCGTTTGCATTGCAGCGCTGTTGTCGCTATCGGGAGACCAAAAGACGCTACTCTCCGACACTCTCGCCGTCTATGACCTGCTTAAAGAACGCAAGCTGCGGGCCTCGGATTTTCTCGTGGTTGCCGCATACCAGATTGCCGCTAACTCGGCGGCCGATCAGCATCAACGTATCGCTGAGCGAACCCGGCATTTCTATGACAGTATGAAAGAGTACCACCGGTTTCTGACCGGACAGGATGATTATATCTTTGCCGCTATGCTGGCGCTGTCTGATCTTGAGCCGGAACGCGGGGCTGCCCGGATGGAGCAGCTATACGCCGGGCTGAAGCCGGAATTCCTGTCCGGCAACAGCGTGCAGGCGCTGACCCAGGTCCTGGCCCTGGGCGGGGATACACCGGAGGCTGCAGCCCGGGTGCTTGCCCTGCGCGACGCCTTCCGCCAAAGAGGCATCCGGATGGATAAAGAGTATACCCTCTCCTCCCTCGGGGTTCTGTCTCTGCTTCCGGCGAGCGATGAGTCGCTCGTACAGGATATTTCCGATACCCACGACTATCTAAGGACCCAGAAAGGCTTCGGCAGCTGGTCCATTACCAAGCAGGAGCTTCTGCTGCTAAGCGCAGCCCTGGTATCCTACAAATCTATTGAGGATGTGAAAAGCGGCATTCTGACCTCGGCGCTCTCCACTAGCCTGACCAATATCGTCATCGCCCAGCAGACTGCCATCGCCGTAGCCGCCGCCTCTTCTGCCGCTGCTGCTTCGTCGGCTTCGCACTGATATGTTTTAGATAGAACCCCAAATCATAAAGGACTGTGCCACCCCCACCCGGATGACACAGTCCCTATTAATATATACACGATTATCCCTGCTGATAAAAATCCAGAACGCATACCTTATCCCCGTTCCTTCCTGCACTGTTCTTCTGCAGCAACGGATTATTCTTAACAAGACTCATTACACGCCGGATCGTATCCTGCTTTACAGGAACCCCGCCGCTGCGCTGAAGCACCATCCATCTCAGAACAGCCAGGGCTTCAAAAATGGGCAGTTCTTCCGGCTCCAGCCTATTGTAACGTAAATACGCAGAACTAAATGTCTCTGCATCCTGCTTTGAAGTATATAGTTTCAGCAGAACTACAGTCCAGGCAAAGTCATATCTGGGATCTCCCGCCTGTCCGTTCGTCCAATCAATAACCGTGTAGCACCCGCCGGATTCTACAATATTGTTGGGATGATAATCACCGTGGATCACTTTGTCCTGCCTAATCTGGGCCAGCTGGAGCAGGGGAAGCAGCGACTGATAGATGTCCTCATGCTTTTCTGCCTCCGGAAAGAAATAGCTCTTAAACTCATACTTTGGCAAACAGGGCTCCGAAAGCTCATCCGCATTAATCTGATGTATCTTCCCCAGTATTTCCGCGAGGGCTATCAGCTTCTCTTCGTTCACTTTTCTCACTGCCCTGCCGTCAAAAGCCGTCAGCAGCACCTGATCCCCGCCTGTATTCACTCCCCAGCCCGCGGGCTTAGAGACAGCAATCTTACGTTCATAGAGTTCCTGCAATAAAAGAAACTGCATCCCGACATCCGGTCTGGAGCTCTTGTTCCATATCTTCAGCACGAAGCTTTCCTGCCCGGACATGATCTTCAGCACCTCTGCTTCAAAGCCAGGCTTTATGGTCTGCGTAACAGCTATGTCCGGATCGTTCAGCAGAGCTTCCAACTGGATGCTTGTCCGGATCCAGTCCACTTTGCTTAGTATACTGCCCATTGATGAGCTCCTTCCGAAATAGATGTTTAACTTTTCCCTGCAAGGTTAATCAATCTCGTAACCCAGCGTCAGCCGGAATCCGTCCAGCTCGTAGCCGAGCTGAGTATAGAGCCGGATGGCTTTTTTATTGGTGCCGTAGGTGCCCAGGGTGGCAACGGATTTGCCCTGCTCCTTCAGGTGCGAAAGTGCGGTGCAGAGCAGGTTCCGGGCAATACCCCGGCTGCGCCACTGCGGAATGACGAATACATTCTCCGTTGCGCTGTGACCATCGCCAATTCTCCATGTGGAGGTGTTGCCCAGAAACTGGTCTCCGCTGAATGCACAGAAGTTCACCATTTCAGGAGTGCCCTGCATCCAGGCCAGATGGTTGAGACTCCAGGCTACCCCGTCAAAGGAGGCCTGCTCTGCCAGATGATACTTCTCCCGGGCCTCATCATGATTCAGCAGAAAGGGGCGGATTTGCACATCTTCCGGCAGAGGATACACGGGAATAGGCCGGCTGAGATCATATTTTAAAATAACAATACTTTCGTAAACGGTAAAACTGCGTTTCAGGTAATAGCTCTGCTCCGCAAGAGTGTCAGTATCAATATACTGGTTCAGCACAATCCGCTTCTGCGGATGCTGCGCTTTGATCTCCCTTGAGCGGGCTATCAGCGTATCCAGCAGAGCATCCTTAACCGCTTCATCTTCATTCCCGCCGGCAAAGCTGATTTCACCTGTGAGATAGCGTATAAACCCCGGGTCACCATCATGTCCGGCAGCGTGGAACGTATCATGGTACGTCAAATGGGCGATTGCGAGCGCTTCGTTATCTTTTACAGCCAGAAACATGTTCTTCTGCTCAAAATCACCATGATACAGAAAATGCATATGCAGTGCAAAGCCAAAAGATGCAACTAACCCCTCGTCCCCGTTATCCACATTCCGGATTATCCAATCTCCCAACAAACATCGTCCCCCGTCCGCCCTACTCATCAAGCCGCGCAAGCAGATTTTTTTGGTAATTATACCCTTTAAATAGTGGATAAGCTTATTGAAAAATGCAAGGTAAAAGTTGAATATAACTAATCTGCACATGGAGTTCATGCCGGAATTCTGCAATGATAAAGTTGTATCTTTTCCCGTTCAATTGATTGTAACAACAAATTTTGCTGTTAACGGGTATCGGCCATTTATTGTGTTATAATCACTCTGATTTAATCGTTTTCAACATGGTAACGTACAACAGAACAAACAGAAACAGGTGATGAAATGTTTGAGCTTAAGTGGCTGTGGCAGAACCTGCAGGGAAACCGGGCAAGGTATATTCTGGCACTCTGCCTCTCGGTGGTGGGTTCCGCACTTACCATTGTCAACCCGTACATCAGTCAGCGCATTGTCGACACTTTTATAGCCGGCGATAATGCAGTCCAGAATCTGACCGATAAGCGCGGACTTCTGATTGCACTCTGTCTGGGCATGATCGGCTTTTCGCTGCTGCGTACCGGTCTGGCCTATCTGACAACGATGCAGTATGAGCGTTCCTCGCAGAACATGATGTACAACATCCGTATTTATCTGTACAACAAAATCCAGGGGCAGGACCGTGAGTACTACGACCGCAACCGTACCGGTGATCTTATGACCAAAATGACCGGTGACCTGGATATGGTGCGGCACTCGATGGCGTGGATTTTCAAGACGATTATCGAGTCGGTGACGATTTTTGCAGCCGCTGTCATTTACTTCTTTACCATTGATGCGGTATTGACCTTATGGATGCTGGTCCTGGCACCGCCGATTTTTATTGTGGCCTACATATTTGCTAAACGCGTCCGCCCGATGTATATCGACCTGCGCGAACGGCTGTCCCAGCTGAATACGACCACACAAGAAAACATCTCCGGGAACCGTGTCGTCAAAGCTTTCGCCCGCGAGGCATTCGAGATTGAGAAATTTACTGACAAGAACGTGAACTATTCAACGGCCAACAAAAAGGCTGCGCTCGTCTGGCTTGATTATTTCCCGTATCTGGAGAGCTTTGCCCAGGCGTTCAACGTTATCCTGATGCTGGCCGGCGGCCTGTTCCTCATGGATGGGAGAATTACCTTCGGAGAGTTCGCCGCCTTTACTTCCCTGATCTGGGCGATCTCAAACCCCATGCGCAACATCGGTATTATCATTAATGATATTCAGCGTTTTTTTGCCAGCTTGTCCAAAATCGTCGATATCTACTACGCCAAGCCTTCGATTGCCAATGAGCATAACCCTGTGCAGAAGCGCCGGTATGAAGGCCGCATTGAATTCCAGAACGTCCGTTTCAAATATGACAGCGCTCTCGTCCTTGATGATGTCAGCTTTACTGTTGAACCTGGTGAAACCGTAGCTATCATGGGTTCAACCGGTGCGGGCAAAACAACCATCATCAATCTGATCCCCCGTTTCTATGAGGCAACCTCAGGCAAGGTGCTGGTGGACGGCGTGGATGTACGCAATCTGGAGCTTGATGAGCTGCGGGGTAATATCGGAATGGCCACCCAGGATGTGCTGCTGTTCTCGGATACGATAGACGGCAACATTGCTTACGGCGATCCCGATCTGCCCGAAGAGGATGCGATGGAATATGCCCGGAAGGCTGCAGCCCACGACTTTATTACCAAAATGCCGGAAGGCTACGATACGGTAGTCGGTGAGCGCGGCGTCGGTCTGTCCGGCGGACAGAAGCAGCGTATTGCGCTGGCGCGGGCACTCGCTGTGCACCGGCCGATTCTGATTCTGGATGATACGACCTCTGCGGTCGATCTGGAGACAGAGGAGCACATCCAGCGCAGTCTGCGTGAGCTGGATTATCCTTGCACGAAGATCATCATTGCCCAGCGGGTATCCACCACCTGTGAAGCGGACCGTATTCTGATCATTGACCGCGGCCGCCTGATTGAAGAAGGCACCCATGCTGAGCTGTTAGCCAAACGGGGTTACTACTACGATGTATTTATGCTGCAAAACGAAGGTATTGGAAGGCAGGTGAGCCAGAGTGGCAAGGAATAGATTTGACGTCGATGAGAATCTGGAGTCGCCGTTTAATATTAAGCATTTCCGGCGGGCCATGGTTTACATCAGACGTAAAAAGAAACCGATGATTCTCGCATTCATTCTGAGCGCTTTGTCAGCAGCTATCTCCCTGTCAGCACCGCTGATTATGCAGCATGTCGTTGACGTAACCATCCCGGCCAAAGCCAAGGGTGCGCTGGTCGGCTGGTCCGCTCTGATGCTGCTGACCATTGTTGTCAGCGTTGTGCTGGCGACGATCCGGTCGCGGATTATGACGAAGGTCGGGCAGGATATCATTTTTGACATCCGGACGGACTTGTTCAAGCATCTGCAGGAGCTGCCGTTCAAGTATTATGATGACCGTCCGCAGGGTAAAATTCTGATCCGGGTAGTCAACTACGTCAATGCCGTTTCCGACGTCCTGTCCAACGGGATTATCAACTTTATTCTGGAGATTGTGAACCTGATCTTCATCGCCGCCTTCATGTTCGCGGTTGATGTCCGGCTCTCGTTCGTTACGCTGGCCGGGCTGCCTGTATTCCTCGGCATCATGCTGCTGATCAAGAACAAGCAGCGCCGGGCCTGGCAGGCCGTCTCCAATAAGAGCTCCAACCTGAATGCCTACCTGCAGGAGAGCATCAGCGGGATTGGCGTCACCCAGATGTTCTCACGCGAGCAGCGCAATGAAGGCATCTTCACTAAGCTCGCCGGCAACTTCCGGACGGAGTGGATGCGGGCCTTGCGGTATAACTCGCTGATCCCGTTCACCGTCGATAATCTGGCTACAACGGTTATGACGCTAATTTATCTGGTCGGCCTGCTGACACTGAGCCCGCAGGATGTCACCTTTGGGGTCATTCTCGCAATGAGCAGCTACGCGGCCCGTTTCTGGCAGCCCATTCTTAACTTATCGAACTTGTACAACAGCTTCATCAACGCCGTCGCTTATCTGGAGCGGATCTTCGAAACGCTGGATGAGCCGGTTACTGTAAGCGACGTTCCGGGTGCAAAGGCGCTGCCCCCTGCCCGCGGGCAGGTGACCTTCGACGATGTTACCTTCGCCTATGATCCGGGGCTGAACATTCTGGAGAACATCTCCTTTGACGTCAAGGCCGGCGAAAGCGTGGCTCTGGTCGGACCAACCGGTGCCGGCAAAACCACCGTCGTCAATCTGATCTCCCGTTTCTACAACCTTACCGGCGGCCGGATTCTGATCGACGGCGAGGATATTGCCGGAGTGACGATGAAGTCGCTGCGCAGCCAGATGGGCATCATGCTGCAGGACAGCTTCATTTTCTCGGGAACGATCCTGGACAATATCCGTTACGGCAAGCTAGATGCCACGGAGGAGGAAGTGATCGCCGCCGCCAAAACCGTCTGCGCCGATGAGTTCATCCGCGAGTTCGAGCAGGGCTACATGACCGAGGTTAATGAGCGGGGCTCCAAGCTCTCGCAAGGTCAGCGGCAGCTCATCTCGTTCGCCAGAACACTGCTGGCCGACCCGCGCATTCTCATCCTGGATGAGGCAACCTCCTCGATCGATGCCAAGACCGAGCGGCTGCTGCAAAAGGGGCTGAACGAGCTGCTCAAGGGCCGTACCTCCTTCATCATCGCGCACCGCCTGTCGACCGTGAAGAACTGCGACCGCATTATGTACGTAGCTAACAAAGGCATCGCCGAAAGCGGCTCGCATGAGGAGCTGCTCGCACGCAAGGGCCTCTACCACCGCCTCTACACGGCGCAGAAGATGGAAGCCTAGAGTTCAGTTTGTAGGTAATGGAGCGGATAGTGGAGCGGGTACTCCCTTTAGTGGGGGTATCCGCTTTTTTTGTGTGCGTGGGAAGCGATTGCTGATGGGATTGGACGAACTGAGCCGGGTTCGCGGCTCGCAAGCGCCCACCTACGCCCAAATCAAAGGCACTTTTGCCTCTCCTTTCGCACATTCAGCCACCTGCGCCGAAATCAAAGGCATTTTTGCCTCTCCTTTCGCACATTCGGCCAACTTCGCCCAAATCAAAGGTACTTTTGCCTCTCATTTCGCACATTTAGCCGCCTACGCCCAATTCAAAGGCATTTTTGCCTCTCATTTCGCACATTCTCCCGCCTACGCCGAAATCAAAGGCACTTTTGCCTCTCCTTTCGCACATTCAGCCACCTGCGCCGAAATCAAAGGCACTTTTGCCTCTCATTTCGCATATTCGGCCAACTTACCCCAATTCAAAGGCATTTTTGCCTCTCCTTTCGCACATTCGGCCGCCTACGCCGAAATCAAAGGCATTTTTGCCTCTCATTTCGCACATTTAGCCGCCTACGCCCAAATCAAAGGCACTTTTGCCTCTCCTTTCGCACATTCAGCCACCTGCGCCCAAATCAAAGGCATTTTTGCCTCTCATTACACGCATTCAGCCACCTGCGCCCAAATCAAAGGCACTTTTGCCTCTCATTTCGCACATTTAGCCGCCAGCGCCCAAATCAAAGGCACTTTTGCCTCTCATTTCGCACATTTCCCCGCCTACGCCCAAATCAAAGGCACTTTTGCCTCTCATTTCGCACATTCGGCCATCCGCGCCGAAATCAAAGGCATTTTTGCCTCTCATTTGGCACATTCAGCCACCTGCGCCGAAATCAAAGGCATTTTTGCCTCTCATTTCGCACATTCCCCCGCCTACGCCCAAATCAAAGGCATTTTTGCCTCTCATTTCGCACATTCCGATGGCGTAAAGTAAGTTGTGTACCAGGATTTGGAGCCTAGTCAGGCAACAAAAAAGTAGGGTATTCTCGGGATTACGACACCACCAAGAAGGGACCCTACTCGATGACTATTCTACCCGAAAACATGTTAAATAATCTATTTGAAAATCTTGTCACCCAATTTGTAAAAGACAATCTGGAGTCCATTATGAAGGCGGAAATCCAGCAATTCATGACCAGTGAGGAAGCCGGGAACCACAACAGTCGCAACGGATACTACACACGAAACCTGCACACCAAGTACGGCAATGTGGAGGAGTTAGAGGTCCCCCGCGACCGTCAGGGTCTGTTCCAAACGCAATTATTTGAGCCCTACCAAAGACGGGATGGATGGCTTGAGGAAGCTGTCATCCAGATGTACAAAAGTGGCATGGGAACGCGAGATGTGGCCCGGTTCATTGAAAGTATGTTCGGCAGCCACTACTCTCCCACGACCGTTAGCAACATTACAGCTACGGTACTTGACGACATTCATCAGTGGCAGAAACGCCCGTTAAACAAACGCTACTCCGTCATCTACCTGGACGGCTTATATGTGAAGCTCAAGCGCAGCACCGTGAGCGGAGAAGTCGTTTATTTCGCCATGGGGATCGACGAAGACGGTCACCGCCAGATCCTTGGCTTTTACGTAGGCGGCCAAGAGAGCGCAAACGGCTGGCGCGAGGTGCTCAAAGACCTCTACGACCGTGGTGTCCAGGAAGTCTTGCTGGGTGTGTTTGATGGACTGCCGGGACTGGGTGCAGCGTTCCGTGAAACCTATCCGAAGGCGGATGTGCAGCATTGTATCGTCCACAAAGTGCGTTCGACCTTTCCGAAAATTCGGGTTCAGCACAAAACGGAAGTCATTGAAGATCTGAAGACGATCTACACGGCTGCAGACCACGATCTGGCCCGGGCTGCGTTTGACACGGTGAAGGCCAAATGGGGCAAGCTCTACCCGAAAGAAATGCGGTCTTGGGAAGAACAGTTGCCCACGCTGTTGACCTTTTATAAGTATCCCGCGCTCATAAAAGAAGCCATCTACACGTCCAATCCAATTGAACGAATGAACAAGGAAATCCGAAAACGCCTGAAGCCGATGAACAGTCTCACCAATATGGATGCGGCAGAGAAAATTGTCTACCTGGATGTAATAGACTACAATGAACGTTTTGCCGAACGGGTCATTCGCGGCTTCGGTGATCTGGAGGTAAAGAAGAAACTGAACGAGATGTTTGAAGTGCGATACCCGGTGCGGGAAGGGCAAGAGAAGTAGTCCAATTCCCCTTGTTCTTTGGGGCGGGGTTCCCCCGCCCCAAAGAACACTTGCACTCACTAACGGACACCCGAGAAGTTACTTTCTACTCTCTTACACAAACTTCTTGACGCTACCCACATTCCCCCGCCTACGCCCAAATCAAAGGCACTTTTGCCTCTCATTTCGCACATTTAGCCGCACACACCGAAATCAAAGGCACTTTTGCCTCTCATTTCACACATTTAGCCACCTGCGCCCAAATCAAAGGCATTTTTACCTCTCATTTCGCACATTTAGCCGCCAGCGCCCAAATCAAAGGCACTTTTGCCTCTCATTTCGCACATTCTCCCGCCTACGCCGAAATCAAAGGCACTTTTGCCTCTCATTTCGCACATTTCGGCCATCCGCGCCCAAATCAAAGGCATTTTTGCCTCTCGTTTCGCACATTTAGCCGCCAACGCCCAAATCAAAGGCATTTTTGCCTCTCATTTCGCACATTTAGCCGCACACACCGAAATCAAAGGCACTTTTGCCTCTCATTACACGCATTCAGCCACCTACGCCGAAATCAAAGGCACTTTTGCCTCTCATTTCGCACATTTAGCCGCCTACGCCCAAATCAAAGGCACTTTTGCCTCTCATTTCGCACATTCGTCCGCCTACGCCGAAATCAAAGGCATTTTTGCCTCTCCTTTCGCACATTCAGCCACCTACGCCCAAATCAAAGGCACTTTTGCCTCTCCTTTCGCACATTCAGCCACCTGCGCCGAAATCAAAGGCATTTTTGCCTCTCATTTCGCACATTTAGCCATCCGCGCCGAAATCAAAGGCATTTTTGCCTCTCATTGCACGCATTTAGCCATCCGCGCCCAAATCAAAGGCACTTTTGCCTCTCATTTTGCACATTCTCCCGCCTGCGCCGAAATCAAAGGCATTTTTGCCTCTCATTTCGCACATTCGGCCGCCTACGCCGAAATCAAAGGCACTTTTCCCTCTCATTTCGCACATTTAATCATCCGCGCCCACTTCTCTTATTACTCTTGTTACTCCCACTATCCTCACTACGCACAACTCGTCGCCCACCACGCGATCCCCTCCCCTTTTAACCATTCCTTTATTCCTCCTTTCCCTCCCATCTTTTTTACTCTCCCTCTACTCCCAAAACCCCGCCAAAAAAAGCCAAACGCCACCTCCCCAAGGGGAAGCGGCGCCTGACTTTTCACAACTATTAGTATCCTAACAACTCTAGTATCTCAACAATTTAGTACCCCAGCAAACTCTTGGTCTTCGCAAAAATCTCGTTCGCCATCTCCGTGTAACGCGTGCTGCCGTTAGCCTCTACCTGGGCTTTGTAGCTATCAAAGTTGTCGAGGCTCTCCTGGCCGGTGACGAATTTGAGCGTCATTGTCTTGACGTAATCCATAAGCGGAGTGGAGATCAGCTTCATCTGCTCGCTCTCCTCGGCTGTCGCCATGATTGGCGGAATCAGCTTACGTGTCTCGCGCGTTTCCTGGATACGGGTCATGAAGTCGCGCTCGCCTTCGGTCATTTTGGACAAGCGGAGCTTCTCCGAGCCGCCGTAAGCGAACATCCCTCCGGCGAAGCCGTAATCAACGTTCAGCTGCTTAGGAGCCCCTTCATTCATCCCGTTATAGTAAATATCCGGGTTCAGCACCACATTGCCGTCTGCATCAAGCGTATACGTCTCGCCTTCCACACCCCACAGGCTCAGCATCTGCCCTTCGTTAGAGTACCAGAACCAGTCGATAAAGCGGAGCATTTTGATGAACTCCTCTTCACCCAGATCATCCAGCGCATTCTGGCTGATCATAATGCCGTTCTCCAGCCGCGAGTTCTCGATCTGCAGCTTGCCTTTCGGCCCGCCCGGCTGGGTAATCATATACAGTTCGGCGTTCGGGTCCTGCATCTTGCTCTTAAAGTCAGCCAGTACTTGGTACACGCCGCTAATCGCGTAGGTATCGCCCTTGAAGAACTTCGCCTGCGCCGCATCGTCCTCCTGGGTGAACGTTTCCGGGTCCAGGATGCCGTCAGTGACGAGCTTATTGAAATAGCCCACAAAGCTCTTGAAGTCATCGGAGTTATCGGCAAAAGCGAACTGCTGTTTATCCTGGTCAAACGTCAGCCCGTTGGAAATCCCCCAGCCGGCGGTCACACCATACTGTACAGCTGCGATATTCAGTGCAGATTCACCCTTGAACTGGTCAGAGATAACGTATGGGGAGCCGGTGAAATCTTTTACCTTTTTCAGAGCTGCAGCAAATTCATCATAGGTCCAGTTACCCTGTTCACCCTCTACATCCACTCCGGCCGCCTCAAAAATATCCTTACGGATAATGTACGAGTAGCCGCCGCCCGCAATCTCCCACATGCCCGGAAGCAGATAGTACTTGCCGTCGTCCCGCAGCTTCATCTTCAGGTCCTCTTCCATGCCCCAGTCCTTGACCGCCTTGGAGTAGTTCGGCATGTACTGGACCCAGTCGCTGACCGGAACGATCTGGCCGGATGCCACAAACGCGGATTCATCATACGTCTTCGGAATGATATAAGGAGCGTCACCGCTGTTGACCAGCAGGGATTTCTGATTCTCATATTCGGTTCTGGCCGTAATGGACAGATCGAAGGTTACATTGGTCTTCTCCTGAATGGCGCTCCACAGTCTCCAGTCCGCTTTATACGGATAGTTCTCATGGTCGCTGTACATCATGGAGTAGCTGACCGGCTCATTGGAATGAAACGTCTGTCCCTCGCCAAAAGTATAATCCTCCGCAGCGCCTGCTTCCGCATTTGAAGCCCCTGCATTCGCCGCTTTTGTTGCTTCCGGCTTGTCTGTGTTCGCTGCTCCGTTGTTACCGGATGAACAGGCTGTTGAAACAACAAGCAGCAGCGCCATCATACCCATGCCAACTGATTTTGTGAATTTCATATTTTGCCTCCCCTTTATGGTTCAAGCTTTGTATAGAACGGAGCGCGGCAGGCGCTTCCGGTTATACCGTTACCCTTTGACGGCCCCGATCATCATGCCCTGTACGAAATATTTTTGGACAAAAGGATAGATACAGATAATCGGCAGTGACGTAAGCACCATGGCTGTTGATTTGACACTTGCGGCAATCTGGCTCGTCTGGTCGGAGGTAGCCCCGATTTCCGTCGGACTGATCGCGTTATCAATAATTTGCTTCAGATATAGCGCGACCGGCCATTTCTCCTTCGACTGCAGATACAGGGAAGGACCGAACCAGTTATTCCACATCCCGACCATCACGAACAGCATAATGGTGACGAGAATCGGCTTCGACAGAGGCAGAATAATCCGTGTAAAAATCCCGAATACCCCCAGCCCGTCCACACGCCCCGCCTCCTCCAGCTCACCCGGCAGACCGGCAAAAAACGTCTTCATCAGAATGACATTGAACGCGCTGATTGCCCCCGGAATAACAATCGCCCAGATGGTATCCCGCAGCCCTAGTGTTTTAGCTACCAGAATGTAGTTGGGAATCAGTCCGCCGCCGAAATACATCGTAAACAGCACGAACGGAATAAAAAACTTATTCAGCCGCAGCCTCTCCTTGGAGAGCGGATATGACATGACAGCGGTTGCAGCTACAGCTATAAAAGTCCCGACAACGGAATACACAATCGTGTTCCAGTAATATAAGAAAAAGTCCGGCTTGCTAAGAATGACCTGATACGTCTTCGTCGTAAATTCCACCGGAAAAATCGAAACCGAACCTGCATAAATAGCCGCCTCTGAGCTGAAGGACTGGGCCACGAGATAGACGAACGGATACAGGGTGAACAGTACAATCAGAATCATAAAAATACTGTTAATGATGTTAAACAGGCTGAAGGCTCTGCTGCTCTTCATGTTCTCTGCTCCTTTCTACCATAAGCTTGATTTTGTAGTCCGCTTGGATACAGCATTGGCCGTCGTCACCAGAATCAGCCCGATAATGCCTTCGAACAGCCCCACCGCAGTCGCATAGCTGAAGTTACCGCCGGTAATCCCCATCCGGTACACATAAGTGGAGACGACATCTGCCGATTCATAGGTGAGCGGATTGTAGAGAAGCAGGATTTTTTCAAAATTAGAGCTCAGAATGCTGCCGATGTCCAGAATCAGGAGCACCATGACCGTCGGCAGAATGCCGGGAATCGTAACATGCCTGGCGAGACGCATCCGGTTGGCCCCGTCCATTTTGGCTGCCTCATAGAGTGCCGGATCAATGCTGGTCATTGCCGCAAGATAAAGGATCGTTCCCCAGCCCAGCCCCTGCCATACCCCGGACGTAACATAGATCGGTGTGAACCATTCCGGCAGCGAGATGAAGGCGATTTTCTCAAGTCCAAGTGTGGCCAGCAGGCTGTTGACCGGACCGGTTAAAGAAAGAATTTCCTTAATCATCCCCGCCACAATAACCATTGAGATAAAATGGGGCAGATAGGAGACGGTCTGGACGAATTTTTTCCATTTGAGCCTGCGGATTTCGTTGAGCAGAAGTGCAAACAGCAGGGTGAGCGGGAATTTCACAACCAGATAACTCACACTCAGCGTCAGATCGTTGAAGAATGCCCGCCAGAAGGTGGGGTCCTTCATGAACATTTCAAAGTAAGTAAAGCCGACCCATTCCGTCCCGAAAATATTCGGCCCGCCCCTGTACTTGCGGAAGGCGATAATATTCCCCAGCATCGGAGCGTACTTGAATATCAGGAAATAAAGTACGGGAATGACCAGGAACGAATAGAGCTTCCATTCCTGCTTAACATGCTTCCAGAGCGGTACCTGGTCCTTCGTCTTAAGCTGCTTGCGGGCTGCCCCACTGATTTGCGGCTGAGCTGCCATTATGCGATCACTTCCTTAATAGAAATTCATCCAGTCCAACATGAATCCGTTTACATCCCGACTGTACCCCGCCCTCCGCCTGTGCATCAATGTTCAATAAAGAAAATGATGTACGAAACCCGCGATTTGGACGTTGATATTTTGAATATGATGGATGATTTGGCGAATTTGGCTTGTAATAGCGCAAAAAAAGATGGCCCCCGGCTACCTCGGAGACCATCTTTCTTCTATATAAAAAAGTTTACGCCTGCTCCTGAATCGTTCTGTACTTGCCGGGGGTGATGCCTTCGTATTTCTTGAACACCCGGATCAGCGCATGGCTGCTGGCGAAGCCGACGCGGGCCGCCGTCTCGTCAATGCTTACTCCCTCTATAAGCAGTGACTTGGCTGCTTCCACCCGGGTATGGTTGATATAATCGTGCAGCCCCATCTCTCCTGTCTGCTCCCGGAACAGGCGGGATACGTACTGCGGGGTCAACCGGAATTCATCCCCGATCAGGGCGACGCTGAGGTTCTTGTCGTTATAATTCTTCTGTACATAATCAATAATCTTCTCGCTGATGCCGGTGCTGGCCTGGCTATTCTGCTTACTCTTGAGCAGCCCGCACACCCGCCCGAAAATATCCATCAGCTCCTGCTCAAACTCCGCCTTGGTGGAGCACGATAAGAGCCGCTTAAGCGGACGCCATTCCTCCCAGGCGATACCGGCCTGCTCCGAGTCGGGAATGGTTTTGATCATGGTCGTCGCCAGGTCCAGCAGCACGCACTTGGCCATCTCATGGGAAGCCTCGCACTGAAAAGCCTGCCCGATCACATTGCTGATCATCTGCTGCGCCTTGCCGAATTCCTCCGCCTTCAGGAAGTTGATCAGGATCATCTGGTCGTTCACGGTGAAGAAATAGCTGCTCTCGCCGGGCTTGATGTCCCCATACCAGATCAGCGCCCGCTCCCCGAGCATAATCCGGTGCTCCTGCGCCTCCAGCGCCTGCACAAAAGCCTGATGAATCCCGTCCAGCCCGCTCTGCAGATTACTGCCTACTGCCGTGAACCGGAGCTTGTACCGTTCAAGAATGAACTTGCCAGCCTGCGCCAGATCCTGCTCTAACTGATCCTTCCATTGCTCTGTGAATTCGGGATGTACATTTACTACCGCAGCAAGCATTCCGTCCACATCTGTAAAATGGAGCATCACTCCCTCACCCGCCGTATCCTGAGCGATATTCGAGACAATGAACTGCGATAAGGCCAGATCGGTTACTCCGTTCTCACTACTCTCAATATAAAACAGCATTACGGCAAAAGCATCCCCCGTCCACGGCAAATGATAAGCCTTCGCCAGCTCCGTAAGCGGAACATTGCGGTCCGTCTGCCCTTTCAGCAGCTTGACCAGATAATAATCCTTCAGCACCCGCAGCTGCTGGGCCTGCTTGTTGTTCATATCATCGCGCTCGCGGATCGTCTCCAGCACGCTGCTGCGGATAAAGGTATACTCATCCAGATACGCTCCGCTGCGCGGCATCGTATTGCGGGCAAATACACTTACCAGCTGCCTGATCGGGTCATAATTTTTCCGGGCAAAATAAGTGATTACCGCTCCACCGATCACAAAGCACAGCAGCAGCCCGAGCAGATTCAGGTTACGGATGGTGCCGACGCGCTCCCAGAATACTTTTGTCGGAAACACACTGATATACTTCCAGCCCGTTGTATCTGAGGATTCAATGGTAATCATCGATTCCACTTCCTGAAAGGAGCCCGTAAACGTCCCTGTCCCGCGGTCATTCCACTCCCGGTACAGCGGAGGAGCCACTGTATTTCCGCCGGCATTCTGGATCAGCACCTGATTGTTCGTATCCATAATGAACACCTGGCCGCGGTCTACCCAGTCGATATTGCCCAGCATGGTCATGATTTTCTCAGCGTTGAGCGCAATAATGAGCGTCCCCGAGGTCTCCGAGCTCCCCTGCTTCGCCAGCGAGCGGACATAAGCCGGAGTGTAGACGACATTTCCCTGATTCTCCACAGGAAGCATCACATATCCGCGCGTCTGCTCTCCGTTGATCAGCTTTTGCCAGCTGTCGTAGCTGAACGTATCCGTCTGCAGCTTCATTTCATAGAAGTCCTGCTCCTTCACATAGGTCTCGCTTGAGAGCACCGTCTGCAGCGGCTTCGAGTACAGATAAATCCCCTGTATAAAATCATTCGCCGACAGCAGCTTGTTCAGCTCCTGCTTCATCTCATATACGCCGTAAGCGCTTTCCGTTTTGGATGAAATTAATTTGCGCACATCCGAATGGATGGCCAGCTGGGCCGCCAGGCTCTCCGTCTGCAGCAGCTCGCCGTCCACGATGTACCTGACCTGCTGCAGCATCGCGCCGCTGGCCAGCACGATCTCACGCTTGACGATCTCCCGGGTCTGGCCGTATATGATCAAACTGAGTATGACCGGTATACATAGAATCACAGCATACGAAACAAACAGCCGGTAAGCTACACTCCGCGTAAATTTTCCCCGCATCCAAGCCAATACTGATCCCCTGCCTCATTGTTCTTTTTGTACGGTTACGCTTTTTGTACATTACCAATGATAGCATGATCCTTGCGCAGGGTTGATGTACAAATTGAACCTGCATGTTCAATTTGTGTGTTGCGGGGGAAATCCGGCACTCCTGGTGCGGATTGCTTAATTCTGTCCGCCTTGCCCGCCGCTTCTGTCTGTGCCCTGTCCACCGCTGCGTCTCATCCCGCCGTTCATCCCGGGGAACCCGCCATCCGTGCCGCGGCCGCCGCCAAAGCCTGGGCCCCCGTTCATCCGCGAGCCTGAGCCGCTGCCGTCACTGGAGATTGTCTGGGCCGTAATGGCATCGCATGAAGTCAGCACCATAGAGCAGATAAGTACAGCTATGATCAGGGCGGCAGATCGTCTGGTCCGCATTCTTCATCTCCTCCTTCCGGCAAAGTAATCATACACATCTTTAAAGCCCATGTACGAGAATACGATCAACAGCGGATACACCGGGAAAATATACCGTGCCTTAATCTCCCACAGCAGATAAAATCCGATAAACCCCAGTATAATCAGCACCAGCGGAGTCTCCCCGTAACGTTTAGCCCTGATGCTGCCGATCAGCCGGACCAGGATACCTCCATACATCAGCAGGTTCAGGACATACATCATCCACAGCAATCCGCTCCGGTAGCCGGAATCTCCTTTAAAAAGATCAGTAGCAGCGTTAGTGTAGCTATAGCGGTCCATGACCATGCCAACCATCCTGCCTCTGTCACCTGAAGAGCTGTCATTGCCGAGTCCGTAGCGCTCCATCTGGTATGTGCCTTCCGTCCAGGTCCAGATGAGCTTTTTATAATACATGTTCACCAGATCGCCCGTGCTTGCGTCCGCCAGCTTATTATTAATCTCCTCTTTAAACAGCTCCGTACTTGCCGCCTTATTGTAATCAGCATCCTGCTGGTAGATCGTATAGCTCTCCCGGTTGTCCCAGAAGCCGAACGTCTCCAGATTGAAGCCCATGTTCAGCCACATATAGACCGGTGCGGAATTGGCATTGACGGATTCGTCCACTACACCCGCTGCCTGAAGCGCCGCATTCTGGGTCCAGCCCGGCACATTAAAAAGCGCACCCGTAATGAATAACGCCGCCAGTGTCTTCCGCACACCCAACTTACGGATTCCCAGCAGCAGGCTAAGCAGCACCGCAATCAGCACAATAACACCGATGCTACGGAAGTAGTTCCCGATGGCCAGCAGGATAGCTGCAAACAGAATGTCCTTTAGTGCTTTTCTTTTCATAAATTTCACGGCAAAATATAATGCGCCCGTCAAAAAAGCAGTAGAAATCACATCATTATAAATAAAATTACTCATAAATAAGGCCGGCAAATAGGTTGCCGCTAATATCAGAACCCCGTAGTCATGCTCCCGGGACTTCTCATTGAGCTCCTTATACAGCAGGTGAATCATTAACGTCGTTAATAGCGTGAACAGGATATTGAATATTTTAATCGTCAGGTAATTATCCGGGAAAAGGTACAGCAGCGTCTTTAAGTAAAGGACCGTTGAGAAGTTAAACGGAAACATATGCAGATACCCGGCTGTCTCAAAGGACGAATAATCGCTGCGGTAGAGCATATCGAGCGCCAGATTAAGCACCGTCTCGGAATCATCCGTCGGCAGACGGGGGAACAGGAAGATAATGGCCAGCTGAATGGCAAAGGAGAACGCGAGAACGGCGGGAATAACGATCCGTCTGCTGAACCGGTTGAGCTTCAGGCTTATTGTATAGAGCACGGCACTTAAGGCCAGCACCAGCGCAATGACCAGAATGAACAGGCCGAGCTGCTGCTTTTCCAGTACCGGTGTGTCTCCGTATACGAAATAACTGTACTTTGCCCTGATAAAAAATGAGGAAGCAATGAACAGGCCGATGAACAAGCTAAGGATGATATAAAGTGCTTTGTGAATACCCTTGACCATGAGAACCTCCTCTTGCGGAGTAGTGATAAGCGCATTATAAACACTGAAACTGAACGTTAGATGAAAATGAAGCTGCGGGGATCGCGGGCTTAATCCGGCAGGCTCCGGCCAGACAAAAACACCTCCAAAAGTTGCTCTGCACAGCGGCAGAAAGGCATCTCTTGAAGGTGTCCGGGACTGGTTGCTTATTGTCTATTAAAAGGTGAATCTTTTTACTGACTCGATTAACCGGGATGCCAGCGCAGACTGCTGCTCCATGGATACTGCCGCCTCATTCATCACCGCGCTAATATCGGTCAGGCTGGCATTAATCTCGGCCGTATACGCTGAGGCGTTCCCTGAGGTATCTACAACCGTATCTATCACCTTACTGATCTCCTTGATGGAAGCATTCATTAGGCCGGCTGCGCCGTTCACTTCCGTCGAAATCCGGTGGATCAGCGCCGCGTCCGACTCATATTGGCGGCCGGTCTGGAGCAGAAGCTCATAGTCCGCTTTTACATTATGGTCAATATACTCCAGCACATCCTGCGAGCTGCGCGACAGATGATCGAATACCTCTTTTACCTGTGCCACAAGCTCCTCGATTCCCGAAATGGCCTGAGCCGACTGATCGGCCAGCTTCTTCACCTCTCCCGCTACCACCTCAAACCCTCTGCCCTGCTCACCCGCTCTGGCAGCTTCAATCGATGCATTCAGGGCCAGCAGATGGGTCTGTGACGATATTGCCTTTACGCTGTGGGAGATGACACTGATTTCCTCAACAATTGCGCCGGCTGCGATGGCTTTTAGAATATTGTCCTGCTTTTCCCTGTAGGTCCGGTCGGCCTGCTCGAGGGAAGCCTTTACCTGCCGGCTCATCTGTACAGCACGGTTTTCCATGTCATCCGCTGAGCTCAAGGCTGACCCGGCATTTACCAGCAGCAACCGGTTCTGCTCATGGATCTGCTCGAAGGAGCTGTTTGCTTCCCGGGTGGAGTGCAGCAGACTTGTAGCATCATCCGCGAGGATTGATGAAGTTGTATGTATGGTGTTCATGCTGGCCGAAGAATTACGGGCCGATTCCATTAGCTCATAGCTGGCCGTGTTGATGTTGCCCGAAATATCTGCAATTCCGGAGACCAGGGATTTGATATGGGCAGCGCTTTTATCGAGTGAATGGCCGAGTCTGCTGATCTCATCATTGCCGCCAAACTTCAGCTCCCCCGACAGAACGCCTTCCCCCAGCTGCTCGGTGTACCCCAGTACCTTTTTCAGCCGCTTCAGGACCAGCTTATCGTACACAAAAACAATAATGAAGACAGAGATCAGAATGCTGAGGCCTGAAGAGACCAGGAATCCGACGTTTCCCTCAATGTATTTGGAATCCCCTCCGACAATCTCAATCACATCACCGCTTCTGTCCAGCACGTAATTTACAGCCTGCCCGATGTTGGTGCTTAGCACCTGTACAATCACAATTGCCAGCACCAGCTTAAACTTAATGGAGTTCACAGTAGCATTCAACAGCCGGTTCTTTATGCCCATAAGCCTCTCCCCCGCAAAAAATAATATCTATACCATACCCCAGCCGGATTAACTGAACATAAACAAACGGGGATGGCCGGACTGATTAGTGAGGTGGTGGATGGCGGGAGTGACGAGGGGGGCGGAGGGACGGGAGTCGCATGGGGCAGAGTGACGGGCGTGGCGGAGGGACGGGAGTGGCGGGTGTGGCGGGAGTCGCATGGGGCAGAGTGACGGGCGTGGCGGGGGCAAGGGGGCGAGATGCAGGGTTGGCGAGGAACCTTATTAATGCTATTAATTGAGCTAAACCGGACATACTGGTGTCACGGTTCTATGGTATAACGGAGTTAAGAATACCGGGAGGGATATGGATAACATGGCAAGTTATGAATATAGCTCCAAGCAGGAGTTGCTGGACACGATCCATACTAACTACATATTGTTTGATGCCGAGTTTACAGGAATCGACGATCGTTGCAGGAACTTGCGGATACCTGAAGTAGACAAAACACCGGGCGAAATCATCGCCTATCAACTCGGCTGGCTGCATCTCGTTATGGGCTGGGATAAAGCGGAGCTTGCAGGCCAGAGTGTCCCTATGCCGTCTGCGGACTATAAATGGAACCAGCTGGGCGGATTGTACCAGTCCTTCTATCAACAGTACGAGGGCTACACGCTCACAGAACTCCGGGAGCTGCTCCGTCAGACGGAGCAGGAGTGGCTGGCCTGGATAGGCGGCTTGTCGGAGGAGGCGTTGTTTACTCAGGGGATTCGCGCGTGGACAGGCAGCAAGGACAACTGGCCGATGGCCCGCTGGATTCACATCAACTCGGCCGCCCCTTTCAAAACCTTCCGGGCAAAGATCCGGAAGTGGAAAAAGCACGTTCCGGCGGAGTGAGCGTGGAATAGCGGATGAGCGAGTGCTGCGAAGCAGACTCGTTAGCGACCGAAGCGGATACGCAGACGGACTGGCGCGTTAGCTGGGGGTATGCGTACGGACTTGGCGCGTTAGCTACGGGCTTACGTGCGGACTGGCGCATTAGATGCGAATATGCGTACGGACTTGGCGCGTTAGTGAGCGGGATTTGAGGAATGTTCCCTTTGATTCTGCCATTTCGCCTCATGCGGGCGGAATCAGAGGTACTTTTGCCCTTGATTCCGCCGTTTCGCCTCATGTGGGCGGAATCGGAGGCATTTTTGCCCTTGATTCTGCCGTTTCGCCTCATGCGGGCGGAATCAGAGGCATTTTTGCCCTTGATTCCGCCGTTTCGCCTCATGCGGGCGGAATCGGAGGCATTTTTGCCCTTGATTCCGCCGTTTCGCCTCATGCGGGCGGAATCAGAGGCATTTTTGCCCTTGATTCCGCCGTTTCGCCTCATGCGGGCGGAATCGGAGGCATTTTTGCCTTTGATTCTGCCGTTTCGCACCCGTTGCGCGTAAATAATGGGCCTCCCTCTTTTTTCCTCACTCCAGCAGACCGCCTCACACTCCCCCACAACTAACACTCAAACTCCGTATGATTCACCCTGTTGTACTCTAGTACCAGTTCTTTATACTTCTCTACCTCACGCTCCAGCATCCACTCAAATAGCGGCTGAACCTGCCCAAAAATATCAGGCGATACCCTGTAAGGAACCGCAAGCCTGGTATTCTCCTCTTCCACCAAATGCTCATAGAACCCCACCGCCGCTGCGTTGTAGAGGTCAAAGCAGCGTTTCCGCCGATTGAAGCACCACTCCACATATCCGTAAATCTTGTCCAGCTCGTCGGTATCCTTTTTTAGATGGGCATCCTCTACCCGACTTCGCAGCTGGACCATCAAGATGTATATCGTGTCATCTTTACCGGTAAACGTATGTCTAAAATCATAGAACAGCTCTAAGCCCTTCCTTCTCCACACACTCATGCCGTCTCCCTCCACAGTTTGTTCATTATAGTAAGCATATTCCCCACATGCGATATGGTAGAATATTGAAAAATAGTACGGATAGTGCTGTGAGCGCTAGAGAATGAAGGCTTATCCGAACCATTCCTTATGTTGTTGAACGCTGTTGCCAGAGGTATCTTAACAGGGAGCACTTCTTATTGAACTATAAAAGGAGCTGATACTCATGCTTGTTACGCCCACTCTGCATTTTTACGGACAATGTGAAGAAGCAATCGGTTTATATCAACAAGCGTTTGGTCTGCAAATGAATTTCCTCCTGTATTATGCAGACGCAGATCCGCAGGACTGGAATTTCAGCTTAACTTCTGAGCAGCGGAGTTACGTGTATCATGCAGAGGCTTTTATCGGCAGACAGCGCATCATGCTGGCGGATGAGATTGGACCCGGGGTGCCCGGAAACACCGCTCTTTTTCTGACCATTACCTTTGAAACTGACGATCAGGTGAAACAGGCTTACGAAACGTTAAAAGAAAGCGGCAGCATCATTCACCCGTTGCGCAGCACAACGTACAGCTCCTGTATGGCTACAGTGG
The DNA here is from genome assembly GCF_058313675.1 of Paenibacillus sp. fava2. NCBI lineage: Bacteria > Bacillati > Bacillota > Bacilli > Caryophanales > Paenibacillaceae > Paenibacillus > Paenibacillus sp. fava2. The sequence continues at coordinate 852,247 of NZ_CM177755.1, read as the reverse complement.
TTGACAAGTTCGGCTTCCGCTGGGGGCTGATGACAGAGCAATCGGCAGAATGACAGGAGGGGCGCTAATTCGCCCCCTCAATCAAAGCTTAGACAGCTCGTCCAACAAAGCCGGCCGGTTATAATATTTCTCATTCAGCTCCTGAATAATGGCGTTCTGACTGGACTTGCCAGCCAGCTTTCCGTAGCGTTTAAGCATTTGACAGACATTCCAATACTTTTTCCTGTTTGAAGCGGCAGCGGCGGTGTCGTAAATATACTGGAGGTATACTTCTTCCACTTCCGTTTTGTAGGCTGCTGACAACCGGGCAGCATACTCCTCAACCGCACTGTGATTAGCTTTTACATAAGCCAGCATCTCTGCAAGGTCATTTTTATCTGAGATCAGCTTCGTATAGAGCGCATGGGCAGACCATGTATCCGATTGTTTGAGTTCTGCAAGAATGCCACGGTAAAACTCCTCCTTATCCCCTTCAGACAATGCTTCAAGCTCAGCGTAATATTCATAGTCCCCATCCAGCAAAAGCTCCTTAGCCAGCAGCTTCTGCTCTTCCTTCAGCGACAGCGCCTTATACGCTTCGTATTTCGCTTTTTTAAAGTCGGCTCTGCCTCCCCGTTCCCCCTGCTCTGCCAACTGAATTACCCGCCGGTAGTCGCCAGCCTCCATGCTTTTCTGTATAGCCAATTTTCTAAATGATTTCAGATGAAGATGTTCCTGCATAAATTTATCCGCTTCTTCTGCGGAGCTAAATTTTTCGATAAGCTCAAACTGAATTCCTTGCAACGCCTCATTTGAATACTCAACATACTCCTTACCGGCATTGGCTGCAAGCTGCGCTCCGATAGCTGCCAGCAATTGTTCTCTGAGATTCTTCTCATCAGCAAATACAGTACATATCCGCAGCAGAGTAACCGGATAATCATCCCAACCGTCGAACACAGCATTTTGGCTCATTTTGATCAGGCGTGTTAAAAAATGCTCCCGCACCGACTCATCTGCCGTCTGCTGACTTTCAGCAAGCCCGTCGATCTGATCCAAAACCTCATCTACCAGTCCCCCGATCTCGCCGTCCGAGTCATCAGCATACTGAAATGCCTCCACTCCCTCTTCCAGCACCATTAAGTCCATTTCCAGCTTCAGCTTATCATCGCTTACACTGCTCTTACTCTCCAGCAAAGCCATCAGGTCTGCTGCGAAGCTTCTTGTTTGCCGGTAAGGAATGAAGCCCTCCCTTCCTGTGTACTGCTTAACGATCGTTTTTAACAGATTTTGGAAGGTTTTCAGCAGGCGCGGCTGATCCTCTGAACCATATTTTAACAGGAGTGTATTCTTAAACACCTCATCCTGCCCGGCAGCCTCAGCAATAATTGCAATTAATTCTTCTTTGGACAATTCCTTCAACACTTCTTCTATCTTGCGCTGTTTCGCCATAGCTGTTTATCCTCCTTGAGGTATCTTCTTCACAATTTAAAAACATCACTAAGCACCGTTATTACATTCTCTTTCTCGTTTTTATTTATGGTGATCTTCTTGCTATTAAGCCGATCTCGTTTTAGTTTAAACCTGACTGTTACAGAATTGCCCTCTTCTTTTATAAAAACCTTCTCTGTCTGCTCCCATTTCCACATGCTGTCTCTTGTTAGGATGCCTTGTTCATAAACCTCAATTTTACTAAACGCTCTTACAAAATAAACAGGTGACAAAAGGATTAAATACATCGGCCAAAATAGAAACATCAGCTCTATGCCGCCCTCTGCTCCATAGAAGCGGATCACTTGATACCCTCCGACAGCTAAAAATACTACTCCAAAAATGACGTCAAAAGTAAATTTTGCATCTCTGACGATCAGCAGCTGATCACCCATTGTTTTCCGGAATGCTTTTCTCCGTAAGATTACAGTTGTACACCAGATTAATATAACTAGAGCAAATACAATAGGAACTGCCACAAGTACTTCATAAGTCATGATTCATTCTCCCTCAGCCTGCATAAGGCGCATAATCACGCTCATAAGACACCTTAGTCTCCTCGTACGTCGGCATCTCCAGAAACTCTACTTTTTCAACCTCCATACGCAAAAAATCATCAGCAAGGGTCTTCACCGCCCGTTCAATCTCATGCATATCCCAGGCTGCTGCCAGCTTCGAGAACATCATAATGTAAACAGGCTTATGCCCTTTAGCATTTACAGGTGCGAAGTGACGAACCTGACGGGAAAAATCCTCTTCATAATATGGATAACTATAACTATAGGCTACATCCTGATCTCCCTGTAAAAAGGCTTCAACTTCCTCATAGAACTCCTCATCGCCAACCCAATCCCGTTCATGCTTTAAAGTATAATTGAGACAAGGCTCTGCCATAAGGTCATAATACCCCAGACGCTTACTCTTTTCTTTATCTGCATAGATAGTGATCTCATCGTTAGCACTTTTATTACAAAACCCATATACTCCGTACCAAAACAGCCAGTGCCGGACATGCACATAGACAGTAGTAGAAATGTTAAATCCGCCTCCATTATTAAAATCTGCACGCACACGATAACCTTACGCAAAAATTCTCCGATCATGGCCAAGTATACAGCTCAACAATACCATACTACACCATACATACAAATTCCCCCTCAGCCGAAAAAACCCTTCCCGGCGGGAAGGGCCTAATCTTTCATCCTTCACATTACATCGTCATCGGAACAAACACCGAAGCCGCATTAGCCTGCCGGAACCGGGCGATGACCTGCCTGCTCCAGTCGCGCTGGTACTCGGGGTGCTCAGACAGATACAGCTCCTCGAGATGATTGAACGCTGCATCATAAGGAATACCGGGATTATCGCCGTTCACCTCAAGCTGGCTAATGTGCAGATAGAGGCCGCCCGGCAGCGTCAGCTGTTCTACGCAATCCGGAAGTCCGGTGAACGAGCTGACCCTTGTGCCGAAGCAGGAATTGTATTGCCCCTCCTGACCGTTGTCCACCGGAAACCCGTAGTAATCATGCAGATAATATTTTGCGGCTTCCGTGGCAAACACCTGATCCTGCACGCCAAAATACTTCGTAATCACAAACTCCTCACTGTCCGGCAAGGTCATGCTGCAGGCGATCTTCATCTCGGGCAGAGTAACGGCCTTAAAGCGCAGGGAGGCGTAGCGTTCAGCTACCGTCTGTGCCGTCATAACCGGTTCATATTTGGTAAGAATCTCTCCCGTGCCGTCATATGTATTGAACCCGATGCCGGTTGGATTATACACATAGCTGGTATCCTTGCGGAAATCATTCACAAAATACTCATCCGCATGCATACGCTCCCCGTAACCCGGCTGTCCTTCCCGCCTGTTCTCATTAATCAGCACCTTGGCATACCGGCAGGCCGGTACTGTAAGCGTCTCCGTATATTCCGGCAAATAATCGGGCAGGCCCTCCAGACTGTCCACCTCATAGCCCACAATCACCTTGTAGTTACCGTCACCCTTAACCTCAGTCCGCACGGTAACAACCTCTGCTCCGCCCTTGAGTCTGCTGCTGATGATGCCGGAGAGCAGAGCCATATCGCCTTCTGCGATCAGCTTTTTTGTATAAAAGTAGTCATTCAAAATACATCCGGCATGCTCGAATCCATAAAATCCCCCGTATCCCCGGCTTTCAAACGTCACCGGCAGCGCGATCCCGACAATTTTCTTCTCCGGCCGATCCACAATCGTACATAATTCAGTAACCTGCTCTACGAACACTTCATTTGGAAGCTCCATCTGGCTCATCTCCTCCACCATTCTCAGGATTGCCGGCTTTACCCGGGGGCTGTAACCTTCCGAAGCCTGCTCCGGCAGGTCCTTTTTCCTCAAGCTCATTTGCAGTCCAGCTCCTTTCATATCTCAACTTTATATACATTCAGGCCTGTGGTATTATCGGTTTTTAACATTTTCCAGCCTGATCCATACCCTCATCTGAATTCTCTCCGGGTCATGACTGCCGTTAATCTCATATGTAGTAAAAGCGGGCCCCTTCCCCCTATTCCATCCATTTTCTCTGATCCAGCTGTCCAGCCATTCCCCGAACACCCTGCCGTCACTGCAGCAGCTGCTCTCCAAAACGGCATAATGGCCTGCGGCAGGCTGCAAAAGCTCAAGTCCGCAATCTGCCGGCAGTACCGGAGCTGATTCCACCCTCACGCCACACGTACAACCCGGACCAATCTGAGACACGTAGAATTCCCCGTCTTCTTTTATCGCACCGGGATTATGCAAGGATAAGTATGAGATTACTGCTGCCGCCGCCTGTTCCTCGGCGTCCTCTCCTGAGCGGCTTGCCGTCAGGAACAAACGGTCATCACAATACGCTACGCGGATACGGCTATAATCCGGCCGCTTGACCACCGGCAGGTACAAAACCAGCTTGTTCACTGCGCTTCCCTTGCAAATATACTCCTCGAAATAGCCGTCCTCAGCCTGCTTGAACATACTCAATCTCAGCCAATCCCCGTAAAGATAGTTCCAGGCCTCAGTAATCTCAGCCTCCTTATGGGCAACTGTTGTTTTGGCAAAGGTTCGGGTGACCTCCGGCTGCATAACAGCTTCCTGAAAAACACTTCCGGCAAAGCTGTCCATTAACTCATAGTCATATTCTACAGCGAGCTTATAACAGAACTCCCCGCTGCGCGGCTGCCCGCCCCTGCCAAAGATTCTTCCTTTATATCCCGGCAAAAGAGCGCTCAGCGCTTGCAATGCCCGGTGTTCAATGCCGTCTGGTTCAGGGTAATAAAAAGCGGTCTGCAGTGTCTTGGGGATAGTGTCCGTAGTAACCGTTACCTGCCTTACAGGCTGGCTGTCATATGCGGGGAAGTAGTAGCAGGCATCATTCTTCTGGTATTCCAGCGGAGTCATAGCTGTGGCGGATTTCACATATTTGCATAGAGCCTGCTGGGAGCTGTAGCCGCAAGCATAGGCAATCTCAGCCAGCGGCAGCTCTGCCGCTCTGATCCGGGCAAGAGCAACCGACAGCCGGCGTTTGCGGATGTATTCCTTTACCGAATGCCCGGTGTAGGTGTAGCAGTCCCGGTATAGCTGCATCAGGGAGGTGTATCCGGCCTGTGCCGCCAGCTCAAGGCTAATCTCGCCGTGCAGATGTTCTTCTATGTAAGAGATGGACTTCTTGAAACGGGCAGCTCTGTCCATTGTGGTCCTCCGTGAAGAATAGAGTATAGGAGATCAAGTACATCAATGTATTATCCTAATATTTCCACAAGAGCTTTGGTAATTCCTCCACAGGCATAGATGTTTAAATAGAGTATAATAATATGTATTAAGACCTTATATTGGAGCGTGATACCGATGCAGTGGCAAGAAGTGCGTACAATATATCCTAATCAATATGTCTTACTTGAAATATTAGATTCTCATACTAAAGATAACATTCAATTTGTAGACGACGTTGCTTTGGTACGGGCAATAGAAGATCCTAATGAAGCTACCAGGTTACTACTTAGCTGTAAAAATAATAATATTGTATATCATACCGGACAAGAGAAAATAGCCATTGAGCTAAGACATCATCCTTTGTAAGTAAGCTTATACGTAACTTTGGCATTGGCGGGGATGAATACACTTTTCAAAAACATGTTGATCAAATTAAAATAGGCGATTTATTCTTGAAAAATATTCCTATTGATTTTGGCATTTTTCATGAAAACATTAACTATATTAACGGTCTCATTGGTTTGGATATTCTTAAAGGCTGCAATATGATTATCGACCTGCAGCATATGATAATGTACGCCGGGGACTCCGAAAAAAATAAATAAGGGGCGTGGGGTCATCCTGCCCCGTACTATCACTTATGGCATTATTCTTCCACTACCCCTGCAAAAACACATAAGTCCCCTCATCAGACAGCTCCTCCGAGTAAGCGAAGTTCAGCCCCTTATACTCCTTGATCTCCTCCACGCGGCTAATTTGCCGCTCGGCCATGAAGCGGACCATTTCGCCCCGGGCCATTTTGGCGAAGGTGGCTTTTTCGGTAACTTTCCCTTTGACCTCTTGCCCGAACACGCACGTGACCATACGAACGTTCTCGCCCAAGTACGGAGAGATACATTTGCTGTACTCCTTGGAGGCCAGGTTCACGATGCAGCCGGTTTCGGCAAACAGCTGATCCGCCAGCTTCCGGTTCCAGAACTTGTACAGTGAGCTGAAGCCGGGTCCGGCCAGCTTGGCCTGCATCTCCAGCCGGTAAGGAACAACTCCGTCGAACGGCCGGAGCATCCCGTAGAATCCGGACAAGATGCGCAGATGCTCCTGCAGATACTCCAGCTCCTCACTCTGCAGCACACCCGGCGCCATATACTGGTATTGCAGACCTTCGTAGGCGAATACCGCCGGCGTCAGGTTCCGCGCCAAATTCATATGGGTAATGCGCTCCACATTCTGCGCGGCAATGTCGTCATTGCATTTCCAGATGCTTTTTAGTTCTTCATAGCTTAGCTTTTGCAGGGCAGCCAGCAGCGTTTCTGTTTCGCTGATAAATTGCGGCAGCTGCCGCTCCGCAAATACATCCGTGTCGATCTTCATCTTCTTGGCAGGTGAAATAATGATTCTCATGCTACTCTCTTTTCTAGCCCCATGGCGAAAATAATGTACTCTTATCCTATCATATTTTTCGTCCATCGGCTCTTACCCGCAGCCTACCTTAATCACCGGCCGCACCAAAAAGCTCAAGCACCCGGCAGACCGCCGCAGGCTTGAGCTTTTTTCGCCAAACAAATCCATTAGCCAATCGTCTTAATCACAGTATCGTAAGGAGCAAGCTCCAGTGTCTGCACGCCGAATTCCGTCTCAACCGAGGTCTTCTGCGTCTCCGAGCTGTTGTTGATCACAACAAGAATCTTGCTCTCCGGATAGTAAGCACACTCTGTATAGAGGTTATCCGTGATGTACTTGTTGTCATTCAGCTCGCCGCCCGCATAACGGATCAGGTTGAGCAGCAGTCTCGTATTCTCCAGGTTGAACTCGAAGGAAGGCAGGTAGATCCCTTTTCCTTTGCCAAAAGCGTTCGAGGACAGCGTGATTCTGCCGCCCGACTGCTGTACGACCGAAGCCGCTCCATCTGTCAGATAGATGCCCTGCTTCGCTTCGATGCTGGCGCCTTCCGGCAGCAGGCCCAGCTCATCTTTGGCTTCAAACGCCCATCTGCCATGCACTACCCTGGCGCCGGTATCCTCATCCAGGCCGAGAACATGGGCCATTCTGAAGTACGTATCATAGCCTTCTACTGCCGATGGCTGATTAACACCGATGAATGTTCCGCCTTCGTATACCCATTTGGTCAGCAGGTCTACTACTTTGCTGTCATTCCAGTGCTTGCCGCCGCTCCAGGCGGAGCCGGCCAGACCGGCATTAATTACAACGTCAACGTTCTGCAGTACGCCCTGACGGATGTCCTCGAAGTCGATGAACTGCACTTCCACCGGCGAACCGGACAATGCCTCATTGATATGAATCAGATCATGCATAAAGGTTTCGTGGAAATGGCCGGACAGCGTCCAGGATCTCAGCTTACCCCAGCTGTGCAGTACCGCTACCTTGGTTTTCACCTGGTAAGGCTTGCCCTGGCTGTGCAGCGCTTTAATCTCTCTGAATTCGTCGGCAATCTTCTCGATGTAATCACAGAAATCCGGGTATGGCTCAACCAGATGCAGGTAGCCGCCCAGTCCAATCCGGTCAATCGGCTCGCGCAGCAGGGCGCGGCGGATGTTGATCCAGTACTTCTTCGCATCCAGGGTAGGGTCTCCGCCCTCCATGAAGGTAGGAGCACCGCCCAGTCCAACCGGGAACAGGTAAGGATGCAGACGGATTTCGTGCGTGTCCACTTTGACGCCGGAGCACATCCGAGCTTCATAGCCGGAGAATACACATTTGATCATGCCGTCGAAGCCAAACTCCTCGAACCGGTCATTGTAAGGCTCCATGCCGACCCAGCTGTCATCGTAGAATACATAGGCCAGCTTGCCGTGACTGTGCACGATATCAATGAGCTGCTTGGCGAAGCCGATGACAAAATCATTGATAAACTCCATCCAGTCCAGCTTGCGCTGCTCGGCCGGAATGTGGCTGACACGGTATTTGCCGCCGTTAACGAAATCTTCAGCGGTCAGGGAATAGCCGTATTTTTTGGCAAACAGATCAAGCGCTCTTGCACTCACCGTAAAGTCATATGAACCCCAGTCGGAGAACAGGTGACGGTTGCGCTCGCTGCTGCCCCAGATCCAGGCGAAGTTATAGAACAGCGAAGTAAAGCGGACTACCGTTGTCTCTTTATGCTCCACGCACCATTGTTCCATCCAGTCCAGCATATACTCCTGAGTCTCAGTGTACATCGGATCAATCTGCATCAGATGATCTTTGGTCCAGTTGTTCGTGGTGTGGTTGTACATGGAGATTTCTTCCCAGATCCGGTAAGCCATGAAGCTGACAGTGTATTTGTGCCAAGGCGTAATCCCGGTCAGCACTACATTTCCCGATTCACGGTCATAGTTCCACTGCTCGCGCGGGAGCTCTTCCCCGGTCGTCCGGTCGGTAACCTGCCAGTATTTGAATGCTTCTTTGGAGTCATTCACTCTGAACTGGTCAGCGAAGAAATCCTCCATTACATAGATAGACAAGTAATCCTGTACGGCAACCTTCGGATTGGTGATCAGGAAGCACTGCTGCAGCTTGTCCTGGTTCTGCGCCGCCCATGCATTATGATCACGGATGATACAGATTGTAGAATAGATGCCGTAGCCTGCGTTGATAATCTCATCAGACAGCTTGGTGCCGTCACTGTCACGGATCACATCCGCGCCCCAGCGCTCAGCCAGCTCCAGTGTCAGCTTCTCATAACCGGATTCGCCCGGCAGGGTAAAAGAGCCCTTGGTATGTTTGGTCAAGTTGCTTACCTCCTATTGAATCATATCGGACAGGAAGGCAAGCGCTAAGCCTTGGCCCCAGCCCTGGATCCAGTCTTTTGGAATGTTGCAGTAGCCTTCACGGTCCTTCATGACAGCAGTGCCGCCGGATACATTGAGTACACGCCCATCTTCGCTGATGTTTTCGAGAATGCCCTTAAGCGCCTTTTGAACATATTTGGTGTGCAGCGGATTGCCGTTGTTAACCATTGCCGCAGCAATACCTGCGGATGCAGACACTTCCTCATAGGATCCCTCGTCATTCAGTACAGTCCGCCAGAGGCCGTTTTCGGTCTGGACAAGCTTAAGTGCAGCCAGCTGATCTCTTACCGAGCACTCGATATCCATACACTGCGGGTACAGGTACCAGTCATTCAGCAGCGGTTTAACCTGCGACATGGTGTACGCGCCCCACGCGTTCGCTCTGCCCCAGTAGAACCCGGACATATGATCCTGCTTCACATTGTTATAGCCGTGGTACCAGAAGCCGGTGCTTGGATTTTGCAGATATTTGATATGCCAGTAGTAATTGTTCAGGGCATCGTTAATCAAAGTCTGGTCTTTCAGCTTGCTGCCGACACGCAGCAGGAAGAAGGCTGCCATGAACAGCGTATCCGCCCAAGCCTGCTCAGGAAAATCATTGTTTGCCGATACGGTATGCTGCAGCACGTTGTCTCCGAAGCGGAGTGCGCTATTTTGCAGATAATCAACCTTGCTCATTACAATATCCCAGTATTTCTGGTTGCCCGTCTCTTCGTAGAGCGTAATCAGCATGTGCCCCATCGCACAGGTGTTGACCGTCCAGGTCGGCAGACCCAGCTCAATATATTCATCTGCCCAGCGGATCAGCGTATCGAGGTACTCTTTGTTACCAGTAACCTTGTAAGCTCTGGATACCCCGTAATAAGCAACGCCGCAAGGCCAGTCCCATGTTAAGTCCATAGCAAGTGTCTTCTTGGTAACCTTGTCGATAACGCTCAAAATCAGTTCCTTATCATAATCCAGTTGAAGCATATTGAAATTCCCCTCTCCTTCGCACACGGTCCCCCAATGGCGATTGAGAGCCGTCTGACAGTTTGTAAACGCTTTATGAATTCTATTGTAAGGTGTATAATAGTCATATTCTAAGCATATTCATAGCAAACCTGCGCAATTTCGACCATTTATAATTCATTTCGCAAAAAGTTGGGATTTCTCTCCCATTCTCTTACGCCCGTCACTTTGCTATCATTCTAGCTACCATAGTGTACCTTCAACTAATAATCTATATATTGGAACGGGGGCCTTTCGGATATGCCCAGAAAAAAGAAGCCCGTCATCGAGTACCGCCACTACAGCCTGCCGATTCAGTTTCCAGTCCTGCTGCTGAGCGGGGACCGCTGGAGAATCTCCGACATCAAATCGGAGCATCTGCATTTTCATAACCATCTGGAAATCGGCATCTGCTATTCGGACAGCGGGATCATGGAGATTAAAGGGGAAGCCGTGCCTTTTAAGGCCGGGGATATCACCTTTCTTCCGCGCTTCCTGCCCCATACCACCTACAGCTCGAAGGATTCCGCCAGTTTGTGGTCCTATCTTTTTTTCTCACCGGAGGAGCTGTTCCAGCATTCCTTCAAAAGCGCTTACAGCAGCTTCGAGCCTAATCTTTGGAGAGTTCAGGGCCGAAATTGTGTCCTGAGCAAGGAACAGCACCCCAAGGTGTATTATCTGGCCACCTCTATCGTGGAGGAGCTGAAGCAGCAGCGTCCTTATTACCAGGAGAGTGCCTACGGTTTACTGCAATCGCTCTATATTGAACTGCTGAGAATCTATTCTGCGAATGAACCGCTGCCTGAGCAGGACGGTGAGCAGAGCCTGAAGGGGGAATTTGTCATTTCTCCGGCGCTGGAGTATATCACGAAGCACTATATGACGCCGATTACGATTGATTTTCTGGCCGAGCTATGCCACCTGAGCACCACCCATTTCCGCAGAAAATTCCATGAAATCATGGGCACAGCCCCGCTTGATTTTCTGACCAGCACACGTATCGAGGAAGCCTGCAAGCAGCTAAAAAGCACGGATGATTCCATCCTCTCCATCTCCGAGCAGGTCGGCTTTCATTCCATCTCCAGCTTTAACCGCTGCTTCTCCCGGCTGATGGGCGCCTCGCCCAAAGAGTGGCGTAAGGGTGCACAGTCCGAGGCGCAGTCGGCGAAGGCGTCGATCCTGGAGTTTACAGGCTGGGTGTAGTGAGGGATAATGTAGGACAAATGCTGCAGGGAGGGATTAAGCGTGGCCAAACAACGGAAAGACAGCACATCCGGCAAGAATGAACAGGAGCGCCAGAACGAGCAGCAGCTAGCCGAGCTGGAAAAAGAAATTCAGCGTAAGAATAAGCTGATTGCTGATATGCAGGAGGAAATTGCTATTCGCAGGGCAGCGGCGAAATTCTTTGGTGAGGAAAAGGGAAGCAACTGAATGATTACGTGGATAATAGAATTAATAGTGAAAATAGGACTCACCTTGCATAACAAGGCGAGTCCCATTTCTGTTTAATATATCCAATCAATTAATCAGCATGCTATACTATTAAAGCAATAGAAAGGCTTTGAGGGCGGCCGGCTAATCTCCCGGAAAAGCATATGCTTACGAAGTCGCTTTCTATGAAAGCGTTCAGGTGATGCCAGTGGAGGTATACCAAGCATTGACGCTAATGATTTCATTTGCGACTCTGGCCCGTGTTAATTCTATCTTTCCACCAAAAGAAATAGGCCGCCCTGGTCAAAGGTAGCGGTCTATTTCTGGCCTATCCTGTTTTAAGCCTCCGCCCTTAAAAGCGGCTGTTGCAACGGAGAGTCGTGTTCGCGCACGGCTCTCTTTGCATTGTACGCTGTTTCTAAGCCGAGTACACCACAAAGATGGATTGATGTTAACTCCTGTTAACTCCGGTTAACTGAAAGGATGAAATTTCAAAATACAGCCTGTCGAAATGCCAAGCTACTGTCCGGGTTACAGAACCTCCGTACTAAGCGTAAACCCTTCAATCACCACATCCTCATCAACCTCAATCATAATGCAGCGTTTGCCCTGGTAATTAACCTGCTTAACATACCGCAGATCCTGCGGGCTGACGGAGATGGTGGCTACCTTGGTCTCGATTTTGATTGATTTGGTGGTGAATTTCGGGATTACGCTGGCGGCCTTCATCTCGTAATTCCGGTCGTCGATGATCGTTTCGAAGGCCCGCTCCACTTTTTCCGCCGTAACATCCTCAACGCCGCTTACCTTCAGGACCCGTTCCACATCTTTGAAATCCAGCGTAGCCGGCTCCTCCTCACCCTGGCCGTCCTCAATGACCTGCTGGATCTGCTCGTATACCTGGGCGATAGTAGTCGTATCCAGATGTTCACCGGCAATCTCCTTCACGATGTCCTCGAAATACGCCCGCTCTTCCATCGCCGTTACAGAAGTCTCCGCGTTCAGCACCTGCTCAATGAACTGCGGGTCCGGGTAGTTTGATTTGCCCGTACAGTACAGAACACGGTTCACATCCGAATAATTGTCCGTCACACTCGGATAAAAGAACCCCTGCTCCGGTGAGCTCAGCTTCACAATCGGATCCACGATGACATTGTACTTGAACTCCCGTTCAACATAGTCGAACATGAGGTTTTTACGCTGCTGCTCTGTGGAATTCACGCTGCACAGAATGAACTGGTGGGCAAACGTCTCGTTCTTCTCGCTCTCTTCGCTTTCTTCATTTCTGGCTTTGGTCGGCCGGTGATATTGTCCGCGTACGAAGGTGATTACGGTGTCCTTTTCATACTTGGTATCTGCCAGCATCCGGTCCACCAGCATCAGCATCAGGTCCTGCCACTCTTCCGGATCACCTGTGATCAGCCCCTGGTGCAGCATCACCTTGGCCGGCTCCTCCGCCTCCTCCTGAAACTTCAGCTCGAACAGCTTGTGGTCCAGCTCGCCGGACAGCAGCTTTTTGAAGTTGCCCATGTACAGCTCCTGCTTCTCCCGGTCCACAAGCCCGAACGGCAGGCGCTCCCAGTGATAAATCTCGTTGGTCTCCTTCATAACATATACGTTCAGAATATCGTAAAGGCTTAGCAAATCATGGTCCAGCTTAAATTGTTTGCGGATGTGCGCTACTTCTTTTTTATTCATAATGGATTCGGGGCTCCTTCGATAAAATGTCACTTTACCCAGTATAAATGATCAGGACGAAATTTTCTAAGGACTTGCAGCATAAAAAATACCCGCAGCCTATAGCCACAGGTATTCTTTACCTTTCATTCCCTCCTATAACCGCTCCACATACTGCTTCGCCTCGCCCAGTGACAGACTGCTATGCTGGCGGACCAGCTTGATTGCCGGAATCAGCTTCCCGTCCTTCTTCATCTGGCGGACCGTATCCAGGATCTCATCGGGAGGAAGGTGCTGGGCATTTCCGGCTTCCCCTCTGCGCTTCATTTCTGCAGCGGCCCTCTGCTCCTGCTCTGCTGTCAAAGGCTGATCTCCTGCGGTCTGAGTTAACATGATCCCCCGCCGCGGCCTCATTCGGGTAATGGCGCCTAGCAGCGTCCCGGCAACCGAGTACAGGACCATATACTGCACGAACCGGTATAGATACAGCCAGACCGTACTGAGCTCCAGCACCTCACCACCCTGCTTCAGAATCGTAATATTATCCGTAATGGCATATTCGCCGGGCGCATAATTATGGATGTCCTGCATAACCTGCAGTTCCCCGACAGGCGAAACGATCCACTCCAGCGGTTTGTTAAAAACAGGATTGCCTGCCGTGTCGATCATCATGCTGAACAGTGTAAATACAGCGATGACATAGACGATGTTGTTTTTCCATGTAAATCGTTTGGCAAGCACCACAATACTAAAAATCAGCAGCAGCGTAATTCCTCTTATGTATGTATTGTGGAGATAGTACTGAAATACCACCGGCAGGACCCAGCCGAACAGGATGACGTTAACAACGGCAAACAAAAAGACAAAGAACAGAATTTTGGCATTTTTCTTCATGTGCCCTACTCCCCTCTCTTCAACAATAATACATTATTACCCAATTGTTCTCATCTTGTTATAAGAATAGCAGGGTAGCCGCAGAGGTAGGTCATGAACACAACTTAGCTGTTGTATGAAGCGGAATAATGATACTTATTCATCGTCTTATATTGTATATTCAGATAAAAGCTGCCTTTGGGCGTTTTCAGATACAAATTCAATCCATCCTGCTCATAGGGCCCGCAGTCTAACTGGAATCTTCCTTCGCTGTCTAAGGTTACCGTCACCTCTGGCAGCATCTTCCGGGGTTTGGCCTGTGTCTGCATACTCACCTTGAGCGTTTGGCCCGCAAATTGGGCGAATTTCCCCTTTAGAGTGAGTGTACGGTCTTCATGGAATTTCGCAAAGAATGTCCGGTCTTCTAATGTAACCGGCTCAACATACACTTCCCTGGGAGGAAGTTCCGGCAGACTGGAGGCTGGCGTTGCACTGACCGGCCGTCCCCGCAAATCACTGAGCTTAGGACGCAAATAGTGAAGGATTTGAGCAGCCTCAACACGGGTAATCCCCTTATCCCCCTGATAGCCCGAGAGTGAAAGCTCTGTTTCACATCTGACATAATCCCTGCCAAGCACGAGCTTCACAGCGTCATTGCCTTTGAAATTCAGCCCGTCTGCTGCAGCAATAATCTCGGCGATCTTCAACCGGGTGATCCGGCTATCCTTTGCGTACGGATTGGACAATCCGCCGAGCGGGAAATTACGGTCCTTGGCAATACGATAAGCTGCGTCAGCCCAATGCTTGGTTGTGGCAGGCTGATAAGCTTCGATATGGATATTATAAGCTCTTAGCAGCATAGTCCAGAACTCAGCCTCGCTTACTGCTGCCTCAGGTTTAAAAAGCCCTTTTCCTGCTTCGGTCATAATGCCTGCCTGAAGTGCCCACTCAATAGCCGGCAGTGCCTGGTTTCCCTTAATGTCTGTCAGCTTGCCCGCGTCGGCTGCAGGGTAGACCTTTGTTTTCCACTTAGGGTATACCTTTACTTTGACCTGTGAAGATATGGCCCCTGAAGATACGGTGAGAATATAATCTCCTGATTTGACACCCGTTATCGCACCGCTTGCCGAGACATTCAGTCCGTTCTTCTGGTTAACCGCGTATTTAACCTCATTACCCGGCAGCATCTCAGTTGTCCCATCATCATAGCTGCCTTCAATATGGAGCTGGAACTGTCCACCTTCATTTATCACGATTTCCTTATACCCTGGCATCAGCTGCGTTAGAGCATGTCCCTTTCCGGTTCTAAAAGACCATACCTTTTCCAAGGTATCCACAGAGCCATCCACCTGATATTTAAGCGATACAGTATATCTGTGGTGCCCCTTTAATACGGTTTTAGGGAAAATATATAAATCATCCCCTCTAACTTCCTCATAATAAGGAACCTCTGCCCCCGTCTCATCAGTTAAGACTGCCGTATGCGAAGTCATGTCTTTATCGGTTTTGGCAGATATAATATAACCAGAGTATTCGGCAGCAAACTGGGCCAGCGGATCCGGAATTTCCCCTCCATAGAATCCGACAGGAACATCCGGCTGCTGATCATAGGGGTACACAGCAATCCCCACCTTGGGCTGCTCGCTCATTCCAGGACCTCCCGCATCCAATACCGCCGTCCCCCCGATGAGCGCAAATCCAATTTCGGTGTAACCGGGGTCTAATATAATGGCACGGTGATAAGCGGTATCGAGCCAGCCTTGAATAGCAGCCGTACTGCTTTTTTGACCAAAATGCATAACCTCTCCGTAGGAGTATCCCCGCTTGCCCGGGTCCCAGCCGGCCGCAAGCATCCGTTCCAATGCCGATTTCCCCGTATATCCGGGCTTTCCCGAAATTTCAGAATGGGCACTAAGACCAGGCAGATCTGCCTGATTGGCGTTGTAAAATTCAGCATGCGCGATGGCTGCCGTGTTAATAGCTGCATTCAATCGAACAGGCGGAACACCGGCGCGGGTGCGCACCTCGTTAAGGAAGTTCAGGGCTTCCTGCTGGTCTGAAGTATAACTGGCTCCCTCAACTGCATCTGCTGCCACAGCAGTACCGGTTGAACTGAATAACCCGGTACTTACAATTCCGGTGAGCAGGACGAAGATAAATGCAGCCTGCAACAAGTGCATAAGCTGTCCGCCAACTGCCCGATTCCGCTTTTTTCTGACAAATATCATATTGATCCCCCTTTTTATAACTATAATCATTCGCTCAATTTGCATATTTTTCCTTTAATATGATCAAAAAAAGCGCCTGGGAGACCCTAATTAATAGGAATCTCTCAGACGCTTTTGTAGTGAAGGTTATATATTCAGGACAATGATCTGCCTAAGCAAGGTCATTGTATTGGCCACGGCTCCTATACTAATGCCCCATCCCGCCACCGCCGCTAGCGCCACCCCGGAATCCGCCGCCACCGCCTCCGCGTGACAAGGTGATTTCAGTGATCTGTTCGCCGTTAACCGTGACCGTGCCGCCGTTCAATTCAGCTGTACCATCCGCATCAAAAGCGGAAGTGGCTTCTACATCAATAACGCCGCCATTAATATAAAGATTACCGTTCGAGTCAAAAGCATCCGTGTCACCGCTGCCCATGCTCACTTTAATCGTACCGCCGTTGACTTCAATGGACGCATTATCGTTCACTTTTGGCGTGGCATTGATTCCGTCATCCGTCGCATATACTGTGATCTGGCCGTCATTCACAATAATATTATTGCCCTCAATCCCTTCCACAGCGGTCTCAATAGTAATGGTGCCGCCATCGATCTGCACAAGGTTACCCGCCGTAATCGCATCATCCGCAGCGGTGATGTTTAAAGTGCCGCCTTCAATATAGATATTCCCGAGGGTAGTGTCTTCCTCATTTTCGCTATGCAGCGCATCCTTACCGGTATCGATGGTAACCGTTCCATCGCTAATCAGAATGGCATCGTTCGCTTCCAGTGCATCTGCGGAGGACTGAATGGTATACACCCCTCCGGTGATTTTGAGATCATCCTTGGAAGAGATACCGTTGCCTTGAGCCGACACAATATCCAGGCTTCCGGTTCCGTTCAGGGTCACATCGGCTCTGGAGAAAATCACCGCATCCAGATTGGTCTCCCCATCCGCCACATAGCTTCCGGTAACCTCCATATGGTTCTCACTGTCAGTGGAGGTAACGAACACTTTATCCGCTGCTTTTACATAAATGGCAGGTGAATCCGTATTGGTTATGCTAACACCGTCCAGAACGATTTGAATTTTCGCTTCTTCAGCTGCTTCTACGGTTACCGTCACATTGTCCACATCGCCGCTTAAGACATATACGCCTTCCTCACTCAGAGTCACATCCTGATTGCTTACCAGGTTCATCTGTGTTGCAGCTGTTAGATCCGCGGTCTGTTCCAGATCCCGGTCACTGAATAAGGCCGATGTGCCGGTAGAAGTTGTGGTAGTGGCAGCGGCAGCTTCTGTGGATGAGGTTGTCCCGGAAGAAGCGGTAGAGCCTGCCGTCTGCGTAGCCGCTGCTTGTGTACTTGTAACAACAGCTGCGCTGCTGTTCTGCGCGTTCGAGCATCCCACGACGGATAAACTCAGTAACGCGGCAAACGTTATGGCTTTTATGCTGATAAGACTGTTGTTTTTCATCATTGAACACTCCTTGTATAATCAGTTGCAATCGTCACTTTTATTATGCAAAAAGCACTATTGCCTTCTGGCTTATACAAAGCATAATACACATACCTTTAACCAAACTTAAATGGGAAAAACCGCTCTTCCCGCACCGGTCCGGATTTAAATGACAGGCTGAATTTTTTTGGTAGGCTGCGGGCCGGGGCCATTTTTAGCCCAGTAAATAACGTAGTAAATAGTGCTGGAATAGCTGGTGGTCGCTGCATAGTTAACATTCTGGTAGGAGCTCTCATTAGTCCACACTTTATATCCCGGAGAAGTATAATTCCAGCGCATCGGGCTGTTTCCCGCCGGTTTATGCGTCCAGTCGCTGCCCGAAGTATCGCCCTTCATAAAATGATAGTCATTGCTTCCCTTGCGGACCGCAACCACCTTCTGGTAATACGCAAGGGAGGCCGGCTTCGCCGTTGTCTTGTATCCCCAATAGCCTAGAGCATCCAGGTCACTGACTGTCAGATCTGCTATTTCTGAAACACCCATGCTTAAGGAAAAGCTTTTCCCGGAATGATAGCCGGGGTCTTTATACACCTGGTTGCCTATGGCATACCCGTAACAATTATAGTATCTGTAGTTATCCGACCAGGCCCCGATTACTGTACTATCCTGCAGCGTATAGCTGGCCAGAGCAGCAAAGCTTCTTACAGCAACGCCGGGTTCACCGGAGATTGTCAATATATTCTGGGCCAGCTCCACCAGCTTCGTGTAATTATACGGGATATGGTCGGCCGTTGTGATCCCGCGCTCAATATCCGTTACAACGTCTTTCACTGCATTACGTGTGTATTCATCCTTTTCCAGGCCTTCAGGCAGCTGGAGTCCGTTCTCAAGCAGAGTATCCAGCAGATCATCGCTGTTTAACTGCGTCAGCTTCTCCAATGCAACCGGGTTGCTGTCTGCGCTCACTGCAGGTGCCGGTATTGCAATCGTATGTAACAGAAAGAATGCCATCACCAAAGAAAACGCTTTTACAATTTTCTTCAACGTATTCCCTCCTAAACTATTTTCTCAGCAGACCACGTATCATTCTCCGCCGAAATCGGTTAACCCGGCTCACCTCCCAGCTATAAGTATACACAGAATAGAAATGGATGTAATAGTTTTAAGAGATTATCCATAATTGAATATATATGTTAAAAAATCAGAGAATGGCATCAGCGGCTCTCATGAAGCAGGAAAAGGCTTCATCTCTAACAAAATGGGCTCTATTTCTGACGCAGGCATCGGCTTATAAAAGAAGTACCCTTGGATTTCATCGCACTTATTCTGGTCAAAAAAGGCAAATTGCTCTCCCGTTTCTACACCCTCGGCAATGACATGAAGCTTCAGGTTTTTGGCCAGCTGAATGATCGTCTTGGCTATAGCCTTATCATCGTCGCCTGTGGAAATGCCGCGAACAAACTGCATATCAATTTTGATCCGGTCTACGGGCAAAGTCTTTAATCTGCTTAATGAAGAATACCCGGAACCAAAATCATCAATGGAGATGCTGACACCCATCTCCTTCAGTGCATGAAGCACCTCTATAATATAGTCATCTCCGTCAGCGGCAGCACTTTCAGTGACCTCAAGTTCCAGCCACTCCGGCTCAAGGCCGGTCTCACCGAGTGTCCGCTCAACAATGCTGAGCAGGTTCCGGTCCTGGAACTGGACCATCGACAGGTTCACCGCCATGCGTATCCCCAGCACTCCCAGCGCCTGCCACTCCTTCATCTGCCGGCATGCGGTTTCAAGCACCCACTTGCCGATGGGAAGAATCAGCCCGGTCTGCTCAGCCAGGGGTATAAAGGCAGCCGGAGAAATCATGCCCAGCTCCGGGTTATTCCAACGGACCAGCGCTTCGAGACCCACGATTTCTTTGGTCTGCACACTCATCTGCGGCTGGTAGTAAAGAACAAGCTCATTTCGTTCCAGCGCCCGGTACAGGCTGTTTGTAAGCAGTGTTTTCTCCAATACCTCCTGCTTCATGGCTGATGAGCATAGGGCGTACTGATTTTTGCCTTTTTCTTTGGCAGCGTACATCGCCAGATCGGCATTCCGGATCAGCTCTTCTGTACTTTCACCATCTCCAGGGTAGACCGCGATCCCTGCACTGGCCGTAATAAAAAATTCCTGGCCTTTGACAATCATGGGCCGCGCAATCGCTTGAATAATGGCTTCAGCAATAACCCCGATCTCTTCTATCTTCTCTATTTCGGCCAGCTTGATCAGAAACTCATCTCCGCCAAAACGGGACACCATATCCCGTTCACCCAAACACCCGGCTATTCTGCCGGTCACCTCTTTCAGCATCTCATCTCCGCCGAGGTGTCCTATTGTGTCATTCACATTTTTAAAGGAATCCAAATCTATAAAAAGAACACCGATAGGCTTACCGTTCTCACCGGCAGACCCAATACTCTCTTCCAGCTTATTCTTGAACAATGTATGGTTCGCAGACCCTGTCAGAGCATCATAATACGCCATGTAGCTGATGTCCTCAAGACGTTGGATGTACACCCGGTTAACAAAATAGGCCAGCCAAAGGGTGATGCCCAGAATGCCGATCCTGGCCAGATAATCCGATCCGTCCACCCGGACCATCGCTTCCGGCATTCTCACCCATATATAGATTTGCGTAATTAGAATGGCTATCCCTATCCAAAGGATCATTAGCCGTTTGTTAAACAGAACCGACAGGATCACAATAATGAACGGAGCCGCCCATACGGTAATACTTGCAGAATTGACAAAGTTGAGCGCAATCAGCAGGATTGAGGCCAGCATGCTGATAATGAATACGAATTCCTTAACATCGGCTTTAACCGGTATATGTTTAATAATCGTTAATACCAGGCCGGTGACAAAAAAGAAAAGACTGAATAACAGAATAGAGCCAAACCGGGGAGGCTGCTGATTAAAAAAGTACTGCGACGCAAAATTCAGCATTCCGCCGATAACGTAGACAAAAGACATAATTTTAATGAATCGGTCCATGTTGACATCACTTAAGATTTTGCCAGGCTCAGCTCTTCCGTTTTTGCCCAGCCCCATGAGCCCATACCGCCTGATCGCATAGAACATTGCCGTTGTCGGGAGCAGCACAATGACCGGCGCCAGCTGAGGTATTTTAACAGATGCATATGTGTTCATAATTACGTCTGTTAGAGTACCTATTATCATGGCCAGACTGTAGGACAGCATGAAGAGATAGCCCTGCTTTTTCTTAACCGGATCCTTCGACCTTCTTGCCCAATTCCAGAGCAGCAGCAGACCCACAGTGGTAAAGCAAATATAGTACAGGTTAAAATAAACATCCCCCCAGCCGCCGGCAGAAATGTTAACCCATCCGGTTGACGTATAGATTAGCTTGTACTGCTCCTTTGCAGAGTCACTATAACCAAATGCAAAAACATTCACTGCGGCCGGAAGATACAGAAGCACATAAATCCATTTCTTTTTCAGCACTGCCGTTCTTTCGGTCAGAATCAGAAAAAAATGCAGCAGTAAGCTGTACACAGTGCCATAGCCGAGTGAAGCCAGTCTGCGCCAAAGAATCGCCGACTCATAATCCGGTGCAGAATTAGTAATTGAAAAACAAAAGGACCAGATGGAAAGGGACAGACAGGCTAGACAATAGAGCCGGTTTAGCTTGCTGCCGGTATTAAGGGACAGAATATACATCCCCAGAATGAAATAAATAGCGAAGCCAACAAATAAAATTAATGAATACATATAGGATAACGTCATGATGGGCCCCTCCATGATTTCCGGTAGATGATCTACATCTAAGAGAAAACGCACAGTGATACTATATACCTATATTTCGGCAGAAATGTGAAGTTCTTTTAGCCATAATTCCATACGAAAGACCCCTCCAATCCAAGGAAGGGTCTTAACACCGGCATTTCTTATCAACTACCGCAGTGCATTTACATAAACGCACCAAAATAAAACTCTACCGCCTCCTGAGCGTACCCGTCATCCCCCTGCCACTCCGCCATCGAGTTGTAATCCGAGCTCCCGCCTCTGCGCTTCCGGGGTGTATCACCCGGCACCAGCAGTCCGGCATAGCCCCAGATCTCCATCAGCACATCCCGCTCATTCTTACTGGACGGAACTACTCCCTTCCACCGCTTCTCCAGCATCCGCGCACTATCATGGTCTGCGCAAGCTTTAATCGCTTCGAGCATTCCGGTGAGTATGGCAACATCCTCAGCAGTACTCTCCAAAGGGGCTTCCTTACTGAATAATTCAAGATCCAGCCAGCAATATAAAAGCCAATTCAGGCGAATCCCGCCCCACTTGACCCGTTCGAAATTCAAAACATTCAAATCTGCATTGTTATAGTCGCGGCCCGACATTAATCCTTGAAAATTGCAATCCCCGCAGCTGCTGTAATTCGGCCGTACCACACTCCGCTGCTCATAGGTATGCACAGGCAGACGGGAAGTCAGCGCCCAGCTTGAGAGGGCACTGCGCAGATGGACTTTTTTCGTAGAGAGACTATGCAGAAAAGCGGCAGCTACCCGCTCCCTGGTAATCGTCTGGTGCAGCTCATGCAGCCGTAAGATGATCTCATCGTGAGTGATGGTTACGGGATCGAACATCAGCCCCTGGACTTTGGCATATTCGAAATCCTCACCGGCAAAAGCACCCGGAGTGCCCTTCCAGCCGGCTGAAGACCAGAAGGTATTCATTAGAATCTTTTTCGCTTTCTTGTCCATGCTGTCCCTCCTTGGGTTTGGCTAAATTAACAATAAAAGCTTAGTTCTATAGTATCTATGTTATTAACTGTTTGCAAAAATACCAGACTCAGCCGAAGCCCGGGCCCCTGTTCATTCTCTCTGTCTGCAAAAGAAATAGACCGCCACATAGCGGTCTACTTATTAACACTGACAAGCGAGCTTAACCGCTCGAGGAGGTCGCCGCCGCCTGTTACCGAGATCGAGCCGATTTTGTCGCAGATCTTCTCAAGGAATTCCAGCTCCTTCAGCCGGAACAGCGTCTGATTCTCGTCCATCAGCTTCGCCGTATTGAGCAGGCTGCGGGTCGAAGCCGTCTCTTCCCGGCGGGTGATCAGGTTCGCCTGCGCCTTCTTCTCGGCGAGCAGGACGGTGTTCAGGATGTCCTTCATTTCTCCCGGCAGAATGACGTCTTTCACGCCCGCCCCCAGGAAGCGTACCCCAAACTCTTCTCCCTTCTCCTGAATGCGGGACAGGATGAAGGAGGCCACGTCCTCCTTCTGTTTCAGAAGATCATCCAATTTCAGCGTTCCGACATTTTCCCGGAGCAGCAGCTGAAGCTGGATATGGATCTGCTCGCTGAAGGATTTCATCTCCAGCACTCGCTGCGGATTCACGATCTTGTACTGGCATACAAAGTTCAGGCGCAGCGTAACCTTATCCTCTGTCATCATCTCCTGGCCGATCAGATCCATCTGCTGCTGTCGAAGATCGACCGTCTTCGTCAGCACTGAGACCGGGCCCTTCCAGAAATAATACTTACCGGGTGCAAGCTCCCGCTTAAGCATATGATCATAGAACAGGAAGCCCAGCTCGTAGCTGGCGATTTCACTGCACTGTATATACGGAGTAAGCTTCGCTATAATCGAGCGGTCGATCCCGGCCGGAAGCTCCGGCTGCCGGATGTCCATATGCACGAAGGTATGCTTTTTCAGGAGGTTCCAATAGGCGTACACCCCCGGCTTCAGCACCTGAGCAAATTGGCCGTCCTCGTAGTGTAAAACAATCTCATGATCCTGTACCCGTACAACATCAAGCTCCCGCAGGAGTTCTTCATCCTGGATGAACAGCTGCAGATCTTTGCCCTCGACGCTAAACGGTTTGGCAATATTCAACACCGTCACCGTATGCTGTGACCAGGACAAGTACCGGTAGTTTCCCGGCAGCAGCCGTTTCACATAACTTCCCTTATGAAAGAGCAGACCGCGCTGGTCCGCTTGAATCGTGATTTGCTTCAACATATATTTTGCCCCCTTCATGTTTGACCAATGGATGACAGAACCCCGCTGCGGTCTAGGCGGAATCACGTTTGAGACAGGCGGCCTGCCGGGAGGTTCGGGGGACATTATGATTTGAAAGCTAAACCCTGCTTCAGCCAGCCCTCGTATCCTTCTATCCTTGCCCTAGCCTCCCGGCTGCCGCACTATCGGTATCCACGGATTGCAAAGCCCCTCCGCAGTGCGCTATAGTAGCCGCTTGGGATTCTGCCCCTTGGTTTCCTTACTCAGATTTTGCTCAATTGTGGCTCGATGGAAATCGAGTACTATACCAATAATCGCTCCCTAGGCGATTGGGGAATCGAACCCCAAGTGGGATTCTTACCGAAACGAACGGTACAGGATACCGTAACATACATGCCGGCACTGCGGGATCCTCTTGAGATCCCCGCCTCGTTACGCCCGCCCGGATAAGAACCAAATGTATGATGAACGCGCACGGCGTTATCAACTTGCTAAGAGGTGCAGCTGTAAAGCTACTTCTTACAGGTTTTATTTTCGCTGAAATCCGGCGGAACGAACATGGCGAAAGTATTACGACGGGAGGAAAGATTTCCAGAGGGGGAGTTTTGGGGTATAGAAAAAAGCTCAGGGGCAGGTGTGGGAAGCTGCGTTTGAGCTTTGAGGGTGGGGATTATGTATAAGGGGTATGAAGCTTCTCCAACTTCTCCAAGTGCTTCAAGCAGGCGATAGCGACCTCAATATGTTTCGTTTGCGGCTTGGAAGTGAATAACCATCTTTGCGCCAGTGCCCCAAGCCAATAAAACGGCTTCAATAGAATATTAAAGAACTTATGGTCGACCATAAAAATCTCCATACCAATAGACCAGGCGATGATAATTTTTGCTATTAACCATATTTGTATAGGGGATATAAGGATCATAACCAATACAATAAATACCGCGAGATTCGTTCCGCATTGAGGATGAACTCTGCTTTGTTGCTGAACATTAGGAACGTTTAACTTCCAGCCCCTGTCAAAGGCGTTAGCCGCCATATGTTCGGCTGCATGGAACTTCCCGGTAGCTCCAAAAATAATTTCATACAGCAGAAATACCATGCCGGCAGTTATCATTAAAGCCGGATAAATGGGAAATCAGCCAGCTTCCTGCCTATTCTTTTATATATACCTGAGCCCTCATCCGTTGTGGATTCATGTAATATCTCGTCTTCAAAATCTATACTCCCATCTGAATTGAGAGTAGCTGTTACCATATAGTGATCAGACACGAACATGACCCCATTACGGTATGCCCTTCCGCCAAGTGTATCCATTGTACAACCCCCATCATTAATCAGAAAGAACAGAAGGAGCAGTAAAAGCATTAGCAAGCTGCATACCATCCTTTAATCCTTGGAGATATAGACGTTCATAAAGAACAGAGAGCTTCAGTTGAAGCTTATCCTCCCAGTGTTCAAACTCTGGCATACGTGCAATATCCATGGAGTCAAACAACGCCTGAAACGCCTTACTCTCTTCTTCAAAAACAAGCCTTGGCTCGGATTGGTATTCGATCTGTGCGGTTACCTCATTTAATCTGCCTTGCATCGTTTGTACAAACCATGCCGGAAAGCTCACCACATCTCCTCCATCATAGAAGTTTAAACGACAAGCCTCTGAATACCGGTTCTTTTCTTGATACATCTGAACAATAAGGTCATCTACCATACGGCTCTGAGCCTGAACCGCTTCATTGCCGCTGAGTGGAATTCCTTGCTCCATTGATCTCTGTCCGAGTTCATTCAGCTTGCGTTTTTCCTCCTCGTATTTCTGACTCAAATGCTGCATTACAACCCCTCCCTTCTGGAAAAGCTATATCTGTAGACGTCATTTACTAATAAAAATCCCGAATTAGGAACGGGATACTTTGAAGAAGGACAATCAATATGTCTTCACTGTTACGCATACACGTACCATACTTGGAAATATTATACGGTACGCTTATACGTATAGTCAAGATTTAGACTCAGATAGGCGGGGAGATTCTATGGGAAAGAGAGTCATCGTAAAAATATCTCAATTAACAAAAAAGCATGGCATCTCACTAAGAGAGTTATCAAGGATATCTGATGTTAGACACGCTGCTTTGAGCGAATTAGCCAACGACAAAAGAGAAGGTATTAACTTTAATCACATTATTAGAATTGCAGAGTCTTTAAACATTAACGATATTCGAGAGATAATTGATTTGGTTGACACAGAAGATACAAATTGACCATTTTCTCAGCATCCCTCTCTCTTATGAAGCACAAAAAAGCTCCAATGTGGACGCAGTAACGCATCCATTTTGGAGCCTCCAGTATGCAATACAAGTTGCTGAATGATTATATATTCCTTACCTCCACAACCCGCCCCAAATCCACATACTCCTCATGATCCAGCCTCACCTGCACTCTGCCCTTGCGGCGCTTCTCCCGCCATTCCCGCAGTGCTTCCTCTGTTTCAAGACGGAGCTCAGCAAGCTCCAGGGCACGGTCCAGGATGTACTTACTAGTGTAGAGCACCGTATAAATCCCTTGTCCACCAAGCGCAATAGGAGCGGCCAATGGCTTCCATTCCTCAACGGTAAAGCGCACATACAGATCCTCCTCCGTACCCGGCCGACAAGGGACCTCCGTAATCTCCTTACGCCGCAGCACCTTCCAATCCGCTACCTTTCCTACCCAGTGGATGCCTGTTTTTGCAGGATCAATGAACTTTTTGCGGGATTGGCACATCGCCACGTATTCGATTTGGGTGAGTATTTTCTGACTGGCAAGATTCTTTAAAGGCATATGGTAAAAAGCTTCCCGAACCGCCACCCCCACCTGCTCCGGCCCCCGCACCGAGCCAACCAGCACATTTTTGCCCGCAAGCTGATCCGCATAATATTCTCTTGTGCCGCGTGGACGTGTGGACCGCTCATAAGCTTTTTCCGGACTGTCCCGGATAATCTCATCCAGAAATTGCTCGACCAGACCTGTGGCATTCGGCAGAAACGGCAGGGCACCGATGTTCAGCAGCTCAATGCTTTTATAGAAACGGTGGTCCTTGAACCGCTGCTCGTCAGGATAGGGAAACAGCACATACGCTCCGAACATGCTACGCTCGTATTCCCCGGAGCCTTTCTCCTGATACACAATCGCGTCCCGATAGCGGTGCATCGTGTTGATGTCGTCCTCTTCCGGCCCAGGCTGCCCGTACTTTACTTGGTAAGGAGTACCTTCGTATGCAGGATTTAAGCGGTATTTAGCATCAAAAACATACTTATACTCCTTGATCTGTCCAGCATCCTTCTTCTTCAGGGTTAGCACATTATCCGGGCGCTGACTCAGCGTTGGCGTCTTGTCCGTCCCAGGAATCGCATTATAGTACAGGATGAATTGCTCCCCGTTCACCGGGTTCTCATAGACCATCTTTGCGCTCTGTGAGCGGTCCAGTGTCACAAAAATCCCGTTCCGGTTCACCTTAATAATATCCTGCTTCACCAGCTTGTACTTCTGCCCCAGCAGCTGATTGAGCTTGAGGAAACACCAATATTCATAGAGCTGTGCAACATCCTTCATGGATAGGCGGAACAGGTCGCTTTGGATAGACAGGCCTTTGAGCAGCATGAGATAACAGCGATAGACCTCACGGTACCCGGGCGCCATCTGCAGCACCAGCGTAACGGACATCTGCTTCAACATCCCAGCCTCACGCAAAAAATCCATCTTAAGCACCCGCTCGATTTGCGTAAGCATCGAATCCAGCCTTTTGATCAGCAGAGGATCTGCGGTCCGGCTTTTCGTCTTCCAGCGGGTTTTGAGCTCCTTCAGCTTGCCATGAATACGTTCCAGCATCCAGCGGATGAACCGGTTCTCGTTCGTATCATAGGCGAGGCGCTTCCGCGTCTCCATTAAATGGGTGGCTGCGTAGCTCCGATTACCGATGGTGATGAACCCACGGTTCATGTCTTCTCTTAACCGTTCCGGATGCTTCGCGAGCTCGCGGATGTTCTCTCTTCCGGCCTTTTTAACCCTGTTGGCATCCACCAGCCGTCGGTCCTGGAGCAGCGCATAATTAGGATTTTTGTTGATCCGCTCAACGGCATCCAGAAGCTGCCTAAAGATATATTGCAGGATCGTAAAAAACTCCGTCAGGCTCTGATGCTGCGTCTCCCGCAGGCCTGTTAGCTGGTAGGTTCGGCGCAGGAAGTCGAATGCCAGATTATAAATCTGCGCATTCACCTCATTCAGAATGTTCTGGTAATCCAGCTTGTAATCCATCTTCGACGGAAAAATCTCCATCTCCACCCGCAGCAGCGGCTGCCCCTCACTCCGGATCTCCCACTCCGTCAGGCCAACCTCATTGCCAAAGCTCAGCACACCCGCGAGAAGCGATCCGCCCAGAGGCTTAACCGCCTGCCGCAGCAGCACATTATCATGGTAAAAAGAAAGCTTAACCCCCGTCTTGCTCTCAATCACCAATTCATACGACTGTGTCTCATAAAAGCATGGAAAGACCGCCTCCCCCGGCTTCCAATCCACCAGCCCGTAAGTCTCCGGGGAAAAAACCTTGATCTGCACATCCCCAAGCCGCTCAGAGCACACAAGCCCAAGCTGTGCATTCACCCACTCCTGATCGGCAGAACGATGCAGCTGCAATGCCTCCACTGTAGGATGAAAGGGCCTTCCTGACACATAAAGCGTAAAAAGCTCCGTCTCAATACGGAGCAATTCCACCGCCTGATTAAGAGAGCCAGAATGAGGTGAATCCATCTTCCTCCAGCCTCCTCAGCATATAAGCCAATTTACGCGCACTTTGCGGATGCTTGACCCCAGGCGGATTCTGCCCAGCAGCCCATCTCATATAGAGCGGAGAAGCATCCTCCGTTAGGTCCTGCACGTTTACCGCTATGCCAGCGCCGCTACCTATCGACACCTTCATCAGGTTGAGCAGAACCCGGCGCACGGAGGAATGACTACCTTGAATGCGCGGCAGAATCTTTTGCAGCAGCTGCCAGTCGAACGCCTCTTCTTCATCCATCAGGCCATAACGGTCGTTATAAATCATATAAAAGCATATCGCATCCCGTACCCGGAAGCCCACATGAGCATGAATATCCTCAAGCAGCGTATTAATCTTCACCAGTCTCTCCGTTGTCCGGACAACAAGCTCCTTGTGAGGTTCATAGGCGTCTACCAGCTGCAGATAATCCGAGCGGACAAACAGATGATTCAGCCCTGTAAGCTCAGCGGGATCACCCGCCTCCTGCCCAATCTCTTGCGGATACTGCTGCAGATTGATGTAATTGAACTCCAGGGTGTTGGCGCGGTCGAGCACTTTTTTGCTAAAAGGATGCGTCGTCTCGTCCATATTCACCGTCCCGATCAGGAACACATTCTCCGGGATGCCAAGGCCACCATAGGTTTCTTGATCGTCAGGCGTATCTAGCAAGGTAGGAGAAATAAGGTCCTGCGTCTGAATGACCCCTTCCCGCCACTCCTGCGTCTCCAGCACGCTTAACATATCACTAAAATAATGCTCCACCCGGGCCAAATTCATCTCATCCAGGCAGATAAAATAAGGCTTATGCCGATTCTCCGGCTGCCGCGCATCCACTAACACCTTCGTAATCGGACCCGGCTGGAACCTGCCCGACAGATCCTTATATCCCAGCAGATCCGCAGGATCACTCCAATCCGGCCGCACCGGAATCAAGCTAAACTGCCCATTATCCCGCGTCGCCCCCAGCGCCTCCGCAAACAGCTTCACCAGCCGCGTCTTCCCTGTGCCCGAGATGCCCGCCAGGATGACAAAGGGTTTGGCTTTTAGTGAAAGGTAGAAGTTTTCGATAAGGTGTTCAGGGAAAAAGAAGCCTTGGCGGCGGATGTGGGCTTGGATTTGGTGGAGGAAAGAAGGGATTTCGGTGTCGTCAATAGGCTCAGGTACCGATTCAATATACGCTGTCACTGGCTCTACCTCCAAGGTGCTTGCCGTTTCATTAAGTATGTGATCTTCAACATAGATTCGATAATCTTCCATTACGTTCTGTAGATCCTGTACTAATTTCTCATCTGATGGTAGCTTACCATTTTCATACTTTATATAAGCAACAGTAGATGCCTGATAATCATTCCCTCGGCCATGGCCCAAAAGCTGAATATCTTCGTCCTTATTCATATTTGTAAGAGGAATGAGCTTACGAATTTCTTGGGTTTTACTACGTAGATATGCATATTTACCCTTGCTCCCATTCTCCTTCGGTGCAGTTGTTACTCCTTGGGCAAGTGTTAGGTACACAGCACTCATATTTTCGGCAAAAAGATATACGACATATTCACCGCTTTGAGTGGTTGTAGTAATGCGTTTATCTAATATAGAAAACCAAGGCACATCGGCCCATTTCCCCTGTCCGATGGAGCCTTGAATCTTATAGTGCTCCTCATTCAGGAAAGGCAACGCCCTTAGCTCAGAAGGAATCGTCTTTCTTAATAAGGTGCCCAATGAATGATCTTTAAAGGGTTCTCTTTTGGCCTGAATGTACTGAGCCATAATATTCTCCAGGTGATTTTTCAGGGAGAATTGTTGCATTGCAGTATTATACTTATGTAGTTCTTCTATTGCTAGGTTCTCCAACTGGCGAAGGCCATCCTCCCCGATTTGATCCTTTATCTCAGGATAAAAACCAATTGAATTATCTTCTGAATCAACAAATATAACCTCTGAAAGTATTTTAACTGGTGTAGTTAATATAGAATTCAGCTGCCCTTTCGTTATCTCAGTCCATCGAGCGTGATAACGAGTAGGTGTCTCATCTACTCTATGCCCAAGGTCTTGTTGATGCATGTAGTAATCAAGAAATCGGTTCTTTACTTTATCAAGAGAAACCCTCCCTTGATCGGTAGTCTTTAGCTCTTCAATTAAGGATAAGATCAGGACCATTTTATATGATTTTTGCTTACGCTTGAATATTTGTGTAATTGCTTCTGGTAATGGCATGGAGTCCTCCAAGGTGGTTAACGATTTTTAGTAGTCGATGTAATCTTCTCTATATGGAGCTTGCGAATCTCCGAGTCTGTAATGTTAGCCTGAGTCAGTTGATCATAAATAGACTGAACCTGCACTTGAGAAAGTAATTGCTCTGGGCTCTCCGACTTTAGTCGAAGCAATTTTCTGGAGATAAATTCACTCAACTCTACATCATAAACAACAAGCTCGTAGGAATTAATTTGTCGCAGCTCTGGATCTATGCTAAATCGGCATCTCATCGTAAATGAAATAATCGATACAGATTTCAATTTAGGCATACCCTTAATAAGACTTTCAACGGCCTTGATATGGCCATAGTTTTGTTTCAGAGGATTATACATCTTGTAACGGTTGCTCACTGACCATTGTTGATCCATCCGTCCACCTCTTATTTCTCCATTGTAGTTTTTGGTTTCAATGACGAATAAGCAATACGGGGAAATAACAACATGATCAATTTGAGCGTAGCCTGTTCGAGACTTAGGATTAGGGAGTAACAAATCGCTTAACGATTTACACTCCTTAGGCAGCTGATCCAATTGGATATTAATTTTATGCTCGCCTAGCTCTCCGATCCTTGTGGCAGCGACCTTCGGCTTCGACTTGCCAGTTGGTGCCTTACGTACAGACTGGGGTGGCTCAGTATCTGACTTCCTGAAGAGAGACCATAGCGCTCTAAACATAGCAAAACCTCGTATCATCTGAATTTACAATATGTATGGTTATTCGACAAAATGGGAATGTATCCCTTCCAATCATATGCATAAGAAATAGACTGTCGCCTGGACAGTCCAAATGTGAAGTATGCGTATGCTTTAGATTTCAATATCTAATCCGAGAGAACAGAAGGAGCAGTAAAGGTATTAGCAAGCTGCATACCATCCTTTAATCCTTGGAGATAGAGACGTTCATATAGAACGGAGAGCTTCAGTTGAAGCTTATCCTCCCAGTGTTCAAACTCAGGCATACGTGCAATGTCCATGGAGTCAAACAGAGCCTGAAATGCCTTATTCTCTTCTTCAAAAACAAGTCTGGGCTCAGATTGGTATTCAATCTGTGCGGTTATCTCATTTAATCTGCCTTGCATCGTTTGTACAAACCATGCCGGAAAGCTCACCACATCTCCTCCATGACAGAAGTTTAAGCGCAAATCCTCCAGATATCGGTTCTTTTCTTGATACATCTGATTAATAAGTTCGTCTACCCTACGACTCTGAGCTTGAACCGCTTCATTGCCGCTGAGTGGAATTCCTAACTTCAGTGATCTTTGGCCAAGTTCGTTCAGCTTGCTCTTCTCCTCCTCATACTTCTGAATCAGATGCTGCATTACAACTCCTCCCCTCTGGAAAAGCTATGTTTGTAGGCGATGTACAGAATTTTTAATGCGTTTATCGGTTTATTTTATTTTAATTCGATATTCGCATTAAAACAATAGTTACCTCGCATACAATTTGATTAAATTGTGAGGTGACCGGAAATGAAGCATCGCAAAGAGCCCCCAGGTGACAAAAACATCATCGGGACCCGAGTTGTAGCTATTAGAAAAGCTAAGCGAATGAAACAAAAGGATTTCCTTGCTCGGTTGCAAACCTTCGGGTTAGACATCAGCCCAACTAGTTTGTCGCGCTTGGAGGGGCAATATAGATTAGTGCAGGATTATGAGGTGGTGGCTGTTGCGAAAGCATTGGAGGTTTCTGTTGGGGAATTGTTGGAGGAAGATAACTAAAGGGAAAGGGAATTCTGTTTCTGTAGAGCCTCTTTAATTACATTATAAAAGTAAACATAATAAGGTTTTTTACGTTATCGTATGATTTTATTTAGGTGACATTGGAGATTAGTTGGCGATCTTTGTCCCCAATTAATCTCCAAATAAATCTGTTACCTTAATTCTCGCATCCATTCCATTACGATGTTAGGCAGCAACAACTCAAATAAATACCGGTAAATAAAACAGCAAGTATTACATAAGCATAAATTTAATTATAACTTAGTAATCCTTAATCAAACTCTTAGAACGATACCCGTAACAATAAGTGCTTCAAGATGTCGTTCTAAGTTTTGAGGAATATGCCCTCCCTCAACTAAAACCCCTAGCTCCATGTTTCTTTCCATTGCAGCAGCAGTAAAATTTGCACTTGTAATAAATGATAACTGCCCATCAGCAACAGCACATTTAGCATGCACTGAACCTACTGATTGTCCTGTCTTTTTCCAAACATAGATATTTGCTGTTGAGACTGTTTTTTTCATAGCTTCCACTGAATCAAAACTGACAGTTCCTCCGTGTTCTGTAGAGGATTCAAAAATTAAATTAATACTCACACCTCTCTCAGCGGCATTACATAATTCGTGAATAATTGTTTCAACTTTGTATGCAACGTAGCTAACTATGTAAAGCTTCTTGACTGAAGATCTAATTACTTGACACAACACCTGCTCAGTATGTCTAATAGGTACTATCCCAGTTGATGGACCTGTCCATACTAATTCAACGGAACTCTTCATATTGTGCAAGCTCGAAGTCCAAGATGAACTACGTAGTGCTATAGACAGTTCAGCAGGTGTAATATGACTATACTTTTGCCAAGCACGTTCAAATCTAAGAATTAATATATTATCAACGTTAGGACCAAAACTAGTTTTTGCTCTAGAAAAATCTTTGAAGGATCCTAAAGAGGCAATTTTCTCAGCAATTGCTCCTATCCGATCTGGGTGAAGTTTCATTCCTAGCTCTGCAACAATTTGAAATATTTCATTCATCAATTAGATTCCCTTTTAAAGAATGCAGCTTCACTACATTCTAATGTATTAACTAGGAGAGCTCTATCAAGATATCGATTTCCACGTTCACAAGAAGTCTCGGCGACAAAAGCACATGCATGACATGATGCAGCATGAAGAGTTCTATCTTGACTTGGATCATGCTCCGAACATAATGGATCTGATGAACAAATCTCTGATCTTACCAAGGCTTGATCAATAAGTCGACC
Source organism: Paenibacillus sp. fava2 (assembly GCF_058313675.1). Lineage (NCBI taxonomy): Bacteria > Bacillati > Bacillota > Bacilli > Caryophanales > Paenibacillaceae > Paenibacillus > Paenibacillus sp. fava2. The sequence goes on along the minus strand of NZ_CM177755.1, from coordinate 818,586 downwards.
AAGGCTTTCGGTTTTCCCCAACTCTACGAGCCCTCCTAATGTACCGTCAGAATCGGCCGCTGCAGTATACAAGAGAACTCCGGCCATAGGTCGTTCCAAATTATCACTAGCATATATCCGTTCCCTAATACTAGCTGCGTTGTATCCACATTCAAGCGCAAACTCACGGATTAGCAGATGTGCGAAAGTGTGTAACATTGCATACCTAATTCCCGGATACCCTTCCTCTGGATCTAACTTCCTTGCATTACGCCATCCATTATGCCCTAGTTCTAATTTTAAATTCCGTTCTTTAACAACCTCCCAGCTTTCCCAATCCCTTATCTTCTCTTCATTAAACTGTATGAATATCCCCTCGCCATGCACTTCACTTGCTGGCACCCACTTTGGGCGACCGCGGCATAATCCAGCCATAGTCGGTTGAACTTCTGTATCTGAACCTTCCTCTGGGGCTTCTACCCTTGTATATCCAATTAGTGCATTCACTTCCCTTAATCTTTCTAATAATAATACATTTGATATTTTATCCCCGTAACTTGCTGGAGGTTCTGTTCGCCGGCTTAAGAATTGCGGCCAATCATTTGGAGGTAATGATGATGTAAGAACATCCCACTCTGGTACTTTAATATCAAGTTCCGTAATATTCTCGTCTGCAGCTTGCCCGTTTTTCTTATTTTGAATTGCATGCCATATATCCTTAGAATCATACTCACTTATGCCAGGCAAGACCCCTCTTCTTGAGAGAGTCCTAACGATTCCTCTTAATTCCTCAAGATTTTCAACATCGACAAAATCTTCCCAACCATCAGCTACAAGTTGATTTAACAAATTGTTATGAATAGGTATCGCCAATACCGATAATGTAATAGGAAACCAGCTATTGGTAGCTCCAAGCAATACAGCCCTTGGGTCTTCATCACATGATTTATCATACATATCAAGGTGGGGATGCCTTCCACGACAGGCAGGTAGATTTTGTTGAGCCTCTTTCCCAAAAGCATGAACTAAAGATCTTGATGATTCACATTCATCGCATTTTACCCACAAGTTTTCTGTCTGTAACGATGCACCTGTTTCGAAGAACCTTAATTTGCCCCTACAGTCTGACGGACCGCCATGTACAAACCAACGCCACGGAAAATCATCAAGATGCCCATTTCTACACGCTAATAAAAAGCGGGCTGGCACTGCATCCGATTTTTTGCCCTTTTCACAATTTTCATGAATAAAATGGGTTTGCTCTGGGCGATAAGGATTAGGTTTAATTTTAAACAACCCCGAATCATATTCTGAGAGAAGACCACATCTTACACATCTCAACCAGCGTGGAAAAGGCCTAACTGGCACACCTATCTTTCCTTCAGCAGACATCGGATCTGCATTCTCGTCTCTAAGGAATGGTGGAACACGTAATCGTTCAACTTGTGACCCTAACTTGCGTCTTACGGCAGCCAGTAATCTAGCCTCTTCAATAGGGGAACAATTTTCAACATTCCAAAGATCTAATCCCATAGTTATTACAGATAAGTTAGGTAAATCGATCAAAGCCCCAGGTCCATAAGTCCATAATAGCTGAGAAGGTCGAACAGCTCCGACTCTATAAGTACTCATCCTCTATTGCCCCCTTCGCTAACACTATCAATTTCTTTCAGCCTCCAATTTGGAGGTTCAGGAAGATTCGCTACATCCATAATAAGTTGAACACCAGGTTCAATCTCTCTCAAAGACATAGGGACAGTTACATTATCCCATGCGAAGATACCGGGCTTCTTCAACAGAGCCACTAGGTCGCCCTGACCGCGTTCTGTCTCATACCCAAGTCGCCGACCAGGTTTAACTGCTTCTTTTGCCCAGATATCAATTCTTTCAGATGACATCTGATTTGCATTATTCATTGCCTCTTCATTCTTAACCTTCCATGCTCTATTCTTTACAATTCGTTTCACATATTCCACTTCTGGTTTGGTAGGACTATCGAGATAATGGGCACCAGTATTTGGGTTTAAGACATCGTGATTCATACGTAACAGACTTATCATTGTTCCTGTCAGCCCCCTATCCAAGGCGCGAGGAGCAAATGGAGTAACTGATTGTGCTTCAACATGTTTATAAAAAGTGGCATGATAATGCTCAAAGGTTTCATAGTGAGAGAGATCACGAGGTCGGGACCATGTGAGAACAGTACAAACTAAGCCAGGGAATGCACGACCTACCCGACTGGTAGCCTGAATATATTCAGCCGTACTTTTTGGTTGACCATTAACAACCATTAAACCTAGACGATTTACATCGACGCCAACCGAGAGCATATTAGTCGCAAGCATTACATCTATCGCACGAGTTTCGCCCTTTTCCCATGAAGACTTGAACTTCACCTCTAATTGGTCAAGCTTTTTAGGAATTTCTTTACTTGCTACTCGTGAAGTAAGCTCATCTACATTTTTAACAGATCTTTGACTCAAACCTGGTCTATCCACATCACTCATCTCCACCCGGTAAGAACGGGTCTGGACATCGTCTTCAGCAAGCCTCCGCATTCCACCCAATTCTCTAAGAGAATTAAAGTATCCGACTACAGTCATATAAGGATCAGCAGCTTGATCAAAGTGATTATATAACGTTTGCGCAGCGGTAAGCATTGCGACATAAATCCGAATCAACACTGCTGGGCGTGAACTTCCAGGTGAACAGATTCCCATATAACAACGACCAGGTTTCTTTTCTACAGATCTTTGGATAGAGAAAAAATTGTCTTCTACATCTAGACCATGTGGTGGGAAAATTGATACTTGTCGCAGAAATACATTATTCATTTGTTCCCGAGCCTTTCTTACTGTAGCTGTGGAGGCGATAACCTTAGGTCTTATTTTTTTACCATTAAATTCCCAAGTGCATGATTCATCAACAATTGTTTCATAAAGCCCTACCATAGTTCCTAAAGGTCCACTTATAAGATGAAATTCATCTTGAATTATTAAGTCAGGCGGGCGAACTGATAACACATTCTGTGCAGAAGTTGCAGATAGGTAACCTTTCTTCTTATGATTTCCATTACAATCAGCATCAGGCCATAGTAAGCCATGACGTTGACATTCCTGAGTTACTTTGCCAAAGAGGGTACGGACCTCACCTTTCCAGGCCATCATTGCAAACTTATCCACAGTAGCGATCAACATAGAAGGTGGTTGGTGGTATATCTCTTCATCTACAACTAAAACTGGAAGACCTAATTTTTTTGACTTCTCCTGGCTGAACTCACAACGACCATACTTATCTCCACAAAAAATTAAAGTCCTTCCCATATCAAGATCTACGCGAATATCACGACCAGGGGCAATCTCAGATCCGCACCAAGGACAAGTAGTAAGTTGAGCAGGAGTAGATCCTCTATATTTACCATCACGTTCCTTTTCAATTGCTTCATGGCTTTCCTTTGTAGTATTAGGGGTTACCTTTTTCCCAACCCATAGCCCGATGGTAAAACGTTGTGTTCCCCATAATTTCGGTTCGTTTTTACGTAGTACTTCCATTGCACAAATTAATGCTGTTGCACGTTGAAACTGCTGTAAGGTTAATAGTCTGAGTGTATATCTCATAATGACAGCTAATCCACGACCAGAATCAAGACCACCAAGATTTCCTTGTAGTCTCCGTATAGCCATAGTAAAAGCAGCTACTCCGAGGTATGCCTCAGTTTTCCCCCCACCGGTTGGAAACCATAACAAATCAGCATACGCCTCAAGCGGCTCTGTACGATCATGGTGAGTTGGGTCAGACAAAGCAGGAATCGATAATAATATAAAGGCCAACTGGAATGGACGCCAAGAACGATTTTTACGAATATTCAATTCTTCTAAATCTGGGCTCTCACCACGGCGCTTTGAAAGTGCGTAAATGCTATGTATACGTTGAGTGGCCATTGCTTGATTAGCAAAACGAAATGCCTTTAACGCTAACGGATTAGATTTAAGAACAGCAATGCCCTCCCGCAATCTACCCAGAATATGATCACAACTATCCATTGCATCTGCTCCAGATTTTTCGTATCCTTTTACCGAATTAACTATTCGCTCTCTTTGTTCACGAATCCATGTGTCAAAATCATCTATAAGGATATTCAAGGCACTTTCTAGATCATTGCTATCTAATTTAGCCAAGAACTCCATATCAAGATACCCTGACTCAACCATTTCACGCATTGCAGGACGATCTTCGGATTCAAGGCCCGGAGTTTCCGTAATAGGTACTTCATAATCTGGTATAACTTTTGTACTTATTTCAACCGCATGTTCACTATCTCCATCAGCAGTAGTAGCATGTACTGATATTCCATGACCAACAGCAAACTCAACATGATGTCGGTATACCATCTCTAATGATTCCCGTTCATCGTCGAAATCCTCATTTTGAAGGATAGGACGACGTCTAAAAACAGCTTTATTTTGAGAGTCTCGTACCAGCAACTCTGGTTGAAATAACCAAGCCTGGTCTTGATTTTGATTTATACTAATTTGATTATTAATTAAGAATAACGTAACCAACCTGTCTCCATTTTCTAGCGGATTACTTATCATTCCTTGAATAACGACATTTGGACAATTCATGTCTATTGGTACAGGTTTAATGTTGCTATCATTTAATTCGATTATTTTAGTCCCACCCGAAGGTATCCGTTTCCATGCACGAAGAGGTTTTCCAGTTTTCCCATTAACCTTATGGCTTTCTGCACGCTCATATCTTCCCCAACTTGCAACAAGTTCAACTTCTTTAACAGCCCCATCAACACAGAAGGTGAATCCTATTGATGAAGGAACCAGAGACTGATTAGTTGAAGCATCAATTTCGCCATCCGAATCTTCAGTATCGATTCGCCCACTTGCATTGGGTAGCTCGTCTGCCTCTTCTACACGCGTTTCTTGTGGAGCAAGCCTCCCTACAAGATAGCGGTCACGGACACTCATTCCAATAATCTCTTCTTCTGGACCACCAGCTGGACCAAGTAAGTCGTCATATACAGCCATCTTTAATAGATCACGGATATAGGCCTGTTCACTAGATGTATCGCCTTTGATTGACGGAAAAGCAGAGACATCAATGTCACAATCTAATTTCAGAGCTTTTTCAAGGCTGCTCCAATCAAGTCTTTTGATGGAAGTTGTTATTGTAGAATTTAAACATAACTCAATAAAAGATGTAGGTTTGTTAGTAATGATACCATCCAATAAGAGAACTGTTTTACTTGATGTTGAACGTTTACGATATATACGAGCATAAGTAATTGATTTGTGCTCACACAAATTTTGATCAAAAATGATAAGCATGTCTCTTTCATTTATACCACGACATTCAGACGAATTTAAATATATTGTTATTGTATAATCATTCAGTTGAATCTCCTTTCCTAATCGAATAAGCCAGGCATTCGGAGTATCAGGTGTTTGCATTCCATGTTCGAATAATTTCCTGCTTTCTTCGCTCATATTCTTCCTCCACATTTTCAATATATTATTAGGTATATTTGTCTCCTAATTCAAAAAGGTTTAGAAGATTAGTTTGATCATCTATTGATTGTTTAATTTTTCTAGATTTACTGGTCAAAATTTTACCTATATTCTTCTTAAGTAAACTCTCTTCCTCATACCGTTCATGATTTAACTTGAGAAGACGATGAAGGATCTCTTTCCGGCTTTCATCAGAAATAGTAAAACGTACTCTATCATTTTCAGGCAAGTATGTAACTTCTCTGAACTCGTGTTTCAGTTCAATGTTCTCCCATCCATATGCAGCTAAAACTGTAACATCTAGTTCAGAGTGGAGTCTTCTCAGCTTTTGAATTTCTTTATCTTGGTTGGTTATACTATGAAATGCATTATATACATCTGTTAATCCGATACCATTATCTATCATGATACTTGCTCTTTGTTTGAGATAATCACTTCCAATTGATATACAGTTATAAACTGTATCGGGAAAGGGAAATGTTTCAAACGCATCACTTGGCGTATATGACATACGAGTTTCAAGTGTACCACCATATTTTCTAGCCCATATTTCGTGAATAGTCGATTGGAGAAGAGCAAAAAAATCCGTGCCCACTGTAAAAACAACAAGCTTATGAGAGAATACTATGTCATTTGGTACAACTGCTATTGCTAAGTACTTAGAAGTCATTGTTTGACATAAAACAGTATCGGGTTGAAATACATCTTCATTAGCAATATTATCACTTCGAACAAAGAGCCCCCCTCTACCAAGTGCTGTATACAGGGCTCTTTGCTTCTCTCCAAATTGCCACCACTGTTCTCGATATTGTTTTCTTTTTTTCTTCTCTCTCTCTGGTTTAACCTTATTGCGGAGAATTTCTAATAGATCCGGAAAGTCTGTTGCTACCCTACCCGGATAATCATATGGAACAACTCCATCTTTTAGCCACGATAGTTTTGACTTTGAGTGACTCTGTAACCATGATCCATCAGCATTTCGATCAATTGGCCAATCCCAAAAATTAATAACCCAACGTGATGGGGAATGTTTCGGATCAGAATTTACATCTTGACCACCTAAATACGGCAATAATACCTCATTGTTTTTAATATCTTTTTCAATTAATTTTTTAGCATTCTCATCACTAAGTGTAAATCCAAGCCCTAAAATGTTTGAGCCTTGATAAGACTTTGAGGAATTGGAAGTTAATTTTTTAGGTAATTGTTGATTTGTGTTTGACAAATACGAAGATATTTGAGAAACAGATACTCCACTTAAATATTTTTGTCCCTTCCAAATACCCTTAAACAAATGGATTTGACTAACCATCACAGAAGCTTTTCCTGGCCAAGGATAATTTGGGGTAGCGTTGTAAATCGTATGATTCCACGACAATAGTTTATCGAGACCAACTTCTCTTGTATCTCCTTCCGAGATAGTATTAGTTGCTAGCAGTCCAAAACAACCATTTTGCCTAAGAATTTGATTAGATCTAAGAAAAAAATATACTACAAGATCAGCGGAACCACGCACATCATTTGCAACATATAAAACTAAATACTCACGATAAGATACACCCAGCATTCCTGTGATATCTTTTCCGCGTTTAAAAGGTGGATTCCCTATTATTGCATCAAATCCTCCATTTTCTCTTATGAACACTTCAGGAAACTCTAACGGCCAATGAAAAGGATTCCTCGGTGCCTTGCCTTTAGGAAGGTCAACATTCAATGCAATTTCAGCTTGCTCTTTTATAACTCTTCTCACTTTTTCATTTCCATTCAGTAATTCCAATGCTATATCAGAGAGTCCATCCATCGAAGAATCTCTTAATTTCGAACTACGTTTTGAAGATAAAATCAACCCAATCATTGCATCAGCCAACAACTGAACAAATTTAATTTTATATTGTACTTCCTTGTCTAACTTCGCTTTAGTCTCCACATCATGAATATCTCTTACAGATATTTCATATAAAGTCTTGCGAAGTTCAATTACCTCATTGACGGCGTTTTCAATTTTTTCTCCAAATAGGCGTTGCTGGTATTGCTCTAATTCCTGTTGCAAAGACAGTGTGTTAAGTTGATTTATATGATTGACTCCAAGCAAGCTATCACCATGGCGTAGGTTGTGATCCAGAAAACCAAAGGGTCGACCTTTCGCCAGGGTTACCAACCATATTGATAATTTTGATAACTCGACAGCCAAAGGATTTACATCAACACCATACAGACATCTCTCTGCAATCAATCGTCTTGCAAAGAGTATGCGTTCATTTAAGTCTTTTGGCAACGGGTCATTGTAGCCTAATTCATTCAGAACCTCCCCGTTAACCGATATAGTTTTCCCGTTCTTTTCATCTGTAGCCCACGACTCTACAAGGCGTTCGGCCAACCAGCGACATGATTGGACGAGAAACGCGCCCGAACCCATTGCTGGGTCGCAAATTTTAAGATCCAATAAATCGGATGAAAGCTTTAATACCCAATCTTCACGTTGTTTACCTTCTGCCGGACCATTATATACTAATGGCTCTAAGGTATTTGTAACAATACGCTCAGTTAGTGATTTTGGTGTATAGTGAGTACCAGTTTCACGACGATCTACTCCAATAGTAACTACGAAAGCGTTAGCTAAATACACGATAGGATCATTCCAGGCATCTGTTCGTATCAAGTGCATAAATGGTTGTATTCGTTTTAAAAGCTTGACATCGCCGCCACATACCGCAAGCAGCCGACTTACCAGAACCTCATCAGTCGATCTGTTAACGGCGCTCCGGATAGCGGCTTCACTACGTTCAGTGGTTTCTTTTATTAGCTTTAAAAGGTTCTGCTCCCCTTCAGCTAGTTCCAATTCAAGTTTATTCAGTGAAACATTAGGATTTTTCGCTTTTTGCGAACCTATTAAACCCAAGGTCACTTCTGGTACTCGCACGACAGTTTGCTCAAGTAAACCTTCATATACATGTCCGATTTGTTCAACATCTAGTGCTCTATAAGATAATTGTAATGCACCACCATGTTGTTGCAATACTTGTAATGATTCTAACAAAAGAAGTACTGTTCTGTTATCAATTGGTAAAGGTTTGGCATCTGAATCAAGCCATTTAGTCCCTTTTGGCCTTCCCTCTAAAAAAGGAAACCTATCAGGATCAAATAGAGAGCCACCTAAGGCAGGCATTCGAAGAGATTCATGGTCAATTCCTCCGAAGACCATACGAAAAACGGCTAGTAGTCGTGCCCAAGCATCATATCGACGCTCTAACATTTCTGGCCCGTGACGGTCAGCCTCTTCTACTAATTGACTACGTAAAGTTGAAATCGCATAATGTTGATCGTAAAAGTGATCACCTAATAATAATAATCCTCTTTCTTCTGCACAGAGCAAGAACACTAATCTCATCATCACAGTGAGTCCAGCTTCATAAAGCTCAGACGTGACAACATTATGTAACAATTCCCGGTTACGATCTTGATCAGCTTTATCTAGACATTGTATTAGCACTTCAACAGCACGACGTACTTGTTCTCCCAGAGTGTCCGTCACATCATCCTGATGTTTTATGGATTCTTCTAATAAACCATCTAAAGTTTCATCCTGAGGACCAAAACAACGACGTACTCCTAATAATGACTGGAATGCCTTAAGCGTAACCGGCTCCTGAAACCAAAGTCGTGAATACCACGAAGCATGACTAGACGTCTCGCCTATTGGAGCATTTACTAATACCCATCGCTCACCGTTGGTAACTAGACCGAGTCTGACTCCACTAGTTTTACATAACAATGTCATTCTCTCAATAAAAGAACTTGGCCAACCATCATCATGTTGTACCGTCTCAAGATTAGTTTCTGGAGAAAGCACAGAGACAAAGAGTCTTGGATTCTCATCTTGATTGCCCTTAACAACCCAATTAGGCATAAAAAGTCCTCTTTGCTCCAGAGAAGTTATACTAAAAGGCAAGGATAATTCAGAGTTCAAAACCAAAGAATAACTATCATATTCTAAAAGTTCAGTAAGTACTATCCATATCCATTCGCGATGAAGATCCGATAGCATTGGATCCTGATCCTCAATAGCCTCACACCATTCATCATAAGCTGAACGAAAACGTGCTCTTCTTGGTGTTTCTAACGCCCCCAATCCTTGTGGAAATGCTTTTTCTAAGAGAGGAACCGTTAAAAAATGGCCTGATACTTCTATTAGCGACAGCCACTCTGTATGTCTACTCACTCTGTTTCATTCCTTCCGAGTGCAGATTCTGGTACAAGAAATACAACCGCTGCCGGAAACGTTCGATCAACTATATTTTTATATCTATTCTCTATAGCTAACGCTTCATTTTCCTTTTCATTTGGAATACGTTTGAGTCGCTCCTTAAGTGCATCATAATCTCGGCGAAGCTGATTTCTTTGATCCTCTGGCCATAGCTGCAACTCAATTTGTTGAGGCCTTTGATCTTTCAATTCATTTTGTATACTTATTTCCAAGTCATCAAGAACTGTCAATACATCCTTAATTTCCCCATCTTTCCTTCGCTCTAAAGTGTTTTCTAAATACTTCAATCTATCACGCGATCTAGCCTCAAGGGTTGCTTGAATTGACCTTTCTTGACTTTCATATCTTTCTTTTAGTGACTTAAATAATGATTTGGATGGTTCTACAGCAATAGATTGTTCGATTAACGATTCTAATCTACCCAATTGTGTTATTCTAGAGAAACCACTCCTCCTAAGTTCCCCTCCTGATAATGTCAACTCTTCATGAAGGCGCTCATGATTACCGCCAATGATAACTAGTCGAGACCAGACCGCTACAACCGGTGAGACAAATTCCCTATCAGGAACTAACCGAAACGATACACGATGAAGTTGTTTAACATCATCTATTTTCCACAACTCCTCACGTAATAGGCGCAAGCTCATCTGGACAAGTTTATGATTTAAATGTGCAAGGACGACATCATCTCTTTCTTTTGCTACGTTATGGTCAAATGTTATAGGGCGACGCACACCTGTATGGGGATGGTTAAGCCCAATTGTCGCTCTCCCCCATGATCCAGGTAGTATAGGGACCTCAAACAGACTCCCATTAGGTACCCCCGATAGAGAATATGGTCTAAGTGCTGGTTTTTCCGCAATTTCCAAAGCTATTTCAACAGCTCTTTCAATATGCCCAGGTGAAAGATGATACTCCTCTTTAGCCTCCAATAGCCGCGCATGAAGACGAGATATCTTTTCTTCCATCCTTTTTTCAGCAGAAACAAAACGACGAGCTTGGGCTGCCTTAGTCTCTGCAATACTTGTATCCATTGAATTGCGTCTCCCAAGCATCGCTTCTTCAATTTGTGATGCAATAACAGGACCAACTGTACCTAGGTCCTCCCGAATCCTATCAATTTTAAGAACAGCACGCATCAGGTATTCGTGGTCACCAGTAACCTCACCTACTCTAATTTTTCTTTGTGAACTATTATCAGATTTAAAACCCTTTCCAACCGGATGCCAGATATATACTTCTTTTTCCTTCTGGCCGTGTCGATCTATTCTACCGTTACGTTGTTCCATAACGTTTGGATTCCACGGGATCTCAATATGAATCAGATAATTACAGTGATTCTGCAAATCTATCCCCTCTGAAGCAGCATCAGTTGCCAATAGAATACGAACTGGGGATATCTGCGGGTCCGTTTGGAAGGCTGCCTTAACACTTTCCCGTTCATCGGGAAGCATGCTACCGTGCAAAAACATTAGCTGCTCCCCACCATAACCATGACTAGCTAGAATTTGGTGTAACCATGTATGTGTGGCCCGATATTCAGTAAATAATATTACCCGCTTATTGTTCTGTCGCCCATTATGCTTAAGATGAGTATCTAACCAACTAAGTATCGCTTTTGCTTTTGAATCCAAACGGTTCTTAAATTTATCAGCCCAGCCAGACAGACGTTCTAACATTTCCGTTTGTATTACCGTTAGCGGAACTGTAAGCTCACTAGCTACTTCAATCGCCTCATTACTGAGCTGTTCAGCTTGTGCATCATTGGAATATTCTTCTTCCGTGCGCAAGATCGCCTTTCGAAGAATACGATTATCTAATGTATCTTTTGCAGGACTCCCCCCCCCTTTTCTAAGGGTATCTCTATGCTTCTCTAGTGTTGTTGCAAAAGCCATAGGAGAAGAAAACAATCTTTTTTTGAGTAATGTATGAATGAAATCCGTCCCGAACTCATAACGAGTTCCACGAACACTACTTGATCTACTAGTTATATATTCCCCCAGTAGCTTATGAATGTCTCTCTCCTCATAGGAATAGTCCACTTCTAGACACTCTAGCTTTCGAACAGGGAATACAGGCTGACCCTTACTATCTACTATGTCACTTTTAAGTCGGCGAACCATTACCCTTTGAAGTTGCTTTTCATCAGGCATAATTGTTCTTGCAAATCGCTGATCATCAAGTAGTTCAAGTAGTGAAGTAAAAGACTCCTGAAATCCATTATGCGGTGTCGCACTCAGAAATAAGTGATGTGAAAAGTGAGGTGAAATGGTACGAATTAGTTTTGTACGTTGACTCTCAAGTGCATACTTACTAGAAGTCGTTGGCGCTATGTTATGTGCCTCGTCAACTACCAAAATGTCGAATTTGCGTGGATAAGTTATTTGAGGAGGTAGAATGTCCTTGAGCAGTCGTAAACCCTCACCGCTTTTCATCCAATCCATAGACGAAATAAGTCGCGGAAAGGAGGCCCAAGGATTGCCATGTATTCCACGCTCACGGCGTAGTTGTTTTATATAATCAGTATCAACAATTCGAAATTCAAGGCCGAATTTCTCCTGCATTTCAGTTTGCCATTTCACCTGAAGGGAGGCTGGGCAAACAATAAAGACAGTCCGTGCTCTATGACGTACTAGAAGTTCTTGTATTACCAATCCAGCCTCAATTGTCTTACCTAAACCAACATCATCTGCAATTAATAAGTTAACACGAGCCATATCAACAGCTCTCACAAGAGGATCTAGTTGATACTCTTCTATCGTTATCCCACTACGAAATGGAGCTTGTAGAAAAGAACGATCTGCATTAGTTGCTGCCCCCCATCTAACTGCATCCAGGAAAGCCTCAAGCCTCTCGTTTGTATCCCATCCAGTAATCTGAGGGAGACCAGCCTTTTCCATAACCTTTGCACCAGGTTCTATCTGCCATATGACTTGAAGATCTTCACCTAGAGAATCTTCTTCTAATGAAGCGAGGGTTACTAAATGCTGTTGCCTATTTAAGTCAGTAGAGAACGAAGACCCTTGAACCTGGCTAACTACCCAATGACGTCGTCTAACTTCAACAAGTTGACCTGGGTCGGGGACGTTCCGACTGAATGAAAGGTTTTTATTGGTTTGTTGCTGCAACAGACGTGCCTCCCTTACCTTTATTTATTTCTTCATGGTGAGCTACGTGTGCTAATAAGCTTTTTCCAATAACTTCACCCAGTTTTACGGGGACCGCATTACCAATCATCCTACCAACAGCTTTTATACTGATTTTTTCTCCTGGCTCAACAAAACTATATTCTTCAGGAAAGCTTTGTAGAATTGCACCCTCGCGTAAAGAAATTGCCCTATCCTGTTCTGGATGACCAAATCTCCCATTACCAAAACCAAAGTACTGTGTAGTTATTGTAGGTGCTGGTTCATCCCATTCCATCCTTCCATAAACACTTCGATAAGTCTTTCCCGAGTTTTTTTTATGACATTCGGCTACAAGGTCCTTATTCCAATCTAGCCATGTCCCGCCCGGAATTGATGCTTTTATTCGTAACAGGTTAGTCTCAGAAAGTGAGGAAGATTGGTGTAAAAAATCACTATTGCAAGCCTTACCAGCCTCAATATGTGGCAAATTAGAAATCGCATCACGCACTGTCATAGATTTAACCCCCATCTCTGAAGGACTTAAAAGTTCAATTTCACCAAACTTTGAGGCAAGCAAAACTAATCTTTTACGCTGCTGGGGCAGACCATACTCCGCGCAATTTACAATTTGATAACTCACATGATAATTTGTATTCTTTAAGTCTTCCACAAACTTTATAAACACGTCTTGATCAATTAGACTAGGTACATTTTCCATTGTAACTAATTCTGGAGAAACCTCCTTTATCAATCTCGCAAATTGCATTAGTAGCCACCAACGTTTATCAGACTGATCCGCTTTACGATTGTATGTAGAGAATGTCTGACATGGAGCACATCCCGCCAGCAACTTAATCCCATTTTTTCTATACTTTTTTTCCAACTCGTCCACCTTAACTTCTTCTATGTTTTTCAGAAGAAACTGAGCCTTATTATTATGGTTATAGGGATAACTACAAGCTGGATCTATATCAATTCCTAATCGGACATCAATTCCTGCGTTTTCCAATCCTTTTGTTAAGCCCCCTGCACCACAGAATAAATCAATAGCATATATTTTTCGTTTTGGTTTTAGTTTTTTTGAAGATTTTTTTTCATTACGCATCCTATATCCTCCTGAAATTGTAAACGTCACATTTTAATAATGCGCATGTAAGAGTTAGCTTAAATTTATATAGACTGACTTAAAATCGGTTTAATTTCAGTATAAAGTTGCTAATGCCCAACAATTTCATCATAGTTGATTACTACATTTTATCACCAACCAAGTGGTGTTCCAACAAGTTTAATGTTCGATTCAGGCTACGACCAAAAGAAAAACTACGAGGCCGCCCGAAATGTTAGCCTAAGACATCATAAATCCGCGTAATCAAAAACCGCCAGCAAGAATAACAACAAATGGAACGCCATGCTGCTAGAGATATGAGCATAGTGATCAATCTTAATTTCCAGCTCTGTTTTTTTGCTGGGCGTTCCCGATTTCTGCGACAATGGCGGCTGCTAGCTTATCTCCGATTCCCGGTATACTCTTCACCAGTTCCACTTCTGGAAAGCCCGTTGCGAGCTCATCCATCTGCTTTTCTAGTCCGCTCAATTGCTCGGTAAAGGTCAGAACCAATTCCACCATACTGCGCAGAACTAAGGTTTGAGTACGACTTCGGGAGTGTCCCTCCCAACGAGACAACACTTCTTTGAGACATTCCATCTTGCCTTCCGTCCACTTCCGAGAATGGGATTTTCCTATGCATTTCTGTATGACCTCTTGAAGGTCCTCGGTCTGATCCTCCAAACAACGGGCCAGCACATGCAGCGATGTCTCCGAGAATAGATTACCAAACACCTCCTCATATTCCGGTAACACTTGATCCAGCAAGGCTCTCATGTTTAATTTCGCTTGTAAAAACATCCCTGTTACAAACTCATGCTGCCTTGTCACATGCTGAAGCTCTGTATAGCTATCCTCCCATGTCCGGTGCGGAGTCACATCTTCCCGGTAAAACATCTCGGCTAAGTGCCAGGCATCTGCGGCATCCGTCTTTACCTTTCGCAAGTGGGTTCCTTTTGCTCGTTTGGCCTGCACCGGATTAACGATAAAATACGTCCATCCGCTGTGTTCCAGGTAGGCCACTAGTCTGCGATGAAAGTGACCGGTCGCTTCTAGAACGACGACTGGAGAACGCGAAGTCTGTGTCTGCAGCTCTTTCAACATTTCTCCCAACTTCTCCAATCCGTCCTTCTCATGAGTAATACCTACCGCTTTCCCGTAAGGCTCATTCCGTTTGAGAAGGCTTGTACAACACTGAACCCTTTGGCCACATCCACTCCCACTACTGGTTCCATAACAACCTCCAAAATGATATTCACCGGCACTCCTACGATGGATCCAAATAGCTTCGCTTGTGATTCGTGGTCAATACCCCCACCAGCTCAAACATGGTCATTATGGGTAATAGGAGAACAGTTTTTGTGAAGTGGTAAACTCCAAAAAAAAGACCCTCGTGCTCCCAGCTACCGCCATCTTATAACACCTACATAAATAGGCCAACCAGATTTTCTGGCTGACCTAATAATACAAAAGACCCCGCATCCGCGGGGTCCTCCTCCAACATTTATATCTAATGCCCAGTCCCATGATTATATAGCGTAATCCCGCCCGCAGGGCTTGTCTTTGCAGCGGAATCAGCGCTAGCTGAGGCTCCGATAGCAACTGCACTAAGTAACAACAGCGTCGTCAGCAACAAGGATATCTTTTTCGTCATAAAAAAACTCCCTCTCTAAGATATTTTTTATAATCCTTTGATACATCTCTTGCTGTGAATCTGTAGCCCTGTTTCGGATAAGCTCGTAGAAGGCAACAGACTTTCTAAATCCCGCCTCATCTTCTAGTTTACTACATATTTGTAAAATATCGAGTATTCTATTTAAGGCATCGGTCATATTATTTCTTCTATATAAGTATGTAGCGAGTAAATACTTGTAATCCACATAGCTTCGTACATCTTCTCTCTTCTCTTTGCTGCTGATCTCCTCGATCTGATCCTCGAATAGCTCAAGCACCCAATCGATAGAGTAGTTGTATTTGATTGCAGACTCCAGGACGGTTAACAGTCCGTTCAGTACTTCCTTCTTCGTTAACGTCTGCAGAAAGCGGACATACTCCTGCAGCACTCTGCTGTTCCCCTCAAGTAATTCAATAACATAACCGTTGGCCACAGCCATTTCCTTGAAAAAAGCCGCTTCCGTATACCCTTCTTCATCCAGATGCTTAATCCAGCCCAAATCCTTGTATTGATTAATGCATCTTCTTGCTTCTGCGTATTGTCCTGTCTTCTGGTGCCCCACCCCCTTCATTAATAGGCTATATCCGAAATAATAGGCAATGCTTCTGTTTAAGTGCGGCTTGGGGGACATCCCGATGATAGTATGCGAGGTCTCGTAGGTGATAGCAATTACTTCGAATAGCTTATCTGACACCTCAATTACGGCTGGCCAGTTTTCACATGAAAATGATAGTTTTATCATGTCTACAAGTGAATCGGCAGCGATACCATCGAGTTCAAGCAACGTATACACTTCCTCTCAAAACCATTTATACCAATACTAACCCTTTATTTTCCATGGGTCAATATTCCATTTCTGCAGTTTGCTAGATTGTCAATATTACTGCAGAGGTTTAGAGGAAGTTCCGTGTTCGTTACTCTTGGAATCCACTCATCAGCTCGTAGAAATACTTAGGCTCCTGAGTCTTATACAGGTTATACCAGGCTTCTAAGGTCTGGTCGGAGAATACATCCAGGGCCCGCAGGACATGAACAGTAAACTCCAGGGGAGCTATTCCAGAGGCAGTAATCAGGTTACCATCCGTTACAGCAGGCTGCAGTTTATAGTGCTGTTCGCCTGTGTATGCCGGGCAGACCATCTTGAGATACTCCAGATCGTTGCTAGTATGAGCACGTGTATCCAGCAGGCCTGTCCGGGCCAGCCCCATTGTAGCTCCGCAAATAGCCGCAACTCCTATATTGTCCTCCAGACATCTCCCGGCAGCCTGCAGGATAGGCTCGTGGATGGAATCTGTCCATGTCTCTCCACCCGGCAGAATCAGCAAATCTCCGCTGCTAGGGCTGCATTCCTCCAGTGTGATGTCAGGCATTATGGTTAATCCGCCCATTGTAGTTATAGGTGTCTTGTTTAGCCCTACGGTAACTAATTTAGAGGAGGCTTGCCCCTTCTTATAATATCTTCCCGAGTTCAGCTCGGCAGTCAGGTACCCGATTTCCCAGTCCGCCATGGTGTCCAAAACATAAAGATATACAGTATGATTCATTGATAAATCCCCCTTTTCGTGATTACCTCCATAATAAAACAGCTCCACTGACATCCGCTGTCAGTGAAGCTGTTATTGCTGATAATATTCCATTAACTCCGCTGCAGTAGCAACAAGCTTGTCCTTTAAGCTCTGCGGCTCCATTACTTGAATGGACTTCCCATAGGGCAGAAGAAATGAAGGAACATACCTGTGAACGTTCTCCTCCTCAAGGGTAAAGATCGCCTGACCGGCTGTCCGTTCCTTCAGATGATGCCCAAGAAACCAGTGTAGACACAGGTCGTCCAGCGCATCCGCCGTGCCTTCTATCCTTACAGCCATCAAGTTTTCCTTGCCTGCTGCATCAGGCAGCAGATTATGCAGGAAACTTTCACGGGCCGAAAAACCCTCCGAGCGCTCAAAGCTCTCCGCCGTACGCTCAATCGTCAGAATCCGGTCAGCCCGGAAGCTGCGAAGCTCTTTTTTCAAGTGGCAAAAGGCAACCGTGTACCATCTGTTATTCCAGTAGACCATCCCATACGGGTCGATCCTCCTGTTCTTGGCATGCTCCTCACGGCCTGTACGGTAAGCAATTTCTACTGAGCATTCATTGGCTACCGCCCATTCTAAATCCGCGAGCACCGGCTGGACAGAAGCAGGCACCATATGGTTTATAACCTCAACACCGGCTAAATGGCGGCTAAGCACCTGCTTCTGCTCCTGATTGGAATACATTTTTAGCTTTGCTGCGGCATTGTCCAATACGTCACTCATAGGGTATCCGGCCTCTTTTGCAAAAAGAGCAGCATGAAGGAGCGCCTTCTTCTCCTCCATATCAAACAGCAGCGGTGCTCTGATCACATTACTGAGCAGGCTATACCCGCCGTTATGCCCAGCATCGGAGATGACCGGCACTCCGCTGGCACATAATGCATCGATATACCGGTACACGGTCCGTATATTGATTTCCAGCTTATCGGCGAGCTGCTTCGCCGTTATTTTCGCGCCGGAGTTCAGCATCCATAGGATGGCCAGCATATTATCTTGTTTCGGCATCGCATAAGCCCTCATTTTTTTATGAAATCAGTTCCGCTTGGCTTCTGTTTCGGCTGATACACAACCTGCTGTAGATTATTCAGGATCAGATTTTACTAAATACTTATTTATTTTCGCAACAAGATAATCCGTTGCTTCTCCAATTGTGAAATCAGTTGTATCAATTTGAATTTCTGGATGTTCTGGTGCCTCATAGGGACTTGATATACCTGTAAAATCTAGAATTTCCCCGTTGCGCGCTTTTTTATAAAGCCCTTTTACATCTCGTTTCTCACATTCGGCAAGTGGTGTACTAACAAATATTTCAATATATTCTTTGCCAATAATCTCTCTGGCATTAGTTCGTTCACTTTCATATGGTGAGATAAAGGCAGCCAAAACAATGAGGCCAGCATCATTCATCAGTTTGGCAACCTCTGCAACCCGACGAATATTTTCTACACGATCACTTTCTTTAAATCCTAAATCTTTATTTAATCCGTGACGAATGTTATCTCCATCAAGTAACATCGTATGATATCCCAATGATGCCAGTCTTTTTTCCACTTCATTGGAAAGTGTTGATTTGCCTGATCCTGAAAAGCCAGTGAACCATAATGTGAGTGGTTTATGCCCTTTCGGCCTTGATCGGCCCTCTCTGGAAAGAGATGTTTCATGCCACACAATATTCGAAGATCTACTAGGTTCACCGTGAAATATTCCAAACCCAGAATTCTCATTGCGATTGCCAATACTTCCGTTTTGTGATTCTGATAAATATCCCATTTCCGTCTCCTCGTCACCAACTTCAAAACTTTTATCGCAGCCTTTCATTTCAGCAATAAAGCAGGCCAATCCCTCCACTATGAATGGAAGATCGACCTGCCCTTTATCGGTTATTTCAACCTTACTCGTTAATTAAGTCAGATTTTTGTAACAGCCGCTGCATTATCATCGCCACTTCCGCCCTTGTGATATAAGCCTTAGGCACCAACAATTCTCCGCTTCTTCCCGTAAAAATCCCTGCACTTACACTGTCTGAAACACCGTTCAGTGCCCAAATGGATACATCGTTCGCATCATTGAAAATATCTAGAACGCTGCTCACGCTTTGATTTGGATTTCTTCCTGGTAATTCGGTAATTGTCATTGCTTTTGATAGAATCAGCATCGCTTGTTCACGTGTGATGTTATCGTTCGGACGAAATGTTCCGTCTTCAAATCCACTAATTAATCCGAATTCAAATGCTGTCTGAATCACACTACTGTACCATTCTGTCTCTTTAACGTCGGTAAATATGCTTTTACTGCTATCCAATCGGATACCTAAACCGCGGACAATAATAGCCGCAAATTCAGCACGGGTAATATTGCGGTCTGGACTGAACACGTCATCCGAAGTACCATTTACAACCATACGTGACCCCATGTCGTTAATCGCTGAACGCGCCCAGTGCTTAGAAACATCTTCAAATTCTAATGGATGCCAAACCACTGAATAGGTGCTGTTTGACAGACTATTAATTTCTGCATAATACGCACCGTCAATCTGTACAATCTTCGTAGGAACATGCCGTACCATGCCGTCCGGGTCTACGACGACACCTGTTGTAATTCGGCTAGGGTCAACGCCTTCAGGAATGGCCACAATACGTTCAACATAAGTTGTAAATCTTGATATTTCCTCCTTGCGGTCTCGATAAACTGCATACACTTTGAAATTGAGTGGCGGAATAACCAATGTAAGTCCTTCACGAACAACTGAATTATTCACTACCCCTATCATTTCCTCGAGAGGCTCTGCAATTTCGATCATCAGCCGGATATCTTGCAAATCCAGGCTTGCCCCAAATTTCTCGGAGATTGATGCAATATTAATTTGAGACGCTGGTAAAGTATAGGTAGCCTTTTTAGTGCGAATGGCTATGTCTGCTTGCTGATTCTCCATATATTGGACCACTCGTCCGTTTAGTTCGCCTATAACAACTGCACTATCCATTGTAACTGGGATTGTGATCACAGCTCCCATACCTTCCATAGCAATTCGTTCTTGGATCTTCTTCTCATCAATAGTAATAGTAGTTATCTTTTGACCATCTAAATAACGGATTGAAGCAGTCCCCGCATTTTCTATCTTGCCATTAACAAGAACATCGACTCCAGAATCGGCTTGAATCGGGGCAAAATACTCTTGGATGGCAGTGATAGTAACTGTGATCATTTGACTATTCGCTAACTCTCCATCGCTCGCGCTCACTTCCACCACGTACGTGTTGTTGGCATCACTGTCGCCTGGCGCTTCGTAGTTCGGCGCGGCCGCGAACGTCAATACACCTGTGGCAGCGTTAATGCTGAATTTCCCCTGATCCGCTCCCCCGATGATGGAATACGTCACAGTATCGCCTTCTGTATCCGTGGAGGTAACCGTGGTCACTGCCGTTGTGTTCTCATTCAAGCTAACCCCGGCGGTAGCCCCTCCTCCATTGGATGTAATCACCGGTGCTTCGTTCACATTCGTTACCGTTACGGTGATCGTCTGTACCGCTGTCCGCGGACTTCCTCCATTATCGGTCGCCGTCACTTCCACCACGTACGTATTGCTGCTGTCACTGTCGCCTGGCGCTTCATAGTCCGGCGCGGCTGCAAACGCCAATGCTCCGGTTGACGCGTTAATGCTGAATTTCCCCTGATCCGTTCCGCCGGTGATGGAGTAGCTCACACTATCACCGTCCGCATCCGTCGCGCTCACCGTTGTCACGGCTGTCGTTCCTTCCGCCACATTCACGCTGGCCGCTGCTCCTCCTGTGATCGCAGGATTGTTGTCATTCACATTGCTTACCGTGACGGTAACCGTCTGAGTGTCACTTAACACTCCATCGCTCGCGCTCACTTCCACCACGTACGTGTTGTTGGCGTCACTGTCGCCTGGCGCTTCGTAGTCCGGCGCAGCCGCGAACGTCAATACACCTGTGGCAGGGTTAATGCTGAATTTCCCCTGATCCGCTCCCCCGATGATGGAATACGTCACCGCATCGCCTTCTGTATCCGTGGAGGTCACCGTGGTCACTGCCGTCGTGTTCTCATTCACGCTAACCCCGGCTGTAGCCCCTGCTCCATTGGATGTAATCACAGGCGCTTCGTTCACATTCGTTACCGTTACCGTGATCGTCTGCACTGCTGTCCGCGGACTTCCTCCATTATCGGTTGCCGTCACTTGCACCACGTACGTATTGCTGCTGTCACTATCGCCTGGCGCTTCATAGTCCGGCGCGGCTACAAACGCCAATGCTCCGGTTGACGCGTTAATGCTGAATTTCCCTTGATCCGTTCCCCCGGTGATGGAGTAGCTCACACTATCACCGTCCGCATCCGTCGCGCTCACCGTTGTAACGGCTGTCGTTCCTTCCGCCACATTCACGCTGGCCGCTGCTCCTCCTGTGATCGCAGGATTATTGTCATTCACATTGGTTACCGTGACGGTAACCGTCTGAGTGTCACTTAACACTCCATCGCTCGCGCTCACTTCCACCACGTACGTGTTGTTGGCATCACTGTCGCCTGGCGCTTCGTAGTTCGGCGCGGCCGCGAACGTCAATACACCTGTGGCAGCGTTAATGCTGAATTTCCCCTGATCCGCTCCCCCGATGATGGAATACGTCACAGTATCGCCTTCTGTATCCGTGGAGGTAACCGTGGTCACTGCCGTTGTGTTCTCATTCAAGCTAACCCCGGCGGTAGCCCCTCCTCCATTGGATGTAATCACCGGTGCTTCGTTCACATTCGTTACCGTTACGGTGATCGTCTGTACCGCTGTCCGCGGACTTCCTCCATTATCGGTCGCCGTCACTTCCACCACGTACGTATTGCTGCTGTCACTGTCGCCTGGCGCTTCATAGTCCGGCGCGGCTGCAAACGCCAATGCTCCGGTTGACGCGTTAATGCTGAATTTCCCCTGATCCGTTCCGCCGGTGATGGAGTAGCTCACACTATCACCGTCCGCATCCGTCGCGCTCACCGTTGTAACGGCTGTCGTTCCTTCCGCTACATTGACGCTTGCCGCTGCTCCTCCTGTGATCGCAGGATTATTGTCATTCACATTGGTTACCGTGACGGTAACCGTCTGAGTGTCACTTAACGCTCCATCGCTCGCGCTCACTTCCACCACGTACGTATTGTTGGCGTCGCTGTCGCCTGGCGCTTCGTAGTTCGGCGCGGCCGCGAACGTCAATACACCTGTGGCAGGGTTAATGCTGAATTTCCCCTGATCCGCTCCCCCGATGATGGAATACGTCACCGCATCGCCTTCTGTATCCGTGGAGGTCACCGTGGTCACTGCCGTCGTGTTCTCATTCACGCTAACCCCGGCTGTAGCCCCTGCTCCATTGGATGTAATCACAGGCGCTTCGTTCACATTCGTTACCGTTACCGTGATCGTCTGCACTGCTGTCCGCGGACTTCCTCCATTATCGGTTGCCGTCACTTGCACCACGTACGTATTGCTGCTGTCACTATCGCCTGGCGCTTCATAGTCCGGCGCGGCTACAAACGCCAATGCTCCGGTTGACGCGTTAATGCTGAATTTCCCTTGATCCGTTCCCCCGGTGATGGAGTAGCTCACACTATCACCGTCCGCATCCGTCGCGCTCACCGTTGTAACGGCTGTCGTTCCTTCCGCCACATTCACGCTGGCCGCTGCTCCTCCTGTGATCGCAGGATTATTGTCATTCACATTGGTTACCGTGACGGTAACCGTCTGAGTGTCACTTAACACTCCATCGCTCGCGCTCACTTCCACCACGTACGTATTGTTGGCGTCACTGTCGCCTGGCGCTTCGTAGTCCGGCGCAGCCGCGAACGTCAATACACCTGTGGCAGCGTTAATGCTGAATTTCCCCTGATCCGCTCCCCCGATGATGGAATACGTCACCGCATCGCCTTCTGTATCCGTGGAGGTAACCGTGGTCACTGCCGTTGTATTCTCATTCACGCTGACCCCAGCGGTAGCCCCTCCTCCATTGGATGTAATCACAGGTACTTCGTTCACATTCGTTACTGTTACCGTGATCGTCTGCACTGCTGTCCGCGGACTTCCTCCATTATCGGTCGCCGTCACTTCCACCACGTACGTATTGCTGCTGTCACTGTCGCCTGGCGCTTCATAGTCCGGCGCGGCTGCAAACGCCAATGCTCCGGTTGACGCGTTAATGCTGAATTTCCCCTGATCCGTTCCGCCGGTGATGGAATAGCTCACACTATCACCGTCCGCATCCGTCGCGCTCACCGTTGTCACGGCTGTCGTTCCTTCCGCCACATTCACGCTGGCCGCTGCTCCTCCTGTGATCGCAGGATTATTGTCATTCACATTGGTTACCGTGACGGTAACCGTCTGAGTGTCACTTAACGCTCCATCGCTCGTGCTCACTTCCACCACGTACGTATTGTTGGCGTCGCTGTCGTCTGGCGCTTCATAGTCCGGTGCAGCCGCGAACGTCAACACGCCGGTTGCAGCGTTAATGCTGAATTTCCCCTGATCCACTCCCCCGGTGATGGAATAGCTCACACTATCACCGTCCGTATCCGTGGAGGTCACCGTGGTCACTGCCGTCGTGTTCTCATTCACGCTAACCCCGGCTGTAGCCCCTGCTCCATTGGATGTAATCACAGGCGCTTCGTTCACATTCGTTACCGTTACCGTGATCGTCTGCACTGCTGTCCGCGGACTTCCTCCATTATCGGTCGCCGTCACTTGCACCACGTACGTATTGCTGCTGTCACTATCGCCTGGCGCTTCATAGTCCGGCGCGGCTGCAAACGCCAATGCTCCGGTTGACGCGTTAATGCTGAATTTCCCTTGATCCGTTCCCCCGGTGATGGAATAGCTCACACTATCACCGTCCGCATCCGTCGCGCTCACCGTTGTAACGGCTGTCGTTCCTTCCGCCACATTCACGCTGGCCGCTGCTCCTCCTGTGATCACAGGATTGTTGTCATTCACATTGGTTACCGTGACGGTAACCGTCTGAGTGTCACTTAACACTCCATCGCTCGCGCTCACTTCCACCACGTACGTGTTGTTGGCGTCACTGTCGCCTGGCGCTTCGTAGTTCGGCGCGGCCGCGAACGTCAATACACCTGTGGCAGGGTTAATGCTGAATTTCCCCTGATCCGCTCCCCCGGTGATGGAATACGTCACCGCATCGCCTTCTGTATCCGTGGAGGTAACCGTGGTCACTGCCGTTGTGTTCTCATTCACGCTAACCCCGGCGGTAGCCCCTCCTCCATTGGATGTTATCACAGGTGCTTCATTCACATTCGTTACTGTTACCGTGATCGTCTGCACTGCTGTCCGCGGACTTCCTCCATTATCGGTTGCCGTCACTTGCACCACGTACGTATTGCTGCTGTCACTATCGCCTGGCGCTTCATAGTCCGGCGCGGCTGCAAACGCCAATGCTCCGGTTGACGCGTTAATGCTGAATTTCCCTTGATCCGTTCCCCCGGTGATGGAATAGCTCACACTATCACCGTCCGCATCCGTCGCGCTCACCGTTGTAACGGCTGTCGTTCCTTCCGCCACATTCACGCTGGCCGCTGCTCCTCCTGTGATCGCAGGATTGTTGTCATTCACATTGGTTACCGTGACGGTAACCGTCTGAGTGTCACTTAACACTCCATCGCTCGCGCTCACTTCCACCACGTACGTGTTGTTGGCGTCACTGTCGCCTGGCGCTTCGTAGTTCGGCGCGGCCGCGAACGTCAATACACCTGTGGCAGGGTTAATGCTGAATTTCCCCTGATCCGCTCCCCCGGTGATGGAATACGTCACCGCATCGCCTTCTGTATCCGTGGAGGTAACCGTGGTCACTGCCGTTGTGTTCTCATTCACGCTAACCCCGGCGGTAGCCCCTCCTCCATTGGATGTAATCACAGGCGCTTCGTTCACATTCGTTACCGTTACCGTAATCGTCTGTACCGCTGTCCGCGGACTTCCTCCATTATCGGTTGCTGTCACTTCCACCACGTACGTATTGTTGGTGTTACTGTCGCCTGGTGCTTCATAGTCCGGCGCGGCTGCAAACGCCAATGCTCCGGTTGACGCGTTAATGCTGAACTTCCCTTGATCCGTTCCCCCGGTGATGGAATAGCTCACACTATCACCGTCCGCATCCGTCGCGATCACCGTTGTAACGGCGGTCGTTCCTTCCGCCACATTGACGCTTGCCGCTGCTCCTCCTGCGATCGCAGGATTGTTGTCATTCACATTGGTTACCGTGACGGTAACCGTCTGAGTGTCACTTAACACTCCATCGCTCGCGCTCACTTCCACCACGTACGTGTTGTTGGCGTCACTGTCGCCCGGCGCTTCGTAGTCCGGTGCGGCCGCAAACGTCAACACGCCGGTTGCAGCGTTAATGCTGAATTTCCCCTGATCCACTCCCCCGGTGATGGAATACGTCACCGCATCGCCTTCTGTATCCGTGGAGGTAACCGT
Organism: Paenibacillus sp. fava2; assembly: GCF_058313675.1. Classification (NCBI taxonomy): domain Bacteria; kingdom Bacillati; phylum Bacillota; class Bacilli; order Caryophanales; family Paenibacillaceae; genus Paenibacillus; species Paenibacillus sp. fava2. The sequence goes on along the minus strand of NZ_CM177755.1, from coordinate 792,863 downwards.
GGTCACTGCCGTTGTATTCTCATTCACGCTAACCCCGGCGGTAGCCCCTCCTCCATTGGATGTAATCACAGGTGCAGTGTTCGAAGGTGCGAATGAGATGATAAGATCATCGATCGCACTAAACTTGACCATGTTGTTAAATCTAACCTCGCTGAGTTCTGTAAATGCAGTTAAGTCACCCGATGTATACTGATGATTACGGACTTGTCGGTTCTCGGGAGCGAACATGCTAACATTTAATGTGGCATCGCTAGCCCCCTTTTCACCTATAACGACAGCATTCAGCTGATTTCCACCAATTATCTCATCAGCATCACTAACACCAATTCTGAAGCCCTCCAAATTAAAGTTGACTGGAACCCCATTTTTTTCGATTGTTAAAACTAACGAACTCCCGCCTGGTGTCATAACTACCGCTTCATAAAAAAGTGACCCGGCGGCATAGGAACCCTGCAAGATCATATCATTATAGCCTGTTGATTGCAGCGTATAAGTATAACCTCCTCCTAAATTACCGCTTAACGGAAGAGGCTGATAGTATTGAAACTCAGAAAAATCAATCGTATAACTCAACGAGCCATTGAATCTTTGTAAGATATCGCGAGATAACCGGGAAACTTCATCCACCGGACCTGTCAAATATTCAAGTTCCCAGTCTCCGCCACCATCTGTATTCCCTGTCAGATTAATAGAAGCTGCAACGTCTGCACTTGTGAGTTCAGCTAATCGCCTGACGAATGCTTTTCCCTGTTCGTCTTTAGCTACATTACAGCCAAATAGATAAATATCTCCATCCTCACTTAAAAGACTTCCTATCCTGCTCCACTGGTCTCCATAGCTCTCCAGGTGTTCAGCAGAAATCTCTTCGTAACCGAAATCGATGCTGCCGTTCGAACCATGCGAAATGATATGCAAGCTGTCGGCTCCACCCATTTCCTCTAACATCGCAGCTATCACGTTTAATGGATCATCTTTCTGTTCTAGAAGAAGAATTTCTCCTCCGGTAATGCTATCTCTTAAGATCTCCCAATCGTCAATAGATGTATCGATTACGGTTAGCGACCGGGTTTCTTTCGTTGTAACAGAAGAGAGATCAGAATCCATATCCATTAGCACATGTCGCTCTGAGATTTCGAACTTATTAGTTGCCAGGAGCTTCTTTGAGAATAGATGAATTGATTTGTCCTTGATTTCAAGCTGTTGTTTGTTTGCCAAGTCATCGAAATCACTCTCATCGTCCATCAAGACATTTGACTCTATCGAATGATTTGCAAATGGGCTGGAAGTTTGAGAGGAAGGTACGAAAGAGGATTCAGCATCTGCCATAACCGGGGTAGATTGCAAAATCATCATAAGCGCAGCAACTGTCATGCAAGAGGCGATTGTCTTATGCCATTCGGTACCTTTAAAAGCATCGACAATTTTCTTAATTAATCTCTCTTCATTCTGCACCTGATTTTTATCCACTTGTTCCAGCAATTCCAGACAAGCACGTTTTTGTCTACTCGTTTGAAGGTAGTTTTCATCAATCTCGTACTTGCTAAACAAGCTTTGCTGATAAGATGTGAAACTCATTCGCTTATTATTTCTTTTCATTTAATTCACTCCCTTATCGTTATTACTGCTGTTCTCTACCCAACTGCAGCCAAATGGCGTTATCAAAGCTCTTTGACGAAGAGATTGTTGAAAATTCAACAGATTGGCTCTATTCACACCATCCAATATGTGCACATCGTATAACTCATCCACATTATTATCATATTTAATTTCTCCAACGATCTCCCCCGTTTCAATATTTACAATAACAACTCCTGCCTGAAGCTTTTTTTGTGAGATTTCCAAATCAGAGAAGGTATGCGTGTTACGTAATTTACTCACTCCAATAAATGCGTATTTCCCTTTAAAACTTAACCCTCTTATGAATCCATCAATACGCGCAATCTCTGTAAAGGTATTATTATTAAGATCTGCTTTGACCAATTGTTCCGTGGCCGAAAGCAATAAATATACTTCTCCCTTATAGATTCGAGGAGAATGAGGCATCGGCAACCCTTCTAAAACGATTTCATTTTTTTGAACATCCAGCAAAATCCCGCCGCTCAGCTTGTTTTTTCTCCAGCCTTCTTTCGAAGTTGTTTTGCCAAATGCAGTAACATATTTAATAGAAGAATGTTCATCTACAGCCATACCGTTCAAATGACATAAATCTTCAGGAACATATTCTTCTATAAAATCGGGTCTCCAAATTGGTTCAAAAGAATATTTTCCGTCCAGTCTGGATAGACAACTATATGCCGTATTTACACCAACCAGCCCTCTATCCGTAAACGCAATATCATGAATATCAACGTAATCCGTTCTATACAGCATGGTAGGATAATAAAACGCATCGTATGTATTCGGTTTATCCGGATAGGTTTTAGCCAAATTCGCATCCGTCTTTAAAACAACAACATTCAATGCACAGGCAATGGCCATCATATCTTCTTCTAACGCGATACCCATCGGTCTAACAAAATCTCTTACAAGCTGATACATTTGGTTGCCATCGCTCGACAAAATAATGACTTTTCCCGCTTGATAAGTCGAAAGTATTATAGATATGCCTAATTCTTTCATAATGCTTAATGTTTCTCCATTGTGTGTGCATTGAAAAGGATTCATTAAAACACGCCCTATTCTGTCCGATTTCAAGAAAGGTGTTGATTGCTATTATAGATAGATATAACATTCGTCACAATAACAGATTTTCCTTCTTTTATTGACACTTCATTGTCGAATAACTTGCACAGTATTTGCGAACATGCGGCTCAATGAGCTGTACACAAAAAAAAGACGCCTATTCGGTTTCTCCGAAGGGACGTCGTCTTTTTCTCACCTATTTTTTTGACTTTGAAGTGTCCAAGCAAATGAAAATCACTTACTCTACAACGTCCCCCGCCGCAGCTCATAAAAATACTGCACCGCCGGATGCTTCAGCTCCATCTTCTCAGCCATGCTTAGAATCCGCTTTTTCCCGACCCGTCTGTCCAGCAGAGCCAGGATGTTCAGCATCATGTCGCTGCTCTCCATACTCTCCTCTATCGGAGTGACCAGAAACTTGTTAGCCACCACGATAAAATTCGACTTCGTTAATGCTGTCTGTGCCGACAAAAGCGCCTTGGCATGCTCGGTGCTTTTTCGGCTGCCGGCCATTACGATCAGGCGGTCCTCCGGCACAGGCCCCTTGACGGTTTGTCTAACCGCTTCAATGTCCTCACTTGTGACTGGAATCCGGATATCCGGATCATTTTTGATGTCCAGCTCTGTCTGATACCATCTGATCGGGTTACTTTTATCGCTCATGCTGAGCACATTCTTTTTATCGACTGAGATGTAACAGATCCCTGATTTATCAGGCAGGTAACGGTAGCCCGGCGCGCGGTATTCTACCCTTCCATTTAACGCAGGACTCAGAAAGCCCTCCAGCTGTTGCTTCAATTTACTCCAGGACATGTAATCCCCCCTATACCAAACAGAGGACAGGCTTGCTGGCTCCGGGGATTGTCCCCTCTCCAATCCGCCTATCCTCCACTTAGCAGCATAATATCTATTCGTTATCCGCCTCTTCAGGCTCCTTACTTGCAAAAGCATCAAGCAGCGCACGCACTTCACTCGTTGACTTAGTGTTCATTAAGGTATTTCTTAATTCACCGGCCCCGCGGAAGCCGCGGACGTAGATTTTGAAGAACCGCTGAAGCGGGCTGAACGAGCGTGGTGCCTGTCCTGAATATTGATCATAGAGGTCCAGATGCAGCCGCAGCAGATCCAGCAGTTCCGCGCTAGTGTGCTCCTTCGGCTCCTGCTCAAACGCAAACGGATTCTGAAAAATCCCCCGCCCGATCATAATCCCGTCCACCCCATACTCTTCAGCAAGCTTCAGACCGGTCTGCCGGTCCGGAATATCCCCGTTAATGGTCAGCAGGGTGTGTGGTGCAATCTCGTCGCGAAGCTTTTTGATCTCCGGAATCAGCTCCCAGTGGGCATCCACCTTGCTCATTTCCTCACGGGTGCGCAGATGAATCGACAGATTCACAATATCCTGCTGCAAAATATGGGTTAACCAGCCGCGCCATTCATCGATCTCGGTGAACCCCAGTCTTGTTTTCACGCTGACCGGCAGTCCCCCGGCCTTCGCCGCCTGAATGATCTCCGCTGCAAGCTCAGGACGGCAGATAAGCCCGCTTCCCTTCCCGTTCTCCGCTACATTCGCTACAGGACAACCCATGTTGATATCGATGCCTTTGAAGCCTTCCTCGGCCATCCCAATACTCATCTGGCGGAAATATTCCGGCTTATCCCCCCAGATATGCGCGACCATCGGCTGTTCATCCTCTGTAAACGTCAACCGCCCGCGCACCGCATGATGCCCCTCCGGGTGACAATAGCTCTCTGTATTCGCAAACTCGGTGAAAAACACATCCGGCCGGCCCGCCTTACTTACAACATGACGAAATACCACATCCGTCACATCCTCCATCGGCGCCAGTATAAAGAAGGGACGCGGCAAATCACGCCAAAAGTTAGTTGTCATATCTATAACCTCTCTATGGATATCAGGACCGAATTCATCCTGCGTATGTTATGGTGCTGCCCAAGTAGAAACGGCTGCGCCGTCCTAAACAGGACGGTATCCGTTTCTGCGAGAAAGATAAGGGTAAAGGATAGCGTGAAATATATACTTTCTTATCTTTTCAAAAAGAAATAGACCGCCCTGTCCAAAGGAAACGGTCTATCGCATGTTTTATTATAACATGGCAAGAGGAAAATTCAATAAATTCAATCCGCATTAATAAATGGCTATTGGACCGTAAGGCCCTTCCAGAATATCTATTTTCGTATCAAAAATAGCGGTCAGGATCTCCGGCTTCATAATCTCTGCTACGGTTCCAAAGGCGGCAATTTGTCCATTCTTCATCGCACAGATCCGGTCTGAATATTTGGCGGCGAAATTAATATCATGCATCACCGTCAGAATGGTTCTTCCAAATTCATTAGCAGCCTGCCGCAGATGCTCCATCATTTGAACCGAGCGGGCAATATCCAGATTGTTCAGCGGTTCATCAAGCAGGACATATTCCGTCTCCTGGCACAAAACCATGGCAACGTATGCTCTTTGCCTCTGTCCGCCCGACAGCTCATCCAGATACCGGTTTTCCAGATCCGTCAGATCCAGAAAGTCGATATATTTTGAGATAATAGCCTCATCTTCATTCGTTAATCTGCCCTTTGAATAAGGAAAACGCCCAAATCCCGCCAGCTGTCTGACAGTGAGCCTGGTTACAAAATGATTTTCTTGCCTCAGGATTGTGATAATCTTGGCCAGGTCCTTTGATTTCGATTCAGAAACATCCATATTAGCCACACTAATCTGACCCTCATCCAGCTCCAGCAGCCTTCCGATCATCATAAGTGTCGTAGACTTCCCTGCACCATTGGGTCCAATTAGAGAGGTAAAGCCTGCCTTGGGAATTTCAATATTGAGCGGTCCTATGGTGACCTGATCTGTGTACAGCTTTCTGGCATTATTTATCTTTATCATAGCGACCTCTTTCTCAGAATCACAACCAGGAAGGTTATTCCGCCAAACAGTTCAATAATAACGGATACTACAGCCCGTGAATCAAATACATGATACATTAAAAAATAGGCTGTCGTCAGAATGAAGAAGCCTATAGCAAGCGCCATGGCAAAAAGATACCGGTGATCATATGTCTGCGCCGCCTGATAACTCAACGTTGCAACTAAAAATCCATAGAACGTAAGGGGCCCCACTAGTGACGTTGAAATAGACATCAGAACGGAAACCAGTATGAGCGTATAAATGATGCTGGACTGATAGTTCACTCCAAATGTTGCAGAGACATCTTTGCCGAGCGACAATACATTCAATTTCTTGGAATAGGCTATAAATAATATGGCTATAAGGATAACCACAGGAATGACAACCGGAAAATATGAAGCATCCGCATTATTAACAGAGCCAAACAACCGGGACTGCAGCAGATCGAACTCAGACGGCGCAAGCAGCCTTCTCATAAAGGAGGATACCGAATTGAGTCCTGCTCCAATGATGATTCCAATCAGCAGCATCAGCTGCAGATTGCCGTATTTTCCGGATAACAGCCAGCCATACAGGATCAGGCTCATCAGGACCATAACCGTAACCTGAAATAAATAGGACCCAATACCGCTAAAGTTAACCAGGGCACCCGCCCCAAAGAAGAACATGGTACTTGTATGAATGGTGGAGTACAGCGATTCAAAGCCTAACAGGGACGGCGTTATAATCCGGTTATTCGTAATGGATTGAAAAGCCACGGTTGATAAGCTATGGCACACCGCAGCAATAATCATTGCAACCAATGCCACCACTCTCCTGGTAACAACAGGAATAAAGGATGGCGAATCTATCCGAACCGGGTTGTTATACATTAACAGTCCGTACGAGGAAAGTGCACCCAAAGCAATCAGCGTGATCAGGATGATCCAATAACGTTTTTCCTCTTTCCGGGAGCGGAAGGCGCTGGCTGATCTCTTGTCATGCTGGAGGCCATTACCGATTCCCGCATTTTCAATTCTCCGGTATTCCAATGCGTTCATCTTGACCTCCTTGGTCTTCTTTGTCTCAATAAAAGAGTAATGAATACGGCCGCTCCCACTGTACCCAGGATTAAGGAGACCGGCACTTCAAAAGGCATAATAATGACGCGGGAAATGATGTCACAAAGCGTTATAGCTCCCATCCCGATCACACAGACCCAGGGCAGATTGCTCCTCAGATCATCGCCTCTGTACATGGAGACAATATTGGGGACAATCAATCCCAGAAAAGGCAGGTTCCCAATAACAGCGGCGACCACTCCAACCGCAACAGTAATAAGACCATTAGCAAGCAGAAGCAGCCTGTTGTAATTCAGACCAAGGCTTGTGGCTACATCTTCCCCCAGCCCGGCTAACGTCAATCTGTTCGCACATATAAAAATAAGAATGCTGACGATAACGATGATCCACAAATATTCATATCTTCCCACTTGAACAGCTGCGAAAGAGCCAACAAACCAGCTTTCAATAATCTGCGACATTTGAAAATGGAGCCCCAGGAAAGTGGATAGTGCCGAAATCACAGCTCCAAGCATCAGGCCGATGATCGGGACAATTAAAGACGAACGCAGCCTGACCCTTCTTAAGAATAAAAAGAAAATCATCGTTCCTATAAAGGAAAAAAGGATTGCCCCCGTCATTCTGGCAAACAAAGTTGGTGCCGGAACAAATAAATAGACAACCAGGAGTCCCAGGCCTGCCCATTCCGTAGTTCCTGTTGTAGTAGGTTCAACAAACCGGTTCTGTGTAATCAGCTGCATGACGAGTCCCGTCATGGCCATCGCAGCCCCGGTAAGCATTAAGGCAACCGTTCTTGGAACACGGGTGATGAAGAACATCTCCATCCCATCCGCCTGCCCGCGTATATCATATACTCCGGTGAACAGCGAGATTATCCCCAAAATGATAACAACGATTACAGCCAGTATAAATGGTATTGTCCATATTCTATTGTAATTATAGAACTGGGGTTGAGAGTAGCTCTCAACCCCGGAAGTAATATGTTTTGACACTATTCCGTACCCCTTTACATTACTTGGCAAATGCTTCTGCAATGCTATTAAATACTTCTATAAAAGTCTGCAATGATTCATTTGTATACGTGTCATTTGGTGCATACACGATGTTGCCTGCAGTAACTGCGGTAGTGTTCTGAAGAGCAGGAGCCTTATCAATTACGTCCTGGGCAGGAACCTTCTCTTCTGTAGAATTGATGGCAGCATCGCGATCCAGTACCATCAGCCAATCAGGATTGCTCTGTGCAATAGCTTCAACGGAAATTTCATCTCCCTGATGATTTGTGGAGGATTCTGCAACCTCTAACGCCGGAGTCCATCCAAAAATATCATAAAGCGGTCCCCAGACGCGTCCGGAGTGAGGAGCTGAGAAGCCGATATCTCCGCCGGATACGATAATGCTCATCACTTTATCCGTTCCGTTATAAGCAGACTTGGCCTTTTCGATGGCTTGATCCAAATCAGCTGTCAGTTGCTTAGCCTCATCATTCTTATCAAAAATCTGTCCCAGCGTAGTCGTAGCCTGCTTCAGTCCGTTCACCAGATTTTCTCCAGGAGCACCGGCTTCTTCGGAGACATCGAAGGTAAGATCAATAACAGCGGCATTCGGTACCAGCTTCTTGATATCTTCATAAAAGCCGGAGAATCTTTGGCCAACAATGACAAGCTCAGGCTCTACCGCTGCGATGATTTCAAGCTTGGGCTCACCGTGGTTCCCGATATCCTGAACATTCTCATCCGCCACATATGGTGAATCCGCAGGCATTACCCCCTTAGGAACAGCAGCTAATTGAATATCCCAGCTCGCCAGCGTTTCAAAGGTTCTATTATCCAGAGCAACAACATTCTTAGGATTTACAGGAACCGTAACCGTTCCATGGGCATCAGTGATTTCAACGGTAGTAGCTTGTGGAGTATTGGTAGCCTCAGCAGCTGCGTTCGCATTCCCATCAGTTGCTGCTGTATTATTTGAGCTTGAGCAAGCCGCCAGCATCACAACCAAAACCACCATTATTACAGATAAATTTAACCTCTTCATTCCTTATACCCCTCTCCCTGTATGTATACTTTGTAGAAAATCTAATCATTTATCCTGCAAAAATATAATGATAATGATTATCAATTTCACTTACACAGTATACCAGCTCGAGAAATATAATCAACCCCTTTATTTCCTGCTTTACAGGGTATTAAGTTGCAAAGTTCCATAGTTTTTAATAAAATGCAATAAAAGGATTGGGATACAGGAGGGAATTATGTCAAATCATTTTCTGTCTACACAAGTTGGATATGTATATCTGCCTACGACCAATATCGAACGCACCACGCTTTGGTATACTCAGAACCTCAGGTTAAAGCTGATCGAAACCTTTGAAGACAGAGGCTCGCTAATCTCTATTCTTCACTTCCCCCATAAGCACGCCATTGCAATTGTCCTTGTCCAGACGACAGAGGATAAACCTCTTTATATCGCCAGAAACGGTTCCCCCTATCCCGTGCTTACTATAAATTGTCCGGACATTGAATATACCCATCAATATCTAAGCGATCATCAAGTCGAGGTTCAGGAAATCCGCACCTTAGGAAACGGCGAGGCCAAATACTTCTATTTTAAAGATGACCAGGGCAATCTCCTTGAAGCTGCGTGGTCCCAATGGGATGCTACGGATGAATTCAAAGATTCTTTTCTGAACTGAGTAGCTGTATCACAGATTAAATTAGGCAGCCAAAAACAAACATAATCAAACTTTACATAATTCCCTTAACAACAGATGTGCTATTGTAATCCCATACATTTGTACGAGGGAGTGACTCAACGTTGAATGAACATTTGAGTATCGCGATGGATGCATTAAATAGCTACTCGATAACCTGCAAATCGATAGAGTTTATAGCGCAAAGCGGAAATACGATCTATAAGGTCACTGACCCGGATAACAACAGTTACAGCCTCCGCCTGCATTTATCTAAAGGGGATGCCCTTGAAGGCTTTTGGAGTAAGCCGGAAGTGATCCGCTCTGAAATGGTCTGGCTTCAAGCCTTGGCCCTGGAAACAGATTTAACCGTGCCGGCGCCTTTTAAGAATAACCACGGGGATTTCATTACGAATGTGAACGATGTTAATTGTACTTTACTAAGATAGATGGGTGGACGGTGAGCAGAAGCCTTTTATTCCTACAGTAGAGGACGCGGCGGCTATAGGGGAAATGACCGGCAAACTACATAGACAAGCCTCGAATTGGAGCATCCCAAGTGTATTCGAACGCCCTTCCTTTGACAGCTCCCGTATATTGCAATCCTTGGACAAGCTTGGGGAGCGATCTGATGCAGGTATGCTTAACGCCGATGATACAGCGCTTCTTCAGCAAGCCGGTCAACGAGTCATTGCAATGATGAACACTATTGAAAGAACCGCCGGCAGTTGGGGAATGATTCATGCGGATTTAATTCCAAGTAACCTTGTGTTTCATGGAAAAGGAGTGCGGCCGATCGACTTTGGCGCTTGCGGGTTTGGTTACTATTTAATTGATCTTGGCTGGACATTTTCCTATATCCATCCTGCATTTAGAGACCAGCTGCTTCAGTCGTATGCACGGTATTATCCGTTGCCGGATAGCTATGTTGAGCTATTGGAGGGCTTTTTTATTGCAGCGCAGCTTGAAACCATGAATTTCTGGCTGGGTCTGCCTGACTGGCAGGAATGGCTGCCTGATCATATTGGTAAATTAGCCGGCAGAGAGGTTAGTGCGTACATGAACGGTCAATCGTTCCTCTTTAGCGGCAGACCTTACTGGGAATAAGCTGCAAAAAAGTTACTGAAGGAGCTGCAGAGCGGGTGAATTATCGTTTCAGCTTATGGCCATCACATAGATTTGGCATGGGTTCTGTTCACCCCACAGCGTCGGAAACACTTCAAGCTCCTTAAAACCAAGGCTTAAATAGAATCTGTTTGTATTATCATATTCTTCATATCGGCCCATCTGGACCGTTTTCACTTGTATAAAAGAATAGTGCTTATCTGCTGCATATTCTTTAGCTGCCTTAAATAATTCCCGCCCAATGCCATGACGATGAAATTCTTCTAGAACACCCATTACGGCAAGTTCTACTGTATCTTTACCTGTTTCTTTTAGACACAGAAATCCTATTGCTTGCCGGCTTTCTTTTGCCACAAAAAACGCTTGATCGACACTTTCTAGAATATAATCCTCCCTTGCTTCCGGAATCCCAAACCAGTCCGGCAGCGCTTCGAGTATTTCACGGGCTATAATCTTTTTATCATTATTATCACAAATCTGAGTGACCCTCTTGTTCCCCATGTTCATTTCACCCCTATGTAAATTATGTACTTGTAATCAGTTCTCCAAGCCCCGATCCGCGGCTATTTTCCCGGCTTCTTCCCTAGTCTGCGTATCGCAAAATCCCTTGTATCCCCGTAGCTGTCATGTACGCATTCTTCCAGTATTTCTTGGGAAAGAATTTTCTGCTTAAACATTTTGAGAATCAGTTTATGACGGCAATAGGAACACAGCGTTTGTCTGTACATATAGGTAAATAATGATGAATTCATTTTAAGCGATCGGTTGTCAAATAACTTCTCAGCGTCCATAAAGACACCATGCCATTCCCCATCCTCATACGTTACTGGGAGGCTTTGAATACCTTCGAGCAGAATCGTTTCATCCTCTGACTTAAAGCAATAGCATAGAAGACTTAGCGCATTTGCGAGCTCTTTCTTTTGCTTAATAAGGTTTATCGCATAGCCGTGAATCCGGTCTGACGGTAAATGCTGCAGCATCTCAAAAGCGGCGTCGCGTATCGCTTCATTATCACTTTCGGTTAGCTCGAAAATAAACTGCTCGTCCAGCGGAAAACGTACCTTTCTAAACGTCCACAACAGTTCCAGCTTTATTTCCAGATCGGTTTCCTGAACAGCGTATTCTGCTAATCTAAGCAGCTCATCTTCTGTAGCGGTCCTTGAAAAACAGAGTGCCAGCCCCCGGCTGCGGAACCCGCCCTGCTTCTCCTTGGCCGCTTCAATTATTTCCTCTAATGCCGGCGGCTCAGTACTTCGTTTCTCTTGAATTCCGGTGTGTGATACGGAGTTAAGAAAGGCTTTTACATAATCAGATTTAGCCGTATTGTTATGCAAAAATGTATCGACACGTTTAGCTCCGAACTTATTTTTCGCGTTTGAGTAGAACCAATCCATATTAGCAGCTTCACTGTTATTGAATGCATACTCTCCAAGCTGTATAACAATGCTCTTAAACGCAGGAAAGCCATCCAGAGAGGTTAGCCATACACATAGACATTCCAAATTTTCCTTTACAACAGGATTGTTATTGCGAGAGAGTGATCCGAGCAGTGCATTATATTTTTCATATAACGCCTCCCTCGCTTTATTGCTGCCATCTGCTGCAAACAGATATTGAAGCTCGCAGAGCTGACTGAATAGCCCTGTATCCAGATTCTTTTGCATAAACTTCCGGATGATTCCCTCTTCAAAATAGCTCTTATCCTCGTAAAGACAAATAGCCTGATATAAAAAGCTTCCACGCCCGCCCTCACTTTGCATATCATAGCAGGTATTACGAAGACAGCACCAAAGGACAATATCCATGTATTTATCACGGTTATTGCTCTCTTTTAACATGAGATATGAACTACCCAGTCCCCGTTTAAAAGCCTCTTTAAATTGAGTTTTGGTCCATTTCCTTCCCATCAATCGCTGACCTCCGGCGGCTGCTCCTCCAGCAAAATAATAGCTTCTCCCCGTTCCTGTCTGATCTGAATATTCTCTTTGCCCCAGGAGCACATCACGTCAATGATTCTATTGGCTGTAACGCCATATTCCGTCAGGCTATATTCGACTTTTGGCGGCATCTGCTGATAGACAAACCGTTTTACCAGCCCGTCCCTTTCAAGCTCACGAAGCTGCTGGATCAGCACCTTTTGCGAAATACCGGGAATACTGTGCTGTAGCTCGCTGGTTCTCTTCGTGCCGGACATCAGTAAACATATGATCAACGCTTTCCATTTGCCGCCGATAATCTCCAGAGTCGCCTCTATTCCCAGATGATATTGCTTCATTAAATCCCCCCGTCCATGCTGATCTACTAAGCCAGTTAAAAGATTTATTATCCCATTACTTGTCTGGTCGAGTCTAGTACACACTTTGAGGTAACCATCTTACTTTATTGTGTGTATTTTCATTTACCAAAGCCTGCAACATAATGTTGATATCAACTATACGGGGTTAAAGGAGATTTCATTATGAAGACACTGGTGATTCTGGCGCATCCCAATCTGGAGGGTTCAAGGGTAAACCTGAGATGGAAAGAAGAGCTGCTGCAATATCCAAACGATGTTACCCTTCACGAGCTTTACAAAGTGTATCCTGACTGGAGCATTGATGTTCCAGCCGAGCAACAACGATTAGAGGCACATGACCATATTGTCTTTCAATTCCCGCTATATTGGTACAGCTATCCGCCTTTATTGAAGAAGTGGTTTGATGATGTCTTCACTCACGGATGGGCCTACGGTTCAAAAGGCGACAGACTTAAAGGGAAGAGGCTGGGCCTCGCCATGTCCATCGGGGATAAGCAGGAAAATTATCTGCCTGAGGGCTCCGTTTCTTTTACCGTAGATCAGGTTACGACGCCTTTCAAAGCCAGCATAAAACATGTAGGTGCAGTAGCATTACCATATTTCGCCGTCTTCGGAGCTTCCTTTCAGGCCAGCGATGCGGAAATAGATCAAAGTGCAAGGGATTATATCAGCTATATTAATAAGTATAGATGGCAGTGACTAAGCGGGAGTAACCTGCTAACGAATGGCTTTGACTTCTTTGCTGTTCCAACTTTGCACAAATTACTCATGCCCCCTGTTCATGATTCATATAGAATAGCTCTTGTAAGCAACGAAAGGAGCTCATCAACTATGATATTAAATGTACAGGACGTATCCATACGTTACCATAAAGCCAACAATAATGCGGTGTCCAAAGCCTCATTCTCCATTGAAGACAACAGCATTGTATCCATTGTAGGGCATAACGGGGCAGGAAAAAGCACCTTGATTCAAGCCATTATGCAAAACTTAAACTATGCAGGCACCATTACATATGGTTTTAATAAAAAGGAGATCTATAAATACATCCGGGTGCAGACTCAGACATCCACGTTCGAAAAAAACGCCAAGGTGAAGGATATTGTACAGCTCTATATTGAACTGCTGGATAGCCGGGAGACGGTGGATGAGCTTCTGCAAAGTGTGCAAATGCTGCCCTTTAAGAATTCCTTTCTTGAGAAGCTGTCCGGCGGGGAAAAGCAAAAAATCGCGGTGCTGCTGGCGACTATCGGCAATCCTAAGCTAATTATTCTCGATGAGCTTACGACAGGACTGGACGTGATGTCCCGCAGAATGATTTGGGATCTCCTGAACAAAATCCGCAAGGAAAAAGGCGTCAGTATGCTGCTGACCAGCCACTTTTTAGATGAGGTGGAGTACTTGTCCGACTATGTGATTGTCCTTGAACAGGGTATGGTCAAGCTGCAGGGGACTGTTCCTGATCTGATCAATGATGCCTTTGCGGGGCATAAACTAGCGACCTGTCTTGTGGATTCCAGCTTCAGCTTCTCCTCCCTGAAATATGCGTATAAGCAGCAAAGCAATAAACTAATGATTGAATACAAAGAAGAAAACGAAAAGGCTGTATTCGATAACCTGAAAATATGCGGGGGATACGATATCCAGCTGCAGAAACGGACGTTTGAGGATGCTTTTCTAAAAATGATTGGCTATGAGCTGGACGAGAAAGGAGAAACCAAATGAAACCCGTAATAAGCTTAACCAAATATAATTTCAAGCTGTTGTTCAGAGATAAATCGTCTGTCCTTATGGCCTTCTTGATGCCGATCGGCTTTTATATTTTATTCGGATATATGCTGCAAAATGTGGAGTTCAGCGGCTCGTCATTATCTGACCTGCTTATCCCGCTGTACATTATCATTATTATAGGCAATGCAGTTATTAGTGTGTTCGGCACGTTTTATGTACAGGCGAGGGAAAGCGGCAACCTGCAAAAATTCAAGTTCATGGGTGTCAGCGAGCTCTGCTTCTCCTTCACTTTATTCGTGGCTACCTTTGCCTTTCAGCTGATCGTCATTGTCGCTTTCATTGTGTTTACTTGTTTCTATAAGGGAACCGTATTCCCGCTGCAAAATACCATCCCGGTCCTTGTTACCCTTGCCGTTATTGAGGTGTTTCATTTCGCCGTTACGTTCCTGTTAACCTCTATTCTCAGAAAGGCTTCGATCTATAATCCGATCTCCTTGGCTTTTTATATGTTCCAGATGTTCCTTGGCGGCTTAACGTTCCCGATTGAAATGTTCCCGCAGTTCCTGCAAAAGCTGGTGTATTATATCAATCCGGTCATCTACGGACGAAATGCTTTGCTGGCGGCTTGGACTGGCAACTCTGCATTCGGTAGTGTGGTTAAAGATAACGTGATCCTGCTCGCCATCTCTGCTCTGCTTGTCATCGCAGCGGTCTGTGTTCAGCGCTTTATTTTCTCCCAAAAGACATCTGCAGCATTGGCGCAATAAATAATAAAGGCATCCACAGCGGATGCCTTTTTCCTTTTCACCGATTGTTCGACAGCTTAATCACGCCCAGCTCGATCCCCTTCACAATAGCAGCAACGGTGGAGTTCACCATCAGCTTATCGTTGATCGACATCAGATGATTGTTTACTGTGCGCCTGCTGATAAACAGCTTATCGGCAATCACCTGCTGCGTATCCCCGTTGCTTGCATACTGCAAAATCTCCTTTTCGCGCGGGGTCAGCTCCTCAATCACATCATCATCCTTATTTTCCATAAAGATGGTGCCGCCCTGCTCGAGCTGCTTGATGCTGTCGATCAGATGTTCAACGGACATATTTTTATCTAAAAAGCCCTTGGCCCCCATGCGCTTCGCTTCCAGATTGTATTCATGCAGATTGTATCCGGATAAAAAGGCGACCTTCTGCTCAGGAAAATGGTATAGCACCTCCCGGCACACATCGAGTCCGCTATAAGTGCCCATATGAATATCCAGCAGAATCAAATCGGGCTTTTCCTGCTGCACAATTTCCGTTATGTTGTCCGGTGTCTGGAAGCACAGAAATTCATCGATATGGTTCGCCATGACAATTTCCAGGCTTTTTGCAAACAGCTTATGATCATCAAATAAGAGTACCTTCATGTGTTCTCCTTGGAAGTCGTAGTGTGAACAACTTATAATCCTCGTGCTGGGCCCATTCAAAAGCGCCTCCAAGCGAGCCCGCCTGCTGCTTCAAGCTGGATATCCCCAAATGCTTAATTTTACCCTCCATGTCCTCCTGCACGAGTGGCTTGCCATCCTCTTTCACTTCCATAATCCAGTGGTCCGCGGTATACAAATGAATCCAGATCTGATTGGCCTCCGCATATTTACAGGTGTTCGTCAGGAGTTCCTGCAACGTACGGTACAATAAATACGCAGACTGCTCATCCATCCGCTCGAAAATTTCATACTGAATATGGGGATTTGGAATGCTGCCATACCGCTTACGCATCTCATCAAGCAGGATATGAATATTCCGCTCAAAAGACAGATCAGCAAGGGTAGACGGATAAATCTCATGCATTTGCGAGCGTATCGACGTATTCAGTTCACCCAAGGTTTCTACCGCCAGTTCCTTCAGCGCAGACTGCTCTGTTGGTAAAGTGGCTACGATATTTTTGGTCGCAATGATGTTTTGCAGAATGTTATCGTGCAGATAATACGTGACCTCTTTGCGGAATCTAAGCTCCTCACTGAAATTCTCGCCTTGTTCAGCATCCGGCAGCTTCATCCTGCCCATCTCTTCCCATTGGCTAAGCTTGTCCTGCATATACCGGGTTAAGGCGTATGCCGTATAGTAGTGCCTGGGCGTGAAGGACTGGTGTGTATGGGTTTCGTGAATCAACAGCTGGACTTCTCCTGCATAAAGCGACTTGCCTGACTTAAACTCAGGTTCAAGAAAGACGCCGCTGGTGTACATGACCTCGTCCTGATATAAGACTTTGATGCCGTCATTCGGAAACATAGGGGCCAGCTTGGAATCAAAACCAGACCAGGACAATCCCTTCTCCTGCTGGCTAAGTGCATCCTCCCATTGCTTCACGAACCAGTCACCCAGCCCGTCCTGGAGTGTTGCATACTTAGCTTGGATTACCCGCTGTATATGGAAGCATACTGCAAAGGCGATCACTAATAACATCAGGCTGCCTGCTAAATAAACTGCGAACGGGCTGCTGTCACCTGAATAAACCCGCTTATAGCTGGCTATGGAGTAGCCAAACAACATACCTGTCATACATAGGAAAATAATAGCTTCAGAGTAAAGTATGCGGAATAACACCTGTTGTATTGTCGCTGACACCACATACATAACAAAGATCAGAAAGCTCACCGGCAATGTGAAAATGGTATTTTCCTGATAAGGAAAAAGAACCGGGGACACGCAGGCTGCAATCGCTAAGCTATGTAGTAACCCTAATATAATCACGTTCCATTTTTGCATCGTATTCAGCTCTGCATGCAGCACCATCACAATGGCATATAGAGTGCAGACCGTAAATAATAGGACCGGATTTAGCGCAAATGCCGCCACTATGCTGGCTAACAGGGCGATATAATGTAGCATTTTAATCCAAGGCTGAATGGCCTTTCGCCTCATATAATAAATAGACACTGTGATAAAAATAAAAGCTGAGCTATAAATTAAATAAGGGTGGCTCTCATAAAACAAAAACATCCATAAAAAAAGATGAATGGGAATATAGTATTCCGGCTTTGCACCATTGGCAAAAAACAAATAGATGCACAGCAGTACGTTACCGATCACAAACACAAACAGGTAATGCGCCGGAAGAACGATCACTTTATTTTGAAATAGGCAAATTAACACTAAAACAACGGAGTAAATAAAAAATAGCATTTTGGTGCTGGCGTGCATGTGGGTTCCGGATATTTTATGCGGCATTGGATGGCTCCTGCTCTTCTGGCTGTGCTTTCTTCATTATTTTACATAGTCTGCTTTTAAAATACTGTATATTTCTAAATCGATAATACCTTTACCCGCCCATAGTGCGGCTTGCCTCAATGTTCCTTCCTTGATGAATCCATTCTTTAACAATACCTTCTTTGAAGCCTCATTTAAAGGCATCACTTCTGCCTGAATTCTATTGATGCTGCCATCCTTAAACAAATAATCGATCAGAATACGCACTGCTTCAGCAGCAATCCCTTTTCCCCAGTGCAATTCGGACAAAAAGTATCCAATAGTCACTCCGTTCACCTTTTGATTAAAGTCGAACGCTTCGATAATTCCCAGTAACCGTTCGGGTTCAGCATATGCAAAGATCCCCCACTTGACCTTTGACCTTTTATTGTAGTCTCTCTCAAAATGGCCAATCATATTGTTAACAGTGTCTTTATTGTGTTTGGGTATAATACCACAGTATTTAAATACCTTGTCATTGTTATAGATTTCAAAAACCTCTTCAAGATGATGATTTTCAATCTTCTTCAATAGCAAACGATCTGATTTCAGGCCAGGAAGCTGCCCAAAAACGGCTTCAATGTTCATTCCGCCACCACCCCATATTATTCTGTTACTAGCAGTTCATTATAAGAGCTCATTTCTCTGTTTCTATTGTAACCCTGCATCGGTGCTGACGCTGCTTGCATCTTGCTGAAAGGTAATGAGAAATTGCTTTTTCCCTTAATATATCGAAAAAAAATTGGGAGCATTAGCGTTCATATTCTCCCCGCTCGCAGTAACAAAACAATGCCCTTCCCTTCCAGAAAATAGATCACTTCTCATTCATACCTATTACATGGCAATCCTTATGATGATTATTTGTTATTCAGGTATTCATCCGCTATCTTTCTGCATATATCCTTCGAATCGTAATCAGTATCTATCAAATATTTAATAAATATATCTTCAACTTCCGTACTGTCTATAGATGCCAAATAACGAAAAGCGTCCTCAATCAGCACCTTCCAATTCATATCGTTGATGATTTTCTTAGATAACCCGAACGCTTTTTCAGGCTCCTGCAACTGCAGTTTCTTGAAAATCATCTCCAACTCAAATTCAGCATCATCATCCCGCCTGGCCATGATTTCAATGATTCGTTCATCTGAAATATCTCCCGCCATATCAGAAAATGCAATTGACAAATAGTCAGGATAAATTCTTGTGCCACAATCCATACTTTTGGAAGGCGCACTATGTACCCAAGCGTTCTGACAACCCTTTAGCAGCTCCTCAACCTCATCAATCTCAAGCTTTGAATTTCGCGATTCGAATACCTTTTTAAGATATTTATGAATTCTCTCAGGTTTGCTAAATAAGCTAAAATCATATATTTCGCCGCCAGCATACATTTTATCCGGCTTTTTGTCTTGGTTGAATCCGAATCCTGTAACTTTTATTATTGTTAAACAATCGAAATTTTTATTTTCTATATAAGCTGCAGTAGCCCTATGGTGTCCATCTAATAAGGTACTCATAAACCCCTCGTAATAATAAGCAAGTCCTGTCATAGTTGTACCATTCTTCATCTGATTCAAGTAATAATTAACCCTGTCCTCATTAAAACAATTAACACTCTGGGAAGGAAGTATGAATTTTGGAGTCCCCGAGCTAACATGAAACTTATAATATACATCTGCGGTTGCTTTATAAAGCTTCTTAAATTCGGGTAAATTCCAAAAAAAATGTCCGTCACCATCAGTTGGAATCATTTCTATACGTGTAAGCAAGTAATATCCGTCTTCCAAGATAGAAAGCATAGGTTTAACATTTTTAAAAGCATCGGTTATATCATTATTTAGTTCTTGTGAATACTTAATTGTATCAATTAAGCCCGGATCAACGTGCTCTCTGCCTAATCCAATACTTAAAATCTTAGCGCATGTAGGACAGTACAGCTCTTCTCCGTAGTTATTTATCAGTGGTTTATTATCTAGCAACAAAAATCCGTATGTCTCACCGCTTTTATCCGTTCCATACTTAGCAGACAATTTCGCCGTCCCTTTATTTACTCTAAATAGAAGGGCATCATTTCCCCATCTATTATGACTACCAGGAATCAAATCCTCAAATTCAACCGGCTCCGAAAAATTCAAAAGCTTCACTCTATCCCCCCTACAGACTTGCTATACTTATATTGTAAGTTATAACACCTTATTGGGGGACACTAAAAATGAGTTATCGTATACAGTTCACCATTACGGACGACGAGCACGCGGATCTAAAAGAGCAGGCATTTGCAGCTGGTTATCCGAATGTCCATGAATTTTGTAAATCAAGAGCATTAAACGGTTGAAGAGCTGAAGCCTGACGAAAAAATTAACGAACAGCTAAATGCGGGGGGAATCCTATGAAAAAAGCAGAAGCAACACTTGTGGACTGGGCAATCGTTTTATACCCCGATGTTTACAAGGCAACAGAAAATCTTAACACAGTCTTTGCTGCATTAAATTGCGGGCATACGGTTGCTCTTTTCGGGAGGGCTAAGGATGATCCGAGATTCAATGCAGAAACTGGTGAGCTTAAGAATGGCCACCGCCTAATCACAAGTCCTATTATCGCGGTCCAGGACGGAAAATATCACACTGAAAACACTATTTATACCCTCAAGGAAGAAGAGAAAAACAAAGAATTCAAAAAGTGGTGCGAGGAAAACCAGTACAGAGAAATTCCTTTAGCCGAAGTGCGTGATAAGAATGAAAACCAAAGCGGTATAATTCTCCGCCACATCTGTGAATGCTGCGGGAAAGAGCAAACCATCAGTTCCGAAGAAGCCCATGCTCAAGGGTGGGATTACCCTCCAAAAATGGGTTCGTTCAAAATCGTATCGCCGAGGACCTGCGGGGAGTGCGTAATACAAAATACTTTATGGTTTGAGATAACCTGCAATAAGACTCCTCTAGGCCAATTAAGCGAACGGCATCAGCAGACGCTTGAACGAATTTTGACTGAACCGGAAAGCATAATGCCCTAACCCTACATACAAACGCAAACAGTTAGCGATGCTCAAGCTGTCTTATTAGCATAGACATCTGTACGGTTCATAAGAAAAGCCGATTGATCGAAACATTTCGGCTTTCTTGCGAACCTATTCAATGAAGATGTGTACTGTCCGATATTGATAATAGAGACATAGTGATAGGTAGTAATAGAAGGGCACGAATACATAATGGAATGTTCCAGGCTAAGGGTAGTCAAAGAAGCGAATGTCACAGGGATCATTCATGTTATTTATTTAAAATTTTAATTATTACTATTTAAGGAGAAATTTATGAAGAAAAATTTTAAAACGAAATCAATTTCGATCCTATCTACAGCTGCTTTGCTTGGTGCCCTGGTACCGCATACATCTGCAGCGGAGTCTTTGACCGATATCTCAAACAGCTATGCCAAAGATGCCATTATTGAGCTAGTCGAAAAAGGAATTATCAATGGTACTGGTGACGGTAAATTCAATCCGACAAGTAATATTAAACGACAGGACTTTGCTATTATACTGGCAAAGGCTCTCAATTTGAACCTTAGCAACCCTCCACAATCATCTACTTTCACAGACGTCCCGGTAAATAGTTATGCCTTTTCTGCTGTAGAAGCTGCTGTTAAAGCAGGCCTTCTTAAAGGTATGGGTCATGGAATATTTGGTATCAATCAAAACCTCACCCGTGAACAAATGGCTGTAATCTTTGTGAATGCACTAGGCGTTAACAGTGCCGGAAAAGGACAGAATTTAACATTATCAGACGCTAATTCAATTGCCAGCTGGGCTAAAGATGCAGTTGGTGCTGCCGTTGAATTGGGACTTATGAAGGGAAATCCCGATGGCACCTTCAACCCTGTTAATAATGCAAGCCGTCAGGATGTAGCTATTGTCGCTTCTAAGTTTTTAACCGAAAAGACTAAGATTGATGAACAAAAGTCTGTGACACCGACACCAACGCCGACGATTACACCAACAACAACGCCGACGCCGACAACTACACCTATATCTACACCAACAACAACGACAGCACCGACATCGGTAGCGACACCAATACCTACATCTACACCAATACCTACATCTACACCTATACCAACACCAACGCCGACACCTATATCTACACCAACAACAACGCCGGCACCTACTCCAACCCCGACACCACAAAATACAGTAGATCTAGAAGCAGCAACCCTTGTGAAGGACCAAATCGCTGCCTTGCCTGTAAAAGCAGAAGTCATTCTAGCCAACAAAACAGCTATCGTTAAAGCACGTACGGATTTGGAGGCTTTAACACCAGCCCAGAAGACGCTGGTAGGAGACATTTCTAGATTGACGGATGCGGAGGCCGCTATTGCTGAGCTGGAAGCTCAAGCTGCTTTTGATCTGGCTGCAGCAACCCTTGTGAAGGACCAAATCGCTGCCTTGCCTGCAAAAGCAGAACTTACTCTAGCCAACAAAACAGCTGTCGTTAAAGCACGTACAGATTTGGAGGCTTTAACACCAGCTCAGAAGACGCTGGTAGGAGACATTTCTAGATTGACAGATGCTGAGTCAGCTATTGCTGAGCTGGAAGCTCAAGCTGCTCTTGACCTGGCTGCAGCAACTCAGGTGAAAGAACAAATCGCTGCCCTGCCTGCAAAAGCTGAAGTCACTCTAGCCAACAAAACAGCTGTCGTTAAAGCACGTACAGATTTGGAGGCTTTAACACCAGCCCAGAAGACGCTGGTAGGTGATATTACTAGATTGACGGATGCGGAGGCCGCTATTGCTGATTTGGAAGCTCAAGCTGCTCTTGACCTGGCTGCAGCAACTCAGGTGAAAGAACAAATCGCTGCCCTGCCTGCAAAAGCTGAAGTCACTCTGGCCAACAAAACAGCTGTCGTTAAAGCACGTACGGATTTGGAGGCTTTAACACCAGCGCAGAAGACGCTGGTAGGAGACATTTCTAGATTGACAGATGCTGAGTCAGCTATTGCTGAGCTGGAAGCTCAAGCTGCTCTTGACCTGGCTGCAGCAACTCAGGTGAAAGAACAAATCGCAGCCCTGCCTGCAAAAGCTGAAGTCATTCTGGCCAACAAAACAGCTGTCGTTAAAGCACGTACGGATTTGGAGGCTTTAACACCAGCCCAGAAGACGCTGGTAGGTGATATTGCTAGATTGACGGATGCGGAGGCCGCTATTGCTGAGCTGGAAGCTCAAGCTGCTCTTGATCTGGCTGCAGCAACCCTTGTGAAGGACCAAATCGCTGCCTTGCCTGTAAAAGCAGAAGTCATTCTAGCCAACAAAACAGCTATCGTTAAAGCACGTACGGATTTGGAGGCTTTAACACCAGCCCAGAAGACGCTGGTAGGTGATATTACTAGATTGACGGATGCGGAGGCCGCTATTGCTGAGCTGGAAGCTCAAGCTGCTCTTGATCTGGCTGCAGCAACCCTTGTGAAGGACCAAATCGCTGCCTTGCCTGTAAAAGCAGAACTTACTCTAGCCAACAAAACAGCTGTCGTTAAAGCACGTACAGATTTGGAGGCTTTAACACCAGCCCAGAAGACGCTGGTAGGTGATATTACTAGATTGACGGATACGGAGGCCGCTATTGCTGATCTGGAAGCTCAAGCTGCTCTTGATCTGGCTGCAGCAACCCTTGTGAAGGACCAAATCGCTGCCTTGCCTGTAAAAGCAGAACTTACTCTAGCCAACAAAACAGCTGTCGTTAAAGCACGTACAGATTTGGAGGCTTTAACACCAGCCCAGAAGACGCTGGTAGGAGACATTTCTAGATTGACAGATGCTGAGTCAGCTATTGCTGAGCTGGAAGCTCAAGCTGCTCTTGACCTGGCTGCAGCAACTCAGGTGAAAGAACAAATCGCTGCCCTGCCTGCAAAAGCTGAAGTCACTCTAGCTAACAAAACAGCTGTAGTTAAAGCACGTATGGATTTTAATCACTTAACACCCGCCCAGAAGACGCTGGTTGGAGATATTGCTAGATTGACGGATGCGGAGGCAGCGATTGCTGAACTCGAAGCTCAAGCTGCTCTTGACCTGGCTGCAGCAACTCAGGTGAAAGAACAAATCGCTGCCCTGCCTGCAAAAGCTGAAGTCACTCTAGCCAACAAAACAGCTGTCGTTAAAGCACGTACGGATTTGGATGCCTTAACACCTGCCCAGAAGACGCTGGTAGGAAATATTGCTAGATTGACAGATGCTGAGGCCGCTATTGCTGAGCTGGAAGCTCAAGCTGCTCTTGACCTGGCTGCAGCAACCCAGGTGAAAGAGCAAATCGCAGCCCTGCCTGCAAAAGCTGAAGTCACTCTGGCCAACAAAACAGCTGTCGTTAAAGCACGTACGGATTTGGAGGCTTTAACACCAGCCCAGAAGACGCTGGTAGGAGATATTTCTAGATTGACGGATGCGGAGGCCGCTATTGCTGAGCTGGAATTAGTAGCAATGGCTAAACAGAATTTAAATGTAACGTACAATGGAACCGATGATAAAGTTACATTGCCAAGTATTCAAAGTGGCGCCGCTGTTACTTGGATATTAAAAGATTCAGTGCAATCATCAATTGTAAATATTTCTACGGGAAGTATTAACCGAGTAGGATTACCAGCTGATACTGATGTAGTGCTCATAGCGACAATTACCTCAGGAGCTGTTTCTGACACAAAAGAATTTACAATCAATGTTCAAGCTGAGAATATTGAACCCGTGAGTATTACAAGTAAAGCCATAACAAATTTTGACTTCTCATTGGAGTATGCTACACAAGCGAGGAAAGAAAGCAAAAAGATAACCTCAACGGATTTCCAAAGTAATCCAAAACATTTCACTATAAGTGATGGAACGGTTACTATTCCCGTTGACCTAACCTGGAATATTCCTTTAAATGGATTTAGCTCAGGACAGGTATTGGGCTCTGCGGTAGATAGTTTTATCCAAGACTATTATAATGCACATGGAATCAATTTAGGGAACCGGACATTAGCTGGAATGGGGTTCGGAGACACGTTCTTTATAACCACCTTTAAAACTGGATCAGATGCTTCTGTTACATTAGGCGGGAATGACTGGTCATTTTTCTTTGATAATAACCATTACACCGGTACTGACGAAGATAGCTCCAAAAACCGTACATTTAACGTCAGTGACGGCACCAACACAGCAACTATTTTGTTAGAATGGGAGTATATCGATATGGACGACTTGGTTAGTGATCTAAATTATCAACTAGCTTCAGTATCCGTCACAGCAAAAAAAGTAAATGACACCCAATTCCAACTTGTTGCAAACTCTCCAGAGATAACATTAACCATTACTGGAGCAGATAAAGGCCAGTTCTTCGAAAATTAGGCCACGAACAGACAATTCCTCCAATTGCCGCTGTCTCCAATTTTCCGGTTTAAACCGCTAAGCGATCGAAATTCGGAGACAGCATATCTTTTCGAAGTTGATTTCTATCTACCCTGAAAGTAATGCCCCTGCAACCATTAGTTGCAGGGGCATATTAATTATCCGTACAGAAACGCGTTACCATTTTGTCAACAAAGCCACAGACTCCACATGTGTGGAGTAAGCAACGTCAACAAATCTTGCCTAAAATGGAATCCCTGATGGTCAATAATAGTAAAAAATTATGCAACATTACAAAGCGGCAATTAGGGATTGTGTATATATATGGAAGTGTATTGGCAATATTTGTTTCTTGTTGAGCAACTCGGGGGTAATATATAGAGCGGCATCCGCATACATAACGTTTTGTTGTTGGCATAAAGGACAATACCGTTGTCCTCCTGTGGATGATACGTGCAATTATTACAGAATAGGAGAACAAAAATGAATAATCAAACCCAGGATACATATCGTTTTCAGGTCAACTTAAGCGGTATGATCAACATTTTGTCTAACCATTTGTATAGCAGCCCGAAGGTATTCTTGAGGGAGCTGCTGCAAAATGGCATAGACGCGATTACTGCACGGCAGGCTTATTCCCAGGGTGGATACGATGGCAGGATTCATATCGAGGTAAGCGAGACTTCAACCGGGGCGACCTTATTAGTTGAAGATAACGGGATCGGGTTAGACGAGTCGGAAATTCATGAGTTCCTGGCAATGATCGGACAATCCTCCAAGCGGGGCGAGGACTTTCTCCAGACCAACACCTCTTTTATCGGGCGGTTTGGCATCGGACTCTTGTCTTGCTTTATGGTGAGTGACGATATCGTCATGGTTACCCAATCCGCCAAGGGCGGACCTGCACTGGAATGGCGCGGGAAGCCGGATGGAACCTATACGATCCGCAAGCTCGAAGGGATACATGCTCCGGGAACCAAAGTTTTTTTGCGTTGCAAAGAAGGCTCTGAGCCGTACTTCAAGGAAGGCAATCTGCAAGAATGGCTGTTCCATTATGGAGCCCTGCTGCCTTATCCCATCCAACTGGTGTCTAATCAAACCACTCGCTTGATTAATCCGCCCTCCCCGCCTTGGGTCAAAGATCCACAGCTGGCCCGGAAGCATCGCAGTGAGGTGCTGGCCTTTGGTAAGCAGGTGCTTGGGGAGACGTTCCGCGATTTCATTCCCCTGCACACCTCCTCGGGCCGGACGGGAGGCATCGCCTTCATCCTGCCGCAGGCAGTGAACCTGGGCGCCAAACGCAATCACCGGGTGTACTTGAAGCACATGCTGGTCTCCGAAGCTGCCGACAATGTCCTGCCGGACTGGGCGTTCTTCGTCAAATGTATGATCTGGACCGATGAACTGCAGCCGACCGCTTCCCGGGAGCATTTCTATGAGAACGTCGAGCTGGAGCAGGTGCGGGAAGAACTGGGGAGCACCATTCGTCAAGAATTGATGAGGATGGCGGAGTATGATCCGGACCGCCTGCAATCCATCATCTCGCTGCATGCCTTATCCATGAAGGCCCTCGCCGTGGAAGATTCGTCCTTCTACTCCATTATTCACGAGTGGCTCCCGTTTGAGAGCACCTTTGGCACGAAGCCGCTTGGCGAGCTGAAGCAGCAGCCCCCCCTTTACTTTACTGCTACTCTGGACGAGTACCGCCAGATTACCCATGTGGCTTCGGCCCAATCCATGCTGGTGGTGAATGGCGGATATATTTATGATGCCGAGCTGCTGTCCCTGCTGCCCCTAATTGACCCGGATGTGCAGACGGAACGGCTGCTGCCGGAGGAGGTGTCGTTATCCTTTACCGATATTACACCCCAAGAGCGGCTTGATTACTATGAATCCGTAAGATTGGCAGATAGTGTGCTGCAGAAATTCCGCTGCCAGGTGCAGCTTCGCCGCTTCAAGCCGGAGGAGATTCCTGTTCTCTACACGCTGTCCCAAGAGTCCGCTCAGTGGCGTGTTATGGAGGCGACCAAAGAAGTGAGCACCGATGCTCTGTCCTCCGTTCTGGGCAGCCTGGGCGCTACGTTAAAAGATGCAGCATACGCAACGCTTTATTTTAACCTGAACAATCCCGTCATTGAGCGGGCCTTTCATCCGGCACACAAGGCAATGCTGCCTTCCATTATCGAGATGCTGTACTGTAATGCGCTGATGATGGGACATTATCCGATGAACCGCCAAGAGACAGCGCTTTTGAACAAAGGCATCATTCAATTTATTGATTGGGGTATGACGGCCAGTCATACGACAGGAGGAGACGAATAGATGAACCTTACCGGGATGAGTTTTGAAGAGCTGATGGACGAAGCCTATGACATGCCAGGCGGAAAAGCCAAGCTGGAACTGCTGGAGCAGGCGGTACGGGTGGCAGATGCCGCAGGAGATATCGATCAGGGCTTTGAGGCACGCAGCGAAATCGTAGAAACGGGTAGCTTCCACGGCTATCCGATGAAGGCGCTGGTCGCCTTTTCCTGGCAATTGGGACAGTATGACAAGAATCCGGACCGGTTCGATAGCTTCACTCTGATGTGGTCCTACAAGTGGGTTCTGGATCGCATCACCTCTTTTCCGGAGATTAGTCGTGTTCAGATCGAGAATCTGCTGGAGGACATGAAGATACGTTTTGCGGCCGAAGGCTATAGCAGCCGTTCCTATCACTACTACCGGGCGCACATCTTCGTGGAGTTTGGAGAGCTGGACAATTCTCAGGCTGAGTGGGATATTGTACAAGCCATGGATCTGGATGACATGAGCGATTGTCCGGCCTGTGAGCAGAACCGCCTTGTCGAGTTTCTAGCAAAGCGGGGAGACGACGAAGGAACCGTGAAGGCGGCCGAGCCGATTCTCAAAGGTAAAATGAGCTGCGGTGAGGTGCCTCATGTGACCATCTCGAAGGTGCTGTTCCCCCTCCTGCGGCTGGGCCGTCAGCAGGAAGCGGATAAGCTTCAGAAGAAAGGCTTCAAATTGGTAAAGGGTAACCGCGATTATCTGTATCATCAGGGAGAGCACATCGGTTACCTTACCTTGACTGATCCCATTAAGGCGCTGGAGGTCTTTGAAGAGTATATCGCCTCCTCTCTTGATCATGAGAACCCGGTCGACCGGATGATATTCAACGCCTATTCGGCCAAGCTGTTCCGCAAGCTCGCGGAAGAATCCATCCGGTTCCAGGTTAAGCTTCCGGCAGGACATCCGTGTGAGCACCGGTCCGGGGAAGTAACGTTACTTGCGAAGCACTTCCAGCAAGACGCTCTCGCCACAGCGGAAAAGCTGGATAAGCGAAACGGTAATGATTACTATACCGTGCTATTGCAGCGATTGTAGAGTGTATTCCCTTTCTAGTTTGACATCTGTTATATAGGAACAATGTCCAACTCAATGTTATATTAACCTTTAATGCGCTTATCGTAGTGCTCCTGCTACCCAATTCAATCAAATAGACCGCCCTGCCAGCAAAGGCATGCGGTCTATTTGTTATGTTGTGTTTGTTGAAGCCCAACTCCGAGTCCGGTACTCGAAAACCCTTATAAACCAAGGAACAAACCGACTCCACATGTGTGGGTTGCGTAAAATAGACAAGCTTGATGTGGCAGTATTCGCTACTTTTAAATACAGTTTCAAAATTCCAATAATCCACTATCCAAAACCACCTAAAAATGTAGCATATGTCGCTCAAATCCCAATGCGTTCTTTGTCTTATATCTCAATAGTTATGAGAATAAAAATCCAATATTGG
Source organism: Paenibacillus sp. fava2 (assembly GCF_058313675.1). Taxonomy (NCBI): domain Bacteria; kingdom Bacillati; phylum Bacillota; class Bacilli; order Caryophanales; family Paenibacillaceae; genus Paenibacillus; species Paenibacillus sp. fava2. Next base: position 763,971 of record NZ_CM177755.1, on the reverse strand, counting down.
CACTTTGTTATTTATCAGATAATTACCAATTCCTTTTTCAATATCGTGTCTGGTTAAACCATCAGGAATATTCCTAAGGGGGTATATTAACACGAAAGACTCATCCCATTCTTGATCTACAGAATGAACTATAATTCCTGAAGTGTTATACCTCCAGCTATTTCCGTCCTTATCATGATAAACATCTTTGGATTTCGGAATATTAAAATTTACATCATCACTTGTTGCTACAACACCTATGAACCCATCTTTGGTAAATTTCAGCCAGACAATATCCCTTTTATCTTTAAGATTGTTAATATCCTTTATCTTCTTGTAGTTAATCTCCGTCGCTCGAACTATCGGTGACTCGATCTGGTTCATACTAATAGCAGTAAGAAAAGCATTTATATATTCGATCACCTGTTCCACAGCTACTGGCTCAAGCTTGGCTTGCTCCATCGCTTTTCTTAGTCTGAAATCGTCGAAATGAACAGAACTCCTATAACTTCTAGGCGTCCCTTCATATGTTTTGAAGTATTTATCATATTCACACATGTTAAGCCTCCACAAGCACCAATTCCAAATTTCATAATATCAATTTAACTTTACCTTTAACTAAATCAATTACTGTACATTATGAATGTCACGATATGTTTCTGAGAATTGTGGAACACGCTTTTTGCCCTTACTCAAAATGAGCATATCCGCAAAGCCACTTGTATCAAGGCTTTTGGCGATAAATCAACACGGTGGTTTCCACATGTGTGGGTTGCTTAAATTAGAATTTTGATGTGGCAGTATTCGCTTATTACCTATTTTTTCGTTTTTGCTTTTTTATCATTTTCATCACTTTTTTCTCGCTTTTATGTTTACTTCGTTTCTCCTTTTTCTTTAATGTCTCTTGCTTAAGGTAATTCATATTAAATACATTTGGATTTACCGACTTCATACCTTGACTCCCGTATAAGTTTTTTCTGTTTGGTAAATAAAAAGAGGGGTTCGCCGCCCCTCTTTTTATTATTTATTACGCCAATACATCTCTGATTTAATTGTCCTTCTGTTCAGAATGAATAAACCCCTGCTAAAAAAGAGCCCTCAAACCCGCATTCCACCGTTGCCCTCATAAATAAACTCATGCTACAAAACCGTGATTCCCCCGATTTTTCCCTCACCTTTTTATATCACGACTTTATTAAAATCTGAATTATGTCCTGATAAAAAACAGAGGAAAGGCTTGATGGTTAAGGATTTCCACCTCTTCCCTCATGCCTTTCCCCAATGTGTATCACGTCTTTATTCGATTTTTGTCACGGGTTTATTTGTTATAGCACGGGTTTATTATGGGGTTACACCTTCCGCACTAACAGTGAGCAACATTCCACATGCACCGTATGCGGGATAATATCCCGCTTCGGTGCTTTATGCTGAAGTCCGAGAATGCCTGCTGTTACTGCATTCAATGACGTGCCTATATGCTCTCTGCGGCAGATATATGCAACTTCATGCTGAGTTTAGTCCCCAATTTGTCCCCAAAATAAACTTGCATCTATCTGTATATTTGCTAAGCGTGATTAATCTTCTCCTCAAAATCCCAATGCTTAATTCACTTATATAGAACGTAATTAATAAATTTATGAAGCGAATCAACAAACAGCCGTTAGAAACGATAGATCGTCTCCTTGTCAGGTTATAAACTTAAATGCTGTCTATATAGGTTAAAAGTAATCTTAAAAATCTTTTCTCCTATCTCTCTAGTTCTAAAACGAATCTAGAAGGTGTCTGTCGCTTTTTCCCCCAAGGTGTCTCTTTGACCAATGGATATGTTAAATAACAGAGCCTTTTTGAACGTGTTATTGCAACAAACATGTTATGTCGTTCCTCGATAATCTGTTTATTATCTTTTGAACTATTGTATGCGCTAATTGCTCTATAGTCAGGAAAAACCCCATCATTTAATCCCATAATAAATACAACATCATACTCTAATCCCTTAGACATATGCACTGTGCTTAATACTATACCTTTATCATTAGTACTCTGTGCACTACCTAATGAAACGGTCCTCACAAAGTTCCCCAATGTTCTTTCTCCAGATGTGGAATTTTTAATATAACTCTTCCAATTTATTTCCCATGCTTTTATGTCTTCATTAATGAGTATTTTTTCATGTTCATCTATTTTAGTTTCTACATCTTCAATAAAAGTTCTTAGAAGTTTTATTGCTGTATGAAATTTTACCTCCCTGTCATTTTTCAGCAAAAGATCCCAAGCATTATTTAAAACAAGCATTAAGGTCTTCCAATGATCCGAAATGTTATTGTCCCATCTTAGTTCTTCAAATGTTCCATTCTTTATTTCAGTATTAATGAGTTTTTCCAGTTCAACGAAATGCAATCTATCCCGACTGTTTACTAATAATCTTATACCCAGCTCAAAAGCTTTAATAAAATCCGATTCGCTTGTAAAAGAGCCTTTTGCAGATACCTTTAGTGTATATTCTAAATTATTTACTTTTAGTAATTCCTCTACTCGACTAAATACATATCTGTTTCTTGCAATAATAGCAATTTGCTCAAGTGAGATAGAACAATTTTCAACATCTGGATGACCATTTTTTAACAGAAATAAAATTTTAGATATTATATATTCTGCTTCTTTAAATTCATCTTGAAACTCATGTATTTCAAATTCTCCTTGATACTTACATGTTCCATAAACCTGAAAAGATGGTTCAATAATATGGGCTGCTTCTATAACTAACTGTGATGAGCGATAATTCTCATGGAGTTGCATTTTATGAGCATTAAACTCATCTAAGAATGTCTTGTTTAGATATTCATTTGAAGCTCCACTAAAACCATAAATTGATTGGTTAGGATCTCCTACCATTGTAATTCCTATCTGCTCACCAGCCAGCGCCTTAATTACCTCATACTGGGCTTTATTTAAATCCTGCGCCTCATCAACACAAATATACTTGTAAACTTTTCTATACAAACGAGATATACTCTCTCTCTCAGTGAGTATTTGATATGTGTATCTAAGAATATCATCAAAATCAATGACTCCCTGTTGCAATAGAAGATTGTTATATTCTTCGAATAATGTCTGGATTAGAGGATCATTAGAATAATCGTCTGAAAACTTCAGATTCCTTTTTGCATTACTTAAATCATCAAGGAAATTCTTTATTACTTTTTGATTCTCCTTTGAATCCCCACTTAAATACTTTGTCTTAAAAGAAGGGACATTCTCAATTGCTTCTTTAAAAATATGAAGTCTGTCGTTGTAAGACTCACAAATGTGCAATTCATCTGGCAATCCAATTGCACTTCCTCTCGAAGTAACAATATCCAAACAAAAGCTGTGTATCGTTCCAACATATGTGTAATCGTAGAACTTCTTTTCCCCCAATGAGGATATAAGCCTCTCTTTCAATTCTTCTGTAGCTTTATTACTAAAAGTAATTGCCAGTATTTTCTCGCCTCTTTTTAAATTCAAGATTAGTTTGTTTATCCGTTCAGTAAGAACTCTTGTTTTCCCACTCCCAGCTCCAGCTATCACTAATAAGTTTTTACCTGAATAATTAACAACTGCCTCTTGATCTCTCGATAAAGAAATGCTCATCATATCCCACCCTCTTTCATATCATTTTCAACTTTAATAAATAAATCTTTAAGTTTTTGTGGAACTCTCTTAGATTTCAATTTTGATTTACAGATCTCTTCTGCTATTGCTGTAGGGTACTTGGTTTTATCGGACATAATGCAATCTCGTATAGCACGATAATATCCTCCATCGGCATCAGCTTTATAGTTTCTAATAACTCCACCTTTAGCTTTTTGCTCGTTATAATGTTCAATATAGTATTTCATATAGTTAGGGTCACTTTCAATTTGACAAATAGCCTTTGTTATTTCTTTAACATAACCTTGAGATAGACAATAGGTCTCAAAACATTCACCATTATCAATTACAAAAACATTATCAAATTCATCAAGGTTAGGTAGTACTTGTGTATCTTTTAATTTTTTCAAACAAGTCTTCAAATCATTTAGTGGTTGAGGTTCACCGTCACTAAATACATACCATTTTATATGTAATCGATCCAAAATCCTCATGAAAGGAGTGTAGTTATTTCCTCCTACTCCAATAACATTAATACCCAACTCAAACGGTTCTTTTTTAAAAAACTCTCTTAAAAAAACACTCAATGCTTGCTCCTCGGTTTCTCCTTCTGCCAAGATAACTGCGTTAGCATATAATATTTCACCTCTAGTGTTCATAACTGTCCGTTTTATTTTCCGCACATCATCTTCACTTAACCCATCAATTAATAAAGGCAAAACTTCAGAAGTAGCACCGATTTTTCTAACATACCTTATTTTATCTAAATCAATTTGTGATAAAATGTAAGGCGAATGTGTTGTAATAATTTTTTGTCCGTTCATTTCGTTTATGTTCGAAAAGAGTTGACGCTGTGCCTGAGGATGGATGTGAACTTCTGGCTCCTCTACTAATATTAATGGTAGATAGGCTAAATCATCGAGTTGCCTCTTTTTCATCTTACTGTTGATTTCTGCCTTAACAGTTGAAAATACCGCCCAACTACGAACGCCTAATCCTAAATTTTCAATAGAAGTAGGCATAGAGCTTTTATTACTATAGTAGATATTCATTCCTCTATAAAGAGATTCTATATCCTTTGTAATAGGGCTAATATCTACAACGCTTTCTTTATCGGAAGTAGTAACTTTTAATTCCTGACTAATTGATTTTAATATTTCACTTTCACGAATTATTTTTTTGTTTAGCCGCTGCAATTGAAGTTCAATATTTCCACGTACGTTCTCAGAAACCTGTATTTTAGATGCTAACTTCCCCCATATTGATTTCCTATCTCTTATGTCCAATGATATGTCTCTTTGAGCATTGACAAGAATATTTTCAATACTTTCTAGGGTTTCTCTCCTAATAGTATTACCAACTATGGATTGACCATTATCCTGCCAGTTGTCAATTTTATATTTAATGTTTGTATAAATTTCTTTATCTTGATCAAAAGATATTTCTGTTCTAAATGCAAAATATTCTTTATCAGTTGCAATATCTAAAGCAACACTATCACCAAATGCTCTTGACCAACTATCATCAAATCCCTCTTGCACATTTCCTTTAATATCACTAGGCAATATTCTAATATCAATCCATATTTTTCTACTTGCATCAAATGGTTCTTCAGCAGAAACATAAATATCTTCTCTGAAGACTGAGGAAAATTCAAATGCCAAGTTCATAGCTTGTACAATATTAGACTTACCTGAATTATTTTTACCAACAATAACTGTATAATCATCAAGAATTATCGATACGTCCTTTAAGGATCGGAAATTATTTATATAAATATCTCTTATAAGTATACCCATATTTATCCACCTCATAATTTCAAGATATTTGAATAAGTATAAACTTCGACGTTTTCTTCTGCCTACCTCTATACATTTGCATAAAATTATCCGAGACGAATTGTCCCGGATAATTTTAAAAATGAATTAGTTAATTACAATGGAAATGGATCTATCAACGTAACAACTCTATAATTTCAATCTCTATTTTCAATTCTAAACAACTTATCTTGATCTGAAAGACGAAGAACAATATGTTCACTACTATCAAGTTCACTTGGCAATTTATCTTTTAAAATTGAAAATACTAGTTGTATTTTATTATCTTTTGCAAATTTGCTCACCTTTTTTAATTGATTACCATGCATTAATTCCTTTTTATCATTCAGAATAAAGTTTAAGAAAGGCAGGGCTTCTTTTCTAGCAAACAAAATGTAGGCGATATCAAAGCATATTATTTCTCCCTGCTTCTTTCCAGAACTTGTATTTGCATTAAAACTCTCAAAATGATAATAATTCTGCTTAGTTTTATTATCTTCTTTTATGGTAAAAGTGATACCATATTGCTCACCATATAGTTCGCTAGAAACATCAGCAAAAATACTATTAAATTCTTTTAACTTACTCTTCAATTTTTCTTGGAATTCTTCAGAAAATCTATCTCCATCTAATAATTCTATTTCTTCACTTAAATTTTTGATGTTTTTTTCTACAGATTCTAGTTGTTCAATCCCGTTCTCTAACTCACCTACACGCTGGTATGATTTTGTGAGGTCTCCAATGATGTCCTCTAAATCTTGAAAGGTATCGCTTCCCGCAATTTTTTTGGACAACTTATTTTCATCATTTAATAAGCCTGTAAGAATTTTTTTATATTCCTCTATTGAAGAACGTATTCTAGGAATATCCTGCGTAACAAACCTAATCTTCTCCAAAATCATTTTATTATGATATTCAACAAGCTGATCAAAGGTACTCTGGATATTAGAAATATCTTTTTTCGCTGTTCTATATATTTCTCGTAATTCAGGTAGATTGATATCGGACATATCTGACTGCAGTTCTTCTTCTGTCTCAATTAACAATTGTTCCCGCAATTTCAACTCACCAATTCTTGAGCTCACACTACTCACTCTATATTTTAAATCATTTAATTCTTCAAGCTCTTGCTTATAGTTTTCATTAATATTTAAGTTATTTTTCCTTTTTTTTAAAGCAACAATGTTATTTTTAACAATATCTAATTGTAGCTCTAATTCGTTTTTAGAGTGTTTTTTTTCCAGGCGCTTTTTATATTCTTGTTCTCCTTTCAATTTAGTGTTTAATTGTGATCGATCTGAAACAGGTAAGCCAAACATAAATAGATTTAATGTTTCATATTCAAAATTCGTAGTAAAAGTGTTCAATACTCGTAGTGTATTATTTATTCTATTATTTTGATATCTAACATAATGCGCTAATAACTGGCGAAGCGTAGGCTTAAGCACTTCTCTTTCGCCAATTAATAGAAGATCTATCTTTTTCTCGAAATCTTTTCCGTTATTCTTCGGATAATTTACTCCATTAACAGACATGATTTTTTTGTTTCTTTGCAAAAAGTTACGCTTAATTACAACTTCTTGTGATGACTCATCCATAAGATTCGCTTTAAGAATTAAAGTAATTAGAACTTGTTGGTCCACCAAGTGATTCTTAACATAGTCTATTTCCTTTTTAGTTTCAGGGTCAATATAGATCAGTTCCGCATCTCCGCCCAAACAGTAGTCAATCAGCGCAAGAACAGTTGTTTTCCCAATATTATTACCCGTCTCTAAATCACTTTTCCCTGTAGTTTCATCAACTACTAGGTTTGCACCAAGATGAAAATTGATTTTTCGAACTATTTCCGTAACAGAGGATATTATCATTTCTTTTAAGTACATATAGAAATTTGTCCTTCCTCATTTACTTTAACTGCTTCGATAAGATATAACCAATCTAAACAGTATGAGAATACTTTTAAAGAAATATCATATTTTTGCTTCAACAATTGATAAATAGCAACTATTTCTTTATCTTCAGTTCCATGAAGTTCTTTTAAAACTAATGCTGCATAATAGAAAACACTTGATTCAGGTTTTATATCGTTAGGAAGCAACATGATTATACCCCTTAGGATTCTTAAAAATTTTGCATCTAATAAAAGCATCCACTGTAATGATTCTTACACACATTTCGACAACATCTTCTTCAATATCATTTAGATTATTGCTATTAGTTATATACTCTTCAACATTGCTTACAACATTGAAGAACTTTTCAACATTACTCATGTCATTTCTACATAATTCTTTTTCATAGAAAGAGGTTAGTTTCCTCAGTACGGATACTCTTTTATTCTTTCCTTCATGTTCGAACTCCTTGTAAATCCTATCCAGTTTTGAATAGTAAGGAATATATTCGTTAATAGTGGTTTCTTTAATAATATCCAGTTCATTATAAACAATTTTTTCATCAATGTTGAAATGGTTAAGATTAGTAGGTAAACCGCCTTCTTCTAAATCTTCTTCTGACAATAAATTTACGATTGTAGCTAAATTGGAAGTGATTTTTAACGGACTTGGAGCGCCGCCAAATTCCTTTATAAACATGTCATATACGAGACTGTAAGCACCAATAGTTAATTGTGAGATAGAAGTTAGTAAACTTACCCTATCAATAATGTCTTCTTGCGGTGAAAAAGTAATATTATGAGGATTAGTATACTTTTTACATCGTAAACTTTGCGCTTCATCTGCAATGAAAATAAATTTGATACTATAGTTCTCTAGGGCGTAGTCAGATGTCTTCTTTTTTTTCAACGTACTCTCAATTTTTTGCTTAGTTGCAGTTGAAGAAACTTGAATAACAAGTTTATTATCAGAATCTATTAAATCAATAGCTGCCATATTGGCACTTGATACATTTGCAGATTCAAGTTTATAGCCATATACATTGTTTAATAAATCTCTATAGAACGTTTCAGCGTGAATATTCAGGTCTAAAACATTTAATTTACCATTGGTTTTTATTCTATGAGATAGTATCTCAAGCCGCTCTGAAATTTCATTATAGTATCGTTGTCTTTTCATTTTCGAAGCCTCACCTCTCGTTTTTCATAGGTATTAAAACCTTTTATTCCGAAGTCAAATGCTGTTGTAATTATTATAATAGTAAGAACGTTCAGACGATAGAAAAATCTCAATAAGAATTCGTAAGCCTTTTCTCTACAACAAGTTCCGAATTTCGAAGAAAAATAATAGTTAATGCAAAATAGAGTAATTATCAAACAAAAATTCACGGCAAGCTTTTTCATACTTAACTTTCCAAAATATGTACTCCCACGACAAAAAACTCTTATTGTTGTCGTGGGAGTCCGTTTCTTCGTAAATACTAAAAAATTTGATTATAGTCGATTTGATCTATAACGCTAACTTCCTCTTGAGCATAAACATCATAACCAATCTTGTAATCAGAGTAAGGATTATCAGGCCATTTCGCTAAGCAATCTGAAAAGGTAATGTCATCCATATACGGCACTCTAAATGCTGCATCTGTACCAAGTCCTGAAGCTATGAAGATTCCGGCATAACCTTGATCGGGTATTCGTTGGTTAGCCCGATCATCCCCGTAAATGAGTGTGGAAGCCTGTGTACTGAGATAAGAAGACATTTTGACCGCTATATTATCTCTTATCCCGGTACTGCCTAAGGAACGGGCATCCGGGCGCTGTGTGCTGAGAACCATGTGAATCCCCGATGCACGAGCTTTCTGTAGCAACAGTTCAGTGTTCTGAATGCTAGGTTTCTGAATATTAGGGTCGCTATGTCCCATAACTGTCGCCACTTCATCGATGAAGCAGACGATGCGCGGCAGTGTTGGCAACCCTCTCTGATCACGCAGAGCCTCGTATCCCTCAAAGTTCTTAAAACCATGTTTCTTTAAGAATTCAGCGCGAGCGGACATTTCTTTGACAAGATTTGTACTGAAATCAGGGTATTGGTCCACTTCTTCAATCACACTGTAGCCTTTAGAATAGTATGGAGCGTACTCAAGCCCGTTCTTAAAATCAACGAATAACATTAGAACATCTTTTTCTTTCATCTGTCGAATAATATTATTGACGGTTGCTGATTTGCCGCTCTTTGTAATACCGACTACCAATAAATGAGGCTGGTCATAATAATCCCAGTAAATTTTTTGTTTTACATCTCTCCCCAGTATTATAAGGTTCCTTTCTTTTGGTGTTGGCGTTTCCTCGTAGGTGACAAATGAAGGTAACTGAGTTGTAATAAGCTCAACCGCTGTAACTCCGACTTCTTGATAATTAGAATGGATACGGTAGATTCTCTTTCTGACTAAGCTTTCTATAATAGCCTCACGTTTACCGAACTCACCTGCTGGGATTCCAGCGATACGAAACACATGCAGTTCTGTAGATTCCTGTTTAATGTATTCAGGTGTAACATAGGACGCTTTTGAAAAATGCTGTTCAATAAACTTCTTCCAAACGGCATCAAGGTAATTAGCAGATGTGGTTTTTATATATTCAGCAGGAGCATCATTAGCCTCAAAAAACTCACGATTGGCTTGGACTTGATTATCACTGCGTTCCGCTTGATACTTTTGGTAACTAATGGAATGAAGAACAGTTTGAATCCGGGGAATTTTTTTCAAGTGTTTACTGAATAGTAAAGCTTTGGCCTGTTGGTGAAGTTGTGCGAGATTCGCATAATAGAGGTGTTCAGCGGCAGTAGGATTAGCAATAACAGTACGAATAATTGGAAGCAGCTTATAGTAGCCCTTAAATGAGCAAAAAATTATAAAGAACGTAATCGCAAGCAAGCCTATCGAGAACCGATTGAAAGGGAACCAGCTAAATACATATAGCAGTAACGCAGCCAAGGAAGCCGCTGTAACTGAACCCAAGAGCCACAAGAACCGCTGTCGAAGCAATGGCGCTTTCAGACCGAGCCGAAAGGCTAGATGAAGACCTAACGGTGTATGAGGGAGCTTGACGGTATCATATCTGAGTATCAATTTTATGGCCTGATCAATACTCCCTTGAGGGATATCTTGTTCGAAGAATGCCTTTCCTGCAATTTCACTAAGTAAATTATAGGCGCTTTGTAAATCATCTTTCGTTTTCTCTAGCCAGACAGCGATTGTGGCCTTTCGCAAACGTTCTTGATCTTCATAACACCACCAAGCAGTAACGTTCTTAATAAGCGGTGAAATGAATACATAGCCACTACAAGCGACACGAAAGATGCTCTTAGTTTTGGTTACTTCTTTTTTAAGTAGTCGCATTTACTTACCTCCTGTTAGAATAGGGGCTTGCACGGTTACCCAGCTCTATCCCTTTGCATTTTAACGGAACAGTTCTTTCAGTAAATAACACCCCATTTCTTCAGCCTATACTTTAATTGGTTGGACTTCTCGTAGACAGAGTTTTCGATAAAATGTACATCCGTCTTTGGGATTGACAGACGCTGTGTTTTAGAGATGAGAAGACGAAGAAGAAACCTTACATACTTCTCCTAATACATAATGTTGTGAATTCATTTATACTTGAATTTCGTTTTACAAAGTACGAATAACAGTATAATCTTCAAAACAAAAAAAGGATGCGTAGGATACGAAAAAGATATCCCTGCTTCCTTCATGGACAATCTAGTGTATGAAATGAGTTTATCTGTAATACCCGGGTCGCCTCAAAATCCTCTGAGGTACAGTTGGGATAAGCTGCATACCCATTAGCATCCGAAGGAGCTAGCGGACACCCAGAACTTGTGAGAGTCTTACCGTCGTAGGATGAATTCCGTATGTTACTGTTTTATGTCTGTCCCAATAGTATATGGATCCTCCGTGAGTATTTCCTACGGATCCGATAGCTATTCTAGTACCTGTAAAAGTCTCGGTACCATTAAAAGAAGTTTTGCTAACATAGTCCCCGATTACATTACGTAAGAAATTCCCCTGTTTGTCGTATATTTTTAATGACTTGATAATTTTACCTGTAGGTGCGTTAACATTAAGTGAATAAGTTGTTTTTTGTGTTTGAGCGGAATACAAACCCCGACTGTACTCATAGTTCACTTCCATTTTCCATAAAATTGATCGGAACTAAAGTTCCAGCAGGAGCTGCGTAAGTCTGACTTCCAAATAAGAGAAAACTCCCCAGCATAAATAATGCTAGAGAGATGTAAAATCTAAATTTATTAAATATCCTCATACTCTTCCTCCAAACTTTATCTCGACTTAAAGCTACCTATAACCATGTCTTTGTATACAGGGAGAGAATCTAATTTAATAGCCAGACCCCAAGACGTATTCTCAGTCGCAAGACCAGACTTAGGTATTAAATCAGCTGCAAGAATCCTTTTTATTGGTGCGTTTGGATCGTAAATGGTGTTAGGATCTCTAATCACCTGAATAGATTTAAATCCGGAAGCTCCCTTATAAGTTATACCTAAGTCCTTAGTAAATCTGTCATTACCTCCGTTAGCTAATATTGTTGATTGAAGTACAATAGCATAGTAGTTCTCTTTATCGAACTGTGTTAGTTTGGTATACCCTGCTTTCGGATAGTTAGCTACTTGGAGTGTACTTAAGTCAGGTAGATATTTAAGCATAGGGTCTTTAGGATCTGCCATATCAATCGCTATCAAAGCATCTACCCTACCGATATATTTCCCGCCCTCTGCAGAAATTGTTAAATTACTCTCATTCCATGATTTCCGTCCTAAATTAGAACCAGTATTCGCATAGTTGCTAGGTAGATCAAAAATTTCTGGCGCAACAGTAAATATATTAGTTTTATGCCAATACAACTCAGCTGCTGATACCGCATACTTATCATTCGCCAGAGTTTTACCAGATTTGACCTGAAGCACACGTTCAATTACAGTGATTGCCTGTGCTCTAGTCGTAGTACCATCAGGTGCGATATCCCCAGGAGCAACACCACCGATAATTCCCGAAAGAGTTGCTTCATACATATTTCGTTTCACATCGTAGTCAGCTTTATAACCGGTAATTCCAGCCCGTACTGCCAACATTGCCATCTCTTTACGAGGCAATGTTTTATTCCAGTCAGCGGATTTAAAATCATTTGCGTAGATACCTACCGATGTAGCAGTGACCACAGAACCTTGGTACCAAGGTGTAGTATTAGTATTAACTTCAAACTTCAGCGCTCCGACAAGCATCTTCAAAAACTCTGCTTTCGTTATTGTCGCGTTAGGCTTGAATGTACCGTCCTGATATCCGCTCACATAGCCAGCAGTCACAGCAGAGTTAATTGCACTTTCAGCCCAATGACCTTTAATGTCCTTGAGGAATACTGCCTCAGCACTAGCTACCGGAACTGTATTTCCAGTGATAGTGATCGTCATCGCAGCAGTAACAACTAGTGTAACTAAACGTTTGATTTTATTTACCATTTGAAGGACCCTCCATTATTCTATGTAAGGTTATTACCAACGACCTTTTGTTTGACACATAGGACAGTTTGACTCATTGACGTAAATTTCTTCTCGTGGCCCTGGTAACTTATCGAAAGAATAAACCTTTTTATATATACGGCACCCATGCCCGTGAATACATTCGCCTGTTTCCACTAGTACAGGTTCAGCATCTTCTGAATAATCAGAGTGACCACAAAATTTGTTAACCTTAACAATCTGAAAACCTTTTTTTGATTTGAACACTTCCCATACACTCCGTATAAGTTTTATACCTACTACCATTGACCATACCGTAACCTTTAGGCTGGACATATACTTTTAAGATTAGTAAGATAATTTGAATCAATATTCAAGTTCAATAAATCAGTTATGCCAGAAAAATCATTGAGGAAAACTCCTGTCCAACGGGATATTGAGGCTTCTGTTGATAATTTAGTCTCAGTGTTCAATTTCACTGTATAGTGGAACAGCCCATCAGACCACCCTCCGACATTTCTAAATGCCCGTCTTACCGTGTAATCTTTTGTTGTTGTGAAGGGAATTTCACCTATAGCAGTAGTCATAATCGCATTGGCTACCTTATTCGCCGCGGTGTTTTGATTATGGGTTACTCCGGCTCTTGTTTTAAGCCAACTCGCCTGCGCGTCTTTGTCACTAGCAGCTTCGGCTACACTACCACTAAAAAGATAAGCTAGGTACCATTAATGACAGAGATCAGCCGCAACCCATTTCTTGTGTAGCTTCATCTAGCGACTCACCACCTATTTAATTATTTATTAATCCCGAGAGCTGTATAAACTGCATCAAGTGTCACGGTTACTTTTTCGTCGTCATATACAACGAGCTCATCGTCAATTGTTCCCTTATACCCGTAATTCTTAGCCGCGTATGATTTAGACATGATAAAGTATGAGTCCAGCATTTTTCCCTGAGAAGATGCATCGAAATATATAGAAACCATAAATTCATCTGATAAACCACTAATTGTATGCAGTACACCTGCCTCAAGTCCTTTATCAGCTTTTCCTTTATCTCGAAGTCCTGTAATTACCTTGAATGTTGTACCCTTATAAGTTGTTGTAGCTGGCAGCTTGAAACTCAATGTACGTGTAGATGCATCCCAAGTCAGCGGTTTAAATACAGCATTACCTGTTACAACCTGACCCGCATCCGGAGTCCAAGTATCATACTGACCCGTACCAGTCGAAGGTTTAGTAGTAGGAGCAGGCTTCTGAGTTTGAGTTTCCCAAGGAGTATTCACTTCAACGACAGCGTTCTTTCCGTTACCACTAGGTGTAAATTTAGCTTCAGCCCCCAATCCTTCAGAGATTACACGAAGTGGCACCATTGCACGTCCGTTCTGTAAAACCGGCGCTCCATCTATAGTACCGTTCCTTCCATCAATAGTAACTTTCTTACTATTTAATGTAATCGATACTTCGTGGTGCGTAGGCTCACCAATTGAAGCTTTGATAGGCTTTGTATTGGAAACATAATCAAGCTCTGCACCCAGTGCTTCGGAAACGAATCGTAAGGGTACATAAGTCAAATTTGTATTCGTATCCACATACGCTGGAGCCCTCATACATTTGAATAATCGAACCGTTTACCTGGACTACGATGTTACTTTTCTGTTCAGCGGACAGCTTAGCCAGCGTATCTTTATCACTTGCCGCCTGTGCTACACTGCCGTTAAACGGTACGCTAGGTAATAATAGCGTCATAGATAGGATAGCGACAGTTAATTTCTTACTCAACTTCATTCAGTAACTCACCGCCTATTAAATTATTCTTTAATGAATTGAACTACTTATTAATACCTAGTGCTTTATATACTGCATCTAGTGTTGCAAGATTTTTATGCGCATCATAAACAACTAGTTCGTTGTCATTACTCCCCTTATACCCGTAATGATCAGCAGCATAAGATTTAGTCATGATATAATATGAATCCATCTGCTTTCCTGCATCGTAATTAGTGAAAGCTATAGCTAACATAAAACTATCAGATAGTCCTTTTAGTGTCTGAGCCTCTCCTGTTTTAAGCCCCGAGGAAGATTTGTTCCCATCTTTATACCCAACTTCAACCGTATAAGTATCCCCATCAAACTTAGTAGTCTTAGGCAGATTGAATGTCAGTGTCCGTGTAGAAGCATCCCAAGTCAGCGGTTTAAATACGATTGGACCGGAAACCTGCTGATTTTCGTTTGGCTTCCAAGTATCATACTGACCCGTACCAGTCGAAGGTTTAGTAGTAGGAGCAGGCTTCTGAGTTTGAGTTTCCCAAGGAGTATTCACTTCAACGACAGCGTTCTTTCCGTTACCACTAGGTGTAAATTTAACTTCAGCCCCCAATCCTTCAGAGATTACACGAAGCGGAACCATTGCACGCCCGTTCTGTAAAACCGGCGCTCCATCTATAGTACCGTTCCTTCCATCAATAGTAACTTTCTTACTATTTAATGTAATCGATACTTCGTGGTGCGTAGGCTCACCAATTGAAGCTTTGATAGGCTTTGCATTGGAAACATAATCAATCTCTGCACCCAGTGCTTCAGAAACGAATCTCAGGGGTACATAAGTCATATTTGCTTTCGTATCTACGTACGCTCGAGCCTCATACATCTGAATAATCGAACCGTTCACCTTGACTGTGACGTTACTTTTCTGTTCACCGAATAGCTTAGCCAGTGCATCTTTATCACTTGCTGCCTGTGCAACACTCCCACTAAACGGAACACTGGGCAATAGAAGTGTTGTAGATAAAATAATGGCAGTCAACTTCTTACTTAAATTCATTAAATAACTCACCGCCTATTCAATTATTATTCTTCATGGTTTCCGGCAAATTACTTGTTGATTCCAAGAGCCTTATACACAGCATCAAGAGTAACAATATTCTTATCAGAATCATAAACAACTAGTTCGTTATCCACGGATCCTTTATATCCATATCGGTCAGCGGCGTAAGATTTAGACATAATAAAATATGAATCCATCTGCTTACCCACACTAATGGCATTGAAATAGATAGCTACGATAAACTTATCGGAGAGTCCCTTCAAAGTTTGAGTCTCACCAGTCTTGATAACTGCTTCTTTACTTCCATCACCGTAAGCACCTTCAACCGTATAAGTATCCCCATCAAACTTAGTAGTCTTAGGCAGATTGAATGTCAGTGTCCGTGTAGAAGCATCCCAAGTCAGCGGTTTAAATACGATTGGACCGGAAACCCGCTGATTTTCGTTTGGCTTCCAAGTATCATACTGACCTGTACCAGTCAAAGGTTTACTAGTAGGAGCAGGCGTTTGAGTAGGAGTCTCCCAAGGAGTATTCACTTCAACGACAGCGTTCTTTCCGTTACCGCCAGGTGTAAATTTAACTTCAGCCCCCAATCCTTCAGAGATTACACGAAGCGGAACCATTGCACGCCCGTTCTGTAAAACTGGTGCTCCGTCTATAGTATCGCTTTTTCCATCAATAGTAACTTTCTTACTATTTAATGTAATCGATACTTCGTGGTGCGTAGGCTCATCAATTGAAGCTTTGATAGGCTTTGCATTGGAAACATAATCAATCTCTGCACCCAGTGCTTCAGAAACGAATCTCAGGGGTACATAAGTCATATTCGTTTTCGTATCCACATACGCTGGAGCCTCATACATCTGAATAATCGAACCGTTTACCTTGACGGAAACACTGTGATTCTCAGTTGCAAAGGCATTGGATGAAAATCCGACTAGAGATGGAGCGAGTAGTGTTCCGATCATCAGACCTTTTACCGCGCCTTTCACGCGATTGCTGAAGTTGTTATCTGCCACAATGAACACCTACCTTTCGTTAGATTTTAAAAATATCTTATCTTCATTCTCCCCTTCACCATTCACTACGATTTATATTACACGATTTATATTACACGATATATATATCGTTATAAAGAGGAGATTAATTCGATAACATAGGGGTAAAATAGTTAGGAGCCTCCCCTTGAAATTAAGTGAAGCGAGAAACAATATAAATAAAACCCAAGAGGATTTTTCGCATATGATAAATGTTTCTTTGAGGTACTATCAGCGATTAGAGACTGGGAAATCTATTCCAAGCGTAAAAATCGCATTGCGTATATGTAAGATACTAGAGGTCAACCCCTTTGATATTGCTGAATGGCAAGACCAACCCAACAATTAATGTAGACCGTCAAGCTTGTAGTTGGCGGTTTTTTATTATTCATTTTAGTGTATTTGAGAATAACTAATATCTACACGGACTATAAGTAACATTTTTCCACAAAACGTGACAAAATCTGCAACCATTGAATCATGTAGTAGATTTAATAAGGAAGCTTATAATTATCTTTGCGAGGATGATCCTGAACATTCAGGCTGATTTGGAGTAAGAATACATGAGCTTCGTGCTCGCCGTAGGGGATTACAGGAGCTGTTAACTATCATGAAGTGCTGGATCGGTGCTATCTTAGCAGTAGGGAGTATGGGAATCGGAGAATTGGAATTGTAAACATCGAAAAGATGACCCATACGCTCTATTTTTCTATTGATTACGTGTACTTGTTGGATCATCGCGAGATGAAAGAGAGCTGATGAGAGCCAGCCGTGTATCATTTGGAAAATAGCCGAACGCAGAGATTTGTTCATGCAGAAGATTTCCCTCCCATATCAAGCAAGCTGTCGTTATGTGCAACTCCGAGATTATTGTGCATCAACTGAATGGCGAAACACTAACCAGCGAGATATGCAACAGGGCCGCTATCCTGTTTGGTATGACTAAGACATGACCGGGAAAGCCTATCTATTACTTAATATTCATGAAAATCAACCCAATGAAGTTCAAAAAAGAACCGTCAGGAGCTGAATAACGGTTCTTTTTTTGTATAAAATTCACTTTCGAAGGAATTAGTATGTAATATTATTCATTTTAAATTGTCAGGTGAGGCTAAAATACAAGGTAAGCATTGAAAGATAAGTACTATCATTTAACATAAGAAGGTAACGGGAGGGTTTTATTATTTTTTTATTAAAGAAGAGTTATCGGATTAGTTAGTATCTTATATACGTGAACTTACGGTAGGTAGGCAGAATAAACCATCAGCAATCTCGCCTGGATTATTGCATAGGTTTAATTAGTTCATTTCCGTTAACATCTAATAATTCGTAAGCGTGATCTAACATTTCTTTATCCCTGTCGTATAAAGGCGTGGTTTTATGCCATACCCCACTTCTGATTGTCATATAATTTAGTTGATGTACCATGAATTCTGAATTACATAATACTATAGCCTTTTTGCTGCACGCTATCACGCTCTGTTGAAGCAAAACCGCCTTCTCAATCACTTCAGGAAAAAAGACAACTGGCCCCCCGTCCCCTGCTTTCATGTTTCTATGATCAACGAAAACACTTAATTCCCCCTCCGCAAAGTTAGAAACAATCCCTTTCCATATTTTTGATACATAATCCACGTTTTCACTGGTTACTACTCCTTGTATCTGAATAGTAAGTAATTTTCGGTCACAGTCCAAATGATACTTGAATCTCTCAGAAATCGGGACTTCAACATTTTTCTTTTTGAAAATAGGGTTGCTTGAAAACCGCTCACTTGAAAACAAGTATTCCATTGGAACGCTCAGTGCGTCTGCAATCTTTTCAATATTAACTAAGCTGATGTTACGCATACCACGTTCCACTCCACTTATATATGTTCGATCCAATTCGGAGCGATACGCCAGCAGTTCTTGCGAGATTCCGCTACGCACACGTAGTTCCTTAACCCTATTTCCAAACTCAGAAAGTATATCCATAAAATAACCTCCAACAACCTCTTCTATAAATAGATCCAGTTAAATGATATATTCTTGAAATACTTTAGGACAATTAGAAGGAATACATTTCCCCATAATAAATTACGATCTTTACCAATTTCAGATGAATATACGAGTATACACCATCATAACCTTACCATTTTGATGAAGGTTTAGTTTTTTGAAAATGTGACTTATAGTCCGTGGAATAAGAGATAGTAATATTCTATAGTTGAATATAGAGATCAAACTATTGGTCTTGCAGGATATGAAACAAAGTAACTCACAGTTATGGAAAAGATAAACTCATGGATCAACAACTTACCATTTAATTAATATCTACGGAAAAGAACTCAAAAAGGCTGCAAAAGAAAACCGCCAGGAGCTAATCGGCGGTTTTTCTTTATATAAAATAAATCCTTCACATTAAGATATCAGTTACTCAGATATTCATCAGCCTCATCATAAGATTCAAAGTATGCAACAAAATCACCAAACATCCGTTTCATCTGCATTTTGAAAACAGGAGAGTCAGTAATGTAAGCCCATTTCTTCGTGGTAGAAAATCCAGCTTTAATTGCAAGCTCGTTAGTTGGACTCAACTCTTTAACTACTTCTTGGGTCAGCACACGGCATCCCGTAAGGTCTGTTAGTCCTGTAAAACCTGGGCGCACTTGTTTAAGAATTTCCGTAAGTTCGCTGATGTAAGGTGCTACATCCTCCATAGCCATTCTATCCCCTACGAAGTGGACCCTGTTCTTTTTAGCATCATATCCAAGAGTAAACATAATTAATTCCTCCTAATACTTTCATGTCATTGTTGTATTAATTACACTACAACAATGGGAATTGAAGTAACTACTTCTGAGTATAAGTATATATAATTTGATATGAATCTCCACGGACTATAAGTAACATATTTCCACAAAATGTGACAAAAAATCTATGACTACTATGGATGCACTAACTGTCTCTATTGAGCATTTTATTTACAAGTGAGAGATTTATATCAAATACAATATATCTCTAAGATAAAACTGCCATGTTCCAATCGGCGATTATTTTTTCTGTTAAAGCTACATTTTAGATCAAAATAGTACTGGAGAATAATAGGGATATACACTTTTATTGTATATCCCTATTATCCGTTTATACATGGTCAGTTGAGGCTGTAATACAGAGTAAATATTAAAATAACATATATTTGAAACAAGAGCTATCGTTCAAATATAGAATTACTATCAAATTGGAAAAAAGTGTGTAACGGCAGGATTTTTACTGTAGATGAATTCAAGAGGAGGTATCAAGTCAATGAGTATCTGATATAGCTGAGGTTTGTACTAAATATCTATCGTTTGAAGTTGCACAGAGAAATGATAACCATTTGAGTTCACATAGCGTTGTAGCTCTGCTGCACGACTTTCAGATAAAGTGATAATATCCAATGGTGCATTGTTTGACGTTGCTATGACAAGATCCTCTATTCGTTGAAATGTATTAGCAATATGGACGTTTGGGTTATCTACGATTAAAGCTCTAGCCACTTGTCCTTTGCTTACAGCATCAAGCGACTTAGTAGAAAGTTGCGACTCTAATCCAAGCGTTTCAATATAACCATTTTGTTCTAATGCCCATTCTAACCGTGCTAAATCACTTTGTAAGGAGCCCCTTCCTCTAACCGAAACCCCATTCATATCTAACTCTTCAACGCCACGCTGCGTGAGTCTAAAGATCTTATTTTTACGCTTATCTACTACGGCTTCGATATATCCCCATTCCGAAAGCACCTTTGTACGCTGATAAAGAGTATTTTTGGGCCTCTTATCTAACATCAGCTTAGTCATATTAGTAACTGTAATGTGACCGTATTTAGCAACAGTCAGCATAATTGCATGATCAAGTGCCAGTAGTTGCCTTTTAATAGAATTCAGAGTTTTATTCGGCATCTTTCGAGCCTCCTATTTAGTTTGGTCTTTAGTTTGGGCGCTTGTCTGTTATTTTCATGAACAGAGGCATATACTCGCACTTATTTTCACCCAGTCCCCTCTAATCATTATTCAGGATAACTTTACATAATTGAATAATTTAATATTAAAGAATGCCTAATTTCCATGCATCACCAATAACATTAGCACTCTTATTTTTTTTCAGAAAATTGATTAAAAGTTGATTGGTATCTTTATCCTCAATTTGTTTCTGACTCGGTCTAAACGTCACAACTCGATATTGTCCAAGTCGCAATTCGACAACCGCATACTCACCAGTTTCTCTTTGAAAAACGTCTCCGACATAAATCTCAGTACCATTGCAATCGCGTTTGCCGGTATTGCTCAGTAATACAACTTCTTTATAATTGAATTCAAATCCATTCTCGTCTTCAACACTGTACTTGTTGCTGGTTCCGTACTCAAACACCCTTCCATTCCATAAAAATCGGAACGGGGTTGTTAAATAAAGAAAAGACATTTTTTTATGTTTATGTTTTTTCATAGGTAACTCCTTTATAATTTTTAATTATGTTGTAGAATATGTTTAAATCGTACATTATGGTAATTGCACTAAAAGTAAACTAATGCAAATCTACGAATTTCCCGAATTGCTTCAAATATCCCATCTCTATAACTCCTACACCTGTGTTCCTCCCCTTGGCGATAATAATTTCAGTAATATTCTTTTTCTCACTATCGGGAGTGTAATAATCTTCTCGGTATAAGAAGTCAACCTCATCTGCATCAAATTCAATCTGTCCTGATTCTCTTAAATCCGAAAGCATCGGACGCTTATCCTGCCGTTTTTCGCTGTTACGGTTAATGGCACTTATCGCTATAACTGGACAGTCATTTTCTAAAGCTATTTGCTTCAAAGAACGGCTAATGTAACCAAGCTCCGCCTCCCGAGTAGGAAATCGTTGACCTCCATGTACTAGTTGCAAATAGTCAATGTAAATAACTAAATTGTTATGTTCTCTTTTCAACCATTTCACTTGGTTTCGAATGCTTTGAATCGATTGCCCTTGCTTAGCGGCAATATAAATAGGTAATTGAGATAGAAGAGAACGAGCCATAGTATACCTATACCAATCTTCATCATCTAATAGTCCACTGCGAAGTTTTAACCTGTCGATATGTCCGATCATTGAGACTAATCGATCTGTTAGCATTACTCCAGGCATCTCCAGACTAAATATCCCCGCTGCTGTGCCGCTTTTCGCTGCATTTAACGCTTCATTTAACATATAATCGCTCTTTCCGATTGAAGGGCGTGCAGCAACAACAATCAATTCTCCTTTCTGCCTGCCTCCGGTGAACATATCTAATGCGGAGCCTGCCGTTTTAACTCCGGTTAATCCTTTGTGTTGAACCCGGTCTTCCATAATATTTTCATGGCCTTCAGCACTTTTCGCGACATGGGTAAAACCCTCGTCCGGTACTAACTGGTCTGAAAGTTTTGAAACATCTTCAGCGATCTCAGAAAGTACCTCTTCAAAATCATCTCCGTCTGCTATGGCAGACAAACTTTTCCCAAGCGCTTGCTTCAAATTTCGGAGACGATGCTTTTCCAATAAGATGTCAACATAGTATAAAATATTTGAAGCTGTGGGAACGGATCTAACTAGCTGTGACATATAAGATACGCCGCCAGTTTCATCAATTTTCTGTTTCTTCTGTAATGTTTCTGTCAGTTGAACAAGGTCAATCGGTATGTTTTGATCTGCGACCTCAAGCATTGCCTCATAGATCGTTCGGTGAGCCTTCAGATAAAAGGCTTGTTTCGGCATTTTTTCACGAACAGTATCAATCGATTTCGGCTCCAGTAAGATTGCTCCAATGACAGCTTGTTCGGCATCTTGATTGAATAACGGAATATCAGTCATCTCCTGCCTCCCCCTTTATCACCGCTCTATGGTGCCATTGTTCCATCATATTAAGACGGTGTTGCGTTGCCTCTTTTAATTGAATGTAACTTGTGAATTCTACATCCAGAGGCGATTTTCTGATATCCGCAATTGTCGGAGGGTATTTCTCAGTATAAATATGCTGACGCAGATTGTTCATGGCAATTTCAAACGAAAAATCTTCTAACAGTTTGCTCCAGAATTCCATTTTAACTTTATCGATTGAGAAACTTTGATAGGCATTGTTGATGATTAAGAAAATTTTGCTAAGCTCAGTCTTTGTCATCTGATCCCTCCCTAATCACCCGAAGCAACATATCATTTTGTCTTTCCTGACGGCTCTGATACCTGTTTGGCTGTTCCTTCATAGCTGAGATTACCTTAGCAGTGTTTGATCTTCGCCAGGAATTCAAAATAGGTCGCTCATAGTATGCAAAACTATTAACGGTTTCACCGCGCTCATTTTTTTTGGCATAGGCTTCTTTCATGCGCTGGATAATAAAGTGAGTAGGGATGCCGTTTAAGGAGAACATTTCCATGACCTCTCTATCCTTTGCACTCAGGCTCTTTTTGCCATGTAAAGAGCAATATTCACGTTCAACAGTTTCATACGAAGTTACTCCATAAACAGCAATTTCTGTATTTATTTCTTTATTACTTTCTTTAGGGATATCCTCTCCCTTAGAGCCATATGGCTTCGCTGGGCTTTCTAGTAATTGATTCGATAACTCTTCGTCATTTTCAGTAATCATTTCGATAATCTCGCAGTTCTCGTTTTGATTACTCTTCAATTCAAGTTGGTTATTGTTTTGAGAACCTTTTTTAAGATTCTCTCGGAGCAGTTGTTGTAAACCTTCATCCTCCCAGCCGCTAACCACTTCAATCTCCCACTCATGAACATCTTGATTTATTGCAAAGGTGCTTTCAATCTTGTCCCAGTGAAGTACCTTATGTTTAACCAAGCTATTCAGAACATTAGTGATATTAGTCTTGCCTACTCCACATAACTCAAAACTTATGAGCTTTGGGATATAGGCATTCGAACGTTGGCACCCGTAAGATAAGCGCAGAATCATTAGAAGTACGCTTAGCTGACGCTTACTAAAATCCCGTTGGATAAGTTGCTGATAGATGTTGTTACTGATAGCAGTAAAGCCATTAGTTTTTATTGTATTCAGATATTTATGGAAAGCATCCATCTATACTTCCTTAACAATCATTCTGCATGAGCATTATCCTCCACTGAACAAGTGACCTGATTCAGTATCCACTCGTCAAGAAAGGACTTTCGAGTAAAGATTCGATTGCCGACACGATAGTTAGGCAACTGTTTCCTTTGTACCATTCGACGAATAGTGTCTACGGAGCAACGCAAGTACCTGCTCATTCCGTAAATATCAAGCACTTCATCATTTTCCATCTGATATGTCCTCCACTTTTTGAACATTAATATTCAACTAATTCAACTTCACATTGTTTGCAGAGCACAACAATACCTTTTTTCGAAGCCCATAAAGTAATTCTGCAATTTGGGCATTCAAGTTTAATGGTATTGCCTTTTCCTTTTTGGCTAATGGGTACAAAACGTGCAATTTGAAACGTTTCAGCATCAATTTTTAAAGAATTAATCAACTTAAATGTATCGGGTTTTAACTTTGCTCTACTCCATCCAATTCTCTTATCTACTGGTTCGACAAAATAATCCATGGGCTTCACAAGCTGTTTTGAATCGTTTGTTATGGTATTGTCCGCCACGAGAACAATCTTGAATACCATTAATCGCATTATACAGATGCACCAATTCATGTAATAAAATTCTCATTACTTCTGCTACATCACGATTAATATATTCAGGAGGTTGCAACATGAATGTTGGACAATCCTTCTTCATCCCCCTCATCATTTCAAAATAACATCCTTAGGAACTCGATATTCTAAGCAAGTCTACTCATATCACTGCAAGAGACAGCTAAATATCGATAAGTCAAGTATAAATACATAATTAACATTTAGCAAACGTTAATTTATCAGCTAACAAAACGATAATAAATTGACTATGCTAATTTTTAAGGTATAATTAATATAGAGAGGTGGTGAAAATGTGGGAAGACAACCTGAAATTTCAAAAGACTTAAAACTAGGACCTGTAATCAGAAAACTTAGATTGCAGCGAAAATTAAAATTAGGGGAATTAGCTGATCGCTCACGTATTTCACATGCTTATTTAAGCCAGATTGAGAAGGGTAATCGCCAAACTCCATCGTGGGAAGTGCTACAAAGAATTGCATCAAATCTTAAAGTACCATTCACAGAAATGATGGAAGCAGCAGGCTACGAATTTCCCGATGATAGTGAGTATCATGAGGATGAACCTATTGATATGTCATTTGATGTTCAAGATTTAATCGACTTACTAACTTTACCGTTTATTACAGTCGATAAAATTGAACTTACTCCTGAAGAGATTAATCAAATAAAGAACTTTTCAAGATTTTTGATCACTCAAAGAAGGGACAAAGTATAGTTTCACCAATGAAAAATAGGGAGGTAGCTTTGATAATGGCCAGCATCGAGAAACGCGGAGAAAACTCTTGGCGGCTTGTCATAGAAATCGGTACAACGGCTCAAGGGAGACGTCTTAAAAAGACCAAAACCATTAAAGTCGAGGACAAGGCCATATTAAAAACGAAGAAGAGGCTAAGTGATTATCTAAACGATGAATTAATAAAGTTCAGAATAGAAGTTGAGGCTGGGGAATACATTGCACCAGAGAAAATGCGCTTCTCGGCTTTTGTCGAAGAGTGGGAAAAGAAATATGCTGTAAAACAGCTTGAAGTAACCACACTAAACACATACAAGCGTTGTTTAAACAAGAGAATTCTCCCCGTATTCGGTCATCATAGGCTTGATCAAATCAAACCTATTCATATCCTGAATTACTTGGATTCACTTGAACAGGATGGAAGTCGATTGGATGGAAAAGAGGGGAGACTATCATCTGGCAGTGTATTTATGATGTATCGAATTTTGAAGAATATCTTTAGCCGCGCTGTAGAATGGCGAATTATCAAGAGCAACCCCGTAGCCGATATCGCGCGGCCCCGCGTCAAACATAAGGAAACTAAAGTATACACCGAAGAGGAAGTTGGCAAATTATTTGAGATTCTTCAGACTGAGCCGTATCACTGGAGAATGATGATTACATTGGCACTTACCACAGGGCTGCGCCGTGGGGAATTGTTAGGTTTGGAATGGAAACATATTGATCTAAAAACCGGAGTTATTGACATTAGACAGAGCATTACAGCATACAGGGACGGTGAGCCCATCATTAAAGAACCTAAGACAAAGCATAGTTTACGAAAAGTAGCGCTCCCATCCACTGTTACTGCTGAATTGAACGATTATTATCTTCATTGTCGCAAAGAACGGATGAAGCTTAAGTCAATTTGGAAACGAGATGAACACTTTTTCTTATTTTTCAATGAAGAAGGCAAGCCGTTCTATCCAGAAACGCCTTACCTTCATTTTAGAAATCTATTATTGAAACACAAGCTGCCTTATATTACTTTCCACAGCCTCCGTCATACATCAGCAACCCTACTATTAAATCAAGGTGTTCATGCAAAAATCATTTCTGAACGACTAGGCCATGCTAACATCGGCACAACCATGAATATCTATGGACACGTACTGAGATCAGCCGACCACGAAGCTGCTAATAAGTTTGACTCCATTTTACCAAATTTCAAGGTGAAATAACCCCCTCAAAACCATTCCGTCACCAATTCGTCCCCAATCTACAAAAAAATCACTCAGAACCCTTATAGATCAAGGAACAAACAGCCTCCACATGCACCGTATGCGGGAACATATCCACCGGCGTTACCTCCACCGTCTTGTACCCGCCATCCTCCAGCAATCTTAAATCCCGTGCCAATGTCGATGGATTACACGACACATACACTACCCGCTCCGGCTTCATCTGCAGGATCGTATCCAGCAGACGCGGATCGCAGCCCTTGCGCGGCGGATCTACGACGATAACATCTGGAGTAACGCCTTGCTCTTTCCAGTTCGGAATGACGTCCTCGGACGCCCCTACCTCGAACACTACATTGTTCATATTGTTAAGCTTCGCGTTTCCACGCGCATCTTCGATAGCTTCGGGCACAATCTCTACGCCGTATACCTTAGCCGCATGCTGGGCCAGGAACAAAGAGATTGTTCCGATGCCGCAGTAGGCATCGATGACGGTTTCGTTGCCGGTCAGTCCGGCGTATTCTACGGTTTTGCCGTACAGCACCTCGGTCTGTGCCGGGTTCACCTGATAGAAGGAACGCGCTGAGATCGCGAACTGTACATCGCCGATGTAATCATAGATCACGTCTCTGCCCCACAGGACGCGTGTTTCGTTACCGAAGATAACGTTTGTGCGCTGAGTATTCACGTTCTGGCAGATGCTGACTACATCCGGCAGCTGTTCGCGGATACTGCCGAGCCAGGCGTCCAGATGTGGGATATCACGTCCATTGGTTACGAGGACGAGCATCATCTCGCCGGTGCGGAAGGCTTTCTTCACGACGACGTGGCGGAGCAGGCCGCGGCCGGTTTCTTCATTATAGGCGGAGATGCCGAGCTCTCTGCCGATGCCCTTCACAGCAGCTACAACGCTGTCGTTATGCTCGTGCTGAATCAGGCACGTCTCCATGTCGACGATCCGGTGGCTGCCGCGGGCGTAGAAGCCGCCAACCAGGCCGCCTTCGGTGACGCCGATCGGCACCTGAGCCTTGTTGCGGTAGCGCCAAGGCTCGTCCATGCCCAGCGTTGGGCGGACGATGATGCCGTCAGCTGAAGAATTCTCTTCAGCCCCCGCAACCTGCAGCTTCCCGATCCGCTGCAGATTGTCCACCACCAGCTGGCGTTTCCAAGCCAGCTGCGCGGTGTAGTCCATGTGCTGCAGCTGGCAGCCGCCGCACTGGTCATAGATGTCGCAGGGCGGCGCGATGCGGTCGCTGCTAGGCTGTACGAGCTTCAGCAGCTTGGCATAGCCGTATTGCTTCTTGGTCTTAAGCACCTTGGCCTGCACCTTCTCACCGGGCAGGGCGCCCTGCACAAAGAGGGTAAAGCCATCCACCCGGCCTACCCCTTCGCCTTCATGGGTCATGCCGATGATATCGAGCATAACCTCGTCATTCTTGTTCACTGGCAGATCGGCGGCAGGCGCCGAAGCTTCCCGGCTGCCACCCCGGCGTCCGCTGCGGTGTTTACTCATTGTTATACACTCACTTCTTTCATGATCTTCACTATTAATGCTGCTAATAATTAACCTTATTCCGGTCTAGGCTATATCAATCATCGGTTCGCACCGTGTCTTCCACACTACAAAAGCTCCAGCTGACCCGGCGGGCCACCGCACGAATCAAGTGGAGCTTTATCTTCTCTCGCTCTTTAACAATCTCTTGCCTTAGTGATTCTGGGCAAAGATCCGCAGATGCTGCGGCAGAATCTCGAACCTGCCCGGCAGGGTGCCGCCAAGCTCACCATCCAGGTTCAGCTGAACGTAGCCCGGGGAGGTAACCTCCATCGCGTCGGTACGGAAGTACACGACTTTCTTGTCCTGCAGATGCTCGCCGCGGATGGCCAGAGTGACCAGGCGGATGAACTCGGCAAGGTTACACTTCTTGACTGCAATAACGTCGAACAGGCCGTCGTCGATCCGGGCATCCGGAGCAAGCTTCTCGAAGCCGCCGACGGAGTTGGTGTTGGCGATCAGGAACAGCATGAACTCGTCATGAATCAGCTCCTGGCCGTTCGCACGGATGTAGAGCTCTTGCGGCGACAGGCTGGCCATTTTTTCGATACCCTTCAGGTAGTATGCCAGCTGGCCCATCATCGTCTTCAGTCTGCTCGGAACCTCGTATGTCAGCTCGGTCAGGCGTCCGCCGCCGGCTATATTAATGAAATAACGGTCGTTGGCTTTGCCGAGGTCAATCAGGCGCGACTCCTGGCGCAGAATCAGATCGCAGGAATCCTCCCAGTTCTTTGGAATGCCCATCGCCCGGGCAAAATCATTGGTCGTGCCCAGCGGCATTACACCGAGCGGAGGCCGGTTAGGCTTCTCTGCCATCCCGTTGATGACCTCGTTTAAGGTGCCGTCGCCGCCGGCCGCTATGATCAGATCATAGGTGCCGCGTTCAACGGCCTCAGCCGCTGCTGCCGTAGCATCGCCTTCCCCGGTTGTGGCATGGCAGGAGGCTTCAATGCCGCCAATATCCAGCCGCTCCAAAATGTCGGCGAGTCGTCTTTTCATTTCTTCCCGTCCAGAAGTGGGATTATAAATCAATCTCGCAGTTTTCATTACCGGAACGCCACCTGTGTATTAGAAATAGATAACCTTACTGATTATACCCAATTCCGCACCCTACAAGCAATGTTGGAGGCGAAGCAGCCAAACTTTTTTGCTATATCAATCATCTTCATCAGCAGGCTATCTAAATATATCTATGCGGCAGCACCCGGTTTTATTCCAATAAAAGTGTTGCTTTACTGCCCGCGCACCTGCTCCAGCAGCATACGCACCTGCTGCTCAATCCAGTGCGGCAGCAGCGGATGCGGCAGCAGCGTCCGGCCGTTATAGGCATACGCAAGTCCTTGAAGCTGTCCCGGAAGAACTACCTTGGTGAAATACCCCTCACTTAAAAAGAGCGGAGCCACCAGCACATCGTAGCCCTGCCCTATCCAGTATTCCGCCCGCTCTCGCACCGTCCCGACGCTCAGCAGGCCGTAATCTGCCGCTGCTACACCGCTGACAGAGCGCACCCGCTCAGCCAGGGAGGAGATGCCCGCTTCCCAGCGCTGGCGGAATCCGTCGTGCTTGCTGCCGTGGCCGACGAGCAGGATCATCTCCCGCTCCGGGCGGACTGACAGCCCGCGCAGTTTGTCCCAGAGCATGACGGCAATGTCCGGGTCGTCGTCAACCGGATAGCCGAAGTGGATGTTCGCCTGCACGGCGAACGGCTCAAGATCGGTCTCGCGCTCCGGCGCAGGCTTTGCGCCAATTGCATATGCTATTTCATCAATATGCGTACTGCCTGATGAAACAAACAAGGGGACCACAACAATGTCTGTGACCCCTGCATGTTCAAGCTCATTTATTCCGTCCTGAATCAGGAGGCCTTCCACCAGCTCCAGAAAAGACACTGCCACCGGCAGCGCCTCTCCAAGCGATAACTGGTTCACTGCTTCATCGACAATCTTGACCCAGGCTGTATCCCGGGAGCCGTGACTGATGATTAGAACGCCCGGCTTCATAATATTAGCGCCCCAGACGTTCCAGCGTCATTTTGTAGCCGTCGTTGCCGTAATTGAGGCAGCGCTTCACCCGGGAGATGGTAGCTGTGCTTGCTCCGGTCTCCGCTTCAATCTGATTGTATGTAGAACCCTTGCCCAGCATACGCGCAACCTCTAGACGCTGAGACAGCGACTGAATCTCGTTCACGGTGCACAGATCGTCGAAGAAGACATAGCATTCTTCCATATTTTTAAGTGTCAAAATGGCTTCGAATAATTGGTCAATACTTTTATCGTTTAGCTTCTTAAGCTGCATCGTAAATCATCCCCTAAAAAGTTTGGTCAGCATCATCTTCACGGATTAAGCATTATCCAAAACTGGCTTTAAAGCATTAAAGCTGTAAAATCAACAAGACTATCTTGCCTCTACTATATTGCACTGGGGCAGTTTTTTCAAGCATTAACGATTTCACGCTGTAAAGAACGAAAATGACGGACAACTGTCCACCCCATACGCACATCTTATATTCAATTTGGATTATACTCTATCTGCATCTGATAGGATTTACCGCCTTAATTATAGTACTACATAACCTCTGAAAATCAAGCATGGACACGGTTTCTTCACTTCCGCCCCATCCCTCTGGGCATCCGCCCTTTTCCGCTCGTATCCCGGTTATCCGGGCGTTTGACTATACCCTATGTTCGCCCATGACATACAGTATAGCAAACCAATAACGAAGGAATGTGATGTTATGCCTCATCATTACTATAATCATTCCCGCCGGGACGGGCGCTCATTAGCCGGTTCATATGGTCCGTCAGGCTATCCCGGCATCGGTTCCTACGTCCAGCCGCCTCCCCCGATTGAAGGCGGATTGCTGCCCGCACTCGGGACAGAGGCTGCAGATACGGCACTTGCCGTGCCTGTTGCCGCCGCTGAAGCAGCTCCCAAAGCCGGCGGACTGCTGGGCAATCTCGGGAATCTCGGAAACCTGGCCAACATGGAGCAGATCAAGGGGATTATTGACCGGATGGGCGGGATCGACGGGATTGTAAGCTCCATGGGCAAGGTGCAGAAGGTGGTCGAGGGCTTTCAGCAAATGGCACCGATGGTGAAGCTGGTTATGGGCACTTTCGGCAAAAAGAAAGCCGGCTCCTTTGCTGCCGAGGAGGATGCCGCCATGTATCAGCCCAAACGCAAAAAAAGACGCCCCGCCAAGCAGCGCCGTAAAGCTCCCGCTAAACCCAAAAACCGCCGGAAGTCCTCTCCATCCTCTGCTAAACGCCGCCGCTCTTAGCGGTGGCGTTTAGCTTTTTTTCATTATATAGACCGGGGTCACCGCAAAGTACCTGAGTCAGCTTTTATGTATAGACCCCGCTTTGGGGTAAAACCGCTACTTAAACCACCCGCTCCGCCGGAACCAGAGGAACATGCTTCCTCCGAGCGCCAGCATCACCAGCAGAATGACCGGATACCCGTACGTCCAGTCCAGCTCCGGCATGACCCGGAAGTTCATCCCGTAGATGCCGGCGATCAGCGTCAGCGGCATGAAGACAGTGGTAATAACAGTCAGCGTCTTCATAATCGAATTCATCCGGTTGGAGTTGAGCGAGATGTAGCTGTCCCGCAGATCGGCGGTCATTTCGCGGTCTACCTCGATCATGTCGGTCAGCTTCAGCAGATGGTCATGGATATCGCCGAAGTAGATCCGCTCCTCCCCGTTGCTCTGCACATGCTGGGAGTTGACGATCCGGTACATCAGATCGCGCATCGGCACAATGGTCCGCCGCAGCTTCAGCAGCCGCCCGCGCACCCGGAAGACCTGGCTCATCAGCTCCTCCACGGATTCTTTTTCACCCATGCCCTCCAGATCTGCCAGCTCGTCCTCCAGATTGTACAGGCTCGGGAAATAACGGTCGACCAGCTTGTCCATCACCGTATAGGCCGCAGCCACCGGGCCGCCCGACCAGCCTTTGCGGCTGTGGATTTCCGCCTGCACCAGCTCCCAGGCCTCGTCCATCTCCGGCTTCTGCTGATGGTGGTAGGAGACGAGAAAGCCTGGACTCAGAAACAGGTCTACCTCCTCCGCCTCCAGCGTCTGCTCATTGAGTGCATGCAGCACAAAAAACTGCACGTCCTCATAATAATCCAGCTTCGGCCGCTGCAGGGTATGCATACAGTCCTCAATTGCCAGAGGATGAAAGTGAAAATAGCTGTCCAGCAGCCGTGTCTCCTCCGGCGTCGGTGCGTTGAAGTCTGCCCAGATCCAGGCATATTCAGCCATAACAATGTTCTGAAGCGCCAGCCCCGTCAGCACCTCCCCCTGACGGGTTACCGCGAGTGTACGTATCATGAATGAGACCTCCGTTTGTTCCTGCTCCCAAATACTGCAGCGCTCTAATGCTACTATTGTACATTATGAGACGGCCTCCGCCCAAATCACAGATTAATCTAAACTTATTCGCACAAAAAATAACCCCCGGCCCGCTTCAGCGGTTCCGAGGGTGATCGACTAGCCTGTTGCAGCGAAGGATAGCTGTGCCACACATACGCTTCGCAGAAGAGTTAATTGTAAGGCGAGCTGTTCCATTACTTTATCGTATGCTTATGCAAGGTATCCAGAGCAGCTAGTTGGATTTTCGTCACTTCATTTCAGCATTCCTCAGCCTTTACGTCAGTTAGGTGGAAAAACGCTAACTAATTCCGGCTGTTTACCGCTCTGGAGGCCATTTCGGCGAAATTAAGTGATGTTTTTCCAATTCGTTTCCTGATTACGGACTTCATCGGGAATTTAGATGGCAAATTTCCACTGCTATGAACGAATTTGTCAATTCTCCTGTTTTCACCCTTTAAACCAAAGGGGTTCAATCCCTTGGGCGTAGAGACAAAATGCGAGTCGTCGGCTGGCACACTGCTATCCGTGGGTTGGTTACCACATGTTATGCCTACGTCGAAGGAGCTGCCGTAAACTTAGTTTCGCACGTCAGATCCGCAGATCCTGTGCAGTGGAAAATCACGGTTTCTCCTCGAACCTTTCTCTTTGTCTCCACGCCCTAAGGATTCAATTTTCGGGAACCTGCCTTTCTACGCTACGCCATTCTTTGTTCTGCATTTCGGGCAATCGACCAGATGAATCCCACTAATTCCCGCCCTACAGCTGCCATCGCCAGATTTCGGTGTTTCCCTCGTTTGACCATTTTCAGATATTTGCGGTGTAACCGTTCCTGTGCTTTCCACGAGGTTTCCTGGACATGCGCACACTGGCCTTCCAGACGCTTTTCTAACTCCCCTTTGACGGCTGGCCGGTGACGGTAACTCCAGGCTGATTCGACAAGTGTACGCCGTACTGCTGCATTGCCGGTTTTGGTTAAACGTCCACGTTTCGTGCTGGCTCCCGAGGAATATTCCCTTGGGACCAGACCTAAATAACTCATAAGCTGAGCTGGCGAACGGAACCGCTCAAAATTCCCAATCTCGACGACCAGCGTCATGGCGGTAAGCAGCGCGATTCCCCGCAGGCCCTGGAGGGCTTGAATCACGGGGGCGTACGGACAGATTTCCGCTTCCTCCCGCATGGCGGCTTCAAACCGTTTGATTCGCTCCTCCACTTCCCGCAGCTCCTGCAGAAGCTCGGCGAATACCCGTTCTTGAGCTGAAAACGCAAACGTCAGGGTGGTTAGCCACTGCCGGTATCTCTTCGTCCAGCGCCGTTTCATTCCTTCCGGTGTGTGAATCTGGTGCCTGAGCAGGAAGTGGATGAGCCGCTGCCGGGTTCGGTGTAACTCGCCACGGGCAGCCTCCCGGGCCCGGATGAGGTCTCGCAAGGCTTCGATTTCTGGAGTTGGCACATGGATCGCAGTCAATTCCCCGGCACGATGGAGCTGGGCCAATCGCTCGGCATCCCGCCGGTCGGTTTTTATCGCATCGCCTGGGCGCTGTGGAATGCGTGAAGGGGCGATAACGGTGCAGGAAATCCCCATTTTCGTCAGCCAATGATACAAGTCATACCCGGTAGGTCCCGCCTCATAGCAGACCTCTAGCGTGACTTCTTGGCTTTGGAGTTTGCGAATTAAACGTCCCACCGCATCGGGCGTGTGGGCAATGGCACTATGATACCGGGCAGGTTCCCGGCCCTCGTCTGCAATCGCCACCACAATTTTTTCTTTAGACACATCCAAACCGACGTATTTTATGGTATTCTTCATAGTAACAGCTCCTTTCGCATGTAGCTCTGAAATGGTGGTTTCTCACTTCCATTTTAACCTACGGTGTGCGAACAGGAGCTGCCTTTCGTTCATCATAACTTAGTCCGTTGGATAAGCCACCCAGTCGCCCTAATTCAGCGGTTTTACACATAACGGTGCCCAACAAGCTGCTCTCTGACATATCCGCCACCCCAATAGCAATAGCACACATATCATCCGTCTTTTACCGCCCCAAGCCCTCCAGCAGCTCCAGATGCAGCACCTGCAGGAACTTCTTGATGTTGACCTTCACCTTGCCGGAATCCCGGCCCAGCTCGATCTCCTTCATCTTCAGCCGGACCTCCTCGAAGTCGAAATAGAGCGGCGCGTAGTGCTCGAACTTCGGGTTTCCGTAATCGGTCAGGCCGATCGAAGCCAGGTTGGCCAGCCCCGCGGACAGGGCGCGGCGCAGCCGCTGCTCAATCGCCTTCACTTCCTTGGCAGCCTCAGCCGGTGAGGGTTTATAGGTGGCTGCGGCCATCTCGTACAGCTCTTTGAGCGGCGGAAGCGTACGGTTATCCTCTCTGGCCGCCACCAGCTCCATCATCAGGATGATGTCACGGCTCCCGCCCTCGGAGATCATCCCCATGTTCATCAGAATGGGCTGGACAATCTCCTTCACGGTCCGTCTATTCACCGCCGTCTGCGCCATGCCGAACTGCAGTCCTTCCAGCTTGCCGAGGCTTGATTTGATCTCATCCAGATAGCGGTTGATCGCATAGCGCTCATTCACCTTATGCAGCACTGATTCGACCTCGATTTTGTTGATCGGCTTGCGGATGAAGAACTCAATGCCGCTGCGGTAGGCACGGCCGACCAAATCTCCGTTCTCAATCTGCGAGATCATCACGAACTTGGAGCGGCAGCCCTGGGCCTGCAGGGAATCGATCGTCTCAATGCCGTCCTGATCCGGCATAAGCAGATCCATCAGCACGATGTCGGGACGCTCCTCCAGAATCAGGCGTACGCCCTCCTGGCCGCCTTCGGCTGTGCCAACCACTTCACCCAGGCCGCTGTCTTCGATGATATGCTGCAGCATTCTTCTGGCCGTTGCATCGTCATCCACAATACAAAAAGATAATGGCATCCCCTACTCCTCCTTCCGCAGCCCGCTTGCCGGCAATTTAATCTGGAACCTGGCCCCTCCAAGCTCCGAGACTGGCTCAACGGTGATCTGCCCGGCGAATAAATCGACAATATCCTGCACATGCGACAGCCCGATTCCCGTAGCCGCCACGCCCTCCTGATCGAACTTGGTCGTAAAGCCCGGTTCGAACAGCAGCTCACGGTCACGTTCCTTAATCCCGCCGCCGCTGTCAGTCACAGTAAAGACGGTATAATTCCCTTCCTCATGCACATCCAGGTTGATGCTGCCTTTTCCTTTTATTACTTCAACCGCATTAGCTGTAAGGTTACCAAGCAGATTCAACAGGGGAGTATAGCTGGCGGTAGTATAGTCAGAGGTCATATTCAGCGTGAACTGAATCTGTTTGCCCAGCATTTCTGCGTATTTGGCATTGCTTTTCATAGTGAACTTCATGATGACAGACAGCGGGAGATCACCGGTCACCTCACGGTCCACCAGCTTCACCAGCCCCGCCAGAATGCGCTGCGAATCCTTCTTCACTTCATGGATCTGCTGCGTAATATCAAGCACCTGCCGGCTGTACGGCTGCAGCACTTCCTCCGCTTTAAGGCTGCGGTACAGATCGTAGCTGCTTAACGTAACACGCTCCAGGGTACCAATTGATTTTTCGAGATAAAAGACCTCACCATACAGCCCTGAGCTGAAGCTAAGCATCTGCTCCATCCGCCGGTTCTGCTCGCGCTGCTTAATCCGCAGCTGGCTGACGGAGATACTGCTGTATACCCCGGTTGTAAAATAGGTGCGCATGACGGCGATTGCCATCAAAAACGTCCATTCATTCAGCCGGAAGGAGGCCGAGTCCAGCACAATCAGCCGGGTCAGCAGCTCCATTTCGTTCGACAGGAGATCAATTACGGCTGCAGCCCCGCCCAATACGAGCGGATGGAATGTATCGATCCGGCTCTTGATCAGATTCATCAGCAAAGCAAACATAATATAATAAACCATGGCCGAGAAATGGCTGGTCAGGCTCTCAATAGCCGAAGCCCCGCTGCTTCCTATAGCATCCATCCCGGTGCGGAACAGCAGGACCACTATTCCTGTGACAATCCCCGTCGTAATATAAGGCAGACGCCTCATTAAAAGCAAAAACAGCAGAAACGCGCTGCTGCCTAATGCAATCCGGAAAACATCGCCGTCAAACGGATTGATTTTGAATTCGCCGGCTATCGCTGTACCAAAAGCTGCCATGAATATCTGTATAGCTCTGTTTTTGAGTATAGATTGTCCCATCAACACTACTCCTGCTTATGATGTTGTCAACTATACTACCATAACCTTGATTTCTTTTATATACCTGACATGCTTTTTCCGGAAATTATGCTGTTTTATGCTCCAGCCGTTTGGAAATCAGCGACAGCAGGTAATTGACAACGAAATACATCAGGGCCACCATGATCAGAATCGGAATGGTATAGCTCTCCTTCTGACCCATAACAATCTTCGCATTATGCATCAGCTCCGGCAGCGCGACGATCGTCGCCAGCGACGTATCCTTAAGCAGCGAGATGAACTGGCTGACCAGCGGCGGCACCATATGCCGCAGCCCCTGCGGAAGCACGATATGCCACAGGGTCTGGAAGCTGCTGAGACCGGACGAGCGTGCGGCTTCAATCTGGCCTTTATCAACTGCGTTCAATCCCCCGCGCACAATCTCGGCAATCATCGCAGCTTCGAACACTGTAAGGGCGGCGATCGCGGCGGCGGTCAGCCCCATTTTGATCCCTACCTCCGGCAGCGCAAAGCGCACGAAGAATATGATCAGCAGCAGCGGCAGGTTACGGATCAGCTCCACCAGAAAGAACATGACCGGTGAGAGCACCGGAACCTCCGCGTAGCGGATCACACCGACAACAACACCGATGACAAAGCTCAGAATAATCGACACAAACGCCACAATCAGCGTGATATACAGGCCGTCCATCAAAAAGCCTAAATTAGCGGGCGAAAATGCACCGGCAAAATCCATACTATCCCTCCTCAGGTGCTTTCGTTCTAGTACTTACGCTGCAATCTGCGTTCCCATACCCGTACGCCATAGCTCAGCGGCACAGTGAGCACCAGATAGAATACCGCTACAAAAATATAAGTATCGAACGTGCGGTACGTCTCCGTGGAAATGCTGTCTGCGAAGTACATCAGGTCAAATCCGGCGACAATCGTCAATACGGACGAGTTTTTAATCAGGTTAATGAACTGGTTGCCCAGCGGCGGTATTACAAGCTTGATGGCCTGAGGCAGAATCACATTCGTCATGGTCTGGATATAGCTCAGGCCGGATG
Source organism: Paenibacillus sp. fava2 (assembly GCF_058313675.1). Classification (NCBI taxonomy): domain Bacteria; kingdom Bacillati; phylum Bacillota; class Bacilli; order Caryophanales; family Paenibacillaceae; genus Paenibacillus; species Paenibacillus sp. fava2. The sequence goes on along the minus strand of NZ_CM177755.1, from coordinate 726,419 downwards.
AACGCGCCGCCTCCATCTGGCCCTTGGGGACAGCCATAATACCGGCACGGATGGCTTCGGCAATGAATGCCGAGGTATATACCGCGAGCCCGATTGTCCCTGCCGTGAAGCCATCGAGTGTGAAGCCGATTGCCGATGGCCCGTAATAGAACACGTACACTACGAGCAGCAGAGGAATATTGCGCACAAACTCAACATAACCCGTTCCGAACCAGCGCAGCCCCTTGACCGGGGTGATGCGGAAGACGGCGATAATGGCCCCGAGCACAAAGCTGCCGATCAGCGCCAGCACACTGGACAGCACAGTTCCCCAGAAGCCCTCCAGATACAGGCTGAAATAATCCGTTAATATCGAAAAATCCATCACTCTCACCTACCCTTGCCTGCAAAATAATAGTTAGTGCTTATCCGTTCCGTACCTGATGCCTCTCCCTTTTTACAAGAAGAAACGGCAGAGCCGTCCTTGTCCAGGCCGGGTACCGTTTCGCTGATTCCTATAGGCAGAACGCTGTCAGACTTATTTCGCCGGAGCTTTACCGATCCACTTCGTATAAATGGCATCATATTCGCCGTTAGCCTTCAGTTCAGTCAGTGTATCATTGATAGCCTGAACGACATCGGTGTTCCCTTTTTGAACGGCAATGCCGTATGGCTCATCGGTGAACGGCTCGCCTACAACCTCATAGCCTTCATCCTGGGCAGCCATCCCGTAGAGGATCGCATCATCCGTAGTCAGCGCATCCCCCTGGCCGGCTTTCAGGGCTGCGAATGCATCCTGGTAGTTATCGAATTCCAGCACGGTTACGCCCGGAACCTTTTCTTTAATATTCTTGATCGAAGTGGCACCCTTGGAGCCGAGAATCTTCGTATCCTTCGTTACACTTTCAAGTCCGGTGATCGGGCTGCCCTTTTTAACCAGGAGAGACTGGCCGGCCTGGAAGTATACGTCGGAGAAGTCTACTTCCTTCTTGCGCTCTTCTGTGATGGTCATTGTAGCAACAACCATATCAATCTCGCCGTTGTTCAGCATCGGAATGCGCGTCTTGGACGTTACTTCCTTCAGCTCAATCGCATTTTCGTCACCCAGGATGTGCCTCGCAATCGCCTTGGAAATATCGATATCGAAGCCTTCCACATTGCCGGAAGCAGGGTCTTTAAGCCCGAACAGCCGGGTATCGTACTTCACACCGACCAGCAGCTTGCCGCGTTCCTTGATTTTGGCGATTGCTGCGGAATCTGCGGATTCCCCGGCAGCATTGCCGCCCGCCGCAGCGGAATTTCCGGCATTGTTGTTATTGCCGCAGCCGGCAATAACGAATAGTGCAGCAACCAGCAGCAGGCTTACCCATTTGATGCTCTTGATCTTGATCATTTCTCTTCCTCCCCGTAATCTGTATATTTGGTTAATGGCTTAACACACGGCTAAGAAACGTACGCGTCCGTTCTTCCTTGGGACTGGCAAAGAATTCTGCGGGTGCCGCTTCCTCCACAATCTGCCCCTGATCCATAAAGATCACCCGGTCAGCAACCTCTTTGGCAAAGCCCATTTCATGTGTCACGACCACCATCGTCATCCCCTCACGGGCCAGCGTACGCATAACATCCAGCACCTCGCCGACCATTTCCGGATCAAGCGCCGAGGTCGGTTCATCGAACAGCATAATCTTCGGCTTCATCGCCAGCCCCCGGGCAATAGCGACGCGCTGCTGCTGTCCGCCGGACAGCTGGGACGGATACGATTGCGCCTTATCAGCAATCCCGACCTTCTCCAGATAATACATGGCGGTTTTCTCCGCCTCAGCCTTCGATTGGCCAAGTACCTTTACTGGTGCCAGGGTAATGTTGTCGATCACTTTTTTGTGCGGATACAGATTGAAATGCTGGAACACCATCCCGATCTCCTTGCGCAGCTTGTTGATATCCGTTTTGCGCTCATTTACCGTTATTCCGTCAACAGTCAGCCCGCCGCTGGTTATCGTCTCCAGCCGGTTGATGCAGCGCAGCATCGTGCTTTTACCGGACCCGGAAGGGCCGACCACAACGACTACTTCCCCCTCACTAACATGCAGGTCAATATTCTTCAGCACATGGAAATGCCCGTAATGCTTCTCTACCTGATGAAAATCAATCAACGACAGTCCTCCTTTACAAGCTTCTCAAGTTACAAGATTCTGAAAGCCGTTCTTTGTCAGCTATGGTAACACTTAAAACACACCTTACTGCGGAGACTACCAAATCCTACATTATCCTACGAATTACTGTAAAATTTCATGTCACTTTCTTTTCTGAAAGTGAAATATTTCATTTTCTTTTTGCCCCAATTAATGTTTTTTATCGAAATGGTGTGACTTTTTGTGACCTTTTCTCTTGTAAAGCGAAAAAGACACCTCACGGTGTCTTCTCCTTGCTCCCATATACAAAAATCTTTACAACAAAAAAAGATGTCAGCAGCCGTTCGTGGCCTCCATGACATCTTCAGTACCGTTCTTTTTAGAAGAAAAGCTTGCAGATAACTCCGGCCAGCACTGCGCTGATCGGAATGGTGATGAACCAGGTCACTACAATCCGTCCCGCAACTCCCCATTTAACGGCAGAGAAACGCTTGGCCGAGCCTACCCCGAGAATCGCTGAGGTAATGGCATGCGTGGAACTGACAGGCAGATGCAGCAGTGTAGCAGTGAAGATGACGGATGCGGCAGACATGTCCGCAGCGAAGCCGTTAATCGGCTCGATTTTGAAAATCTTCGTACCCATCGTCTTAATGATCTTCCAGCCGCCGATCGAGGTACCGAGGGCCATGGACGTTGCAGCTGCAATTTTAACCCACAGCGGAACCTCCATCGTATCCAGGCGTCCCGAGGTTACGAGTGCAAAGGTGATAATCCCCATCGCTTTCTGGGCATCATTCGTACCATGTGTAAAGGACTGCAGCGCAGCCGTTATGACCTGCATCGAGCGGAAGCCTTTGTTGACGGTATGCGGGCTGCGCTTGGCAAAGATCCATTTCAGGATCGTCATTACAATATAACCGATCACAAAAGCGATCAGCGGGGAGAAAATAAGCCCCTCTACAATTTCAATAAAGCCTTCCCACTTGATATGGTCAGAGCCTGCTCCGACATACACCGCACCGGCCAAAGCACCGATTAGAGCGTGTGAGGAAGAGGAAGGAATCCCGAACCACCAGGTGACCAGGTTCCAGATAATGGCCGCAATCAGCGTCGCAGCTACTATATTGATCCCGTTATCCAGCAGGGTTGGATCGGTAATGCTTCCGCCGATTTTTTTGGCTACCCCTGTAAACATCAGCGCCCCGACAAAGTTCATGACTGCTGCAAGGATGATAGCGGTACGCGGTTTAAGCGCACGGGTCGAGACGGAAGTGGCGATTGCATTCGCTGTATCATGGAAGCCGTTGATGAAGTCAAAGGCCAGTGCAAGAAAGATTACAAAACCCAGCATGAATAATGATGTTTCCATATCTTAGAGCCCCTTATGAGTTGCGCATGATGATCGATTCCAGCATGTTGGCTACGTCCTCGCATTTATCCGTGGTCGTCTCCAGACGCTCGTACAGCTCTTTGCGCTTGATCAGCTCAATAGGGTCCTTGACCGTTTCGAAAAGATGTTTGGTGCAGATCCGCAGCACTTCATCACCCTGGTTCTCCAGGTCGTTCAGGCGGATGGTATATTCGCGGATCGCCAGCAGCTTCTTCTGGGAAAGCAAATGAACCGCTTTTTGAATCTCATAGGCAGACTGGCGGAGAATTTCGGCAAACTGCACGATATATTCATCAGCATCCAGCAGGTTGTACATATAGAAACGTGAAGCAGAAGCCTCCAGACCGTCCATCACATCATCCATGCTGGTGATCAAATCCATAATATCGTCACGCTCAAGCGGAGTGATGAACGTCTTGTTCAGCTCCTTGATGACTGTATGCGTGTAGGTGTCGCACTGGGATTCGTATTTCTTCATCACCGAAGCAAACGTATCGATATTTTCCCGGAGACTGCTGATGTTCTGAGCGAAGTAATCAGCTGACTGAACGATTGTATCCGCCATATTTTCCAATGTCTCAAAGAAAATATCCTTCTTTTTCAACTTCATTTCCTTTAAACCCCTTTACATAAAATTGCCGTGAGAGTCCGGAATGCCATCCAAAATGTAAGCAGCATGAAAATGGATGACAACCCTTGTTATCTTATCATATCCGAACTGGGGATAGAAGAAAAAAAGCGAACTTTTTTACGCTATATTAACATTTTCCTCGAACTTAGATGACATTTCTTTGAACCGACATTTTTCGTTCACATTCATTCCGGAGTTGATGATGCCGTGTATTCTACATGACTTGCAAAAGACGGGCTGTTCGGCACGATCAGCACGTGGGTGATTCCCGGATACATCAAGGCTTCGGTTCCATCGTTTTTCACAAAACGGATCATATCGTCCGGCTTCCGCGCCCACTTGCCTGAAATGACGGTTCCGCGCTGGAACAGCAGTGCCTCTCCGCCCAGCTCGACATCAATCTGCAGCCGGCCGACATCGTCCAATACCTTATGGTCTGCCCCAATCACCATAATATTAGCCGCTTCCACCGGATTATTATTATTCAGATCCAGATGTGCCTTACCGTTGACCAGGCGCGCATAGGTCCGGCGCTCTGTGTCGTAGTTATAGCCTACCTTATAGCTCTGCAGCAGAAAATGAATATCCAGCTTCGCAGCCGCCTGTCCCTCCGTAGGCAGGTAGTCCGGATCGGTGAACATGTAGGACGGAACCTCGATGCTGCTTGAATAGCCCAGCTTCTCAGCCCCCTCCAGCAGCTTTGCTGCATTGCTGTAGAGGTTATGCGGCGCCTTCCGCTCCTTATCACGCCAGAAATAAGCGCCGGCGTTTCCGATCTCGTCCATATCCGCCTTCTTCTGCCGCTGGAGAATGGCATATGCCGCGGGACTTCCTCCGGCATGCACCGTTACTGCGCCGTAGCTCTCGCCGAGATCGATCAGATACGGGCGGATGCTGCGGACCGGGCCGATTTTGACTACGCCGGTGTGGCTCTGAAAAATCCCGATCAGCCGCGTAATCCCGCCCTCCGCAAGAACCTCATAGAGGACGTCCGCTTCACTGATGCCCGACTGCGGCCGGGCGGCCGGCGCGTTGTTAATCATCACCGCGAGCGGCCGCGCCAGGCTGCCTTCCTGCACCGGCAGCCCGGTTAATCCGGACAGCTGCCGCACCGGGGGAGCCGTAGTCGGCGAAGGTTCGGGCAGTTCACTCGGCTGCGGCGATGCCGTCACCACTGCCGTCGGAGCCGCCTCCGGCGCTGTATTTCCGCCTCCGCAGGCGGAGAGCAGCATTGAAGCAAGCATAAGCCCGGTGAGTAACCGGGTTGAGTTGCGGTTTACTTTCATATACTTCTTACCTCCTAAGGTTTGAGCTGCATTTTTTAATACTCATACTAGATAAATACAGGGATAGGGGCGGAGGGGAATTTTGGATATCTTCTTCCATTTAAGCACAGCCCGTCCCCTTTGTCTTGAAGGAGACACAAAAAAGGATACAGCCTCTATATCGGCTGTATCCTAAGCGGATTTTATTTAACGTTAATCGACCATCCAGCAATTCAGGCTTAAGGTTCCGTACTGATAGGCCTGAATCATCAGCTGCGCCTGCCTGCCGGTATCAGCCGTTCCCATGATATAGAACAGCGGGACGAAATGCTCCTTGCCATAGGACGGAACGGCGGCCCGCACATGCGGCGCCTTCGTCTCATAGGCGAACAGTGAAGGCAGATCCCAATTCTGCAGCCCATCAGCCAGCCAGGCGTCAAACTCCAGTGCCCACGCCTCAGGCTGGTCATCCTGCTTCAGCATTCGCAGATTATGGACGAGTCCGCCGCTGCCCAGCAGCAGAATCCCTTCCTCGCGCAGCGGAGCAAGCATTTGTCCGATCTTATATTGCTCCTTGGGTGAACGCAGAGAATCAACGGATAAGGCCACGACCGGAATGTCGGCCAGCGGGAACATTTTGCTGAGGATGACCCATACGCCATGGTCGAGCCCCCGGCCCAGAACCGGCTGGTGCGGAAGATTTCCTTCACTGAAAAGCTCAGAAATCCGGCTGCTTAACGCAGGATCACCAGGGGCCGGATAGGTTAGCGAATACATCTCTTCCGGAAATCCATAGAAATCATGCTGCGCTTCATGCTGTGCATCTACTGTAATCAGTTGTTCGGGACTATCCCAATGTGCAGAGAAAACTACGATGCCCCGGGGCTTCCCCAGATCCTGGCCAAGGCGCTCCAGAAAACGGGTGTATTCGTTATCCTCCAGTGCAAGGAGCGGTGAGCCGTGCGCAATGAAAAATGCCGGTAATTTCATAGGAGCCTACCTCCATAACCCAGTATATGGTCTGCCCCTTTATTCTACCGCTAATTGGCACGGAATGCGAACAGCATACTAGATCATCCAGTTCTGCCATTCCTGCTGCAAATGCTCCTGCTGGTTCATCCATTCCTTGGTCCGCTTCAGCACCTGCTCCTGCGCCGGTCCGGACGAGAAGGTATGGTCAGCCTGGAAAATAATCTCCTTGTCGCAGCGCCCCTCCGGGCGGGTCCAGAACAGCTTCTGGTATAGGAATGCATAATCTACAGGAATGACATCATCAGAGGTTCCGTGGATAACCAGCACATCCCCGCTGAATTTACCCGCCTCCTGGAACGGCTGGAAGGCCGCCAGGGAATTGAAATACACCGGTGTAAAGGAATAGCCGGCATAATCTGCAGCGCCTTCCTTGACAGAGCGGTCATAGGCTTCCCTGCCTACGATCTTTACAATATCATTGAACGGATACCCGACCGCGGCCCATAACACCAGATTCTTCACCCGGCGGTCACGGACAGCCGTCAGAAGCGCTACTGCCCCGCCCAGGCTGTGGCCGATCAGTGTAACGCGCTGCGGGTCAATATCTGCAGAACCGATCCCGTAATCCAGCACTGCGCGGGTCTGGGCTATCAGCGACTCGATGTCCTGGCTGCCGTAATTCCCGCTGCTCTCGCCGCAGCCTGCATAGTCAAAGCGGATAACCATGTAACCGTCCCGGGCCAGCTCACGCGCAGCCTTAACAAAGATCCGGTCCACACCGATCCGGTTGCCGACGAACCCGTGGCAGATAACGGCCAGCGGTACCCGGTCCTTGCAGCGTCCCGTGGCTCCCTTTTCCCGTGATGGATAATGTATGCTCGCTGTAAGCTCTTCCTGTTCATACCGGATTACAATATTCCGCTCCATTGCTGTATCCTCCTCTTAAAGAAACGCCGCTCCAATGTATTATAATTCCGATTAACTTAGTATGATTAATATCTTTATTATACTTTCCCAAGTCCTTTTGTCAACAGTATTACACTAATGCAGCCGCCAGACAAGAATAGATTCAGTGAAGCTGGGGGGGCGCCGGCCTACACTAAAAAAACCTCTTCCGCTCTATTGAGCACAAAGAGGCTGAAGCATTACGCTGCTATACTCAATCGTAGCTGCTGTGAAACATATCGTGGGTCTCCTGACGTCCTTCCCAATCCTCGAAGCCTGTTACTGTATCCTGACCTGCAGCATCCCACAAGCTATAGCCGTCAGAGGCTCCCCAATCGCCGACTCCGCTGTTCTCTGCAGGCGCGAAGCCGTCACCGCTAAATGTCCCTGCCTGTTTTTTGTCCTCATAACCCATAACGTTACCTGCCCCTTCCTTGTAGCCCGATTTGTGAAGCTAATCACAAGCTTAGTGTTTACTCTTCCAAAATAGATTATTCATACCAGGCAGAGGGTTGTCCTTGCACACAGCAGCCGGGCAAACGTATACTCTAGGTTGAAGGCTTTTGTGCTTACCCGATACCTGGAGGTTTATAACTCGGCTATGAAAGTTAAAGCTATGATGAAGGAAAATAATGCCTTACGCGAGCAGATGACACCGTTTAACCGTTCTTATTTTGAGGATATGATTCTGGCCATGCGGGACAGCCGCGTGGAACGGGTCCGGGCGGAGGAGCACCTGCTTGAAGCTGCCCGTCTGCTGCTGCAGGGCCAGAGTAAAGGCAGAAACGCCAAACAGATCTTCGGGGAGAACCCGGAGGAATATTTCAAAGACATTATGGACAGCGTTCCTGCACGGCCTGAACGCAGCAAACTGAACTATTATCTGATGATTGCCTGGACGGCATTAACCCTGATGTTCTCCGTGCTGGCCGTCGGCGGGCTTATTGTGAAATGGAGCGGAAGCTCTGCGGACCTGTTCAGCAAGATCAGTGTATTTACGCTGATTCTCGTAGGCTTGGGCTCCATTGTGCTGATGGAGCTGCTGATGCGCTGGATGTCTTCCCTGTCCGAGAATGACACACCGGGGTTCAAAACCTTTAATATCAAGGCACTTGGGATCTACATTGCTATAGCCGTTGTCGTCATCTTTGCCGGCGCCTTGCTTGATAATCTGTTTCCTGTCATTACGGTCTCGCCTTGGGTTAGCCTTGCTTTAGGCGCAGCCGGAGGGCTTGGGCTGAAATTCATATTTCTCAGATCATAGATTTCTTATTCTACTCCGACAATTACAGGGGGTTCTTCCATGAAGAAGCATAACATTCTACTGACAGCACTGGCTTTCATTATCGGACTCCAGGGAGCCGCCTTATCCGCTTATGCTTCAGGTGCACCGGCTGCCGCCTCTAATACAGCAGCCACAGGCATCAGCCATGCCCAGGCAGTTTACCAGTCTGCCCTGCCGCTGCTGGCAGACTCCGCCAAGCTGCCCCAGGCGATTAAATATTTGAACAGCAGCATCTATGCGGTTACCCCATATCAGGCTACCGTTCTGATTCTGAAGCTGGAAAATGTCCACAAGGCCGGGCTGAAGGTATGGGAGAGCCGGTTCAGCAACAGCACTGTACAGCGCAAGCTTGGCACCATATACACAACCGGCGCCAGCATGGCTAAGCTGGCCGAGAGCACGAATGACAGCACTCTCCGAGCCTTGCTCAAGAGTGCCGGGGAGAGCGGATATAAACTGGAGACAGCAGAGGGCACTTATTTTCCGGTGATCGATTATGCCGCCTACCGCAAATATAAGCTGTACGTGACAAGCGATATCCGGGAGTATATTACGATTATGGCTACCGAATCCGATCTGCCCTCGTCCAAGGATAACGGGCTGGTCATCGGCTGGTCCGAGGTAGCCGGACGGGCGCTGAGCCAGGAGCAATTCATCAGGAACCACCCCAAGTCCAACCGGATAGCCGCGGTCAAACAGCTGTATGCCATGTATGAAACCGACACCTTCTACGGCCAGAATAACACCCCCCTGTTCCACTATGACAATCAGGAGATGGATCTGGAAGCCCAAAAGGCCTACAGCAGTTTCCTCACCCGGAATACCGGCAGCAGCCCCTTCCTGGAGAAGCTTGAGGGCTTTATGAAGCTGCTGAAGGAGAACAGCTATAAGCTGAATGACGCCGTCGAGAACTACCGGAAGGCAGAGGTTCCGCTGTCTTAGACCTGTGAGAATTGCAAGATTCATAGACTGACTGCATTAATCCGTGAGCGCTTAAGGGCTGCAGCAAGCATAGCGCCCATGCAAATTCCAAGCTAAAAAGGCCCGCACTGCGAAGAGCTCTCCGCAGGCGGGCCTTTTTAGCTGTTTCAAATTAAACGTTAGATCAGCATATTGAACAGGTTCGGCTCCTTGTTGATTTCCGTATAATCAACGCCCTTCTGCTTCATCCGCTCAATCAGCGGCTCATAATCCTCCCGCTGGAACAGCTCAATGCCGACAAGGGCCGGACCGTTTTCCTTATCATTCTTCTTGGTATATTCGAAGCGGGTAATATCATCATCCGGACCGAGCACCTCAGCCAGGAATTCCTTCAGTGCACCGGCACGCTGCGGGAAGTTAATCATGAAGTAATGCTTCAGCCCCTCATAAATCAGCGACCGCTCCTTGATCTCCTGCATCCGGTCGATGTCGTTGTTACCACCGCTGACGATGCAGACCACCGTCTTGCCGCGGATCTGATCCCGGTACATGTCCAGTGCCGCAATCGGCAGCGAGCCGGCCGGCTCAACCACAATCGCGTTCTCGTTGTACAGCTCCAGTATAGTCGTACATGCCTTACCCTCAGGCACCTTGACCACATCATCCAGATGACGGGCACAGATATCATAGGTCAGGCCGCCGACACGCTTGACGGCAGCGCCGTCCACAAATTTGTTGATCTCATTGAGAGTAACCACTTCACCGCGCTCTATGGCTTCACTCATGGAAGCAGCTCCTGAAGGCTCTACGCCGATAACCTTGGTTGCGGGGCTTACGGTTTTGATATAAGTGGCTACACCAGCAGCGAGACCGCCTCCGCCGATGGTAACGAACACAAAGTCCGCGGGCTTGTCCAGGTTCTCCATAACCTCCATGGCTATTGTCCCGTTGCCGGCAATAATCCGCGGCTCATCGAACGGGTGTATCAGCGTCATACTATAATCAATGCAGGCCTGCAGCGCTTCGTCATAGGCATCATCAAAGGTGTCCCCTTTGAGAATGACCTCGACAAATTCGCCGCCAAAGCGCCGGACCTGCTTAATCTTCTGATTGGGGGTCGTGCTTGGCATAAAGACCTTGCCTTTAATGCCGAGCGCTTTGCAGGAATAAGCCACACCCTGCGCATGGTTGCCTGCACTCGCACAGACAATGCCCTTGGCCCGGTCCTCGGCAGACAGGCTTCGGATCATATTATAGGCTCCCCGAATCTTGAAGGAGCGGACAATCTGCAAATCCTCGCGTTTCAAATATACATTACAGCCGTATTTGGCCGACAGCACCGCGTCCAGCTGAAGCGGTGTACGGACGATTACCTCCCGCAGCACATGGTGGGCCCGCACAATATCTTCCATTCCTACGATCCGGTCTTCGCCGTCTCTCATCAAGTTCCTCGCCTCACTGTTTCTATCTAAAATTTATGCTTCTTGTAACATACTCTTCAAATGCCATTTTATCAAGTACTGTCTCCTCCGGGCAATACTCCGTCTAACTTCTAGCAGAAACGGCTGCGTAAGTAGTAGTGGTAAAGCATATCATTTCATATTATTCACAAAAAAAACCAGCCTCGCGCCCCAGGCAGCAAAGCTGGTTACAACTATTCCTAAGCCTTAAACCGGGACACGGCCTCCTGCAGCCGTGCCGAGCTGTTCTTGATATCTTCCATCTCGGCTACAATGCCGCCTGATTTGCTGATAATCTGCTCCGCCTGGACAGCAATGCTGCCCGCTCCCGCAGCTCCCTCATTCGTTGCGATGCTGGTCTCCCCAATGGCCGTGAGCATGCTCTGGATGGAGGCAAGCAGCTCCTCGGAGGTTGCGCTGAAATCAGTCACCAGCTCCTCAATATACCGGGCATCCTCGCTGTACCGCTGACCTGTCTCCTGCATGGAATCGTAGTCCCTGAGAACCTGGTTATCCATGAAGCGCAGCATCCTCTCAGCGCCTTCCACGAGCCCTTCGACAGCTCCGACTACCGATTCTGTAACATTCTGAATCTCTGAAACCGTCTCGCGCGAGGTATCTGCCAGCTTGCGGATTTCCTCGGCGACCACAGCGAATCCCCGTCCTGCCTCCCCCGCTCTCGCTGCCTCAATCGATGCATTCAGCGACAGCAGATTGGTCTGTGCAGCAATTTCCAGAATAGCTCCCGACAGGAGCCGGATCTGCTGAATGGACCCGGATTGCTCGATTGCGCTGCGCAGCTTCTCTTCACTCTCCCCGTATACCCTATCTGCCTGCATCCGTGAAGCGATAGCAGCCTGCTTCAGCCTGTCAGCACGTTCATTTATCCGGCTGGCCGCCTCGGCGCCTTCCTGGGCTTTGCGGGCAATCCCGTTCACCGCATGCTCGATTTCATTCGTACTGGCATTCATCTCCTGCATGGAAGCCGCTGTCTGCTGCAAACCAGCTGACAATTCCTCCGTAATCGCCGAAACCTCCGAAATGCCGCCGTCGAGCGCAAATATATTTTGCTCTGTATTGTCGAGCGCCTTGGAGATACTGCCGGAGCTCACTTTAATATCCTGAATCAGCTTCTGCTGGGATGAAATCATCTCATTAAAGCCATCGGCCAGCACACCAATCTCGCCTTTTGCCGTTACTCTCGCCCGCACCGACATATCACCGGCCATCGCCGTCCTGAACGCCGCAGTCAGAACAGGGATCTGCTTCAGAATACTATTAGAGACAAAATAGAGCAGAGCGGACATTACAGCAATTGCAGCCATAACCGAGATAAAAAAGATCAGCTTGAACGTCTGCAGAACCTTTTCTGCATCCGCCCGGGGAACAATCAGCGCGACCGACCACTGGTTCTGAACGGCAGGAGCATATGACACATAACTGTCCGTACCATCAATACCGGTTGTAATCACGTTAGCGCCCCACTGGACCATTTTGTCGCCGACCGTTTTCCAATCCGGGCCCAGATCACTCATTTTCTTCAGCAGAATATTATCAGAATCCGGGTGATAGATGAACGTTCCTGTCTTATCAATCAGAATGGCAAACCCGCTGCCCTTATAATTAAAAGCGCTCAGCGCCTGCGTAATTTGCTCTGTCGAAATATCTACGCCTGCAACCCCGATCAGCTGGCCCGAGTCGTTCTGAATCGGCGCTGTCACACTTACGACCATTTTGCCGGAGCCTGCATCAATATAAGGATCGGTTACCGTTACCCTGTTGTTGCGGGCTGTAGAGGTATACCAGGTGCGCTCCTTCATATTAAAGTCCGCCGGGGGCTCAAACTCAGCCTGTGTAATGACCTTATTCACCGCATCCAGCCCGATATATACGTTAAGCAGATTCTTGTTGCTGTCCTTAATGAGGTTAAGGGTTTCGATGAGCTCAGTGTAGCCCTCGGTAGTTTTAACCGTGTCAGCCGACTTCACCATACCGATAAAATTCCGGATGTAGCTGTTGGCATTCAGCAGCTCAACACTGGCAGACGCCGGCTGGAGCAGATCATTGACCTTAACATTGATCTCCTCCTTCTCGTACGACAGCGCACTGCTCAAATCCTCTACGATGATCTGCTTGGCATTGCTATAGATAACTAGAGCCACAGCAACAATAATAGCAACAACAGAAGCAATAACGGACAAAAACAGCTTGCCCCTGATGCCCATATTGCGGACCGGTTCAATCCATGCCTGAAACACAGAGACCGGCTTCGCTGCCTTCTTTAAATGATCTGCGGTGAAGTCCCCCTGCTCCTCCACAGCTTTGAGTGCCAGCCTCTGCCCGTCCCCGCTCTTTTCTTCTTTCTTTTTTCTTAGTGCCATAGGGCTCCCCACCTTTAATCAATATGAGCCGACAGTACTCTCTTCTGAATAAACCAGCTGTTTTCGACTTATTTCAGCTTATTTCTGCAAAAAAACTCTTTATCCCTTTACCGTTTTACATTGAGCTGTGAAATAACTGTGTCCATGTCAGGTTTTTTCAGAAAAACGCAGCATTAAATAAACAATTTCATGTAGAAAATGTCCAGTATTAGCTGAATTGTCGGCAAAAACGGATATATCAGCGAATGTCATGTGAGGTTTAATGTCAGGAGGGTATTGGTGTTATAGTACTGAGGATCATTGATTAATCAGATTGGGGAGTGAAACGCAGAAAAAGAGGATGCAGCTGCGGCAGTGGCTAATCTAAAGGTTGTGCATGACATTTTGCCGCAACTAACCAAAGAAATCTTAAAATTCTGGAGATGCCGCTTAGCTGTAGCTCAACTGCCGTGGCTGTTCCGTCCAGCTGCCTTCGCTGGTATGGGATTTGCTGCGCAAAGCTTCCATCGCCCGTCTGAAGCAATAGCGGTTATATTCATTTATAAGTTCATCGAGTACCATCGACTGATGGAGCACCACGGGATGTAAGAGATCAAATTGCTGTTCAAGCTTATTCAGCTTATAACGCGCTTGCTCAATGCTGTGTTTCATACACTCTGAATCCTTCACCTTTTATCCCTCCTTTTTATAGTATTGTAAAATAATATGCGTTACTCTATGTGAAACTTTTTTCAGATAAATAATAAAATTTTCAGACAAAAAAAGGACCAGCCGGTGGCTGGTCCTTAGGCAACTCCAATTACAAACAGCCATGGATATTGTTCGGAGTTATTGGGCTTGCCTGAGATATACCGGGAACGACTACTGCCAATAACAAACTACTTACTACTAATAACCCTGCTAATTTTCTTTTCATCCTGATCAAACCCCTTCTTCATTGAATTTTGGTATTGCCGCTGTATATCAAATGATGCGTAATCCCGGAATTGTTCAAACAACCGCACAAATGATAGTATGCGGGCTTCGTTATTGATAAACCTCGCCTTTTCCAAACCAACCAGCACATATCGGAAACCCTCACAATATAGCTCATTCCATAGATAGTAATAGGCTAATTGATAGCAGCACTCTGCAGATTCTTCATCTATAATTTGTGGTGTATATATGCCCGCAGGATCCGACTGCAGCGAGAAATAGGACGTGAGCCGGGACTTAAACTTCTCCAGAATAATATTTATATCAAAATCGAATCTATTTGCAGCCTTTGTAATATTCAGAATTCCTATCAGTATTTCTTCTTCATCACTCTCAATTAATTCTGCATATTCATGTAGGACACTCTCATTTCCAATCATAAGCTTACCTACGAATATATTCGCTTTAGCCCAGCCCTCGAATAGCTGGACCCATCTCAACGTTTCTTCATCTCTGTCCTTCACCCAGCTCAAATCGGCATATCTATAGGCGTATTCAAGCGCCTCTTCATATGCTCCCCTTGCATCACAGACACCGCCGCGCAGCAGGTCTGAAAACGCCGAATATGCAAACAGGGGCCGCTTGAGCTTATTATAAGCCTCTCTCTCAACCTCTGCCTGAGAGGCAAATCTAAGCTGTATTTTAGCCTTATTGCCAAGCTCTGCAGCAATTTCATCAACCTTATCCCAGCGTTGTAACGACTTGTATGTATTAGCCAACTCCCTGAGGGCATCCAGCTGATCCAGCTCATCGAGCCTTTCCACAAAGGGCTCAAATTGAATTGCCGCCTGAAGGTTATTCTCCTGATTATCTCCCAGCCGGAGCATATACAACCGGTACTGGCAGAAGGCCAGACGTTCCGAATGCTGTCTCCGTTCACTTGCGGCAACACACTCATAGAGAATAGCAGCGGCCTTACACTTACCGGTAGTAAAGAATTCTTCTGCAACCTCAAACAAAAGCGGTGAGTAGGTCAGATTGTCCAATAACAGCTGTACTGACTGGCGAATGCAATTCAGGCAGTCCAGCTCTGCACATCGGAACAGAAAGGGTCTGATTCTGCGCCAGTTCGGTACGGTCTCTACGATACATTCCTGAATATAATGCTCGTAGTAATACCCTTCCGGCAAGCCCAGCACCCTTGTTATCCTGTCCAGCTGGTCAACCGCAAGCACCCTGCTCCCCTTCATCAAGGAGCTGACCGTTCCGGCATTAAGGCCTGCTCTCCTGCCCAGCTGACTGAGATTCAAGCCCTCACGTTCAATATAATCTTCCAGCTCGCTGCGAATCGTGGTTGTATAGATCAATTAACCACCTCCTGAAGGAACACCGGCAATGCCTGAAAACTCCTCAACTTCATCGCTGAAAACTGATAACTTTTTCTAATATATTACAAATATACCCACCTCCTCAGTATTGGTCAACCCTTTTTTTTCTTGATTTCTACATTTTTTTGCAGGAAGTTATATAATGAAATTTTCGTATTTGTTTTCATCCTCAAGGCCGGGCTTTTCATTAACCTCCAATGTCATGTCACATCAAAAAAGCCGCCGGAATCGTTCCGGCAGCTTTCACTCTTACAGCAATTATATCCTTTTCTATTGTTGCTTCAGCATCCACTTCAGCAAGTCCGGCAGGCTTGCCCATAAACGGGAATGCATAATGACGTATTCGACTGCTTCATTGGAATCGCCCATTCCGACGAAATCCGGAAGATTATGCGGCAGACGCTTCACGCCCAGCAGATAATCAGGCACATGCTTATTCACACCGCGCGCTACACGGTACAGCATTTTGAGCTGGGAGGTAATGCCGTTCTTCTTATATTCCAGAACGATCCGGTCATAGGCAAAAGCAGCAGCTGCATCATCCTCGCCGTATTTCTTCAAGAACTGCTCCGCTTCTTTCAACTGGTTGCTGTACAAATAGACAGCGGCCAGCAGATACCGGGCACCCGTATTGTCGTCCGGATTAAGCTCCAGAATGTGCTCCAGAATCTCTGCGGCTTCCTCCGCTTTGCCGCCGAACCAGCAGGACTCCGCATAGCTCTTGCAGATCCGGATGTATGGACGGGTTTCGGTCAGACCCCAGAAATAACCTTTATTCTTGGCAAAGAAGGCTTCGCCCAGCTCCCGTTCACCGGCCGCGATACCTGCCTTAAGAAAAGCACGCGCCGCTTGCTCGTTCTCCGATTCCTCAGCCAAAACCAGATAAGCATCTGAGCTGTCCGGATAGATTTCCAGAGCCGCTTCCGCCAGCTGAATACGGCGCTTACCGGAGGCGGACTCCATCGCTTTATGCAGCAGCAGCTGAGCCTTTTCCCTGGCAGTTCCAGGTCCGCTTAGCACAGACAGCTCGTCAGAATCGCCTTCTCTGCCGTACTCTTCAATATAATTCAGTATTTCCTTCACTTTGCGCGAAATAGTGGCCGTCGTTACTTCATACTTATCGGCCAGAGCGGCTAGGGAAAGATTGAACCCGTATTCCTCAGACAGAATGTACTCAATTGCCGCGCAGAATGACCCTGCTTTCTTCACTGCAGGCTTGTTCTGGCCGGAGAAGCCGTTCCAGAGCACCAGTGCTTCAAAAATCAGCTCGCGCTCATACTCGCCGCGCATGCTCTCGATCAGCTGCATGGCCAGCTGCTCATGGGCCGGATGCTCCCATTTCAATTCACGCGCCACCATTTTTTTCAGTTTGGTCAGTGTAAGCTTGCCTTCAGGTCGGACACCCGTTTCAGGTGAAGCAGCGGCTTGTGCTGCAACTGCATCCGCCTCCTCAGTTGTGACGAGCCGCAGGATCGACTCTACTGCAGAGGTTTCTTTTCCCAGACAGCATTTTTTGTATTTTTTACCGCTTCCGCATGGACACAAGTCGTTTCTTCCAACCTTACTCAAAGCTAATTCCTCCTATACTTAAAAAACCGATTTCAAATGACCCCACAAAGCGGGGCCTTTACATGTGCTGACTCAGATACTTTGCGGGGACCCCGAAAACTTATAAATTCCTTATGATTAAAAAAGGCCTTTCCATGAAAGGAAAGACCCTTTATCTGTATATATCCGAACATTTTCCCCCGTACGAGTTGTATTATAGCACTTCTTATATCACTTGTCAGTCCTTTTTGGGACTTTCTACGAGAAAATTAGGAATAAAGTAGCTGTTTCTTACCCTTAGACCAGCGCCTTCATGGCTATGTCACTGCGGTTTTGCTTGCCTTCAAAATGGATCTTCTCCGCACTGGCATAGGCTGCTGCGCGCGCTTCGGCAATATCCGCACCTTTACCTACTACCCCCAGCACACGTCCGCCGTTTGTAAGCCAGCTTCCGTCCTCTCCCCGCGCAGTTCCCGCATGGAAGACCAGCCCGTCCCCTGCTTCCTCCAGCCCGGTAATCGGCACGCCTTTTGGATAATTACCCGGATAGCCCTGAGACGCCAGCACTACACATACAGCCGCCTCGTCGCTCCACTCAATAGAGGTATCAGCCAGTCTGCCTTCTGCCACAGCCAGGAAGATTTCCAAGAGATCACTCTTCAGCCGCGGCAGCACCACCTGGGTCTCCGGATCACCGAAGCGGGCATTGAATTCGATCGTCTTGGGCTTACCATCCGGCGAGATCATCAGTCCCGCGAACAGCACGCCGCTAAAGGAACGGCCTTCAGATACCATAGCTTTGGCCGTAGGCTCAATAATGGTCTTAACCGCCTCATGGATAATAGACTCATCAATATGCGGTAGAGGGGAATATGTGCCCATTCCGCCAGTATTAGGCCCCTTGTCTCCGTCGAACACCGGCTTGTGATCCTGCGCAGCCGCCATAGGACGTACGGTCTCCCCGTCGACAAAAGCGAGAATCGACATCTCCTGCCCGGCCAGGAACTCCTCAATGACGACCTGGGCGCCGGCTTCACCGAACACCTTGGTGACCATGATGTCACGCAGCGCCAGCTCTGCTTCCTCGCGCGAATACGCAACCGTTACCCCTTTGCCTGCAGCAAGACCATCTGCCTTAATTACAATCGGCAATCCCTGTCCGCGCAAATACGCAAGCGCCGCTTCATAATCGCTGAACTTCTCATAGGCCGCTGTCGGAATATTGTATTTATGCAGCAGGTCCTTCATAAAGGTTTTGCTGCCTTCAATTTCAGCTGCATTTTTACGGGGTCCGAATACCGGAATGTCCTGCGCTTCAAAAGCATCAACAATGCCTGCCGCCAGCGGATCATCAGGTCCGATAACGACAAGGCCTACCTCTTTCTCCTTGGCGAACGCCGTCAGCTTATCGAACTCAAACACGCCGATCGGCACACACTCCGCCAGCTGGGCAATCCCGGCGTTGCCGGGTGCACAGTAGATTTTACCGGCTGACGGGCTTTGGGACAGCTTCCAGATAATCGCATGCTCCCGGCCCCCGCCGCCGACCACTAAAATATCCATTGAACTGAAATCCTCCCCAGGTAGTCTAGTGTTTGAAATGGCGGACGCCGGTGAAGACCATAGCGATTCCGTATTCGTTGGCAACCTTGATCGACTCCTCGTCCTTGATCGAGCCGCCCGGCTGAATAACAGCGGTAATGCCTGCTTTCGCCGCGAGTTCAAGGGTATCGCCCATCGGGAAGAACGCGTCAGATGCGAGAATAGCACCTTTAGCCTTGTCTGCTGCCTGTTCGATGGCAATCTTCGCTGCGCCGACCCGGTTCATCTGGCCTGCGCCAACGCCGACGGTCATATCATCCGCTGCCAGCACGATCGCATTGGACTTCACATGCTTAACGACCTTCCAGCCAAACAGCAGCTGCTTCAGCTCTTCCTCGGTAGGCTTGCGGTCGGTAACAACCTGCAGTTCATCCGCATTTACGGAGTGCACATCGCTCTCCTGCACAACCATGCCGCCCTCGATTGAAGTCACAACAAAGCTGCTCTTGCGCGCCGCGCCGCTGCTCAGATTGCCGATTTTGAGCAGGCGGATGTTCTTTTTCTGTGTCAGAATGTCCAGTGCTTCTTCAGTGAAGCCCGGAGCCAATACGATTTCCAGGAAGATATCCTTCAGCAGATTCGCGGTATCTGCATCAATAATCCGGTTAGCAGCGACGATTCCGCCGAAGATGGAGGTCGGATCGGCGTTGTACGCTTTTTGATAAGCTTCAAACACACTGGTTCCCACGCCTACTCCGCAAGGATTCATATGCTTAACAGCTACGACTGCCGGCTCTTCGAACTCCTTCACGATCTGCAGCGCCGCGTTGGCATCGTTGATATTATTGTAGGACAGCTCTTTGCCGTGCAGCTGCTCGGCTGCTGTCAGCGTGTCCTGCGCCGCCAGCGGCTTGCGGTAGAATGCCGCCTTCTGGTGCGGGTTCTCCCCGTAGCGGAGATCCTGGATTTTCTCGTAAGTAACAGTATAGCGCTCCGGCAACGGTTCACCGGTCACATTGGCCAGATAATCGGCGATCAGGGCGTCGTAAGCCGCCGTATGGCGGAACACTTTTGCCGCAAGACGTTTGCGGGTTTCAAGAGTCGTATCTCCGCCTGCACGCACCTCTTCAAGCACACTCTCGTAATCAGCCGCATCCACAACCACGCTGACAAAAGCATGGTTTTTCGCCGCAGAACGCAGCATCGTCGGTCCGCCGATATCGATATTCTCGATCGCTTCCTCGTAGGACACATCCGGCTTGGCAATCGTCTCCGCGAACGGATACAGATTCACCACCACCAGGTCGATGTAACCGAGACCCAGCTCCGTCATCTGACGCGTATGCTCCTCGTTGTCACGAACAGCCAGCAGGCCGCTGTGTACGGCAGGATGAAGGGTTTTGACCCGTCCGTCCATAATTTCCGGGAAGCCCGTTACATCGGAGATGCCGATAACCGGTACGCCTTCTTTAGCCAAAAGTGTGCTAGTGCCGCCTGTGGAGATAATTTCTACGCCCAATGCAGACAACTCGCGGCAAAAATCCACGATGCCCTGTTTGTCCGATACGCTGACCAGCGCTCTTTTGATACTCACTTGAATAGTCCTCCTCCGGATGATGCAAGATTAGTGTTGTTAACTTAATAGTTACGGTGAAGCTTCGCTAAGAATTGCTGCAATCTAGGTAAAAGAGGATCTACTGTACTTTGTACAACAGATGATAGGTATATCCGTCTGAAAACAGAATCTGTTGCATTTTGTGCAGCAGATTCTCAGCTTTATGCTGCTTTGGCCTCATTTTCTAAAAATCAATTGTACGGAATACAACCAGATCTTCCCCGTGAACCCTGTCACTTTAAGCGGACTGCATTCGTCAAGTAAACCGGCGGTACAGCCGTAAAACGACACCCTCTAAACTTTGTGCAATATTTCCCGAGAAATATCAAAACCTGCAGATGGTGATGGAATGCAGAATGTCGAATGGCAGCTTACTGCCGGACAACAACATGCCTGCCGTTCAGCTCAACTTTTCCGTCTGCAAAAGCACGGACAACCTCCGGATAGAGCTCATATTCTATCTGGTGAATCCGCTGTGCCAGTGACTCAGCCGTATCCCCTGCTTCCACCGTAACGCTGCGTTGGGCAATGACCGGCCCGGTATCCATCCCGCCATCGACGAAGTGCACCGTTACTCCGGTCAGCTTCACGCCGTAATCCAGCGCCTGTCCGATCGCGTCCTTCCCGGCAAAAGCAGGCAGCAGCGACGGATGGATGTTGATAATTCTCCCCGCAAAAGGCTCCAGCAGCACCGGACTGATCAGCCGCATGTAACCGGCAAGTACAATCAGCCCGATGTCCCGGCGCTTCAGCTCGGCCACAATCTCCGCCTCATACAGCTCACGGCTGGCGAAATCCTTCGGCCGCAGCAGAAGGGCGGGTACGCCCGCAGCCTCCGCCCGCTGTGCTACAGGCGCTTCCGGCCGGTCAGAGACCAGCAGCTCAATGCTTCCCTCACCAAGCTGCCCAGCTCTCTGCGCTTCAATGAGTGCGGCAAAATTGCTGCCCTGACCGGAAGCAAATACAGCGATCCGGCTGGTGCTCATCAGACCTCAGCTCCCGTAAAGGTAACGATGCGCTCCCCTTCAGTCACCGTTCCGATCAGATAAGCCTCTTCTCCGCTTGCTTTCAGCAGCTCAAGCGCACGCTCGCTGTCTGCAGCAGGTACTACCAGCACCAGGCCGATCCCCATGTTAAAGGTGGTGAACATATCACGGTTCGTTACACGGCCCTTCTCCTGCATCAGGCCGAAGACCGGCTGGATCGGCCAGGAGCCGTAGTTAATCTCAACATTCACATTATCCGGCAGCATCCGCGGAATATTTTCGATAAAGCCTCCGCCGGTAATATGCGCCATGCCTTTAACGGTCAGCTGCTCAAGCAGGGCCAGCAGCGGTTTTACGTAGATTTTGGTCGGTGCGAGCAGCACGTCCACTAGCGGAGCGCCCAGTTCAGGAACAACATCGTTCAGACCATAACCAGCCTGCTCCAGCAAAAGCTTGCGCACCAGCGAGAAGCCGTTGCTGTGAATACCGCTGGAGGCAAGACCGATTACAGCATCTCCAGGAGCAATGTCTGCCCCGGTAACCAGCTTGGCCTTATCCGCTACGCCCACTGTGAATCCAGCAATATCGTATTCGCCGGCAGCGTACATGCCCGGCATTTCAGCCGTTTCGCCGCCGATCAGCGCGCAGCCTGCCTGGTGGCAGCCTTCAGCGATTCCGGCAACAATGGCTTCGATCTTCTCGGGCACAACTTTATCGCATGCGAGGTAGTCCAGGAAGAACAGCGGCTCTGCGCCCTGCACCACGATGTCGTTAACACACATAGCAACCGCATCAATACCGATTGTATCGTGGCGGTCTGCCGCGAACGCAAGCTTGAGCTTTGTGCCAACGCCGTCAGTACCGGATACAAGTACAGGTTCGTCGTATTTATCTTTGTTGAGACCGAACAGTGCGCCGAATCCGCCGAGCTCAGTCATGACCTCCGGACGGTAAGTGCGTTTTACATGCTTTTTCATGCGTTCTACCGCTTCATTGCCAGCCGCAATATCCACTCCGGCGTTTTTATAAGCTTCCGACACTTTTGGACACCTCATTTAAATTAGTTTAGAGCGCTGTTTCGGGGCGGCCTGGTTATTGGTGGTCATAGTCGTCTTTACGGGGAATGTTTGGACTTCCGGTCGCTGTTAATTTGGATTTCCTGATTTGAACCGCTGGCCGCGGTAGAAATCCAAATATAGCTTATGCTTCCGTTGCGAGCTTTCCTGCGGAAAGCTTTCAGGCGAACGCTACGCTCCTACAGTTCCAAACTTCCCCTCCATGACTCAGACCACCCGGGTAAACCCGGCCGCAAGCCGAAGTTTGCGCCTTGCACAGGGGCACTGGCTCGGCGCTCTTGGCGAAGCCAAGCGCCTCGCTTAGCGAGAGCCAACCCGCTTTTGCGAAGCAAACAGCCGGGGGCGCGAGCCTCGTGCGCGGGGCGAAGCCGCGCGCACCCTCAGCGAGTGAACCCCCGCTTTTGCGGAGCAAACAGCCGGGTTTACGAGCCAACGGCCCGGCGGGGCCGCAGGCCGCCAGGGCGCGCAGCGCCGTAGAGCGTGTCCGCACAAGTAGAAACGACTTTGCCGTCCTAAACAGGACGGTATCCGTTTCTGCGAGAAATATAAGGATGATTTATAGTGTGGAACATATACATCCTTATATTTGGACAAAGCGGGCACCCGCACCCACGCCATCTTAGCAAGTTTAGAGCAAACTCCTACCGCCGAGCTTTCGGGTGGCCGGAGGGCCGAGCCCTCCGGAATCCCCCTTCGCAAGGGGGACTTAGGGGGATGTCAACAAGAGCATCCATCTTTTTCTTCCCCGCCGAAATCCACCTGCGTCGGGTAATCATTATCGAAGCAGGAGAGGCACAGGCCTCCCTTGTACTCATTGCTGCTGTAGCCGCCGATGGACTGGATCAGTCCTTCCGGCGACAGGAACGCCAGGGAATCGGCGTTGATCTCCTCGCACATCTCCTGAATGGTCTTGTACGACGCAATCAGCTCGCGGCGGTCCGGGGTATCAATCCCGTAGAAGCACGGGTTCTTGAACGGCGGCGATGTAATCCGCACATGCACCTCAAGCGCTCCGGCTTCGCGCAGCAGATTGACGATCCGGCGCGAGGTCGTGCCGCGCACGATCGAGTCATCAATCATGACGACGCGCTGGCCTTCGACAACGCGGCGCACGGCGCTGAGCTTCATCTTCACGCCCTGCTCGCGCAGCTCCTGGCTCGGCTGGATGAACGTCCGGCCGGTGTACTTGTTCTTGATCAGCCCAAGCTCATACGGGATGCCGGTCTGCTCGGCATAACCGATAGCTGCCGAGATACTGGAATCCGGTACGCCGGTGACGATATCGGCATCAACGAACGATTCCAGCGCCATCCGGCTGCCCATCCGCTTGCGGGCGGAATGGAGGTTAGAGCCGTTGAGGTCACTGTCCGGACGGGCGAAATAGATATATTCCATCGCACACAGCGCTTTGCGTTTCGGTTCAGTGAATCTGTCTTCCAGGAAGCCGTTCTTGTCCAGCACCAGCAGCTCGCCCGGCTCGATGTCACGGACCAGAGTGGCTCCGATAACTTCGAGGGCACAGGACTCGGAAGCGAAGACATACGCTTCACCGACCCGGCCCATCACCAGCGGGCGCAGCCCGTGCGGATCAGAGGCGACGATCAGCTTGTCATTGGTCATCAGCAGGAAGGCGAAGCCGCCGACCAGCTGGCGCAGCGCATCCTTGGCTGCTTCGACAAAATCCTTCGGCGATCGCGCAATCAGATGCGCCAGCACCTCAGTGTCGCTCGTCGTCTGGAAGATCGACCCGCTCATCTCAAGCGTCTTGCGGATCAGCGGCTCGTTGACGATGTTGCCGTTGGTGGCAATCGCCAGGTCGCCGTCGCGGTATTTGAAGACCAGCGGCTGGGCATTCGTCAGCCGGCTGTCCCCGCTGGTGGAATATCGAACATGTCCGATGGACATGTCGCCGACCAGCGAGGCGATTTTGTCCTTGTCAAAGACTTCTTTGACAAGGCCCATGCCGCGGTGGTAGTTGAAATCGCGGCCGTCTGCTACGCAGATGCCCGCGCTCTCTTCCCCCCGGTGCTGCAGGGCATGCAGCCCGTAATAAGACATGGAGGCGGCCTCCGGGTGTCCGAAGACCCCGAAGACGCCGCATTCTTCTTTTAACGTATCAAAAATATCTCCCGAGCCCGTTCCTTCATTGTAAAAGTCGCCGGTCCACAGGATGGGGGTCTCCTGCTTGTTCCCGGTCTTTATTTCATAAGACATGGAATAGCATCCTCCCACACGGATTTAAGTTCGGATACAGCCTCATCAAGTGCGGATGCACTGTCAAGGGACACGCGCAATCTGTCGCCGCCGACCGTTCCGATGATTTCAACCGGTACACCGTAAGCAGCAACAGCTGCTTTGAGCTCCTCTGCACGGTCAGGTGCCGAGGTCAGCACAATACGGGACTGGGTTTCGCTGAACAGTGCCACATCACGGCGCAGTCCGCCAGCCGACAGCTCAATGTTCGCACCGATTCCGCCGCTGATACAGCTCTCAGCCAGCGCAGCAGCCAATCCGCCTTCAGACAGGTCATGCGCCGAACGGACCAGGCCGCCACGGATCGCGGATAGTACAGCATCCAGCAGTTTTTGTTCTGTAGCCAGCTCAAGCTCCGGCGGACGTCCTTCGGTTACACCGTGAACGGCGTACTGGAACTCACTGCCGCCAAGCTCAGCTTTGGTTACACCCAGCAGCAGAATAGCATCGCCCTCCTGCTTGAACGCCTGAGTCGTAATGTGATCCGTATCTTCAACCAGACCCACCATGCCCACAACCGGGGTCGGATAGATGGCTCCGGCAGCATTTTCGTTGTACAAGCTGACGTTACCGCCGATAACCGGCGTATCCAGCACACGGCAGGCCTCAGCCATGCCGTCAACAGCACGCTCCATCTGCCAAAAAATCTCCGGCTTCTCCGGGCTGCCAAAGTTCAGGTTGTCCGTAATCGCCAGCGGCTTCGCGCCGGAGCAGACAATGTTGCGGGCCGCTTCACTTACCGCGATGCGTCCGCCAACTTCAGGATCGAGATAGACATAACGGCCGTTGCAGTCTGTAGTCATGGCCAGGCCTTTGCGTGTACCGTTAATGGTAACCACAGCCGCATCGGAACCCGGACGAACCGCTGTGCTGGTGCGGACCATATAATCGTATTGGTTATAAACCCATGCTTTGCTCGCAACTGTCGGCGAAGCCAGTACAGTACGCAGAGCGCCGCCCAGATCCGTAACTTCTTCATAACGCAAAGTATCTACATTGGCATTCTCTTCATAGTAAGCCGGAACTGAGGAAGGTTTTTTATAGATCGGACACTCATCTACCAGCGCTGTTACCGGCATGTCGCCGACAACCTCACCGTGATGGAACAGCTTCAGGCGGCCGTCATCTGTTACCTTGCCCACTTTGCGGCAGATCACGCCCCAGCGGTCAAAAATCTCCTGCGCCTGCGCCTCATTCTTAGGCTCAACCACGAACAGCATGCGCTCCTGGGATTCGGACAGCATCATTTCATAAGGCGTCATGCCTTCCTCACGCTGCGGAACCTGATCCAGATACAGCTCCAGGCCGTTGCCTGCTTTGCTGGCCATCTCTGCACTGGAACAGGTAAGGCCTGCTGCGCCCATATCCTGAATACCCAATACGATGCCGCTGTCGATCAGCTCAAGGCAGGATTCCATAACCAGCTTTTCCATGAACGGATCGCCGACCTGTACCGCTGTTTTCTTGGCTTCGGATTCCTCACTCAACTCAACGGAAGCAAAGGTTGCGCCGTGAATACCGTCACGTCCGGTAGGAGGGCCTACGTAGAACACAGGGTTACCTACACCTTTAGCGACACCGCGCTGGATTTTATCATGATCAATAAGGCCCACGCACATTGCGTTAACCAGCGGATTGCCGTCATAGCTGTTGTCGAACATAATTTCGCCGCCGACAGTCGGAATGCCGATACAGTTACCGTAGCCTGCGATCCCGGACACGACATGCTCGAACAGATATTTTACCCGGTCGCTCTCAAGCTTCCCGAAACGTAGGGAGTTCAGCAGCGCCACCGGTCTTGCACCCATGGAGAAAATATCGCGGATAATCCCGCCCACCCCGGTCGCCGCGCCCTGATAAGGCTCAACCGCTGACGGATGGTTATGGCTTTCAATTTTGAAAACAACGGCCTGGTTGTCACCGATATCTACGATCCCCGCACCTTCACCCGGTCCCATAAGGACACGCGGTCCGCTTGTCGGGAAACGTCCGAGTAACGGCTTGGAGTTTTTGTAGGCACAATGCTCGGACCACATTACGCTGAATACACCGATTTCGGTATAGTTAGGCTTACGGCCCATAAAAGAGGTGATCAGCTCATATTCGCTGTCCGACACACCGAACTGGCTGTAGATTTTCTGCTCCGCAATCTGCTCTGCGGTCGGCTCCTTAGCGGATACTTGCTGCGTCATAACGTTCCCTCCAAGTCTTGAGAATGGATGTAAACATCCGTTTGCCGTCTTCCGAGCCGAGCAGGCTATTAGCTGCACGTTCCGGGTGAGGCATCATGCCTACCACATTGCCTGCCACGTTGCTGATCCCCGCAATATCGGCTACCGAGCCGTTCGGGTTATCGCTGTATGTGAACACGATCTGATTGTTCGCCTGCAAAGAAGCAAGCGTTTCTTCATCACAGTAATAATTGCCTTCGCCATGTGCGATCGGAATGACGATCTCCTCATCCTTCGCATAATCAACCGTAAACGGAGTGTTGTTGTTAACGACCTTAAGCACCGTGTCATGACAGCGGAACTTCATCGACATGTTGCGGCGCAGCGCCCCCGGCAGGAGGCCCGCTTCGGTCAGAATCTGGAACCCGTTGCAGATGCCAAGCACGAATTTGCCCTGCTCTGCCGCTTTGGCCACCTCAGCCATAACCGGAGCGAAGCGGGAAATTGCGCCGCAGCGCAGATAGTCACCATAGGAGAAGCCTCCCGGCACGAGAATGCAGTCATACGCCGACAGGTCGGTTGCCGTATGCCACACATAATCGACTGGTTCACCGAGACTTTCTTCTACAGCCTTATAGCAGTCAATGTCACAATTGGAGCCCGGAAAGACAAGTACAGCAAATTTCATGACTTTTAGTCCTCCAATTCGTAGCGGTAATCCTCGATCACCGTGTTGGCCAGCAGCTTTTCACACATTTCCTTGAGGCGTCCTTCCGCTTCAGCACGGTTGTCCGTGTCGAGCGTCAGCTCCATATATTTGCCGATACGCAAACTTTCAACTTCCTGAAAACCTACCGAATGAAGAGCTCCCTGCACGGCAACACCTTGGGGATCGAGCACGCTTTTCTTGATGGTGACATAGACTGTCGCTTTTAACATACGCTTGTAGTTCCTCCTAAATTTTAATGAGCTGACTTATCTTGATCATAAAAAAGAGAGTTGTCTTACAAATCCTTGCCGGTAAGCCGGTGATAGATATCCCGGTAGCGGCGGCTGGTCTCCTCTACCACTTCCTGCGGCAGCGGGTCAGGCGTGCTGTTCTTGTCCCAGGACGATGCGGAAAGATAGGTCCGGACCGGCTCCTTGTCCATGCTGTCAATCTCGATATCAAGCGCATATTTATCTTTAGCCCAGAAGCGGGAGGCATCCGGTGTAAAAATCTCATCAATCAGAATCACCTTGCCGTCCAGCAGCCCGAACTCGAACTTGCAGTCTGCGAGAATGATCCCGCGCTCCTCACAATACGCTCTGGCAAAAGCGAACAGCTTCAGGCTTTTCTCCTTCAGCTCCAGCGCCAGCTCGGCACCGATTTGCTCCTGCATTTGCTCAAACGGAATGTCCTCATCGTGACCGACATCATTCTTAGCGGCAGGCGTGAAAATCGGCTGAGCCAGCACGGCGTTCTTGCGCAGGCCCTGGGGAAGCTCGATGCCGTTGACCTTGCCGGTCTCCTGATACTGCCGCCAGCCTCCGCCGGTAATGCAGCCGCGTACGACACATTCAATATCGATTCTCTCGGCCTTGCGTACGACCATGATGCGGTTTTTGAGCGCTTCACGGTCCTTCACAACGCCGCCGAGCTGATCGACATCAATGTGGACGACGTGGTTTTCGATCAGGTTCTTCGTCAGTCCGAACCAGAAGGCGCTTAGCCGGTTCAGCACATTGCCTTTGTCCGGCACAGCCGGATCGAGCACATAATCAAACGCAGAGATCCGGTCCGTAACAACGATCAGTACCTCTTGCCCCAAATCGTACAATTCGCGGACCTTTCCTTTATAGAGCAGCGGTGCATTTACGAGCTCCACAGCCGTGGATACGGCAGGGTGTGTCATGACCTTTCCTCCCTCAACTTTTTATTGCTTCGTTTCTTCTAAATCAGCTCCAGCTTGCGGAAGATGGTATCCACATGCTTCAGGTGCCAGGAAGGGTTGAAGGCATCCTCAATCTCTTCCGGACTGAGCACGGCAGTGATCTCAGGAGTAGCTTCGACGATATCACGGAACTGGGTCTGCTCTTCCCAGGCCTGCATTGCACGCGGCTGCACGGTATCATAGGCCTGCTCGCGGCTGAAGCCTTTGTCGATCAGCTTGGTCAGGATGCGGCCGGAGAACGGAACACCGAAGGTACGGTTCATGTTGCGCTTCATATTTTCCGGGAACACGGTCAGGTTCTTCACGATGTTGCCGAAGCGGTTCAGCATATAGTTGAGCAGCATGGTCGCATCCGGCAGGATGATCCGTTCTACCGACGAGTGCGAGATATCGCGTTCATGCCAGAGCGGCACGTTCTCATACGCTGTAACCATGTGACCGCGGATCACGCGGGACAGGCCGGAGATATTTTCGCAGCCGATCGGGTTGCGTTTGTGCGGCATAGCAGAGGAACCCTTTTGACCCTTGGCAAAAGCTTCTTCCACCTCGCGGATTTCGCTCTTTTGCAGCGCGCGGATTTCAGTAGCGAACTTGTCCAGCGATGTGGCTACCAGCGCCAGTGCAGCCATGTATTCCGCGTGGCGGTCACGCTGCAGGGTCTGGGTGGAGATTGGTGCAGGGCTCGTACCCAGCTTTTTGCAGACGAATTCTTCTACGAACGGATCAATGTTGGCATAGGTGCCGACTGCGCCGGAGATTTTGCCGAACTGAACGCCGCTGGCCGCGTGCCGGAAGCGCTCCAGGTTACGTTTCATTTCCTCGTACCAGAGTGCCATCTTGAGCCCAAAGGTTGTAGGCTCGGCATGTACGCCATGTGTGCGGCCCATCATCGGAGTGTCCTTGTAGGCAATTGCTTTGTCTTTAAGAATTCCGATGAAGTTGATGATGTCCTTCTCCAGAATCTCGTTCGCCTGACGCAGCAGGTAACCGAGCGCTGTATCCACAACGTCAGTGGAAGTCAGTCCGTAGTGCACCCATTTACGTTCGGCTCCCAGGCTCTCGGACACGGCACGCGTAAAGGCAATTACGTCATGACGGGTCTCAAGCTCAATTTCATTGATCCGGTCAATGTCGAATTTCGCATCCTTGCGCAGCTTAGCGGCGTCTTCCTGCGGAATGACTCCCAGCTCGGCCCAGGCTTCACATGCACACAGTTCTACTTCAAGCCAGGCGTTGAATTTATTTTCTTCGGTCCAGATGGCCCGCATTTCAGGTCTGCTGTAACGTTCGATCATAGCTTTCAGTTCCTCCAAAGGTTAGTTTGCTCTACCCAGGACAGCCCGTCGCCGGTATCCTTGCAGAGCAGGTTGACATGGCCCATCTTGCGGCCGGTTTTGCTCTCGGTCTTGCCATATATGTGAAGCTTGGGGGCAACCCCCAGCTTACCTGCTGCTTCATCAGCCTGTCCCGTCCGTTCGATCACTCCATCCAGATGCTGCCCCAGCAGATTCACCATAACTACCGGAGTCAGCAGTGAAGTATCGCCCAGAGGGAGATTGCAGATTGCGCGGATATGCTGCTCGAACTGTGAAGTCGCGCAGGCATCCATTGTATAGTGCCCCGAATTATGCGGCCGCGGCGCCAGCTCGTTGACGAATAATTCCCCGTCCTCCGTAACGAACATCTCCACAGCCAGCAGTCCGACGGCATCCAGTCCTGTAACCAGCCGCTCGGCAAGCTCACAGGCGCGCTGCCGGATCTCCTCAGGGACACGGGCAGGCACAATGGACAGATGCAGAATGTTGTTTACATGGATGTTCTCCGCCGGGGGAAAGCTCTTCACTTCCCCGGAGGCGCTGCGTGCGGCAATGACGGAAATTTCGCACTGGAACTTCACAAATTTCTCCAGCACCAGCTCCGGTACTTCAGCTCCTTCAGCAGCGCCAGGTGCCACCTGCCGGAACGCGGCTTCCAGCTCATCCTTCTGGCGGATGACGGCTTGTCCCTTGCCGTCATACCCCCCTGTGGCTGTCTTCAGCACACAGGGCAGGCCCAGCTCGGCAGCCGCGGCGGTAAGCTCCGCCAGGCTGCCGACCTTGCGGTACGGGGCGACGGGTACGCCCGCCGCCTCGATCGCCGCCTTCTCGCGCAGCCGGTGCTGCGTCGTATACAGCAGCGCGCTGCCCTGCGGCACGTACGATTCCTCTGTCAGCAAGGCCGCTACGCCGGCATCGACATTCTCGAACTCGTACGTGATCACGTCCGCGCGCTGCGCCAGCTCCCGCGCCGCGTCCCGGTCATTGTACGCCGCGGTGATCTGCGGCGTTACCTGCCCGCACGGCGCATCCGCCGCCGGGTCCAGCGCCACGAAGCGGTAGCCCATGGCGATGCCGTCAAGCGCCATCATCCGGCCGAGCTGGCCGCCGCCAAGCACGCCGATCGTTGTCTGCCCCGGCAGCAGCGTGCGGGCCGTCCCCGGGCTCTTGTCCTCCCCGGCTTGAACCTGCGCCTCGCTCATCTGCCCCGCCGCCTTCAGCTCCTCCTGGCTCATAAGCTCTCGCTGCTTTCCAGCACTTCGCGCTCGATTCTTTGGCGCCGCTCCAGCACCCGGCCCTGCACTTCAGGATCAAACGCGCCGATGATCTGAGCCGCCAGCAGTCCCGCATTGGTTGCGCCGGCCCGGCCGATCGCTACCGTTGCCACCGGAATGCCGCCCGGCATCTGCACGATCGACAGCAGCGAATCTAGCCCGTTCAGCGCTTTGGTCTGAACCGGCACGCCGATTACAGGCAGGATCGTCTTCGCAGCCACCATCCCCGGCAGATGCGCCGCTCCGCCCGCTCCGGCAATAATGACCTTCAGTCCGCGGCCCGCCGCCTCTTCCGCATAACGGAACATCAGATCCGGCGTACGGTGCGCAGAGACTACCTTTTTCTCATACGGTACGTTCAGCTCCTCCAGCACGGCACAGGCATGCTCCATCGTCTCCCAGTCTGACTTGCTGCCCATGATCACTCCAACCTGCACTGACATGTTTCAACCTTCCCCTCCGCTCGATATAGAAGCTCTTTTGTCGTATGCTCTCTAAGTTTGTCCTATTTCAGACCCATTTTCCATAATTCCGAAAAAAAAAGCCCGGATTCCAGACGCATGCTGCTGCGGGTGGACCCAGACTACTGGAGGAAGCAGGGGAAGACTCCTCCGGCACGGAGGCATTACGAACAGCTCAGCCGCAAAAGCCAGCCACTCCTGTACGGAGCGGTGCTGAGGGCTGTCCCAGTCATCCTATTTCCTCGTAGTCCGGCAATTTACGGTTACCGGGTAGAAACTTCCGGGCCCTATTCCCGGTTTTATACGAGCTCTTCATAGGTTCAGTTTAACAATGCCCTACACTTCATGTCAACTTAAACACGAACATTAATATATTGACACATGAAATCGTTCGCTTTTGGCTACAAAAAAAGGGAGAGACATCGGAATGCCCCGCCCTTTTTTCATCTATTATTTTACAACCAGCACCGGTATCCGGGCGCTCTGCACCACGTTGTGGCTGACACTGCCCAGTACAAATTCACGTATCCCGCCGAGTCCGCGGCTGCCGATTACAATAACGTCCATTCCCTGTTCCTTGGCATAATTCAGAATCACTTCAGCCGGGGAACCCTGCAGCAGCTCAACCGTCGCATTCAGGCCTTCGGCTTCCAGACGTCCTCTGACCTCATCGGTAGTCTGCACCGCCAGATCATAATAATCCTTGTTCACTGAAGCCGGCAGAGGCGCGAGAGCTTCCCCAATGAAGAACCGGGGGAATTCGAATGCGTGTACGACGTAAATGGAAGATCCGGGAGTTACCTTAGCCAGTTCGATCGCCCGCTCAAGCGCTTGATTGGAAGCTTTGGAACCGTCATAGGCGAGCAAAATTTTAGAGAATAACATGTACGCCACCTCTTTTTCATTTTGATTAACCAGCAGTCCAAGTACAAACCGCTATCTTAAAAAATACCCGTACAGCAAAATATTAAGCAGCAGCAGCAGCGGAATGCCGATCCGGAAGGAAGTATGTCTGGTTTTATGCCGTTTGCGGTACATGGCAATAAGGATGCCCAGCGCGCCGCCCATGAACGCCAGCAGAAACAGCGTCTTCTCCGGCACACGGTCCCGTCTTGCCCGGGCTTTGTTCTTGTCCTCGGACATCACCACATAGGCGATAATATTAATCAGCACAAACCACACCAGTACCCCTTTGACCATCGTTCCGGCCCCTCCTCCTTGCATCCTGCCCTATCATCTATTATATTCTCCTTGCTGCAAAAAACCAATAACCTCACATAAGCTGCCAAGGTACTAACCTGCTCTGTTAAGCTTTTTCGCAGAGACACCGGACTCCCTGAGCCATACCCACGACAATACCGCAGCCAGCGCAGCAGCAATGCCACCCAGCCAAAAGCCGCCTCTCAGCCCGTAAGCAGCACTCATCCAGCCCGCTACAAACGGACCGCCCGACATCCCTACTGCATAGACGGCCTGATAAAAGCCCATAGCAGTCGCCCGTTTAAACGGCGCCACATCCGAGACCGATTTGCCCAGCAGCAGCGGAAAAATCAGCCCTTGCATAAACCCGTTCCCTATCTGGGTCGCACAGAGCGCAGCCAGCGTCGGCATGGACGGAATCAGCAAAGTGAATACAGCACTGCCTGCAAAGCCCAGCATCAATGTCCCCCTCTCACCCAGCAGCCTGCCGAACAGCCGTGATCCGTACAGCGTAGCTGCAGCATGCGGCACCATAAAAGCAAGCGTCAGCCAGCCCAGGCTCTCCTTGCTTGCCCCGATATCCAGCGCCTGATTGGGCGTGTACCCGAACATTGTAATAAACAGTACACAGTGCGCCAGCACCGATAAAAGCGAGACCTTGACCAGCAGCGGCTCCTTCATTACGCCTGCAAGATCTTTCAGCCGGATTCCGCCTTCGCGTTTCTCCTGCCGCTGCTCCGGCAAGCGCAGGACGAGCAGCATAGCGAGCACCGCCACAATGCTGCCGACGATAAAGGGCATATTCCAGCCCCAGTGCTCCACCATATAACCGCTGATCATCATGCTCGACAGCTGGGCAATTACCGTGGTGAACTGCAGCATGCCCATCGCTTTTCCGGTTTCCTCTTTAGGAAAATATCCCGCGAACATCACCGAGTATACGACCCATGCAGATGCCGCAATCCCCGAAACCGCGCGTGCCACCAAAGCCCATACCGGATCTGCCCCCGCCATAAAAATCAGGCAGCTTGCTCCGCTCGCGATCAGCCCCAGATAAATGAACGGCCGCCGCCGGTTCAGAACATCCGACCCGATGCCGATCGGCAGCCGGAACAGAATCTGCATCAGCCCGTACACGCCAAGCACTGCGCCAACCATAACATAAGATGCACCCAGATGCTCCACATATGGCGAAAGCACCGGCACATAAATATAAGATGAGAACCAGAACATGAAGACGATTATCAAAAAGAAAACTCGGCTGCTTCCCCTCCCGCCCGGGGATTGTGCCGCTTGTACCTGCTTCTGTTTCCCTTCCGCCAGTGCCATTTCTGTTATCCGCTCCATTCCTGTGCAGGAAGCCTGCCCTTAGTCTTCTCTCCTGCTACCTGTCTTAAGAATTAATCTTACCTCATACAGTACAATATATCTCGATATAGATGTAACAGTAACATTATGCAATCTTTTCTGATATCACGTAAGTAAACGTAACAGGATCATCCCGCAGCCATGGCTGGTATAAACATCCGAATCAAAACAAGACTGCGGGGATGCTCCGCAGTCTTGTTCAATTCCGGAAATATGCAGCGGCCCCTGCCAAACGTCTGAAGGCTCTGCTTTATTCATACGCATGTTCGGATTCCTGTAAGGATTCCTGTACGTATTCTTTAACAGATTACTTCTCCTAACACAGACGTTCGGTGCACTACATTATTTTCCCTTCGCCTTGGCCTCCATAGCCGCTTTCAGCAGATCGCCAAGATTTGAGCCGGCGCTTTCCTGCTTGCTGTACTGCTGCACAAGCTTCTGCTGCTCCCGTTTGTTGATATGCTTGTGGTCTTTATCCATCGTCTCCGTTATCCCGCAGCCGAGACACTGCACATACAAGCCGGCTTTGCCTTCTTTAAGCTCCATTTTCTTATGGCATTGCGGGCAGCGGCGGTTTGACAGCCGCTTCTCGCCTGCCCGGGTATAACCGCAGTCGTCTGCCGGACAGACCAGCAGCTTGCCGCGCTTCGTCTTCTTCTCCAGCATTCTCGTCCCGCACTCGGGACAATGGCTGGCCGAGACATTATGCGGCTTGTATTCCGCTCCGCTGCTCTTGACGCCGGAGACCAGCTCCTGCGCCATGCTGCGGATGCCCTGCAGGAACGGCTCCGGCTTGCCCTGGCCGCGGGCGATCCGCTCCAGCTCCCCTTCCCAGCGTGCGGTCAGCTCAGGCGTGCGCAGCTCCGCTGACACCAGCCCGATCAGCTGCTTGCCTTTACCTGTCGGATGAAGTAAATTACCCTGACGCTCGATCGTATCTGAGCTGACCAGCTTCTCAATGATATCCGCGCGGGTTGCCGGCGTACCAAGCCCATGCTTCTCCATCTGGGTCAGCAGGGATGCTTCATTATAGCGCTTAGGCGGCTGTGTCCGTCCGGGGCGAACAATACAGCGCTCAACCTTAACATTCTCCCCCTCACGTAGCTCCGGCAGCTTCACGCTCCCTGCCGCAGGTTCATCTGCAGCATTCTCTTCCTCGTCATCATTGGTCATATCTCCGCCATAAACCTCACGCCAGCCGGCATCCTTAACTGTCGTACCTTTGACATGGAAGCTCTCGGCTTCAACGCTCACTGTCACCGCTACAGCATCATAACGCGCCGGCGGATAGAACAGGCTGATGAACCGGCGGACAATCAGATCATAGAGCTTCCGCTCTTCCGTGCTAAGCTGATTTAAGAGTACAGTCTGCTCCGTTGGAATAATCGCATGGTGATCGCTCACCTTGCTGTCATCCACAATTCGTTTGGTGATCGGCAGCGGCTTACGCAGCAGCGGACGAGCCAGTGCAGCATATGGCCCTACAGCAACACTATCCAGACGTTCCTTCAGTGTACCTGTCATATCCGAAGTCAGATACCGGCTGTCGGTACGCGGATAAGTGACCAGCTTATGCTGCTCGTATAGCTTTTGCAGCACACTTGAGGTCTGTTTGGCCGAGAAGCCAAACTTGCGGTTGGCATCGCGCTGCAGCTCTGTAAGATCATAGGCCAGCGGATGCGGCTCGCTTTTTTCACTTTTCTGAACCTTGGCTATCCGGCCTAATCGTCCGGTCAGCTTATCTTTAAGTACAGCCGTCTTCTCCTTATCAAAAATCCGCCCGTCCCCTCCCTGGGCACGCCAGCCCGCCTGAAAGCTGCCAAAGTCAGCGGTCAAAAGCTCATACTCCTGGGAACGAAACCCGGTAATCTCGTTTTCCCGGTCCATGATCATACCAAGCGAAGGTGTCTGCACCCGGCCCGCCGACAGTGGTGCACCGAACTTACAGGTCAGTGCCCGGGTTACATTCAGCCCGATCATCCAGTCTGCCTCGGCACGGCAGCGCGCCGATTCATAGAGCCGGTCAAAATCCCGCCCGGGACGCAAGGAGGCGAATCCCTCCTTGATCGCTTTATCCGTCTGCGAGGAGATCCACAGCCGCTTAAACGGCTTTTTCCAGCCTGCCATATTCATAATCCACCGCGCCAAAAGCTCTCCTTCACGCGCGGCATCCGTAGCGACGATCAGCTCCTCAATATCCTGCCGCTTCATCAGCTGCTGTACCGCTTTATACTGCTGGCTGGTCTCCCGCAGCACCTTAAGCTTCGCTTTCTCGGGCAGGATCGGCAGATCCTCCAGGGCCCAATTCGCAAACTTACTATTATAATCCTCCGGCTCCGCCAGGCCGACCAAATGCCCGAGCGCCCAGGTTACTATATATTTAGGACCTTCAATATAGCTTTTCTGTTTATTTCCGCAGCCCATTACGCGTGCAATTTCACGCGCTACCGAGGGCTTTTCTGCAAGCACCAGTGTCTTCATAGTTCTCTCCTTTCCCTTTCAACAACTCATTATACCATTATTCAAAAGACCGCAAATATCGTCAGGCGAAAATCCCTTCATCTAATATAAACTAAATTTATGCTAAAATGTTTGTCAGCCGAAAGGAGTCACAGCCAATGTCCGCTTCAGAAATGTATAATGTATTTCCCGTAGGTACAGTCTCCGGAACTCAGCATAACCTGCAGATCGAGATTAAACCTGAGTATAGAGCTGCACTCAAGGGATTGGAGGCGTTCAGCCATTGCCAGCTTCTCTGGTGGATTCATGAGTTTGCTGATGATATGTTCCGGGCAACCACACAGATCGAGCCTCCTTATGATGCGCCGGTAACAGGTGTATTTGCTTCCCGTTCCCCAGTACGTCCAAACCCTATAGGTCTTAGTGTAGCAGAGATTATCTCTGTTGATGCGGTTGAAGGGATTATTGTGGTTGGCGGACTGGACGCTTATCCGGGAACACCAGTGTTAGATATAAAAGCTTACTTTCCAACTACAGACCGTGTCCGATATGTGAAGGTTCCAGCTTGGGCATCTTCATGGGGCGAGTGGGTAGTTGAATAAAATTAGGGCAGGGGGAGAATGAATGGATAACCGGCAGCTAATTATGACAGCAATTGATCATATCGAGGATAATCTTCATCAGCCGCTATCCGTCCGCTCACTCTCCCTGTTCACTGGCTATTCCATATATCATTTTATTAGGCTGTTTCAAGGGGTAACCGGCCTTACACCCGGCGATTATATCGCCAGACGCAAGATTACCGAAGCAGTACGGGATATCCTCTGCGAGCCCGGCCGTTCCTTGCTGGATATTTCGCTGGATTACTCATTTAAAGACTACGAAACCTTTGTCCGTTCCTTCAAAAGGATGCTGTATACCACACCAACCCAGATTCGCCAAAAAAGAAATCCTGTCCTTCCCCTGCTGCTTCACCGTCTCTATAATCATGATCTTCAGCGATGGACCAATGAGCATACTATCCCGCCTCAAACAGTGGATCTCGGTGAAATCAAGCTGCAGGGTGTACAAGTCACTCTTAATGATGACCCGTCCGTTATCAGCACTGCCTGGAAGGAGTTGTGGAGCAGAATAACGGAGATTCCTGAGCGAAAGCTTCCGGAGAAATACTATCAGCTGGGCCAATGGACTGAAGACTATGAGGATAACGGAATCCGTTTTTTATGCGGGTGCGAGCTGGAGAGCTTTAATACGATATCCGTTGTTGCTAACACTCCTCTACACCCATACCAAGCGTCCCCCACCCTGCCTGTCCTTACCCTGCCTCCGGCACGTTATCTGAAGTTTCTGCACAAAGGGCGCTCTGCTGATATCTCAGCTACATATAAATATATTTATGGCGTATTTTTGCCTAAGACTGCCCATCAGCTCACGCTCTCTTATGAATTTGAGTATTATGGCAAGGATTATCTGGGACCGGACAATCCCGAATCCATCAGTGAGATCTATATTCCTTTATCCCTGCTTTAATTGTTATTAAAATAAGAAAAGCCCCTATCTGGATAGCAGACACAGGCTCTATAGCTACGATTTATTTATTTACCGCGCAAACTTTAGGCAGGCTTCAAAAAATATCTTATCCACGCTCTGCCCCCGCACATATATTCTGTCCTCCGTAAGTGCGGACCTTAAAATACTTAATTCCTCACCATATTTAGATTCCTGTGCATAAGTGATCTGTAAACCGGCAAGCTCCAGCTCTGTCCACTCCCCCAGTGTCAAGGTATCACAGCAGATATCCACATACCGTGCATTGTTCAGATGGCCATTGTTATCCAGACCGCTGTACCTTACCTGATAACGATAAGCCTCCTGCAAAAGAACATCCGCTGGTATAGTTACCTTTTGGGGTAATGGCCCTACGGAGTCCTCAAGGTAATGCTCCACAGCAACCGGCAAAGCCGACGGGCGGAGAATCTTGCGTTTATCGATATCTACTAAAGCCCAAATAGAGCGTGCTGAGGCGATTTCCAGCTTGTTCTCGTCAAAAATTCTGTAGTCCCGCTGCCATAGCGCCCCTTTAGTCCCTTTACTCCACGTATGTACAGTAAGCATCTCATTCGGCAAAGGCAAACGATTGATGTCCAGATCCATTGTAATGACCATCCAGCCCATTCCCGCCTCCAGCATTTTATCCATGCTTAACCCCAAATTATGCACAGCCGAGTCAGCAGCCCGCTGCATGATATCAAGCATAAAGGACACTTTACCTTTTGAACGGAAATCTGTATCACTTGCCTGTACAAAAAAATCTTCTATCCACAATAATTTGTCCAACTGGTTCATTTTTTGCGCTCCTTTGCAATTTCATGCACATTATTTACTGCTGTATCCACAAAAGTTAACACTATATCCACATAAACTGGGGAGAATTCTTCATCATTGCTCAAATCTAAGGCAGCTATCCACATGTGTATAAGTTTTCTTTCCCATGAAGTTTTCCACCGGTTATCCAAATCATTTAGAATAACCCTTGGTCTCCTCCTGTCTTAAACTTATTTATCCCCATAATACCATCAGACAACAAAAAAACCACTGTCGATTACTCAACAATGGCTTCATGTGCTTGGCGGCGTCCTACTCTCCCAGGACCCTTCGGTCCAAGTACCATCGGCGCTGGAAGGCTTAACGGTCGTGTTCGGGATGGGTACGCGTGGAACCCTTCCGCTATCGCCACCAAACATGCGTCTGTGAAACAGACGCTGCCGCTAGACATTTGGTTCATCACCCGAAGTGCGAATAAATGTCGTTGCGTTACAGGCTTGATCACCTGAAAACTGAATCCGAAACGAATCTGCGTCTTAATTATTGGATAAGCCCTCGACCGATTAGTATTGGTCAGCTCCATGCATTACTGCACTTCCACCTCCAACCTATCTACCTCGTCGTCTTCAAGGGGTCTTACTAATTGGGAAATCTCATCTTGAGGGGGGCTTCACGCTTAGATGCTTTCAGCGCTTATCCCGTCCGTACGTAGCTACCCAGCCATGCTCCTGGCGGAACAACTGGTGCACCAGCGGTACGTCCATCCCGGTCCTCTCGTACTAAGGACAGCTCCTCTCAAATTTCCTGCGCCCACGACAGATAGGGACCGAACTGTCTCACGACGTTCTGAACCCAGCTCGCGTACCGCTTTAATGGGCGAACAGCCCAACCCTTGGGACCTACTTCAGCCCCAGGATGCGATGAGCCGACATCGAGGTGCCAAACCTCCCCGTCGATGTGGACTCTTGGGGGAGATAAGCCTGTTATCCCCAGGGTAGCTTTTATCCGTTGAGCGATGGCCCTTCCATGCGGTACCACCGGATCACTAAGTCCGACTTTCGTCCCTGCTCGACTTGTAGGTCTCGCAGTCAAGCTCCCTTATGCCTTTGCACTCTTCGAATGATTTCCAACCATTCTGAGGGAACCTTTGAACGCCTCCGTTACTCTTTAGGAGGCGACCGCCCCAGTCAAACTGCCCGCCTGACACGGTCCCCGTACCCGTTTAGGGTACCAGGTTAGAACCTAGATACGATCAGGGTGGTATCCCAACGGCGCCTCCACAGAAGCTTGCGCTCCTGCTTCTACGGCTCCCACCTATCCTGTACAGATCGTACCCAAATTCAATATCAAGCTGCAGTAAAGCTCCATGGGGTCTTTCCGTCTTGTCGCGGGTAACCTGCATCTTCACAGGTATTAAAATTTCACCGGATCTCTCGTTGAGACAGCGCCCAAGTCGTTACGCCATTCGTGCGGGTCAGAATTTACCTGACAAGGAATTTCGCTACCTTAGGACCGTTATAGTTACGGCCGCCGTTTACTGGGGCTTCGGTTCATAGCTTCGGGTTACCCCTAACCACTCCCCTTAACCTTCCAGCACCGGGCAGGCGTCAGCCCGTATACTTCGCCTTGCGGCTTCGCACAGACCTGTGTTTTTGCTAAACAGTCGCTTGGGCCTTTTCACTGCGGCCCCCTCGGGCTATTCACCCTACCGAGGCACCCCTTCTCCCGAAGTTACGGGGTCATTTTGCCGAGTTCCTTAACGAGAGTTCTTCCGCGCGCCTTAGAATTCTCTTCTCGCCTACCTGTGTCGGTTTGCGGTACGGGCACCTTCTCCTGACTAGAGGCTTTTCTTGGCAGTGTGAGATCATGACCTTCGCTACTATAATTTTCGCTCCCCATCACAGCCCAGCCTTACGATGTGCGGATTTGCCTACACACCAGCCTCACTGCTTAGACGGACATCCATCAGTCCGCGTCACTACCCTCCTGCGTCACCCCATCGCTCATAACGGATTACGGTGGTACAGTAATTTCAAACTGTTGTCCTTCGACTACGCCTATCGGCCTCGCCTTAGGTCCCGACTTACCCTGAGCGGACGAGCCTTCCTCAGGAAACCTTGGGCTTTCGGCGGATCAGATTCTCACTGATCTTTTCGTTACTCATACCGGCATTCTCACTTGTATGCTGTCCAGCGCTCCTTACGGTACACCTTCAACCTGCATACA
>NZ_CM177755.1:85000-682500 GCF_058313675.1 Paenibacillus sp. fava2 | reverse complement strand
AATAGCCGCCTGCGCGCGCTTTACGCCCAATAATTCCGGACAACGCTTGCCCCCTACGTATTACCGCGGCTGCTGGCACGTAGTTAGCCGGGGCTTTCTTCTCAGGTACCGTCACTCCGGTAGCAGTTACTCTACCGGACGTTCTTCCCTGGCAACAGAGCTTTACGATCCGAAAACCTTCATCACTCACGCGGCGTTGCTCCGTCAGGCTTTCGCCCATTGCGGAAGATTCCCTACTGCTGCCTCCCGTAGGAGTCTGGGCCGTGTCTCAGTCCCAGTGTGGCCGTTCACCCTCTCAGGTCGGCTACGCATCGTCGCCTTGGTGAGCCGTTACCTCACCAACTAGCTAATGCGCCGCAGGCCCATCCCTTATCGACAGATTGCTCCGCCTTTTATCCTTCCCTCAGGCGAGGAAAGGGATTATCCGGTATTAGCTACCGTTTCCGGTAGTTATCCCAGGCTAAGGGGCAGGTTGCCTACGTGTTACTCACCCGTCCGCCGCTAAGCTCACCCCGAAGGATAAGCTCCGCTCGACTTGCATGTATTAGGCACGCCGCCAGCGTTCGTCCTGAGCCAGGATCAAACTCTCCAATAAAGTATTGAAAAGAGCGATTCGCTCATTTTGAAACATCTGACGAGAATTTACATTCTCAAGATGAATTTCTAAAGCGTACAAGACGCTGCGAAAATCATCAGTTTTGGAATCACCGAAGTGAATTCCGATACTCACTCGTTGTTCAGTTTTCAAAGATCAAGCTCGTTGTCGCTTTCGATGTTCTCGTCAGCAGCAACTCTTATATAATATCACGTTTGTTTCAGAAGCGCAAGCTTTTTTTTTGAAATCCATTTTTCAATCAATTTCAGTCAAACTTTGACGCGCTCTAACAACGCTTACCTATAATACCCCACATCACTGACAAAAAGCAACCCCTTAATCAAAAAAAAGACAACCTGCTAAATTATATTAGCAGGTTGTCTCAATGTCACCGTATTATCATGGTTCTTAGTAGAATTTAGCAGCGCTATATTTGCTCGCAACTTTAGTCAGGCCAACGTCTTTGTTGTTTTTAGCCAGGCCAGCGTCAACTGTAGTATCAATTGTTACCCATTTGCCATTAAGCAGAACTTCATTCCAAGCATGATATGTCGATACATAGCTTGTGTTACCCATTACAAGCTTTGTTGGAATGCCTTCACTGCGAAGCATAGTAGCGAACAAGGAAGCATAGTCATAGCAAATGCCTTTATTGGAGAGCAGTGTGCTGTCATTGTTAGGAATATAGTCCGGTGTTACAGTAGCAGCCAATGCGTTGTCATACTTAACATTTGCTACGATGTAGTTATAGATCGCTTTTACCTTAGCTTCATCTGTAGTCAAGCCTTTTGTAAGCTGTTTAGCTTTCAGTACTGCTTTATCGGAAGAGGTCCATTTCACGTTCTGTACGGAGCTCAAGTATACGGCGTTAGCATTGCTGAGTTTAAGCTCAACATCTTCGGAAGACACCACTTTATATTTGTTACCGGTTGTGTTCTCAAGAACAGATACTTTATAAGTGCCGTTGCCTTGCTGCAGCGGGAAGGATTCTGTCGACTGGGAAGCATACAGATTGTAAGTATAGCTGTTGCCGTCTTTCGTAATCATAACCTTGATACGTTTGTCAGCAGGTACATCATAGGATACTGCAACAACACCTTGATCGAGCTTCGATGTATTCAACCAGCTTGAGTCTGCAGTTGCAGCTGAAGCTGTGCTTGTCTGAACGGAAGTGACAACTACGAACAATGTTAACAGCATGAAATAAAATTTTTTCATGGATAAAACTCCTTTCGGTAGCTGGCTGCCATCCTTACGGGAAGGCCCTCTAGCTTTGCGTCCCTACCTTTCGATAGGTTTGCCATTATCGTGTGCAGCTTTATCTATCTCTTAATCTACCAAAAATACTAGATTTTGGATTGAATAGCCAACAAAAAAAGCCCTTCATTCGGTAGCTGGCTGCCATCCTTACGGGAAGGCCCTTTAGCTTTGCGTCCCTACCTTTCGATAGGTTTGCCGTTATCGTGTGTGCTTTTATAGTTATATACTACCATATATTCGCCCAGATACAAGACCTATTTTACTAGAATTTCAGCATTTTTCAATAAAATTTTCGTTAATTCGCGCTGAATCCTTTTTTGTCTGTTTTCAAGAAAGCTTAGCATGAATAATCAGCCGGTGAGTCGGGTTAACCAGCGGATCACAGGTGATTAGGGTCAGGATTTTATCTTCCCCATTGCCGTTCAACACCGACACATCCGTCGGCTCCACTATAGAAATATCATATACTACGTACTGATACTCCTCTGCACTCGTCTTTATCTTGATGGTGTCCCCGATCTTTAC
Organism: Paenibacillus sp. fava2; assembly: GCF_058313675.1. Classification (NCBI taxonomy): domain Bacteria; kingdom Bacillati; phylum Bacillota; class Bacilli; order Caryophanales; family Paenibacillaceae; genus Paenibacillus; species Paenibacillus sp. fava2. Next base: position 680,120 of record NZ_CM177755.1, on the reverse strand, counting down.
TTCATCCAGCCTGTTAAAAAGCCTGCCGGCTGTTCTGGATCTGTGCGCAGCTATAGCCGCATTGCCTACCTCACCCAGCGGAGCCGTCTCCTTCATATGGGCGGCAGCATGCTTCATATTCGCCTTTGTCGCACCTTCAAGAACAGGAAGCTTCAGATCGATCCGGTCAATCTCAATGATTCCGGTGATTTTGCCGCCCACAGCAATCTCTTCAACGGGCTCCGCAGAAGGCTGTACCTCCTCCTCCTGCACCGACTCTTCAGCCAGCAGCTGGGTCACCTCCGCATAGGGCTTTTGCAGATCCGGTCCGGCTGTTGGTGCCAGTTCGCTGTAGGCTTGTTCAGCTTCCTCCAGCAGTTTAGCCTGCTGCCTGTCGTTGTACCACTCGCTTGCTTTGGGATACAGCATAATAAGGACGCCCGCCAAAATAATCAAATAGGAAAACTTGCGCATGAACATCCCCCTTTATATTCTTGAACAGGGCAGTCCCTGTCCGGGTAATTGCCTAGAACACCCACATACGGCTTCCGAAAAAGTTGATAATTACCGTTACGAACGTAACGAACACCTTGGCTATCAGCACCTGAATGCCGAAGCTGTCCGTCAGAAAATGCATCAGCAGCACCGAAATACCCAGCACGGCCAGATTGAGGATGATAAACCTCACCAGCTGGAGACGGTCAGAGCCGCGCTGGTTAGTTGCCCGGTCACGAAAGGTCACCTTTTTGTTCCAGAAAAAACTATTCGCTGTCCCTGCACTATAAGAAATGACCTGCGCTGGAGCGTTCATCATCCCCAGTGAATGCAGCAGTGTAAATACTGCAAAATCTATCAAGGTATTAAGCAAACCTACGGCGTTGAACTTTAGGAACTGGATAAACCCAGCGTTCAGTCTGTTACTTTTCATAACGTTTGCCTTCCCGTAGGTCCGGATATTCTCCGTCCTCGTACCCTCTCGTTTCCCTTACAATATACAGCGGCCGGTCTTTGGATTCATCATAGATCCGTCCGATGTATTCTCCGATTACCCCCAGCAGCATCAGCACGATGCCGTTAAATAGCAGATTGACGCCGACAATAGAGGTCCAGCCGGGAACTGCCCACGTCGTGAACAGCTTCTGAAACAAGATGAAGAAGAGATATAAGAAACTGGAGAAGGCCAAAAAGAATCCGACATAGGATGCTATTTTGAGCGGTTTATGGGAAAAGGAGGTGATGCCGTCCAGCGCAAACCGGACCATTTTCTTCAGCGGATACTTAGTTTCTCCGGCAAAACGCTCCTCACGCACATATTCGACCATCGTCTGGCGGAAGCCTACCCAGCTTACCAGCCCCCGGACATAACGATTTTTCTCCTTCAGGCCGCGCAGCACATCGCATACTTTGCGGTCAATCAGCCGGAAATCGCCTGTATCAGTCGGAATCTCCACGCTCGTCATGCTGCTCAGCAGACGGTAAAAGAGCTTGGCGGTTACCTTCTTGAACAGCGTCTCCCCATGGCGTTTAAGCCGCTTGGCATAGACAACCTCGTAGCCTTCCTTCCATTTCGCAATCATCTGCAGGATAACCTCCGGCGGGTCCTGAAGGTCGGCATCGATGACCACCACCGCCTGCCCTTCAGCATAGTCCATCCCGGCGGTAATCGCGACCTGATGCCCGAAATTTCGCGAGAAGTCAATCAGCTTGACATGCTCATCACGGCTGCTGATCCCGCGCATAATCTCAGCTGTACGGTCACGGCTGCCATCGTTGACGAAGACCAGCTCGTAGGAATCACCGCATTCGTCCATAACCTTCTTTAGGCGCTCATACGTATGCTGAATGACTTCCTCCTCATTGTACATCGGGACAACTACACTGTATCTGGCTTTCACCCTGTTTCCTCCTAAAAGTTTTATAAGCATGGGCTTCCCTGTATTACTTCGTACAAAACTTGCTTCGAAAGCATACGCTTAGTTACTTAGCCCGCTGGCCCCTAGAACACCCAGGAAGGGAACCAGCGCAGCACAATATTTACATAATCGGCACTAACCTGCATTCCTGACAGTACCGGATAGAACGTGATAAAGAGCACTGCGGCTAGGGCCACATAAGCATAACGGATTTTGGCGGCTCCGGGAACCTTGCTGTCGAGCAGCTTCATAACATAAACAATAGCCAGGATCATGAACGGCACCATTGCAAAATAGTGATACAGGAACGTCTCGCGCGGAACGAGCATCCAAGGCACATACTGTGAGAAAAAGGCGATCCAGAGCATATACAGACTCTTCTCTTTGCGCTTGATTGTAAGCCATACTGTTCCAAGCATCGCAAAAATCCCGGTCCACCAGATCAGCGGATTGCCGATAGTAACAATACTGCTCACCCTGCCCTCAGGCAGCCCTTCTCCACCGCTGAAGAACCATACCGGACGTTTCATAAACGGCCATTCCCACCAGGAGGAGGAGAACGGATGCGTGGCTACCAGCTGGCTGTGATAGTTATACATATTTTTTTGGGCATCAATAAGCCCTTTAATGGTATAACCTTCTGCCGTAACGGACAGCACCGGTATAAAGGACAGGCTGTAGACTACAGCAGGAATAATTACGAAGAACACAACGCAGCTGGCCAATGTAATGATCGTATTCTTCCAGAAGGAGCTGTCGGCTGTCCGGCAGGCTGTCTTAATCTCCTGATCACCGAGCTTGCCTTCCCCAAGCATGCGCCCGGCTGCCCGGTATTCCTTATAGCGGTCAAACAGGGACAATGCGAGCATAACCGCCAGTCCGGCACCGCCATACAGCACAATCCACTTGGAGGCGACTCCGATTCCGAAGAAAAGGCCTGACCAGAACAGCGGCACCAGGGTTTTGCGCAGCGGAACACGGTAGAAATTCATTGTAAAATAGCGCTGCATGAAATAGAACATCAGCATGATGAAGAATACACCGTAGACGTCGATCGTTGAGATGCGCGTCTGGGTAAAATGCATGAAATCCAGAGCAAAAAGCCCTGCGGACAAAGCGGCGTACCTGGTTCTCCCGAACAGCCGCAGGCCCATCATATAGATAAGCGGCAGCATGGCAACCCCGAACAGGGTACCGATGATGCGCCAGCCGAACGGATTAACGCCAAACAGCTCCATGCCTACTCCAATCAGAATTTTACCGAGCGGCGGATGGGTATTTTCATAGGCAACGATCCCGTGGAAATGCTCATACGCAGTCCGGGCATGATAAATTTCGTCAAAATAGGTGCTGTTCATGAAATTCGAATGTTCCGGAACCAGCGATTGCTCGTCAAACAGATTGGCAGGCTCGCCTCTCTTGGCTGCTGCCCCGGCACCCGGTGTCACACCGGCAACAGGAAGCGTGGCTGTGCCGCCCCCCTGTTCATAAAAGGCTATCTCATTCAAGGTAAAGCCTGGCGTGGTAACGGTCAGCTTCACATACCTTGCCGCTACATTTAACGGCTGGCTTTTCCAAATGAAGACATTGCCCACATCCTCGCTTATATCCAGCGGGCTGCCCCAGACGTCAGGGGTCTCACTGAATTCCAGCTTGAACTTGCCTGTGCCTACACCTCCGAATATATTCACACGCTCCAGCTGTCTGCTCTGGCCTAGATCGACATAGAAGCTTTCACCGCTGGCCGCAGGCTCCCACAACGTTTCCGGCGCCTTGGTTGAACCGAGATTCACGAGAGCAATAGCTGTATAGACTGCTGTAATGGCCAGCATCCAGATCCAGTCTTTGCGCTGTAGTCTGAACCGTGGCTTCCCTTTGCTCTCCAGCGGACGTATTCCTTCAGCAAGCGCCAGATCGGCAGCATACTTCTCAGCATCAGTATCCGGGGGTGCCAGCGGCTTGATCTGTTTGCGGATATATACCATATACCCGGTATACAGCGTATAGACCAGCAAACCGAGATTGGCAATCGACGTAACCAGTACAATACCGTCGGTCGGCGGGTTGCCGCCGGCATTGAGATGAGCCAGGGTATAGCCGACATTGATATATTGCGTCAGCGTAAAGCCCAGGAACAGCGTCAGGAAGCGGCGGTCCCTGCTCTCCATATAACTGAACAGAGAGAGAATAAGGGCCGGATAGATATAACGCTCATGCATTTTAGTGCCCAGTACAAACACGACGGCAATCAGCACAATAGCGATGAAATAAGATTTGGACAGGTCCTTACGGTCTTTGCGGAATGAATAATAGGTCGCTGCTGCTACAGCGGCCAGGATGAAAATAAAGCCCCAGACGCGGTAAGTAATACCCAGCCATGTCACATCCATAGCCGACCACATCGGACCCGTGAGTGCATACAGGTTAAACGCATTAACCGTGGAGTACGGGTAGGACGATAAAGTGCTCTTATACAAATTAATCAGCCCGATGAAGCCGCCGTTGTTCCAGAAGAACGGGGCTGCCAGCAGGGCAAAGATCCCCAGCCCGTACAGCGCACCCATAGCAAGCTGCTTCCAGGCCCGGTGATGATAGAAGGCAAACATCAGGACAGGAGTAAAGATCAGCGCCTGCGGTTTAACAAGCACAGCAATGGCGAAGAAAATGGCTGAGCGGACAAAGGTTTTGTTAGCAGCCCCCATTATGCTGAGCAGCAGGAAGATCATAAAGAAGGAATCTGCCTGGCCCCAGGCGGCTGAATCCATCAGCACAGCCGGATTGAACAGGTAGAGCAGCATCAGGCCGGTAGCCATTCCGCCGCCGAGCTTCTTGCGTCCGATCTTGTAAATGAGGCCGGCGAGCACCAGATCCGAGAGGATCGCCGGCATTTTGAAGAGCAGCATTTCTCCCGCTAAACCATGCGTCAGGCCAAACAGGCCGCGGATGGCGCTCAGCAGATATAATATGTACAGGTAACCGGGCGGATAGTCCGCAAAGTAGCCTTTCTCATAGAATCCGCCGGGTCCTTTGTCCACAAGACGCTGCCCCCAGGCAATGAAGGTATTCATATCATTCTCATAACCCTGTGCAGTGATGCCAATCCAGATCCGCAGTATAAAGGCACCCGCGAAGGCGACATACAGCCATCTCGTGTACACGACATCCGGCTGGGCCAGCAGTTTGTTACTGCGCAGTCCTCTATTATACAGAAGGGCAAAAAATACACTGAATACGGCTGAAATCAGCAGGATTTTGGCCGGCGAGACTTTGTGGGGCACAGCTTCTGCACCACCGTTATCGGCAGGCGCAGCCGCTCCGCTGTCCAGTGAAATGAAGCCTGCCCCTTCGGGAAGAGCCTCCAGCTTTTCTACAGACAGGTCATCGAAATAGGCTTTCCCTTGAATAAGGTTGGCATAGCCGCCAAGGGCCGCTCCGACGGCAAGCTCGGTCTGTTCGCTTCCGGTCTGGCCGATAAACTCAAGATATTGCCAATCCCCTCCGGTATCTGTCGTTGCCGGGTACCCGCCGCCGACGCCGACCGGAAAGATATTGGCCCCGAAGCCTTCGCCGGCAATGCTGGCAACTTTGATATACCCGGAAATCTTGTAGTAGCTTCCCGGTGTGACAGTAACCGTCTGGACCCATTTCAGATGATTCGGTTCAAGATTCTCAATGACAGCCGCTTTGCTGCCGGAATGAACCTCCTCAGACTGAACAGAGAGAATCCCTGAGCCGTCTCCGGCAATCCAGGCATCCTTCGTCCAGCCCGCCGGTGCCCCGTCCTCTCCGTCTTCAAATCCCGGATTTTGCAGCAGATTCCCCTCTGCATAAATGCTGGTTACCGGAAATACGAACATCAGCAGCATGAACATAAAGACTGCGGCCGTGCGTAGATTTTTCATCGTTCCAACCTCACCTCATCAATGTTAATCCAGCCGTTCCCGCCGGTTATAATAATTTCTGCCTGATCTCCCTGTTTAAGAGCCACAGCCGGAAGCCGTATCTCATGGTACGCATCCCCTGCTGTCAGTTCCGCTTCAGCCTGCAGGCTGCCGTTCACGAGCAGTCCGATCTTTCCTCCGCTGCCGCCGGCGCTTGCCATAACGGTCAATACATATTCTCCCGGCTCAGACTGGACACTGAAGCTCTGGCTGACGGTTTTGTCCGCCCCTGCATCCAGATAGGCTAATAGGCTCCCCGAGTACGGATTATTGCCGGCAACTCCCGTTCCCGCAGAAAACTCCCAGCCAGCCGGGCCTTCCTCAAAGCCTCCGTTAATCAGTTCATGATTCACTGCCGTACTCAAGGGAACTTCCTCTGCAGCAGAATCCCCGGTAATTATTACCGTATAGTTAGCAAACTGCTTCACGGTATAATCTCCAGCAGCAGCTGCCGGTACCCCTGAGTGATTGCTGACAACATATGCTGAATTTCCTTCCAGTACATCATATCTGCCGAATCTGTATCTGCCAAACGATGAGACCTGCTGAAATGCACCGCCGGGATTAGAGTAAACGACCGAGTCCATGAAGTCACGGGGGCTGATTCTCTCATAAAACAAGACGAAGATATAGGGCATATTGATTTCGTCGGTTACGTAAATATTTCCGGTGGTATGCCCGGAAGCATACTGTATCGCCTCTCCGGCAGATTCGTAAAAGCTGGGGCCGATTCTGTCCGGATATTCCCCGAAATATTCGCTGATAAACAGGCCGAACATGACTGTAAAGGCAGCAGCAGAAAGAATGGCAACCATTTTTATACGGGAATAGAGCCAGATGAAGCCTGCCGCAGAGAGCATAACCAGCGGAATAAAAACAATGTTGATCCGGTTAATGTTAACAGTGGTGATAAAGGCCATAAGTACTGCTGACAGCAGCCAGAGCAGAATAATTCCCTGTTCCGCTCCCTTGCGCCGGTTCTTCCAGGCCGTACTTGCCATGACGATAAGTCCGACGAGCGCAAACGGCAGGGCAAGCGGATAAGCATAACCGTACCATGATAAGGAGTTCCATGGCAGACCGTCGCTTCCGCTCCAGATAATAGAAAGGAATTCACGGAAATTCGCCGCAGCCATCTGCAGCAATTGTCCGCCAAAAACAGAGGAGATTTGTTCCACCCGCGGCATAGTAAGCTTCGGGACAGAAAACAGCGGCGTGGCGATCGCCTGCAGGCCCTCGTAATGATTAATTACTATAAATAATAATATGGGCAGGGACAGCAATACAAATAGCAGAGCATTCCACGCAAGCGTCCGCACTTTAAGCACCCTGCAATATAATAGAAGAATTGCCGTCCCCGCAGCAAACACAGGAACAAAGAAATAGGCCGTTCCGTATGCATATAAAGATAAAGCCAGTACAGCAGTAAAAGCATAAGTCCAGCGGGAATCGGCAGATTGAACCGAACGCATAAGGAAGTATACTGCAATCAAAATCAAAGTCGGAAATAAATTGGACTCCAGCGCCCACCTCGACATCATAATATGCCACGGGTTAATGGCTATAAAGAACATGGCAGCTATGCCTGCCGCCCTGGAAAGGAAAATCCGTTTCATTATTAAATAGAAGAAAACCATTCCGGCAAGTCCCATGATGACACTCAGCGCCCTCACCGACAGCGGAGTCAATCCGAACAACAGGATAAACGGCATGGACAGATAGGCATATAAAGCGTTTTGCCCACTGCCCCAGGCAATCAGATGAACAGGCAATTGAACACCGTTACGGTCTATTCCATAATGCAGAATTGCGTAAGCATCATAACCGATAGAAGCCTCATCCTGGTTCAGGCCGGGCGGAACCGAACCTATGTACACTATCCTTACAATCGCCCCGAGCACGAACAGCAGCAGCGGCCAGGGGTTATTTTTGCAGGAATTAACCATTCTGTTTAGGATGCCGGACAACTTACATCACCTCTTCAACAATATAATCTAAATACTGGGTGATGGAAAGACCGCGAATACGCTTTGTTCAGGAATGGGCCAAAAAGAGCCGGAAAGCCGGAATAACAAGTAGAAACGGCTTAGCCGTCCTAAACAGGACGGTAGCCGTTTCTGCGAGAAATATAAGGATGATTTATAGCGTGAAACATATAAATCCTTATATTTACAAAAAAACAGCCCCCTCATCCCTGAAGGAGCTGTCATGCTGTTCTATTAAATGGGGTTGTTCTTAGCCTGCGCTGCCGAAGAATACATAACGCATAACAATCAGAACTGCCAGTACCCACATCATCCAGTGGATATCATATTTCTTTTTGCCGGCAATGTTGGCTACACAAGCCAGGATTACATAAGTAACGATACCGAACGAGATTCCGTTAGCGATGTTGTAAGTAAACGGCATAATCGCAAAGGTCAGGAAGGCCGGAATAGCGTAAACCATATCCTGAAAATCAATTTCGCGGATCGACTGGGCCATAAGGACACCGACAACGATCAGAGCAGCAGCAGTAGCCGAACCTGGAATCAGGGCAACTACCGGAGCCAGGAACAATGCAAGCAGGAAGCAAACACCGGTTGTTACGGCAGTAAGACCTGTACGTCCGCCTTCAGCAACACCCGCAGCACTTTCTACATAAGCAGTAGTAGTGGAAGTACCGAGCATTGCACCGCCTGTTACAGCAATCGCATCTACGAACATTGCGTTACCGACACGTCTCTTGCCTTCTTCTTTGTTCTTCATAATACCTGCACGCTCAGCAGTACCTACCAGTGTGCCGAAAGTATCAAACAGCTCTACGAAAGTAAAGGTGGCGATTGCGGATACGATACCGGTATGCATGATGCCGTCCCAGTCAAATTCCATGAAGTTCAGCTGGGTGAAATCCGGAACCCAAGGGGTTTGCGGGCTGCTCAGGGAACCAAAATCAACGGCACCCATCAGAATAGCTACAAGCGTTGTACCAAGAATACCGAACAGAATTGCGCCGCGTACCTGCAGCACCATCAGAATAGCGATCAGCAGAAGGCCGATAATAACGAGCTGGACATTGGTGTTTTCCAGGCTGCCCATATGAATGACTGTCTCGAAGGACAGAACGTCTGTAAATTTATTAGCAGGAATGTCGCTGCCGGCTTCAACGCCGATTGTCATCAGTCCGCTGTTCTTGAGACCGATAATCGTGATGAACATCCCGATACCAACTGTAATGGCATGCTTGAGGCTGTCCGGAATTGCAGTAAGCAATATCTGCCGGACTCTGGTAACCGTAAGGAGAATGAAGATCAGACCGGAAATGAATACGGCGGTCAGACCCATCTGCCAGGTGAACGGGTGATCAGTAGTCTGTGAAGCGAGTACTACGGAAGCAAAGTATGCATTAAGGCCCATACCAGGTGCCAGCGCAACCGGGAAGTTAATGAACAAACCCATGGCAATTGTGAAAATACCTGCTGCCAGCGCTGTTGCCAGGAATACGGAATACCAGCCCATGTCGATGCGGCCAAAAGCAGTCAGCGTACCCGGGTTAACCGACAGGATGTAGGCCATTGCCATAAAGGTAGTAATACCGGCCATGATCTCTGTACGTACGGTAGTGCCGTTTTCTTTCAATTTGAAAAAGCGGTTCAATTGTTTCTCCCCCTAAGGTGTATGTTGTGTATGAGCCCACAGAAAAGCCGGCATCTGATCGACACCGGCCCGAAAAAAGAGAAGGTCCCTCATCTCCCTCCAGCTCACAGCCGAAGGTTCTTATGGAATCGCTCTTTTTAATCGTAGCCAGGTCATTACGGTGACCTCGTAGAAACTTCCAGGCCGATTCCCGGAATTATACGAATAATTTTGTTGCTCAACGCTTTTATATTTTAGGTGTAACTCACATGACTTGTCAATGGTAAATACGAACATTGGACGTAATGTTTTCGTTATTGTTCGTAAATGAGGCGTTTTTATGAATGTAGTACAAGGTGAAGGCCGCTTTTTTTCTGACGCCTAAATTAGCTTTCCCTTTTCTTTTGTCATATATAATTGACATTCCGAAAAAATGCAGCTAAGATGACAATACAAATTAAGTCACATATATATGACTTTCAAGGAGGGGCTTATGAACAGGGTTGCAGAATACAGAAAGCTGTCAGGCTTGTCACAGCTTGCCCTGTCAAAAGAGATTGGAGTCGCCCGGCAGACGGTCAACCTGATTGAAAATGACAAGTACAATCCCTCACTGGATTTATGCATTAAGCTGGCCAAGGCTCTGGACACTGATCTGAACACACTTTTTTGGGAGGTTAATCATCATGCTGAGTAATTTGGAGAAAAGAATGCTGAAGCCCTTTATCGGCTATCTGGACGAGAGGGATGAGTATCAGCAGGGGGAAATTTATAAGATACTTGCCGGTGCCTGTATGTATGCTTTTTACTTGACAACCGCTCTTATGCTGATCAGTTTGATTGTCGATACGATAAACCGCACCTTTACCTTTGGCACTATTGCTTTATTTATAGTGAATCAGCTCGTATCCTACTATATCCTGTTCAGACTCCGAAAAACCGGAATTGCAGAAACCGAGTATGACATTGAAGCAGATTATAAGAAAACCATCTCAACATTGCGGAAAAAATTCACCCTTGCAGGTATCCAGTGGGGCTTTACCATGTTAATCCTAATGGAGTTCCTGTTTCCGGCTTTGGCCGGGGAAGAGCTCGAAATCCATTGGTTCTCCCTTCTTATCTGGTTTATCGGCGGTGCAGCCTTTGGTGCCGTTACCTACTTTTTTCAAAAAAGAAATGTTAAAAAAATAAGCTAGCACAGCCCGGAAATACATACATACATACTTGTTACGAGTAAAATATCAGGACAAACTCCTCAACATAGAAGAAAGTATTCCTGAACGGATTGAAGATCAATTAGATATAGTAATTGCAAAAATAGTTGCTGCTGTGTCGTTATAAATCTTCAAGTAAACTTTAAAAAAAAGCTGAAAACCCAATGAATATGGGCTTTCAGCTTTTTTTGATCTATTCCCACTCAATCGTTGCTGGTGGCTTGGAGGTTACGTCGTAGACGATACGGTTAACGTTGTCGACTTCGTTGACGATGCGGACGGAGATTTTCTCGAGCACATCCCATGGGATACGGGCCCAGTCTGCAGTCATTCCGTCGATGGAAGTAACGGCACGGATACCAACGGTATAGGAATAAGTACGCTCATCCCCCATAACACCCACGCTCTTCATGTTCGGAAGTGCCGTGAAATACTGCCAGATTTCGCGGTCCAGACCGGCTTTGGCGATTTCCTCGCGCAGAATGTAGTCGGAATCACGAACGATCTGCAACTTCTCTTCTGTAACTTCACCCAGTACACGGATCGCAAGTCCCGGACCCGGGAACGGCTGGCGCCATACAATCGCGTGAGGCATGCCCAGCTCTTCACCCAGCTTGCGGACTTCATCCTTGAACAGGGTATTTAGCGGCTCGATCAGGCTGAACTTCATGTCTTCCGGCAGACCTCCGACATTGTGATGCGACTTGATGGTCTGCGCAGTCGCAGTTCCGCTCTCTACGATGTCCGTATACAGCGTACCTTGAGCCAGGAAGGCGAAGTCGCCCAGCTTGGCCGATTCTTCGTCGAAGCAATAGATGAATTCGTTGCCGATGATCTTGCGCTTCTGTTCAGGATCGGATACGCCGGCCAGCTTGCCGAGGAAGCGGTCGCGGGCATCAATTTTGATTACGTTAATATCAAATTTGCCGACAAAGGTTTCCATTACGCTCTCAGCTTCACCTTTACGGAGCAGACCGTGGTCGATAAACATACAGGTCAGCTGATCGCCGATAGCGCGGTGAATCAGCATGGCTACAACAGAGGAATCTACACCGCCGCTAAGTGCGCACAGTACTTTTTTGTCACCGACTTTATCCTGGATATCCTTAATGGCATCCTCGATGAAGGACTCCATCGTCCAGTTGCCTTCACAGCCGCACACCTCATACAGGAAGTTAGAAATCATCTCGTTGCCGTTCACGGAGTGGCGCACTTCCGGGTGGAACTGTACCGCGTAGAACTTTTTCTCGTCATAGCTCATTGCCGCGATCGGAGCACTCTCGGTACCGGCATCCAGCTTGAAGCCGCCCGGAAGCTCAACTACATGGTCACCGTGGCTCATCCATACGGTCTGGCTGCCGTCAAGACCTGCGGCAAGCACCGATCCAGGCTGGAAGTCTACGTCTGCTTTGCCGTATTCACGCTTGGCTGCACGTTCTACTTTTCCGCCCTGCTGATGTGCCATCAGCTGCATGCCGTAGCAAATCCCGAAAATCGGCAGGCCCAGCTCGTATACAGCCGGATCTACATGCGGAGCATCCTCAGCATATACACTGCTTGGACCACCGGAGAAAACAATCCCCTTAGGTGAAAGTGCCTTAATCTTCTCTACTGGTGTATTGTACGGCAGAAGCTCGCTGTATACCCCCAGGTCCCGGATTCTGCGCGCGATAAGTTGGTTATACTGTCCTCCAAAATCGAGAACGACGATCATTTCATTTGGCTTGTTCATTACGTGCCTCCCTTGATTATTGGATTCATTATACTCATGGTTAATTCTCACCGTCAAGGAAAGGAGGACAGGCAATTTAAGTGCTTTTGGGCGGTAAAGTCCAGCAGCAGCAAGGAGATTTAACAGAATGGAAAAACCGCCGTCCCCTGCTGGTAAAGCTGTCCAGACACGCCCCCCCCCAACGCCCGCAGGCAAAAGGCCGCCGCTGCAGATTACGCCAGCCGGAAAGTAATGACCAGACACCGGCTGATAAAATCAGCAGCTTCTTCGTCCTGCGGCGCAGAAGGATCGGGAGCATGCAGGCTTTCGCATACCGGATCGTTACCCGGTAAGGCGGCGGAGCGTGTTAGCGAGCTGCGGTACGCCGGCGCAGCGGATAACGCGGAACCCGGACACTGGGCATCAGGGGATGCGGTGTCGGGAGGCGCAGCGGCGCTGTATGCCAGAGCTTCCCACTGGCATACAAACTGCCGGACCGCGGCGCGCAGCCGCGTGTCCTCTATGGCCAGGGAGGCGGCGTACTCCCTGGCCGTCACCCCCGGCGGCGGCGCCCCGTACCGCGCCGCCAGGCCCCGCCAGGCCAGCGCGGCTGCGCGCAGCTGCCGCTCCCGGCCCCTGCTGCCGCGGCGCAGCGCCGGCAGCAGGGCCAGGCTCCGCCGCCAGCGCCAGGCGGCGGCGAGCAGCAGCGCCGCCGCGGCAGCGGGCGGCGCCGGGGTCCCGCCCGCCTGCGGCAGGGCGGGCAGCCCGTCCGCGATGCTGCGCGCGGACGCAGGGTCCTTCTGCGGCGCGGGGGCCAGCGCCGCTGCAGCTGCCGCCGCCGGGCCTGCGGCGGCGAAGGACGCCCCCGGCGTAGGGTCGAAGGGGACCCAGCCCGCGCCGGGGAAGTACACTTCGACCCAGGCATGGGCATCCGCCTGGGTAATAAGAAAGCGCCCGCGCTCAGAAGTGCCGGGCCCGTAGCCCTGCACATAGCGGGCCGGAATGCCGCTGCTGCGCAGCAGGACCGTCATCGCCGAAGCAAAATGGACGCAGTAGCCCTGCCTGGCAGTGAACAGGAAATCATCCACGAAATCTGCCTCTGCCGGCGGAATCCGGGTATCCAGCGTGTAGGGATAGCTGCTGCTAAGGTAGCTGCGGACCGCTTCGGCGGCATCATACCGGTTCTCCGCTCCGGACGTAAGCTCTGCAGCAAGTGCGGTGACCCGTCCGGGAAGATTTGCCGGAAGTTGCAGATATTGACCGGTGATATCCTGCGGATCCTGGTCATTCAGCCCGCGCAGCACTGCGGGATCACTCTCCGGCAGCAACGATTGAACCTCATAGGCTGTGATTGCGGCTGAGCCGGCAGTTACGGGCAGACGGAAGCGGTCCTTCTCCGGATTCGTCAGCACATAACCAAGCCTGCTTCCATCCGTCAGGTCCACCTGCCCGACATCAGCTACCATGCCTGCACTGAACAGCGGCTGGCCGCCCGATACAGGATCGGCAAGCTTAATCTGCTGAGCCAGTGTCCGGCGGCCGGATGAATCCGCAGCCAACGCAGCAGCCATTTCGTCCGAAGGAAGAGCCGTCAGATTAAGCGGCTCATACATAATGCCCTCCCGGATCCAGCGGCGCCCGTCGTAATAGGCCATGCTTTCCCCCCGCCAGTATACCGGACCGCTGACGGTTGCTGTAAAAACAGGTGCCGTGCCTGGAGTCAGCGGCGCTCCAAGCTCACCCTCACCGGTCCCATACCCGGTGGTTCCCGTAGCGCCGGCGGAAGACGGTTCCTTCCCTGTACGGCTTGAAATTCCGCTTTCGGCCCAATGCTTCAGCTGCTCCATCACCGGCTGCAGCGTTACGGGTGTAGCCGGACGAGGCCCGTACAGCTGCCCGCCCGCCCAGGCTGCTGCTGCCAGCAGGGTAGCCGCGAGCAGTGTAAAGCCTGCCCAGCTGTAATACGGCAGCCTTCTCTGAGCCGTCTGCTCCCTGAGCTGCTGCAGGCCGGCCAGCCCCCGCATCCAGAGCGTCAGCACGGCGGCCGCTACTATACTTCCTGTTGTATTAATACCAAAAATAATATCAAGCACAATGAGATAGCCTGCAGTTACAGCTGTAAACAGAGTGGTGGTCCCTCGGTACAGCGCCAGCTGCTGTACCGAGGCAACCAGCAGGCCCCAGCCCAGAACCAGAATAAGCAGGCGGCTGTCCTCGCTCAGCTCCGACACTCTGCCGGTAAACATCCGTGCAGCATCCCCGGGAATCCCTGCCGCATAAGCTCCAAGCCAGTGCGGGCCTTCATTTCTGTCGCAGGCAATGTACCAGGTCAGGGCAATCAGGACAAATTGTAGACAGAATTGCAGCACGGCGGGAACGCGGAAGCTGCCCCACAGGAGCAGCACTCCTGCCGCAAGCATCAGCAGCTCCAGAAGCTCCACTGTATCCGCTGCCGGTACGGACTGATGCAGCGGCATCAGCCAGCTGATGAACATGCCCATAATAGCCAAAGAGAACAGCAGACGGTAGTACAGAGGATTGCTGTCTCCGTTACCGTTCTGGCTGTTCTCGGTTGGTTGTATATCCGGGCGGTGTGCGGAGGCAGACACCGCCCTCAGGCTTTGCCCGTCTCCGCCGAAGCCGGGAGGGGAAGGCGTGGTGATCCCGGTACCACTCTGCAGCGGACTACCCCAGTGTGGGTTTTCCCGGAAATTCATGTGCCTCCCCCTCCTTCTTCCATTCAGGCACAGCCGTTTGATCCAGACAGTACAGCCTTGCTCCCAGCCGGGCCAGGCTGCCGCTGATGGTCCCTGCCGCATACGGCTTGTAGCCTCCTGCCCGCTGCCCCGCTGAGGCCTGGTTTTTCAGAGCTCCCGCGGCTGCGCTTTCAGACTGCGGGGCAGGCTGATCCCATACATAGTACAGTTCCACCTTCACGCCCTGCACCAGAAACCGGGCAAGCGTCCGGGCCGCTTCCTCCTCCAGCCGTCCGGTAATGACAGCCACTGTCATGCCGGGAATCCAGTGCTGCGATGCATCCTCCAGCAGCCGGCTGAGACTCCGTGTTCCGCCGGGCGTAATTTCAGTAAGCATATCCTGTACCCTGCCGGGGATTTTGCCCAGTCCCTCATGTCTGGCCATCCCTTCAGGCCAGCCTCCGGTAAACAGCTGGACATAGCCTCCTCTGCGCTCAGCGGAGAGCAGCAGTCCCATCGCTGCAGAGACCGCCCGCTCAAAGGCCGGATTTACCTTATCCCGCTGGCTGCGCGGCGACAAGGCGCTGAAGGGAATCTCATAATCCTCCGGACAGTTGGCCAGCACTATACAGGACATCCCCCCCTCTTCCTTCTCCGGCACCCGGCTCTGCAGCGTCCCCTTGCTGGCGCTGCTCTTCCAGTGGATCCGGTTCAGCGGATCACCCGGTACATAATGGCGGATATCCGCAGCCTCCCCGCCGCTGCTTCCCCGTTTCAGCAGCATTTCCCCGTTCTTGCGGCTGCTCTCCGGCAGACCCGCACCGGTATAGAGCGGTTTGGGAAGCACCTTAAGGCTCTCCCGGGCTTCAAGCCGGCTCTCCCCGGTGAACAGCCCTGCCGGATCTCCCCAGCTTACACGGCTGCCGTACAGCCGGTGAATCCCCCGGGGTACCTCGCTAAGCCTGTAAGAATACCGGAAGGAACGCCGGAAGCCGGGGAACAGCAGCTCCCGGTGCCAGCCCCCTCCCCAATAATCGGTTATGATCATCCAGGGAACCGGAAGCCGGGTCGCGAAGCTGACCTGCACGTCGACAAGCAGGCTGTCCCCGGCTACCGGACGGCCCGGGGTGATGCTGCGTGTGATTCTGAACCGCCGCGGCCCGAAGGCCTGCAGCAGGAGCCCCCCGCCCATCAGCAGTCCGCTGGCGATCAGCAGAAACAGCAGCGAGGCTCCACCCCGCCAAACATATAAGACTCCGAGAACAAGGGTAACTGCCAGCATCCGGAGCCACTCCGCAGCAATGCTGCGGCTCCGGCGGAACAACAGTCCCTGGACGTCAGATGAACGCTTTTCGGGCGTTTGCTCCATTAGTGATGAAGAGGACAATCGGCACCCTTCCTTTGTGGTCATAGACTAGCTCTGGTGTATGCCGCAGTGCGGCACACAAGAGCCTACTATTGTCTATTCTTCCCACGTAAAAGGGTGCCCAAACCCCCGATCTCTTTTCGACAATAAGGGGTGTTATTTTCATTTTCAAATGTTCAAAGCGCCTTTACCCGCCGTTCCTCTGCCGTTACGTTAACCTCCAGCAGCGGATGGCCCGCCTCCTCAAGCAGATCACGCAGCGGAAGCCACAGGGCAGAGCCGATCAGCTCTATATCCGAGCTCCTGGTTATAAGAGTCCCTCCATCCGTAGTTAGGGTAAGGCGCTTATTCCGGGCATCCGCATTCACCTCACGGCCGTTCCAGTACACGCTGCCGCTCCGGCTGACCGTATCCCAGCCGACCCGCCCTCCTAACCGCTCAATTACCGCCCTTAGCGGAACTATATATTGGCCGTTACTGATTCTGAATTCCCCCGGGTCCAGCTTCGCTTCCAGTTTGCCCACTTCCAGTATGAGCGGCTTGCCCGGCCCGAACAGTCCTGCATTCGGTACAATATTCGAGGCGATCCAGGCCGCAGACGGTTTGGTCCGCCCTGCCGCTGCCGCAGCAGCTGACACTCTGAACTGTACCGGCTCCTGGTCTGCATCCAGTACACCGAAGCTGTAACCTGCTGCCTTATACCGGGCAATAATTTCCGGCAGCGCCTTGGCGCTCTCCGCATGGCCTGCCCCGTCATGGAGCAGCAGAATAATCCGTGAGCCCTGCAGCGATACTGACTCCTGCAGGATTTCCGCCGCCGGTACACCCTTTCTTTTGGAATCCCCGCTGTCCACGGTCCAGTCCATAACCGTGTATCCTGCTTCTTTTAACAGCTCGAAATAAGTAGCGTCAAAATGCCCGTATGTACCGCCCGGTGCGCGTACCAGCTGAGGCCGGATGCCTGTTATTTCCCGCACTACCTCTTCAGTCTGTTTGATCTGGCTCCAGAATTCCGTGAATCCGCTATATAAATCATGGTAATTATGATTATAGGTATGATTGCCGATGACATGCCCCTGCTCCCAGATGGCATTGATCAGTTCTGGATGACTTTTGGCCTGCTGCCCCAGTACAAAAAAAGTCGCCTTTACATCCTGCTTCCGCAGAATCTCCAGCACAGCCGGTGTGACATTGCTGGGGCCGTCATCAAAGGTGAGGTAGACCGTTTTCTGCCCTGTCTTTTTATTGATCTTCTGTACCGCGGCTGCGGCAGTCCCCTTCTGCTGTGCCGAAGTAACCGGCTCTATACCTGAGGCTTGTACCATCCGGTCTGTATTCATATTTGTACGATTCTGACGGAGTACAGCCGGAGCGCTCAAATCTTGCGTCACGGCAGCCGGAAGATTATTCTTAGAGAGAACAGATACGGCAACACCGGCCTGCATAGGGACAGACTTCCGGTCAGGGAAGGATTGTACGCCCCAACCGGTCAAAACAAATAGTACAACAGCCATAGCAAGCAACCCGCGGATGGCCATCCGGCGGATCAGGGTTCTTTTGCTACCGTTCATCTTCTCTACCTCCAGCATTCTATTGGCTTGACACCTGGTTGGTAGATTGTATGAAGACAAGCATCGAAATAGAATTAGGCGCGCTGCCTTTGGAGAGTGACTTTATTATGGAAATGCTGAAGTGGATACAGGAGCTGTTCGCCAATTATGGCTATAATGTGCTGTTCTTTGGGCTTTTGCTGGAATTTGTGGCACTGCCTTTTCCGGGGGAAACCACAATGGCCTTCGCCGGGTTCCTCTCTTATACCGGAAGGCTCGATTTTCTGACTCTGGTTGTTGTCGCTTTTGCAGGGACGACTGCAGGCATGACAATCACTTATTTTATCGGGCTAAAAGCAGGGCTTCCCTTCATCCAGCGATACGGTAAATGGTTCCTGTTCTCGCCGGCCAAACTGGATAAAACACAGCGCTGGTTCGAGCGTTACGGGAGCTTCCTGATTTCCATCGGATATTTTATTCCCGGCGTCCGGCATTTTACCGGCTACTTTGCCGGCATTATCGCCCTGCCCTTCCGGAAGTTCGCTTTGTACGCCTACGGCGGGGCCCTGATCTGGGTCATCCTGTTTCTCGGTATCGGAAAAGTGTTCGGCCCGCAGTGGATGGGCATCTTCCACCTGTTCGAGCTGTACGCACTCTGGATTGTCTCCGGTGTTGCAGCCCTTGCCGCTCTGATTATCCTGATTCGCTACCGGCGTATCCTGACTGTCCGGGTATTGCGGCGCAGTCCTGAGCTTGAACGGAAGACCAAGCTGAAAGAAACATCCAAGGAGCGCTAAATCACACTTTGTATAAAAAAACAGCCCTGCTCCGGAAAATTCCCGTTATACGCAGCGGCTGTTGGCCTGCACGCACTGTTCCTCGTTGAAAGGTTCCCCCTTCTCACCCTTCATCTGCTCTCCCTCTTCTATCGGTAACGCCAACGGCAATGCCCATTCTTGCACGCAAGGCGGCATATCCGGCCAGCAGCAGCGCGATGACTGCGAATCCGGCTCCGCCCGCAAAGCCGAGCATTCTTGGCTCCACATAATCCAGCATCCAGCCTGCCCCGAGCATGGACAGGCCCAGCAGCGTGCCGCTGGCGGCAGACAGCATGCCAAAAACAACCGGCTGCAGCCGGGGCGGCGTTTCGCGCATGACTAATGTATCCAGGCAGGCATTTCCGGCGCCGCCGGCCAGAGCGAGCAGGATGTACAGGAAAAATGCCTGCAGGAAACTCCCGCTGCTGCTGATGGCCATCAGCAGGATTCCCTCCAGCAGAAGTCCGGTGAGCGCTGCTGCCAGCAGCCGCCTTTTCAGCAGCCTTCCCGCGAAATAGCTGAGGCTCAGCCCAATTCCAAGCGCTGCATAGAATGCGCCCACTCCGGCATCCCCGGCATGAAACTCCTGCACCGCATATACACTGATCAGCACATTATCCCACCCGTTGATCACCGGCACCAGAAGCTCATAGGCGATTACAATCTGCAGCGCCAGACTGCCCCGGGCCACAAATTTAAGGGTCTGCAGACGGCCTTTGTCAGTCTGCTCTCCCTTCACAGACTCACCATCCGCTCCTCTTTCTCCGTCCGCAGACTCTACGGCAGCCTCAAGCCTGTTGCGTGTTGCCCTGCCCGCCGCCTCAGGCTGCGGAAACGAAATTCCCCACAGGAGCACAGCCGCTGCCAGGAAGGACAGTGCATTCATGACAAAAGCCATATCGGGTCCGAACCATAGTGATACCACACCGCCGATAAAGGCGCCGAGGATCAGTACGCTGCCGTTCATCAGCTGCTCCAGACTGTTTATCTTCAGCAGCGCGGAGGCATCCGCGAGCAGCGGAATGGAGGATTTGCGTACAGGACTGTATACTGCCTCTCCGGCAGCCATAATAAAACTTCCGGCATACAGCAGCCACAGCCTATCTTCCCCGTCCACCAGCAGAAAAGACAGTGCGACCGGTACACGCAGCAGATCTACGGCAATCATAATTGCCTTGCGCGGCAGCCTGGCTGCCAGCAATCCCCCCAGAGGGGCCATAAACAAATAAGGCAGCACTCTGACTCCAAGCGAGATTCCTACAGCCATTCCTGATCCCGTCAGCTGCAGGACGAGCGCTAGCATTGCTACACTGCTGAAACGGTCACCGATTCCGTTGACCAGCCCGGCAGCAAATAATCTGGAGTAGCCCTTCAGCTGCCACAGGCCCGGACCGGCAATCCTTATGTTCATTGCAAACCCCCGCAATCTAATTAATATAATATCTAATTAGATATTAATCGAATGTGCTGGCGATGGCAATGCCTTCTTTTCTTTCCCCTGCGCAAAATATAAAATGATTGTTGACCGCTATGCCGGAATTAATTTATTGATAAGAGGTGTCCTTCCGTGAAAATTGACCGCCTGCTCTCCATCGTGATCCTTCTGATTAACCGTCCCCTGATCCAGGCCAAGGAGCTTGCTGATATGTTCGAGGTATCCGTGCGCACCATCTACCGTGATATTGAAAGCATTAACGGAGCCGGAATCCCGGTCGTAACATACCAGGGTGCAGGCGGCGGAATCGGATTAATGGAAGGGTACCGGCTTGACCGCAACCTGCTGACCGAGCATGAGCTGGCTGATATTTTTACCGCACTTCAGAGCGTGTCCTCCTATGGCGGGGGTGAGCATTCGCTGCTCATGGAAAAAATCAGCAGTGTCATCCCCCCCTCCCAATCCGCCGCCTTCCGCAGCAAAACCGCCCAGCTGGTTGTCGATTTCTCCCCCTGGGGAATGCAGGGGCCGCTGGAGGAACGGCTGACGCTGCTCAAGGAGGCGCTGGAGGAAGCGGCAGCTGTCACTTTCGAATATGTTGCTGCCAGCGGTGCAGTAAGCCAGCGCTCGGTAGAGCCTTACACACTGGTGCTCAAAGGCCAGTCGTGGTACTTGTATGGCTTCTGCACGGAGCGCGGCGATTTCAGGCTGTTCAAGCTGCTCCGCATGAAATCACTGGTCAAGGAGGAGCGCAGGTATGTCCGTCAGGACATTCCTGTGAAGGAGCTGCCCTGGAGCAGCGGCTGGGCTGACCCTTCAGGCACAACGCCGGTTGTGCTGTATTTTCCGGCTGCAGGCAGGCATCTTGCGGAAGACTATTTTGACTGCAGCGAGCTGCATCCGGACGGAGACGGCGGCTATACAGTGACCATCTATTACCCTGAGGATAATTGGCTCTACGGCTTCCTTCTCGGCTTTGGGCCCTTAGCCGAAGTGCTGGAGCCGGAGCATATCCGGCGCAGACTGGGCGAAATAGCCGCCGGCATTGCCGCTGTCTATAATTCCCCCTCACAGCCCGCAAGATCACCGACTTGATGACTGTTTTCATTTATAATTCAGGTAGGCAGGATCTTTTGGGAAAGAGGTGGTGAAGTTGAATCTTGAGCAGCGGAAAATGTGGAATGTGAAGCACAAGGCGCTAACGGAAATGCTCGCCCGGCCTGATCAGCACCCTGGGGCTGTGGAGTTATTTCTGGAACAGCACCGCTGGCTGTATGCCTCGGGAGCTGAGTCTTCCGGGCAAACGACTTATGAGGATGAAATTTTAAGCGGCCTCACAGAGCAGACCTTCCGCAATTATCCGGTACATACACCAGCCAGCAGGAACTCTATCGCCTGGCATCTGTGGCACGCTGCGCGGATTGAAGACATCACGATGAATATTCTCGTCGCAGGCCGGGAGCAGGTGCTGCACAGCGGAGGATTTGCGGAGATACTGAATACGCGTTTCATCCATTCGGGCAACGGGATGGATGAGGCAGAGATTGCCGAACTGAGTGCGGATCTGTCTTTTGGGGCATTAAAAGACTACAGGCTGGCCGTTGCCGGACGGACCCGTTCCATTATTTCCGGACTAAGCGCTGCCGGGCTGAAGACTAAAGTAGAGGCATCACGGCTTAGACAGGTCAGTGATCAGGAGGCTGTCAAAGCTTCAGAGCAGTGGCTGCTTGATTACTGGGGCGGCAAAAGCGCAGCCGGTCTGGTGCTGATGCCGGCCACCAGGCATAACTTCCTGCATCTGAACAAGGCGATGAAGGCTAAGCTGAAGCTGCAGAAGCAGCCGATTTCCCCGTAGAGTGAAACGGCAGCACAAGAAGCGGGGCAGGGAATCTTCCTGCTCCGCTTCTTGTGTAATTTTGTTGAGCCCTTAGCTTCCTAAAGAACCGGCTCATATCCCGCTGCTGAAGGTTCCCAGCTTAACCGGCTTACCCAGACGGCCGGCCGCCTGTCTGGCCTTCGTACCGCCAGCCAGCTCACTTGCTATGGACATCATCAGCTTGATCCGGTTCGCCTGGTTCACTACACTGACCCCGGCATCATAATCAATCGCCGCAATATTCGCTCCCGGGTACAGCTCCTTCAGCCCTTTGATGGTGCCGCGGCCGGTGATATGATTCGGCAGGCAGGCAAACGGCTGAATGCAGACGATGTTGTTCACCCCGTTGTCCAGCAGATCCATCATCTCCGCCGTCAGGAACCAGCCCTCGCCCATCTGGTTGCCGACCGATACAAGCCGGCTTGCCTTCTCGGCCAGCCCGTAAATATTCTCGCGGCTCTTCGCGAGGCCCGCCTCCTCCAGCGCCACCTTCACCGGCCTGCGGTAAATCTCCAGATAAGAGATCAGCATCGGGTTGATATAGCCGAGCTTCTTGCTCTTCCCGAACTGCTCCGCCTTGTAAATCGGATTGTAGATGCAGTAGAAAATAAAGTCCAGGAAGTCCGGCATCACCGCTTCGCCGCCCTCCGCCTCAATCATGTCAATGATCCGGTTGTTGGCATCCGGATGGAACTTGATCAGAATTTCGCCGACAATGCCCACCTTCGGCTTCTCGTAATCATGCACCGGCAGGCTGCAGAACTCTGCGACAATCTCCTTGACCAGCCGTTTATATTCCCGGAAGGAGAAGGCCGACAGGCTGCTCTTGCAGCGCTCCATGCCCTTGCGGTATAGCGCTTCGGCGCTGCCCGGAATCTGCTCGTACGGCCGGAACCGGTGCAGCAGCCGCATCATCAGATCGCCGTAGCAGGCTGCGGCTACAAGCCGGTTAGCCAGCTTGAGGCTGATCTTGAAGCCGGGCTGGTTTTCCATGCCCGAAGCATTCAGCGAGATGACCGGAATATGACCCAGCCCCGAGTCCTTCAGCGCCTTGCGCAGCAGCGAAATATAATTCGTTGCCCGGCAGCCGCCGCCTGTCTGTGACATGATGACCGCTGTGCGGTTCAGGTCATAATCACCGCCTTTAAGAGCGGACAGAATTTGCCCGATGGTGACAATGGCCGGATAGCAGGCGTCATTGTTCACATAACGGAGCCCTTCCTCCGTCTCCTGCGGTCCGGTAGTCTCCAGTATCTTGAGCCGGTAACCGGCATGGCGGAAGACGCGTTCAAACAGTTCAAAGTGCACCGGTGACATTTGCGGCGACAGAATGGTATAGGTATCCTTCATTTCTTTGGTAAAGGTGATATTGGCCTGGGTTTTGTACATGAGCTGCGGCAGCACTTCGCTCTTCTCGCGTTCGCGCATTGCAGCCAGCAGCGAACGCAGCCGGATGCGGGCTGCCCCCAGGTTGCTGATCTCATCGATCTTGATCAGTGTATACACCTTGTTGTGCCGCTCCATGATCTCCTGCACGGCATCGCAGGTAATCGCATCGATGCCGCAGCCGAAGGAGGTCAGCTGGACCAGCTCAAGATCCTTCCGGGCCGAGGCCAGCCGGGCGGCCCGGTACATCCGGGCATGATAGGTCCATTGATTAACCACCGCCACGTCGCCTTCGCTGCGGTCCAGATGGCAGACCGAATCCTCGGTAAGCACAGCAAGCCCCATACCGGTGATCATATCGGCGATGCCGTGGTTAATCTCCGGATCAGCGTGATAGGGATGCCCGCACAGGAGAATGCCCTTGGTCCCTGTCTCGCTGAGGAATACCAGCGTCTCCTCGCCTTTGATGCGTACATCCCTTTTGGCGTGCTCCGCTTCAGCCAGCCCCGCCTGAACAGCCGCCGCAATCTCTTCCCGCGGAATGTCGGTAAAGGTCTTCATCAGTCCTTTGGTCAGGGCATTAATATCGTCAAAGGTCAGGAACGGGCTGACCAGCGGGACACCCTTTTCCTTCAGGCTGTCCATATTGTTGCGGATGACCTCGGGATAGGAGGCGACCACCGGACAGTTGAAGTGGTTCGTCGCCGCATCGTCTTCCTTTTTCTCATAAACAACCGCCGGATAGAAGATAAAGTCTACCCCTTTGCCGACCAGGCTCTGCACATGACCATGGGCCATTTTGGCCGGATAGCAGATCGACTCGGAAGGAATGGTATCCATTCCGCTTTCGTAGAGCTTTTTGCTGGATTTGGGGGACAGGACCGTGCGGTAACGTAAACGGGTGAAAAAGGTATGCCAGAACGGGTAGTTCTCGAACATGTTCATCGTCCTTGGGAGGCCTACAACACCACGTTCTGCCTGCTCTTCAGGCAGCCCTTCATAATCAAAAAACCGTTCATACTTATACTGCATCAGATTGGGCAGCGTGTTCTTGGTCTTCTTGCCGCCTGCACCGCGTTCACAGCGGTTGCCGGTCACATGGAAGCTCTTGTCCGGGAAGCGGCTGATTGTCAGTGCGCAGTTGTTGGCGCACAATCCGCAGCGGCCCGGAGAAACCTGATAGGTAAAGGCCTCAAGCTCCTCCGGCCCGAGCAGCGAGCTCACTCCGCCGGGAACGGCCTGTTCCTTGGCCAGCAGCGCGCAGCCGTAGGCACCCATGACTCCGGCAATGTCCGGCCGCACCACTGTTCTGCCGGTCAGCATCTCAAATGCCCGCAGCACAGCCTCATTATAGAAGGTTCCGCCCTGCACAATAATATTGCGCCCCAGATCCTCGCTATTCCGGATTTTTATGACCTTTTGCAGGGCATTCTTAATCACCGAGTACGCCAGGCCGGCTGAGAGATCGGCCAGCGAAGCGCCTTCCTTCTGTACCTGCTTCACTTTGGAGTTCATGAATACGGTGCAGCGTGAGCCGAGGTTAACCGGCTTGCTTGATTCCAGTGCAGCCATGGCAAATTCGGCAATGCCCAGCTCCAGGGCGGAGGCGAAGCTCTCCAGAAAAGAGCCGCATCCCGCCGAGCAGGCCTCGTTCAGCATCAGGCTGTCGATTGCTCCTCCGCGGATCTTGATGCACTTCATATCCTGTCCGCCGATATCGAGAATGAAATCAACCTCAGGCATAAATTTAGAGGCTGCCTTATAATGGGCTACCGTCTCTACCTCACCGCCGTCTGTCCGCAGCGCAGCCTTAATCAGGCCTTCGCCGTATCCGGTCGCATATGAGCCGGCGATATAACAATCCTCCGGCAGCAGCCGGTAGATTTCCTTCAGTGCATCACTGACCGACTGCAGCGGATTACCCTTGTTGCTTCCGTAAGAGGTGTACAGTATCTGATCATCGCTGCCGGTGATAACCAGCTTGGTGGTTGTCGATCCTGCGTCGATGCCCAGGTAGCAGGGTCCGCTGTAATCCGCCAGTTCGGCACGCTTGACTGCAGCCCTGCCATGGCGCTGCCGGAATTCGGCCAGATCTCCGGCCGTCTCGAACAAAGGCGGCAGCTCGGCATCCTCGGCGCGGTCAGCCTTGAAATCGACTGCGGCGATCCGGGAAATCCAGTCTGCCAGCGGCAGAACAAGCGGCTCCGCCTTCGAGAGCGCCGAGCCGATAGCCACAAAATACTGGGAGCGCTCCGGAAACAGCACCTCCCCCTCGCTAAGCCCCAGTGTCTTCGCGAACAGCTCCCGCAGCACAGGCAGGAAGGTCAGCGGACCGCCCAAAAAAGCCACCCGGCCGCGGATCGGACGGCCACAGGCCAGACCGCTGATCGTCTGGTTCACAATGCTCTGGAAGATCGAAGCGGCGATATCCTCACGCCGCGCCCCTTCATTAAGCAGCGGCTGCACGTCACTTTTGGCGAACACCCCGCAGCGGGAAGCAATCGGATAGATCCGCTCATGCTGCTCAGCGAGCGCATTCAGGCCGCCCGGGTCCGTCTGAAGCAGCGCAGCCATCTGATCGATGAACGCCCCTGTGCCTCCTGCACAGGCAGTATTCATCCGCTGCTCGATCCCGCCGTTTAAATAAATAATCTTGGCATCCTCCCCGCCAAGTTCAATTGCCGTGTCGCACTGCGGGATCAGCTCACTGATCGCTTTAGTGCAGGCAATGACCTCCTGTACAAAGGGGATTCCGCCAAGCTTGGACAGGGACATCCCCGAGGAACCGCTTACAGCGAGTGCCGCCTTCCTGTCCGGAAACCTGTCCCGGACATCGGACAGGAGGGACAGGGCGGCTTTTTTTATATCACTGAAATGTCTGACATAGTCTTGATAAACAATGGTATTTCGTTCCATAACAACCAATTTGGCCGTAGTTGATCCGACATCAAGCCCTATACGCATCATCATGCCATCCCCTTGCCATGCCCCAAATTTGAAGTAATATGAGGCAACTATATCATGAGAGCGCCTTATAGAGGCTGTTAAAAAAGTTACAGACAATTTCAAATCTTTACCAGCATACTAATTATTTCGCAAGCTCTTCCAATGTCTTTTCCACATGGCCTTTAACACGGACTTTACGCCACTCTGCCGCCAGTTTTCCCTGTTCATCAATCAGGAAGGTTGAGCGCACAATCCCCATAAATTCCTTGCCGTACAGCTTTTTGAGCTGCCACACGCCGAACATTTCACTTACCCGGTGCTCTTCATCCGACAATAGCGGAAACGGCAGGCTGTTCTTCTCTGTGAACTTGCCGTGTGAGGCCAGGCTGTCCGGGCTGATCCCCAGCAGGACCGCTCCCCGGGCGGAAATCTCATCATGGGCGTCACGGAATTCGCAGGCCTCCTGGGTACAGGCGGGGGTCATATTTTTGGGATAAAAATAAAGCAGCACCTTACGCCCAAGATACTGACTCAGGCTGATGTCGCCGCCTGTGGAGGCAGGAAGCGTGAAGTCAGGGACCTGCTGTCCGATTTCGATTGGTTTCGTCATATGTATACCACTCCTAATCCGTTGCTTTGCTTTACGATTGTGCTAAACATTTTGGTGAAATATTCCGAAATTGCTTGTATTCCTAAAAGAAATTATAATGTAGAGAATGTGAATGCGAAAGGAAGAACGAAATGCCTCCAAGAAAGAACCGGCACGCAAAAGCCGGCAAGTCAAAAAAGAAACCGCTGCTCTGGACTCTGGCCATTATACTTCTCCTGATTGCCGGCGGCGCCGCTTACTACTTTACCAGTCTTTACACCCAGCTGGACAACCTGCATAAGACTGGAGAGGATTCACCTTTTGCAGCCGTTCCTACACCATCAGCTGAAGTAGAGCAGCCTCCTGAATGGGAAGGCACCGAGCCTGTTAACATCCTCCTTATGGGCGTCGATGCACGCGGAGTGAAGAAAGGCGAAGTTCCGCGCTCAGATACCATGCTGGTTGCCTCTCTGGATCCGGTTAAGAAGAAGTTCTATGTGTTTTCCATTCTCCGTGACACCTATGTGGACATTCCCGGCTTTGGCAAGGAGCGCATTAACACAGCAATTACACATGGTCCCGAGGTAGCGATGCAGACCGTAAGCGATCTGCTCGGCATCCCGGTTCAGTATTATGTATATACAGATTTCCAGGGCTTCATAGCGCTGGTTGATGCAGTCGGCGGTGTGGATTATGAGGTCGAGAAGGACATGGTCTACAAGACCATAGCTGACGGACCCGAATACGACATCGATCTTAAAAAAGGCTTCCAGCATCTCGACGGCAGTATGGCGCTGCAATATGTGCGCTTCCGTCATGACGCAACCTCCGATTTCACCCGGACAGAGCGCCAGCGCGGCTTCCTGAAGGCCGTAGCAGATAAGGTAATCAGCACAACCTCCATTATAAAGCTTCCATCGATCCTGTCCCAGGTTACCCCTTTC
Source organism: Paenibacillus sp. fava2 (assembly GCF_058313675.1). Taxonomy (NCBI): domain Bacteria; kingdom Bacillati; phylum Bacillota; class Bacilli; order Caryophanales; family Paenibacillaceae; genus Paenibacillus; species Paenibacillus sp. fava2. The sequence continues at coordinate 652,141 of NZ_CM177755.1, read as the reverse complement.
ATTGATACGAACCTGGACATGAATGATATGTGGAAGCTGGGCACCGTCGGTTATGACAGCTCCATGGGCGGCAGCGAGCAGATTCCGCCCATGGACCTGCTGACCGAAGAAAGAACCAGCGGCGGCGCTTCGGTCATCGGGTTCAAGAGCGAAGAAGAGCTGAAGCAGTTCGTGCAGGATGCAATGGCCGAACCGGAGCCGACGGCAACACCGGAGGCATCTCCGGAGAGCAGCCCTTCTGCAACAGCTGAAACCCACTAAGCAGTTCCCCACTCGGCCAAAGGACGGGCGGACAGCGGAATTCCCCGTTGTTCGCCCGTTCCCATGCCCGTACATAAGAAAGGATGATTTTGATGACACGCAGTAATTCAGAACAGTTATACCAGGAAGCCCTCCAGCATATTGTCGGCGGGGTTAACAGCCCGTCCCGTTCCTTCAAGGCTGTCGGCGGCGGCGCCCCCGTATTCATGAAGCGCGCCAGCGGCTCCCGCTTCTGGGATGAGGACGGCAACGAATACATTGATTATCTTGCGGCATATGGTCCGATCATTACCGGCCATGCCCATCCCCACATCACTGCAGCAATCACAGAAGCTGCGCAGAACGGCATTCTGTACGGAACGCCGACCCAGCTTGAGATCAAGCTGGCCAAGATGCTCAAGGAAGCCATCCCTTCGATGGATAAGGTCCGCTTCGTCAACTCCGGTACCGAGGCTGTAATGACTACCATCCGCGTTGCCCGTGCCTACACCAAACGCAGCAAAATCGTAAAATTTGCCGGCTGCTATCACGGCCACTCCGATCTGGTGCTGGTTGCCGCCGGCTCCGGCCCTTCCACGCTCGGCATTCCGGACAGCGCCGGTGTCCCGGGCAGCATCGCCCAGGAAGTTATCACCGTGCCCTTCAATGACCTGGACGGGCTGCGCGAAGCACTGGAGAAGTGGGGCGAGGATGTTGCTGCGGTTATGGTTGAGCCCATTGTCGGCAATTTCGGTATGGTTATGCCGAAGCCCGGCTTCCTTGAAGGGCTGTGCAAGCTGGCTCACGATAACGGCTCACTCGTCATTTATGACGAGGTCATTACCGCTTTCCGCTTCCATTACGGCTCCACCCAGACCTACGCCGGTCTTGATAATCATGAGGACATCACACCGGACCTGACCGCACTGGGCAAAATCATCGGCGGCGGACTGCCGATTGGCGCTTACGGCGGCCGCAAGCATGTTATGGAGCAGGTTGCTCCGCTGGGACCGGCCTATCAGGCCGGAACGATGGCCGGCAACCCTGCCTCCATCTCGGCAGGAATCGCCTGTCTGGAAGTGCTTAGCGCAGAGGGTGTCTACGATGAAATGGAGCGCCTGGCCATCCGCCTGACCGAAGGGCTGCAGGCCTCCGCCGGCCGCCACGGCATCCCGCTGACGATCAACCGCATCCGCGGCGCGTTCTCCACCCATTTCTGCGAGCATCCGATTACGAATTATGACGAAGCGCAGGATACCGACAGCGAGCTGTTCGCCAGCTTTTTCCGTCATATGCTTAACCGCGGCATCAACCTCGCCCCGTCCAAATACGAGGCCTGGTTCCTGACCACGGCACACACGGATGCTGATATTGATGCTACCCTGGAAGCGGCTGAAGCGTCCTTCCAGGCTATGGCGGCAGAGAACAAATAATCTGTCCGTTAATATAACCGGTTCCATACAAATAACCCGCCGCCTCCCCGGCAGCGGGTTATTTGTATGACTATTTCAGGTCATACAGGCTGCGGATTTCCACATCCTGCGGCAGCTTGAACGGATTCTCCTGATTAATCCGGTCATAGAACATAACGCCGTCAAGGTGATCCATTTCATGCTGGATAATGATGGCCTGATAGCCTTTGAATTTCAGGGTAACCGGCTTCCCCTCCAGATCAAAGCCCTTTACCTTCACTGTTTCATATCGGGGTACAAAGCCGTGTACCGGCCGGTCTACGGACAAGCAGCCTTCACTCTCAGGCAGATAGACCATAGAGACCGAATGGCTGATTATCCGCGGATTAACCCAGGCATGCTCAACGATTCTGCCTTTTTCATCCTTCGAGTACATGACGAACATCCGCTTCGCCACGCCAATCTGATTTGCAGACAGCCCTACGCCGGAACGCAGCTTATATTTGGCTGACAGCTCCGGGTCCTGACTGTTCTTGAGAAACTGCAGCATGCATGCAAGCGTCTCACGGTCCTCCGCCCCAAGCGGAAGCTCTACCGGCGCAGCTGCGCTGCGGAGCACGGGATCGCCCTCACGAATAATATCATCCATCGTGATGATATAGTCTGCCTTGAATTTTGTACTAGACAACGCAATTCATCCACCTTTGCTTTTGGCTGGTTAACCATTACTTTAGAATCATGTTCCGGTTATGGATTAATAAATGCCGTGCGCAGCTTGCTGCTGTAGTTCACATCAAAACCAAGTCCGGTAGCGAGTGCAGCGAGCGGCAGATACGTTTTGTCCTCTTTTCCTACTTTTTGCAGAAATGCCGGGGTATCAATCGCCTGGTTCACTCCGTTAACCCGGATAAACTTGGACCCGATCGTTATGACCACCGTACGTCCGCCGTAAACAATGGTTGCACTTGACGTTTTGTTGTCCCATTTACCCGTGGCGCCTACCGCATTGAGAATATCCTTCAAGGCCAGGAAGTTCTGGCCATTCTTCAATATAGGCTTATTCGGGGTATTCAGCTCCACCCCTTTTACAACGATCGACATCGGAACCGCCGCAGCACCTGTCATTGCTATAGCTGAAGGTGTACGGTATTCTCCCCACTCCAGCTCGGCAAACACTCTGGCTATTTTCTCATAGCCCAATTGGGTTGGATGAAAATCTGCTGCGCCTGCACCAATAATATGGGTCAGCGATGCCTCGACTCCAGCGAACCGGGCAGCAACATGAGCTGTAACTACCGGGGCTGCCGCCGTATTCAGGCTGGCAGTGACGCTATCCGCAGCTGCCGTGAACCGTTCCGCGGCACCCATCAGTGTGGCATAATTGGCGCCGAGGGCGATTTTGGGAGCCGGCTGGTATTGATCCGCAAGCAATATGGTTGCAGCAGGATTGACCGCCCGGATATTCTCCAGTGCCGCCTTTACATTGGTGGTGTATGCCGTCAGCCGCTGCTCCAGCTGGGCTTCGAAATCGGCAGAGGGCAGCTCCTTCACCTTCAGAAACAGGCTGCTGACGTCATTGCCGCCGATTGTAATGGTAATCAGATCAGCATCCGCAAGCTCAGTTTTGATTTGCGGTGTCAGCTGCGCAAACTGGCTGATCCGCGGATCGGGCAGGCCTGCCTGAATACCGTCAGCCGGGATAACGGCGCCGTTCTTGATAGCCCCGGTGTAGTTAAGCAAACCTGCCGAGGTCAGACCAAGAATCCCGTAATTGTTCAGGGCGCTTCTGCCGTGATACCAGCCCTGCTCCAGCAGCCGCTCTGCATATCCGTAAGGTTTCGTATTCGGATCCGTCATCCCCGGCTCATAACCGGCGGTGATGGAATCCCCCAACGCCACGATGCGAAAGACATCCTGCCCCGTTCCCTGCCCTGCCGCTGTATCAGCAGCATCAGCCTGCTCCGCCCCTGCACCCAGCAGCAGAGTGAACAGCAGCATGCCGCTTGTTCCGGCGGCCCATAGTTTTTTCCATGCCATCAGCATCGTACCCCTCTACATTATTATAATTCCATTCTATCATCTGGACGGCCTGCAGCAAAAGAGCGGGTTCCCGTTAACCGGAAACCCGCTCCATAGCTTAACCTTATTCTATTGCTGCCCGCCTCCGGATCCGGAAGCCGGCTTGCCGTCTTTATCCGGCCGATGATCAATAATACCGGAACGCTTCAGATATTTGTCGTAACGGTCATCCAGCTCACGGGCAATCTTGCGGTACCGCAGGGTTTCTTCCACAATCGGGTCGTGTGCAGTCTGAATCCGGATTTCGTATTTGGGCGAAATCTGGCGGACCTCCGTGGCTGTACGGTCGCTCTGCTCCATTTCACCTTCCTGCAGCATTTCGCTCAGCATTTCACTCAGCCTGCGCTCCAAATCGTAATCATTCATCCTTCAGCTGCCTCCTTAAAGCTTGAATCCCGTAGCTTCCGCTTCCTGCAGCGAGGAGACCAGAAATTCATGGATCTGCCCGTTGCTTGCCACAATATGACGTGTACCGATGTCATACGGATTGCCGAGCGTATCCGTTACCCGTCCGCCCGATTCAAGCACCAGCAGCACGCCTGCAGCGCAATCCCAGGGGCTCAGGCCGACTTCCCAATAGCCGTCCACCCTGCCTGCTGCAACATATGCCAGATGCAGGGCAGCCGAGCCACCGGCACGGACGCCGCGGATCTGCGGCAGAATATGCTGCAGGCCGGCCATATTCGCCGGCTGGGCGAAGGTGCGGTCTGGCGGGAAGCCCATTGCAATCAGGCTGCTGCCAGGCTCCGTCTCCTTGGATACCGCGGTCGGGATGCCGTGCATATAGGCGCCTTTGCCTTTCTCGGCAACGAACATTTCGTCGCGGATCGGATCATAAATAACCCCAACCGACAGCTCCCCGTTAATCGCCAGGGCAATAGATACACAGTAGAAAGGAAAACCGTGTACGAAATTGGTTGTCCCGTCAATCGGATCGACAATCCACAGATATTCATGCTTGCGTCCCTCTTCGAGGGCGGCAGTGACTGCATCTGCACCGGGAGTCACCCCTTCTTCCCCAAGGATGGCATGGTCGGGATAATGGGTCAGGATCAGCCGCCGGATCATCTGCTCCACACCTTTATCAACTTCAGTAACCAGATCCTGCGCCGACGTCTTGCTGCCCAGTTCCTTCACTTGTCCCTGTCTGCTCTTGATCCATTCCCCCGCTTTGGCTGCAGCGTTGATCGCTGCCGCCGTATAACCCTTGCTTGTTACCACATAGGGCTCCCGTTCATTCCGTTTATCAGAATTCAAAGGATTCATCTCTTCACTCCGCTTTCTTGAACTTGATTGCTCTCCCGTGAAACACTGCAAGTTAAGCAAGCACACTCCCTGCCGCTTAAGTTTCATTCAACGTACCCTATTTCCGGGCACTTATCAAGTCTAACCTTGCTTAAGGTTCAACATTGATGCTGGCTCCACTCAGAACGGTAATTCCATTGCCGGCCTCCGCCAGCTCCTTCATTGCCTCCATCAGGCTGAACAGCGCTCCGTCCTTCAGTTTTGCTTCAATCATTACATCAACAGCAGGTGTATCCGCGGCAATCCGCTTCAGAAAAGCAAGCAGCGGCGCCGGCTCCACCCCGTCGGCATGGCTGCGCGGATCGGACGGGCTGCGCGGGCTGGAGACATGGATCTTCGGCGGGAGCAGCTCTCCCGGGCCTACATCCGTCAGGGCAAGCCTGCTCTTCCACGTACCGAGAATGTCCGGCCAGAGCTCCCAGGGCAGCTCACCCTCGTTGTTCACCCACTGGTGGTGAATATCAAGCACCATCGGCAGGCCGAGCTGACGGCAGACAGCTAAGGTCTCCCTGGCATTAAAGGTCTTATCATCATTTTCCAGCGTCATCCGCTCCTGCAGCCTGGAGGGCAGGCCCGCGAAATGCGTTTTGAAGCGCTCTGCCGCAGCAGGCTTGTCCCCGTAGGCTCCGCCGATATGGATGTTGTTCTTGGCTGTTGCCTTAAGCCCCAGGGCGTCCAGCATGTCCGTATGGTACTGCAGGTCACGGACGGAGCTGGCCAGCACCTCGGGGCGGGGTGTACTCAGCACCGTGAAGTGGTCCGGATGAAACGATACCCGGAGTCCGTGCTTAATAATATATTCCCCGACTTCGGCAAACTCCCCGGCGAGCGCCGTAAAAGGGTTCCAGTCCTGCAAGTCGGGATGGGTCGAGAGCGGGATCAGCTTGGAGGTCATCCGGTACACCTTAATCTCCGAGCCGACATTATGCTTCAGGAGGCGCAGCGTGTTATGCAGGTTCATCCTGGCGATCTGCTCCAGGCGCCGCAGGCCGGCCTCCCGGTCATCCAGCTTGTTAAAGCTGGCCATAGTCATGGTCTTGGAGGGTGAGCAGTCTTTGATGACAGTCGACATGGCCACGTAACCGAAACGGACAATCATTTTTCTTCCCCGAAAAACATCTCGTAGGCGAGCGCAGTCTGCACCCGTGACTCTTCCTCATTCAGCCTGCGCACCAGATCCATCTCCACTGCGGTAACCTCATTGCCCTGAAAATTGATTTCGGCGATGGAGGCGGAAATCTTCACGATTGCCACAGCCACATTCTCAGGCGTGTAGGCAATCACCTTCTGGCCGGTCGGGTAGACGCGGAAGCCCTGCTTGACCATCTTGGTACGCCCGTACTCCAGCAGTTCGTATAGCTCCTGCTCATTCTTGAACTTGCAGACTGAATTGAATTCCGATAGAAATCCCATTGCTATTCGATTCTCCTTCCCGGCCGGATTGCCTCCGCCGCTTCGCTTAATATTAATTATTCATTATCGTATTTAAGGCCTTGTCTGAACTGGTACCGCTCCAGCGCCAGCTCAACCATACGGTCCAGGAGCGTCTGATAAGACACGCCGGTCTCCCGCCACAGCAGCGGATACATGCTGAAAGGGGTGAAGCCCGGCATTGTATTCACTTCATTAATCAAAATTTTGCCGTCCGACTTCCGCAGGAAGAAGTCTGCCCGGGTAATGCCGCTCCCCTCAATGGACCGGAAAGCCTGAAGCGCCGCTTCACGCAGACGGTCGGCCACTTCCGGATCAAGCGGGGCGGGAATCAGCATCTGCGACTTGCCGTCGATGTACTTGGCCGCATAGTCATAATATTCACCGGAAGAGACGATTTCACCCGGAACCGATGCTTCGGGCTCTTCATTCCCCAGTACGGCTACTTCCACCTCACGGGCATCCACAAATTCCTCGATAATAACCTTCGTATCATACCGGAGAGCGAATTCAACAGCCCTGATCAGGCTCTCTTTATCCGATGCTTTGGAGATACCTACGCTTGAACCGAGATTGGCCGGCTTGACAAAGACCGGGTAACCCAGTTTATCCTCCACTCCGACAATCAGCTCATGGCCTTTCTGTTTCCATGCAGAGGCGCTGAAATAACAGTATTTGCACTGCTCAAGTCCCGCTTCACCGAACAGCTTCTTCATTACAACCTTATCCATACCCGCTGCAGAAGCCAAAACGCCTGCTCCGATATACGGAATGTTAGCCATTTCGAACAGCCCCTGAATGGTGCCGTCTTCCCCGTTGGTTCCATGCAGCAGCGGGAACATGACATCGACTATGCTCTCTTCCCCGTTCAGCCCGCTGAAAACAGTATTCAGCGCCATGCCCATGTCTCCCGCCGGTCCTTCCAGCTTCAGATCCTCAATCCTGCTGTACGGGGCACCTAACGTCTCCCCGACCTTCCACAGCCCCTGCTTGGAAATGTAAAATGGAATAATTTCATATTTATCGTAGTTAAAAGCGTTCATGACTGCAAAAGCCGTCTGCAGCGATACCTCGTGCTCCCCGGATTTGCCCCCGTACACCAGTCCTACGGTACATTTTGTGTTCCCCATGCCCTAACCTCTTTCTGAATTATAAGTAGTCATTAATATGAAAAAAACGGTAGGCCGTTCTGTCGGTCCATGCATAGGAATCACGATAATCCCAATAACGGTGGCGGCTTGAAACCGTCCGGGCATTCACCAGCGGCATGCCCTCCGCATCAAAGGCGGTAACAATTGTGCTGTGCTGAAAATGGCCGTTGCCGTCCCAGTCATATTGAATGATATCCCCCAGGCTCAGCTGGTCCGGGCGCTCCATGGCCTCTGCACGAAGACCGCTTAAGCGCTGCCCGCTCAAAAACCGCTCCAGACTGTCCGATACAGCCCAGCTGAAGCTCCACCATTCCCGGGTTCCGTTGTAGCCTTTGTACCACCAGCCCGTTTCTCTTTTACCAGTATAGTTGATCGGTGCTTCCCCTGCAAAGAGACATTGGGAGACATAATTGGTGCAGTCCACCTCAAAAATTTCAAACTCCGGATTGCCGTCCTTCCACCAGCGGTCAGCATAAGCTACCGCTTCCTCCCGGCGGTACCTCACCTCTCTGGCCCCGGGAGTACCGCGCAGGATCTTGCGGTTAAGCAGCGGCTGTGACGGCTGCGGCGCCTTCAGCACCTCACCCCATTGGGACAGCCGGACTGCCGGTTCCGCCTCAGCCGCCCTCCGCAGGGAATTGCGCTCAGGCACGCTGCGCTCAATGTTCACGATCTCCCAGCTGCTCCCTGTGCGCACAAAGGTCAGCCGTTCAGATTCAATTTTATCCTCGCGGTGGGTAATTCCGCCCTTTTCATAATAAAGTGCACTGTGCAGGGCCACATCGGCTACAAGCTCACCGGGGTTCTGCCGCACAGTCCGCAGTGTCCGCACCCCGGTCTCGCCGCGAAGCGGCGTAATGCTGCGCCGTTCATACCACTGCGCAATGCGGCGTGAACGCTCGCCATGCATTTTGTGGAAACGGGCATCCTTTACGGTGCCCTGAACCTGCGCATATCCCGGAGCGACCCGACCTTTGTTCAACAGATCCACATAAGCGTACAGACTTTTTTTCCATTCCTGCTCCATTGCATACCCGCCTCTCCCTATTTGGCTGCTGTCCTATGTATATGAACGAAAAGGAGCCGCTATACAGGCGGAAACAGGCGGGAGCGGGGAAAATGGTCCGCCAGACAGGCAGCTTCCCCACGAGCTGTCAGAGGCTGTTTGCAATGTCAGGCCAAATCCCGTTATAGTGGACAAAAAACATATGCGACAACACCGGAAAACCGGCTGCAGCCCATGCCAAACCGGGCGGATAAAACAGCAAAAAAAACTTTACTCTCATCTATGTAACCGTTATACTTTAAATATAAGCAATTTGAAATGGAGTTTCACCAGATGAAACAAGGAGGCGCATATATGCCAAGCAAGGATCATTTTTCGCTGTCCAAGAGCCTGGAATCAGGCGGAAAAACTTACCGTTACTATGATCTGAATTCCCTCGAACAACAAGGTGCAGGCGACATTTCCTCCCTGCCTTTTTCCATCAAAGTGCTGCTGGAGGCTGCTGTCCGCCAATATGACGGGCGTGCCATCACGGAAGAGCATGTGAAGCAGCTGGCCGGCTGGTCCGGCGGCATCGACCGCAACAAGGAAATTCCGTTTATTCCGGCACGCATCGTGCTGCAGGATTTCACCGGCGTACCGGTCGTAGTTGACCTTGCAGCCATGCGCGATACCGTCAAGAAGGCTGGCGGAGACCCTAAGAAGATCAATCCGCTGGTTCCTGTAGATCTTGTTATTGACCATTCCGTCATGGTTGATGCATTCGGCACGGCCGATGCGCTTGATTATAATATGAACGTTGAATTTGAACGGAATGAAGAGCGCTACCGCTTCCTGCGCTGGGCGCAGACCGCATTCAACAATTTCCGTGCCGTTCCTCCGGCAACCGGAATTGTGCATCAGGTCAATCTGGAGTACCTCGCTTCCGTAGCGGCTACCAAGACCGTTGACGGTGAAACCGTAGTCTATCCGGATTCCCTTGTCGGAACCGACTCCCACACAACCATGATCAACGGCCTGGGCGTCGTCGGCTGGGGTGTCGGCGGGATCGAGGCTGAGGCAGGGATGCTGGGACAGCCGCTGTATTTTGTCACACCTGAGGTTGTAGGCTTCAAGCTTACCGGCAGCCTGGTGGAAGGTGCTACGGCAACCGACCTGGCGCTGACTGTTACCCAGATGCTGCGCAAGAAGGGCGTTGTCGGCAAATTCGTAGAATTCTACGGCCCGGGTCTGGCTAACATCAGCCTCGCTGACCGTGCTACTGTCGCTAATATGGCTCCTGAATACGGTGCAACTATCGGCTTCTTCCCGGTAGACGAAGAGACGCTGGCCTATCTGCGCAGCACCGGCCGTCCGGATGAGCTGGTTGAGCTGGTCGGGGATTACTATAAAGCCCAAGGTATGTTCCGTACTGCTGATACACCTGATCCGCAATTCAGCGATGTCATCGAGCTTGATCTGGCGTCCGTTGTTCCGTCCCTGGCTGGACCTAAGCGTCCGCAGGACCGTGTAGAGCTGTCGCACATGAAAGAGAATTTTGAAGGCATCATCCGTACGCCTGTCGATAAAGGCGGCTACGGCCTCAGCGATGAGAAGATCGCCGAAGTGGTTGAAGTGCAGCACAAGAACGGAACCACCAGCAAGATGGGTACAGGAGCCGTTGTTATCGCTGCAATTACCAGCTGTACGAATACCTCCAACCCAAGCGTTATGCTCGGTGCGGGGCTGCTCGCCAAGAAGGCTGTGGAGCGGGGCCTGACCAAACCGGGTTATGTAAAAAGCAGCTTGACCCCGGGCTCCCTCGTCGTTACCGAATACCTGGAAAAGGCCGATCTGCTGAAGCCACTGGAAGCGCTGGGCTTCTACCTGGCCGGATACGGCTGCGCTACCTGTATCGGCAACTCCGGTCCGCTGCCGGATGAAGTCAGCCAGGCCATCACTGACAATGATATGACAGTAGCCGCCGTTATATCCGGTAACCGTAACTTTGAAGGCCGCGTGCACGCCCAGGTCAAAGCCAACTATCTGGCTTCACCTCCGCTCGTTGTGGCTTATGCCCTGGCCGGTACGGTTAATATCGATCTGCAGACGGAGCCGCTTGGCTATGATCCGCAGGGCGAGCCTGTCTTCCTGAAAGACATCTGGCCGACGTCTGCCGAGATCCGCGAAGCAATCGGGCTGTCGCTCAGTCCGGAAATGTTCCGCCGTAAATATGAGAATGTGTTCACCGCCAATGAGCGCTGGAATGCGATTCCTGTACCGGAAGGCGAGCTGTATGAGTGGGATGACAATTCCACCTACATCCAGAATCCGCCGTTCTTCGAGAATCTGGCGGACGGAGTCAGCGACATCAAGGATATTAACAATGCGCGCGTGCTGGCACTGCTGGGCGATTCCGTCACTACTGACCACATCTCGCCGGCCGGCAATATCTCTACATCAGGTCCTGCCGGGGAATACCTGCGCAGCCACGGTGTGGAACGCGCTGACTTTAACTCCTACGGCTCACGCCGCGGGAACCATGAGGTGATGATGCGCGGTACGTTCGCCAACATCCGTATCCGCAACGCGGTTGCTCCGGGCACAGAGGGCGGCGTGACCACCTTCCTGCCTAGCGAAGAAGTCATGTCCATCTACGATGCTTCCATGCTGTACCAGTCGGCCGGCCAGAATCTGGTCGTTATTGCCGGCAAGGAATACGGCACAGGCAGCTCCCGTGACTGGGCAGCCAAAGGCACACTGCTCCTGGGCGTCAAGGCGGTTATCGCCGAGAGCTTCGAGCGGATTCACCGCAGCAACCTGGTCGGTATGGGCGTACTGCCGCTGCAGTTCCAGGAAGGCCACGGCTGGAGCAGCATGGGGCTGACCGGACGCGAGACCTTCAATATTACCGGCCTCGACAACTATGTGCTTCCGGGGCAGGAGCTAACCGTTACAGCCACCCGTGAAGACGGCACACAGTTCGAGTTCCCGGTTATTGCCCGCCTGGACAGCACTGTGGATATAGACTACTACCGCAATGGCGGTATTCTTCAGACGGTACTCCGCCAGATGCTGGCTGATGCTACCGCTTCGGAAACGGCATTACCTGTAGAATAAGAACAGCTGCATAGCCTGAAATAACCAAAAGCCCCCGGCGCTCTTCAAGAGCACCGGGGGCTTTTGGTGTATCAGATTTCAATTCGTTCGGAATTCAGGATCCGTTTATAAATAAGGGCAATAATCTGCGAGCGGTCAGTCACATTCATTTTATTGAAAATCCGGCTCAGATGGTTTTTGACGGTATGCTCACTGATGAACAGGGCACTGGCAATCTCTTTGTTCGTTTTGCCATGCACTATCAGCTCCAGCACCTCTTCCTCGCGCGGGGATATGCCCCATTCCTCCTTGGAAAGCGTCAGCGCCGCACTGTCCAGCAGCCTCGACCCGTTCACAACCCGTTTCTTGGGCCGGGAATCGGTACGGCTTCGCAGAAACTGCCGGAACGAGGACAGCGGTTCATCCTCGACTGCATCTGCCGCATCAGGCTCCAGAATGAACCGGGACGGGTCAATCCACTTCTGCGGCTGGCCGGCAAGCTGCTCGCGGTCCGCCTGTCCGCTTATGTGCCGCAGAACAAGCAGAAGCAGCTCAGCCGTTAACGGCATTACCTGCTTATCTTCCGCCGGATGCTGTAGACGAAGCCGGCTCACCTGTTCAATCAGCTCAATCTCCCTGTGGAAGAAACCATACTCACTCAAAAGATGGCTGCGAAACGGGGCAAGCAGACACGCGCGCCTCAGCAATTCAGCTTCAGCTTCCGGACGCCCCATATAACGTGCGAAATCACGGGCCAGCTCCGAAGCATCCAGTGAAAGATAATACAGCTGTGCATTGTTATTCTGGAGAAAATCGCGGAAATTAGCCAGAAATACTTCAGACTGCCTGGAGTACCTGCTGTCCCTTTCGATCAGGCGGATGGCCGTGCCGGCCATCGCCGCGATAGTTTCCAGCTGGATCATCCACTGTTCAGCCTCACTGCGCTGCCTGAAGCCGACAGAAAGAACACCCATGAATTCATTTCCGGACAGCAGCGGACATTCGAGCAGCATTTGCTTGGACTCAGACTCTCGGAGGATAGCTGATGACAGAAAGGCTTGAGGCGAATAGCGGGCTTCCAGATCCCTCACGTAGTACTCTTGAGATTCCGGTGCCCAGCCTCTGGCGTAGTATGTATGAGCGGCATGCTCCCCTGTCTGGAAATGCACCAGCACCGAAGACAGCAGAACGGGCAGACCCGTCACCACATCAAGCAGAAGCGTCCCCAGCTCCTGAAGCGACCCGGCATGCTGGAGCTGGACTGCCGCTTCCTTTAGACGCAGGGCCCCTTCCGTGCCCGGCTGTGCCTGGCACAGCAGCTTGCCCATGGTACTGGCGAGCACTGCGATGCGCTTCCTGATGCCGGCAAGCTGCTCCCTGCCGCATTCCGGCAGTTCACCGAGGCCGGCCCGCATCCGTTCCCCTAATAGTGCCTGCACCTGCTCCCGCGTGCCTGGCTCCATGTATAACCCTGACCACAGATAGTACATCTGCCCGTAGCCTGCTGCCAGCGGAATGACTACAAGATTCAGTCCCGGAACCCACTCCAGGACGGCAGGACCGGTCATTCCCTCCAACTGCTGCAGCATCCGGCCCTGAGTCTGCAAGGCATCCCGCAGTAAATTCAGCCTTTCTCTGTTATTCCTGCCGCCGGCCGAAGAGCTTGTAATCATGTCACCCTCCTGATCGGTGAGCATTATCGCCTGATCCATTGCTGCTGCGAACATATCCTGCAGCTGCTGCATTTCTTCCATCAAAGAATCGGGTACTCCTGTGTTCATAGAATCACCCCATGCCCGGAATTATCAAAGAACTTATAAATGCGCAATACTATCGCCACTTCCTACTTTCTATATATAGCTTTTTATCATAGTTCATTTTGGGCAGAGATACAATTTTTCATTTTCAATTTATGAGCATGCCGGATACTGTTGCCCGTTTGCCATTTCACTCCGGTTTTACCTTAGCTTTACTGTTTATTTAACCAAATAAACCGCTTTCATAACGGTAATCCGGGATCGGAGCCGATTCCCGGCTATCCGATCATTAAGCCCATTTCGGCAGCATTTGCTGCCAGAATGACCGCATATTCCTCCAGCGTCTCCCGCGACAGCCGACTGACTGGTCCCGAAAGGGACAGCGCCGCGACCACCTTGCCGCTGCGGCCTATAATCGGCACCGCTACTGCAGCCGCACCGGGCTCCCGCTCTTCAAAGCTGGTCGCATACCCGCAGCGGGTGATCTCCCTGAGCTGCTCCAGATAGAGGCTGCGGTCGACGCTCTCCGGCCAGGCAGGGTCCGCCAGCAGGCGCACCTGGACCTCCGATGGCGCATAAGCGGCAAGAACCTTGCTGGATGCGCCCACAGACAGCGGCAGCCGGGCTCCGATCTGCGCCACACGGCGGATAGCCTGGTGGCTCTGGACAGCCTGGATACGCACACGCTCGAGGTCATCGCGCAGATAGAGGCTGACTGTCTCGCCGAGCCGGTCACGCAGCCGCTCCATCGCCGGAAGCAGCAGCACCGCAGGCTCATCAAGCGTCGGCAAATGGGTGGACAGCTCCCAAATCCGGATGCCAAGCCTGTATTTATCCGTCGCTTCATTGCGCAGCAGGAACCCTTTTTCCTCAAGTGTTGTCAGCAGCCGGTGCACTGTACTCTTGTGCAGGCTGATTTTTCCGGCAATTTCCGTCAGGCTTAAATCGCTCTCCTGGGTAAAGCAAAGTAATATATCCAGCGCCCTTTCAACAGCGCGAACAGTCAGTTTCCGGTCCTCCACGGTCTTCTCCCCTTACCTGTTTCATTATATGAAACCCGGTTACATTATTCTACATAGTCAACTCTATCTTAGAGCAAAACTCCAGAGAAAGTCCAGCATAATAACAGGCCCGGAAAAGGCTGGAGCTCAGTTTACATTTAGATTACAAAAGCGGCTAATTCATTGACTTTGCAGGGGCATCAACCTACGATTAAATATATGAATTATTCTTTTTGGGAGTTGAAAATATGGATCTGGCAACACTCCGTACCGGCCCGCCGGTCTCACACAAGCCTGATAAACAAAAGCCAGGTGCAGCACATCAGATTTCTCTGCGGATGATCCGTGTCAAACATATTATTGTGGCGTTGCTGTTATCGGTCTTTTTCTTTTTTGTCTTCTGCTTCATCGCACTGCATGGCTATATTGCCTGGGTGCTGTCCAACCCCACGGTAGCCCCCCTCTATTCCACACCTATGATTGCCAAGGGACTGGAATATGAGGATGTGAACTTCCCGGCACAGGATGGCAGCCGGACGATGCAGGGCTGGTACATTCCGTCTGAAGGTTCAACCAAGACGATCGTATTCAGCCACGGCTACGGCGCCAACCGCGAGGAGACCTGGGTTCCGATGTATGATCTGGCCCACTACGCGCACAGCCTGAACTTCAACGTCGTCATGTTCGACTACGGCTTCGCTTCCCAGATTAACAAGGATATTGCTACAGGGGGTAAAAAAGAATCCCAGCAGCTGCTCGGCGCCATTAACTTTGCCAAGGAGCGGGGAGCCAGGGAGATTGTTGTATGGGGCTTCTCGATGGGCGCAGGCACTGCGCTTCAGGCCGGGCTTGTTACCAAGGACGTCGATGCTATGATACTGGACAGCACCTTCCTGCTGGAGCCGGATACGCTGTACCATAATATTAAGCAAAACATTGATCTTCCGCGCCAGCCTTCCCTGGAGATCATGGAGCTGCTGTTCCCGGTGCTGAACGGAACCGGACTCAACCAGATTCCTTACGCCAAGGTGAAAAAAGAGGATTATCCGTTCCCGATCCTGTTCATGCACGGCACGAAGGATGACAAGGCTCCATACCCGATTGCCGAGGAGCTGGCAGCCAACCAGAGCAATCCTTACTCCGATTCCTGGATTATTGAGGACAGTCACCATGAGCTGCTGTTCCGGGAGCATCCGCGCGAGTATCTGCGCCGTGTCTCCGCTTTTCTCGGCAATGTGCAGCTGGCCCAGTCACTGGAGAGTAGCAGCCCAACCTCCACAGCAAGCAAATAACAGACAGAAGCCCCTATACCAACGTGCAGAAATGTATCTATACAGCTCTGCACGTTTTTTTGTGTCATCTTACAGGACCGGCGGTAATCCTCATATTCTCTTTTCCGGACTCATATAATGAACCGTTATTGAGCCAAGACAGGAGGTCTTCCAGCCATGCTGTATATTTACGGGCCGCTGCTGCCTGTGCGCATTCTCGAGGAGATTATTTTCTGGAAAACCCAGGAGAAGGAGCATACCGAAGTTATAAAAGGCATTGTTCCCCGCCTGGAGCAGCCTTACGTCAAGCTGCTGGATGAATGGGCTGTTGTCTTCGGCGCAGCAGAGCAGGCCGCACGGCGCCTGCTGGAGGTGTCGCTTGGATCAGGATCTGCCGGGCACCCCGGGCTTGCTTCCGATACGGAGCAACTGGTCCATATCGCCTGCGGCCAGTCCCGCGAGTTCATCCGCCAGCTGTACGCTTTGCGGGAAGCTAGTAGGGCGGTAAATGCCCAGCCGCTTGCCGGAATCGTGATTGTGCACATTATCCGCGAATCAGAGTATTTCCTGGCTGTACTCGGAACGCTGAGCGCGCCGGGACAGGTTGCCGGACTGATGCGGGAAGCCGCCATAGACCAGCCGGAGCTGTATCAGCCGGATTTCAGGGCTGAGCCCTCAGATCCTTTTGCACCTTCCTTCCCGGGGGCTCCGCAGCCGGAGCTGCGTGAGCCGGGCACCGTACCGGTCGGCGGCCATACTCTCCCGCCGCTGCCCTATGCCTATAATGCACTGGAGCCCTACATCGATGAGAAAACAATGGTTATCCACCACGACAAGCATCACCAGAGCTATGTAGACGGACTGAACAAAGCCGAGCTCAAGCTGGCAGAAGCCCGCAAGAACGGCGATTTTGATCTGGTCAAGCATTGGGAGCGGGAGCTGGCCTTTAACGGGGCAGGCCATTATCTGCACACTATCTTCTGGAACGTCCTGTCACCCCAGGGCGGAGGACGGCCGACCGGAGCCTTGCTGGACGCGATTGAGCGCAGCTTCGGCAGCTACGATGCCTTCAAGACCCAGTTCACGGAGGCGGCAAATAAGGTTGAAGGCGGCGGCTGGGCTCTTCTCGTCTGGAGCCCGCGCAGCCGCCGGCTGGAGATCCTGACCGCAGAGAAGCATCAGAATCTGTCACAATGGGATGTTGTCCCGCTGCTGGCGCTGGACGTCTGGGAGCATGCCTACTACCTCAAGCACCAGAATAACCGCGCCGATTATATTAAAGACTGGTGGAAGGTGGTCAACTGGCCATATGTCTCCGAGCGTTATGCCGCTGCCCGCAAGCTGATGTGGCAACCCTTTTAATCCGGTCCCGCCGGTGATAGCAGGGCTTATTACCTTAGGCGAACCAAAAAGCCCGTCCGGCACAGAAGTGCGGGCGGGCTTTCAATATATCCGGAGCGCATTGCAGCCTGCTCCGTTCTATTCTTTGATCAGAGCAAGGAATTCCGCGCGTGCAGCTGCGTCTTCACGGAAGGTGCCTCTGGTGGCCATAGTCACCGTCTTGCTGCCGGGCTTCTTTACCCCGCGGGCGCACATGCACAGATGTTCGCCTTCCACCACAACCATCACGCCGTGCGGACTAAGCACTTCGGCCATAATGTCTGCGATCTGCGCAGTAATGCGTTCCTGCACCTGCAGGCGGCGGCTAACAGCCTCCACAAGACGGGCCAGCTTGCTAAGCCCGGCAATCCGTCCGCTTGGCACGTAACCGATATGGACCTTGCCGAAGAAAGGGGCCATATGATGCTCACACTGGCTGTAATAGACAATATCTTTTACGATGACCAGCTCTTCATGAGACTCATCAAATGTTACGCCGAGCGCCTCGCGGGGATCTACTGAATAACCGCCAAAGATCTCCTCATACATCCGCGTGACGCGTGCCGGCGTATCCAGCAAGCCTTCACGGCCGGTGTCTTCACCGATTAATTCCAATATTCTGGCAACGTGGTACTCGATCTGTTCACGGTTCGCAGATACCTTGCCGTTCACATATTCCTTGATGCCCCCCATTGAGCCTCCCCCTTTCGTCCCCGTATCTGTAATCATCTATTACGAGAACCTCTATCTGCCTTTGCGGCCCTGCTTCTGTCTGGCTGCAGGTGCTGGCCGTCCCGGCTGGTTATTGTTTTTGAGCATCTGCTGCGCACGCTGCATCTGCTTGTTGTTCAGGTTATAACCCATTTGCTTCGCAACCTTCTGGAGCATTTCCGGATCATTCTGCATCGTTGTCATTTGTCTGCGCAGATAGAAAACACCAATGGCAAATCCGCCGATCAGACCTACGACAAGCGTAATAATAGGCAACGCAATATTCATCTAATGTCCACCTCTGTACTCAATTGTCGGCATTGCCCGTCCTGGGCACGCGATTCTATCATAGCATTTCAACATCTGGACAGCAATTGGTAAATCCCATAGGCCAGATCGAAACGGCCATGCCTTTAAAAAAGATAAATCCCTGATTGATCCGGTGCTGTCTGCCCGGCCTCCAGCTCCAGCAGACAGCTCTTAATCCTGAGCCCCCCGGCGTAGCCCACAAGGGCACCTGCAGCCCCGATGACCCGGTGGCAGGGGACAATGACCGGGATTGGGTTGCGGTTATTGGCTCCCCCGACTGCCCGGACCGCCTTGACGTTCCCTGCCGCAAGCGCCATATCCTTATAGGAAGCCGATGCCCCGTAAGGAATGGTGCGCAGCGCTGTCCAGACCTCGAGCTGAAACGGGGTCCCGCGCATATCCAGCGGCAGCGAAAAGTCCCGCCGCTGTCCGCTGAAATACTCTGTGAGCTGATGTTTCACTTCAGCAAGCGGCTCTTCCGCGGACTGCAGCTCCACCTTGCCTATCCGGACAGCCAGCCATTTCTCCATATCCGGCCGCGTCCTGGCAAGCGGACCGAACCGGACCAGACACAATCCCTTGTCCGTTGCGCATAACGTCAAATCACCAATCAGGGATTGCATTTCACTGTAATATACCGTTGTTACATCTGCAGATGCCGCCATACTAAGCTTATTCACCGCCCGGCTCCTTCTGCTCCAGCAGTCTGCCGTGTGCCCGGTCCAGCATTTCCCGCACCGTGCCATCCTCTTCACGCTGCAGCGCCTGCTCCACCGCCGCCAGTGCCTCACTGCCGCCGATTTTACCGAGTGCCCAGGCAGCGGTACCGCGCATCTCCGGACGCGGTTCGCGCAGGACAATCTCGGCCAGCTTCGGAACAGCAGCAGCTTCTTTGAAATTCCCCAGAGCAATTACAGCATTGCGCTGAATCGGCTTCTTGCCGCGCCAGGCTGCCGAGCTCATGCCGAATTTCTCCTTGAATTCCCGGTTGCTGAGATCAAGGATCGGCATCAGCAGCGGCTTGACAATTTCCGGATCAGGCTGCAGCTCCGGACGGTGGTTCCAGCTCTTCCCCCGGTTCTTGGGGCAGACAATCTGACAGGTATCGCATCCGTACAGGCGGTTGCCGATCTTCGTCATATATTCCTCACTCAGAAACCCTTTAGTCTGCGTGAGAAACGAAATGCATGCCTGGGCATTCAGCTGTCCGGGTCCGACCAGCGCCCCCGTAGGACAGGCATCAATACATTTGGTGCAGTCTCCGCAGCCGTCCTCTACAGGCTTATCCGGCGGAAAGGGAATATTCGTGATCATCTCCCCCAGGTAAATCCATGAGCCCCAGTCCGGGGAAATGACCGCACAGTTTTTGCCGCTGAAGCCGATTCCGGCCCGTTCCGCTACCGCACGGTCAACCAGCACTCCCGTATCGACCATACTCTCAAGCACGGCATCAGGAACGCTCTCACGGATAAAGCCCGCCAGCTTCGCCAGCGCTTCCCGCAGGACAAGATGATAATCCCGCCCCCAGGAGGCTCTGGCGAGAATCCCCCGCCGTTCTCCGGGCTCCGACTTGGGCGGGTTCTCCATTTTGGACGGATACGCTACAGCAATAGCAATAATAGACATAGGTTCACCATTCTTCAGGGCCGGGACCGTGCGTTTCTCGAGATCCTGCTCCTCGAAGCCGGACTCATAGCCCTTGTCCCGGTGATCCTGAAGAATGTTCTTCAAATATAGAAAGGGTTCAGCCGTAGTGAACCCGATATCGTCAATCCCCAGCTGCGGGGCAGCCTCTTTAATTTCAGCCTTCAGCTTCTCCCACCTGGAAGCCGGCGGGGCATATGCTGACGGGGCCTTGATGTTCATTTCCGCCTTCTCCTTTATTGAGCATGATTCAGCCGGTCTGGCCGGTGCAGTTTATAGTGCATTCAGCTTGGACAGGGGCCACCAGATATATGCAGCCTTTCCGATTATATAGGACTCCGGAACAGCACCAAAATAACGGCTGTCCTTACTGGCTCCGGCATGGCGGTTGTCACCCATTACGAAATAGGTTCCTGCTTCAACCGTTACCGCCTGGAAATCGGAATCCTGAATTACCGTATCAATATATGGCTCCTCAGCTAATACGCCATTGACATACAACTGATGCTCCTTTACTTCTATAACATCTCCGGGTACCCCGATCACGCGTTTGACCAGATACTCCTTCCGGTCCGGCCCGATACTTGGATCATGAAGCACAACAATATCACCCCGTCCGGGGTCCGCAAAGCTGAGGGTGATTTTGTTAATAATCAGCTTCTCGCCTTCATACAGCGTCGGCTGCATGGACTGTCCGATCACAGTCGAGACATTGAATACGAATATATTAAGCAGCGACATGACTGCAAATACAATTGCAGCAGTAACCATCCAGTCCCGTATCTCGCGGACCCATCTCTGCGCCGGAGTCCTTCTGGAGCCGTTATGGGTAACTGAGCGGTATCTTTGCTTGCGGCTGCGTATGAGTTCCTCTTTGGTTTCCCCGTTCATATGCCACCCTCTTGCTCCGGTAATTAGTAGGGTACTGCCGCCGCTGCAGCTTTAGCCCGTAACAATAGAAAAGCATATCTCCCGGCCATTTGCAACGGACAACGGGGAGATATGCTTCAGTATAATGGAACAGACCATATAAGTCGTTAAAGTTCTCTATTCTAGTAAATGTTTCCGCTTACGTCATACCGGATGGCAAAGGTTCTTATCCGACAATGCTAAGCTTGCGTACGGATTTAAAAATCTGATTCTCGTTATAGCCCATAGCTTCATACAGGGGCAACGCAAACGAATTGTGCTCATCAACAGCCACGTAAATACCGCTAACCTTGCGTGCCTGGAATCTGCTCTCCATTGCCGAAACCAGACTTCTGCCGATTCCTCTGCGGCGGTATTCGGGATGAATGGCGATGCGGAAATAACAGCCATGATTCTTTTCAATCGTACCAATCAGCGCACCGACAATTTCTCCTTCTTCTTCAGCAACTACAATGAGATCGGAATCCCAGGAAAGCTGCCTGGAAAAAGGCTCCATCGTGTTCTCGAAACATTCTTCCGACAATGCGGTCTGCAGCAATTCAGTCACAGGGGTAACGTCGCTTAATTGAAAGGAACGAACGTGCATTCTTTATAATCTCCCTTTTCTATGGCTTGGATGTTACAAAAAGAAGGAGTTCCTGCAAAAATAAACACAGAAAAAAAGCATGAAAAAAAAGTAATGGATGTTATCTGAAGAAGCGGCCGGATCCATCTTAACGTAGAAGCTTTTCTTGTGGTCAAAGAAGTATTAACCGAATGTAAACGGCTGATCACATCTTCAATGTTCAAAAAACGAGGAATACCTGCTTTTAACTCTATTAAAGCACACTTTTCTGGCGATATCACCATTTTTCTTTAGTAAGCGCTTTATATCAAGCGCTTTTATTAAAACAATTTACACATTTTCATGATAAAGGTAAAATCCCGGGTATAGAAACTGCTACCCCGGGTTAATCTATCTCTTTAACATAGTGTTTACACTTCCCGTGAGGTTGTCACAGCTGTCACTTTTTAAACATTTATGTTTGTTTAATGTTGCATTCTTCTTCCAGATACGGTTTAATAATAATATCGTAGTGGTTACATACCCTATAAGGCGTATTGGAAATAAGGGGTTTTGACGTCAAGACCGCCAAAATTCTTTATCATACAAATTCTCATAAAACTCAGGAGGGATTTTTCCATGGCATTTCAATTACCGGCACTTCCTTACCCGAACAACGCACTTGAACCGCACATCGACGCTCTGACGATGGAAATTCACCATGACAGACATCACAACACTTATGTGACGAACCTGAACGCCGCTCTGGAAAAGGCGCCTGAACTGCAAGACAAGAGCATTGAAGAGCTGCTCACTGACCTGAACGCAGTACCTGAAGCCATCCGCACTGCAGTTCGCAACAACGGCGGCGGACATGCCAACCACACTCTGTTCTGGGAAGTTATCGGACCTAACGGCGGCGGCGCTCCAACAGGCGCTCTTGCAGCAGCCATTGACAGCGAGCTCGGCGGCTTCGATAAATTCAAAGAAGATTTCGCTGCTGCAGCAACTACCCGTTTCGGCAGCGGCTGGGCATGGCTCGTTGTTAAAGACGGCAAGCTTGCTGTAACAAGCACTCCTAACCAGGACAACCCGATCAGCGAAGGGGCTACACCAATCCTTGGTCTGGACGTATGGGAGCATGCTTACTACCTGAACTACCAGAACAAACGCCCTGATTACATCAAAGCGTTCTGGAACGTAGTGAACTGGGAAGAAGTCGGCAAACGCTACGAAAGCGCAAAATAAGACTCCTGCCGCATAAGCGGCTTGAGTGAACATAACGGATACTGCCCTTTGGGCGGTATCCGTTTTTGTGTTCAGGTGAGGCGGGCTGGACTGTTCATGAAAGTAGTACAACATTTTAACCTTCGAGCAGGTACCGGCTGATTGCATCTAAATCCGGCTGCCTGAAGTCAGGGATGCTTATAGACCATCATTAGGGAGGGTTACCTTAAGAGTTAATTGCAGTTTGTGCAGCTAAAATACCGGTTTTTCCGCGCAACTGCCGATTAGCTGCATTCTGTGCAGTTAAATAAACGGATAATGCCAGATTCAGCCGTTTCGGGCTGATTTAGCTGCATGAACTGCATCTATATGGTGCAAAAGCTGACAACCGCCGGTTTTAAGTGTACAAAGTACAGCTATCCAAATAGCTAATGATGGCAATGCATCTGCAGGTGAGGTCAAGTCACGCTAAGCGGAAAATCATCACCTATTAAGACGGCATTTGCCGGGATAGGGATTCTAGTTAGCAAAAAGACACTTAAATCTACCACCTGTCTGCTCAAAGGGGCATTCCGCTTAAAATAAGTGTCGTTTTTACACCTAATAATAAAGGCCCTGCCGTAGCATACGGCAAGGCCTTTATCTTGTTGAGGTTGCTGCTAAAGCTGCAATAATGAAGAAGCACCCACAGTACATTCGCTTCGCAGCTATTGTACTCATTAAGCTTCATTATCAGCACTCGCCTATCCCTTGCAGCTAACATACGCAGCATATGCAGCTGCCTACAGCTGCTCCTTCTCTGCCTCATCGAAGTAACTGTTCAGCAGCTTGAGAAAAACGTTCGGAAACGCGTAGTCCGCCATGTCCTCACGGCGGATCCAGCGCACAGCGCCGGCGTCCTCCGGATGGCCGCCATCCGCGAACGGCTCCGCCGGCGCAAGCTCCGCAGCCGCATAGGACGCCCGCGCTTCTGCCGCCAGCGGCAGCGCCAGGGCGTCCTCCTCCCTGCAGATGTACACCTGCAGGGTCCAAACAATGTGGCTGAACGTGTGCTCCGCAGCCGTCCAGTGCCCCTCAGGCCGGGCGAGAATCCCGGCCTGGCGCAGGGACCGGCGCAGCCGGTCCAGCGCTGCCGCCTCCGGCAGCGCACCGGGGCCGCCGCCCTCGGCAGGCGGCGCAGGCCAATGCGGCAGCTCCCACATGCGGGCTAACAGCCCGCTCTGTGGCCGCTGCCGGATCAGCACCCGGCCGGCGTGCTCGCCGCTGCCGGTGACCAGGGCCGCCAGCCGCTCTTCCGGGCGCGGCGGCTTGGCCTTGGTCTTGACGGGCAGCGAGGTCTCGCAGCCCGCCAGGCGCGCCGCGCAGTGCTCCATCACCGGGCAGATCAGGCAGCGCGGTGATTTCGGCGTGCAGACCAGCGCGCCAAGCTCCATCAGCGCCTGATTGAAGTGCGATGCCTCTCCCTCCGGGATCAGCTCGGCCGCCAGGCGCTCCATTTTTACCCGGGTCGGAACCTTGGCAATGTCATCCTCCAGCAGGAAATAGCGGGACAACACCCGCATGACATTGCCATCCACCGCCGGCTCAGGCCGGTTGAAGGCAATGCTGAGGATAGCTCCGGCGGTGTACGGCCCGACTCCCTTCAGTCCGAATACTGCATCCCGGTCATTCGGGACCTCCCCGCCATACAGCTCCTTGACCTGCCGGGCCGCATACTGCAGATTCCGGGCTCTTGAGTAGTAGCCGAGGCCTTCCCAGCATTTCAGCACCTCTTCCTCAGGCGCATCCGCCAGCGACTCTACCGTAGGAAACCGTTCGATGAACCGGTTGAAATAAGGGATGACCGTATCCACCCTCGTCTGCTGCAGCATGATCTCCGAAATCCAGATATAATACGGATTACGGTGACGCCGCCATGGCAGATCACGCTTCTGAACCTTATACCATTCCAGCAGATTCGTGCTGAAAAACCGTTTTACCTCCTGCTCCTGCTGTTCATGCGTTGTCATTCTTTATCTCCTTGCCTATAAATTCTATTTATACAAAAGGACTGTCCTTAACTCTTCCATTAATCCTTAGTCCCTGCGCTCCACAACCGCAAAGGTCGAAGCCAATTCCTGGCTGTGGGTGATGGTCAGATGGAGAATATACTCTTCCCTGTTCATGCCCAGCCTGGACCAGGCAGCCTCCGAGAGCGTCACGGAGGGCTTGCCGGAGCCATCCGGCAGTATCTCTATATCCTGAAAGCCCACTTCACTGCCGATTCCGCAGCCCAGCGCTTTTACAACCGCCTCTTTGGCGGCAAACCGGCCGGAGACAAATTCAGCCAGCCTGCCTGTCCGCCCGTCTGCCAGCTGCAGCTCGGCCGTTGTAAGGATGCGCCGGATAAGTTTGGGGCCGGATTCCCTGGCCAGTATCCGCTTCATGCGGCCGATCTCCAGCACATCATGGCCGATTCCATAAATCACAACTTCACACTCCTTATGAGCTTGACGCCTTCAAACACATTCATCTGCCATCTTTCTTTAACCGCTTTAATAATGGTATTATCTTCATATACATTCTGGGTATTCTGAGATGATTATAGTCCGGCTTTTAGATTCTGTCATATTATCTCTGATTAAAGAGAGGGGATTCGCCCGATGAACCGTAATTTCGAGTTGCCTGCCGGAGAGGACGCAGTCCTGCGCTGCTCCCATTTCCCTGCCCGCAGTAAGGCCAAGAGCCTGATAGTCATCGCACACGGCTACAAAGGATTCAAAGATTGGGGGATGTTCCCCTACACCGCAGCCGCACTCAGCCATGAACATGAAGTCATCTCCTTCAACTTTTCCCATGCCGGGATCGGCGAGGATTTGCAGCATTTTACCGAGCTTGAGAAGTTTGCCCGCAACACCTATAACCGGGAGATCAAAGACATGGAGATCCTGCTCTCCTATCTCAGCCAGCACCATAAATTCGGAGCCCTGCCCCTGTTTCTGCTGGGACACAGCCGGGGAGCCGGCGACAGTCTGCTCTACGCGCTGGACCATCCCGATGAGGTTGCCGGAGTCATCTCCTGGAACGGGATTACCGACCTTGATCTGTTCACCGGGGAGCAGAAGCAGGAAATGAGAACATTAGGCCGCAGCCATGTACTTAACGGCCGTACCGGCCAGCAAATGCCGCTCGATGCTGTGATCCTTGAAGATCTGGAGCGCCAGGCTGAGCGTTACAATATTCTTGAGCGGATGAAATCGGCCTCTTTCCCGGTCGTCCTGATCCAGGGAACCGAAGACAGCGCAAGGCTGCGGCAGGGATCCGAGCAGTTAACCGCGCTCCGTCCCGATATCAGCTGGGTGCAGATTGCCGGAGGCGACCATACCTTCTGCAGCGTTCATCCCTTTGCCGGAACAACACCGCAATTGGAGCAGGCGATTGCAGCTTCGGAAGCTTTTATCGGGCACACGCTGGAGAACAGCAGCCTGCTCTGACCTGCACAGCAAAACCGCCGGAAAGCGGTACAGGCTGACTCCGGCGGTTAGTATTGACCTATGAATCCTGGGGCAGGAACTTTAGCGCCTGCCCCTGTTAAATCCCCGGTATGACATTACGTTTATGAGCGGTTCTCTTATAGTAGCGTTCAAGCTTCTCCGCTGCCTCCGGACTGACCGGCTTGCCCTCCAGATAGTCGCTGTTCTCATCGTATGTGAGGCCGAGCTCGGTTTCATCCGTTTGACCAGGCCACAGGCCCGCTGTCGGCGCCTTGGTCACAACCTCGGCCGGCACTCCCAGATAGACCGCAAGCTGGCGTACCTGACGCTTATTAAGCGTACTCAGCGGCGTAATGTCAACCGCACCGTCGCCCCACTTGGTATAGAAGCCGGTAATTGCCTCGGAAGCATGATCCGTACCCACTACCAGCAGATTATTCTCAAAAGCGAGCGCATACTGCATCACCATCCGCGTTCTGGCTTTTACATTCCCCTTGCCCTGATGCGTAATATGGCGGTGCTGCCCCAGCGCCTTGAGGCTGTGCTCCACTTCGAGCGCAATCTCATTAACCGCTTCTTCAATATTGGTTTCAACTTTGCGGGTAAGCCCAAACGCCTCGGCCACTGCATAGCTGTGCTCAATATCCTCCTGCTCACCGTAAGGCTGGAAAACACCAAGCGTAATATATTCCTTGCCTTCCTCGGCGGTCAGCTCGTCCGTCGCCCGTTTGCACAATCCTGCAGCGACTGCGCTGTCGACACCGCCGCTGATCGCAATCAGCAGCCCCTGGGCACCGGCCTGACGTACATAAGATTTCAGGAAATCCACACGTTTCTGTACCTCTGCTTCCACATCAATGGCCGGCTTGACGCCAAGGGCAGCAATAATCTCTTCTTGCAGGCTCATAACCATTCCTCCGTTTCTGCATCTCCTTATTTGAAAAAAAATCCCGCAGAGCCGGGCTTCCGGCCGCCGCGAGATTCCTCTGATTTATTACCCTTAATTTACTGGCAATAACGGTCGAAAACCTCTTTCAATTCAGCAGCAATTTCGCTTGCCGAACGGTCTTCAACACCATGGCGCTCAATAAAATGAACAAGCTCCCCATCCTTCATCAGTGCGATGGAAGGTGAAGAAGGCGGATATGGAGCGAAGTATTCACGCGCTTTGGCGGTTGCTTCCTTCTCCTGGCCCGCGAACACCGTAAACAGGTGATCCGGCAGAATTTCATTCTGCAGAGCTTGGGCTACGCCTGGACGGCATTGGCCGGCTGCACAGCCGCACACTGAGTTCACAACAACAAGCGCTGTTCCTTTTGCAGCTGGAAGAGCGGCTTCCACCTCTTCCGGAGTCAACAATTCCTGGAACCCGATACCGGTCAGGTCATCACGCATAGGCTGAATCGAATCCCGCATATATTGATTAAATGACATGGACATTTCTTCTGCACTCTCCTTTGCCTCTTGAATGTAAGGTTAGGCTGCATTACCGCAGCAATCACTAACTTTATTATACATACATACCCTGTGAAAGCAAGGAATGCGGGCCGGATGCCCCCCCTTATCCCGCAAGGTTTTCTTCTTCCGCTTCATAGGGGAGGGCTACCGTTATAGCAGTACCTTCTCCCGCCGCAGAATCTACCCTGATGGTGCCGTTATGACGCTCAACAATGCTCAGGCACAGCGGCAGACCGAGGCCTGTCCCGTGGTTCTTCGTCGTAAAAAAGGGAGTAAACAAATTCGCAAGCTTATCTTGTTCAATCCCGCTGCCGGTATCCCTGATCACAATTTCAATATTGCCGTTGTTCACCCGGGTTTCCAGAGTCAGCACTCCCTTGGCCTCCATAGCTTCCATTCCGTTGCGGGCCAGATTCAGAATCAGCTGCTTGACCTCCCGGACATTCAGCCTGAGGAGCGGCAGGGCAGGAGCTGTGTTCAGCTCAACGCTCTGGCCGCGCAGATTGGCATCCGCCCAGATCAGCGGAGACAATTCTTCTATTATATGATGGAACTGAACCAGTTCTTTGTCCGACACCCTGCTTTGAGCCAGCGACAGAAAATCATCGATGATTCCGTTGGCACGGTCCAGCTCATCCATTACGATCTGATAATAGGAATCAAGCTCCCCCGGACTTTTCTCCCGCATTAGCTGCAGGAACCCGCGCACTACGGCCATGGGATTACGGATCTCATGAGTGATGCCGGCCGCCATCTGTCCTACCAGCGTCAGCCGTTCGGCATGATCCAGCTCCGTGCGGAGCTTCTCTTCCTCCGTCACATCCTGAACAATCATCACCACGCCGTCCGAAAAACCGGAACCTTGCTGAACCGGAGCCGTGTATATCTGATAAATGTAGTCTCCGCAGTTTATTTTGGCATTGGAGCGCTGTTTATTAAAAAACACGGCCTTCAGCTGCATATAGGTCTGTTTGTCCACACTGTCTGCAAACAGCAGCGCCGCCTGCCGGGAAAGAATCAACTCTCTTGTATAATCCGGATAGTGCCTCCGGATCAGCTTCAGCATGAACTCATTGAGCTCTGTAATATAGCCGAGTTCATTCATCGACATAATATTAAGCTGGACAATATCTGTGACCTGCTCCAGTTTTTTGGATTCCCACATGAACCGTTCCGAAAGGCCCTCCATCTTCTCTTTTACCAGAACCTTATCCCAGGCGGTTTCGATGCAAAAGATCAGCAGACCGCCTGTCAGCACAGCGACAAACAGGTAGGCTGTAACCAGTATTACATCAGAGGTAAATGTCTGTGCCTCGCGGATTTTCTCCATATGGGGCACCATGACAACAAAAAACATGCACGGGAACAAAACAGCCCACAGCAGCATTACCTTTTCTAACCATTTAGCCTGTTTGAAAGGACGCGCTAAACCAAAGAGCAGCGGATACAGCAATGCCCCTGAATTCATGATGATGGCGCTCAGACCCGGCGGCTCAGAGAACAGGGCGGTACTCAGCAGAAAGAACGCAGCCAGGCTTAGCCCGGAACGGAAAGGCGCATACAGGATGCCGATAAAAGCCGGCAGAACCGCCAGATTAA
Source organism: Paenibacillus sp. fava2 (assembly GCF_058313675.1). NCBI lineage: Bacteria > Bacillati > Bacillota > Bacilli > Caryophanales > Paenibacillaceae > Paenibacillus > Paenibacillus sp. fava2. The sequence continues at coordinate 623,135 of NZ_CM177755.1, read as the reverse complement.
GATAGACCCCTCCGGCCAGTGACGAGGAAAAGATCGTACAGACGGCAATGCTGAGCGCACAGCCGATAACCAGAAAGGACAAATCATCAGGGAGACGCCTGTTCCTGCGGGTCATATGACCCTGGTCCAGCCACCATTGAAACACAAATAAAAAGGAACCGGCTGCCGATATCTGCAATAGAATATCCTTAATTTCCTCAATAATTGTAATCACTCCCTGAGTTAGACAAAATACCCTTTCCAATTAAGATTAAAGCATAGCCAGGGCAGTTCTGACAACGGAAATCCCGCAAAGATCCGGGCGCTGCATTGAAACGGCTGACATGGTAAAATTAAAGCAAACAAACAGTTTGGGAGTTAAACAAATGAGATACGATGTAATCATAATCGGCGGGGGCTCCGCCGGGCTGATGGCCGGTATTGCCGCAAGCAGTAAGGGCGGGAAGGTGCTTCTGCTGGAAAAAGGAGACAAGCTGGGGCGTAAGCTGGGCATCTCCGGCGGCGGCCGCTGCAATGTCACCAACAATAAAGAGATTGATGAGCTGATCAAGTATATTCCGGGAAACGGCCGGTTTCTTTACAGCGCTTTTTCCCAGTTCAACAATAAAGACATTATCGCCTTTTTCGAGAATTTGGGAATCCGGCTGAAGGAAGAGGACAACGGGCGGATGTTTCCGGTGAGCGATAAAGCGAAAACGGTTGTGGACACCCTCGTCAATCAGGTACGGGGACAGGGAGTGCAGATCCGGCTGCACGCGCCGGTGCGCGAGCTTCTCTACAAAGAAGGACGGGTTGAAGGCGTCCGGCTGCAGAGCGGCGAGGTTATAGAGGCCCGCAGCGTCATTGTTGCAGCAGGCGGCAAGTCCGTGCCCCAGACCGGCTCAACAGGGGACGGCTATGCCTGGGCTGAACAGGCGGGGCATACGATCACGGAGCTTTTTCCGACCGAAGTTCCGCTTACCTCCAATGAACCTTTTATCCAGAGCAAGGAGCTTCAGGGCCTCTCTCTGAGAGAGGTGTCCCTGTCCGTATGGAATCCTAAAGGCAAAAAGCTTATTGAGCACCAGGGGGATATGCTGTTTACCCACTTTGGCATTTCCGGGCCGATTGCCCTGCGCTGCAGCCAGTTTGTCGTCAAGGCCCTGAAGCAGTACGGCAGCGGAAACATTGAGGTCTCGATTGATTTTCTGCCCGAAAAGAGTAAAGAAGATGTGTATAACGAAACGCTGAAGCTGGCCGCCCAGGAATCAAAAAAATCGGTCAAAAATGTGCTGAAGGGCTATCTGCCTGAGCGGATCATCCCGATTCTGCTGCAGAGGGCGGGGCTGCCGGATAATCTTACTTATGACAATATCCCCAAGCAGGACTGGCAGCAGCTTGCCCAGCTGGTCAAACGTTTTCCGATCAGAGTGTACGGCACGCTGTCGATCGAGGAGGCTTTTGTTACTGGCGGCGGCATTAACCTCAAAGAGGTTGATCCCAAAACGATGCAGTCCAAGCTGATGGAGGGCCTGTATTTCTGCGGTGAGATCCTCGATATTCACGGCTATACCGGAGGTTATAATATTACGGCTGCTTTCTCCACAGGTTATATGGCGGGGGATCATGCGGCAGACCGGCTTGGATAGGAGCAGCTTCTACTCTTAGAGATGCCAAAAAGCGTTGCCTGCGGCCTATGCGCGGGCAACGCTTTTTATATGGGGTTTCAGAGCACTTAATGCTCTGTCAGCCGGATCGTGCTGTAAATCCGGGCGATGAAAGTTCCGATACCGAAGCCCAGCGGGGCAAACAGCAGCAGCCCCCACCAGCCGTACAGCGGAATACAGACCACCGCGGAGCACAGTACCGTATACGGAACAGCAAGAATCAGCATAGCCTTGGAGCCGGCCGCAGCCTTCTGCGCTTTCGTAAACGGCAGGATGCCGATATAATCATCTCCGGCGAAGAGCAGCCAGAAGGAGCTCAGCCAGTAGCACATTAATAAAGCCAGCACGACAAGCAGAATCCATTTCAGGAAGGCCGGAGCAATAAGGAGTGCACTCATGGATACGCCTGTAAACGATAAATACAGCTTCAGGTGAGCCGGATTGCGCACCAGCGCCTTGATTCCGGCTGCAGTAAAGCGGCTCTCCGGCTGCCTGGAGGACAGCAGCGGCTGCGATCTGCGGAAGATCCACGGCTTGTACCGGGTGGGACGCGGCTTATCCAGCACGCCGCGCAGCAGCAGGCCGGCAATTCGCATCCGCTGCTTGTAGTCCTCGCGCACATCGCTGAGGAAGGTTCCCTGCAGCCGGAGGCGGCAGCGCAGAGCCCAGACGGTTACTGCTGCGTATACAGCGGCTGCTGCAAGCAGCAGCCAGGGGCTGTTCTGCCAGAGCAGTGCCAGCCATACATACAGCCCGGCAGGCACTGTCACAGCGGGAAGCAGCCGCAGCCAGCGGCGGAAGCCCTGACGCTGTACCCTGACGATATGCCCCAGCAGCTTGATGCTCCAGCCGGCAGTGACCGTCAGCAGCAGCAGCGCTCCGGCCGCTGCCGGACTGAGCCCGTAGCCGCGGATAATAAAGGGCAGTAGAACAGCGTATACCGCAGCTATTTTGAGCGCAGTTACGGTCAGGCTGTAAATCATCCCGCGCAGCAGGATACTTCTTATCCAGCTCTGCCGCTGTCTGAGAAACAGCAGATCACCTTCCTGAAGCAGCAGGACCATTCCGCCGGTCAGCAGCAGGACTGCAAGCAGCAGCAGAAGCGTTATGAAGGGCAGGACCGTAGTCCAAGCCGGGACCTCGCCCGACCAGAAGCCGTAGTAGAACCGGCCGCCAAGCAGGCCGCCGGGAATTACAATATAGAGCAGCACCGTCCAGTCTGCAGCCGTCCGGATGATGGCCGATTGCTCGCGCCAATGCGAGAACAGCCGCCGCCGGAACAGGCGCGGTCCGGTAGGGAAAGCATAGCCAGCTCCTGCTGGACGGGGGCTGCTATCTGCAGCCGTATGTTCGCGCGCCCTCATGTCAATTCGTCGAAGCAATCAAACAACGACCCCTCCGGCAGATCGGCACTGTCACGGATTTCTTCCAGCGTGCCTGTTGCTGCTATTTCGCCGCCGGAGATCAGCACGAAGCTGTCACAGATTTTCTCCGCCGTGTCGAGGACATGCGTGGACATAAGCACGCCTGCCCCGCGCTTCCGCTCAGCTTCCAGCAGCCGCAGGAAATCCTTGGTCGCACGCGGGTCCAGCCCGATAAACGGCTCATCCACGATGTATACGTCAGGTTGAACGAGAAAGCCGAGCATCAGCATCATCTTCTGCTTCATGCCCTTGGAGAAGCCTGCCGGAAGATCGTCGCGCACATGGCTCATGCCAAACTGCACCAGCAGCTTCTCTGCTGCCGGCTCAAACTGGTCATACGGCAGGCCATAAGCGGCAGCAGCCAGATCCAGATGCTCCCAGAGTGTCAGATCCTCATAAAATACCGGCTGCTCCGGTACATAGGCATAGGATTTATTCTCCCCGCCAAGCGTTACTCTGGCTTTGGCATGCTTGAGCAGGCCGAGCAGCGTCTTGATCGTCGTACTTTTGCCGGCGCCATTCGGGCCGATCAGCCCCAGCAGCTCTCCGCGCCGGACCTGAAAGGAGATGTCGGAAATCCGTTTGTCCCCCGCCTCATAGCCGGCCTCTTCAATATCGACATCCAAAACAATCTCCCGCTCTTCCCCCAACTCTTCCATCTCTTCCATTCCGCTTTCCATCTCCTAATGTTGAATGCCTTTGTCCCGGAAGTTTTCCGGGCTTTTTACCATTATACGGATTATGGCCGGGAGACTTCAAACATTACTTGCGGCTCCGTCCCCGCAGTCCTGTCCCTGGCCTCGATTCGTCCGCTCAGCGTCAGCATGGCAAGGCCAAGCAGTGCCGACAACACCCCGGATAAGATAAAGGCGGAAACTGCTCCGGATGCTGTCACAAGTGCACCGCCTGCTACAGGCCCGAGAATAGCTGCAGCGCTGGTCAGGCTGTTCACCGTACCGAACACCCGCCCTGTGTAAGCTTCAGGTGTCCGCCGCTGCAGCATCGCATAAAATGGGATAAATACAAGCCCCGCCCCTGCTCCTGCCGCCGCAAACGAGCCGAACAGTATAATGTTCATCCACAATCCTGCCTCCCCGTAAGCTGTTACCAGTGCAGCGGCGGCAAATACAGAACCCATAAGGATGGCCCCGGCACTCATAAAGATCAGCGGCCGCTTGCCCGTACGGCTCGCGGCAAGCGCTGACAGCAGTGTGCCAAGTCCGCTGGCAGCCAGACACCAGCCGAGCATATCCCCGCTGATACCGGGAATATCACGGAACAGGGTTATCGTCTGGGAATCGGCCATCTGCAGCACCAACAGTACTGTTACCAGCATGACAAGCCCGCCCAGTGCAGCCGGCATTCCGGTAAGCAGCCGCAGGCCGGTACCTGCTTCACGGAAAAAGGATGCCCGTCCCGGCAATTTCGGCGCGGTCTCCGCCCCGCGGGCTGTCTTGTATTTCCCTGCCCGCGGCACTGCCAGCAGAATTGCGGCTGAGAGCAGATAGGTGGCCGAATCCAGCAGATAGCAGGCGGAAATTCCGAATGCCGCGACGAGCAAACCACCGAATGCCGGACCGATAATTTTGGTGATCTGCTCAATGGATGAGCTCAGAGCAACTGCCCGGTCCATCTGGGCAGAGGGGACAAGCTCCTTGAGCTTGCCGCTTTTGGCCGGAGAGAACAGGACATCCATCATGCCTTTGGCTATGAGCAGCAGGTAAACCTGCCATAGGGAGCCGGCAAATACAAGACAGGCTACAATTCCGGCACGGGCCAGGTCCGAGCCGATCATGATAGCCTTGCGGTCAAAGGTATCGCCCAGATACCCGCCCAGGGCTCCCCCGAGCAGCATCGGCACAGCCATACACAGAGAAATTGCCGTAATCTCCCACGGGCTGGCCTGCCACTTCAGCCCAACCATGGTCAACAGGGCAAGAAAATGCAGCCAATCGCCTATATTGGAAATCAGCTGTGCAGCAATCAGCAGCATAAACGGCCGGTTAGCGGTCAGCTTTTCATCCGCCAGTGCTGCATTGTTTGGTTCCTTCATTATTTCATCCTCCCGCATCTGCATATTTGAATTCATAATACGGGAAAATTGCCAGGTTCCTCATCAATCTGCAGCTGTAATTTTTCGCGGTTCCGGGGGCTGAAGACCCTCTCCTGCCGGAGGCGGAGCGCGAATTTGACACTCTTTTGCCCAAAACAGAGTCACCGTCAAAAAATTGTTTGATTTTTAATAATTAAAAGTGTGCTCATTGTGACAAATCACATGTTCTTGAAGCCATTGTTTGCCGTATTGTAAGGGTATCTCAAATTTAACTGCACATTTAAGATGCAGCCGGGTCCATGATTCCTTACGTACGGGGCGACCTGTACGACTAACGATAACGATAGAGGGTGGAGAAGCATGATACAATCCTATGAACGCGATACTCAGTTAACACTTCATTTGTACCGGGTTTTTGCCAAGTCTTTCAAGAGTATTAACGAGCATGCCGTTACCGGAAGCAAGATTGAAGGATTTAATCCTACAGCCTTTGCTGTCATGGAGGTCCTGTACTACAAAGGTCCTCAGCCGATTCAGCAGATCGGAGCCAAGCTGCTGCTGCAGAGCGGCAACGTCACTTACGTCATTGATAAGCTTGAAGAACGCGGCTACCTGCAGCGCAAGCCTTGTGCCAATGACCGCCGTGTGATCTTCGCTGAATTGACAGCCGAAGGCGAACAGCTGATGAGCGAAATGTATCCGAAATATTCGGAACGCCTGCACCTGGCTTTCAGTGGATTGAACGATGAAGAGAAGGAACAGATGATTGTCCTGCTCAAGAAGATGGGCCTGCAGGCTGAGAAGCTCTCGCCACTGCCCCGCAAATAATACAGGCAAAGCAAAGATAGTGAATTGATTCACGATCTCTTTCAGCACTTTAACTGCCTCTCACAGAACCATCAATACACAGAAACGGCTGCAGCGTCCTTATGGACCGTGCAGCCGTTTCTGTATAAGTGAGGGCAACGGATCCAGAAAAGGAAGGTAAAGGCCTCCGGCCACGTTTATCTTCGTATTTCCTGATTTCGCACAAGCTCAATTAATTTAGGTGGATTTTCGCCACTTAATTTCCCCTTTTAGCAGCATTTACGATAACTAAGTGGATAAACGTCACTAGACATGCGGCAAACCTAACATAAATTTTTTTGAAATAGTTAGCTAATTATGGATAAAAAAGATGAGTTTACTCTGGTGAAAAATGAAAAAAGCCCTAATGTAGAGAGAGTAGGCAGGTTACCCACATCTCTCCACAAAAGGAGCTAATCCATGGGTAACATATCGCAAAATTCAGTTTTACGCAAGTACTTACAGCATTTAATGTTACATTCTTTTCGTTGTCCATTCGCAGATCATTATTCGAAAAAACTTACCGTTGGGTCCGCGATTACCCTTTTTGTAGAAGCTCAGTTGCAGCAGAGGCGGACTCTTTCCGACATTGTGCTCCATTTGGAAACGAATGCAGAACTTCAGGACATTACCGGACTCACGACCATTCACGAATCGACCTTGAACCGCAAGCTCGGCACCATCCCTCTTGCTTATCTCGAGTGGTTGTTTACCGATCTTGTTCAGGAATTAAAATTGCGAAAAGCGGAAGCCAAGGGCATCAAGCATCTTGGAAAGTTAGCACCCGTCGATTCAACGAGCCTTTCGCTACCCAAAATACTCGGCGATTGGGCGTTTTATCAAAATAAGACCAAGGGTGTCAAAATCCATACGCGGCTGCTTTCGCTGGAAGCAGGGTGTCATTTTCCGGATGAGATTATCCTTTCCACTATCGGTGTGTCGGATCAACAAGCGGTCAAATATCTGGTTGTGCCTGGAGAATTCACCTACATTTTCGACCGTGGCTATGTGCATTACGGAAACTTCAGAGAATGGTCGGAAGGGACGGTGCTTTTTGTAGCCCGGATCCGTGCAAAAACAAAGTACACCGTGCTGACCGAACATCCCATTTCGGGCAGCAGCAATATTACTCGGGACGCTGACGTTGAGATTCTGGATAAAAAATCGGGCCAAACGTTTTGCGTTCGCCTTGTACAATTCCAAGATAAGCATGGAAAAATCTACGAGGTCATCACAAATCGTCAGGATCTTTCAGCCGAAGACGTTGGTGAAATTTATCGCTGTCGCTGGCAAATTGAGCTGTTTTTTAAATGGATCAAGCAGCATCTGGCCACCGTAACGTTCCACAATCACCACCCCCACGCAGTGTGGGTCCAATGTTACATCGGAATCATTACGGCGCTACTTTGTCAGCTCATCCATTTAGAAGTGCGGTCCACCCTAAGTGTATGGAGCATGCTGCGAAAGATGAGGTATTACGCCATGAAAGACTGGGATGTATTTATTGAAGCGCTGAATCGTGAACCGACTCGTCGTTCTAAAGGTCGGCAAAAGATCCCTAAGCCCGCAGAAACTCCAGAACAAACGAAAGAGAAACGAGCGACGGTAAAGATAATTCTCAGATAACAAACATAATATACCATTTATTGGTAACTAACCTACGTTTTAAGACGCCACTGTTCTTTTTTCATTGAGTCTATAAAACTAACTGTAAAATTATTACTTTCGGTTTAATTTAGCTCTCATGTAAGTTTGTATGCATGTCTAGTGGATAAACGTCACTTATATCGGAGCAAAACAGCCTTGTGAAGCAAATCCGGAGAATTTAAGTAGCGTTTTGCAGCTAGAATAAAAAGTGGACACCCGTTAAGAGAGCATGAATAATGAACTTAACGAGGAGGTGTTCACATGGGTGAACAACGGCAACGATACAATGAAAAGTTTAAAAGAGAAACCGTCAAGTATATTCAGGAACAGACGAAGACGGTAGTGGAGATTGGTGAGGAGCTGGGGATCTCCCCTGGCGTGCTGCACAACTGGCTGGCGAAGTATCGGGAGTTCGGCAATGAACCTGTAAACAGTGCGGAAAAGGTTCGCGAACTCGAGCAGCGGCTGGCCGAACAAGAAAAAGAATTACGGGCAAGAGCGCAACGAATTGCAGACGTCGAAGAGGAGCTTGCCATCGTAAAAAAAGCGGTGCACATCTTCAGCAAACCAAAGAACTGAGATTTCAGTTCATCGAAACCCATCGCTCTGAGTTTCGAGTGGAGAAGATGTGCAGCGTTCTCAAAGTCTCCCGGAGCGGGTTTTACAAATGGCAAAGCGCGGCTACCAGCCCCCAAGCGGAGCGTAAGGCACGGTTACTCCAGCGAATCACCTATCATTTCAAGGATAGCAAGAAACGTTACGGCAGCCCAAAAATCACCAAGCTTCTACAGAAAGAAGGCTACATCGTTAGCGAGCGGACGGTAGGGAAATACATGCAAGAGCTGGGTTTACGCTCATGTGTCGCCAAGCGCTTTCGCGTGAAGACGACCGATTCCAATCACGATTTGCCCATCGCCCCGAACCTACTGAACCAAGACTTCAAGACCGCCGAACCCAACAAAGTCTGGGTTACGGATATCACCTACATCCCCTGCCGGGAAGGCCGGCTGTACTTGGCCAGTGTGCTCGACCTCTGCACGAAAGAAATTGTCGGTTGGAGGCTAGAGGAGCGAATGACGACTGATCTGGTACTAGGTGCCTTGGACGATGCTTACCAAGCGAAACGGCCCAAGAAGGGACTCACCCATCACTCTGATCGGGGATCGCAGTATGCCTCAGCAGATTACCGTAAACGTCTTAAGAAGTACCACATGAAGGCAAGCATGAGCCGCAAGGGAAATTGCTATGACAATGCCTGCATCGAATCCTTTCATAGCGTACTAAAGAAAGAATTTGTCTATTGCACCAAGTTCAAAACGAAGCAACAAGCGCAGGACGAGATGTTCCAGTACATTGAATTCTTTTATAACCGCAAGCGAATCCACAGTGCGCTAGGCTATGTTTCCCCTGTCCAGTTTGCGGCGAAGTTTAAAAAGAGAAAAACCGCATAATCTTTTTTTCTTGTGTCCACTTTCTTGACGGAGGTCCATTTTTCCACCTAATTTCTCAAAACATCCTTATACTCGAAAAATAGATGGAGAAAATCCACTTAGTCTGATGAACGCACAGGTATACGTACTATGTAAGCCCTATGCTGATTATTCAGTCTGGGAATTTGACTCCAGGAAATGCCTGAACTTACAACTGCTGTACTAGTTTAATCTAAAGAGGCCTGTGTCCCAGATACTATGCTTCCTTCAGCTTCGTCTTCTCCTCATTCAGCGAAGGTACTCCCTGGCGCAGCCCGGAGGAAATAACCAGCGACAGAACGGCCAGTACAGCCATCATAATGAACAAGGAATGCAGGCCGCCTTCCAGCGCACCATGCAGGCTGTTCCAGGCATCGCCGGTCAGGGTGCTGCCGCCATGCGGGTTCAGCAGGCTGTTGATATCCGCTCCGCTAACTGCCGCACCGGGCTGGTCTGAGAGCAGCCTGTCGATGCTCAGATTCAGCCAGGATCCGAATACCGCCGCCCCGACCGTCTGGCCGAGTGATCGGGTGAAGGTATTCAGCGCCGTTGAAGCGCCGCGCTGGTCATGCCCGACGGATGACTGGGCGATAATGGTGAATACGGTAGACGCATAACCGAAGCCTACACCGCAGAACATCATCAGAACCAGAAGCAGCAGCTGCGAGGAGTCTGCAGTCATAAACGTAAGTCCTACTGCCCCTGCGGCGATCAGGGAGAGTCCCAGCATGCCTGTGCGGCGGGAGCCGGCGCGCAGAATCATCCGGCCTCCGGCTATGGAGCCCAGCGTCCAGCCCACAGACATCGGAGCCAGCAGCAGACCGGAAAGAGCCGCACTTTCGCCGAATACACCCTGTACCCACAGCGGCACATAGGTGGACAGTCCAATAATCAAGGTGCTGACCAGGAGGTTGGCTCCGGTCGACACGGCAATATTGCGGATGGAGAACAGCGACAGCGGAAGCATCGGCTCCGGCGCCCGCCGCTCCACAAACAGGAATATAACCAGCAGGATAACCGCCGTCCCCAGCAGGCCAAGCAGCAGCGGTGAAGTCCAGGCCAGATTCTGCCCGCCGGCGGTAAGGCCGAACAGCAGTGCACTTACCCCTGCAGCGAACAGCAGAACTCCGGCTATATCAATCTTCTTCGCCACCCGTTTTACCTTTTCTTCCTTCAGGTAACGGGCAATAAACAGGATCGACAGCAGGCCAAAGGGCAGGTTAAACACAAATACCCAGCGCCAGCTCAGGTAATCCACCACATAGCCGCCGAGCAGCGGACCTACAAGTGATGAAATTCCCCAGACTGAGCTCAGCAGTCCTTGCGTCTTGGCCCGCTCCTTAATGCTGTAAATATCACCGATAATCGTAAAGGTCATCGGAATAAGCGCACCTGCCCCGATGCCCTGAATAGCCCGGAACAGAATGAGCTGCCCCATGCTCTGCGAAATGCCGCACAGCAGGGAGCCGAGCAGAAAGACAACCGCTCCCCCCATAAATACCGGCTTGCGGCCAATCAGGTCACTCAGCTTACCGAAGATGGGCGTTGTCACCGCCATGGTCAGCAGGTAGGCGGTAAAAATCCAGCTCAGCCATTGGATGCCCTGAAAATCGCCGACGATTGCCGGCCCTGCCGGCCCCGTAACTGTTCCTTCAATGGCTGCCAAAAAGGTGGCCAGCAAAACCCCGGTTAAGATAAGCTTGCGCTCTGTTGCTCCTGGTGTACTCAATGAAATCCCGATCCTCTCTCTATGTTATCTCTGTACAATTCCAACGTTCCCCTCCGCCAAGCTATTTCTGTCTATCACTGCGCAGCAGCGCAAAAAGAGCCGCGTCCTGAAAACCGGCACCGGTATGCCGGTATTGACGCAGCAGCCCTTCCTCTGAAAAACCCAGTGCGCGGAACAATCCCGCCGCCCGGGTATTGCCGGGATAGCATAACGCTTCGATCCGGTTCAGCCCCATTGTGCCGAAGCCGAAATCCAGCATAAGCTCCAGCGCCTCCCTCATGTATCCTTGCCCCCAATAAACAGGTGACAGCTCACAGCCGATCTCACCCCGGTAAGCTCCCGCCAGCTGCCACTGGTTATAGCCGCAGCTGCCGATAATCTTCCCGTCCGGCAGCGCAATGCTCCAGCGCAGGCTCTCTTCCTCCCGCGACATTTGCAGCAGCAGCTCAATCAGCTGCCCGGCAGCATTGGCTGATTCCAGCGGCGGGGCATTCAGCCAGGGACCCACAGCCGGATGGGTCCATATCTCATACAGCGCAGGTGCATGAGATACAGCTATTGCCTGCAGCTCTATTCTTGCTCCGTGCAGTTCCGGGGTTACCCCGCCGCATATGTACACCCTATCCGTCCCCTTTCCAATTCATTAAGTATACACCATATGTAAGGATTTCCCGAAGGAAACAGCAAATTTGCCGGCCTGATCATTCCGGAGCGCCAGTACATGACAAAAAGCGCCGCACCGGGCGGAAGGCCGCCCTGATACTGACGCAGTTCATTGCTTGATTAAAAGCTGCAGCCTTTCGCATAAACTCCGCGGCTGTGCTAGCCTGAAGCCGGAATCAGCCCGAAGCTTTTGCCGCTGCCTGAGCCGGAGTAAGCACCTCAGAGCATAACACCTGCAGCTTCTCCTGAATATGTTTGAACTCCTCTATTCCAGTACCGGTTAAACTGAACGCATCGCCATGGGCAGTCAGGAAATTTTCCTGGGTGAGCCGTTCCAGCTCCTGCTTCACTTCGCGTTCCGCAACCCGGTATCCCAGGTTTTCAAGCTCAGGCAGCATATCAGACAATGTTAAATCCCTCTCATGTGCAATATAAAGCATATGGATTCCTATGAACAAATTCTGTACATCGGCGCGCATATTCCACTCCTTCCGGCCAAGAGCCTATGATATATTAAGCATTACCCTGGCAGGCGGAAGCGGAAACACCGTTATGACTCCAGTTAAGGCTCGTATTGTGATTTATGCAAATTTACGGTAATGCTTGACGAGCCGAGTCCGGCTGTACTATGTTGTTAATTACAGTTATATTTCATTACTGATTTAAGGTACAGGAAGGTGATACTTCATGTTTCAGGCAATGCCCTATGACGGGACACGCAGCGAACGGTTCGAGGCCGTGCTTTCACAGCTTGCAGCATTGATCGACGGTGAACCAAGTGCAATCGCCAATCTGGCAAATGCCTCGGCGCTGCTCAAATTCTCTATGCCGGATACCAACTGGACCGGATTCTATCTATTCGACGGCAAAGAGCTTGTTCTCGGGCCGTTCCAGGGTCTGCCCGCATGCATCCGTATTCCGATGGGCCGCGGGGTCTGCGGAACCTCCGCTGCAGAGCGCCGGACGCTTGTGGTGGATGATGTCCATGCCTTCCCCGGACACATCGCCTGCGATGCCGCATCGAACAGCGAGATCGTGGTTCCGCTCATCAAGGGCGACCAGCTCCTTGGCGTACTCGATATTGACAGCCCGCTCAAGCACCGCTTCGATGACGAAGAACGGCGTTTTCTGGAGCGCTTCGCAGCCATGATTGCTGCTGTGCTGTAGACACTCCGGCACACATAAGGCCGCCGCAGACCAGGGGTTACCTGGATCTGCGGCGGCCTCTTTGCTGACAGCTCCGCTTCTTTTTAACCGACCGGATTGATCTTCCAGATTTCCGCCGCATAGCGGCTGATGGTATTATCGCTGGAGAACTTACCGGAGTGGCCGATGTTGACAATCGACTTCTTCAGCCATTCCCGCTGGTTGCGGTAGGCGAGGTCGATTTTGACATGAGTCTCTACATAGCTTGCAAAGTCTTTAAGGACGAAGAACTCATCATTATTATCAAGCAGCGACTGGTACAGCGTATCAAATTCCTGGGTATTGCAGCAGATGGGTCCGGGCGTAACCAGCTGATCCAGCACTTCCTTCACACGCCCGTCGCCGTAATAGATGTCGCGGGAGCGGTATCCGCCGAACTGGTAATAATCCATAACCTGCTCCGCCCGCAGCCCGAACAGGAACATGTTGTTGTCCCCGACCATTTCATGCATCTCCACGTTCGCCCCGTCCATCGTTCCGATGGTCAGTGCCCCGTTCATCATAAACTTCATATTTCCGGTACCGGATGCTTCTTTACTGGCTGTAGAAATCTGCTCACTCACATCGGCCGCCGGAATAATCTTCTCCGCCAGGGAAACCGAATAATTCTCCAGGAAAAAGATGCGGATCTTGCCCTTGATATCCGGGTCCTTGTTCACTACATCGGCTACTGTATTGATCAGCTTAATAATCCGTTTGGCCAGATGATAGCTCGGTGCTGCCTTGGCTCCAAAAATAAAGGTGCGCGGCACCATATCCATGGACGGGTTATCCTTCAGCTGGTTATACAGATGCATGATGTGCAGAATGTTCAGCAGCTGGCGCTTATACGCATGCAGCCGCTTGACTTGGACGTCAAAGATCGAATCCGGATCGACCTGAACACCGTGCTTCTTGGTGATATAATCAGCCAGCCGCAGCTTGTTGCGCCGTTTGATCGCTGCCACCTGCTCCTGAAAGGAGGCATCCTCACAGTATTTGATCAGCCCGATCATTTCCTGCGGGTGATGAATCCAGCGTGTGCCGATGGAATCGTTGATGAGACCTGCCAGCTCCGGATTGGCATGCAGCAGCCAGCGGCGGTGGGTAATTCCGTTGGTCTTGTTATTGAACCGGTGCGGATACATCTCATTCCAGAGCCGCATTTCACGCTTCTGCAGAATCTCCGTATGCAGAGCAGCTACCCCGTTGACGCTGTGGCTGGCCACAATGGCCAGATTGGCCATGCGTACCTGATCATCATGAATGATCGCCATCTGGTTAATCCGGTTCTGGTCACCGGGATATTTGCTCATCAGCTCACCGCAGAACCGGGCATTAATCTCCTCAATAATCAGGAAAATCCGCGGCAGCAGCTCCTTGACCATATTCATCGGCCATTTCTCAAGGGCTTCACTGAGAATGGTATGATTCGTATACGAGACCATCCGGGTTGTCATATCCCAGGCCTTATCCCAGCCCAGGCCGTGTACATCCATCAGAATGCGCATCAGTTCGGGAATCAGCAGTGTCGGATGCGTATCATTGATGTGCAGCGCTACTTTGTCCGGCAGTGCTTCAAGCGGCGCTCCGGTCTTGCTGAAGGTGCGCATTATACTCTGCACGCCCGCACTGCACAGGAAGTACTGCTGCTTAAGCCGGAGCAGCTTGCCCTCATACTGCGAATCATCCGGATACAGGAATTCCGAAATAGATTCCACAGAGCGTTTGTACTCCAGGAACTTGTGGTAATCCGAACCCGTTAGCGAGCCTGACATCCGGGAAGCCGGAGTAATCGACTCGGCACTCCAGTTACGCAGCGTATTGACATGCTTGCGGTCGGCGCCGATCACCGGCACGTCGTAAGGCACTGCGCGAACCGCTTCATAATCCTTATGCTCAAAGACCAGCTCACCGTTCTCTTCACGGGTCTCAATCCGGCCCCAGAAGCGGACCTCCACCTGTTTGTCTTCCCTGCGCACTTCCCATACATTATCGTTCTGCAGCCAGTAGTCTGGAAGTTCTACCTGATAGCCGTCTACTATTTTCTGCTCAAACAGGCCGTATTTGTAACGGATGCCGCTTCCATGGCCCGCATACTGCAGGGAAGCGAGTGAATCCAGAAAACAGGCTGCAAGCCGGCCGAGACCGCCATTGCCAAGCCCCGCATCCGCTTCTTCTTCCTCTACTGCACGCAGATCAAAGCCCAGTTCCTCAAGACCCTCCCGCACAACCTCCAGCACGCCCATATTCAGCAGGTTATTGCCCAGCAGCCGGCCGATCAGAAACTCCATTGAGAAGTAGTATACCTGCTTCTGCTGGCTGATCTTAAACTTCTGGTTCGTGTCTGCCCAGTTCTTCCCCGCATTCTCACGGATCATATTGCCCAGAATCTTGTATACGTCACCATTCGATGCTTCTTCCAGCGGCTTGCCCAATTTTCCGATAAGCGTCTCGCGGAATACTTTTTTGAAGCTTTCTTTGTCGTTAAACAACAGCAGGTTCCTCCAGTCGGATGTGTATTTTTGTGAGATACATGGCCTCTATGGAAAGTCAGGACCAGCCGGGCTGCATGCTTACACAGTCCAGCTGATCCTGGGGTTAAATTTTGCTGCTCTTGGCGATGACAAACGGACGTCTGCTATCCCCAACAAGTATCCTGTCTTTGCTGAGGTGTACGTCCTTATCCATGATGACATTCTCAATTACAGCATTCTCTTCAATTACACATTTCTGCATGATGACAGAATTGACGATTTTCGCGCCTTCACGGATCTGTACTCCCCGGAAAATTACGCTGTTCTCAACGGTTCCGCCGATAACGCAGCCGTTGGCTACCAGGGAATTGGTGACACTTGCGCTGTCCAGATAACGGGTCGGCGCTTCATATTTAATCTTGGTCTGCACCGGATTTTCTTTGAACAGACCCAGATAATTCTCCTGTTTGAGAAGCTCAAGACTATTCTTGTAATAGCTCTCCAGTGAATTGATTACGGCGTGATAGCCTTTGTATTCATAGCCGGCAATTTTGAAATTGGCCCGGTTCTTCTGGATCACGTCACGGAAGAAAAAGCTCTCTCCATGCGCAATGCAGTACTCCACCTGCTCCAGGAACAATTTCTTTTCCATGATGAATATATCCAGGTAGACATTGGGATGATGCTTCTCCTGGTGAATCTCGGTAACGAGATCGTCCTCATTTAATTCAAGCCGCAGGCACGGATCATGCTCGGGCTGAAGCTGGTCAATCGCTTTGTAGACAAGCGTGACATCGGCACCCTTTTCCAGATGGTACTGGAAGGCATCCTGCAGATCGACCGTGTTAATATGCTGGCTGCCCGAGAACACAATGTACTTGGCGGAAGCTCTTTTGAAAAAATCCAGATTGTTATGATAGTGCTGCAGATCCCCGATTGACGTATCGGTCGGATCGTTCCAGTCCGGAGGCAGAATGAACAGCCCGCCATGCTTGCGGTTCATATCCCAGGATTTGCCGTCACCGAGATGGTCCATCAGCGAACGGTATTTGCGGCGGACGAACAGCCCTACACTCTCCAGCTCCGCCCTCATCATATTGGACAATACGAAATCGATCAGCCGGTAACGGCTGGCAAAAGGCACGGCCGCACCGCAGCGGAAATAGGTTAATTCGTTCAATTTGTCCAGTTCATGATCAAGATTAATTACGCCCATAAGCTCTTTCATCGCGGTCACCGTCCTCTAAAATTATATGGTTTTGGCTGCAACTGTTTTGCGCTTTTTGCTACGATTGTCGATCAGCAGAATCTCATCCTCATTCTCCCGGTCATTGCCGATCTCCATATAATCTTCG
Organism: Paenibacillus sp. fava2; assembly: GCF_058313675.1. Classification (NCBI taxonomy): domain Bacteria; kingdom Bacillati; phylum Bacillota; class Bacilli; order Caryophanales; family Paenibacillaceae; genus Paenibacillus; species Paenibacillus sp. fava2. The sequence goes on along the minus strand of NZ_CM177755.1, from coordinate 606,641 downwards.
ATCACTGTATTTTCGCTTATGATTGCTTTATGAATTCTTACATTCTTGCCGATCTTCACCTTGGGCATAATAACAGAGTCGGTAATGACGCTGCCTTCGCCCACTTCCACGCCGTAGAACAGCACCGAATGCTTCACTTCCCCGCGCACAATGCAGCCCTCGTTAATGATGCAGCTCGATACTTTGGCTTCCGGAGCCACATATTGTGCCGGCTGGTTCGGGTTGCGGGTAAAAATCCGCCAGTTCGGATCATTCAGATTCAGCGGCGGATGGTCGCTCAAGAGATCCATGTTGGCTTCCCAGAGGCTGGTTACCGTACCAACGTCTCTCCAGTAGCCTTCAAAAGGATATGCAAACAGGGAATTGCTGTCTGCCAGCATCAGCGGGATAATGTCCTTCCCGAAATCATGCGAGGAATCCGGCTTCTCGCCATCCTCCAGCAGATGCTTGCGCAGAACCTCCCATTTAAAAATATATACACCCATTGATGCCAGTGTGCTCTTAGGCTGAGCGGGTTTTTCTTCAAATTCGTATATTTTCAGGTCTTCATCGGTATTGAGGATGCCGAAACGGCTTGCCTCTTCCAGAGAAACGTCAATGACGGAGATTGTGCAGTCCGCATTTCTTGATTTGTGATACTGCAGCATGGCGTTGTAATCCATCTTGTAGATATGGTCGCCGGACAGAATAAGCACATGCTCCGGATCAAACTGGTCTACAAACTTCAGATTACGGTAAATGGCATCAGCCGTACCCCGGTACCAGCTGCTTCCGTTCTCCCGTTCATGCGGCGGCAATACGAATACACCGCCGTCCTTACGGTTCAAATCCCAGTCACCGCCTACTCCAATGTATGAATGCAGGACAAGCGGCTCATATTGCGTCAGCACGCCAACCGTATCGATTCCTGAATTCGAGCAGTTACTCAGCGGGAAATCAATAATCCGGTAGGTTCCTCCAAAATACACAGCGGGCTTGGCGAGCGATTTGGTCAAGCCCTTCAGCCTTTTCCCTTGGCCTCCCGCCAATAGCATAGCTACCATTTCTTTTTTCTTCATGGAAGAGCCTCCTTGACATATGGGTAATAAAAAATGAAATAAATGAGGTTTATGTGAATCTGATTCCAAAAAGAAGTGTACCCAAAAGAAGTAAAATGAAAAGAAAGGTGCCTGATAGGATATTTGATAAGATGACGAACGGGGAAAACAAAAGGATATGTACCACGCTGCCGGAACGCTGGAAATTTCTTTAATCCTCCGGTTAGGTATCCTTATTGTAAAGTGTTCTAGGCCCGCCGTCAAAACCCTTTTTACACCCTGAAAAAGTTAAAATTCCCGCTAATTCCCTTCAAGAATTTACATTTACAGCCTGTATACATAGATTAACCATTATGATTAACCATGAACGACATTTTCGAATCGCCTTGGCAGAGTTTTCAGCAAACGTTCAACCTCATGTGTCATACTATAGCTATCTCTTATTGTAAATGGAGGAAATAATGATGAAAGCAACCCAGGGCGTACGCCTCCTGCTCGTTGACGACGAGCCTCATATACTCCAGTTTCTGGAACTGGGACTCTGCAATGAAGGCTTTGAAGTAAAAACTGCACCGGACGGCGCAAGCGCCATCGCCATTGCTGCGGATTTCAAGCCGCATGTGGCGATTCTTGATGTGATGATGCCCGGGATGGACGGGTTCGAGGTGTGCCGCTATCTCCGTTCGGAAGAAACGGAAATTGCCGTCATTATGCTGACGGCCAAAGACGAGGTGGATGACCGGGTTAAGGGCCTGTCCATCGGCGCAGATGATTACATGGTTAAGCCGTTCAGCTTCGATGAGCTGCTGGCCCGGATTCAGGCACGGCTGCGCAACCAGTTCCCCGGCCTGCTCGGTGAAGTCCGCTGCGGCCCGTTCCGGATCGACGGCAGACGCAAGGAAATCCGGTTCAGGGACGAAGTGCTTGAGCTCTCCCCGACTGAATATGAGCTGCTGCAGTACCTGGTGATTAACCACGGCCTGGTGCTGAGCAAACCGATGATTCTGGACAAGGTATGGGGCTATGACTTCGGCGGTGAGGAAAATATCGTCGAGGTCTATATCCGTTCCCTCCGCGAGAAGCTGGGCGATAAGGAGCACCGGATTATCCGTACACTGCGCGGCGCCGGTTACCGGGTGGACCTGTTATGATAACGCGTCTGCCCCGCTTCCTGCGCAGGCTGCACGCCCCGCGTTCCCTGCGCAAACAGCTGCTGGCAACCTCGCTGCTCATTCTTTCCGGCCTCCTGCTGCTCATCGGAGTGCTGCAGTATGTGCTGATGCGCAACTTTATTTACAGCAACCGGGCTGAAACGATGGAGGCCCAGCTGCGGTCTGTGCCGCGTGATTTTTTTTACCGGCTTATTTACGGGGATTTCACGAATCCCCTAAGCGGCATCGGCAGCATGCCGGGCAACAGCCCGTCAGGCCAGCGCAACGGTGAGGGCGGACGCCCGCTGCTGCTTGATGCGCATACGACCATTGCCGCATACAGCTCGGACGGCACCTTTACGGATTTGCAGAAGGATACGCTGTCCGAATCTGCGGCTCCGAGGCTAACCGATGAGCAATATAATGAACTGCTCATCCACACGACAGATAAAGCGACTGGAGGCTACAGGCTTATTACGGCCTCGGACGGCAGCCAGCATCTCGCGGTTTTCATGGATCTGGGCCGGCCGGGAAGCAATAAAATCCTGCTGCAGATGAGTGTCGAGACCGGACCGCTGCGGGATGTGATTCTGCAGCAGCTGATGATCTTCGCCGTGCTTGCTGTAGTCGCTCTGCTGGCCGGCTTGTTCCTCTATCTGCCCGCACTGCGCAAGACACTGGTCCCGCTGTCCAATATGGGGGAAGCCGCCCAGAGCATAGATGCCGGTAATCTGGATGTCCGTTTTCCGGTTAACCAGGGGCAGATGGAGATCGACAAGCTCTCCCACTCCTTCAACGGAATGCTGGAGCGGCTGGAAATCTCCTTCCGGGGTGAGCGCGAGGCCAAGGAGCAGATGCGGCGGTTCGCAGCCGACGCCTCGCATGAGCTGCGCACCCCGCTCACCTCGATCCACGGCTTCCTGGAGGTACTGCTGCGCGGGGCTGCGGACAATAAAGAGCAGCTTTACAATGCGCTGAACAGCATGCACGGGGAATCCAGGCGGATCAACAAGCTGGTGGAGGATCTGCTGCTGCTGGCGCGGATGGACGGCGCACCCCAGCTCAGGGTCAAAGAGCTGCTGCTGGATGAGATTATTGAGGAGATGCAGCCGCAGCTGCTGGTCCTGGCAGGCAGCCGCCGGGTCACCTTCGACTGTTCCAGGGGCATCCGCGGAAAGTATGACCCTGACAAAATCAAGCAGGTCGTGCTCAACCTGTTTCATAATGCCGTGCAGCATACGGATAGCGAGCAAGGCACTATCCACATTGCCCTGCATGCCCGAAACAATGAAGCAGAGTTTGCTGTGAGCGACAACGGCTCGGGGATTTCAGCCGAGCATCTGCCGCATGTCTTCGACCGCTTCTACCGCAGCGACTCCTCGCGTACGCGCAAATACGGCGGATCCGGCCTCGGCTTATCCATCACGAAATCGCTTGTAGAAGCACACGGCGGAGAGATCAGTGCGGAGAGCGTCTCCGGTAAAGGGACTACCTTCAGGATCACTCTGCCCTGTCTGGCAGGCTGGTAGCTTATAAGCCGTAATTAACGTTATAATAGTAAGCATACTTAACTTTCAGGAGGTTAACGCTATGTATGAAGTTGCTATTATCGGAGCCGGCCCTGCCGGTGCAAGCGCCGCCCTGTTCACTGCCAAGGCGGGCAAAAAAACGCTGTTGATTGACAATGACAAAGGCATGACCCGCAGAGGCTGGTATGAGAATTATTATGGAATTGCCGAAATAGGCGGTCCCGACCTGGTTGAAACCGGCCATAAGCAGGCGGTCAAATTTGGAGCAGAGCTGGTTGCCGATCAAGCCGTTAACCTTACAGCCGGCGGTGAAGGCATTACGATTGAAACCGAAAGTGGTGCTACTTACGAAGCGAAGCATGTTATCCTGGCAACTGGCGTGCTGACTGATCTTGCCGCCAAAGCAGGAGTAGAAACGAAGGACGGCACTGAGCCAAGAATCAAAACCGTAGTAGCCGTTAACGCAGAGGGAAAAACCAACGTAGACGGCATCTGGGCCGCCGGAACGGTTGCCGGTGTCAGCGTACACGCCATCATCACTGCCGGTGACGGTGCAAAGGTCGCCATCAACATCATCAGCGAGCTGAACGGCGCAAGATATGTGGACCACGATTTGCTGAAGGCTTAGTAGTACGAGGCAAGCCTATACTATACAGCTCAGTAATTCAGAGCAGCAAAAAGCTATCCCGGTGGATTGGCCTGAGGCCATATCTGCCGGGATAGCTTTTTTCGTAACGGAGAGGTCACTCTCCCTATTCACTTGTTGAGTTGGGCCACTCTAGGCTCCTGAACAGCCTGCTGCGCCCTGCCCTCATAGAAATCCTGCACAATGTACAGCGGACGGCCCTTGGTCTCATCATAAATCCGCCCGACATACTCGCCGAGAATACCCAGCATGATCAGCACGAATCCGTTGAACGTTAAGGTAATGCCGATCATTGACGCCCAGCCTTTAACGGCCTCATCCGTAAAGAGCGCCAGGTACAGCACATACATAAGGTACAGAAATCCGCTGGCTGAGAGCAGCCCTCCGAGATACCCTGCCAGCTTCAGCGGCTTGTATGAAAAGGAGGTGATGCCGTCCAGCGACAGCTTGATCATCCGCTTCAGCGGATATTTGGTCTCACCGGCCAGCCGCTCATCCCGCTCATATTCTATCGCCTTCTGCCGGAAGCCGACCCAGCTGACCAGGCCGCGGACAAACCGGTTTTTCTCCGGCAGCCGTTTCAGCTCTTCGCATACCTTGCGGTCAATCAGCCGGAAGTCGCCTGTGTCAACCGGGATAGAGATGTCGGTGGAATAGCGGAGGATCCGGTAAAAGGCGCTGGCCGTCCATTTTTTGAATAAGGATTCGCCGTTACGCTTGATGCGCTTGGCATATACGACCTCGTAGCCTTTTTTCCATTCCTCGGTCATCGTCAGAATCAGTTCCGGCGGGTCCTGCAAATCGGCATCAATAATGATAACTGCATCGCCCAGCGAATAGTCCATGCCGGCTGTAATGGCAATCTGATGCCCGAAATTGCGCGAAAGGTCGATCAGCTTCACACTCTCGTCCCAGTAGCTGTATTCCTCCACCATCTGTGCACAATGATCTGTACTGCCGTCATTTACGAACAGCAGCTCATAGGACTCGCCTGTTGTACCCATTACTTTTTTGATCCGCCGGTAGGTTTCCTGAATCACGGCTTCTTCATTGTACATCGGTATAATGACGGAATAGCGCACGTTGATACTCATGGGCAGCTCCTCCTTAAAATAAATATGCTTAGTTTAAATGGACCTCATACAGGGTTCCGCCGGCTCCGCCCGTCACGGTTCCCTGCCAGTCGGCTGACGGCACCTCTGTGCCATTTTCCGTAATCCAGCTTGTAATCTCGGAATTACCGCCCCGTCCTCCGCCCATACCGCCGCTGGTAACGAGGAAATATTTCACCTTGCCGCTTTCCACCAGTGCCTGCAGTGTCTCAGTCGTGTAAGGTACATCCGAGTTGTTGAAGCCGTTCAGAATAACTACTTTTTCACCTTCGTCGATAATATAAGGGCCTGCTGTCCCGTAATCCATGGCTGCGAATAGATATTCTTCACCGGTATTATGCTCCTTCAGATAAGCCAGCAGCTCCCCGTTCACTCCGGTGCTGGCATTTCGTCCGCCGCCTCCTCCAAAGCCGCCGCTGTCACTGCTGTCAGGACCTGCGGCCGGAGTCATGCTGTTAAGCCCGTATGTGATCGGTGTAAACGCCCAGTACAGCGGACCGATCAGCAGCACCAGCAGCCCGGCTACAGCCACGGCATGGACAAGGGCTGGCTTCCCCCGGCCTTTTAGAATCCGCAGCACAATTAGAAGCAAGGCTGCTGTAATTCCGGCTGCCAGAACTCCGGTTGACCAGCCGCTGCCGATGGTGCTGTCATACGGACGAATAATGTACCACTGAAAGACTGCAGTAGCCGGAACAGCTGCCGGAAGCAGCCAGGGCAGCCAGCCGGAACGCTCTTTATAGTAGTGCCAGAGCTTGAACCAGCCTGCTCCGGCCAGCGCCGCAACCGGCGGCGCCATCATGATCAGGTAATACTGGTGAAAGAATCCGGCGATACTGAAGAATCCCATCACCGGAACCAGCCAGGCCAGCCAGAACAGGGCTTCTTTGTGCTGCATCGTAAAATGCCTGCGGCGCAGACTGGCAAAAATGCCGATTACGCCGAATAAAACAAAGGGCAGCAGCCAGCTGGCTTGGCCGGACAGCTCCTGCTGGAACAGCCGCAGCGGACCGGCTGTGCCGGTGTTAAACATGCCGCCACCGCCGCCGTTCATGCCGCCACCGCCGCCGTCAGCGCCCCCGAACTGCCGGCTTCCGCCGTCAGGCCGGGTTCCCGGCATCCCGCCGTCCTCCGCGCCTTGGCCTCCGTCCTCCGCACCCGTACCCTGCTGGCCTCGGGATGCCGCTCCATCGTCACCGCTGCGCGCTCCGCCGCCTGTACCCTGCTGGCCGCGGACGCCATCGTCACCGCCCTGTCCCTGGCCGTCAGGGCTGCCCTGCCCGCCGGCCCCATCCATAGCGGGCATCTCACCATTCATGCCCTGCATTCCGCCGCCAAAGGCCGGCATCTCACCGTTCATGCCCGGCATCTGGCCTCCGCCGAAGCTGCCGCCACCCGGCATGCCGCTGCCGCCCCCTGTGCTGCGGTCCCCCGTCAGACGGGATACCCCGTTATACCCGAAGGCCAGATTAAGCACCGAGTTGGTGCCGCTGCTGCCCATATACGGCCGTTTATCCGCCGGAATCGAGTCAACGATAACCGCCCAGGATAGCGAAACTACCAGCAGCACTGCGGTGCAGGCGGCCAGCACACCGGTTTTTTTCTTCCAGTTGACCTTGGCGGCCAGAATATAGAACAGATAAAAAGCCGGCACAACCATATAGGCCTGCAGCATCTTCTCGTTGAAGGCCACCCCGATCAGTCCGAAGGCGGTGAGGAGACTGCCTGTTTTATGCTGTCTGGTCCCTTTGAACAAAAACCAGGCTGCCAGCAGCAGGGTAAACACCAGCATGGCATCAATGTTGTTCGTGCGGCTGACTGCCGCTGCAACAGGCGTTGTAGCCATCGCCAGCGCGGCGAGGCGGGCCGCTGTTCTGCCGAAGCTTGGCTTGACCAGCAGGTAGACCAGCAGTACCGAGCCTACGCCGGCCAAGGCTTGAGGCAGAATAACACTCCAGCCGTGCAGTCCGAAGACCCAGGCGCTGAGCGTCTGAATCCAGAACGTCACCGGCGGCTTATCCACGGTTACGGAACCCGCAGAATCCAGCGAAGCAAAGAAGAAATTGTGGAAGCTCTGGAGCATGCTTCCGACTGCAGTGGTGTAATACGTATTTACATAATGATCATTCCAGATCCCGAATCCGTAAAGAAAGGCTGCCAGCAGCAGAATAAACAGCAGTACCACGTCAGTGCCGATTTTTTTAACATCATTCAAGTTGTTCCACTCCCATCTTTCAATAGAACCTCATTCGGCAGCGCTCTCTCCCCAGTGTCAAGCATTGCATAGTCGTATTATTGCACCCGTACCTTAATCGCCAATGAGGCCAAGCTGAAAGTTTGCTGAACGTTTTTGGGCTGAGCCAAGGTCATTTAACGGGCCGGTCCGCCATTCCCCGGGGGCACAAAGTACGCCTTAATATGATGCTGGCTCAGGCACTTGGCCGGTCATCTATAAGCAATTAAATCACCGGCTACAGCGGATGACCGGCAGGTTAACGCGCCAGATACCTCATCCCGTAACGGACTCAAATGCGCTTATTTTCAGCAAAACCGTTCTTTAATCATCCTAACGGACACCAGCGACCTTATATGCCCGTATTCGGAGCAAAAAAGGGGACTGGAGAGAAAATAAGAGCACTGAGGTCCGTTAGCGGTTCATGGTTCATGACTCATGATTTCACACAAAAAAGCCAGCCAGAAGCTCTGGCTGACCGGATTATCATATAATTCCCTTTACACATTGCAGTCACACGGTATAACACCCTTCTCTTAGAAAAGTGCTAGGACTTCCGGATGGATCTGAGACGCCTGCGGATTTCTTTGGCCAGCTGCTCCTTCTCTGCGGCCGGAACCCCTTCGATTAGCCTCGCTGCCGCTACAGGCAGCACCCAGGCATTGATCTCGGCATAGCTGCGGCCCGACAAGCGGAGGTATTCGCGGATATAGACCTTCGTAAGCTTCTGCCTGATGAAGCCGGTGACCACCCGTGCGGCGAATGAGCTCCCCGGAGGCATCGCCCCCATGCTGAACAGCAGCACTGATCTTGCGGCATCCGCCGCAGGATTTCCGGAAATGCCGTTCATCCAGTCGATAATCCAGGCACCGTCGGCATCAATAAGCACATTATCAGGATGGAAGTCGCCGTGACACAGCCTGCCGCCTTCAGGCAGCCGCTGCAGATGTTCCAGAACAGCCGTTTTCTCCTCCATGGTCAGCATGGGTGCGGCTACAATCTGTCTGTGCAGCTGCTCCTTATGCTGACCGAGCTCCGGGCTGCCCTCCAGCTGATGCAGCTGATAATGCAGGGCGGCCAGCTGCTTGGCATACACGGACAAACGCCAGGGCTGTCCGCTGATCTGGCCCAGCAGGGAGCGCCCGTGAATCTGCTGAAAGACAATTCCCCTGCGCCCTTCTGCTTCAATAAGCCCGACAGGCTTGGGAGTGCGGACACTGTCCTGGTTATAAACATATGAGCTTACCCTGAATTCCTGCTCCACTGCTGCCGGAGAAAAATCCTCCAGATAAAGCTTAACAATTGTGTTATCCCCGTGCTCAAATACTTCTGCAGTCCGGCCTGCGCCTACCCGCCGGTTATACTCCATAGCCTTTCCTCCCGTTTAGTCCAGATTCACACTGGTGAAATGCTCTACTGCCGGGAACGGGTCGTAATATCTGTGAAGCAGGGCCTTCCATTCCTGGTACTGGGCTGATTCCCTGAATCCTACCGTATGATCTTCGAGTGCCCGCCACTTTACAAGCAGCAGATATTTATGGTCATCCTCCAGACAGTGCTGGAGCTCATGTCCCAGATAGCCATCAATGGAGGCAATCAGCGGAGAGGCCTTGGTGAAGCTGGCTTCAAACTCCGCGGTATGCCCCGGTTTAATCTGCAGCATGGCCGCTTCCAATATCATCTGGCTTCCTCCTTCTACCCCTTACTGTAAACAAACCTTAAGCTTCAAGCGCATCGCGGAAAAACTCATGATAAAAATTGATAATCACCAGCAGCACCGCCAGAGATTCATTGACACTGCCCACCTCAAGCGCATGATTGGCGTCATCAATCCGGTACACCCTGATATTCGGCAGTCCGCTGATTTCGGCAGGATGCTGCCCGCTGAACATCGGGTCGCTGCCGCCATAGATAACACTCCCCCGGCTTTTGCGGATCCAGGGTACCGTTTCGGCGATGGGAGTCAGGTACAGGTGAGCCGTCTTCTGCTGCACACCCAGCTCTGCCGCCACCCGTCCGGCAATGACGGTCCCCATGCTTTTGCTGATGAACAGCAGCTGCTCGTATTCGGCAACCGCGCCCAGTGCCGCTTTGCATTCCTCTACGACTATATCCAGCTCTTCCCGCTTGAATCCCGCCCGAGCGCTCTGATAGCCGTATTCCAGAATCAGCAGATCACAGCCGTGCTCAGCAGCCACCTTGCCTGCATAGTCCAGCAGGGAGCGTTCGGCTGAATAGTTCTGGCCCGGAAAAACAACAGCCAGCGCCTTGGAGCCCTGGGCCGCATACTTATGTCTGACCTCTCTGCCCCAATGGGAGGACATCATGATACTCGAAACACTCATAAGCTTCCTCCTTGTTAAACGTAAAACTCACTCCGCCGGCAAAGGCGTTTTCTCTGTCTCTCATTATAACGATCTTCAGCAACGCTTGGAAATAACAAAAAACCTCCCGCCGGCGATAAGCGGAAAATCAGGCAACAGGTGCTTTATCATTTTATCATGGTGAAGGCTCCTCGCCCGCCCCGGCCCTGCGCACCGTTATTTCAGCGGTAAGCCACAGCAGCAGCGGAATGAACAACTGAAAGGGTAGTGCATACACTTTATAAATATGATAGGCAAAATACTGCATCTGCGTAATATCTTGATAGATGAAATCCGCCATGTAAACCATAATCAGCCCCATCTGCAGGACTACAGAGCGGTAGCTTACCAGATTGAAGACTCTGGAAATACCCTGGCAGCTTACATACAGGCAAAGGCTTGCTTTTATGAACAATGAGGCTATAAAAATTATGGCAGACGAGCCCTCGATCCGGGTCAGAAAATCTCCGACATTGATCCGGCTGACCGCCACATAGGAGGGGAAATAGAGCGAGGACAGAATTTCCGGGCCAAGTACAAGCAGATTCCGCACAGAAACGCCGGTAATGATCACTCCTGCAATGACTACCCCGCTGATTAGCACCCGTGCCGCCGAACCCTTTCGCGGAAGAGCCGAGAAAGCTCCCAGGAACACCACAATCTCCGCGAACGGAAACGTAAAGGAGCCTGCCACATCCGAGAATACGGGTCCCCAGCCGCTGTCCAGCAGGGGCTTCAAATGCTGATATTCATACTTGGGGATAGAGAGCAGCTGGACAACAACAATTACGGCAAACGTGAACAGCAGCAGAAATTTTGAGCTTCGTCCGACTACCTCCATACCTGCATTCACCACCCAGATACAGAGCAGGCCGATAATCAGCATCGGAGCCAGCATCGGAGTGGATGTCAGGACCACTGTCTTGCTGAATTCCCCGAAATTGCGCAGTACCAGGGAGCCCAGGTGAAGGGTATACCAGATATACAAACAGGAGAACACCCGTCCTATGACTCTCCCGAAGACGGAAATGAGCATATCGAACAGATTTTTCCCCGGAAAAAGCGTATGGAGCCGTGCATAAATCAGCATCAGAGGGATCGCAAGCAGCACAGACAGAATAATCGCAATCCAGCTGCTGTTGCCCGATTCGCCTGAAGTACCCATAAACAGCGAGCTGCCGATGATGAACATTATGATTATACTGATGGATTGTCCCCCTGGTATAATCTCCTTGCTCATGCATACCCCTCCTTTCTGCGGACCCTTAGAATAACTGTTTTATAAAATGGACAATCGGCGGTGAAGGACTGGGAATCTCCCAATGCATCGCCAGGCTGAAAGCCAGCACGAAGGAGATCAGGCACAGCACAGAGCACATGTAAAAATCCCGCTTTTTTCCCTGCTTAAACAGGCCATAAGGGTCTAACCACACAATAAATGCGTAAATCAGTACAATGTAGACGGGCACGGTCATTAATCTCCTAACTTGATTGTTCTCGAAGATTTGGCTGTACTCTGAATGATTACCTTTGAAGTGACCTTCACATCGAGCTCCTTGAATTCCTCAGGCCAGCTCTCCTCCAGCTTGTGCCAGCTTTGCGGCATAGCTTCATGCACAGCCTTACCGAAGCCGAAAATATCCGCCTGATATTCCCGCTGCAGCTTGCGGATGACAGAGAGAATGTTACGCTGCACTTGTGCGCTTGCCCGGTTCTCAATGGCCTCAAGGCTCTCATTTCCGGTCAGTCGGGCCGTGCTCATTACTTCATCAAGTCCGGTATGGGTGAGCGTATGCACCTGGATCTGAAGCTTGCCGTTTACCCAGACAGGCTTAACCTTTGTCCGGTTTGATAAAATCTCCAGCGAATAGGTGGGCCTGCCGCGCTCATTGTCTATTGTCAGCACCCCGCCCTTCACATGATTTTTGGCAAAAAGAGCATATTGGGTTTCAATTCCGTCCAGCTTGCCGACCATCCGGTCCTCTACAAACACCGCAGCCCCGTTAACACGTCCGTTCTTCTGCCCGTTCATCTCGCTGATGTTTATCAGCGGGGCAATCGCATTTTTCCCGGGAGTCTCCAGCTTGTCGATAAAATCCCAGATCTCCACAACCGGCGCCGTGCCCGTAAACGGCTCATCCTTCATCATCTGCGCCAGCTCAAAGGACATGATCGTCTTTGTCGTGTTGTTCAGATTAAGCACCTCACGGGCATTTTTTTCGCCTGCTACAAAGATGAACACATCAGCCCGGGTCTCCGTATCCCTGCTGTACCAGTCAATAACCTTTACCAGCCCCTCACGGGCCAGCTCCTCGCTGATGATAATGACCTTGGCATGGCTCCAGAACAGCTTCCGGCCGGTCAGCGAAATCATAGAGCGGGCAATACTGAAAATGGTATCGCCGGTCAGGCTCAGCATTTTGAAGCCGGTCTGGTTATCCTGCAGCCCGCCCTGCGTATCAACCATCTCTACGGTCATCTGGATGTTGTTGTCCGCTTTATTCTTATCAAGGGCTACACCGGCCACAATGGACATATCATCGATCTCCGAATAATTCCAGCAGCCGGTCAGGCTGAAGAGCATCACGGCGGCCAGCAGGGCAGAAGCTGTTCTGACGGCAGTTCTGCTCATCTTCTTCCCCGCTTCCGCTGCGGAGCCTTACGCTTCATATTGCGGGCCCCGATCACCGCCGGGCGCAGGTACATATCCCACCAGGGTGCACGCACTGCCGTGTCTTTGATATCCTGAGGCCGGATTGAGCCTACCCCGAGCATGTAGGGAACGCCGAAGGAGCGCAGGCTCATCAGATGGATGACCAGCCCGAGCAGCCCGAAGAAATAGCCGAAGAGGCCGAACAAAAAGGCGCTGAGCAGCAGGATGATCCTGACGATAATCAAAGGCCCGGTAAGCCTTGGGTTAAGCAGGGTTGTGATTCCGGTCAGCCCTACGACAATAACCATCGGAGCGCTGACAATCCGCGCGTCCACCGCAGCCTGGCCCAGCACCAGCGCACCCACAATGCTGACCGCCTGCCCGATGGAATTGGGAATTCTCGCTCCCGCCTCACGAAGAATCTCAAAGATCGTCAGCATGAGCACCGCTTCAACTACAGTGGGAAACGGTACAGACAAACGCGCGGCCGCGATACTCAACAGCAGCAGGGTCGGTACCATCTCCTGGCTGTAGGTGACCAGTGCCAGATAAACGGCAGGAATACTGATCGACAGAAACGCGCCGAGAACTCTGAGCAGCCGGTTAAACGTGGCGAAAAAATAACTGATATAGTAATCCTCGCTGGCCTGGAAGTTTTCCACGAAAACATAAGGCAGGGTCAGGGCGAACGGGCTTCCGTCGATCAGAACAGCAATGCGTCCCTCCATTATTTTGCCGACAACGGAATCCGGGCGCTCTGTGCTTCCGATCATTTCAAAGGGGGAGTACGGCTCATCGCGGATTAATTCGGCCAGGTAGCCTGTATCCAGCAGATGGTCGATCTCCACACGGGCCAGCCGGCCCTGCAGCTCCCTCAGGATATCGGGCGAGGCCAGGCTCTCCATATAGCAGATGCAGGTCTGGGTCTTTGTTCGGGTGCCAATGTCGGTAAAAACAAATTTGAGGTCGGAGTTCTGCACCCGGTGGCGGATCAGGGTCAAATTGGTCAGGAGCGACTCATTAAAGCCGTCCCGGGGACCGCGCACCGCCTTTTCGGTCATAGGCTCTTCTATAGAACGGGTCTCCCGGCTCTGGGCGTTAATATTCAGTGAACCGGCATAGCCATCCAGCAAAAAGACGGTTTTGCCGCTGACAATTGCACCGATCAGCTCATCCAGCTGCACCGAGACTGTCACATCGCTGATATGGATCACCCGGGTGCGGATCAGCTCCATCAGACTCTCAGGGTTCACACAGTCCCTGTCCGGGAACTCGTAGGTTATGACCGGCCTCATTACCCCGTTCTGGAGCAGCTCCCGGTCGACCATTCCGTCAGCGTAGATCAATGCGCAGCGGATGCGCTTGTCACGGTCATTCTCAATCACCCGTATTCTAAGCGTGCCGTCATTACGGAAGATCCTCCGGAACAGCGCCAGCGTATCTTCCATAGAACGGCTTAGAGGCTGGGAGGAATCAATCTTCGCGGCAGAATGCCCGCTGTCCTCCGTAGTTCCCGCTTTCGTCACAGCCGTCACTCCTGTCTATTCTTTTGATCTGATTATCCCCCGCCTCCTGCAGTCCTATTCGTATATCCGTTTGCCGGGACAGCAAAAAAAGCCGCAGCTGCGGCTTTCTACTGGCTTTTATATCGGTTAATTAACAAAGGTATTACGCACTCTCTTAGAGCGCAAAATGTAAGCAGTCCAGATGAGGCCGTTTACCAGACCCCGGGCAATATTCTGCAGCAGATTGCCGCTTGCCGCGAGCTCTGACGACTGCGGGATGCCCGCAACCAGCACAGTGATGACGACCTGCAGCAGCAGGCCGATGATATAGTAAAAAATCAGCCAGCGCGGAAAAACCGCCCGTTTGTTGTACAGCAGAGTGAGCAGATAAACAGAAGCTAACAGCAAAATAATATTGGCGCTCACTTCAAAAATCAGCACCAGCTTCCAAGATGCATGATAATCTGCCGAAGCAGGCGAGGTCAGGGCATACCAGCCCTCACTTCCGAGGGTGTTAGTAAAGAAATCGTAGATCAGTACAAACGATCTGATAAACGTAACATAAAGACCGATCTGGATAAGCACCAGCCAGCCGCCAAGCCCTTTCGGATGGTCCGGTGACAGACCCATTCCTTTTTTACCGGGGATAAGTGTTCCCAAAACAAGCACATCCTCTGTTATAATCTGGTTTATATCATCCGTTAGGCAAGTCCACTGACGTTTAAGGAGAACCTATGACACCATTTACAGCAAACGTTATAGCCGTCATCCAAGCCATCCCCGAGGGAAAGGTTATGACCTACGGAGGCGTAGCCAAGGCTGCCGGAAGCCCCAGAGCGGCCAGACAGGTGGTGCGGATTCTTCATTCCATGAGCCGGAAGTATAAGCTGCCGTGGCACAGGGTCATTAACGCCAAGGGCCGGATTGCCCTGGATGATGAATCCGGATCAGTCCAGAAGCTGTACCTGTCAGGCGAGGGCGTAGCCTTTGAGCCGGACGGGGCCATCAATCTGGAGCTGTACCTGTACGTACCGGATGCTGACCCGGAGGATTATTTCCTGCCTCCTCTGGAGTAGCCTCTCCCGCCGCTGCTGGCCAGCCCGTTCAGCAAAAAGTACAGCGTGGCATAGATCACTAGCAGTACAACCGCAACGAACACGCTGAAGAACAGCGACTGCCGGTTTAAGCTGTCATTAACCAGCTGAATCAGCTGGTGCCGGTCTGTAAGCACATCCCAGCTGTTCAGCCGGTAGACCCGGCCGAGCAGCACCCCGTAGCCGCCAAGCGCACAGGCGGCAAGTACAAAAATCCAGGAGAAGAACAGATTGCTCTTGCGGGTGATGACACTCTGAAACTGGTACAGCGAGAAGAAGCCTGTCAGCCAGCCGCTCCAGGTGAACAGCAGCAGGGTGACCAGATCATACCAGAACCGGCTCTGTACTTCTCCGCTGACGATATAAATGCTTTTACGTGCGGTCAGATGCAGCAGGTCTGTCATCAGATACGGCGCGTTCGGAAAAAACAGCAGCCAGGCGATCCCGAGCGGCAGCAGCAGCATGCTGCTGAACCTCTGTTTATCCAGTACATATGCGGCGCTCGAGAACAAAAAAGGAATCCAGGCCAGGAAGAGGTTCCACAGTAAAAAATCAAAGTATGTATCGGTCCGCAGCGAAACCACCCGGTACACCCCTAAAGTTGCCAGGGACAGCCCGGCCAACAGCACAAACACTTTCGTATAATTCAGTTCCTTCATCAGGGAATATTCTCCTTATCCGTAAGAATGGAACAACCATACTAAATATAACAGCCCGGGCGTCTGGATGCACCCGGGCTGTTATATATTTATATTTGCTGTGACGGAAGCCGTGCGGTCAGATGCCGCTGCTGAGCTTGCCGGCTATAGCAGGCTTATGACTCTTGAAGCCTGTTCTGCCCGGCGCTTCCTGAACACCGGCCAGCGCCGCACACTCCCGGAACGCGGCATGCCGGCAGCCTGCGCAGCGTTCTGTCTGAATCATGGCCAGTGCGGCATTTATCGCATCCCCCGTATGCCCGAAGAACTGCTGTACTCCGATCTTGTCGTATAGGCCGGTCCGTTTCAGCAGCTCAAGCGGCTGCGGCTCAATGCCGGAGATCAGCAGCTTCCCGCCGTCAGCCTGCAATTGCTTCACCAGCTCAGCCAGATTGGCCTCGCCGGTCGTATCCATGAACGGCACCTTGCCCATGCGCAGAATGATCAGCTTGGGCTTGCCGGGTCCAGGCTCCGGCATCGTATTGCCAAACCGGTAGGCGGCGCCGAAGAACAGCGGCCCCTCCACGTTATAGATTCCGACCTGCGGACAGTCATGGCTGTCGGTTACCATATGCGGAGCCACCTTCACCGACTCCGGATCGGGCAGCACTTTGGCGACCAGGTGGGTCTCGCCCATCCGTTTTACGAACAGGATGACGGCAAGGACCAGCCCTGCCTCCACAGCTACTGTCAGATCCGCGAATATGGTCAGGAGAAAGGTAATGAACATGACCAGGGAATCTCCCGTCTTCAGCTTCAGCAGCTTCAGGAACTGCTTGCGCTCGCTCATATTCCAGGCGACGACCATCAGAATGGGTGCCATCGCTGCAAGCGGAATACTGGAGGCATACGGCGCAAAGAGCAGCAGGATCAGGAACACCACGACGCCGTGAATGACGCCCGACAGCGGAGAAGCCGCCCCGCTGCGGATATTCGTGGCCGTTCTGGCAATCGCCCCGGTAGCCGGAATGCCGCCGAACAGCGGAGCGGCAATATTGGCAATGCCCTGGCCGACCAGCTCACGGTTGCTGTTATGCCGGCTGCCGGACATGCCGTCGGCCACTACCGCAGACAGGAGTGATTCAATCGCTCCCAGCATGGCGATGACAAACGCCGGGCGGAGCAGCAGCCTGATCCGCTCCCAGGTGATTACCGGAAAGTGAAAGCTCGGCAGCGTATTCGGAATATCACCGTAGGCTGAGCCGATAGTTGTAACCTTGCCGCTGAAGAACAGTGCCGCAACCAGTGTAGCGCACAGCAGCCCGATCAGTGAACCCGGTACCTTGGGGGCAAACCGCAGGCCGAGTATAACTACTGCAAAACAGATAACAGCCGTCAGCACACTATACAGATTGACTGTGGAGATATGCAGGCCCAGCTCCTTCATATTGTCGATGAAGGCCTCATGGCGCTTAACCCCCTGCAGCCCGAGGAAATTCCCGATCTGCCCGGTAAAAATGATAACGGCAATCCCCGCGGTAAAGCCGATGGTGACCGGCCTTGGAATAAATTTGATCAGCACACCGAGTCTGAAGAGGCCCATCAGCACCAGAATAACCCCGGCCATCATCCCGGCAATCAGCAGATTCTCATATCCGTATTCCATCGCAATGGCGAACAGAATCGGAATGAACGCACCGGTTGGTCCGCCGATCTGGAATTTCGAGCCGCCGAACAGGGAAATCAGGATTCCCGCCACAATTGTTGTATAAATCCCGTACTCCGGCTTGACACCGGAAGCAATAGCAAATGCCATCCCCAACGGGATGGCAATCACGCCGACAATCGTCCCTGAAATGATATCCTTGCGCAGCGAAGCAATGTTGTAGCCTTGAAAACGGCCCCACCCTGTCATCATCTAACCTTCTTTTCTTTGAATATCTGATTATTTGAATATATGAGCAACATTACTCCTGCCCGCCGTTCTTGTCAACGGGAAATCCGCCCGCTCAGGGGCAGATTTTATTCACTGCGGATACCCTCCAGGATGGAAATCGCATTTACGAGGTGATTATCGAATATCTGCCTGGCTACTGCCAGCAGATCCTTGATCAGGGGATCGCGGAGAGAGTAGATTACAGTGGTGCCCTCCTTGACGCTGGCAACCACATTTTTGGCGCGCAGGACAGCCAGCTGCTGGGAGACCGCAGAGCCTTCCGATCCGAGAATCGCCTGCAGCTCATTCACATTCTTCTCGCCATCACTCAGCAGTTCCAGGATGCGGATCCGCATCGGATGAGCCAGCGCCTTGAAAAACTCCGTCTTAAATTGCTGAATATCGCTGTTCATTGGACTTCTGCTCCTTATAGCTGTACTTCAATTCTAAGCTTATCTTAGCATTATTTATCACGGGGTGGCTATGGCCGTGCAGCATTTGCAGCATTTCTATTCCTGCGGCAAGAGCACCTGTGCCTACAGATTTACCGGATAAATCATCAGCTCCCGGGCTCTGATCTCTACGCAGCCGCCAAGCGCCATCGGCTCCCCCAGGCATTCAAACATGATCAGCTCGTCCCCCAGCCGCAGATACCCCGTTCCGTCCTCCTCAATGTTCTCCAAAATACCTGTTAACAGGATTTGTTCCCCTTCAACACGTATGGCATTGCCGCCTGCAGCAGCCGGAGTAATATCCACCCAGCGCATAAACAGTGCAGGCAGCTCAAATTCCACCTCCTGTGCTTCTCCGGGGAGGACCGGGGTACTGCCGCACCAGATTCCCTTGCCTTCGCCGCAGTCTGCTGTAAAATACACCTCATTTTTCCGGATTCCCTGTCTCGTTACTGTTATCTTCATCTCAATTGTCCCGCCATCTCTTTAGTTTCGGTATATTAATCAAAAAGCTTCAGCCCAGCAATCCGCTGTACAGCCTCTGCCAGCCGGGCCTCATCACTGACAAGGCCGATCCGGACATAACCTTCTCCGTAAGCGCCAAAACCGATGCCCGGAGCCACGACCACATGAGCCTTATCCAGCAGCAAATCAGCGAAGCTCTGTGAGGTGTAACCAGGCGGAACAGGAAGCCAGGCGAAAAAGGAACCGCGCGGGGCTTCCACCTGCCAGCCGGCTTCCCGGAGCCCGCCGATCAGGCTGCCCCGTCTGGCTTCGTAACGCGCCACATTCTCCCGCACACCATCCTGCGGGCCGAGCAGGGCCGCTGCCGCTGCCTCCTGCACCGCCCCGAACAGGCTGACATACATATGATCCTGCAGCAGGTTCAGGCTCTCGATTACGCTGGCATTGCCTGCGGCAAACGCCACGCGCCAGCCGGCCATATTATAAGTCTTCGACAGCGTGTAAATTTCGATGCCGGTATCCTTGGCTCCCCGTGTCTGCAGATAGCTTGCCGGCTTCAGACCCTCGTAGCCGATTGCCGCATAGGCAAAATCATGCACCACACATATATTATTCGCTGCTGCAAAGCTGACAGTCTCCGCGAAGAACGCTTCGTCAGCCACAGCTCCGGTAGGATTGTTCGGATAATTGAGAAACATCAGCTTCGCTCTGGCTGCGGCCTCCGGGCTTACAGTGCCGTAGTCCGGCAGGAATCCGCGTGCTGCCGTGAGCGGCATAAGCTCCATAACCGCCCGGGCCAGCTCGATCCCCGACCAGTAGTCCGGGTATCCCGGGTCCGGAACAAGCGCGGTATCACCGGGATTCAGCAGGCATTGCACCACCTCAACCAGACCGGTCTTGCCTCCGGGCAGAATGGCGATTTCACGCTGCGGGTCCAGCTCCACCCCGTACTCTCTTTTGTAAAAGGCAGCTGCCGCTTCCTTCAGATAGTCATGCCCGCGGAACGGCGGATATCTATGGTTGGACGGATTAAGCGCAGCTCCCTGCAATGCTTCAACAATATGTGCCGGTGTCGGCATATCGGGATTGCCTTGTCCCAGATTGATAACATCATGCCCTTCCGCTGCCGCCTGTGCAGCCCTGGCAACCAGTGCAGCAAAAAACTGCTTGGGCAAAGCATTCAGCAAATGTGACGGTTCAAAGGTAGTCACTGCCCGGCTCATCCTCTCCGCTGTTCCTTTTCTCATGTTACATATTGCATCTATTCTAGCGGTTCGTTGATAGCCGGGCAACTGCTATATTTCAAGGAGGGTAATGTTCTACGTTTGTTAAATGTAAAAAGGCCATCCTCATGCAGGATGACCTTCTTTCTTCACTCTCAGGCTTTTTAAATGATACAGACCCTGTTACTTGCCCACCGGCTCGCCCTGATATACCTTAACATCAAGCGGAGCAGTCAGGAATTCCGCTGCCTTGGCGGCAAAGCCGGTAAAGTGCGGGCTTGCATTATGGCCGGCTACAGCCTCGGCATCACGCCATTCTTCAACCATAATGAATACGTTACTGCGGGAGGTGTGTCTGTAGAGCTCATAAGAAACATTGCCTTCCTCCTGGTGTGTAGCAGCAATCAAAGCATCGGCTTCAGCCAGAAACTGGGCTTCACGCTCAGGATTAACTTGAAGTGTAGCATGAATAATAATCATTGTTCATCCTCCTGTATATGAGTATATATTATTATTTCCACTCGGCAATCTTGTCGATTGGCAGGCGTACAGACTGGTAGCCTTCGGCTGCAGCTTTACCGATGGAAATGAGCATAACCGGAATATAGCGTTCTTTGTCCATTCCGAACAGTTCAGCGATCTGATCTTTTTCGAAGCCTCCGATGGCATTGGTATCGTAACCGTGGGCACGGGCAGCCAGCATCAGCTGCATCGAGACGAGACCGGCATCAATCATTACAGTCTCCCGGTTAATATCTGCGGGAAGATTCGCAAAATGAACAGCCAGACGGGATAATTGGCCTTCCTTGACTTCCTGCGGCATAAGTCCGCGTTCTACGGCAGTACCGTAAATTTCCTCGGCATAGTCAAAGTTGTTCAAATCCCCAAAAACAGCGATCATGGCAGCGGAGGTTTCCACCTGCACCTGGTTGAACTTGGCGATTGTAGCCAGCTTGGATTTGGCCTCAGGACTTTCGATGACGAGGAAACGCCAAGGCTGCATGTTAACAGAAGACGGAGCCAGCGTAGCTTCGGTAAGAATCTCGGTCATTTCCTCTTTGCTGATCTTCACACCGGGATCGTACTGGCGCACCGAGCGGCGGCCGGTAATGATGGAGTTGAAATCATTGGTTCTAGTTGTTGTAGTCATGAAAAATACGCTCCTTTAGTTGGTTAGTGTATGGTATAAGGCTACATTGCATTGATGTTATGCTGCAGCCGGATAAGCATGTCTTCAAGCGTCTTCCGCTCGGCTTCATCAAAGCCGGCCAGCAGACTGCTGATAAAACGCTTCTTCTCTTCCTTGTAGCAATGCACCCGCTCCCGCCCCAGCGGTGTCAGCGAGACCAGAGTGACCCTGTTGTCGGCAGGATTGTTTCGGCGGCTGATCATTCCGCTCTCCTCCAGACCCTTCAGGTGCCGGGTAATGGCGGCAGGGTCAATATCAATTTCCCGCTGCAGCGATATCTGGCTGATCTCTTCAACCTGGAACAGCTGGTGAAGCAGGCGGAGCCGCGTGGGACTGATGCCTGCGCACCGTTCAAACTTCGGGCTGACGCCCTTGTTCAGTGCCTGCAGCAATTCAAGAATCTGATCATCCTCAGACTGATATCCCGTCAATCGCATCCTCCTCCAAACATTAGATTGCGCAAAATCTTGTTGACGAAAATTAGTTTACACCTATTTAATTGACCCGTCAACTATTAATCTTTAATTTCCTTGATCCTCCAAACTGCAGGTTGCTTTATCAGCAGATCCAACTATAATTTCGAACTATACACTCACGTTCTGTCTGAGGAGGCTGACATATGAAAATATCCCTGATCCAGCTTGATATAGCATTCGGCAATCCCGCTGCAAATTATGCGGCTGCAGAGCAGCGCATCCGGGAAGCCGCCGCCGCAGGGCCTGATTGCCTGATCCTGCCGGAGCTTTGGACGACCGGCTATGATCTGACCCGGCTGGAGCACATCGCTGATCCTGAAGGCCAGGAAACGAAGGCCTTGATGTCCGGCCTGGCGAAGGAGCTCGGCGTTCATATTGTCGCCGGTTCGGTAGCCAGCAGGCAGCCTGGCGGCGTTACCAACAGCATGTACGTCT
Source organism: Paenibacillus sp. fava2 (assembly GCF_058313675.1). Lineage (NCBI taxonomy): Bacteria > Bacillati > Bacillota > Bacilli > Caryophanales > Paenibacillaceae > Paenibacillus > Paenibacillus sp. fava2. The sequence continues at coordinate 584,504 of NZ_CM177755.1, read as the reverse complement.
TTGACCGCAGCGGCGGTCTGGCTGGTGAATACAGCAAGCTGCATCTGTTCCGGCTGATGGATGAGCATCTGTATCTTCAGCCCGGTGAAGCCAAGGGGCTGTTCACATTGGACAATGCCCGGTGTGCCGGGCTGATCTGCTACGATATCCGGTTTCCGGAGTGGGTTCGTGCCCACACCGCCCAGGGAGCTGAGCTCCTGTTCGTCAGCGCCGAATGGCCCGAGCCGCGGCTTGCCCACTGGCGCGCCCTGCTGATCAGCCGGGCCATCGAGAACCAATGCTATGTCATCGCCTGCAATCGTGCGGGCGCCGATCCGGCGAACCAGTTCGCCGGCCATTCCATGATCATTGATCCCTGGGGTGATGTGATATGTGAAGCCGGGGAGGGAGAAGAGATTGTAACGGGTGAAATCGACCTGCACAAAGTCCGTGAGGTGCGGAGGCAGATCCCTGTCTTCGCTGACCGGCGGCCGGAGCTGTACTCGTAAAGCCTGGAGTTGGCGGGAACATAGTGGGAACTGTAGGAGTAACTGCAGCGGTAATTACATTGTGACGGGCTGGACAGGTGTGGCGGATGTGATGGCGTGGTTTATGTGGCAGGGCTGCTAGTGCGGCGGGTGCTGGTGGTGCGGCAGGTATGGCTGGTGTTGCGAATGCGGCGAACGTGGCAGGATTTGGAAGTGTGGCGATATTGCTGGTGCGGCGGGTGCTGCTGGTGTGCCGAGTGCTGCTGGTGCGGCGAATGTACTGAGTGTGCAGTGTCCATGAGCTTAGTTGGATTTTCGCCACTTAATTCCACTATTTCGCGTCATTTAAGACTATTAATTGGAAAATTGCCACTTATTTCGGGCCATTTATCGCTTTACAGGCCATTTTGCTGAAATTAAGTGGCGTTTTTCCAACTAGTTTCCCGGTAGCAGGGCTCCTCGGCGAATTAGTTGGCGTTTTTCCACTTAGCTTACCTGACAGTGACTAATCCGCAGATTCTGAAGCCTTTCTAAGGGAGCTATGCTGAATGCGCATAGTCCCTAAGAAGCCTGTTCGAAATGCGAATGCAAGCCTCGCCTCAGGAGCGCCTCCGGCAAACGGCAAGCTCGCAGCAGCAAGCCCGCATTTTCAGCGGGCATAACGCTGCCGCAGCGTCACTGCCGTCTCCAGTACACGCGGATCGCTATACTGGAGATCATAGCCGGTCTCCTGCCGCAGCCTGCCGGCCGGAGTCAGCTGTACGCCCCGGCGCGCTACGGCCTGCCGGATGCCTGCGGCGTACGCGGCCGCCGCATCCGGTCCGCCCAGCTCGCCCAGGGCGGCGATGGTCTCCGGGCGGACCCGCGGATAGTCAAGCGACTCGTCCCCTCCGGACGCAGTCTCATAGAATCCGCGGATTAGCTCTCCGCGCTCCCGCCCGGAGCCGGAGACCACCACGAACGCGTGCACGAAGTACGCGCCGCTCTGCCTGCGCTGGGCGATGCCGCAGAATTTGCGGCCGCCGATGGCCAGGTCGAAATCGCCGGGGCAATACGAGCCGGCGATTTCGCCTGCCCTGATCTGTGCAGCCGCCTGCGGATGGCTTGCAGCTGCGGCTTCGGCAATGAGCGAAGCCAGCAGCCGGAAATCATCGTGAAAGTCCAGCTTGCCTGGAGCTTTCGGCAGAATGAGCGACACATTCACAACGCCTGTGTCGAGCGGCACGGCCGCCCCGCCGGAATGGCGGACAGCCGTGCGGAAGCCGGCCTGCTCCAGTCCGGCCATCGCTGCCTCCGCATGGGGCAGCTTGCTGTCCCGCAGCCCGAGCACCACCCCGCCGGGATGGCTCCAGATATGGAGGCACGGCGGGACCAGCCCGGCTCCGACATCGCGGCACAGCGCCTCTTCGAACGCGAATGGAACCAGCATATCGCCGGCTTCCGCAGCTGTCAGTTTCTCCGCCGGATGCTCGAATAGCACCAGTTGGGAAGGCAGCTCACTTGCAGAGCTCTGCTTTTGCCCTTCAAACAGTTTGCCAAGTCCTCCTGCTTCTTCATATGAACCCACTGATGATTCCCCTTTTCCTGTTAAGTTTGCTCTATTGTACCCCATCGCCCCGTCTGCGCCCATAAAGAGCTGTAAAGTCATTTGAATTCCGCTCCGGCAACCGTTATCCTTATATCAAGGAAGAAGGTCCCAGCATTAGAACGAGGCTGTGCCAAAGCTCATGCAACAGCAATACACAACGTATAGGAGTGATGCCGCATGACCGTAGACCAACTGGCAAAGGACAAGCAGACGAATAAAACCCGGCAGTGGGAACAGGCGATGATCAAGCTGTATGTGAATTTCCGCGATTACAGCAAGGATGCGCTCAAAGACTTCGGCGAGGAGGATATTCACCAGGCGAGAGTGAACAGCCGCAAGCTGCTGACCCTGCTGTCGATCCTTGATCCTGACCATTCTGCCGCCGGAGAGCTATACTCCAATTTCAAAAAAGCCCAGAAGCGGCTCGGTAAAGTCCGGGATGCTGACGTGTTAATTGAATCGTTCAAGGAACGGCGCAAAGTGGCCAAGAAGGACGGCGATGACAAGACTGCCGGGCTGCTGAAGGCTGTCATCAAACACCAGAAGGATCAGCGCAAAAAGTACCGCAAAAAGCTGGAAGCCGAGCTTCCGCAGCTGGCTGGGAAGGAACTGGACGGCTTGTGGAACGATTTTTTGGCTGGACCGCTGGAGTCCCTGGTCTTGAAAAAGGATGCCAACGTCGTTATGCGCGAGCTTGAGGTTGCCTTCGATCAGAAGAAAAAAACCTGCAAGGCACTGTTCAAGGGACCGGATGCCGTATCGGCTGAAGCCTTTGAAGCGCTGCATGACCTGAGGATTACCGCCAAGGAGCTGCGCTACACCGCAAATGCCGCCTCTTTTGCACTCAATCAGAAATTCCATACCCATGAGGATTACTACAAGAACATCCAGGAGCAGCTTGGCATCATTAACGATAAACGGGTCTGGCTGGATACGCTGCAGTCCATTGGACGCGACGAGCTGGGCGTAGGCAAAAAAACCTGGAGCGCCTTCACCGACAGCCTGAAGAACGAAGTGCTGGAAGCGCTATATCATAACGAGGTTGTACCGGTTGCCGGGAAGCCCCGGACAGATTCCGGCGAAGCTTAATAATCCGTCCCTTATAAAAGAAGCGGGAAGCGCATGATTAACATGCCGCTTCCCGCTTTTCACTTTACCCGGCAGCCCTGCTGCTTCAGGCCACTCCAGCCGGATTACAGCTGCCTGGCTGCCCATAAGGCGCTTCTGCTGATCAGTCTGCGGAACGGTTCGATGGAGAAGGACGGCAAGTGATGCCCCGGCATCAGGTAGACAACCCGGCCAAGCCCGAATTCGTGGCACCAGGCCGCCTGCCGCATTGCTCCCCCGTGCAGATACTCTGCCAGAATAGTAGTCTCGAAGTACGGCTGCATGTCAAAATAATACGGCTCGTCCTCAATCTCAAAATCTTCGATCCCCTGGACAATCGGATGCTCCCGTACCGCCGCAGGTATATTGATTCCGAGCGCTGTATAGGCAGGGTGATGGGTAAAGTGCCCGCCCAGCATCACTCCAAGCTCCTGATTTCGCTGCATGGAAATACCGTTATGAACCACCAGCAGGCCGCCGCCCCCGGCGACGTAAGACAGCAATGCGCCGCTATGGGCCGGAGCAATTTTGTGATCAGAAAACTCAGCGTAAGACACAACCAGCGGATAGTCAGCCAGTGTCTGCGGGTTCAGCAGCCCGAAATCCTCGGAAGGCTCAACCGTAAATGCAGGCGACAAAATCTCTTGAAACGCCTGGTCCACTCCGGCAAAAGGATGATATTTCACTTCGCTGTAGCTGCCCAGTGCAAGGGCTTTCAGTTCCGGCATCAGAATATACACCTCTTTCATATCAGGTCTGTTCGGCTATTAGGCCTGTCTTTCTCACCTTAGCATGGCCCCCGGGTTTTTACAACGTTCCGGACATCCACCCGGGAAAAAGCCTTTTTGCTTTAATTTTGAACTATGCTACAATCATAGTTACAGGTTAACAGCTATTCTTAACCGGCAGTACCCCATACTAATCTTGTATCCCAGGAGGTCGATATTCGATGTCTATTCAACAGCTGCATACTTCTGATGAATTGCACCAATATGTCGGGCAACCCGGCAAAAAACTGCTTTTCAAGCACAGCACAACCTGCCCGATCAGCGCCAAAGCGCATGAGGAGTTCCAGGCTTATGTCCAAAGCTCGGATACGCCTGCAGCGATTGTCCATGTCATTGAGGACCGTCCGGTCTCCAATCAGATCGCCGAAGAATTCGGCATCAAGCATGAATCCCCGCAGATTTTCCTGCTGGACGGCAGCGAAGTGAGCTGGAACACCTCCCACTGGAAAATCACCCGCAGTGCCATCAAGGAGGCCGTTGAGCAATGAGCCAGCCGGTAATTGTCTATTCCACCGCAGGCTGCAGTGACTGCAATCAGGTCAAGCAGCTGCTCACCAGTCAGGGTATTCCTTTTGAGGTACGCGACATTATGGCCAGCGCAGTCTATCAGGAGGAAGTCGAAAAGCTCGGTTTTATGGGTATCCCTGTAACGGTATCCGGCGACCGTGCTGTTAAAGGCTTCAACCTGCCTGAGCTTCAGGAACTGATTGCCGCCGCCAGATAACAGCCTATTGGCCGCAGTATAAATAAAAAGGTATTCCCTGGTCCGAAGCCCGGGGAATACCTTTTTTGTGCCTGCCGGTGTATCTTTATTCGCATTCTGCAGCCAGATGGCCGACCTGCCCGCTGTGGCTGTAGATGACATTGTCTGCCCCCAGCCCTTTATAGACTAACCTCGGTCTCATGGAGGTAGTAATTACGGAAATCGGCCCGCTCGTCCACGTGCGGCACATTTGCACATAACGGCAGCATAAAGCGACACTGCTCTCGAACAGATAGATCCGGCCTACCGGAAACGGCGGTCTGAGCCAGGTGTTCAGAAGCCGGGTATCCACCTCAAAAATCTTCTCAACCCCCAGCTCCGCCAGCCGCTGCTTCTCGGCCGGATTATTGGCAAGCCCGGCAAATCTGCAGCCCTTCATTTGAAGCAGCTTGATAAATTGCTCTCCCGCCTTTGTCGGCGCACAGATGAGCACATATTCTTCCTGAACGTCCATTTCCGTCTCCCCTTTCCCCTCATCTCTATCTGTACAGATCTATAAAAGCACAGCAAAAAACCACAAAGGATTCCCTTTGTGGTCCAGTTAACGGTCACAATGCGCTGATCCTCTCTGCAATACGCTTACGAGGTTAGCTGCCGGATTCGGGCGTTGAGAGTCGCCCTACCTGTCCGCTGCATTGAGATTTCGCACTTCACGCAGCTGCCAGGATTCACCCCATAACCGGCCGGTCTGCTTGCACCCTGACTCCGGTTGTTGGTTCCCCCGCTTTCCGTAGACGGAAATTAAGCGGATATTCTATTTAATTGGGGTTAAACAGATGTATCATACCTTTAAGAGCATCCGCTTGTAAATCGCCAAACCGGGCGGAATAACCTCCGGGAAGGGAAGAAACCTCCTGAATAGCGCTTTCTTTCATCTTTTTCTCTTCAGTTCTTTAAATTGCTTCGATTTCTTCCCTTTGCTGCTGCTATTTTTACTGCTCTTGGCAAACCGCAGGAAAGCCATCAGACAGCCAAGAATGCCCAAGCCCAGCAGTAGCGTCTGCAGCGCTCCCAGCAGTGTGCTCCCTTCCGGCTGCAGCAGGCTGCTGGCTATAATCAGCAGGACGGAGACAGCGACCAGTACAGGTGTTTTTAGATTAATGTTCAAGATTACCACTCCTTAGTACAAAGGTACACTATTGCCGGCCGGATCACCAGTCCCCGGCAGATTAAGCCATTTACGCCAAATAAAAAAGGGTATCAGTCCTGTCAGGACGACACCCGTTTCTATTCTTGCCTCTATTTCCGGACTACTGTATATCCCTTATCCTGCAGCAGCTTCACAATGCCATGCTCGCCCAGATAATGTGCCGCGCCGACCACGATGAAATACTCCTCGTTTTTACCGTTTTTGAGATATCCTTCAATCTTGTCGGCCATACCGATATTGCGGTCAACCAGCATTGCCTTGTAGTATTCCGCATTCCCGGCAAAGCTGTTGGTCAGCTGCAGCAGCAGCTCATCATCACCTGATTTCCAGATCTCAGCCATCACATCGATGCTATCATCAATCACATCGTAGTTTTCGATCGCCGCGAGCAGGTTAGCCTCCTGCAGCTCTTTGGAGAAGTTGTTGAACATGCCCAGCTGGGATTCGTAGGATTCCAGCTCTACAATCGGAAGTTTACGCTCAATTGCCTTCTGTATAAAGTACAAGTCGATTCCGGAGGAAGCCTCGTAGCCGGCCGTCGCTGATTTCAGGCTGCTGAGCGTTGTTTCCGCTACCCATGGCTTGAATTTATCCAGTGCATTTGCCTGAAGACCTGCCTCCTTCAGCACCACGCCAAGCTTGGCATACGTCTCACCGGAGATATGATCCTTCAGTGTAGTGCCATCCTGGTACATCCCCATGTCCAGAACCAGCTTCTGCTGTGCTTCATCTGCTGCTTTGCTGATGTCGATTTCTACACCAAGGTAATCGGCTTCGGCAAAAGCTTCTTCAAACTCCGGGCTCAGCGGGTAGAAGCTGTCATCAGCAATATGCATGGAACCGACCAGATACACGGTATTGCCGTTGCTTTCGACTTCCCACATGAAGCCGCGGCCGCCTGCAGTATTTACTGCGGTCTGGCTGGCTCCAGCTGCAGTCTTGGTCTGCAGAATAACAGTACGGGTCTGCGCATCCCAGCTGACCTCGTAACCTGCGGCATCGCCGAGAACCCGGACAGGTGCATAGGTCACACCGTTGATTACCGTCAGCTTGCTTTTTAATGTTACGGCTTTGCCGTCAATGATTGCATAGATGGTGTCCCCAGCCGCATTCTGCAGCTTCGCATCCATAGCCTCGAGCGTAGCTCTAAGGGGAACAAGCATTGTACCCTGATTGTTGACCGGTGATCCTGTCTTGTATTCTACGGTCTGGTTATCCACCTTTACCGCCGGCTGCTGCGGAGCAGCCAGAGCCGGGGCTGCTGCCCCGGTAAGCAGTCCTGCGGAAAGAGTAAGAGAGAATAGCATTTGCTTCCAATTTTTCATCAATGTTGTCTCCTTCAGCTTATATAGTCTACTAATGAACACAATATAATTAAGCAAAATCAGGAGGCTTGAGACACTTTACTATAAAGTTTCCAGGATAAGTACAGGATGACCGTTACGCTCTGCTTCTGCGTTCCTTTGCCAGCCCCCACAGCATAACCAAGACTGCTGCCCCGCTTAGGCCTACGGTCAGCCCCTGGATGAAGTCACGCACCGGGGAACCGCCTGTATCGATTACAAGACCAAACATAATCATGTTAAAAGCACATACTGCAAGAAAAAGAATGTTCTGATTTTTTTTGTTCATCATGTTGGGTTGCTCCTCTTATTTTTAATTTTTGTATGATTAGATTTTGTAAGCCTTCATTGCTTTTCTGATTTCCTTGATGCTCGGGCGTTTGCCGTACATCAGGACGCCTGTGCGGTAGATCTTCGCCGCCAGCCAGCCGAACGCAAAGGTAGTTGCCAGCAGGATAACCAGTGAAACGATGATCTCCCAGAAAGCGACCTGGCCGACTCCGATGCGCAGCAGCATGCTGAGCGGTGAGGTGAACGGGATAAAGCTGGCTACCTTGACCAGGGTTGTATTAGGAGCCCAGATACTGAATAAAGGAACGTAGAAGTTCACGAAGCCGATCATCATAATCGGCGTTACCGCCTGGCCGAGGTCCTCAGTACGGCTGACAATCGATCCCACCGCCGCATAGATCAGGGCATACAGGAAGTAGCCCAGGATATACAGGATAAGTCCGTAAACCAGCAGTCCAATATTCAGCTGGCTCAGATCCAGTTCAAAATCAGCCAGGATACCGGAGTTATGCGGCAGCATCAGATTGGCGGTCACACTAAGTGCAATAATTGCAATCTGCATCAGTCCGACCAGGAAGATACCAATTACCTTGCCGAACATCTGCGTCAGCGGGGAAGCGCTCGTAATGAGAATCTCCATGATGCGCGAGCTTTTCTCCGAGGTTACTTCCGCCGAAATCATATTGCCTGTCATCATAATCGACATGAAGAACAGAATCAGAAGCACGTACACCACTACATAGTTGATCGTTGCGGCCGTCTGTTCAGCCTCTTCCCCTTCTTGGGCTCCGCTGGCGCTAAGCTCCTGCGTACCGATCGTTACCGGGGCATACATAGCGGCAACCTGGCTGTCCGTCAGTTTGTCACCGACAATCAGCTGTGTATTTACCGCCTGCAGGGCACTCTGCAGATAGGTCTGCAGTTCTCCGCCAAGCTCGCCGTCCTCACTGTGATAGGTTACCGGCGGCAGGCCCTCACCGCTTGCCTCCCCGAAGGTCAGGTAACCTTCGATGTCGCCTTTATCCAGGCCTTCCTTCAATGCCGCATCATCAGCAGAAGTATAAGACACGAACGTTACAGCAAAGGCGTCTTTCTCCTGATCAGCTGGTACTGGAGGGGCAGAAGAGGACAGGAGCAGCTCAGCTGCAGGATTACCCGTTTCTGCGATTACCGCGATTTGGCTGCGGTTTCCGCCATCAGCCTTATCCTCACCCTTGAACACTTTAATGAAATAAGGAATGTTCATCCCGATGCTGAGCAGAATAACAAGAATCAGCGTTGTTACAAGAAAGGCCTTGGTCTTCACCTTATTCTTAAATGTAAATCCGATAATCGTTCCCATCTTATTCATTTGATTCACCCACCGCTCTGATAAAGATTTGGTTTAGCGTCGGTTCTTTAATCTCGAAATGCTCAACTTCGCCGGCAAGAACAGCCTGCTGCAGAATGCGCTGTGCTGCGCCTATATCACTGATTGATATTGAATAACCCCGCTCCTGCCGCTGGACTGCAGTAACACCGGCAATTCCTTCAAGGCCTGCAACTTCTCCGGCCGTCCGCAGAATGACTTCCTCCCGCGGATACCCCTTCTTGATCTCACGGATATCGCCCTGCACCACTGTATTGGAGCGGTCAAGAATCGTAATGTGTCTGCACAGCTCCTCCACATGCTCCATCCGGTGGGTGGAGAACAGGATGCTAGTGCCCTGATCACGAAGCTCTTTGACCGTATCTTTAAGCAGCTCTACATTGACCGGATCCAGTCCGCTGAATGCTTCATCAAGCACGAGGATCTGCGGCTTGTGGACAACGGCGGCAATGAAGCCCATTTTCTGCTGATTGCCCTTGGACAGCTCTTCAATCTTCTTATTGTAGTACTCTGGAACCTCGAAACGGTCCAGCCAGTAACGCAGGCTCTTCTCTGCATCGCCGGCAGCCATTCCGCGCAGCCTGGCAAGATAGATAATCTGATCGCTGACCTTCACCTTCGGATACAGGCCGCGTTCCTCGGGCAGATAGCCCATCAGATGCTGCAGCTCATTGCTGAACTCCTTGCCGTTATAGAGAATTTTTCCCCCATCGGGATAGATCAGGCCAAGCACCATGCGCATTGTTGTTGTTTTGCCGGCTCCGTTCGCACCAAGCAGCCCGTAAATCTCGCCTTGCTCTACCTTCAGATTAATACCGTTAACCGCCGTCTTATCACCGTACTGCTTCACTACATGTTCCAGCTTCAAAGCTTCCATTGGTTAATCCCCTCTCTTCTGGTCTAACAGGACCGGACGGTGTCCTTGTGTCCATAGGCTAAGTATTTCATCCAGCTCCAGTGCCCGGCTCTTGAGTACCTTTACGCCCAGATCCAGGATGCGTTTCTCATTCCGGGAAAATTCCCGGATTATAAAAGAGGCTACGCCAGGCTGCTCCCAGCCAAAATGCAAGGCTTCCGGAAGCTCTGCCGCCAGCTCCTGCAGCTCCGACTCATCCGCCGCATTCACCCATACCTCATTCCATAAGCCGAACAGGCTGTCTTTCTCGGCCATGCCGAGCAACTGTCCCTGATGCATAAGCACAATATAATCGGCGAGCCGCCGCACTTCTTCAACAATATGAGTACAGATCAGCACTGTTGCGTCTGTGTCATCCATAAATTTGCGCAGCGTTTCAATCATGATCTTCCAGGCAAACGGATCAAGTCCGGAAGAAGGCTCATCCAGCAGCAGCAGGCGGGGCCGTGCGGCCAGCGCCGCAGCAATTTCGAATTTGCGCCTTTCCCCCTTGGACATTTTGCCCAGCCGGGCATCCTGCGGAATTTCGAATTTCCGGACCAGCTCTTCAAAGTACTTCTGGTCCCAGGAAGGATACCACTGCCGGCGGAAATCCGCCGCCTCCTCTGCCGTCCAGTAATTCTCCTCCGGCTGTGAGGTTTCCGGCACATAGGCCATTCCCTGACGGAGCGCAAGCGGCAGCCCTCCGGGATGATTCTGTTCGAACCAGCGGATCTCGCCTTTCTCCGGGAAGCTCAGCTGCAGCAGCATATGCAGCAGTGTGCTTTTGCCGGAGCCGTTCTGACCGACCAGCGCGGTTATATAGCCTTGCGGAAGGCTCAGATTAAGCGGCCCGACCATCCGCTTATGCCGCTTCTTGCTTACATTCCTCAGTTCTATGGCTTGCTGTACCATGAAACGCCCCACCCTTCATGACTTTGTGTTGTATTTATTCTCTACAACCTCTGTGAACATCCGGGTCAGCTCCTCTGCGCTGCACTGTACAGACAGCCCTACATCGACTGCACCCTCAAGCGCTTTGCGGATTGCATCCCGTTTGTATTCCTCCATCGCACCTGCTCCGACATGAGAGACAAATGTGCCTGTGCCCTGCCTCGTCCGCAGCAGCCCTTCATTCTCCAGATCCTGATAGACCCGGCGGACTGTAATGACACTGCATTTCAGCTCACCCGCAAATTCACGGATAGAAGGAAGCAGCGTTCCCTCTGTGATACTGCCGCCTATAATGAGTGACCGCAGCTGTGTCTCGATCTGCGAGTATAGCGGTTCGGCACTGTTTTCATTAATTTGAATAGGTATCCACATCCTTACCTCCGCCCTCTCATACGAGATCGCGGCTCTTCAGCCGGTGTATCGTCCATGCGGAGAAGAGCTGAACCGATAAGGTACCGAGCAGCAGTGTTCCCCACATCAGCGGGGAGAGCAGCCCCCACTCTTTCGAACAGCTGACAGTGTACAAAATAAGATTTCCGCCCGCCAGCCAGGTAAGCACTGCCGTCCCGATGTAAATGAAAGTAAAGAGCATCACGTAGATGAAGTAGGCTTTTCCGCTTGCCAGCAGCTCGATAAAAATGTAAAGCCCTGCAACAATCAGCCCCAGTCCGATCCACGTTAGTACAAAAGCCAGATAATCCGTAAACGGCAGCTCCTGACGAATGTTACTGCTGAAGCCGTAGATAAGGCCGAAGAAAATCATTCCGTTCAGCCCGATAGAGCTGACTGCGTGAAGCTTTCTTTTGCAGAGAATCACAGCAGTCGGAATAGGCAAGGTGCGCATATACGCCAGCATCCGGGTATAAGAATCTTCCGTCAGATACTTCATTGTCCGCTTGGAAAAGGTGAACCCCAGCATCGGAATGACTGTCATGAACATGATGTCGGCAAGAATCTTCCCGTCACCGTTATCCAGCGTATCCTGGATGATCATACTGGTCAGCCCGCCCATGTAACCCATGAACAGCAGCGCCCATAGCAGCATCCATAATAACTTCAGCCTGTCGCCGTTGAAATCGCTTCTTACCATGATCCAAGCCTGTCTTAAGTTTGTCATTTTGCTTTAACCTCACTTTAATTCAGCAGATATACAGCACAGTGTGTCGCGGGCTTCCGGTGTATCAGCTGGTACACTTGAACGTTGGATAACTTGAGGTTCGTTAGATATCCGGTGTGCTTACTGTGTGCTTACTGTGTATATCTATATACACAGTATATGTCCTGTTTTTTCCACCGTCAATAGTTTTATAAGAAAATCTTGGAATTCTTTACTGCAGCCGGTTATGCTACTGTGAAGATACGGTTTAGGACAAACATTATTCAGGGGGCATATATGATGAATAATCCTTGGTTTACGGTGCAGCGCATAGATGAATCCACTTTTGCCATTAGTGAATACGGGCACTGGGAGAAGGTCCATTCCTTCCTGCTGCTCGGGCAGCAGAAGGCTGCCCTGATTGATACCGGACTCGGTATCAGTAATATCCATGAGGTAACCAGCAAGCTGACCCCACTCCCGGTTTGTGTCCTCACCACCCATGTCCATACCGACCATATCGGGGGCCACGGGCTGTTCAGCCAAATTTATGTGCATGAAGGCGATTGTGATTGGCTAATCCATGGCATCCAGGGCTTATCGATTGAGCATATCAGAGCGGATCTCGTGCGCGATCTGTGCCAGCCGCTGCCGGAGGGCTTTCATCCAGATACTTATACCCCTTATTGCGGCAGACCGGCCGGGCTGCTAAAGGATGGCCAGATCATTGATCTGGGCGGGAGAAGCCTTGAGGTATATCATACGCCGGGGCATTCACCGGGACATGTGTGCTTTTTTGAGGGAGCCTCCGGTTATTTGTTTACAGGTGACTTGCTGTATGATGAGACGCCAGTCTATGCCTTTTATCCTTCGACAAGTCCCGCAGACCTGGTCCGTTCGTGGGAGCGAATCGCAGACATCCCCGGTGTCACTAAAGTCTTCGGCTCTCACAATACGCTGGGACTGAACCCGGAGATCCTGGTTGAGGTAAAGCTCGCCGCCAAGACACTGAGAGAGGAAAATCTGATCTCCTTCGGCACAGGCACCCATACCTTTAACGGGTTTAGTGTGCGGTTCTAGACTGGGAGTAGCAGGCCTGTCGGGAAGATGGAAAGTGCCGGAACATTATAGGGAGAGGGCAGAAGAAGAAGCACTATTTAGTAGGCGTGGCCGATTGGGGAAGGTTGGCCCAGGTGCCCGATAGGGCTGGGGTTGGCGGAGGTTAAGGGGATTAGCTGGTCGGACTACTACATTGGTGGATGCGGTACTAAAAGATGTGGATTAAACGAAGCGGTCTATCGCCGAATCAGGATTGGTGGATGTAGCTGGCTAACGAGGTGGTAACGTACGCTGGCTGATTGGATTACCGGGCCGGCGAACGTACTATAGTTGCGGTTTTAAGGGGACTATTGGGAATCCGGGTTGGAGGATGTGATTGATAGAGGCGGGGGTTAACCGAGGGTGAACTTTCTAGATAAGAATGGGTAATGCGCATCGTCTGCTCGGATTGCTAGGTTGGCTGATACGGTACTAAAGGATTGGGGTTGAGGGATGTGGACTATTCGTGATCCGTGTTGGCGGATGTGTTCGATAGGGAGCGAGGTCTAAAGGATGCGGTGTTGGGGGGATTTCTGGACGTATGGCATCCAACCTCCATCGAACGCCATTAAAGGGATTTTTCCCTTTAATTCGTCCATTCCACCCGCTTCTGAGCGCCATTAAAGGGATTTTTCCCTCTAATTCGTCCATTCCACCCACTTCCGGGTACCATTAAAGGGATTTTTCCCTCTAATTCGTCCATTCCACCCGCTTCCGGGTACCATTAAAGGGATTTTTCCCTTTAATTCGCTCATTCCACCCTCCTCCGGGTACCATTAAAGGGATTTTTCCCTTTAATTCGCTCATTCCAACCTCCTCCGGGTACCATTAAAGGGATTTTTCCCTTTAATCCGCTCATTCCACCCTCCTCCGGGCGCCATTAAAGGGATTTTTCCCTTTAATTCACCCGACCGCCTGCCCACCCACGTAACCCCGGGCAAGCCGGCCTCCATATATCTGTCCGCCCCTACAGGGAGGAATCCGGTTATTCCACCCTCCCCGCAGCTCCCGCACACATAAAAAGGCCTGCGCAGCAGCCCGTTCCCTAGTGGATATAGCTGTGCGCAGGCCGATTCGCCTACATGCATATAAGATTAGAAGCCCCAGATAGCATCCCAGACCGGCTTGGTGTGGCCGCCCGGATAAAATATGTACAGCAGCACATATACCGCGACTCCTGTGATAGCTGTAATGAACCAGGTCACAGCCGTGATTCTGCCCAGCTTGCGGTGCTTCGCGTACTTGGCCTGAAAGCCCCAGACCAGTGTCGTGATCCCGAACACGGCGGCGACGGTGGCCAGTACGATATGGAAGATCAGAAAAATATGATACAGCGTCGACAGATGCTCCGGTCCGCCCCACGATGTATTTCCTACAAATACCGTTCTTGACATGTACACAATGAAAAACAGAGTTGCAGCCACGGCGGCGGCGATCATTGTCTTCTTGTGCGCTTCACGTTTGCCTGTAATGATCTGTCTCCAGCCGATAGCCACCAGCACCGCACTGATTACGATGAACGATGTACTGATCGTTGGAAACACTGTAAAGATATCCATGCTTATCCTCCTCGGTGCTTGCCAGCTATACCCGGGTCAATGCGCCATCCCCCATCTCGCCGGAGGGTCCGGAAAGATCCGGATCGTCTTGCCCGTTCTCTTTTTTATACCAATGATAGAACACATAAGCAAGCATCGAGGCAAAAATAAATTCCTGAATGAACTTCATCACGATTCCGCCGACCTGCTGATCCACCTTGGGTGACAGCCCTCCAAAGAATCCCGGTCCGCCAAAAGCCTGCAGCAGCGCCCCCGGATCACCGGAGACACAATAGCCCATCGCCCGCGCCCAGACATCTGGATCACTATAGGTAGCATAGAGCGGACCGCTTGCAAAAATAATCAGCCCGCAGGCCGGTGTGAGCAGCACCATATTGAGAAAAATAAAGCCGATTTTGACGGGTCCTCCGGCCCTCCGGTGCTCCGGCAGCGGATTGATCAGCGTCCACCACATCAGCGCCGAGGTCACAAAAAGCGCAGCATAGTACAACCGGTGCACCGTAAAGTGCAGCATTACATAGTCGTGAATGACCGGGATATGATACAGCGAGAACAGTCCGTTGAACAGCAGCGCAGCCACCACAGGATGGGCAAGAAAGGAGAGCCTCCGCAGCGGATTGACCCTCATCAGGGCCCGCCAGCACCATTCCGGAATCCCCAGCATCATCAGCGGCACCGCAATCAGATAAGACAGCGCCATACTGACCATATGAAAAGAAAACAGGATATGTCCCAGCAGACTGACCGGACCGCCCTGAGCCAGATAGAGCACCAGCAGCCCGCCCAGAAACAGCGCTCTTTGCCGGAGCGGAACCTCCGCTGAGCCGGTGAACCGCTGAGCCAGCGGCCCGATCAGCACCAGATACCCCGCAGCCAGCAGCAGCGTTGCCGCCAGCAGCAGCGGACTCCACAGATCGGCAAAGCTGAAGTATTGCAAGCCAAGCATCGGACAGTCCCCCTCCATCAAGAGTATTAAAGAATGCGGCATTCACGCCGATTACGGACACCAACTGCAGTCAGCGGCCACCCGCCTGAGCACCTCCCTGCTTACCGTTGAACCCCCCGACAGCAAAAAGAGGCAGCAGCTCCAGCCGGCCTCCTGAATACAACGCTAATCCCACCAGACCCAGTACAGAGCCATAACAATGCAGGTTCCGGCGATAAAAAAACCGCCCAGCATGAAAATAATCGGCAGCAGATGCCCTTTGTCCTTCAAATGCATCCAGAAGCCCATCTGCAGCACCACCTGCAGCGCAGCCATTACCAGCAGCAAAATGACGGCAAAGGTGGCGTTAACCCCTCCGGCGGCTACAGCCGCGAAGGCAAGCAGTGTCAGCAGCACCGAAAAAACAAACACTACGATATGGCGCTGCGGTCCCTCGTGCCGGTGACGGTGCTTCACGCCGCCGCCCTCCTGCGAATGCTGTTCCGTCGCCATGGCTCAGCCCACCTTTCCAAGCAGGTAAACTACCGTGAAAATGAATACCCACACGACATCGATGAAATGCCAGTACATCGCAGATACGTAGATTTTGGGCGCCGTTACTACGGTCAGTCCTTTGCGGACGAGCTGCCCGATCAGGATGGCGATCCACACAATCCCGAACGCAACGTGTGCGCCATGAAAGCCGACCAGCGTGTAGAACGCCGAACTGAAAGCACTCGTAGTCATCCCGAATTCCTCATGCCTTACATATACACTGAACTCGTAGATCTCCAGAGCAAGAAATGCCGCACCAAGCACCACAGTGATAAGCAGCCAGCCGCGCAGCTCTTTCGGCTTGTTGCGGTGCATCGCCTGAATGGCGAACACGCTGGTGAGGCTGCTGGCCAGCAGCAGAAACGTTGCTGCCGCTACCAGCGGCAGATGGAACAGCTCAGCCGCAGACGGTCCGTCGTTCGTCGAGTTGCGCAGCGCCAGAAAGGTGGCGAACAGCGTTCCGAAGAGTACGGCCTCCCCGCCGAGGAATAGCCAGAAGGCCAACACCTTGTTACGGCCCTCCAGTGTCGCTTTTTCAGGCTCATGCGGGAGGGTACCTTTTCCGGCTTCAGCATGTACAGTCGTCATCCCTACTCACCTTCCTTCCAGCTCTTCAGGCTCGATATGCCAGCCATGGTCGTCAAACAAGGAACGCATCAGCATCGAACCGAACGTAATCACCAGACCAAGACCGGTCACGATATAGTTGTTGAACAGGAAGCTTAGCACCTCGCTGCCAAATGTGTCACGGCTGAACATGAAGCCAAGCCCGGCGATAAAAATACCCACCGACATCAGGAACGGCAGAATCGTCGCAGACGGCATATGGATGGAACCGACCGGCTCGGACGGCGTCATGCTTTTGTGACCGGCCAGCTTTTCCTTCCAGAAGGCATCAATTCCGCGTACCAGCGGGGTCTGCTTGAAGTTGTATTCCGGCGGCGGCGAAGGAATCGTCCACTCCAGCGTCCGCCCGTCTTCCCACGGATCATCCGCGGCATCAGCCGGTTTGCGGGAAGTGATGAAGATATTCCACAGGAAGATCAGCATTCCGACACCCATCAGCCCCGCCCCGATCGTACTAACCAGATTCAGCGTATCAAACTGCTGGTTCGGCAGGTACGTAAACACGCGGCGCTGCATCCCCATGAGTCCCAGGAAGTGCTGGACGAAAAAGGTCAGATGGAAGCCGATAATAAAGGTCCAGAACGTCCATTTGCCCAAGGTTTCGCTCAGCATCCGCCCGAACATTTTTGGCCACCAGTAGTGCAGCCCGGCGAACAGCCCCAGCACCAGACCACCGACAATAACATAATGAAAGTGGGCTACGACAAAATAGGTGTCATGAAACTGGAAATCCGCCGGAGCCGAAGCGAGCATAACGCCCGTTACTCCGCCCATGGTGAACGTTGGAATGAAGCCGACAGCGAACAGATTCGGAGTGGTAAAACGCACCTGCCCGCCCCACATCGTAAACAGCCAGTTGAAGATTTTGATCCCCGTTGGAACAGCAATGAGCATCGTCGATACCGAAAACAATGCATTCGCCACCGGACCGAGGCCGGTTGTGAACATATGATGCGCCCAGACCATGAAGCCCAGGAAGGCGATCAGTATGGTTGCGAAGACCATAGAGCTGTAGCCGAATAATCTTTTGCGTGAAAAGGTTGGAATGACCTCGGAAATAATGCCGAACGCCGGCAGAATGAGAATATAGACCTCGGGATGGCCAAAAATCCAGAAAATATGCTGCCAGAGCACCGGATTGCCGCCCGTAGCAGGATTGAAGAAATTCGCTTCAAGAATCCGGTCGAAGGTAAGGAGGACAAGCCCTACTGTAATAGCCGGAAAAGCGAACAAAATGATGGCGGAGGTGATAAAGGTGGTCCAGGCGAACATCGGCATCCGCATATAAGACATTCCCGGCGCACGCATCGTGATGATTGTAGCCAGAAAGTTAATGCCGCCGATCAGCGTACCCAGCCCGGCAATCTGCAGCCCGATCGTATAAAAATCCACCCCATGGGTGGCGCTGTAGGTTGTACTGGATAGCGGAGTGTAAGAGGTCCAGCCGGCATCGGGCGCCCCGCCCATAACCCAGCTGAGATTGAGCAGCAGGCCGCCGAACAGGAAGGTCCAGAAGCCAAGCGCATTGAGAAAAGGGAAGGCCACATCGCGCGCGCCGATCTGCAGCGGAATGACCGCATTCATCAGCGCGAAGATGACGGGCATGACCCCGAGAAAAATCATCGTCGTCCCGTGCATCGTGATTAATTCGTTGAAAGTCTGCGCGTCCAGAAAGGTGTTCATCGGCTTGATCAGCTGGATGCGGATCAGGATCGCTTCAAGCCCGCCGATTCCGAAAAAGAAACCTCCAGCCCAAAGGTAGAGGATGGCGATTTTTTTGTGGTCGACGGTAGTGATCCAGTCCATCAGCCCGGTATAACGTTTCACACTGTGACCGGCCTCCGGCGGCCGGACGGGATTCAGGGATTGCGCTGTTTGAGCCAAGGTTCGTACCCCCTTTTCAAATATGCTGCTTCCGCTATTCGGTGCCCGGCTCTAGTCCAGCGTGTAGCCGGCCAGATATTCGGCAATGCCATCGACCTCTTCATCAGTTAAGCCCAGGTCCGCTTTGGGATCAGGCATCGTATTGCCCGGCTTGACGCCCTGCGGATCATGCAGCCAGGTTTTGAGGTTATCGAGGATCGGCGCACCATCCACACCTGTATCATCATTCAGCAGAATGCCCGCCACCGATTCCCGGGAGCCGATTCCGGTCAGGTTCGGCCCGCTTCCCATAGTTTGATCACCGATCGCGTGGCAGCTGAGGCAGGCCGATTTGAACTTCTCGGCAAGCTGCGGATCCTCCGGCAGCACGGCTGGAGCCTTCATCGAAGCCAGCCACTGCTCAAATTCCGCCTCGCTGACCGACTTCACCTTAAACTCCATGAACCCGTGGGAGGGTCCGCACAGCTCCGCGCATTTACCGCGGTAAACGCCTTCATTTGGCGCACTGAAGCTGAAGCGGTTAACCGTACCATCAGGGTTGGTATCCATTTTGCCGGCCAGGGAAGGAACCCAGAAGGAGTGCAGCACATCCGCAGTACTCAGCTCAAAAGCAATATCCTTGCCGGCGGGGATCACCAGATCCTGCGCCGTTTTTACGCCGTAATCCGTATATTCAAATTCCCACCAGTACTGGTGTCCGGTCACTTTTACCTTGACTGCATTTTTATCGTTGGAATGGTCATTGCCGGCGGCAAATACTTCTTTGACTGTAGGTACAGCCAGTATCACTACCAGGATCAGGGGGATGACTGTCCAGATGACCTCAAGTTTGAAATTGCCCTCCACCTGCTCCGGGATTTCACGCTGGCCCGGCTTTCTGCGGAACCGGATAAGCACATAGGCCGCAATTGAAAAAACGATCAGCAGTACGACAATCATAATCGTAATCGCCAGCTTCATCAGATCGAACGAGCCTTCGGCTGCAGGTCCCTGCGGTCTCAGCACCGACAGGTCCTCCCGTCCGCAGCCGGCCAGAAGTAATCCAAGCGCTGCAGTCATGGGAAGAAGCCGCTTTCCGGCCTGCCACGTTTTCATCATTGATCAACCCCGCTTTTCCCGATTTCGTAGAGTAGAGGATTTTCCTGTCAATTATAACAATCACTATTAATATAAGTTCGCGGGGGTGTTTTGTCAATCGTTCACAGCAAGTTCACAAATACTTTTTTATAATTGAAAAAGCTTGTCCTTACGCCATTTTATAGCGCTTACATTTTTGATAGAAGTAGAGTATAATATCAGGTAAGCGCATACATAACGTCTCACGCCAATCTCACCTCTTGACTAATTATGAACTACTTGTCCTTCGTTATGCCTTAAAACAAGCAAAAAAAACCGTATCCGGCAGTATAGCTGAACCGGGCACGGTTTATGAGAATCCTCATGGATGTTATTGCACATTTCACTTCATCAATTCAGAACACTATCCTTGTGTGTAAATCAGGAGACAGATGAGTTAATTCTGCCCATCTCATGCTCCACGACCATAGTCAGCTCTTCTTCATAGCCTCCTGTGATCCGATACTTCCGGACGTACTCCTTTACAAATTTCTTGGGATCTTTGGGCCGGAAAATGCGTGTCATTTCCCGTAGACTTTCCTTGACTTCGTTATGACCTTTACTTGCCATGATCAGTTCCCTCCCAAAACATTGAAAATGAATGCTCCGTTGTAGAGAATGCATGATGAAAAGTCCGCCGTAACCTCGAAATGCAAGATAAGAACCGTACACATACGTAGCTTGCATTATCCGCCTAGACTATCATTCCAGAGTTCTGGAGGTCCGCCTTGCCGGTGAAGCAGGTTCGTCGTGATTTGGGCTGAGAGTAAGATGTCATGCAACATCGACACCTTGACACTTTACTTACCCGAAGAGCCACTTGCTGAATCACTCCTTTCGGGCCTTATCGTCTTATTGTATCATATTCAAGGCCAAGTTCCACCTTTCCTTGTAAAATATGCGTATGGAATTTTGCAAATATTTATGTCTCCCCCAAGCAGGTGAGATAGCGGGCTTTTGGGTAAAATACACTATCTGCCCCTAAAAAATACCTGCTGAAAGGTAAGGAGACGTTATGAACAAACAACTGTCCCTGCTGAGCACCCCATATGTGGCTGCTCCCCAGATGGCGCCTGCTGATCCAGAGGAGACGGGAACGGACGGCGGACTGCTGGAGCAGGCTCATGAAACGATTCTCAAAACATATCCTAAAATGCATAGTATGCTTGTCGTGCGCCACGGGAAACTGATATTTGAACGGTATTACGGGAATCACCATGCCGGTATGCTAAATGACCTGCGGTCCGCAACCAAAAGCTTCATATCGCTGCTTACCGGTATTGCCATCGCCAGGGGCGAGATTTCCGGCACAGCCCTTCCTGTTGCCGACACACTCCGGCACTATCTTTCTGCCCGTTCAGATCCGCAGCTTAACCGGCTGACACTGCATCATCTGCTGACTATGACCTCCGGGTTCAGCTGGATAACCGGCAGCAGGCTCGGCGAACCGCTGGTGCGTAACATGCAGCGCAGCCGCCGCTGGGTGACTTATATATTGAATCTGCCTGTGGATGCCGCTAAGATCGGCCTTTTCCAGTACCGCAGCAGCGACTCCCATCTGCTCTCCGTCATCCTCAGTGAATGCACGGGGCTGAATGCCTTCAGCTATGCCAAGGAGCATCTTTTCGGTCCGCTGGACATTGCCCATGCAGCCTGGCTGCCCAGCCCTGAAGGACACAGCATGGGCCACATCGGGCTATACCTGACCTCAAGGGATATGGCCAGGCTCGGCATCTGTTTGCTCAGCGGAGGAAGCTACGGCGGGCGGCAGGTCGTTCCGCAGGACTGGCTGGAGGCGTCCTTTCAGCCCCAAACTGACGGTTACCCCGCCTACGGGAACTACGGCTACCAGTTCTGGAACGGCCGCATGAACAGCCAGCCCTACCGGCTTGCCCACGGGCACGGAGGCCAGCAGCTCTGGCTGCTGCCGGAGCTGGATGGCGCAGTGATCTTTACCGCCGAAAGTACAGTAAACCGCTGGAGGAATCCGCGCCGGCTGATTGAACAGCATATCATTCCGGCAATGAATCCCTGAAGCTTCCTTCACATACTTTGTACCGTCGAATCATAGTCTCCTAATAAGGAAGGTTCAGGGAAAGCGTCCCGGAGGAAGCGCAGGACGCCTGCTCTCCGCCTTCTTCTCCAAGTATAAGGAGTGAGCGCTATGTCCCCTTTCAAATCATCGACCGGCCTGCCCGAGAATATCGCTGCTGCTGTCTGTTATTTTTTCCCCTTTGTTGGCCCCGTCGTGTTCCTGGCGCTGGAGAAGCGCAGCCGTTTCGTGCTCTTCCATGCGCTGCAGTCGCTGATTACGTTCGGCGTGCTGATGGTCGCCCATGTGATCAGCGGATTCATTCCGCTGATCGGCGGATTTATCGGAGCGGTCCTCTCGCTGATCGCCTTTTCCGTCTGGCTGCTGATGCTGTTTCATTCTCTGGGCGGCAGGTGGTATAAGCTTCCCTGGGCAGGCGATCTTGCGGAGAGCCAGCTCCGCCAGCTGTAACCGGTTACTCCAGCTGCAGACAGTGTAATAGTGATTCCCTTTTCCCTGTCTACTCCGTACAATGGAATCAGGACATACAGGAATCTGCAGGCTGGAGGAGCATCCATGTACTTATTGATTATAAATCCCCGTTCCGGCGGCGGTGCCGGCCAGCGGACCTGGCTGAACGCCGAAGCCATGTTGAAAGCACGCGGCATTGCCTATGAAGCGCTATTTACCAAGAGCGCCGAACAGGCTGAGGCGCAGGTGCTGCATGCCCTCGCCCGCCGTGAGGACTGGCGCGCCGCCATCCTGATCGGCGGAGACGGCACGATCCACAGCGTGCTTGGCGCGCTGCGGCGCCGGGGCGTCCCGCTGGGCGTGATTCCCGCCGGCTCGGGCAATGACACGGCGCGCGGCTTCGGCATCCCGCTGGACACGGAAGCTGCGCTGGACGCCGCGCTGCAGGACCGCTGCCTGGAGGCGGATCTGCTGGCCGGTACGGGCGGCCTGACGCTGACCGCCGTCGCCAGCGGCTTTGATGCCCAGGTCGCCGTGAACGTGAATAACAGCCGCTATAAGCGGCTGTGCAATGCCGTCGGCGCCGGGCAGCTGGCCTATATCATCGGCATATTGCATACGCTGATCACCTTTAAGCCCTGCCGCGTGAGCGTGACCCTCGACGGCAAAGAGCAGGCCTTTGACCAGGCCTGGCTCGTCGCGGTCTGCAATCTGCCAAGCTATGGCGGCGGGCTGCTGATCTGCCCGCAGGCGGAGAGCGGCGACGGCCGGCTCGACGTCTGCGTCGTGCACGGGTGCAGCCGCGCGCAGGTGCTGCGGCTGTTCCCGACGCTGCTGAAGGGCACGCATGTGGCGCTGCCCTTCGTGACGATGCTGCGCGGCCGCAGCGTAGCGGTCCGCTTCGCGCAGCCGCGCCACGCCATCGGCGACGGCGAGCCGCTGGGCACGGCGCCGCTGGCCGTCCGCTGCGAGCCCGGCGCGCTGCGCGTGCTGTCGCCGCTGGCTGCAGCGGCGGAGGGCGGCTCCTGCCGGGCAAGCGGCTGAGCCTGGCTTGAGCCAGCGGGCGGAGCAGCTGGCACAGGCGTCGAAGGCTCAGATGGCCGGGAGCGGATTCAGCTGGCAGACAATCTTGCCAGACACCTCCGCCAGCGCGGATTTAACGGCTCACTTACAGCTAAGCCTGCCTGGCAGATGTCTAAATAACGGAACTGTTTAAGCCAATCTGCAGGTAAAAACTTACCGCGCCAAGCTGGCAGGCGGCCTGATGCCGGGATAGCCGGAGGCCGCCAGCCAGCTAAATGGAAATTCGCCATCTAATTCTTGCCCCAATTACCGGGAATTACAATTAGAATGAAAATCATGAAATATGCCAGCATTAGATGTCGATAATCCACCTGATTGCCAAGCCGCCGAAGCCGCGTCTCCCTGTTCTAATGCGTTTAGCACGCAAACCGGCCGCATTCCCGCAAACGCACCACTCCAAACCCAAAGAAAGAGGACCCCGGCCAGCTAAAGCCCGGAGTCCTCTTTTTCTCAAAAGTATGTGTAACCCTTCCCGTACAGCTTATGTGCTCTAATCCGCCTGCCCGTCTTCTTCCTCTACAAACGAGATGACGCCGTCCTCCAGGGAAGCGATGCGCACCAGCGATTCCACGCGGTAGCCCGCTTCCTTGAGCAGCTTGCTGCCCGGCTGGAAGGCTTTTTCGATCACGATGCCGATACCGGCTACTGTACCCCCGGCCTGCTCCACGATCCGGGCCAGCCCGAAGGCCGCCTCACCGTTGGCCAGAAAGTCATCCACAATCAGCACATGCTCACCCGGTGCGATGAACTTTTTGGAGACGGTGATGTCGTTGCTCTCTCTTTTGGTAAAAGAGTAGACAGTTTCGACATAGATATCCTCCGTCAGCGTCAGCGATTTCTGCTTGCGGGCAAAAATCAGCGGCACCTCAAGCGTAAGGGCCGTCATAATCCCTGGGGCAATGCCCGAGGATTCAATCGTCAGCACCTTGGTAATAGCTTCACCGTCAAAACGGCGGGTGAACTCGCGGCCCACCTCACGCATCAGAAAAGGGTCCATCTGGTGATTCAGAAAAGAATCCACCTTGAGCACTCCCTGACCGAGAACAATTCCTTCATCCAAGACCTTGCGTCTCAATAACTCCATCCGTGCTCCCTCTTTTCTTCTCATATTCCCATGGACCCTGCCTTTACTAACCCTGTCCTACAGGCCGGACGGCTTCTGCGGCAGCAGATTACCCACGATCGACTTCAGATCATGATCCTCCTTACTGCCCTGCTTTCCGCCGTCGTAGCTTGTAATCCGGATTTCGGAATAGGATTCGCCGGCGTTGACCGGTTTGAAGATCAGCTTGTCGCGGTCAGCCAGCCGGACATTGAACTTCATATCCTTGAACATCTCCACCAGCTCTTTCTCCCCCGGCACCTTGCCCTCATCCAGGAACAGCAGACCCCGCAGCGACTTGGGACCTTCGGGATGCTGTACATCAAAATGAACAATACATTCCACGCTTATCACCTCCCTAGCATAGTCTCGCCCGGGCCATATCCGCTACTCTTCCCGGCTATCCCCGGAATCCTCCGGGTCAGACTCCCCGTCTGTATCATGTTCCTTCTCTTGCATCACATATTTGCTGTAAATATGGCTGTAGCGGTCACCGTAGCGTCTGGTCAGCTCAGCCCCCATGTCCTCTTCAAGCTCGAAGAGCACCATTTCCTGTGAGAAGTGGTTAAGCAGCAGCTCGACCAGCACTTCATGCTCGGTCACCACCGCCTGGGCTGTGCCGTCCTCATAGCGCATCCCCAGCATGCACCAGCTCCGGTCGATGACAAAAGAAAACTTTCTTCCTCCGCTCCGTCGCGGCTTGCCGCCAAGCGGCGGCCATACCGGGTAAGGGGCAGCAGCCGTATTGCCGCCGTCAAAAGCCCACAGCAGCTTCACGCCGCGCCGTTCCGCCTGTTCCAGCTCGCTGCGCAGCAGGGAGGCTTCCTCCCGCCATACATCGACCACTATTTCCTTCTCGGCCAGATTCAGCTGGCGGGTGAGTGCCCCCAGCATATTGCGGTCCCCTTCAATATTGTAGAACGACTGGCTGACAGGACCGCCGCGGGGCATTTCGCTCTCTACAAAAGCCAGCGAGGCCTGCACCCGGCCGGAAATCATCGTGGCAAGCTCCTCCGGGTCCAGCACGCTGTAGCGGGCCGGCTCCCCTTCGCCGCAGCGTACATACCCCTGCTGTGTCAGGCGCTGAAGCGCCGCGTACACATTGGATCTGGATACGCCGAGCTGCTTAGCCACTTCGTAGCCCGAGGCTTCTCCCTTGGTAGCCAGCTCAACCATAATCTTGGATTCCATCTCTGTGAACCCCAAATTGCGCAGATGCAGCAGCAACTGTTCCATCTATGTTGTCCTCCTAGTATGCCTACAAACTCAATCTGTGAATCTGCGGTTCGGTGTTGCACCTTTAACCTGTTGTACCGCTGTGCCTAGATTTGTTCAGAGCCGCAGCGCGGGCACCACATTGAGCCCTTGGGCAGATCCGCCCGGCAAATCTGGCATTTGACCATATCCCGCACTCCTTCTTCGCTGTAGGCCGCTGCTTCCTCCGACAGCCCCCCGCCTTTCCAGTCGCGGATCCGGCGGTCCAGCTCAAGCTGGCGTTCACGCTCCCGCTCAAGCTCATCCGCTTCCCGGCGTTCACGTTCAGCTTCAGGTTTATGCCCGGCGTAATCCTGCGGCTCAGACTCCTTGGAATCATACAGCACTTCTGTATATACGGTCCGCGGCTCTGACCGGAGCGCCAGCTCCTTTTCTTCCTCAGTCAGTTCATCCTCACCGTAAAACTCGTCTTCCTCATCCTCATGTATTTTACGGATTGTTACGGCCGGGGCTTCTTTTTTGGCCGGCTCCTCCAGCTTATGCCCGCACTTCGGGCAGAAATTGGCATCCAGTGCGACCACATTGCCGCACACGCAGAGCCGCTCATTTTTGAGCTCGGCAATTCTGTGGCGCAGCTCATCAATCTGCTCCTGATGCTTCAGGCAGACCTTGGACAGCTCCACCATCTTGCCTTCAGCCACCGACATGTCACGCGAACGGTAGCCTTCATAGAACAGCTGGCCCATTTTCATAAATTCGAGTTCCATCTCGCGTTCAATATCGGAAATATGCCCGTTAAGCTTACCGATCTCTACCGAGCTTTGCGCTTTTTCACTCACCCGGCTGGCACTGTCTTTGATACGTTGCAGAAAATTCATCATAGTTCCTCCTTCTCCAGATGAGAATAGGGCTGTTAATTAGCCGTAAAGCTTCATTAGAAGCCTATGTAATACTCTGTAACCTTAAAACGTGCTTCTATCATACCAAATGTCTCGAATAGATTCATTATTTGTCGTTCTGTGTATATTAGTAAAAAATCACCTGCAAGCAAACCTTAACCGCAAAAATGAGGGAGGGAATCAACTTGCCGGACGAACAACGGAAAAGTTATTTCGTATCTGTCAGTCATGGACTGATTCAGGACGTACCCGGTGAATCGGGTGAATTCGAGGTGCAGGTTACCCCTGATGAGCTGACAGTGCTTCAGGAGCTTCTGGACAATCTGGCAAGCGGAGACGAATACGCCTTCCGCCGTGCCGCCGTGCCTTACAAATCCGCCGATCATGATGACGCTGCAGACCAGTTTGATGACGGGACCATCCGGCTCTACCGGTATCTTTACCAGGTGGGAAGCGGGGAGACACAGCAGACGATTAGACAGCTCGGTGTCCTGGCCAAACTCGAAAATACCGGTTATGAGGACAAGGGATATGATGGAGGTTCACCTATGAATAAATAAAACACCGTACATTCAGGATATGTATGCTAATACGCTGCCGCGCAAAGAATGTTTCCGCTTTTTATGTAACCGCTTCCCGCGGCCTTGTTCTGTTGTACCGGCTTTCAGCCGGGAGCGGCATTTGTTTTGCTTCCAGGGCATAAAATCGGTTAAAATAAAACAGTCACAAATAATGAAACCCGGGAGAGTATCAGTGAAAGAAGACGATAGTACGCAAGTTACGCTGAATCAGCTACAGGTGCATGTAAAGGATATGAAGCAGTGGCAGAGCAGCGAGGATTTTGCCGGAAAGCTGGAGGATCTCAAGACATTGCCTGCGCTTTACCGCCATGCCTTGAACGAGCTTGAGAATAAAATTGATGTAGTCAAGACAGAATGGCAGGTCCGTGACGGCTACAGCCCGATCGAGCATGTCAAATCACGTATAAAAGAGCCGAAGAGCATTCTGCGCAAGATGGAACGCAAGGGGCATCCCTTCACCCTTGAAAATATGGAGCAGCACATTCATGATATCGCCGGGATGCGGATTGTCTGTGCTTTTGTGAAGGATATTTACCGGCTGGTGGATCATCTGTGCGTCCGGGAGGATCTGCGGGTGCTCGAGATCAAGGATTACATCGCCCAGCCGAAGCCGAACGGATATCAGAGCCTGCATGTTATCGTAGCGATTCCCCTCGTATTGCTCGAAGGGACGCGCTGGGTTAAGGCAGAGATACAGCTTCGGACGCTGGCAATGGATTTCTGGGCCAGCATGGAGCATATTCTTTACTATAAATTCGACAAGCAGCTTCCGCCGCATGTAGCCGAGGAGCTGAAGGAGGCCGCGCGTGCGGCTGATGAACTGGACCAGAAGATGCTCCGCCTGCGCCGCGAAATTCTTGAGCTGTCTGAAGGAAGCCGTGGTGCGGATAAGCTGGCGGAAGAATAAGGATAGCGGAAGTCCGGCTGATGCAGCGGGCTAAGCCACAAATAGAACAAGGCAGTGCCGGACAGCTGAAGAGCTTCCCTGGCACTGCCTTGTTTTGTGTGTCTGACGCGATGCTCCCGCCCGCCGTTACTGCCTGCCCGGCTCCGATGCGCGGCGCCTAGCCGATTCAGCCGCCTTGCGCATAATCAGGACAAGGCCTTCGCCTGCCCTGGGCGTATTCGGCAGCAGCTTCAGCCAGTCTTCGTCCGGCCGGGCCACTGCCGTCGAGGCCGGGAACGGCCTGGAGGCCAGCTCGTGAAACAGGGGTCCCGGCTGATGCAGCGAGCCCTCGGCCGCCGCTTCCGCCAGCCATTCCCCTGTAGTAACCGCCGGCCCCTTCCGTTCCAGCCTTGCCAGCTCTGCCGCCAGCATGCCGGCAGGAGCGGCACTGCCTTCGTCCTGCTGAATATATTCTTCCTCTGCCCACAGGGCAAATACTCCCCCCAGCAGCTCCTCCTTGCTCATCCCGCGCAGCCTGAACCCCAGCAGCGGCTCTTCCAGCAGCTGCTTTCTGGCCCATCCGGGCAGCACCGCATCTGTCTCTGAGCCGGAATCTGCCCGTTCCAGCCCGGGAGGCAGGAGCTGAAGCTCTGCCATACTTCCGGTGCTTTTTCCCTGCAGCAGGTCATACAGCTCTCCGGGCTGCCCGGCAAGCTGACGCAGCACCTTATCCTTCTGTACCGGATCCCACTGCGGAACCGCCCAAGAGAGTGCGGAAGCTGTATCAGCACTGCTGCTAATGCCGGCACCGTCCTCCGGCACCATTCCTTGCCCAGGCAATATTTTCAGCATTCCGGCTTCAATTATAAGCCTCTGTTCCGGCAGCTTGCCCATTGTCAGATCCCCCTTTACTTACCGCTCTACATCCAGTCCTGATCCTGAAGCTCAATCAGCTCCTGCAGCTCATGATTGGACATCTCTGTCAGCCAGTTCTCCCCGGAGCCGACGACCTGCTCGGACAGATTTTTTTTGCGCTCTATCAGCTCGTCAATCCGTTCCTCCAGTGTGCCCTGACAGATCAGCTTGTGCACCTGTACATTTTTGTGCTGGCCGATCCGGAAAGCCCGGTCGGTCGCCTGGTTCTCAACAGCCGGATTCCACCAGCGGTCATAATGCACGACATGGTTGGCCCGGGTGAGATTTAGCCCGACGCCGCCTGCTTTGAGGGAAAGCACGAAGAACGCCGGCCCCTCGCCCTCCTGGAACGCATGGACCATCTCATCCCGCTCCCGTTTCGGGATACCGCCATGCA
Source organism: Paenibacillus sp. fava2 (assembly GCF_058313675.1). Taxonomy (NCBI): domain Bacteria; kingdom Bacillati; phylum Bacillota; class Bacilli; order Caryophanales; family Paenibacillaceae; genus Paenibacillus; species Paenibacillus sp. fava2. Next base: position 555,348 of record NZ_CM177755.1, on the reverse strand, counting down.
GGAACAGCGGGGTTTGGCCGTATCTTTTGGCAAGACGGCTGACGAGCAGCTCTCCCATTGATACATATTGGGTGAAAATCAGCGCCGACTCGCCCAGCTCGGCAATGCTGTCCAGCACCTCGAACATGACTTCCATTTTGCCTGACTGCTCACTTCGCCCGCTCCGCCCTTCTTCCCTGCGGAACAGCTGAGGATGATCGCAGATCTGCTTCAGCTTGGTCAGCGAGGACAGAACGAGACCGCGCCGGGCCATGCCGGAGCGCTCGCCGATTACGCCAAGCATCTCATCCACTACCCCCTGATACAGCACCGCCTGCGTCTCTGTTAACGGGCAGTACGATTTCAGCTCCAGCTTCTCCGGCAGGTCCTTCGAGATATCGGGATCACTCTTGAGCCTGCGGAGCAGAAACGGTGACACGAGCCGGTGCAGCTCCTGCAGCCGTTCCCCGCCTTCCCCGGACACATAACGCTGGCGGAAGGAGTGGTAGGAGCCCAGATACCCGGGATTCAAAAAGTGAAAAATCGACCAGAGCTCACCCAGCCGGTTCTCGACGGGCGTGCCTGTCATGGCAATCCGGTACGGGGCAGACAGCTTCATTACGCTCTGTGCCTGCTTGGTCCGGTGATTCTTGATATATTGCGCCTCATCCAGTACGACCGTAGACCAGCGTACCGCAGCCAGATCCTCGCTGTCCCGGCCGGCCAGATGATAGGTAGTCAGCACAATTTCATGGCTGGCGGCAAGCTCCGCGAAGCCTTCTCCGCGTATCCGCCTCCCACCGTGATGAATATGCACACTCAGCGACGGGGCAAAACGCTGCAGCTCACGCTGCCAGTTCCCCAGGAGCGAGGTCGGGCAAAGAATCAGCGCCGGCTTATTCCGGAATTCTGCCGGAGCGCTCAGCGCCCGGTCCATCAGGCAGGCAATGACCTGGATCGTCTTGCCCAGGCCCATGTCGTCGGCCAGGCACACTCCGAAGCCCAGGCCGCTGAGTGCAGCCAGCCATTGATAGCCGCGCTCCTGATAGGGCCGCAGCGTTCCCTGCAGGCCATCCGGCACTGACCGCACCGGCAGGCTCCGCAGAACATCCCCGTGCATGAGCGATGCCAGCAGGCCGGAGGTCTCCATCCCTGTGACCGACATGCCCTTCCAGAGCCGTTCCTCCCCGTCCTCAGCCTCCAGGCGCATCCAGTCTGCAGCCGGCATTTCCCCGCCCTCATGGCGTTTCATGTATCTCAGCACCTGGCGGATTTCCTTGGGATCGACCTCGATCCACTCGCCCCGGAAGCGCACAAACGGCACTCCCGCCTCAACCAGCGCATTCAGCTCCTCTTCACTGATCGGATTGTCGCCAAGCGAAGCCTCGATACGGAAGGAGATAAGCTCCTCCATCCCCAGCGAGGGCTGGACAGGTCCGTCCATGCTGCCCTGCGGAAGCTGCATTTTCATCCGCATTCCGACCCGGCGGCGCCCCTCCCGGCTCCAGCGCGAAGGCATCTGCACCGTAACGCCCCATTCACGCAGCTGCTGCACACTCTCCTTCAAAAAGAAATAAAGGCGCTCCGGCTCAAGCTCCGCTCCCGTCGGTGCAGGGATGTTAAGCGCCCTCTGAATATCAGGCGATATTCTTGCGGCGCGGCCCAGCGCATTCAGCAGCTGCTGCTGGATATTCCGGTACCGCTTGCCCCAAAGGGTGAACTCGCGCTCCGGGCTGCTCCAGATGGCTGCAGCCGGAAGCCAGAATTCCCCTTCCTCACGGCTCTCCGCCCAGAAGGTCAGCTGCCACAGCTCACTCTCGTCCGCCGGCGGTTCCAGACGCAGGCCCAGACCGAGCTGGCCGGTCTGCTCTTCCTCCGCTTGGGCCCGCGGCATTCCGCCCGCCAGGGTTCCGTTCACTTCAGCCAGCAGCTCGGATACCTCCGCCGGTGTTCCCTGGACCGGAATCTCCCGGCTGCCCGTGAGCAGGCTGTTCCACCATAGCTCAGTCAGCGGGGAATAGCCGCGGCGGTAATTTGCTTTATATGGACCGAGCTCACTTTCGGAGCCGGCAATTATTTTTTTGATCTCGGCAGTTATCACTGCCTGCAAGAAGGAATACAGTACATATCCCCCTGCATCTTCACGCGAAGTCAGATCCCCTTCCTCGGCAACATGGGCTCCGAGCGCCAGCACCGGCATGGATGCCGCCAGCTGCAGAAAGAACTCCTTATCCGCATCCTGACGGAAGGCCGGGAACCAGCAGGCGGAAGCCGCCTGCTCGCCGCCGCGGCGCCGCGTGCCGATCGGGCGGGGCGGCATCGCGCCGGGCACTATCGCTCCCGTAGCCATCAGCTCCAGCGCAAACCGGGCCGCAGCCGCCCAATAGCGCATTTCGCCTCCAGCTTCGACACCCTGGGCACGGCACAGCTCATCGTCCCAGACAAGCAGCAGGTCGAAGGCTTCCTTCGGCCCCAGCGCCAGTCCTTCAAGCGTCCGCCCCGGCAAACCGCGCCGCGCCGTTTTCCCTTCCGCAGCAGCTGCCACCGGATATTTTACTTCTGCCAGCCGCAGTGCAGCACCCGCGAAAGGACGCCCACCGCCCCGGAGCTCCAGCTTCTTGACCACGCGTGTCCACGCGTCAACCTTGGGTTCCGAGGTTTCACCAGAGAAGCAAAATAAAACGTCCCCCAGCCATATTGCATACAGATGCTTAATCATTGGTGATCTCCTGTCCTTGAGCAAACAGAAAGAGCCAGCCCGTCCCCTCCGGTGGACTGTATCCTTCTCCGCGAGATATAGATTTTGAACCGAAACAAATTCTTCATCCCTTCATCTTATACGAAAAAGCCGTGATTTAAAAACGTTTCTGCAATATTTTCTGCAATTTAATATAGAAATTGAAATGTATCATGTCTGCTCCGGCTTCCGCAAAGGGATGATTGGATTATTTTCAATAAAATTCCACAGCAAGACGCAGCAAAAGAGCCGCCTCTAAAAAGGCAGCCCTAATCTGTTTCCTCAGTTCCCAGCTCTGATCCGCAGCTCTCCGCCGCTCCGCTCATCCGGAACCTGGATAATGATTGCGCCGCTTTTGCCGTTGCGCGCCCAGCCCCTGCGTCCTTCCTTCAGCTCATCCAGACTGATCTCAGGCAGCCCGTCTACATCATCAGCCGGGAAGAAAGGATAACAGAGTGCGAAGCGCAGCATCTCCCGATGGGGCTTGTAGGCATCAGTCTTATAAGACCAGTTCAGCTGTAGCCCGTCTCCGGTCCCTTGTGCCTCCACTGCGATCTGCGAAAAGGCCCCTTTGCGGTACGCAAAGCTATGCCCGTCATCCTCATACAGCGTAAACGATGCCGTGAAGTCTTCCTCCGCTTTAGCCCCGTACAAGTGGAAAATAACCGTCTCCGCAGTTTCTTCCTGAGCATATTGCTTCAGAGGGCCCTCCGCCGTAAAGCTGCCCGCCTTCACATACATCGGCATAATGTGCAGCGGTGCTGCCGCAAGGATATGTTTCCCTCCCTCATGCACCTCACCGTCCCAGTAATCCAGCCAGCAGCCTTCCGGCAGGTACACCGAGCGGTGATCGGTATCCGGACGGTAGACCGGAGCGATCAGCACGTTGTCACCAAGCAGGAACTGGTCACACAGGTTGGTCACATGGGGATCACGCGGATACTCCAGAATGAGCGGCCGGATCACCGGCAGCCCGCACATTTCGGCTTCGTGGAACAAATTATAAATATGCGGCATCCAGCGGTAGCGCAGACCGATAAATTCACGCAGAATGCCCTCGACCTCTTCTCCGAACGACCAGGGCTCCTGTCGCAGCGTACCGATGGAGGAGTGATTGCGGCAGTACGGGAAGAACACCCCCATCTGCGTCCACCGCACCAGCAGCTGTGCCGAAGTGTGATGGGCAAAGCCGCCGATATCCGGACCGGCAAAGGCCAGCCCCGACAGCCCCATATTCAGCACCATCGGCATGGCCATGGCCATATGCTCCCAGAAGCTGCGGTTATCCCCGGTCCATACTGCAGCATACCGCTGAATGCCTGCGTAGCCGGCTCTGGTCAGCACAAAAGGACGCTCCCCCGCCATATGCTCCGCCAGCCCCTCATAGGTCGCTTTTGACATCATCATCCCGTACAGATTGTGGTATTCCTCATGGGTGACCGGACGTCCGTCATTGAAGTGCATGACATCGAGGTCCATCGTTTTCGACTCATTAAATACCGCCGGCTCATTCATATCATTCCAGATGCCCTGAATGCCGAGATCCGTGTAATACTTATGCAGATCCCCCCACCACTCCGCAGTCCGGCTGTCGCTGAAATCCGGGAAAGCACTGATGCCGGGCCAGACCTCGCCAAAAAAGATATCCCCCTCCAGCCTCCGGCAAAAATGCTTGTTCAGCACACCTTCCTTGTATACCTCGTATTTGGGGTCTTTTTTGACTCCGGGATCCACGATCGGCACAATGCGCACACCCAGCTCGCCCAGCTCGGCAATCATCTTCTGCGGCTCAGGAAAGTTAACCGGATCGAAGGTGAATACCCGGTACTCGTCCATATAATGAATGTCCAGATAGATAACATCGCAGGGAATATTCTTCTCGCGGAAGGTCCGGGCCAGCTGCAGCACCTCCTGCTGATTCATATAGCTGTAGCGTGACTGGTGATAGCCGATGGACCATTTTGGCGGAAGAGCGATCCGTCCGGTGAGGGCAGTGTATCTTTTGACAACATCCTTCATCTCAGGCCCGTTAATAAAATAAATATCATAAGCCCCTGTGGAGCAGCCAACCGTGAACGCCACCCCATGCGAGCGCATATCAAAGTCACTGCGGCCCGTGTTATCCAGGAACAAGCCGTAAGTAAGCTCACCGTGCATATGGATCAGCAGCGGAATGGATTCATACAGGGCCTCAATTTCGGGCAGATGGGGGGCGAACACATCCGTATTCCAGTTCGTATAGCGTTCCCCGCGCTTATCAAGGAAGCTCGACTTCTCACCCAGCCCGTAAAAATGGGAGTCCGGCTGCATATCATATTCCGCATGACTGGCCCCGCGGGGATTCCAGCTGGTCAGGTTCTGCTGCATGATCACATCGCCCGCATGATTCTCCACCCGGATCAGAAAAGAAGTCTTCTCTATAATCAGCCGGATGCAGCTGGTCGTAAAAACCAGCTGATCCTCATCCTCCTCCACCGGAAACAGATGCGGTATGCAGCTTTCCGCGAGTACAGCCGGCGTTGTCGTCAGATCAGGCACCTGGCCGTGAAACAGCTTCATCCGGAAGATCTCATCATTTAAAAAGACAAAGGCGATGCCTGCACACTCACCGCGGACGATATAAATGCTCTCCGAGCGCTCCCAGGACTCTACACTGCCCGGGGTATTCCAGGTTTCCGTCATGACCAGCGGCCCCATTTTTTCAGGGCGGATTGCTTCACTGCTCTCCATCTTTGCTTTCCCCCTCCTCGCGTATACCTTCTCGTAATAAATACATATTACCCCGACTTTACGGCAGGCTATCCGTGATTTTTATGACCTGCAGGTCATTTTTTTTGCCGAAGTTGGTCTGAACTGCAACTAAAGCGGGTATATTCTATGTAGGTCAAGACCTCACATCTAAAATACAAAGCTTAGGGAGTGAATCGATCATGACGCGAAGCAATCCGTTGAAGTGGTGGAACCTGCTGTTCTACCTCGGCGTTATCCTTGTTAATACGCTGTCTGTAGCCCTGCCGCTGGGCGGCAACAGCACCCGTGAAATCTCAGACAAATATCATACGTACCTTACCCCGGCCGGCTACGCTTTTTCCATCTGGTCTCTCATTTACCTTCTGCTCGCCGGTTTTGTGATCTACCAGTTCCGCTCGGACAGCGGCTCCAGGGATTCGGTACAGTCCATCGGCATCTGGTTCATCCTCACCTGTATCTTCAATATGAGCTGGCTGATTCTGTGGCACTATTTATATATCGAACTTTCACTCGCCGCTATGGTGCTGCTGCTGATCTCTCTGATCGTCGTTTACCGCAAAACCAGAAGAATCGACCGTCCGACTACGGGCGAACGCTGGCTGATCCGGCTGCCGTTCAGCATCTATCTCGCCTGGATCTCTGTCGCCACCATCGTAAATGTTTCTGTCGTGCTGAAGAAAAATGACTGGGGCGGATTCGGCCTGGACGGCACGGTGTGGGCGGTCATCATGCTTGTTGTCGCTACGCTGCTTGCTGTACTGGTCAGCTACCCGTACCGTGACAGCATCTTCCCGCTGGTATTTGTATGGGCCTTTATTGCAATCGCCCTGGAGCAGCGGGATACAGATAATGTCTTCCTCACCGCTTCGATTGCTGCCGGCCTCCTCCTGCTGTACAGCCTGTGGCTTGCGCTTACGCCGCAGCGCAGGAGAGCTTAAGCTAAATGTAGGCTTGCCAGCACAAAAAAAAACCGCTGTCCCGGTTTTGCCGGTTCAGCGGTTTTATCTTCATGTTTATTTTTTGCGTGCCACTGCTTCAATCTCAACCAGACCATCCTTCGGCAGACGCGCTACCTCAACCGCACTGCGGGCAGGATAGGGCTCGGTAAAGAAGGAGCTGTACACCTCATTAACAGCTGCGAAATCGTTCATGTCCTTCAGATAAACGGTCGTCTTCACAATATGCTCCATGGAAGCGCCGGCTTCCTCAAGAATGGCCTTCACATTGTTGAGCGACTGGCGGGCCTGCTCCTGTACACCTTCAGCAAGCTCCCCCGTCTCCGGGTTCAGGCCAAGCTGTCCGGAAGTATATACCCAATTGCCGGCGGCGATAGCCTGGCTGTACGGTCCGATTGCACCGGGTGCCGCTGTTGTGGCGATCTGCTTTTTAGTCATCATTTATTCCTCCTGTCAATATGTACAGATGATTATGTCCCATTGTACGTCCTTGGCTCTGTTTATTGCAAACTTTCCGGCCTGTCAGCGTCCGCCGATTACATGAATAACCTCATTTGTATAGATATGCGTCCCGCCAGTATCCGCCAGAGCGATATTCACCATGGCCTTGGCCACCTTGGCTCCGGGAATGGCCCGGTAACGGGCCAGCTTGCCGGTCATTGCGAAATCCAGCGCTTTCATGACAATTGCTCCAGCACGTTCGCCCAGCCTGAACTCCGTACGCTCGCCCAGCAGCAGAGAAGGGCGGAAGATATGCAGTCCATGAAAGCCTGCAGCTGCCAGACCGTCTTCGGCACGCCCTTTGGTCCGGATATAGAAATTGCCGGATTTCGCATTCGCCCCCATGGAGGAGACAACCAGAAACTGCTTTACCCCGCATGCTCTGGCCAGTGCGGCTGCCTCCAGCGGATACTTCAGGTCTACGCGCTCGAACTGTTCCTGTGAGCCGGCTTTTTTAATTGTCGTACCCAGACAACAGAACACGGCATAGGCTCCGGCGAATTGTTCCTTATATTGGCCGAGCTGCTCCCAGTCCACTATAATCTGCTTCAGCCTGGAGTCCGTAAGTTCAAGCCTGCGGCGGACAAGTACACGCACCTCAGTCCATTCACCTGCAAGTAATTCACGCGTAACAGCCTCCCCGACCAGGCCTGTAGCTCCAAGTACTACTGCTATCCTTTCCATTCCATCCTCTCCCTTCCCTGTTATTCACAGCTAGACGCTGCTGCTATTCATCCCGGAGTATCCGGCGGCCCAGCAGCACAGCAAGGACGATCATCAGCACTCCGACAACAATCTGCATTCCATAGATTTGCGTCCACTCCGGCCAGTCAACAATCCATTCGTAAATTCTGCCCCCGAGCAGCGGTCCAAAAAAAGCTGCCAGCCCGGTAAGCGCTGCATACATTGCCATGTACATCGGCCGTTCCTTCTTCGGGGTATCCCCGATAATAAAGTTAAAGGCCAGCTGGTTGAAGCCTCCGACGCCCATACCGAAAATAATGTGGGCAGCAAACAGGACCGGCAGCATCGGCAGCACGGACAGCATCCCCCACATCAGCGAGGACAGCGCAATGATCGGCAGTGTCCAGAGCAGAAGCCGCTTGTTGCTGTATCTGGCGTTCAGATTCCCCCAGACATAGAAGCTGGCCATCATGAATACAGTCTGCGACACATTAAGAAGCGAAAGCGTCTCGTAATTAATATTCAGCAGCTGCAGCATGACGTAAGAATAGAGCGGAACTGTAAGGTTCTGCAGCAGCAGCCAGGCGGCAAGAAACAGCGTCGATTTCATAAACAGCTTATCGTGAAGCGGTTTCCTGAACATCGGCAAAAATGATTTTTCCTCCGACTTTTCAAACGGCACATCCGGATAAAAGCAGAAAACGATAATATTGGCGATGGCACAGACCCAAACGACAATATAAATGATGAGAAAGCCGTGGGCTCCGGGATAACGGTCCAGCATAACGCCGCCCCCATACATCACGAGACTGCCTAGCGCGTTCAAAAAGGTATTACGTATGCCGAAATACCGTCCCCTTACCCGCGCAGGAACGAGGTCGCTGATTACGGAGTTCCACAGCATTCCGCCCGCCGTACTGGAAATAAAAGCGGTTGTATACAAAATAATAAATGCGGTAACCCAATGCTCTTTCGGAAACAGGAACGGCACAAGGCCAGTCGAGCCCCAGAGCAGCCTGTGCAGCCCTGTGAATATCACCATGGCCCACTTGCGGCTCGGCAGCTTCTGGATCAGGAAGGCTACGCCGATCTGCGCGATATTAACCAGTGTAGTCAGAGCAAGTACAAAACCGATCTGGCTGGAGCTTGCTCCTAAGTACAGCAGAAATCCCGTCAAAAACTGCCCTTGCAGCAGTACCTGAAAAATAGTTGAGGGAATTCCTTCAATTGTAGCAATTCTTAGATTGTTGCGGTGGACTGAAGCTTTGCGGATTCGTTTGGGACGGGTACCGGGCAGCCTGTTTCTCATGATGTTCATGGGGGTGGTAACACTCCTTCGATGCGGCATTGGCTTCATTCTACTCGGCATCAACCCCAAGTCAATACAGCAAAGTCACAAAGAAAGTTGGAGGCTGCTGCAGCCCTTCATCCCAGGTTACAAGGGCAGGTAAAGTGAGAAGCGGCTCCCCTGCTGCTCTTCACTATGCAGGGTGATAAACCCGCCCAAAAGTCTTGCAAGATCATTGCTGATGGATAAGCCGAGTCCGGTTCCCCCATATTTGCGCCCGATTGTCGCATCTGCCTGCTGGAAGGCTTCGAAGATGATATCGTGCTTCTCTGCGGCAATTCCAATGCCGGTATCCTGCACGTCAAAAACGATCCAGCGCCGCAGCAAGGCCCCGTCCTTCTGCTCAATTGTACGGATATTAAGAGAGATGCTACCTTCCGTAGTAAATTTAACGGCATTTGCAAGCAGGTTACGGAGAATCTGCTGCACCCGCTGGGGATCCGAATGAATAATTCCGGGTACCCCTTCATCCTGTGTGACCTTGAACTCCAGCCCTTTCAGCCGGGCCGCTACACTGAACTGCAGTGCCAGCAGCTCCGGAATTTCGCTGACGCTTAAGTCCTCCTTGTTGATGTCCAGCTTGCCGGCCTCTACCTTGGACAAATCCAGAATATCATTAATGAGCAGGAGCAGATCCTCGCCCGAGCGGTGGATAATCCCGGCATATTCCCCGGTCTCCTCCGGGCTTAATGAATCTCTGTTTTCTTCTATTAATTGTGACAGGTTGATAATGCTGTTCAGCGGCGTACGCAGCTCATGTGACATCGTCGCCAGAAACTCTGATTTGTACTGCGAAGCCAGCATCAGCTGCTTGGCCCGCTCCTCAAGGGCAATCTTGTTCTTGTGCAGCTCCTCGGTCTGTGAGGATAGCAGCTCGTTGGCTCGGACAATCTGCCCGTTGCGCAGCAGCTCCAGCTGGAAGTCACGGATAATCAGCGCAAACAGCAGACTGAGAACCAGGCCTCCGGCCAGGGTCACCGGCATAATCTCTGTAAGATAAATCCGGTCCGGAATCACGCCAAAAATAAGGATATTGACCGTATTGGCCAGGTTCACTATGAGGATTACCGCCAGTCTCTTAAAGCGGAGCGATGCAGCAGAGCGGCTGACCCACAGGCTGAGGCCGGCGCAGACAAAGCCCAGGATAGACAAATTAATTACACCGGCCATCGCTGCTTCATTTACGCCGAAGGTCAGGCGGGTGATCCCGGTGCCTACACCGATCAGAATAAGAATGAACGGCTGCGGATAAGCGAGAGTAGAGATAATCAGCGGCACAATGCGCAGGTCAAAGATTACATTTTCATCCAGTCTGTAACCGAAGAAAGAGCTGACCCAGCCGGCAAAAATCGCTACCAGAACCCAGCATATCTTTTTCACCTGTTCAGGTGCATATGTAATAGTATGTTTATATATTAAATTGCCCAGATAAGCCAATGTTATCAGCAGGGCTGTATTGACAAAAAATATTTTGAGATATTCCATTGCCTCACTCCCACAGCTCAAATAAATAACGTCCTGTCCATACTATCATATAGTTCCTTGAATTCATAAAACCATAGTTCCAGCGTTATGTATATATGAATCCTGAATTAAGTGCAGATAACAAGAAGAAGAGCACAAATCATATACGATTTGCGCTCTTCTTCTGAGGCGAAAACAAGGGCAGCATTCTGTTCCAGCGCTTTCTCGGCACCTGCATCCGGCTTATTTCTTCACTTACAGGTACCTGCACCTTGTCCGGCTCACATTCAGCCTGTGTCCATAGCTCATCAGGAAGCTTATAATACCGGGGATTATAGGTACAGAACATGTCACCTTGCTGGGTTAGCACCCGGTCAGCCTGCACTTCAATAATCCTTCCCGTGACGACGGTCGGTTTGTACATAGGACACCGCCTCTTTATGCGAATGTGACTAGCTTGTTATTTCGTAAAAGGAACCGTTAGCTCCGGACAGACTGCCCCCAGTTACGGTACTCTTCCTCAGCCTTATCTTTTGTGTGGCCGTAGCGTTCCTGCAGCTTGCCGATTAATTTATCTTTTTCACCGTCAATTACATCAAGATCATCGTCAGTGAGCTGGCCCCACTGCTTTTTGGCCTCACCTTTGATCTGCATCCATTTTCCTTTAAATACGTTGCTGTCCATACATGTTCATCTCCTTAGTTTCCCTGTAGTTGTAGGTATATTCAGAGCTTCACGTGCTATCGTTTTATTACCCGTCAGCGCCGGCAATGAATCCTTAACATCGGAACGCCAACGTCGGATTTTGTCACATAATAGTCTTTTAAAAGAGGGTGTTCAAAATTTTTAAAATTTGATATAATCTAAACATAGCTAAATTACTTACAGATAAATTAATTTAGGTTTAAGTGATTATTTTCACATGTATGACCGGTATATTATGCTAAAATGCCTTCGGAGCAGAAAGAAGATGTTTAAAATTTTACCTTATGTTTACTGATAAGTGTCAAAGTACTGCAATAAAACAGGTCATATGCCGATAATAAGAGTGACATTTGTCATTTATAAAGTGATAAATATCACTTCCAAGTCTATTAAAATGTTTTACATTTTAATATATATATTTTAAACTATTTTGGAGGTCATAACAAATGAAAAAAGCTTCTGTAATTTTGTCGAGCGCCCTGGTTCTGGGCACCCTGCTTGCAGGCTGCGGAAACAACAACAACGCCGCTAACACTGCTGCTACCAACGCACCTGCTGAGACAACTGCACCTGCTGCAACTGAAGCAGCTACCAACGCACCTGCTGAAGCAGGCCAATACCAGGACGGCACTTACTTCGGTACAATTGAAGCCGATGCTGAAACCGGCTGGCAGACTTACGCTTTGCTTACAGTAGAAGGCGGTAAAATCACCAAGGCTGACTGGAACGCGTTCAACGTTAAAAATGCAGGCGATTTGAAGAAGAAAGTATCCGAAGACGGTAACTACGGTCTCGTTGCCAAAGGCGGCGCTCAAGCAGAATGGCACGAACAGGCTGCTAAGGCTGAAGCTTTCCTGATTGAAAAACAAGATCCTGCTGCAATCACTACTGATGCTGAAGGACATACTGATGCTATCTCCGGCGTATCCGTACACGTTAACGACTTTACTGCTGCTGCACAGGCTGCTCTTGCTGCCGGTCCTGTAGAAGCTGGTCCTTACAAAGACGGCGGCTACAAAGCTGAAGGCGAAATGGATGCAACTTCCGGCTGGAAATCCACTGTTGCCCTGACTGTAGCTAACGGTAATGTAGTAGCTGTTAACTTCAGCGGTGTAAATGCTGCCGGCGACGACAAGAAGCAATTTTCCATCGATGGTAAATACGGCATGAAAGCCGGCGGTGCTTCCGCTGAATGGCACGAAGAAATCGCACTTGCTGAAAAATACTTCCTTGAAAACAAAGGTGCAGCTCCTGCCCTTGATGCTGAAGGCAAAACAGACGCTATTTCCGGCGTATCCATCCATGTAGGCGAATACTTTACACTTGCAGAAAAAGCACTCGAAGGCGCGAAATAATTAATTCGCTCTCCTCTTGCAGCTAATCAGACGAATGAGGTGAATTTCTCTTGAAGAAAATAGTCATTTTGGGCGGCGGCTACGGCGGCGTACTCACGGCTAAGAAACTGGCAAAGAAATTTAAGAACGACAAAGATGTAGAAATTAAACTTATCGACCGGAATCCCTATCACACTCTTTTGACTGAGCTGCATGAGGTTTCAGCGAACCGCGCGCCTGAGGATTCAATTAAGATCGATCTGAAGAAAATCTTTGCAGGTCTTAAAGTTGATGTAGTTCTTGACGAGATCAGCAATATCGATTTCAAGAACAAGAAGCTTAAATCAGATAAAGCTACTTATGCTTATGATTACCTGGTAATCGGCACAGGAAGCAAACCGACCTTCTTCGGTATTCCTGGAGCTGAAGAGAATACCTTCTCCTTCTGGTCCTATGACGACGCGGTAGCGCTGAAACGTCAAATCCGCGATATGTACACCAAAGCGGCTAAGGAAAAAAATCCGGCTGTACGCCGTTCGATGCTGACCTTCGTTATCATCGGCGCCGGCTTCACCGGTGTCGAGCTGGTCGGTGAAATGGCTGAGCAGCGCGATGAATTGTGCAGAGAGTTCTACATCGATCCTTCCGAAGTACGTCTGATCGTTGCGGATATGGCTCCTAAGGTTCTGCCGATTCTGCCGGATAAGCTGATTCAAAAGGCTGAAGCCCATCTCCGCAAGCTGAACGTGGAAATCGTAACCGGCGCAAAAATCACCGAAGTCGGCAAAGGCAGCGTTGCCCTCGGCGAGAAGAACGTTGTTGAATCCCAAACCATTGTCTGGACTGCAGGTGTTGAAGGTTCGGAAATTGTGGGCAACCTTGATGTTAAACAGGAAGGCCGTAAACGTATCGTTACCAACGAGCACCTGGAGAGCGTTGACCATAAGAATGTCTATGTTGTTGGAGATAACATCTTCTTTATTCCAGAAGGCGAAACCCGCCCTGTACCGCAAATGGTTGAGAACGCTGAACAAGCGGCTCCAGTCATTGCCGGAAACATCACAGCTGACATCAAAGGTACAGCTAAGAAAGCCTACAAACCAGGATTCCACGGTACGATGGTTTCCATCGGAAGCCGCTACGGTGTAGCGAACGTTGGACTTCCAGGCAAGCTGTTCATGCTTACCGGCTTTATGGCTATGTTGTCCAAACATTTTATCAATATGTTCTACCTCTCTCAAGTGGTAGGTTTTAACAAGGTATGGACTTACATGATGCACGAGTTCTTCCATGTTGAGAACCGTAAGAGCTTCCTGGGCGGCCATTTCTCCAAGCGTTCGCCTAACTTCTGGATCGTTCCGCTGCGTATGCTGCTCGGGGGAATGTGGCTGTATGAAGGTATCGACAAGCTGAAGAAGATCTGGGAAGATCCGGATAAGATTTTCCTGATTCCGGCTGCTCCTTTTGCTACTGATGCTGCATCGTCTGCCAGTGTAGCTGTTGACGCGGTTAAAGATACAGTAGATGCACAATCCGCAGCTTCAGCAGTATCGACTGCCAAAGAAGCCGTATCTGCACTTCCTGTTCCGGGATTTGTTTATGATACTACCAACTGGTTCATGGATTTGATGTTCTACAACAATGACGGATCTTACACTTTCCTGGCTAAATGGTTCCAAATCGGTATGGTTTGCGCCGAAATCGTCTTTGGTGTTATGCTGATCGTCGGCCTGTTCACAGCAATTTCCTCGCTGGCAACCATCGCAATGGCAGCTATGATCTGGTCTTCCAAGATGGCAGCAACAGAAATGCTCTGGTATGTTGCAGCAGCGATTGCCTGCATCGGCGGCTCCGGCAGCACTTTCGGTCTGGACTACTACGTTCTGCCTTGGCTCAAGAAGCAGTGGAAGAGAATTCCGCTCGTACGGCGCTGGTATCTCTTTACGGACTGATCTTAATCAATACTTTCTTCATCATTTATAAGCCATAATTCATATAACCATATTATTATGTGTTTTATATGTGCTACAGTTGAATAATATATTCTAAGGAGTAATGTGTCCCTGGGACACATTACTCTCCTTGTTTAACAAGGTTTTAAAGATTGGTTTTGTAGGGATAATCAGGGCGGTGGATGCTTCCGTCAAAACCGACATGAAGGAGAGAAGCTTAATGAACAGACAACTCATTGAAGATACCATCCGGCAATTGCAGGCTGAAATGTCCCCGGTCGCCGGTATTCAATTGGATCTCTCTCCGGCGGAATGTGAGCGGATGCTCGCGGTACTGGAACGCCATGATCTGGAATATGACCGTAAACTCCATTTGCTTGGTATTTATAGCATTCTTACTCTGGCTGCTGAGCGCCATATGGAATGCGTCCCACATCACCCCGACCTTACCCGCAACATTTTGGACGGAGATTATTTATACAGCTTCTATTTACAGTTCGCAGTGAAATACCGTGAGCTGGACCTGGTTGCTTATCTGGCTCCCTCCGTTAAGAAAATGCAGATCAGACGTTCAAATGGAGACTTCGCAGAGTTTAATCCGGCGGCTGGAATCGATGAATTCCTTCTCCAGGAGAGCAGGCAGCGAAGCCGCACAAGCAAAGCCATTTGACAGGTGGGAATCCGATAGATGAAGCTGCATGAAGCCTTAAACATAGACCTGAATGAAATTAACCGTGAAATCAAAAATCTAGTGGCCCGTGATAAGGATGTCCCCAAAAAATCTCAGCTCGCCCAGAGCATCCTGGAGCTGATCGGCTCCGGAGGCAAGCGTCTGCGCCCGCTTATGGTCATTGTCGGCGGCCGGTTCGGCCGCAAACCAGCCGGACGCAGAACGCTGCAGCTCTCTGCCGCTGCTGAATTCATTCACGCCGCCTCTTTAATTCATGATGATATTATCGACGGTGCTGAGCTGCGGCGCGGCGGAGCCGCCCTGCATGTGAAGACCGGCGTACTCTCCGCTGTTCATATCGGCAATTATATGTCGGCCAGGGTCATCGAGCTGCTCAGCAAATATACCGAAGACAAAGACCGTTACGTCCATGACCTGTCATCCGTAGCTACCGCCCAGCTCTGCCTTGGTGAGTACCAGCAGATGGAGCACGCCTTCGATTATGACCTGACGCTCGAGCAATACCTTGAGAAGTCCCTTAACAAGACGGCGATGCTGATGGCCACCTGCCTCCGGGTCGGTGCACTCTCTACAGAGAGTCCCGAAGAGGTGGCCGAGCTCCTGTACCGCTTCGGCGAGGCGCTGGGCATGTCGTTTCAGATCCAGGATGATCTGCTCGACTTCACCCAGTCTGCCGAGAAGCTGGGGAAGCCTGCCGGCAGTGATCTGCGGCATGGCCAGGTAACGCTTCCTGTCCTGTTTGCCCTTGAGGACCCTGCGCTCGCTCCTGCGATCCGCAAGATCGGTCCTAGTTCCTCCGAAGAAGAGGTTACTTATGTACTGAATCTCATCACCGGCAGCGATGCCCTTGCCCGCACTGCGGAGGTGAGCCAGAGCTATCTGGACCAGGCCGCTGCCATTATTCAGCAGCTCTCCGGGTATCCGGCTCATGCCGATCTGCAGACGCTGCTGCAGTATTTTGCCGGCCGTGATTACTGAGATATTAAGGTATGTATAAACACATTAAGCCGTATCTTAAACGTGTAAAATTTTAACTGTTTCCGAAGAGCCCTCGGGCTCTTTTTTTTTGCGTTCTAGCGCTATGGGAATACGGGGAGACTACGACGATTAACTAATTGGAAATTCGCCATCTAATTCTCTGAAAACCACCGGATATAGGATAATAGATGGAAAAAGCACACTTAATATGATCTCTTTTGCGTCAAAAAGGAATTCCCGGCTGAATTAAGTGTTGATTTTCCACCTATTCACCACAATTTTAAAAAAACAGGGAATTTAGTTGCCGAAAATCCACTTAGATGCTCAGGACCTGCGGCTTGTGCCCCCTTTCTATCTTTATTTTTGCTTTTTCTTTTGCTTTTTCTTTTGCTTTTTCTTTTGCTTTTGCTTTTGCTTTTTCTTTTGCTTTTTCTTTTGCTTTTGCTTTTGCTTTTGCTTTTCATTGTTGCTAAACCAGCGAACGCAGCAAGGCGCCCGTGAGCGTTGTTTAGCAGTTGTTTGTTTTTTGGGGTTGGGGGTTGGGGGTTGGGGGTTGGGGGTTGCCTTAGCTTTTTAGATGTTGTTGCACAGCAAAAAGGGCGCGTAGCCAGCCTTTACGCGCCCTTGCTGCCCGCCCACTACTGGGCAGGCCTGTTGTCTTTTTGTTGTTAGCCAAGCGAGGCAAAGAGCGAGCGGAGAGGAATTTTGAGCCTTACGGAGCGGAGCGTCCGCCTGAAAGCTTTCCAAAGGAAAGCTCGCATCGGAAGCATAAGCTATGTTTGGATTTCTACCGCGGACAGCGGGTTAAATGAGGAAATTCAAACATAACAGCGGCCGGAAGTCCAAACATTCCTCGCAGCAGAGCCTCCCCTGCCGAGCGCCCCCCCTAGCTAACATAAAAATAATCAATCAGCGTGCACAGTACAATCACCATACTGATCACCTGGTTCAAATTATAAGAAGCCACCTTCATCAGCTTCCGGTTCGACGGCTTGATGATCTGATGCTCCGTCATCAGAAGCAGGGTTGCGATGCCGATGCCCACCAGATACATCCAGCCCAGATCGCGCCAGACATACAGGAAGAGCAGCAGCAGTACCATGATGAAATGCAGCCCCTTGGAGATGAGCAGCGCATTTTTCAGACCGAAGAAGCTCGGAATCGACCAGAGGCCGTGCCGCCGGTCAAACTCGATATCCTGGGTGCCGTAGATGATGTCAAATCCGGCAATCCACAGCATAACAACTGTGCCGATTACAAACGGCGTGAAGGCAATGTTCCCGGTCACAGCAAACCATGCACCGATGGGCGCGGAGGCAATGACAAAGCCCAGATACAGATGGCTAAGGAACGTGAACCGTTTAGTATACGAGTAACTGGAGATCAGGACAATCGCCACAGGCGACAGAATCAGGCAGAGCAGATTCAGCATCCCGGAGGCAACGATAAACACGCCGTAATTGATAATAATAAACAGGATAACTTCCTTCTCCGCCAGCAGCTGCTGCGGCAGATGCCGGTGCGCTGTCCGTGGGTTCTGCTTGTCAAATGTGCGGTCAACCAGCCGGTTGAAGGCGTTGGCACCATTGCGCGCCCCGATCAGGGCAATCAGGCCCCACACCATCATATGCCCGGAAGGCCATCCGCCGGCGGCCCAGACCATCGAGATGACGGCAAACGGCAGAGAGAAAAGCGTATGGGAGAACATAACCAGCTCGCTGAACATCTTCAGCTTAAGGGCTGTCGTCTTAAAAGCATTCATAATAACCATTGTATTCGTCCTTTACCTTTGATTCCTGTACCTGCTGCGCGCTTAAGCCTGCACAGCGGCAGACAAGCGGCTGGAGGCCTGCAGCAGCACCTCATCCAACACTTCAAGCAGCCCGTCTATATTCTCTGCTGTAACAACCAGCGGCGGCTGGAAGGCCAGGACATTGCGGCCTACGCCGTTTTTGCCGATCAGATAACCGCGGTCCTTCATGTCTTCCAGCACATCATCAGTCAGTTCAGCAGCACTCACTGCAGCATTGCCGGCCAGCTCGGCTCCCAGCATGAAGCCCGTGCCCCGCACGTCCGTGATCAGCGCCGGATAGCTCTCCCGCAGCTGCTCCAGTCCGGCTTTCAGGCGGCCGCCCAGCTCTGCCGCACGTGCCGGCAGCTGCTCACCTTCAATATAATCGAGCACGGCGAGCGCCGTAGCAGCCGAGACCGGATTTCCGCCGAAGGTGGAGGCCGAAGGACGGTTTAGGGAGGCGGCGATTTCATCTGTAGTGGCGAAGGCTGCCACCGGCACGCCGTTGCCGAGCGCTTTTGCCATACTGATAATGTCCGGAACCACTCCAAAATGCTCAATTGCGAACATGGCGCCGGTACGGCCGTAGCCGGTCTGGATCTCATCGTCGATCAGCAGCACGCCGTATTGCTCCAGCAGCGCTTTGACCTCGCGGAAATACGATGGAGCCGGCATAATCATGCCTCCGTTACCCTGAATCGGCTCAACGATCATCGCGGCGATGGTATCGCCCTTTTCTTCCAGTACCCGCTTCAAGCTCTTAATGGACAAGGCTGCCGCCTCTTCCAGAGTCAGATCAGGATGATACGGCCGCTCTATGAAGGTGACATCCTCGTCCAGATAGTTATCCGTCCGCCACATCTGCAGGCCGGTCACACTCATTGTCAGATTGGTGCGCCCGTGCAAACCGCTCTCGAGGGCGATAAACCCTTTGCGGCCGGTATGCATTCTGGCCAGCAGCAGCGCACCTTCATTCGCTTCAGAGCCCGTGTTCACGAAAAAGCTGCGCCGCAGGCCACCCGGAAGCACTGCCGCAAGCCGCTCTGCCAGATCTACGTTTGGCTGGGTCAGATACACCGTGGATGTATGCTGGAGCTGCTGAAGCTGGGCAATGGTCCGGTCAGTAATCGCCGGATTGCAGTGCCCGCAGGCCACTACGGAAACTCCGGCAAAGAAATCCGTATACTCCTTGCCGTTCTCATCATAGACATACTGCATGCTCCCGCGTACAATTTGCGGGGCATCACGGTAAAAGTGTGCGGTACAAGGATAGAAATACTGCCTGCGTTTGGCGGCTACAGCCTCTCTGCCGATAAATGATGTCTGTTCCATGAAGAAGCCTCGCTTTCACTTGATGAATTCTGCGCAGAACCGGAGGCCGTCCTGTTCAGGACAGCGTAACCGGTTGTACTTGCTTTACCAACTATTATATCTTCTGCAGCGCGGATTATGGGATAAAAGATTGCTAAGCTTCCAAATCGCTTTGTTTGTGAAAAATGCCACTTGATAGTCTATACTCTGGCAAAATAAACAGGTTGCCTCTATGATTTTAAATTTGAAATATTAATTAAACTGCAGTGAACCCAACGTATATCCGGCATACACCGGCTTCAGCCCGCCCAGCAGCTCCTCTTTGTTCCCCTTGCCGCCAATAGCAGCCTGATAAGCTGTAATGATTGTGCGCAGCTCTGCAGTGCTGTAAGTAGCCCCTTCAATCCGGAAGGTGGAGATTCCCAGTCCCTTCATCTCATCCAGCATCGGCAGGTAGCACAGCTCTTTGGCGAACAGCAGGTGGCAGCGGCCGTATTGGTCGCGGTAGACCGGATTTTCACCTTTATCCGTTTTGAGCACCAGGACGTTGTTGCTGACATACACATTATCTTCCTCGCCGATCGGCTCCATCACCTCTGTGTTTTCGAACAGATCATGCTCCATATACATCAGCGCCGGCGTGCCGTGTACGACAACTTCAAGCGGCAGATTACAGCGGGAGGTAAAGGTGGCAAAATGCTCTAGCGTCATCTCCGGTGAAACGGTCAGCTTTTGCAGGCCCAGTCCGGTATACAGCTCAGCAGCCAGATGATTGTACACATTAAGATTCACATCCCCGATCATCGGATAACCCATATCCTTGAAGCGGCGGATTGCCCCCAGATTCGTAACCAGCAAACCGTCTACCGGCAGGCGTTCCCCGCCCAGCAGCTGGCTGAACTGGTCAAAATGCAGCTCCGTCATCATACGCGGCATGCCCAGATACAGCTTTGTCTCACCTTTCAACGCGCCAAGTTCTTTAATATCCTGCTTGGTCAGCGGCAGATCCGGTTCAAACACGTCGCCCGGCAGATACAAATGCTCTACACCCAGCGCAAGCGCCAGCTTCGCCTGCTCCATATTGTTAACGCGCACAGCCAGTTCAGGCTTGTTCACTTGCGCCCTTTTGCCTGCTGCCATCCGTTCACGCAGCTCTATTACCCGGCTCTCAGACAGCTCCCGTTCCGCAGTAGGGGTACTGAACACTTTTCCTGTACTGTAGAATTTGCCTGTTCCTTCATAGCGGCGGTTAATATTCGATAATCCCGGCTTGCCAAAAGCATACGCTGTAGAAAAGTCACGTTTGCGGTTGTTGTGCAGCATTTTGGAGTCCACCGTGCGGTTAAAGCCGACCGGATCATCAATATAGCGGTCAATCGCTTCGCCGTAGCTGTTCGCCAGCATGACCATAAAGTCCTTATCACGCATCCGGCCTTCAATTTTGAAGGAGGTGATGCCCGATTCAATCAGCTCCGGAAGGTGCTCATACATGAACATATCTTTAACTGCCAGCGGATATTCGGCCGGGAAGACGTAGCCATCCTTCTTGATCCGGTAATCCCAGCGGCAAGGCTTCATGCATTTGCCCCGGTTGCTGCTCATTCCAAACACCTGGGAGCTGAAATAGCAGTTGGCCCCGTGCACCGAGCACATATCACCGTGAATGAAATACTCCAGTTCCATGCCGCTTCTCTGCCCCAGCAGCTTCGCTGTCTGCAGATCCATCTCACGTGAAGTGACTACCCGGCTTACCCCAAGATCGCGCAGCGCATAGATCATTTCAAGATTATGGACATTCATCATGACTGAAGCATGAATCGGTACAGTCAGCCCCATCTCGCGGATCAGCTCCAGCACCGCCATATCCTGTACAATCAGCGCATCCGGCTGAACCTCGTCCAGGAACCGCAGATACTCTCTAGCTTCCTCTACATCCTCTTCACTGAACAGATTGTTGACGGTAACATATACTTTTTTACCGAGATTGTGGGCCATTACCAGCGCCTGGGCAATCTCCTCATGCGACAGGTTGTAGCCTTTGCGCATCATCCGCATATTCAGGACCGGTCCGCCAAAATAAACCGCATCACAAGCTGATTGAACAACTTCCTTGAAGATTTCAAAGGTTCCTGCCGGTGCCAGTAATTCAATTTCCCTGCCATTAAAATAACGTGCCATGCTTGTTTCCTCCTAAATATTACAGTACTGCTACTGCAACTCCCATGATGATGAACATTACGACAAATAAAGTATCAGCTGTGCCCCACCTCAGGCGGTGATACCGGGTACGGGGCGCATCCATGCGGAAGCCTCTGGCCTCCATGGAATAGACCAGATCCTGTGCCCGGCGGAAGGCGCTTGTGATTACAGGTACAAGCAGCGATACCAGCATCCGGCCCTTTTCCTTCAGCGGCAGCTCCTTCAGATCGGCACCCCGGGAGGCCTGTGCCTTCAGGATAATCTGCGATTCATCAAGAATTGTCGGAATGAAGCGCAGTGCAAGCCCGATCATCATGGTCAGCCGGTCAGGCTTCAGCCCAAGCTTCTTAAATGGAGAGAGAATACCCTCCAGCCCCTGATTCAGCTTGCCCGGAGTCGTCGTAAACGTAAGCAGGGAAGTGAATGTGACCAGGAACAGCATCCGGATTACAGAAAAAGCCCCCAGCCGCAGACCGCCCTCATACAGCGAAAAGGAGCCTAAGGTCAGCCAGGCTTCGCCTTCTTTTACCGAGAGCATCTGTACAATAAAAATAAACAGCATCAAAAAACGCAACGGCTTAGCCGATTTAATGTAATATTTGAGCGGAATGCGTGTTGACAGCATCACCAGAACGGAGAATACCGCCAGCAGCCCCATGGCTGCCCAGGAATGCGAAAGCAGAATAATGGCGAGGTACAGCAGCATTCCGGTTATTTTGGACCGGGCATCCAGCTTATGTACCCAGGAGCCGGTCTCTATGCTGCGCCCGAGCAGCAGACGTTCATTCATGGCTATCCCTCATTCCTTCAGCCTGCAGCAAAGCGATCCGCTCCGCCAGGCTTTCTGCAGTCAGGCAGGGCTGCTCGCCCTCCAGTCCGAAGCGCCGGGCAACCGCATGCCAATACCGGAGCGATTGCGGAACACTCAGACCGCAGCGCTCCAGAATATCCGGGTCTTGCGCAAGCGCAAGGCCGCTCCCCTGAAAAACAAGCCCGCCTTCCTTCAGCAGCGCCCAGTGATCAGCGTACGGCAGCAGCTCGTCCATCCGGTGGGTTACTATAATAATGGTCCGGCCCTGCTCGCGGCATAGCCGCTCCAGCAGTCCGATCAGCTCAGCCCGGCTGAGCGGGTCCAGTGTCGCTGTCGGTTCATCCAGAACAATAATCTCCGGATCCATCGCCAGTACGGAAGCAATGGCCGCCTTGCGCATCTGTCCTCCGCTTAGCCGGAACGGGTTGCGCTCCAGCAGTGCAAGATCCAATCCCATATCGGTCATAGCCTGACGGGCGCGCGCCTTGGCCTCCTCCGGGCTCATTCCGAAATTAAGCGGCCCGAAGATCAGATCCTTCTCAACCGTCTCTTCAAACATCTGCTGCTCCGGGAACTGAAAAACCAGGCCGACCCTGCGGCGCAGCGGCAGCAGCCTGGGCGCTTTTTCCCCCGCCTGTATCGTCACATCCAGCACCTGGACCGTCCCCTGGGAAGGCTTCAGAATCCCGTTGAACAGCTGCAGCAGCGTAGACTTGCCGGAGCCCGTCGCCCCGGCGATTCCGACCATGGATCCTTTGGCAATACTAAGATTAATATCATGCAGCGCCGTCTGCCTCCACAGGCTCCGGTCAGCGTAGGTATAGCTTACTTGCTGTAGTTGTATGGCCATAACGTATCTATAAGCTCCTTTTCACTGGCGGGAACATCCGTCCTGATGCCTAAGCGCTGTAATTCACGGGCAAGCTGCCAGGGATACGGCTCACGCAGATGACATTTGGCAAGAAGCTCCTGATCCCGGAAAAGCTCACCCGGCGCTACATCTGCCGCCAGGCTGCCCCCGTGAAGGGCCAGCACCCGGTCGGATGCCAGAATCTCATCAGCATCATGCGTAATCATCAGAATGGTATAGCCTTCGTCTCGCATCCCCTGCAGAATAACCAGCAGCTCATTGCGGCTGCCCTCGTCCAACATGGAAGAGGCCTCGTCAAAGATGACGATGCCTGGCTTCATGGCTAGAATAGAGGCGATTGCCACCCGCTGCTTCTGGCCGCCGGACAGCTCACCTGGATGTTTGGACAGCAGATGGCTGATTCCCAGCTTCTCTGTATACTGCTTCAGGCGTTCGTCCATCTCTTCATAGGATAAACACAATCCTTCCAGACCGAACAGGATATCCTCCTCTACGGTAGCCCCGATAAACTGGTTGTCGGGATTCTGAAAGACCATGCCGATGCTTCCGCGGATTGAACCGATCGTTTCTTCTTCCAGAAGCTGCCCGCAGACTACGATTTCCCCTGCGCTTTTGGGAAGCAGGGCATTCAGCAGCTTAACGAGCGTTGATTTGCCGCAGCCGTTCGGGCCGACAATGCTTACCCATTGTCCCCGGGGAACCGACAGCGTAATATTATGCAGAATAGGGTGCTCCGGATCGTAACCGAATGCCACCCCATCCAGAGAGATGACTGTCTCTCCCGTTTCATTTACAATGTTCGTTTCCTTCATGTTCGTCATCCTTCCGCAGCTAATGGCTCCGTCCGTCCAAAAACTCTTCAAACAGCGAAATCTTTGACAGTGAAGCCACCAGATAACGCACTGCAAAGCCGACCAGAATCCCGGTTACAATCCCCGTAATCAACAGGATCGGCAGGTAGTACAGAATGCTTGCAGAATTAAATACCATGGATGCAGCCAGCAGCTGTCCTGTATTATGGGCAAGTCCGCCGGCGATGCTGATTCCGATTACACTCAGTCTTTTGCCGGTGAAGCGGACAAGCAGAAACATGACCACGAAGCTGAGCAGGGAGCCGAACAGGCTGAAGAGCAGGCTTGAGAACGTACCAAGCAGGAATGCAGTAAGCAGGGTCTTCAGGATCACCAGTACAAAAGCGTCGCGCCCGCGTAAAAAGAAAATACAAGTCAGAATCATGATGTTGGCAAAGCCCAGCTTGGCGCCGGGCATCAGTCCCATTCCGGCAAGCGGTATCTGGGCTTCCACTATACTAAGCACTACAGCAACGGCCGCAAATATCGCAATAATGACCGTTCTTTTCAGCACTGTTGCCGATTCCTTACTGGACATAGCCATCGATTTCATCTCCTCCCGAAGTCCCTGCAATCTCTACCAGCACCCGGTGCGGCAGACAGACAATGGTCTGTTTGGGCTGGGTAATCCGGCCAAAACCGAGACATACCTGATCGGGACAATCCGCTTCATACATTTCAATTCCGTAGTCATGCACTTTTAAAAGGTTATAGCCCCGCTCTGTGCGGATTTCGATACTCTGTTCTTCCTTTGTAAGCTGCACAGTCTTAAACAGCTTGCCGTCCACTGTTATATTGGCCACGAGATTCTTGCCAGGCCCGCCTTTATCATCGCCCAGCCATCTTGGCACGAGAAAGGCAAGCGCAGCAATCAGCACGATGGAAATAAGCAGCACATCTGCGCGTTTCATAGAATTCTCCTTATTTTTTAATTAAAAACCAGACTTCATAATTATAACGGTCTGCCCTTAATCCTTCAATGAATGTAGTCGTTAATTGTCGGTTTTACAGAGCTGTTTCACAAAATAGGCACGCAAGCAGAAGCGGACACCCCCATAATCTGGATGGTATCCGCTTTCTCCTGAAAAGCATGGGTCCGGGAACACCGACTGCTGTGCTTGTTATCCGGTACGCCCCGGATATTCCCGTTCGTCCTTGTGTATATTTTTGCCGAAGTAGGCCAGGAATAACCCGGCGAACTGCGGATCCCACTGGCTGCCCCGCCCCTTCTCCAGAATAGCCAGCGCCTGCTCATGATCCATTCCCTTACGGTAAGGCCGGTCCGAGGTCATCGCATCATAGGCATCCGCCACTGCAATAATCCTGCCGTGCAGCGGAATGTCCATACCGCCCAGACCGTCGGGATACCCCTTCCCGTCGTAACGCTCATGGTGAGAGCGCACGCCGCCCAGATACGGAGCCATTTTCTCCACCGGCTCAATCTGTCGCAGTATATTTTCCCCGAGCACCGGGTGGCTCTTGATCTGATCGAACTCCTCATCTGTCAGATTGCCTTCCTTGAACAGGACGTTATCGGGTACGCCAATTTTGCCGATGTCATGCAGCAGCGCCGACTTGCGCAGATCGTCCAGGCTTTGACCGGTCAGACCGGCCAGCTGTCCGATAATAACCGAATACTCCGCCACCCTTAGCGAGTGGCCTGCAGTATAAGAGTCCCGGGCATCCAGAGCAACGGCGAGCGTCGTAAAATAGCTGTCCAGCAGCTGCCGGCTCTGCTGCTCACGGTCCTGCAGTCCGCGCACCATCATATTAAATCCGGCGACCAGCTTGGAGAATTCATCGGAATATTCATCCTGCACCTGCAGGAGGCGTCCGTCTTTGATATTGTTCATAGCCTTATACAGCTCGTTAATCGGATGCTGCACACTGTTGGTCAAGAGGAGGGCTGCCACCGAGGAGAACAGGGTGCCGATCAGCAGCACCATTCCTGCCCAGACCCAATAATTCTGGAATCCGACCAGCAAGCCGCTTCCGGTATTATTCATGCGTATATGAGTCGCCATAATAAAAAGAAACAGCGGGAACGTGCCGATCAGCATACAGCTAATCAGAAATTTCGGGCGGATGGGCACAAAGACATGACCCTCCAGCGAGAAATCGACATTGTACAGCTCCATTGCCCGGTTTCTGAATTCCTTAATCAGCGGAATAATGGCCGAACAGGTCAGATAAAATTCGATCAATGCATGCATGCTGGCTACTAGTATAGCTCCGACAATGGCCATTACCAGGTAAAAATACGGTATAGTAAGCAGGCCGGTGTGAATCATCCAGAAGGTCATCAGGGCTGCCGGCAGCGATAACCCCAGAAGATGGGGTCCGAGAATGCGCATAACCGCATGTCTGGGCAGCTCGTGGGTGTGCAGATAGGCCGCCTCCAGCACATCCAGTGCAGGCTTCGGGTCCAGCAGGGCCGTCCGGATCGGCTTGATCTGCCTTAAGAACACACTGATTTCCGTAACTGCCATTATAATGAATGAGAGCAGCAATACAATCAGCAGCCGGCCGTACTCCACCATGCTGATCTCCAGAGAAGTAAGCAGGATCAGGCTGCCTACCGCCATAACCGCAATGACGGAGCCGAATAAATAATTGCCAATCTGCTTTCTTAAAAATGCCCTGTATATATTCATTAGCTCTCCCATCCCCGGTCTTACCCAGCTCCTACTTATGTTTGCACTTATATATATTTCGTGATATAATATAGGAATATTTGTTTAGGTGTATATGTATCCCCTTCAAGAAGATGTCAGGCCGATTGTTTTATTTCTTTTTAATATCGGCAATCCGGACACAAATTCTTACGTTTTCTTGCATGACTCTTCCTTTTTATGAGATTAAATTCGAACATAGTATTCCGATTCACACTGGCGCGGCCACGGAGCCGCAAGGACAAGAGAGAGGTAGGGCTCTTGTCGTTTTGGAAGGATTATTCTCGCCATACGGCTGCTGGAAATAACAAGGAATTACGACACCCGTTACGCTCACTGACGGCGGGGGATGAATATACCTATAAGACATGGTTTAGCTGCTTATACGTTGCAGGAAGCAGTCCATGTGTGGAACATATTAGTGCCCGGTAACCGCGCCAAGCGGATACCGGGCACGTCTACTTTTCAGGGGATTCCCCCCCCGAATCAAGGTACATACCGCTGCACAAAGCCGCTTACCCTGGCGATATACCCCGTCTTATCCGTATCGTAAGCCAGACCATGTCCAGCCCCGTGCACGATCAGCTTTTCCTTTGGGGCACTGCAGGCCTGATACAGCTCCTCCATCATGTAAAAGGGTACGAACCTGTCCGCATCTCCATGAATGAACAGGATCGGCACCCTGGCCTTACGCACCTGTCTGAGCGCGGAGGCATCCCCGAAGAAGTAGCCTGCTTTGATCCGGGTAACCAGGCTGGCACACTGCACGAACGGAAAGCCCGGCAGGCGGTACATCCGCCGGAGCTGATAGGACAGCTGCGCCTTCACCGAGCTGTAACCGCAGTCTTCCACGATGGCCTTGACCTGTACCGGAAGCTCTTCCCCCGAAGTCATCAGCACCGTCGCCCCGCCCATGGATACCCCATGCAGCACAATCCGGGCCTCTGGTCCGGTCTCTTCCAGAATATAAGCAATCCATTTCACCATATCCCGGCGTTCCGGCCAGCCGAATCCGATATAATGGCCCTCGCTTTGCCCGTGCCCCCTCGCATCCGGTAGCAGCACATTATAGCCCAGACGCTCGTGATACATTTTGGCAATTGCCCCCATATCCTTCCCCTTTCCGGAATAACCGTGGGCAATAATAGCCGTACGGCCTTCTGCCCGTTCAGAAGGAAGAAAATAACCCTTAAGCTGCAGGCCGTCATCCGATACCAGCTGGACCTCCCGGAAATGCTGGCGGGAAACCCACTCGGCCCCCTCACCCCAGGAGGCCCCGGCAACAGGCGGATCGAGCTTCAGATCCGGGCTGGTAGCCAGAAACTCTTTTGGTGCACGATGGATTGCCACCCCGTAGAAAAAAAAGCCGGCATAAAGCAGCCCGGCTGCTGCAATGATAATGATTGCTGCTATGATGATCATCCACATCTGTATCGCCTCCTTACAATCAGCATCTGCTTGTTAGCCGCCCGTTCCATATCCTAATATCCTGCGGCTGCTAATGTCTGCAAAGTATAGCATGCCGTATGGGCATTTGCGAAAAGCAGCATAAAAAAGGCTGCCCGGAGCTATACCCCTTCCGGCAGCAGCCTTTAAGCCTTCCTGGCGGAATCTCTAGTTCATCCGCCGGGCTTTACTGTTCCTAGCTTTTGCGTTTGCCGGTTCTGGTTCTGCTTAACAGCAGCCCCAAAGCGGCCAGCGTCAGACCTGTAATGTAATACGGAGCGGGACTCGATTCCCCGGTCTGCGGCAATGTAGCAGCTGCCGCTGCTGTAGTGCCGGGATCTGTAACACCGCCCAGCGGAATTTCATCATCGAGAATAATTTCATCATCCGGTCCCGGCCCGGCTGTCGGACTTGGCACCGGTGTTGCCTGCGGTACTGTCACTCCAGCTGCGGCTGCCGTTGCACTTGCGCCTGGACCAAGCGGTACAGGATTATCGTCGATGGCCAGTTCGTCATCTGTCACTATCGTTCCAATGACAGTCGGACCGGTCGGGGTTAACGGCGTTCCGCCCGGAATAGCGACTACACTCGTCGGCAGAGCCGTTGCCGGTGCTGTTGGAGCAGGTGTTACACCGCTTGTCGGTACTGCTGTAGAGGTGCCTGAAGTCGGTGTTGCTGCCGGCGTTTCAGTAGCCGGAGTACCTGAAGTCGGCGTCGGTGTTGGTGCTGTTGTCGGTACCGGCGTCGGCGTGCTTGTTGGTGCTGCCGTCGGCGTCGGTGTTGGTGCTGTTGTCGGTACCGGCGTCGGCGTGCTTGTCGGTGCTGCCGTCGGCGTCGGTGTTGGCGCTGTTGTTGGTACCGGCGTCGGCGTGCTTGTCGGCGCTGCCGTCGGTGTCGGTGTTGGTGCTGTAGTCGGTACCGGCGTCGGCGTGCTTGTCGGCGCTGCCGTCGGTGTCGATGTCGGTGCTGTAGTAGGTACCGGCGTCGGCGTGCTTGTCGGCGCTGCCGTCGGTGTCGATGTTGGTGCTGTAGTAGGTACCGGCGTCGGCGTGCTTGTCGGCGCTGCCGTCGGTGTCGATGTTGGTGCTGTAGTAGGTACCGGCGTCGGCGTGCTTGTCGGCGCTGCCGTCGGTGTCGATGTTGGTGCTGTAGTAGGTACCGGCGTTGGCGTGCTTGTCGGCGCTGCCGTCGGTGTCGATGTTGGTGCTGTTGTCGGTACCGGCGTCGGCGTTGCTGTCGGTGCCGTTGTCGGCTCCGGTGTCGCTGTGCTTGTCGGAACCGGCGTTGGCGTTGCTGTTGGTGTTACCGGGGTTCCGTTGTCACGGCCGGTATATGGCTTATGATGGAATTCCCCGCTTCCTTCCAGGGAAGCACCGATCATACTCCCGTTGATTTGCCCGTTATTAAAGGTAATCGCTGCGTTTGGTGCCAGCACAGTTCCCATTACACCGATACTCTCCAGCCGCAGAGCCGTTGCCTGCGGGAAGTTATAAAGCACCTTATTCTGGCTTACGCCAGTCAGCCCGTTTCCGTTCTTGAACGTGACCGAAGTTCCGTCAATATTAACGATAGCGGTAGATCCCTCCGGTGCAGTAATCCGCAGCTCATTGGCGGCAGTCAGCGTGCTTCCTGAAACCAAGAATACATTCAGCACAGGATCAGTGCCGGTCAATTTAATATTTCCATAGCTATCCTCAGTCTTGCCGTTCACCGTCAAAGCTGCAAGCTCCTGGGATTTAGCGCGGAGCAAGGCAAACTCCGAGACGAAGTTAATAACGTTCGCTTCTTTCCGCAGGGTTCCTGTCCCGCCCCGCGGTTTACCTGAACCTGTATAAGTGCCGCCGTACACGGCGTTACCGTTAACTTCCCCCATCTCATAGCTCAGATTGCCGCCAGCCACCAGCGAATCCATTTCTGAGCGTTCCGCAGCACTCAGGCTATGGCCTACCGAATATCCGCCCTGTGAAAGGGTAATATTGCCGCCTGCAGCCATTCTGCCTTCAGAATCACTATGGTAGCCTTTGAGATCACCAAGGATAAACACATTGTACTTACCCGCAACGCCCGGAAGGGGGGCACTGTCGGCTCTCACTTCACCCTGACCGGCCGAAGCCAGCCAGCCGCCGACCAGCAGGACTGCAGACATAGCCAGTGCAAAAGATAATTTGAATACAGATTTACGTTTCATTAATAATCCCCCCGTAAGATGCGATATAAATTTTGGTTATAGCAGCACCTTCACCTGAAAAATAAAAAAAACCGCCAGGAAGACAAGCTCCATGGCGGCCGGACGATCATAGCCCTCTCTCAAAGGCTGTAGACTCCTGACTTTGCGTCCCGCACTTTCGCGCGGTTTGCGATTATACATGAGAAGGTATGTAATTGGTAATAGAGAAAATAGTCTATGACATTTGTTACTTTAGAACTAAACTCAGTGTATTCCCTGATCCTCTGTATTGTCAATCTATTCCTTATAATATTTTGCCAATAACATTAGGAATTTTTCAAAAAAGAGCCTGTACGGCGGATTATATGCAGAAAAGCACTATAATTCTATCTATTCTCCAACTGATTCTCTCTCATGCTCAGGAATACCCGTACTCATTTACTTAAAATTGTTGTATTTAAAATATTTTCATTCTAGTAGTTTTGAACTACTTATTATTGAGATTATTATATTCCCGATTTAAGTAAAAAAGACTCCCCGCGGATCACTCCGCAGACAGTCTTCGTTCTTTGCGTGGGTTTAATATTATAACAGCTGCAGCCAGCCGATCATTGACATCCAGAGCGGAATACTTAAAAACAGGCCAAACACCAGACCGCGGCGGAGACTTCCTTCGTGATTCATCATCATTCTCCTTTTTTAACTGCATTATTCTTATCCTTAGTATTTCAAATTCAATATAAAACAATTCTAAATATTTTATTGTGAAAAATATCACATTATTACTGTTATTTTAAAATATTATGTTGCAAACAAAAAGGCCTTGCCATGGGAGTTGGCAAGACCTGCAGGGTACCATATAACACTGGGGGGTGTCTGGTATATTCACTATAAAGGATCTACCTGAAAATAAGCTGATAGCAAGCTAAAAATTACATTAAAATGGTCCAGCAGCCCAAAGTGCTGATCACTACGACCAGCGCTACAGGATAAAGAATTTTCCGGCTCACCTTATCTCTGAAGGTAAAAAACAGACATATCATACAAAGCCACGCAATTAGGAGACTGCCCATTTCCTATGCATTCGCTCCTTCCTGACCTCTGATCTATATTAAGAAGATACCCGCCGGGCACCCGATACATACCATTTTGTACGGCATTTTTTTCTCCTATATATAGAAGAAAAGCGCGGCAACCGGTAAAATCCGGAACACCGCGCAGCATCAATTGTTGTAGTTCCAGCCTGTGCTTGCATAAGTACGGTCTCTCGCTCCCTTACTAATATAAAGCAAACTGCTGATTTGTCAAATGGAACAGCTTCCCGGAGACTCTCAGATGCAGAGCTCAGCACCTTCCGCTGCAAAAACAAAGCGCAGCATCGGACTGAACAGCGGCTGCAGCACAGACATATGTCCTTCGCCCTGGAATTCCTTATAGGACAGCCGGCTGAGCCCGCAGCCGTTATATGGGATCAGCCGCTCATGGAAGGCCCTGGCATTCTCCAGCATACCGGCCTCCTCCGAGCCGATGCCGATCATCAGCGAGCAGGCAAGCTCCCCGCTGCGCAGCTTGTCCTCCAGCTCCGGCAGCATATCAAACAGCACCCTGCCCTTCCACCAGAGGGACGGGCTGCCTGCGATATAAGTGCTGAACAGCCGGCTGCGGCGGATCAGCGTATACAGGGCGAAGAAGCCGCCCAGTGAATGTCCGAACAGCGCAGCCCTGGAGTGATCCACGCGGTATCTGCGGCTGATCAGCGGCATCAGCTCCAGCTCAATAAAGTCGAGAAAGGTATCCGCCCCGCCGTTCACCGGCCAGGGGGAGCCGTCCGGACGCAGACCCTGCTGTACATCCGGCAGGGTAAGATCGCGGAAGCGCCGCTCGGCCACAAACGGCCCGTCTGCCGGATAACCGATGGAGATTACCATACCGGACGGAAGCCCCCGCGGATGCCGGGTCTGCAGCCGCATCGCATCGTTCAGGGAAGCGAAATAGGCATTGCCGTCGACGGTGTACAGAACCGGGTAACCCTCCGGCGGCGGGGGCTTCAGCGGGATATGGGCAAAGATCCGGTAAGTCAGGCCATTATACAGGGAGGTCATGTCCCACATCTCGGTTCCCGGCAGCATGCAGGCACTGACAGGTGAGATCAGCCCAGGCTCCATCCCGGCCCGCAGCGCCCCCGCCTCCTGTCCGTCAGCCGCTCCGTACAGCCACTGCAGCGCTTCAGGAAACTGCGCCGACATAGAGGCAAGGTCATGGGCAGCCCCGTCGGCAATCGAGAGCCGCAGCCGCTGCTCATCAGCCAGCTGCCCCCTCAGGTTGCGGTACAGCTGCAATGTGCTGGGCACGGCATGCCGCTGAATATTCTGCTTATATACGCCCTCACGGTTGCCTACAGAGAAATACAGCCGCTGCCCCCGGTCAGGCAGCGGGTTAGCTTCTGTGTAGCTAAGCATCCCTTCATACCATATGGAAGGTGACAGCATCCCGAACCTCCCGAAGGCATCGGGCCGGCGGTAAGCGGCCAGCAGCGTCACCAGGCCGCCCAGCGAATAGCCGATCAGCCCGGTATTGTCCGGTTCCGGGGCTGTCCTCAGGACAGAATCGATGTAAGGCTTGATGCCATCGGCGATTTCATCGAGATAGGCAGACCCGCGGCCGCCGAAGGCCGGTCTGCCTTCTGTTGCAGCAGACTCCGGCCAGGGTGTATAATCATCATTTCGGGAAGAGGTGCTGATCCCGACGACGATCAGCTCGGCCAGCAGCCCCTCCCGGAACAGCCTGTACATATAATTTAAGGTATTCATCATTAAGGTTGCGCCGTCATGCAGATATACTGCAGGATAACGCTTTTGGGATAATGCATAGGAAGGGGGCAGGAACACCGTCAGCCGGCGCCCCTGCCAGTCCAGCTCTTGCACTTCAAACATCGGGCCTTCATCCTCTCATCCTTTATCTCTGGCGGTTTCTTTCGTTATTATGAAAGCTTTTGATTACTTGTACCATAGACGGAGGCCGGAACAGGCATGGATTTTTGGATGCCGGGTACGTAAGGCCTCTTTTCAGCACGGCTCAGACTATATTAAAAATTAGAATAAAATTTTAGAGAACAGATTGCAGGCGGGGCTTGGCCTGACCGTTTCTGAAGGGCTTTCAGAGGGCCGCTAAGGGCTTTCTGATCTATTGACTTTCCAACATATAGTGTTTAATATGATTGAAGTCACCTAAATGTAGTGTATATAGTAGTTAAACTCATATACCTAGCGGAACACCCGAATACAACTAGCGAAGTATAAATAGAACCATTGTTATAGGAGGTTAGAGCGACTATGCTGATTGCTTACGATTCCAAAACCGGCAATGTCAGACGTTTTATCAACAAGCTGAAGCTGCCTGCTGTACAAATCGAAGAGCATATGACGATCGACGAGCCTTACGTGCTTGTTACATACACCACCGGATTTGGACAGATCCCAGAGAAGGTGTCCTCTTTTTTGGAGAGGAACCATTCCAGGCTGAAAGGCATTGCCGCCAGCGGCAACAAAAACTGGGGTGAGCTGTACGCCCATAGCGCAGATCTGATCGCAGAACGATATAATGTGCCGGTAGTCGGCAAATTCGAGCTTTCAGGTACTTTTGGCGATGTGGAGCGAATTAAACAGGAGGTGAACCGGGTTGCGGCATATTGAATTGAATAACATGTTGATGAAGAGAGACGAGACCGGATTTTTCCAGCTCGATAAAGACCAGGAGGCTGTAGCGGAGTTCATGCGTGATGTGGAGCGCCGCAGCTTGACCTTTACAAGCACCAAAGCCAAGATTGATTATATGATTGCCAATGACTATTACGAGGATCTGTATGACCGTTACAGCGCAGCTGAGATGGAGGATGTCTACCGGATCGCCCATGAATATGATTTCCGTTTTCCTTCCTATATGGCGGCTTCCAAGTTCTATACAGACTATGCCGTCAAAACCAATGACCGCAAGCAGTACCTCGAGCATTATCCGGACCGTGTAGCGGTAGTAGCTCTGCACCTGGGACGCGGAAATGTTGAAACGGCCCGTACTCTGGCACGTTCGATGATGGAGCAGCGCCTGCAGCCGGCCACACCAACCTTCCTCAATGCAGGCAAAAGCCGCCGCGGCGAGATGGTTTCCTGCTTCCTGCTGGAGATGGACGATTCGCTCAACTCGATCAACTATGTGCTGAACACCTGCATGCAGCTGTCCAAAATCGGCGGCGGCGTTGCCGTCAACCTGTCCAAGCTGCGCTCGCGCGGCGAGACGATCAAAGGCGTTGAGGATGCAGCCAAAGGCATCATGCCTGTGCTGAAGCTGATGGAAGACGGGTTCTCCTATGCTGACCAGATGGGCCAGCGCAAGGGCTCCGGTGCGGCTTACTATAATATTTTTGGCTGGGACGTGCTTGAATTCCTCGACAGCAAAAAGATCAACGCCGACGAACGGACACGCCTGAAGACGTTGTCCATCGGTCTGATCGTGCCGAACCGCTTCTACAAGCTGGCGCAGGATAATCAGCCGCTTCATGTATTTGCACCTTATACGGTTTTCCAGGCTTACGGCACTCATCTGGATGACATGGATCTCGACGAAATGTACGACACCCTGCTCGCTGATCCGCGTGTGAAGAAAAAGGTTGCCATGAGCGCACGCGACATGCTGACCAAAATTGCCATGATCCAGCTCGAATCGGGCTATCCATATATTATGAACAAGAGCAATGCCAATAACGCTCACGCCCTGAAGAACGTCGGCCAGGTCAAAATGTCCAACCTGTGCACCGAGATTTTCCAGCTGCAGGAGACTTCCGAGATTAACGACTATGGCCAGGAGGATGCGATCCGCCGCGATATCAGCTGCAACCTGGCTTCCCTGAACATTGTGAACGTGATGCAGCACGGCAAAATCCGTGAATCCGTCCATGAGGGCATGCTCGCCCTGACCGCAGTCAGCGACATGACCACCATTTCCAATGCTCCGGGCGTAGCCAAAGCGAACAAGGAGATGCACTCCGTCGGCCTTGGCGTCATGAACCTGCACGGTTACCTGGCCAAGAACAAGATCGCTTATGAAAGCGAGCAGGCCCGCGACTTTGCCCGCACGTTCTTCATGACGATGAACTACCACTCGATTGAAAAGAGTATGGAAATTGCCGCTGAAACCGGCGAAACGTTCTACGGGTATGCTGAGTCTGACTACGCGACCGGGGTTTATTTTGACCGCTACGTGTCTACTAATTACCAGCCGGTTACGGCAAGAGTGCAGGAGCTGTTCGCAGGCATCTATATTCCTACTCAGGAAGACTGGGCGCAGCTGCGCGAAGCTGTTAAGAAAAACGGCCTGTACCATGCCTACCGTCTGGCGATTGCACCGACTGCGAGCATTTCATATATTCAGAATGCTACATCCAGCGTAATGCCGATTGTAGAGCAGATTGAGACCCGTACCTATGCTAACTCGACCACCTATTATCCGATGCCTTATCTGCAGCCGGACAATGTGTTCTACTATAAATCCGCTTATCAAATGGACCAGTTCAAGGTGATTGATCTGATTGCAGAAATCCAGCCCCATATCGACCAGGGTATCTCGACCGTCCTGCACGTGAACAGTGATGTAACGACCCGTGAGCTGGCCCGCTGCTACCTGTATGCGGCACACAAAGGCCTGAAGTCGCTGTACTACACACGCACCAAAAAGCTGTCCGTCGAGGAATGCCTGACCTGCTCGATTTAACGGGCCGTACGGCTACAGAAAGGGAGATTAGACCATTATGAGCGCAATTCAAGCCGTGAACTGGAACCGTCCCGATGACGACTTCTCGCTGATGTTCTGGAACCAGAATATTATGCAGTTCTGGACCGACGACGAAATTCCATTATCCGATGACAAAATGTCCTGGCTGACGCTGAGCGACACCGAAAAGGACTCTTATATGAAGGTGCTGGGCGGGCTCACCCTGCTCGACACCGTGCAAGGCGGCGTAGGGATGCCGCAGATTATGGAGCATGTAGACGGCCTGCAGCGCAAGGCGGTGCTCGGCTTCATGGGGATGATGGAGCAGATTCATGCGAAGTCCTACAGCAGTATTTTTACGACGCTGGCTTCCACTGAGGAGATCGACGGCATCTTCCGCTGGGTGGAGGACAACACGTTCCTGCAGTTCAAGGCCCAGACCATTTCCGAGTATTACAAAAAAATCGAAACTCCCAAGGACCTCTACCTGGCGATGGCGGCTTCCGTCCTGCTGGAGAGCTACCTGTTCTACAGCGGCTTCTTCTACCCGCTCTACCTGGCCGGCCAGGGCAAAATGACCTGCAGCGGCGAGATCATCGACCTGATCCTGCGCGACGAGAGCATCCACGGCGTTTACGTTGGCGTGCTGGCTCAGGAGATTTTCGAGGAGCTGTCCGAGGACGACCAGCGTGACGTGTACCAGACCCTCGTTGGGCTGCTGCGTCTGCTGCATGCCAACGAGGAGCAATACACCGAGCAGATTTACGCGCCAATCGGACTTGTGGAGGAAGTGAAGACCTTCCTGCGTTACAACGCCAACAAGGCGATGATGAACCTGGGCCACGACCCGCTGTTCGACGAGGAAGAGATCAACCCGATTGTCCAGAACGGGATCAGCACCCACACCAAGCAGCATGACTTTTTCTCCAAAAAAGGCAACGGCTACGTCCGTGCGCTGAACGTGGAGCCGCTGCGTGATGAGGACTTTAGTTTCTAAGTATAGAAAAAGGGGCGTTATCGCCCCCTTGTAATGCCGCCGGGGATTCCCGGCGGTTTTTTGTTGTGTGGAGTATCGGCTCCTACCGGAAATTAACGAATTTCCGTCTAGAGAGCAAGGTGGCTAGCTTTCACGTTGCCTTATTGATACAAATACCCTTCATTTCTAATGAAGTTGTATTCTTGGATTAGACGACTCATACCTTCTATCCTACTTTCTTCAAAGCCTGCCTTCTTTAACGTAACAATAATGTTATAGATAACTCTTTTCCATTCGAATCCAAATGATTGTATTGAAATATTGACACTTCCACTATCTCTCAAAATGCGTTCAGTGCTGTCATTTATAACTCCCCATTCAGCACTTATCCCCAGTTGCCCTGAAACCCATTTAAAATGCCATATATGGGCAAAAGTATTTGAAACCCAATAAACATCTTTGCTGCCAAATTCTTTAATTCTTAATGCTTCTAGTACATCCAAAATATCATCAATCATTAAACATAAGTCATATTTATAACTAAGAAATAGGGGAATATTATTCCAAAAGATAATAGCAGACTCTGTTAAAAGTGGGAATGAGTTTTCTACAGCATCTGATAAAGTTTCAGCTTCAAAACTGACATTGTCTGAATTCTTTGGACAACTTGCTTGTATGAAAAATGACATTACAATCCTCCTTATGGTGCAGGATATCCATGAAAAGTCCCTGTGCCATTATTTCTAAGCCACATTTTCGTAGCGGGTACTGTAGTTCCGTCAGGCATATGAACAACTGAAGTCGAACCAGGAGCATGTTTTCCCAAACCAAGGTACTTCGCTTCATGACGAAGACATCCATCTGTATTATGAACCCAAACACCCAAATCCGTCACATAATACGTATGAAAGTCGGCAACCGTAAAGTTATAAACTGTAACTGGTTTATCCAGTTTAACGAACTCAACCTTATCAATCGTAAGGTTGATTCCATCAGCTTTTTGGAGTTTATCCCCCACTTGAAGTTCATCCGCATATCCAAGTTCCTGAATTGACTGAATCAAAACTTCCTGAACCCGCACTACGAATGACGTTTTGCCCCCAGCCGCAGACTGAACAATGCGCCTGACAGAGCAATGCAGGCCGCTAACAGAAAGGTATCGGAGTACCCTTTCATTTCTGCCAATAGTGTATTGCCGCCTGCCATCGTTATCCGCGCGTTAGCCCGGAGTGCCAGGAAGTTGCTCAAGCCTGCAATGGCAATAGGGATCACCAGGTTGGAGCTTGCTGAGGTCAAAGGTGTAACACGGCTGATTAGTTCCGAAGGAGCCGATTGCAGGATGTAGGTATTAAGAGACATCATACAAAGGCCCATTCCGATTCCGAGCAGCCCTACCATTCCTCCAATCAGCCCGCCTCCTACGTTCTGGCCTATTTGTGACAGCAGGAATAAAGCCATAGAAATCGTCCCTAAACCCAAGCCGGCAAGCGGGCGTATACCTACCTTATCAAACAGCCTTCCGCCAACCGGCATTAGCAGCCCGGACGTGATAGCCAGCATACTCATGACCAGACCTGCCTGAAACGGGCTATACCCCTTAAAATGCTGAAGGTACTGCGGGATAAAGACCAGAGATCCGTTTAGAGCCGCATATTGAATCCAGCTTACAAATATTCCTCTTCGAAAGCTAACCTTTCGGAATGCCTGAAGAGCCAGGATCGGCTGTGGATGTCTATTCTCATGAAACCACAGCCAGATTAGCAGTATGACACTGACTGCCCTCAATAACCAAAGAAGCCATTGGGAAGCATCCACATTTATGCTTAAAGCTAGTAAAACAAAGGCTATAGGAGCCAGGAAAAAGCCGGCTATATCCAAGGATTGCTTATCATACGCGGATTGGGCTGGTCGCAGTGCATTTGCCTTAAGCAAATAACGTATGCCTAAATAAACAGTAATCCCTCCCAATGGAAGATTAATGAGAAATATCCATTGCCAGCCTATTGATTCTAACAGCCAGCCTGACAAGACAGGTCCGGAGGCCGGTGCCAGCAGCATAGGGATACCCAGCATACCCATGACCTGCCCTCTCTTATTCTCCGGTGCAAGCCGGAAAATCATAGCCATTCCTATCGGCTGAACCATTCCCCCACCAAGCCCTTGAATGATCCGGTAAATCGTTAACTGCAGGGAGTTCTGGGCCAGCGCACATAGCAGCGATCCCAAAACAAACAAGACTATGGTTATAAGATAAGCTTTTGCTGAGCCGAGCCTGTCCGAGAACCATCCAGCCAGCGGAATGGTCACCGACATGGCCAGCATATAACCTGTAATCACCCATTGCAAGGTGCTAAAGGAAACTCCAAAATCCTTAGTCAGGCTGGGGATAGCTACGTTCATGGCGGTGCTGTCTATCATCACCATCATCATTCCGGGAATAATAGCCATAAGCGTAAGGATGAACGACCTCCGCTGAGACACCTCATTCTGTTTGTACTGACTATTCATATCAGCTCTCCCTTTACTGAACATCGTGTTGATTAACTTTTACCTGCTGATTATAATCAGAACAACCAAAATATCGATGATCACAACCAATCGTTATGTTCATTAATCAACGGCAAGCTGCAGAATGATTAGTAAAGTTATTATTTTATTTAGGAGAGGAATTCACAGTGAACGAAAAAACAGACCGCCGGATTCTAAGGACCCGGACTCTTTTACGGGAGGTTTTGCTTGATCTGGCTTCAAAAAAACCACTTGAAACCATCACTGTTAAAGAACTGACGGAAACAGCCGGATTAAACAGAGGGACCTTTTATTTGCACTATCAGGACATTCATGATTTCTATGAGCAGTATAAAAACGAGGTACTGGAGCAGTTCAACAGCATTATAAAGAAGCTTGGCCACACCCGTGAAAGCAGGGAACCCTTCATTGACCCGCCCTTAGGCTATGTACGCCCATTCGAGTATGTCCTTGAGCAAAAGCATTTTTTCAAAATATTCCTGGGCTTCGGGGGCGACACCAATCTCTCGCTTCAAATGACAGAGCTGATCAATCAGCAGTTCATTAATGCCTATCGCGTAAACCATCAGCAGATTGAGTCCGCAGATATCCCTGTGAAACAGCAGTACTTATTTGCGTATCTTGCTTCAGCCTATGTGGGGACAATGCAGTTCTGGATTCAACGGGATTTCGATCTCTCTCCGGCGGAGATGGCTATTTTGTTCTCACAGATTTCGAGGCTGGGATCGGCGCATGTAACAATTCCTGTTTAATTTTATCTATGTACAGTAGAAGACACTAAACTGAGCTATAAAGGGAGGTCATACATCATGTTTCAAGGGAAAACAAGGACCGCCGCTTGGATCGGGTTCGGGCTATATACAGTCCTTACTCTTTTTTTCTTATTCGTTGGCTTCAACCGCTCATCGGCTCTGCCGGAGACGGGCTTGCGTTATCATTTGGCATTTGACGGGATTCCGCTGAGGTTTCCGGGCGATGGTTATTCGAATCTTTGGTTATTTAACCTGGGGAACTATCTGGCATTCGTACCGTTTGGAATATTGATTCCGCTACTGATCCGCTGCCGGTTCCTGCCGTTTCTCCTGGTCTTCTTGGCAGCCATTACCGGAGTTGAGCTGATCCAGATGGCGACCCATTTGGGCGCATTCGATATTAACGATATCGTCATTAATACGCTGGGTGCGACTGTCGGCTACGGTGCTCAGCAGCTGGTCCGCCGCGATCGTACGACGCCAAGAGGTTTACTCAAACTCCTGTTCTCCGGAGCAGTCCTGACTGTGGCCGTCTACTCCGCCGTGAGTGGTCTTAATCATTATCTGGATAATGGCCGCGGCAAGATTATAGCGCTGGATCAGCTCCCCCTTGAAAAAGGCGAACTGCGGTGGGAACCAAGACTCATCGGTTTCACTGCAGCGCAGGAGCGGATCGAACCGGCGATCAATCTATACAGCCGTGATAATCCGAGAAACCACGAGTTTTCACTGCGTCTTGATGGACAGTTCAAGGAGTTTTCTGGTAATCTCGCAGTCCCTGACGACGTTATAAATCCGACAAGCAGCGGCAGCAGCCGTGTCATTATCAGCGCCGACGGAGAAGAGATTTACTCCATGGATGTGAATATCGTACCGGGTGAGAATCAGCCGTTATCTTTCCAGGTGCCGCTTGAAGGCAAGCAGGAGCTGACGATTGCCGTCTTCAACGATGCTGCCGACCCTCGAACCAATGCGGTATTCTGGGATGTCACGCTTATTGAAGCCAATGCCGGCCAAAAGCTGGTGGCCCGGATTCATCAGTTATTTTACTCGAGTAAGGGGTAGAAGAATGTTAGAAAAATAAAAAAAAGCGCGGCCCCCGGAACCCCGGAAACCGCGCCATAATCGAATTAGTAAACATGCTGGTGAAGGGAATTGAACCCCCGGCCTACGCATTACGAGTGCGGAAAACGGCGGTTTTCATGGTGTTTATTAGGTTTTATTAGTATTCATTTTCGCGTGTTATCTACGTTTAAGGTTCTTCAAGTTCTGCTTTGGTTTTTCATGACGGTAGAAGTTTCGGTAGAAGATGGCTCACTGTTTTGTCAGCACTGTGGCCTTGTATTTCAAGTAAGCATCCTCGACTGCTGCCCTGATTTCCTCTTTGGAAATTTTTATTCCGCGCGTCTCCAATTGATCAGCAGCATAAGCCAATGCTTGCTGCAGCTTGTCCTCCCCGCCAAGCTCCTTGTAAACCGTCTGAGCATAAGCAAAGCCCTCTGCAGCAATTCTATGAAGCATTTCCCGCTGCTGAACATTAAGTTTTGCATCAAACCACGCATCTGCTTTAAGCTGAAGCAAGGATACGGATCTGAGTATTACGGTGGTGAGAACGCCAATAAGCGCCAAGACAATGGCTGTGATGTAAGGCTGAGCTTGATCAATAATTGTTTGCATGAAAACCTCTCCTATTCCTTGGGCATGCCTGCAGCAGCCCGCAGGTGATTTGCCGTATTGTTGTAATAAGCCATCGCCGTTTTATCGTTCTTCACCTTTGCCGCCTGCCAGCCGGGAGACAGCCAACGGAAGACCAACTCCTGGACATTACTCTTCGGCAGTTGAACAAACGGCGCTTCCGATCCTGGCTGTAGTGGAATACATGCAGCTTTCCGCAGGTTATTCGCCAGATTGTGCAGGTGCAGGGTGCCTACCGAATCGCCTGCTTGACGGGCAGCGAACCACGCCGGGGATACATAATCGTCAATGAGTGCCTGAGCGACATCCGCTGACAGTTGCACCGCTGCAGGCGGCGAGATTACCACCGGCTGCTCCTGCATTTCCTTAGCAACGTCATAAAGCAGTTCTTTCAGTGTTTTGCCGATGGTAGACAACGCCTGGTCAACATCGCTCTTGCGGGTAGGGTCCAACTGCTTGTGGCTCGGAATATGAGTCAGGGGATTAAGCTTCCACTTATCGCAGCAAAAGGCCAGATACCACACAAAACGATTGTACGCCTCAATGGTTTTGATCTGTCCGCCGTAGCACAATTCCACTCCCAGGGCAATGTCGTTGGCATCGTCACCATAGAGCTTGTTGTCCGTGGTCACATTGTACAGCACATGCCAAGCTTTTTCGGCTGGATCGGTGCCGGTGCCAGTTGGGATGATCTCCAGAATCTTTACGTCATCAATAAAGACCTGTGCTGAGGCTGATCTGTTGACCAGTGTTTGAAAATAATTGAAGTGATTGTCCGCCGTCGCCCCGGGATTACCTGTATCGTGAGCAACTAAATAACCCGGCGTTCCCGAAACGAGGCGGGTGCCGGGCCGAACATTCTGGCGCTTATTGATGTAGCGACGTTCGATTGGAAATTTATCTTTGATCACGCTAATTTCCTCCTAATCTGATAGCTACTACAATTGCAGCAGCAACAACGGTAATGATTGATCCCCCGATAGTACGCCAAAGCCACCGCTGTCCGTCCTCAATACGGTCTAACCTGTGATGAGCCGATTTTGTCGATTGCATAGCCTCACGCGCCAAATCACGGGTTGTTTCAATGGTAATGGTCAGCGTTGGGACAGCTTCCAATGTTTTTTCCATTCGTGCTAACTGAATTTGAATCTCAACTAGCTTATCCTCTGTAGCCACCGTTCCTCCTCCTCCTGGCATCGTCTTCCCCCCTCTCCAAGTTGAACTCTCTGAAATGCAAAAACACGCCAACAAGGGCGTGCCATCTGTATACTATTTATTTATGGTCAACCGAAACTCACCTCCCATATGTAATATAATCTCCTTCCCATCATTTGCCGAAATATATGGTAATATGGATTAAAGGAGCTGAGAATCTTGAAAAAACTTATTGTCGGCCTAGTGGTTGGCATGCTCATTGGTACAGCCGGAATGGCTGCAGCTGCCACCACACAAACCGTGCAAGCTGCCTTTGCAAAATTTACGATTAGCATTGATGGTCAGAAGCAAAGCTTGAAAAGCGACCCGCTTGTTTACAAAGGCACTACATATCTACCGGTGCGGGAAGTAAGCGAAATACTCGGATACGAACTGGCATATGACAACACCACAAAATCTATTGATCTTTTGAAAGGAGAAACCAAAATGACGGAAGCTAATGAGTCACCCGTAACAACTATTGAAGAATCAAATACAGTGTCATCTGAGATTAATGCTGATGATTGGATCTCTGCAAGAAACCTTGTTGATAATTATGATGTTGATGTACAAATTTCTTCTGGGAAAATACGAGAC
This sequence comes from Paenibacillus sp. fava2, assembly GCF_058313675.1. Lineage (NCBI taxonomy): Bacteria > Bacillati > Bacillota > Bacilli > Caryophanales > Paenibacillaceae > Paenibacillus > Paenibacillus sp. fava2. The sequence goes on along the minus strand of NZ_CM177755.1, from coordinate 511,642 downwards.
CTTACATTCAAAAAAAATGGTGTTACGATCTCTTTTTCTGTGCCTGGAAGCAATGTTGAAGGAGTATATTCGAGTGTCGATGGTCAACATGAAGTTATGATTAAAAATGGTGCGCTTTATCTTTCGAAATCAGCTGCAAAGTTTTTGGGATTAGATATTCAGTAATCCCCGCCGCCTCTTGAATTTACAAAAAACTGCATATTTACATTTGCTACTATGCGTCCGAGTGAATCGGGCGCTATTTGCACTATATGCCATATTCCGCGTTGCACTCGACCATTGCTATCTTTCGAAAGATACGGGATCAAATCTAAATCCGTAACACTTGTAGAGTTTCCTGGAACATAATTACCATCAACAGTTACGACAATACTTTCGGGACTAGGACCCTCGAATATCCCGTATTCTATTTCATGTGTATGCTCTGGTATTTCGTGAGTGTGGTCCATTTCGTGTGTATGATCAGGCAGATCAATTCTATGTCCGTGGTTCGCTGGATTGTGAATATGTCCTGGATGAGACACCCAAGTTACAAACCCTCCTCCAGGTGTCGATAATGCGGTTCCATTGGCAATTCCGTGATTATGACTTCCTTCATACGTTGTTGGATCAGGTGCATATCCAGATTCCAATTTGTAAGCCCCGGTTCTCGTATCTACAATCCCTCCGCCATCCGCCGTGGTTTCTCGACTGCTTGGTCCCGATGTTGTCGCAGGTGCAGCTTCAATCGCCTTGCTGTACGCCCTAAACGGCTCAGATTGGAAAGAAAGCGATAGCTTATTAATCCTTGCTGTACCTTCAGGCACATATACCTGTAGGACAGCCGGATGATCCGGATCACAATTATCAGCAAAATTTTGAGTATCAATGTTCGTCGCGCCCTGAGCATACGTTTCACTGATCCGCTGCCGGTTAGCCAGGTTGTTGGTATCAGTAGCTTGGCTGGTCGCCTTATTCGCTATTTCTAACTTCACATCCCCAGGAGCACCCTCAGTATCTGGCCGTCCCCGGACCTGTATCCGATCAATGATATCAATCCCTAGCTCTTCGTCGATAATCCGCACCAATGCTCCCGTCCGGAATTTATCAATCGGATCATCAGTTAATCTGTAAAGCTCCAATCCCTCCACGCTATAAGTCCTCTTTGGTCTCTTCATCTTCTCCAGGATAACTTTCGCCGTTGCAAAAAGGGTGTTGGCATTATCAATCGCCAGGTCAACGTATGGGTACGAGATAACACCGTATTGCCCGATGGTGTCCGCATCAATGTAAGGAAGGCCGGTAGGATTTACCACAGTAATCGTCAACTGGTTTACACCCTCTCCATAGCCCAATGGGTATATCCGTGTGATGATCTGAGTCGGGTCCTCGTCCACCGTGATTCCCTCAAGGTTCTTCCCGTATCGAATCCATGCGCTCGGCTGCGTATCAGGCCGCACCAAATTGAGCGTCCATGGCGTTGTGGATGTATCCCATGTCCACATATAATCCGATTCCAGTGGCTCTGTAACGGCGAACAGAGCGGATATGAGGTTATCATTCTCGTAGTTGTACTCAAATTCATCGTCGAATTCGCAGGTATCGAACTCCCAGCGCTGCGTCGATTGCTTCGAGAGGATATATTGGATCACGCTACCGATAGGTACGCCGGACCCTCCCACCTGGTGATACTGGAACATGATATCGTCCATTAACGTGGCAAGAACATGTTCACAGGTGTATGTGATCGTCCTACCATCATAGCTCCGCTGGGTCTTCGTCGGCATGATCCGGAACAGATCCACCCGCTCCTCACCGTCAAAAATCTCCACATACCGCAGCGGCTGGCACTCCGCATTCTTATCATCATCGGCTGGTAAGGAGAAAGAAGCGCTCCAAACTTCGTTCAGGCGCTCTTCGTACCCGATACTGAAAGCATTCTGCAGATAAGCCACCAACTGCATGTTTTGGTTATATACCTTGATCAAGTGAACGTCACCTCTCTATAAGCTTTACTGAACCAGATATCGCTTGTGCTGCTCCCGCTTACGGTCTTCTGTAATCCGTGCATAACGCAGGGTGGTTTGCGGGTCCGAATGGCCCATAAGCTCCTGCACGGCCACAAGTTCAGCGCCATTATTGAGCGTCAACGTTGCGAAAGTGTGCCGCAGCACGTGCGGACTGACCTTGTCCTGCAGGCCAGCTGCCCGGGCGATGACGGCAATTTCTCGCTGGATTCCTCGCTTGGTCAGGCGGCGGTAATCCTTCCGCTCTGTGACCATCAGTGCTTCACAGTCGTCATTCCGGGACTTCAGGTATTTGTTCAAATGGTACATGGCCTTAAAGGAGAAATAAACCTCGCGCTCTTTATTTCCTTTGCCGATGACACGGCAGCTCATGGACTGCTGATTGATTGCATCTCGATCCATACCGTATACCTCGGACAACCGGCACCCGGTAGCATACATAATCTCGATAAAAGCCCTCTGACGGTCTGTTTTGCAGGCTTCGCGCAGCATTTCCAATTCCGGAATCGTCAGCGCCTTCGGCAGCCGCTTTTCCAATTTCGGAGTCTTGAGTTTAGCCGATGGGTCCCGGGGCAGTATCTCTTCTGATGTGAGCCAACCGAAGAAACTTTTGAGCACAGATAACTTTTTCCCGATCGTGCTCATTTTCAAGTTCTGGAATTGTCCCAAGTATGCACGAATATCGGCTGCTGTAACATTGTCTGTCCGCTTCCGCACATGCTTGAAGAATATGTGTAGATCCAAAGAGTATCCATCCAGCGTTAATGGGCTGAGCCCTTCCAGACGCTTGGATGATAGGAACATCTGAATCTTCTCTGTTCCATCCGGGTGCGGTTCATCTTCCTCCACCCGTTGAATATGATATTTAGCCACAACGGCGGACAATATAGACTTTGTTCGTTCAACTTCTAATTCAGGGAAAGCGTCATAAATCACGGCCACGACATCGGACAGCAGTTGCTCACTTACATTGTTCATGATGCACCTCCAATGACTCGTTTAGCGTGTCTTTATAATATCACGACCCGTTATACGTGTCACCGGACTATTGACCCTTTTTGTGAGTCATTATTTGGTGTAATATAGGACTGAAGGAGGTGTATGCTATTGTCCAGCCTGAATTCCGCACTCGAACGCATCTTGGATGAAAAGGGCCTAACCATCCGGGAAGTGGCGAGAGCCATTGATTACCGGTTCGATTCTGTCCGGTTGCTGCACAAGAACAAAATGGAACGGTTCCCCAGGGACCTGATTCTGAAGCTTTGCGATTATCTTGATGTGACACCGAATGACTTATTGGAGTACAAAAAAGAGCCGCAGGAGTAATCCGGCAGCTCTTTTTTAATGCCCGTTTTCTGTTATCGGTAGTGCGCAGTATGGTCCAACCGTTCATTCTTTAAATGCCTTCTCAAAACGGGATATATATCTCTTATTTCTTTCTGATATTTCTTCGAAATCCGTTAGACTGCTGGAAAATTGGCTAGCTGCAGCCTCCTCAGCTACTTTCCAATCCCTCAATAGTTCATAAAAAATATCTCTACACGTTTCTATGACAACCACCTTCTTTTATAATAATCTAATACTAAATGAAAGTAGGGATAAAAATATGCGCTGGTATGAAGATTCTATTGCATGTTTAGCTTATGCAGAAACACTTCTCGGTCAAATCCTCGAAAAGGAAAAAATGCTGCGATCAATTCAAGTAAATTGCCAGAAATCAAAGTGTTAATAAAAAGCTTTTTGGAAAATTGCAGATCTCCGCTAGACTATGGAGCAAATGCTATTTTCAACGAATACTGTACTGGAAATCACGGTCCATATCATAAAGTGTATTTCCCTATTAGAAAGACTAAAAATGCTTTTGATGATTGTATTAGAAACAATTTCATAGGATTGACAAATATTCATGTTATTCGCGTTCTTGAAAATGCCCAACCTTACATTAGATCTTGGATTAGCGACTTAAATGCACTAACTAATGAAAATAAACATCGCAATTTAACAGCACAAATTCCCATCAATGAAACCAATATAAATTATGGCAATATCGGAGGAATAGTTTTTCAAAACGTTACATTATCAGGACCTGGATCTGAGTTCTCGGTTGGTAACAAAACATTTTCAGGACCAGAAATTGAAGGTCTATTCAACGTTTTGAAGGCTAACTATTCAAAAATCTTAATGTTTGAAGAAATTAATAAGCCAGTGTCGGACACTCTTTCAGGGATCCTATCAGGAACTAAATGTACAATTATCGATTTGCACACAGTTTTAAGAGAGCAACTTGATCTACCGCCTAATTAGAGCGAATCAGATCTACAATATGCCATATGTCAGCCTCTCTATACTCATTAGCCGGCTTTCCAGGGGCAAAAGCAGGCGACTCTGCCATAAGAAGTTCATAATTTTCATTTTTAATAACTACGGCTTCCCGGTCAATGACTGTTCCATTAGAATCGCTAAATGCGATTAATAAGTCTATCGTTTTATCAATTTTGTTCTCAATTATTCTTACTATTTCTTCCGATGCAGATTGGATACTACTTGTAACAATTTCTGTTCTTGCAACAGTGATTATTTTCCCGCTTGCTCTCATTAAAAGTCACCGCCTAAACATTTTTCAAATAAGGTGTTAGTTCCTTAATTGGATTGACCAATTCCGTGTAAACCTTGACACAGTTTATCTTGTACGTATCACCTGCTGTTCCGTCTACGTTTAGATAAACAAGTGCCGTACCAGGAACAGCAGTTCCGGATAGAGGATTGTATAGCGCCATTATTTTCCCGTCTTGACGCAAGTTAGTTGACTGGTTTACAGGGTGAATGATTGTCAAATTATCAGGAGCTATCGCAAAATTTATGAAAGAAGATGCCGCATTCTTCGTCCTAAGATCCGTGGACATAGCCAATACTAAATACCCTGATGTGTTAGCAGCATCGATAATATACTGCGGTAAGTCCATTAAAACTTGAAAATTGGCGGTTTCGTGCATCGTGACCCGCAAGTTTTTGTCTTCTTTTACAACGCTGATATTCGACGGTGACGCTGTAGTCACTGTTACATTTGCTAGATCCACTTCGTATTCCGAGTAATCTGGCCCATAATCATAATGAAAATTGTAGTTTTCATAATGAGATGTGTTAAGAGCTTGATATACATGCACATTATCCAGCTTATACAAATTTCGCATTTTTCCTAAATCGACTATACCTTCTGCACGCACATTCGAAATCTTCGTTGCGGTGTTGCCCGTACAGTGTACGGCTAGGTTAATCGTGTCTAGGCTGGTCACAAAGCCATCCAGAATGGAGTCAGCAGCAGTAATCGCGTAGTGAATACCTTTTGTAGGCTGATCATTAAACATCTTAATATCATCTACTAAATGCCCCATGCCATCTAAGTGTAAGCACGTTTTGGTATTGGTTGACGTCCGATTGTTTTGGAAATTGATACCCTGCAGCGTGCAGTAAAGGATGGTGTTACCGAGAGTAGGGTTATATGCTGAGTTATCAAATTTGATCCCGTAATCATAATAACCGCGAATTGTAGTGTTTTTGATAGTGATGTCGGTCACATATCCATCTGATTTTAGTTGGATACCTACCTTTGGATTGCTAATGTATGCATCATGCACCGTCACATCCCACACGCCTGCCGGAAAAGCACCTGGCTGGAAATTTATAGCCGTAAACTTTGGAACATCAGTCACTGGCCCGTCATAAGTGATGAATGCAGAGTATAAATCGGAGTTGGATGCTTGCCACAGTAAAATGTCATAATCGATAGATATATCGACTACAATAGCCATAAAACTGTGTACACTGATTCCAGATCCGACAGTTTTAAATTTACCCCCAGCATGAATCATAAAAGCACCTTTTGAATCAAAATCGCAGGTTATTGTAACATCGCTTGCAATTTTATAGACTCCTTGAGGGACAAACACTCGTTTTCTTGGATTAAAGGATGCGGCATAATTATTCGCTGCTTGAATAGCCGGTGCTGCATCAATCACACCGCCGCTTATAATAGGCATTAATGGGGCAGGAGGGAATAAGGCGTTGACCCATTGTGATGACAGTTGATCGCCAGTTTCCGCCAACTGCGTACTAAGCTTAGTGTAATCTGAGCCCAGCCGATTGTTCAAAGTACCGTGATTTACACCCTCGGTGTCGATCGCCGCTTCAGCTGCAGCAGCGCTGCTATCGCCGTTAATGACGAGCGTATCCACACGCTGCTTTTCCAAGTCCACAGCCTGCTTGATATTGTCCGCTCCGATAACAGCCCCGGCGTAAGCAATGTGCTCCGCCGCATGAGCTGACTCAGATTGGACATGGGAATCCACGGCTTGCTTGATGTTGGCCGCACCCGCAACCGGCCCAGAATAGGTTATGCTTTCGGCGGCATGGGCGGCACCGGAAGCCTTATGGTTGATAATATCGTCGTTAATTGCTTGCTCGTTACGCTCGATGATCGGCCAGGCCTCGCGCAACTTCTGTGTTCCCTGTAAATCTTCTAACTCTGCCATGACCCACACCTCCTATGCATACTTCGGTTTGAAATTAAAAGAGACCGTGCAATTAAGCCCAGTCCCTCCTATAGTGACTTGATTCACTCCCGGCAACAGGTCTACAAAATGCCCCGACATGCTCCATAAGGCGTTTGCCCCGCCAAGCTTCACCTTCATCTGCTCCCCGTCTATAACCAGTGTCTGTCCGGCAACGGAAGCCCCGAAACCGAAAGTCTTCCCATTTGCGGTGATGGACAACGTTGTGAAGCTCCCCTGGACAACTATCTCCGGCTGGGCAGCCAGTGTCCCGAAGTTGTTGACCTCTACATTGCCGGGACCAGCCACTGTAAAGCCGTACTCGTCGTCCAGGCGAATGCCTGAATCCAGTATGATGTCCGAATCCAGCGTAATATCTCCCGGATTGATGATGAAACGGGCAAAGGGATCATGTGCCACCAGCGGCAGCTTGAAGGAACCCCGCTCGAACAGCCGATCCGGAGTGAGCGATCCGTCATATTTGACCATGTAATAGACATTCGGTTCATAGTTAAAAATCATCTTCATCTCTCGTGGCCGGGCATAAGCGTCCAAGAGAAATGCCGAAAATGCCCTAATCCGCTGCTGCAGCTCATATCTGCTCGTCTCCTGGGCGAAGATCAGCGGAAAAACGAAGCGCCGGGAGGTCAATGTGCTTCCGAAGTCATACAGGCCGTGACGGCCAGCAATGGCCTTTGTCCGGCTCACGCTGTCCGGCAGCATGGAATGTTCATGTCCCGGCTGAGGGGTAAGCCCGAATTCAATCAGCCCTCTGCCGTCTAACGTAATGAGATTTATCAAATCGTCGCCACCCCTCCGCTCCGTCCAAGTGATCGTGTCAATGCTCCAAGCGCGGCGCTCATCGGCTTAGCGATGGCCGTTGCAACATTGTTTCCATCGACATTAATCTGCACAACAATATACTTCTCTTGATCTGACCCAGCGCTCCCATAGCCGCCAGCGCCTGTTACGCTTGCCGTATAGCTTCCTGCGTCCATATCCTCTGTGGAAGGCAATGCCGCCGCTGCCATCGCGTCTGACTGCTCCTGTATGGCGGATATCTTGTCCTCCAGGCCGATAACATAGCCCTCGCCTGTGTCATTCCCCAGGGAGCGCATGACGCGGGATGGAGAATGGATGTCCAGTGCGTCACGAATACCGCCGGTGATCTTGCTGGCGATACTGGAAATCGCATTTCCGACACCGCCAATCATATTCTTGATGCCGTCGATCAGCCCCTGGATGATGTCCTTGCCCATCTGCAGCATTTGTGCCGGGAGCTTCTTCAGATAGTCCATAGCCGATGTCATGCCGGTTACAATCGCTGTCTTCACGGTGACAATCGCCGTGGAAACCGCATCCCGCATCCGGGAGAACATATCCGTCCCGATATTGTACAATTTCCCCGGCAACTCCCGGAACCAATTCAACACACCGTTCCAAGTGTCCTTGATCCACGACACTGTAACACTGATAACCGTCGATATAGCCGACTTAATGCCATCCCAGGCGGCTGCAGCAGATGACTTGATTCCATCCCACAACCCCACCAGAAACGCCTTGAGTCCGTTCCAGACCCGCTCTGTCGTTTCCTTGATTGCGGTCCATGTTGCACTGGCTGCGGCCTTGATACCGTCCCACAGTTCCAGCAGGAACGCTTTAATTGTGTCCCAATGCTGAATGATCAGTAGGGGGATGCCCAGGAACGGCGCAATCACAGAAAGGATGGCCGGACCCCACTCCGTCAGGAATGAAACCATCCAGTCCCATAGTCCGGTGAAAAATGATTTTATCCCTTCCCAGGCTGCAGACGTAATCTCTGTAACCGAAGCCCATAGATTAACGAAGAACTCAGAGACAGGCTCCCAGTTCTTGATAAGCAGATACGCGCCTGCCGCCACAGCTCCGATGGCGATTGCCACCAGTCCAAGAGGATTCGCATTCATGGCGGCGTTCAGCAGCCATTGAACGGTGGTTTGCGCGGTTGTGGCGGCCTTCCATGCCTTATAAGCCATTGTCACCGTATTAATGACGGACTGAGCCGCAATCGCCGCCGTGAGGCCGATGACAACCGGCAGGAGGATATTCCCGTTGTCGATCACCCAGCCAATGGCCGCACTCAAGCCATCGAACGCTTTCCCGGCTCCCTCAATGGCTGCATTGATCCCCGCCTGGATCTCAGGCATATGACCGCTGATCCAGTCAGCGAATTCGTTCAGCTTCGGCAGGATCTTCTCACCTAATGGCAGCAGTATCCCGGTCTCCAGCTGGCGCTTGATCCCGCTCATCGCCTCGCCAAAGGTGTCGTACTTCACAGCATTGATGCTCTCCAGCGCCCCGTTCGTGCCGGTGATGGAAGTGTTCAGCTCCGTCATCGCCAGCACACCAGCCGCGCCGACATCCTCAAACTTGGTTCCAAAGAGCGACACACCTAATGCGATTTGCTCCTGCTTGTCATCGACCTGGCTGAGTGCTTCTGCCACTTTACTGAAGGCTTCCCGCGCTCCGTCGCCGCCTTTGGCGAATTGAGCCTGTAGCCCCGCTCCATCCAGGCCCATTTGATTCAGAACCTGTGTGGTCGCGTCACCGCTTTCCGTCATCTTGATACCGAATTCCTTAACGGCATCCGCTGCGTAATCTAGGTTAAATACCCCAGCATTTTTCGCATTTTCAAATACGCCGAACATTTCGGATGCTGAGAAACCAGCTTGAGCAAAGTAAACGGAATATTCGTCAATGGTTGGTAACAGATCGTCGGCATAATTCAAGCCCTTTTGTGATGCTTCCGCGATTAGACCCATAGCCTCCTCGCCGGAAAGACCGAACTGCTTCATGAGCTTGTCGCTGGACCGCACCGATTCGTTCACTTCATATTCGTAAGTATCGCGAAGCAGCAGCGCATAGTTGGTCAGCTTCTCCAGCTCAGCACCGGTTTGGCCCGTGGTTTGCTTCACGAGCGCCATGGACTTAGCGATATCCTGAAAATCCTCGCCCATGCCGTTGTTATAGAGCCGCTTGGCTGATTCTTCGAATCCTTTCATTTCTTCTGTAGTCGCTCCGGTCTCGGCAGCCAGACCATTCATTGACTTGCGGAAGTCATCAGTGAAGCTTACAGCCGCCACTCCAACACCGACACCCATCGCGCCAAGCGCCAGCCCTGCAGCCCCGGCCAGCTTCGCAATATCAGTTAACCTGGCTCCGGCTGACTTCCCCCGCTCGTCGATATGGTCAAGCGTGTCATCCGCACCACCGGAGTCGATAAAAATGGAGCCGAATAGACGAAAGATTTCCACGGCTTCACCCCGCCTTCCGGAAGGATGCCAGGATCATTTCCGCATCCTCTAAGATTTCTTCTTTGGTCTTGGTGCTTGCGGAAGCCTTCTGAGCAGGCTTCTGCACAAATTCAGAGAATGGCACGAAATCATTCTTCGTCATGTGCTGATAGCGCATGAGGTAAAGATCCCACTGCTTTTGCTCTGTCTCCTTCTCGTAAGCCTTCAGGATCTGCTCCACGCCGCTCTCATAGCCCATCTCCAGGATGTAATCTATCGAGCCATAGCGGTGCAGCAGCAAGTCAATGACCTCAACCTCGTCTATTGACTTGCTTGTTTCAAAAAACTTGCGAACACTTTTGAACCCTTCAGCTGGTCAATGATCCCCAGCGTTTCCGTCAGCTCCAGTTCCGCAAACTCTTCCGGCTTCAATCCGACCAGATCCGCAAGGAATGCATTGGTCTCCTCTTCAGCCAGGTACAGGTTCTCAAACAAAGTGGCCACAATATCCGCACCAAGCTTCATCTGAGCGGAAGCTGCAGCACTTTTTTTATCCTCCGACTTGTTTGCCGCCTTCGCATTCGCGGCCATATTTGCCGCCGCTTCACGGATCACATCTTTCAAGCCGATTTTCTTTAAAATCCGCGACATTGGGAAAATATCCTTCGTTTTCAGCGCACGCACTTGCATGGTTCATTCCTCCAGTGTGATTGTGGTCATAAAGAAAGAGGGCATCGCTGCCCCCTCGCTGTTATGCCGTTATAAAGCTAGTTGCGGTATTCGCCGCCAGTGCATTCCCCTTGAGATCCTTCACGTTTGCCGTGACCATTGCGACATAAGCCGTATCTGCGGCCAAATTTGCTGTTGGATTCAGCGTAACGACTGTCTTCGCCACATTGAGCGATAGCGATCCAGGAATCAGCGTGCCGTCTTCTGCTTCGAACAGAAGGAAGTTGGCCGGATTGACCGCTGAAGGGTTAATCGCCTCGCTGAAGGTCCAAACCACATTCGCGGCTACCGGAATCGCCGTTGCCCCGTCCGCAGGCGTTACGGTGACGGTAGGAGGTGTCGTATCCACGGTTAATTTCGGATAATAGACAGCGAAAGGAACCCTGTCCAGATCCGCCGCATCATAGTGAGCAGCGAAATTCACCGGCAGAAGGCTTTCCGACTTGTCTGCCGTGGTCAGCGTCACGCCGTCGGTGCTCAGCGCATTGAAAATCTGGATGACCACCGGATTATTGCTGCCGGACAACCGCCCGACCCAGGTGATATTGTCGATGTAATCTGTCAGCTGCAGCGTGTTCCCCGCAGTGATGACATGATACTGTTCATTGCTGTCAGAATCGACACTGCCGGTGCTCAGCGCGGCGGCTAAGCTCTCCGGGGTGATTTCCAGCAGCGTGGCCTTGATATAGACTTCCCAGGCATCAATGGCATTCAGCCCCTTTGCCCGGCCCTTTACGCCATCCACTTCAATGGCGCGGACCGTGGGCTTTGCGGAGAATTCCCCGCCGCCTCTCGTCGCCCCCAGCAGCGTACCGACTCCGGTAGCCAAATCATAGTTTTTGTAGAACGCCCCGGAATCAATGACCAGGTGATCTGCGGTGGAACTTGTAAACCCCGAATATACTGCCATCGGTTAACCTCCTCCAAATGTTCGCAATTGATAAATGATCCTGCGGCCGCGAAGCCGCTTATCGGGATCGTCCAGCGGCAGCCGGTTCTCGCGGTAAAAAATAAAAGCCATCCCACTGGTGCGAATGACTTGTTTGTGAATGGCCTTATCCATCTGATCCATAAGGATTTCAAGCGCTGTTGTATCCCCGTCAGCCGGAGCATCCCAGCCATCTACCTCCAGCACGAAGTTCTCCATGCTTCCGTCATCATACGAATTGGGAAGATTAAACACACCCAATGGGTACTCCGCATCGGAAGGCGCGATTTCGTAGTAAATGCCCGGATGAACCGGGTCAAGCAGCGCATTGATCGCCATACGGATTAAAACCATCTTGCTCATGCCTACCAGCTCCCGTCCTCATTAATCAGACCGGCAGCCTTGTTCTCGTCTTCGATGGAGGCGATGTAGATCCCGGCGATCCGGCGAATATCATCAATGTTCTCAAAGACGGTATTCATCAGAATGGCCTTTTTGGGATGATTGCGTGTACCCAGCTCCTGGTTCACTCCGTACCAGGTGTTATGCTTAATCCCGATCTGCAAATCGTTCTCCCGCTTCCGCCGCCAATACTGAAAGGAAGCCGCGATCCGCTTGGATCGCTTCATATTCCTCTGCAGCTTCGCCTTTGCGATCATCTTCTTGCGGATATAGCTGCCGATTTCGGTCAGCGCCGCCGCCTGCAGCCGCTTCATGGTATATTGAGTGCGGTCTATGTTGCTGATAAACTCCACACCGTTGCGGCTTGACCGCACTGCCCGTTGCATTCGAGCCATATTACGTCACCCCATTGGTAAGACCGGAGCAGATCAGCTCCATCTCTCTGTCATTTTTGTCGAATGTGCGGATGATGGTGTACGCCACACCTTCGAATTCCAAACTCTTCTCTCCCTGATATTCCAGGGTCCAGACTGTGAAGGATAGCTCCGGCTTCAGTCCAGTAGAAGCCGCCTGATAGAACTCGGATTGCCGAATGGAATTCTTTTCAGCAAAGATTTTTCTCCGGCTCGGGGCTTTAATGGCATCCCCCATCGCATTCTTGCCGCTGGTCATCCCGCCAAGCAGAGTAATTTCACTGTCTAATCGCATGTCTTCACCTCATCGCCAGTTGATTCGACAATGTAAAAAATGCCGGGGAGAATTTGACTTCCCCCGACTTCACTTCCCATAGATCACTTACGCCCATGACGATGACGCTGATGGCGAGAGGATCTTCGAGCATTTCTGGTGTGACTCCCGCGCCGCGCAAATACGATTTCACAGCCACCAGCTTCTGCATCAGTGGTCTATCAATCGCTTCATTGGCAGCGCTAGAGTAACCCAGGCCGACTTTACATTCAATCAGCAGCTCTGCGTCCGTCATTACTCATCCCCGCCTTTATCCGGTTCAGCTGTCGGCTCCGGCTGCGCTGCTGGCTCTGCAGCAGTCAATGCCTCCAACTCTTCAGCAGTCAGCTCGGCCACTTCTGCGTCAACGGACAACGGCACCAGCACAATTTTAATCCCGCTGTGCTCCTGCTCCTGCCGCAGCTTAACGGCAAGCTGTTCATGCTCTTCTGCAGACAGTTCGCGTGTAGCCTTCCAGAGCAATACGGTTTCACTCGCCTGGTTAGAAAGATCAACGCCTTCAATCTTAGCAGCCTGTGTTTTCTTAGCCATCGTTTTCACCACCTTTATGGGGCCTTGCGGCCCCTGTTTATTAGGATGCTGCTGCCTTCGTGATAATCACGCAGCAGTCTGCATTCAGCAGTTTGCCGTCCGCAATCAGAATCGCTTTGTCTACCCATTCGTTCGTATCGTGGTCAAAGTAACGGAACATGGTCATTTGCAGATTGCTGTTGAAAGCGTAGTTGCCCAGGTTGCAGTAAATGCCCACTACATCGCCCGTCGCTGCGTCCGCATACGGGGTAATGACATCATCCTCAACCAGGATGACTTCCTTGCCGCCAAAGCGCTCCTGCGGCCCATCCGTAATGCCATAGTTGATCCGACCGATCGGCTGGCCGTTTTCGTCTACCATACCGTTGATGTAGCCTTCGAATGTTCCGGAAGCCATGATGAACGTCGCTCCCGCCTTATGAGCCAGTGGCATCTTAGCCATAACCTTCTTTGCCCACTGCTCCCAGCTGGCGAATTCAGTTGGTGTCATGGAAACTTTATGCCCTGCTGGTACACGAGGATCGAGAGTAATACCAAGAGGACCGCCAACTCCCGTTCCCTTAATTACTGATAGGTCAATTGCTTGGATCATGGCTTCCACAATTAAGTCAGTAATGGTCGTTTCAAACCCTTCAAGTGTCACAGTGTCGGCCAGGAGAGAAATGGACACCTTGCATTCCAATCCGTAGTAAAGGAACGATACACTTGTGTTGGCTGTAGTCTTTTGTTTGTCCGAAGATGCAGCTTGTCCGATCCATGTCGCCACTGGCTTCAGGGAAAGAATCGGAACATTTACGCCAACCTTGATGTTCAGCTTACGAATCCGTTTGTACACTTGACCGTAAACCGACATTTTCTTAATGACTTCGTTCAGGATAGTAGTCGGAATCACTGCCGATACATCCGTAGTCGTTGTCATGGCATTGGCCCGAAGCTCCGGTTTCACTTCACCAGTCTTTGCAAAGACCATGAAGGCGTTCCGGTATTCAAGCGTGGAGTACGGGTCTTGCGGTTCGTTGGAGCGCTGCTGCGCCACCGGAGCCAGTCCAAAGGAGGCCAGCACCTGAGCCAGTCCAGGGTTTCCGGCAGGAACTTGTCCCGCTGCACGTTGTTCCGGCTGTGTGTTTCCACCGGCAGGCGGTTCCTCTTGATCATCAGGCATGCTGTCGATAATGCCGCGAAGCTCAGCGATTTCACTGTTCAAAGCATCCATCTCTGAATTGATGCTCCGCAGCTCAGCTACAACTTCTACAGTTGCCGAACGGGTTACCAGTTCAGCCTTTCTCGCCTCTTTCTTTGCCAGTAGCGCCATCAGTTTTTTCTTATTCATTCAGTTCACCTTAACCCTTCGCTAAAATTTGATTTCGGAGTTTCAATAATTCAAGCTCGCTGTTTTGACTATCCAGTCCAGACCGCGCACTCTCCAGTGCGGCGCGGGCGCTATCCAGTGCCTGCTGGTCACGAGCATTTATATCAGTCCCGGCGTAAGCCGGAAAGGATACTGCAGAGATCTCAAACACTTTGGCAATGTCTTTGATGCGGCGGGTGGGAAGATCTGTGTCAAGCCCTTCCCAGGTATCATCCCGCACAGAGAAGATGAAGGACATCCCAGAAATGTCACCTCGGCCAACCGCGCTATACAGCGCCTTCGCCTCCATGTTGTTATCAACGTCCAGTTCAGCGCGGGTATCCAAGCCCTGCTGGTCCACCTGGAGTTGTAAGGTTGAATTTGCATTGTTGTTCCGGCTACGGGCCAGGGGAATCCGCTTCAGGTCGTGATTGACACTCATGATTACATCCTTGAAGTCGGTATTATCGAACGCTCCACGCTCGATCACTTCCTTGAACCATCCACCAATAATGGTTTCCTGCTCAAATACTGCCGCATGTCCCTGGATCACATCCCCTGCAGGATCTGCCTGCAGATCGTTCATGACAAACGCCCGGCGCTCCGGCTCATGCAGGGCCGGAAGTTTATTCTTCGCCATCTTCTTTCACCGCCTTCCCGGTTTTTGCATTATTGAGTTGATAGATATTGATGATGGAACGGTCCACATAGTTTAAGCTCTGCGTAATCCGGTTCCCCCCAGGAATCGGAGGATAACCCAGAAGCGCTAATTTCTGATCATCCGAAAGCAGACCCTGCTCCCCGGCCGTCTTGATCAAATTCAGTTTGGCCGCCGTGCTGAGATACATCATATCCCGCTGATAGAACACAATCTCATTGCCCACATCCAGCTCCCGGGGAGAAAACAGCGTTTTGGAAAAGGCTTGGCTTAGACCGATGAGAATCGGTTCAAGCGTGCTCTCGTAAAATGCTTGATACTGCTCGTCCTTGTAATCCCGGGACAGCATCGCCATTGACACACCGTACCATTCCTGAACGCTCGTTTTCAGAAAGGTCATGGTATCCTTGTCCACCATACGGGGGTCAATGGCAATCGGTGTGAAGTCGCCCTTCAGGTCGATGGGAAGGATGCCGGAGTCTCCAGAGGAGACGAGCTTTTCGAATCGTTCCCGCTCCTTACGCTGAGCATCATCATCCAGCATGGTTGCGATCTTCATGATCCCTCGAATCGACATGCTGGTCTTGATGCCCTTCTCCAAACCCTGCAGTACGGTGTCGTTAATCCTCAGCACCTTCAGCAGCGCTTCATTATCCGGCTGCCCGTTCATGCCGCCGCCCATGATATCGTTCATAGAGAACTTCTTCCGGATATGAATAACCTCCGAATACGGAAGCGTAATGCTTTCGCCGGATTGGAAGAACAACTTCACATAAAGCGTGCCGGTTGGGTCTTGTAAAAAATCAACCTGGTACGGATTCAAAGGGTACATCCCCGTATAGGTCCGGCTCTCAATCCCGTTCTCTCCGACGGTGCTCGTGTACATCGGATAAATGAACACATTGAAATTCAAATAGAGCAGCCAGATCATTTTTTCGAGAAAGTCCCGTGTCGTCATCAGGTCATTCGGGCCAAATTTAAAGAGCCGGTTCAAATTACCGCGCTGCACAATCTGCATGCCGTTGCTGTCGGTACGAATATGCCGGGGCTGCAGCTTGCTGATCTCCGTCGCAATGATATCAATGCAGTTCTGGACCACATCCGAAGCGTAAATGTTATTGCCGAATTGGCTGAAGACGGGCGCATATCCGTTCAGCATCTTGGCTCGGAAAAATTCCTTGGGTTTGGCAAGCAGCCCCTTGAAGCTATCTATTAATGCCACTGTTTCACCCCGCTCTCTTAACAAGTTCCAGGAACTCGGTACGGTTGTCGATGTAAATGCGGTAAGCAATGATGATGGTTACCGCGCCGTCAATCTTCTTACTCTCCTGGCCTTGCACTTTGACCGGCATAATCTCCATCTTGGAGTTAATGGTGAGCGCCGTATTCTCCAGACAGTACCGGTCTATTTCGTGATTGTTGTAATTGATCAGCTTGCTTTTCAAATCAGCCTCAACCAGCTTCATCGGCTCACTCATGACACCCCAAATCTGATCTACCCGCTGCATGTCGAAGCCCAGGTCCTCCATTTCCTTCACCCAATACACGGCGGACCATTTGTCATAGCCGATTTTGTAAAACTTGATCCCGTAGCTTTTGAAGAGCTTGACGAACCAGGCTGTCACATGCCGGAAGTCGTTCTCGTTCCCATCGGATAACGTGATCAGCTCCTTGCTCAGCCACTCCTCATACTGCTTGCGCTCTTTTTCAGAGAGTGCGTCAAGCTTCGATTCCGGTATAAAGTAATGGGAGACCGTGAATTTCTGATTTCCCTTCATCATCAGCGCCCGAGCACATGCAAGGTCGCCCGACTTCGAGAGATCGACAGCTCCGATAGCAAACGCGCCCCGGAATTCTTCCAGGTCAAAGGTGTTCTCATTGAGAATGTCTTCGCGAAAGAGCCAAGCAGCTGCATTGTTCTGCTTGATGTTAAAGTCTTTCGCCAACATAAAAATCCGCTCGGCCTTGTCGTGCTGGGCTTTGCGGATCTGGTCTTTAATATATTTGGCTTTCTTAATGGTTCCCAGGCTGGGATTCGATTTCGACCACGATTTCTCATTCTGCCAAACCTCGGCTTCATTGTCCTGCGTGTAAAGCCAGCTCAGAATGGTTTCGTCCTCATACTCCTTCGCCAGTACCGCGCGTCCATACTTCAGCTCCTGGTCCAAGTAGCCGTCATTCACGAAACCCTCTGTCGTGATATTGATGAACCACGGCTCGTCCTTCGTGGACTGTGACTGGTCAATGGATTTCGCAATGACGTTGTCCTTCATCTCATTGGATTCATCCAGGATCGCACCGTCGATGTTCCGGCCTTCCTTGTTTCGCGTCCGGTCCGAAATTTTAAACACCTTGCTCTTATTCCTCAGATTGAAGATGCCCTTCAGGTTCTTATGCGTTCGCTTATCCTTCGGGTCAAACTGCTCACGCATGCTGTTGATCTCCTCGAAAATGATGCTTGCCTGTGCATCGTCATTGGACGAGCAGACAATATCATTCCCGCCGCTGCCACAAAGCAGCTCCGTCAGACCCAGCGCAGCGCACAAGGTGGATTTCCCATTCTTCCGGGCGATCAGCAGGATCGCTTTCTTGAACCGGCGCAGCAGTTTCTTCGGCGGCTTCTCTCCGTAATAATTGAGATAGCCTTCTTCGCTCCATTTGAACGAATAGAAAGCTTCAATGAACGCTTTCTCCCAAAGCTCCAGAATGAACGGCTGCCCATAGAACGGGCTTTTGGTATGCTTGCAAAAACGCTCGATGAAAGAGATCCGGAAATGCGCATCCGCAGTGTCATAAACAAAAGCAGGGTTATTCAGGTCAGCGATCAGGTTGTCCAGCTGCTGAATAAGCTCCATCCCGGCAATAATTTCGCCGTTCTGAATGGCCTGATGATACTGAAGAAGATAGCTAGGAGTCATCTCGGGACTGCTGCATGAATTTATCAAACTCATCATCGCCTTCAAATCCGTTTTTGCTCAGCACTCCGTTCAGTGTTTTAATAACAACCGCATAGGAATTGATGTTCTTCAGGTACTGTTTGCCTGCCTCCAGTGGCTTTTGAAGATCCGGATTGGTGGGATGCATCTTCACCATTCCGGTCCGTTCAATTGACTCCTTCAGCACCGAATTTTCTGCCTTCAGGAAGGCCGCATCCTCGATCAATCCTTCGACCAGTTTCATCTTAGCCGGTTCGACCTCCTGGAAGATCTCGCGCAACTTCGACAGTTCTTGCCGATAGACTTCGGATTTTTCCATAGAACGGATCATCTCCTCCCATTTTCAAAATTTTCGGTTCGTGCAAAATTCGACTCACCCCGACGGTCCTGTCAAAATTTTTTTTAATTTTTTAGCCGGGGGGATATGAGAAAAAATTATTTTTTTTAAATATTCTTCGTTCTGATGCAAGCCAGTCAGCACCCATCTTTCCTCATCAGTGAATTCACCAAGCAATAGACTGGGATCGTCAATCCATAGCCCGTCCCTTAGACGAGCTGGCTTTCCACAATGCGCTCGCATCCACTCGAAACGTTTAAGACCTGCCTGCTCTGCAATCTGCTCGGCGTGTTCCAAGGTCTGTGCACCGATAACATATTTCTTCGGCAGAGGTTTTATCTGATCACGGTTTGAAGATAAGCTCATTCCTATATTCCAACTATCACGAAATAAGTCATACGCCTTCTCAGGTCCACTCTCATGTTGGAGCAGTTCTGCTGGAATTCCGAATGCCGCAAACACTTCTTCCCTTGTCCATTGCTTCTGCCACGGAACATCCATGCTATCAGATGCTGGGATTATTTTTGTATCTGGCATTTGATCATCTCCTATTCCTGATACTGCTCGAACCATTTGTCGATGTAGCCTCGCCACTCATCTTTACGGAATCGCTTCTCCTCGTCACCCTCAAGCCGGAGTAAACACTCATCACGAGTAGCACCGCAGAAGATAAGCTCAGCGCCTAACTCATCAGCCAGCCGCAGGCGCTTATGCCTGTCCGCATATCCGCCGATGACCCACGCTGTACCCCACTTGCCCAGCCGTGTCTTGATGTTGTCAAGCAGTTGATTGTGAATACCTATGACATTGGAGAACAAAGCGTCCGGCTTGTCATAGCTCGGCAGGCCAGACACCGCAGTGTATAGCCGGTCCATATCGACAACAAGATCCCCACGCTGTAGTTGCTCATTGACCAGCGTGGTCTTGCCTGACAGCGGTGGACCGTATACGAGATATACTTCCTTGATGTACTGATAGCCGAAGCGCTTATGTTCCATGTTGTGGCAGTCAGAACATATAAGCTCTACCTGGTCAGGATTAAGGCTAATGCCATGGTCCTGGACGTTCTCTGGTGTAAGCTCTATCTTATGGTGGCCTATGATATCAATGGATCTGGCTATGTTCCTTCCGCAGCGTTCACATTTACTGCCACGCTCTAAGATGAGATTCATACGGAATGTACGCCACTTATCTGATGAGTAGAACGTCTTCAGTATCACATGACGCGCCATTACCACGCCTCCGATCTGAGCTTATTCACTTCAAGTTGCATGCGCTCCACCTTGAGCTGCAGTTCAGCAGTAGTCAGCTCATTGCGATCAAACTGATCCAGCAACGCAATACATTTCAACTTGCGGCCCTGCACATTTGAAAGCTGGCCCTCTATCGCAAGCAAACGCTCCAGCATTTGCGGAGTCTTGGTGACCGTCTCCACTTCAATCATTTCATGCTCAAGCTTCAGCTCAACTTCGAGAAACCCATGCGCGTCAAACGATGGCGTGTCGCCAAAATCCTCGACTACCTTCTTGAAGCGCTCTTTCTTGGACTGCGTAATCGTCGAATCCCATCCCTGCTCAATCTCCCGGCTGTACCGCATAAGTCGGTATTCCCGGTACTCAAGCAGCGATATTTCATTGACGAGGATCTGGCGAGGATCTGTTTCCATCGTCATAAGCTTCATCTTATGTTCAGCGGCAATCTCACTCATCCACATGGATTCATACATGCCGTGCTTCCACCCGTTCTTATTCCCCGGTGGAGCGCCGCCGCCTTTATTGCCCTCAGCATTCTTGTTCCCCGGCTGGCCGCCGCGTTTTCGACTTGGCCGCGCCTCCCAGGCATCCTCATGCTTCCACTTCCGAATAAGTGAAGCCGCGACCTCCAATTTCTTGGCGATGTCAACCAGCGGCATTGTCCGGCCACTCTTCTCCCACATTCGGAATGCTTTGTCACGCTTTTCACTTCGGCCTCTGCTCACCTCATTTCACCACCTCCGAACAGCATTCGAGTTTGGACAGTACACTTTTAACATTAATTCCCATACGTTACTTTAGTGACCTAAAGGATTCTGCTGCTGAAACCCCTGAAAATGGCCTTTGAGTGAACCATAAAGAAATACTGGTGCAGTCACGGACCACCCTATTTTTTCTGTTCCTTCATATAATGCATCCAGTCCAATTTTCACGAGTGCGACAGACGCTAATTTTTGGTGCGCTGTCCTTATCTCATCTGCAGGATTGCCCGGTCTAAAAGGTCTTGGGTGATGCCGATATAGCGCAATGTAACCCTCATATCCGAATGTCCGAAGGCATCCATTAGTAACGCTAGGTTTCGCTCATCTTGCCTGTAGAGCCGATATCCCCACGTTTTCCGCAGCGTATGGTTGCCGATCTCTTCAAGTTCAAAATGTTGAGCCGCCTCGTTAAGGAAGCGATAGGCCGTAGAGCGATCAATAGGCTGATTCTTAAGCTTGCTAATATTTTTAAGCTGCCTGCTTGCAAACAAAAACTCTTCATCGCTTTTCCCGGCAATATAGAAATCAAGCTCTGTTCTGATGCTGGGATGAATGATGAATCGTTTGCTGTTTTTATTTTTTCGTTCAAGCTTGTTTACATGGGTGCTCCGAACCTCTCCAACAGTGAGTGTTAACAGGTCCGATACGCGCAGGCCGGAATAAATACCCAAGCAGAAAAACAGATAATTTCGTATGCTGCGCTCTCTGAAATAGTGTTTTATTCCTTCAACTATCCGATCATCACGAATCGGTTGAACAGCCTTCATATCACCACCCCGATTTGTTCACATAAAAAAAGCCGCCAGCATTAGGCGACTCCAGAACTTGTTGCTTAATTTCGTTGAACATTTCTTCAACGTTTCATTTCCTACAATAACAATTTATCACATAATCCGAAGATCCGACCCACAATTAACGGTCGAATTCCGGTCATATTCCGGTCAATCTCCGGTCGAATTCCGGCTCATTATAAACTTCCAGTCGCAGAGCAAATGCCAGCAGGAACAGCGCCCGATCCCGAAGCTCACGATATCTCTTTTCTCCGATGCACATATCAGCAGCAACGTTGTAATCATAGACTTCATCTGGAGTCATGTAACGCTGATTAACAATCTCGCGTTCTATCCTGTTAAGCTTGCTCATAGCCTTGTCCAGCAAATCAGACTTCTTCTGAAGCTCGTCTTCTTTAGAAACATTCCACAACGCGATATCCTCTGCACTGCGGCTAATGGTATTAGTTCGCTGATGATACTGCGGCGCTGCATTATGTGTAATCGTCGCTTCCCTGCGAACAAATCCAAAACGCCGGAAGACCTGAACAGTCTCCAAATAATCCTCGACACGTTGGCGAGTTTGGTCACTGTCCAGATCTGCGTATGGAAATGTTAATTGTTGAGATTTTTTTATCTTTGCCATCGTTATTCACTCACCCTTTTGTTATAATGTAGGTGAGATGTTGTAAATGACTCCCGGCCCCCGCCAAGGATTAGGGAGTCTTTTCATTGTCATCATGCATATTTCGAACCGCGCGGCCTCTTGCCGTCTTGATCTAAAATTATATCGCTCAATATGATTGCTGATTCTCTTGGAATAAACTGACCTCTTAATTCCCCGAATGTGATGCTGTACCCGCCCTGTTCACGCTGTGCTCGGAACGAAACTCCGGAAACAATGCACCCAGCCGGTGAAATCACATTTTCCACTGTCTTGATAATCACCTTTATGCCTCCTTCTTTCGATTTTCGAATACCTTCGCTGACTTCGGTAACGAAACCCATTCAAATCCTCTTTTATCACCTCCCGGATCTTCCATTAGGTAAGAGTACCCCTTTGGAACGAAATCTCCAGGATGAATCCTAATATCTCCGAATGCCGTTTTTACTATTTGATGCTGAGCCATTTCAGATTGAAGGCATACATAAAGCTGCATGCGTTCAGCCTTCCTTCCTCTGCGGATTACATCGGCAAGCGCCATATTGATCATCTGCACAGCTTGTGGATGGATTGGGGATAAGGTGCTCATGAGGAATTCCCTCCTAATATCCGTTTTCTTGCCGTTCATGATTTACTTGATTTTTAGCAGCATAGGCTACCGCAATCTGTTCAAAGGTGAATCCAAGCCGCTGCTCACCTAGTCCATAAAAGATGTAAAGAGCGCCGCGTAAATGAGCTCTCCGGTAATCATGGACATCCTTCGGGGGATTCATTAAAATCTTATCTCCCATAATCAGGCCTACGTTATGGAGTAACTCTGTGAAAACCACAGCCGTTTCATATTCCAATTCATCTTCAGCTACATAAAGATCATCTGCAGGAAAATCAAGCTGCCGGGCGATGGAAAGAAAGAAATGCAGGCAATCTACGTACTCTTCGAGGAGAGGATTATCTTTGGACTGAATTCCGGTACCATAGCAATCCCGGCAATTCCATGTAATAGGCTGATAGTGTTTTCCCTTGCCGTTGCAACTCGGACACACAATCGTTTTGAAGTTTGCTGGTTCTTGACGATTGCTCCAATGTTTGAACCCACGCCATTCATTCGCCAGTTCTGCAATTTCCACTTGCAGAGCCAGTACCGTATTAGGCAGCAGATCCACTCCATCAAGTCCCTTTTCTTTGATAATCCGGGCATCCAGTACCTTCTGCATTTCATACATTTGATCAAGTGTTAATGTCTCGTTCATAATAGTTGATCCTCCCTGGGCTGCTGCCCATAATCTTCGATTTGCTCAACTTTCGGTAAGTGCTGCTGTGAATATTTCCGAACTGTGCCGTTTCGAAACTCAGCTTCTACAACCTTGAGTCCTGAAGAGACTTTATGCGTACTAATAACCTGGGCAAATTCAGTAATGATGAATCCCTTTACTCGATATCCGAATTTTCTGATTTCTCCGACTTTCAAATTCATCCGCCTCCACTTTTTGTGATCCGTACTCTCGTAATGTGAATCAAGTCTATATTTGAACATTCAGGTTCTCCATTTTTTCAATGGCCACCGCCAAGTGTTCCAGTTTTTCGAAGTTTCTTCTCGCTTCTGCGACTTGGTTATCTCTAACTTGATCCGCGATTAATAAACGTAATTCTTCATAGTTATCTTTGAGATTATTCAAATCCTTGACTACCTCTTTCAACTTGACTAAATTCACAAAAAACACCGCCTTTATGCTGCATGTAATGTGTCTACTGCGGAATACCCATAATCTCTCTTGAATGCAGCCTGTCTTTTATCTCTGCATAAGCATCCGTACGGTCGTATAAAGCGTAATAGCGGTGTTGATTGTCACCAGTTCCAGAACCGGCATTTGCTGCATAAAGGAATGCTGACGGCTGCTCCCCATTCTCCATAATTGGAACACCGAGTTCCTTGCAACGGGTCTTGCTCAGTAAAACGGCGAAAGGATAAACCTTACCGTTCCATTTCTGGGTTCTTGGTATGAAATACGGAAGCTGGCTTTCCAGAACCTCTTGACGGTTAAACCGCCCTTGCTCATTCGGCATGTTGTCCTCCTTCGGACTATGAAACGGCCCTTTGATAGTTAACAAATTTATTGAAATTCTTAAGAAACACCAATTCAACGGTTCCAGTAGGGCCATTGCGCTGCTTTGAAATGATAATTTCGATAATGTTTTTCTTCTCGGACTCCTGGTTGTAGTAATCGTCACGATAAAGGAAGGCCACAATATCGGCATCCTGCTCAATGGAACCGGATTCTCTGAGATCACTCATGATCGGACGTTTATCCTGTCGCTGCTCCACATTCCGGCTGAGCTGAGACAAGGCAATGACCGGAACATCGAGCTCACGGGCAATTTGCTTCAGAACGCGGGATATTTCCGATACTTCTTGTTGTCGATTCTCAGCACCTCGTTTACCACTGCTACCCTGAATGAGTTGCAAATAGTCAATGATGATCATTCCCAAACCTTGCTCGCGCTTAAGACGGCGGCACTTGGCCCGGATATCATGCACCGTAACAATCGGATCATCAGCAATAAATATGTTTCTCTCAGATAATTTCGTTAAACCAATCGCCAGCTTGCCCCAGTCATCATCACTTGTGATATCCCCTATGCGGAGGTCATTGGCATCCAAGTTCACCTCTGCACTTACCATGCGTTGCATGAGCTGCTGTTCAGACATTTCAAGGCTGAATACGGCAATCGGTTCATCTGATAACGCAGCAGCATTTTGAGCAATATTCAGGGCAAATGCAGTTTTACCAACGGATGGCCGGGCAGCAACGATAATCAGATCCTGCCTTTGAAAACCACCTGTAAGCTTGTCCAGATCAGTGAATCCCGTTTCCTTACCACTTATATTTCCGTTCATTCTATTGCTTACGCGCTTTTCCACAGTGTCTATGAAGGCCATGCCGATTTCTCGGGTAGATTTAAAATCCTGTTTTGAGACAGACTGGTCAGAAAGCGCGGCTGACTTGGTGAGAGCGTAGGACACGACACTTTCGGCATCCTCGCTTTCATACACCATCGCAATGAGGTTATGAGCATCTTTAAGGGCCTGCCGTAAAGTGAATTTGCTATTTATGATGCCAATGAAATATTCGATATTCGCTGCCGTTGGGGAAGATCGGGCAATACGAGTAAGGTGATGGACACCCCCAACCTTATCCAGGCTTTTCCGTTGAAGCAATATCCCTGTAAGAGACCGAATATCAATTTCTTCACCGGCATTGTGAAGATCCACCATTCCCGAGAAGATTGTCCGATTCATCGGGTCATAGAATACTTCCGGCGCTATAGAAATCGCCTTATCTATCGCTTCTCCCGTAGTATCAATCATGATCGCTCCAAGGATAGACCATTCTGCTTCAATGTCGTGCGGCTGCTCCCGATTTAAGTCGCGCATAAAGATCCTCCTTCCAACCTGTAGGCATCGGCTTAGCTGCTGCTTGAGCTTTGTCCCTTTCTGCGAAATACTCTGCTGTCTGATCCTTAGATTTACGCTGTTCCCGCAAATCACCGGCACCGCCCCGTATCTGAGCTATCTTCGGCGGCCATGGATTGGATAATACGTGCTGCCGGACATTCTCGCAGGCAACGTCAAAAGGAAAATCCTTCAGGTTTTCATAGAGCCGATCAATCTCAGGGTCACTGGTATCCACCTGGCTGTATTCTTCAGCGATTTTGCACAGCAGGTCAATGACTTGCGCTCGCCTCAAGACGTTCAGCCTCCTCCCGTTTACGCTGTAGTTCAGCTATTTTGTTGTTTTTACCGCTCCCCTTTTTGGATGAGCTACCTACCGACTTCATTGCCCTTCCGCCAACTTTTGCTGATTGTTGTGAAGCGTCAAAAGCATCGTCCAACGCTATTGCAGCAGCCAGCGTATTCGCCCCAGCGTGAAAGTAATCATCCAAAATCGTGGTTATAAGACTGAACCGATAACCCTTTGAGGCAAGTGCGGCTCTTTCAAGTGCTCTAATCACCACAGCCTCTTCAAGACCATCCTGGTCGATGTATACTCCCAGCTTGTTCGCCTGGAATGGGTTGCATTCGAACCCAAACACTCTTTTGTGTGCCGTGTAATAGGATTCTGACGGATCAGCAGATGAAGAAGCAGAAGAAGAATTAAGGTCTTTAAGATCTTTAAATAATGCTGAACCTTTTACCTCACCTTTTTCCTCATACTTTACCGCAGATTTTACCTCACCTTTTACCGCATTATTTGAGGTAAAGAAGATTATCCGATACTTTCCGGCCTGCTGTTTACCCTGATTCTTGTACTCAATCCGCCCTTTCTGGATCAGTGTGTTCCTGTGCTTCGTCAGTGAGTTTTCAGAAATGCCCACCTTCGCCTGTAACAGGGGATTGGTTACGGCAAACCACTCTGGATATCCACTCTTATTTGCAAGCATCATGAGATGCAGCCACAAAGTTTGTGCGGATGGCTCCAATGGATTTGTTTCGAGCCAATCGGTGAAGGCGGTCAGTTCTGCCGCTAAGTCCATAATCTCACCTCTACTGTCTTTTCATCGTTTGCCCTTCTTGACCGGCGGACGCTTAAGAATCTCTGTAATATCCGTTCTGAGGATAAAGGCCAGATTTCCATTTTCCTCCCGGAGCTTCGCCCAAGGTCGAGCGATGCCCCATGTATCAATCACTTCACCGGACAGTCCGCAGCTTGTCCGGACGGTATCACCTTTGAGAACAAGAAGCATGTTGCCGCCTCCTTAACCTGCATACCGCAAACGCAGTGCCTTTAGTACAATTTCCGTATTTACATCATCCAGCCGATCTGCCTCTGCCATGTCAACCTTGTTGCGTCCGTTATACAGGTGGAGTGCCAGGGCCAGCATGAACTTCTCAGATGTGCTCCAGCCTTTGGAAGCCCGTTTGAGCTTGTCCACTTTTACGGTAAGCTCGTCGAAGTCAATGTAATCCGGGCAAAGATATTGCTGCAGCTTCCCGTGGTTCAAGAAGATGAACAACAAACCTCTCCAGTAGCGATCCTGCATCAGGTGCTGGGGAATCGTTGAATTCTTGATCATTTTCAAATCAGTCCTCCTCAAATTCGAATATGTAGAGTACCACCGCGAGAGTTGCTATTTTCCCAACCCATTGTCCCACCGTGACCGTATACACGAATCCAGCAGGCGGTTGTGTGGATGATAGCGAACCAAACTTTGGTCTTTTCCTTTTGTAGAGGGAGTCAACAAAGTCTAAAAATGGAACCCTCGCGCTGGTACTCTATTGCGGATATCCGCTACCCCTTTCGGGGTTTCGGCCTGTATCCCTCAGGCCTCATCAGGCGGCGAACTATTTACTTTATCCAGAGCACTCTTAGCATTTTCAAGCAATGTTCTGGTATGGTTGCTCGGGCGTTCCTTGCCTTCGTATGATTTGAGTCGATCTTCCAGAGATAGCATCAAATCTACCAGTGCAATTTGAATCGCTACTCTTTCATCAGGCGTAAATCCGTTTGGCATGTTATCCCACCTTTATGAACGATTTTGTAAGAACCTTAAGATCTTCCGGCAGCGTCTCGATAACTTCAGTCAGCTGATCCAGCTTAGCGACCGCAATTTGTTTGAATGGGAACAGCCTACGATCAATCGCCGTAAACCATTCACTCCGGCGTAGCATATACATTTCAGCCAGTTGTCTGGCCCAAACTTCCTTCTCTTGATCCGTCAAACCATTTCCCCCTTGCGTTCAGCGCGGTCAAAGGTTAAAATGGACGACAAGAGACTCTTTAACTGGGATCTCAACGAGGTCCGCCGTGCCAGGCGGGCTTTTTTCTGTTGTTCTTTAGCATGATGTAATTCACATTCATGCAGTTGGATCATCATTTCCAGCCACTTAACGTTCCGCGACAACTTCACTGGATCAATATGATCTGCTTGCTGATTAACTATTTGCAAATTATGCTTTGCATTGACTGCGATGAATTTCGCTTCCTTCTCCAAATCATCAATACTCAAATTGAAACCTCCCTTTGAATAGATTGCTGACTCATTAAATGCTGCATGATTTTTATTCCTTCAACACGATACAGATAAGCGACCACCACTTCTTCCGCATCCGTTTCCTTAGTCCAATTCACGACAGTTTCAAAATCAGGTTCCTGACGGCCCTTTTCCACCTTGCTCACATAACTTTGTGTTCGGTGCAATCGGACCGCCATTTGTTCCTGGCTCAAACCTGCTCTTTCGCGGCAGGCTTGCATAAGCGTTCCAATTTTCATTTTTCCCTCCAATTATTCTGAATTCGAATGGTAGGAGGCTGACGAACTCTGTATTATATTAGATAAGAGGTCACCAACCCTTATCCCCCATACACTTTCCCTCATCCCGCCTGAGACAGTACACCTCGGCGGGATTTCCTCAACCAGCTGACGCTTTGAAATTCGATCTAAACCACACCAGGAAATCTCCCCAAATAATGCGTTTCTGCCTTTCTCCGCCCAAGTCGTATACTGGACAACCTCTAATCGCAACAATGTCATAAGCTTGTCCTTTAGCTACTTTCAGGCGTTTTGCCAACTCGGGAATAGTGATAACATCAGTTTCACAAAATAGCGTGTCCTTGCTCATTTCGCACCTCCCAAATTTCTGTAATACATATTCAGCAGCATATTGATTAATTTTTAAGTTTTATGCATTTCAGAAGAGTGTCCTACTTGTAGTACATTTTCTATAAAAAAAATATCTTCAACATCTTTTTTGAAAAACTTTGCTATTTTAAACATTGTTCCAGCCGATGCATTTTCTTTCCTGAGAATCCTTTGAATAGTGTTTCTTGATATTTTGGTTCTTTCAGCTAATTCAGTAGGACCAATATTGGCTTTAGCCATGCACACACCGAGATTATTCTCCAAAATCCTCACTCCTTTCTGTACTACTTGTATTACTGTATGGCTAGTGTACTACATATAATACTAAGTGTCAACTAAGAAGTACGGATAAATTTGATTGTTTTATCTACAATTGTATTACACTATGTATGATTAATATTACAGAAAGGAGAGATAACGTTTTGTCTGACATCAATAAGCTATTGAGGGATCTGCGGAAGGAAAGAAAACTATCTTTACGTGCAGCTGCGGAGAAAAGCGGTTTGAGTCATTCTTATATAGATTCACTTGAAAAAGGTATCCATCCTAAAACAAAAACTCCAATAAAGCCATCTCCTGATAGCTTAAGACTTCTTTCATCAGCCTATGATGTAAGCTACAAAGATTTAATGGATGCTGCTGGTTACTTAGAAGATGAGAAACCTAACTATGAAAACGACGAAGATCCCACTGTTATTGAAGAAGCAATAAGTAGAATAATCAAAGAATCCGAAAATGAATTTGGAGTTAGACTTAGTGACGATCTTGATGTGATTGCTGCTGTTCGTGAAATGGTTCGGTCTCTTGCGAGGATGAAGAAAAAACAATAGTAGTTACAAATTCCAAATACTGTTTTGCAGTGAGAGATATACCAGACTTTTTAATGATGAATGCCGATAACTGGATAAGCATATCTTCCTCGTTTGTCATGTTGACACCATCCAATCAATGTGGATTATTTAATAATATTAACATACGAACAATTGTTCGTAAATGATCCAGAAAAATAGTATAATGAGGTGGCAGTGCGATGGAGCTTGTTCCCATTCGCTGTCGCATACCTGATTTACTGGTGCGTATCGGAAAGAATCAACAATGGTTGGCAGATAAATTAGGTATCGGAAAGCAGCAAATGTCTGACATCATAAGGATGAGATATCCTGATATGACATTAAGCAGAGCTGCGAACATAGCCTATCATCTGGAATGCCAGATTGAAGATTTGCATCAATGGGAATTGCGATAGCAGAGTAGCTATGCTGCTCTTGGGAATAAAGTAATGTTAATCACGTACCCCAAAAGAAACCAGTTGATTGATATTCATAATATAGCAGACGTTTATAGAAAACGCTGTCGCAAAATGGCGAAAGAAAGCGACCCTTCAGCACCAGTGAAGGGATTGACAATAGATATTAAATTTGCTTTAACACATATAAATGGGTCCCATCCTTAAACGTGATTAAAGAACCATTATTTTCTATAGATTCTATCTTATCAATTTTAGATTCTTGAACCAAAGATGTCCTTCCTATCATTACAAACCCCATATCTCTGTAAGCTTCCGCTGCGTCTGCTAAAGTTTCTAAATCATGAAACGATCCATTAGAAGTATGATATGACAGTTTGGCATTAGAGTTTTTAGTGCGATGCCATAGATCAATATAATTGACATCAGCCAGATCCACTTTCAGCAATTCATCTGGTCCTGATCCTGTTTGCAATCTTTTCATTATTCTCTTCTTTTCCATATTGTCTCCCCCGCTGTGTGCTACAAAAAATCATACGATACAGTACGTTGATTCGCATTGCATAAAATATTACAATTCGCGTTACTACAATTAGGAGGGATATTATGCGTGGACATATTGCTCAGAAAGGAAAGAAATATTACATCGTTATCGAGACAAAGGATGAAGTAACAAATAAAAGAATTAGAAAGTGGATTTCAGGTCCAGACGGTGGATTTGATAGAAAAAAGGATGCAGAAAGGGCTATGCCTGATATCTTAAGCGCTTTTCAAAAGGGAAAATACGTTGAACCAACAAAGAAAACGTTCGGAGAAATTATGGAGAAATGGCTTGAGGATAAACGAACAGTAGTTAAGCACAATACATGGAAATCTTATGAATGGCTTGTGACCACTCATATTGTACCAGCCCTTGGTAAGAAAAAGGCCACCAGTCTGAAACCACAGGACTTCCAGGATCTATATCACAAGACATTGCTGCCTAATCTATCAACGGCCTCTATCAAGAAAGCCCATGTACTAATCATGGATGCTTTGAATCGAGCTGTTGTTTGGGGAGAGATCAACCAAAATGTTGCAATGGCCGTCAGCCTGCCGCAAAGTAAAAAGGTCAAATTTGAAGTTTGGAATGAACAGCAGCTAAACTTATTTCTGCAAGAGGCAGCCCACGATCAGCACCATGTAGCTTTCGAGCTTGCCGCATCAACCGGAATGCGTCAGAGCGAAATTCTCGCCGTCAGACGTAAGGATGTGGATTTGACGATAAACATGCTTTCTGTACGCCAAGCTTATACCCTCGCCGAGGTTGGACATGACTTTGACGACACCAAGAACGACAGCAGCCTGCGCTCCATTGCATTATTCAAAAATACGGTAGACATGCTGAAAGAACATTTTGTTCACATTGATAAATTGGCTAAGAATAACCCTCTATATCATGATAGTGGGCTTGTGGTTCAAAGCGGAGTGGGTTCTCCTCTTAATCCACGGAATCTCATGCGAAATTACTATTCAATTATCGAAAGAATTCAGAAAGAACAGCAGCAGCTCAAAGCAGAAGGGAAGCCCTATATTGATTTCCCTCGCATCCGGTTTCACGACCTGCGGCATACTCATGCCACGTTGCTGCTGAAGGCTGGAATTCATCCAAAAATCGTTCAAGAGCGCCTGGGGCATTCTTCAATTAATGTCACACTGGACACATACTCCCATGTACTCCCCAATCTACAGGAAGCCGTACTAAAGAATATCGGGGATTCCATTATAGGAGATCGCAAGCCGGTTCTGGTAGAAGAAATCACCCCAAATAACACTTTAGTCTAATAAAGGGTAGAAGAATGGTAGAAGAAAAGAAAAAGCGCGGCCCCCGAATATCCGGGGAACCGCGCTACATAAGGGATTTCACGATGCTGGTGAAGGGAATTGAACCCCCGGCCTACGCATTACGAGTGCGTTGCTCTACCCCTGAGCTACACCAGCCTGAAGCTTGGGATACCCGTCAAACAAAAAATATTATACAACTTTTGGCGAAATTCGCCAAGACTCTTTTATCCTGCGCTACACCTGACCGTCCTGCAGCTTCTGCTCGACCGACTGCAGCTTGCTGCGGCTTGTGGAAGGCTTGTCACGGCGGTCATCAATCTTGAGTGAAGTGGATACACGCTGTGCCCCGGCATTGAACGGAGACTCGTGCAGCGCCTCTACAGCCGCCAGAATTCTGGATACCGGACCCTCGATAATCGTTCCCATGGAGGTCAGCTCAAAGGTAATTCCCTCCACCGTCTGCAGCACGCGCTGCATGTCAGCCACATAGCTGCTCAGACTGGTACTGCCTGTGCCGATCGGAATGACTGTAACTTCACCAATTGCCATCGTTAGATCCCTCCTGACAAAAATTTGTGGCCTTTAATCACCTTCATTGTAGCAACTCCACAGTTCTGCCACAAATTTAGCCACAAAAAATTCATCATTCTCCCTCTACATAAACCCTATACCACCGCTAAGCCGGTCTCTGTAAATCTAGTGTCAGAATCACTAGATTTATGGAGTCTTTGTGGCAGCTTTTCGGACAATTTATGAATCCTGCCGGCCTCCATTTAGCATCAGGCTGTGGATTACCTGTGGACTAGTTGTGGATCACCTGTGAGTAAGCGGGCTGAAGCCGCTCCCCGCGCGGCTTTGTAAATAATGGTTTACAAACACAATATATTGGGGTATTTTTATATTCATCAACCAAATATAGTGGAAGCAGGTGCTTTACTCTTGATAAGAGAGTACAAGCTTAATAGGGAAGCGCGGTGCAAATCCGCTGCGGTCCCGCCACTGTAACCGGATTGCCCGCCGGGAGAACACTTCCTGTCAGGCGCACCCACGGCATAGGCCACTGGAGGGCGGACAAGCCCCCGGGAAGGAGCCGCTGGATGAACCGGGAGCCAGGAGACCTGCCTGTTTCCGGGCACCATTATTGACCCCTGCGAGGAACAGGAGAGGTGTCCGTATGCGGCCTGCAGCAGCAGAATCAGCCTACCCGGATGACCGGGACATCAGGCTGCCGATACCTGAGGACGATAGTCCCTATTGCCTTCAGGTATCGGCTTCTGCAAAGGATAAGAAGGCAGATCATGCCCCTTCTCCTGACACCCAGACCTCTGGCAAATATCCGCTTATACGGGTATTTAGAACGCATCCGGGCATTTTCCGCCTCCAAGGCGGGAGGTGCCTTTTTACTGGGCTCAGACAGACTACATATTGAGGATTAAATAGATTTAACGGACCACTATACCGAGAGGAGAGAGTTACATATGACGCTGCTGGAGAAACGGCACAATAGCGGACAAGCTGCACAGGAGGTTCTTCTGAATGAATTGATACATTTAGGCCGGGACATTATCGACAGCGCCGATCTGGATCTGCTGCGTGAGAATGCGAACCTGAACGGAGAAAGCTTTTCCGGAAAAATGAGTAAATTCGGCAGTGAATATTCCAAATGGTATGCCCGCAATTTCACCATGCCGCCGCAGCTCGTACAGGCAACGCTCGATAACGTCGTTTATGTCCATGACCTGGACCAATACGCTATCGGAACAACCAACTGCATCTTCATTCCGTTCGAGCGCCTGCTGCGCGAAGGCTTCAACACCGGCAACGGCAGCGTCCGCCCTCCTAACTCGATTATGACGGCAATGTCGCTGGTGGCGATAATCTTCCAGTCCCAGCAGAATGCCCAGTACGGCGGCGTATCCGCCAACAAAATTGACTTTGACCTTGCGCCATATGTGACCAAATCCTTCGCCAAGCTGTTCCGCAAGGGTCTTGGCTACTTTGAGGAAGGCGAGGCAAGCGAAATCGCCGGAGAGATCACGATGAGCCGCAGCGATCTGGCTGAGCAGTATCCGCGCTCCTTCCGCTTCGCACAGAAAGAGACCGAGATCGAAACGCTGCAGGCTGCAGAGAGTATGATCCACAACCTGAATACGATGTCCAGCCGCTCGGGCGGACAGATTCCTTTTACCAGCATCAACTACGGCACCTGCACTTCACCGGAAGGCCAACTGGTTATCAGCTCCCTGCTGACCGCAACGATGAACGGCCTGGGCAGCGGTGAAACGCCGGTGTTCCCGATCCAGATATTCAAATGCAAGCAGGGCGTTAACCAGCAGCAGGGTGACCCGAACTACGAGCTGTTCCTGAAGGCGGCTGAATGCTCGGCCCGCAGACTGTATCCGAACTTCGCCAACCTGGATGCGCCGCTCAATCTGCAGTACTATGATCCGGCTGATCCGGATACAGAATTCGCAACCATGGGCTGCCGCACGCGTGTGCTCGGCGACCGTTTTGGACGTAATCACTGCTCCGGCAAGGGCAACCTGTCCTTTAACACACTGAACCTGGTCCGTCTCGGGCTGGCCCACGGCACCATTACCGGACGCCGGCTGGCGGCTGATGAAGAAGGCTTTTACGATGACCTCAACCACTATATGGACATTGCGCTGGAAGGCCTGCTGCACCGTTTCCGCATCCAGGCTGCCCAAAAGGCCAAAGCCTCCGATTTCATGATGCGTGAGGGCGTATGGGAAGGCGGCGAGGCGCTCGCTCCCGAGGATATCGTAGGAGATTTGCTCAAGCACGGCAGTCTCTCCCTCGGCTTCATCGGGATGGCAGAATGCATGAAGGCAATGTACGGCAAGCACCACGGCGAGGACATGGAGGTTCACGCCAAAGCACTGGCCATCGTCCGCCACATGCGTGAATATTGCGACCGCAAGAGCGATGAGCTGGATCTGAACATCACGCTGTTCGCTACACCGGCTGAAGGCCTGTCCGGCAAATTCACCAAGGTGGACCGCAAGGTACTTGGATCGATCCCGGGCGTAACTGACCGTGAATACTACACGAACTCATTCCATATTCCTGTGTACCATGAGCTTGGCGCAGCCCAGAAGATCAGCCTGGAAGCTCCGTTCCATGAATACTGCAATGCCGGCGCGATCTCTTATGTAGAGCTGAACGGGAATGCGCGGAGCAATCCGGCAGCTTTTGTCAAAATCATCAAGTACGCGCTGGAGCAGCAAATCAGCTATTTCAGCATCAACCACCCGATTGACCGCTGCTCCGGCTGCGGCTATGAAGGGGTTATCGGTACCAACTGCCCTTCCTGTGGCGTTCATGAACATGACGTGCATATCCGCCGGCTGCGCCGGGTAACCGGATATCTGACCGGCGACTACCAGACCCGCTTCAACGCCGCCAAGCAGGCTGAAGTGAGAGACCGCATCAAGCATCTATGAATATCTGCGGCTATTATCCGGAGTCTATAAATGAAGGAGAGGGCATGCGGGCGGTTATCTTTATAAGCGGCTGCCGCCACCGCTGCCCCGGCTGTTTCAATCCGAAGACCTGGAACTTCAATTTCGGCGAGCCGTTCACGCTGGAGCGGCAGCGCGAGATTATTGCCGAAATGGCTGCCAATCCGCTGCTGGACGGACTGACGCTGGCGGGCGGCGATCCTTTTTTCTCCGCTGATGAGGCCTCCGGCTTCCTCCGTGAGCTCCGCGCCGAGCTGCCGGACTTCCCGGTCTGGATTTATACCGGCTACACGTACGAAGAGCTGACCGCTGCTCCGGGCTCCCCGGAGTGGAACCTGCTGGCCATGTGCCAGGTTGTCATCGACGGCCGGTTTGTCGAAGAGCTCAAGGACACTACGCTCCCTTACCGGGGCAGCAGCAACCAACGGATTATTGATATCCCGGCCAGCCTGGCCGGCAGCGAGGTTGTGCATTGGCAGCCGGCGGTGCTGTAAGCTGCGTAAGACGCTATTCCAGATCAAACCAGGGCTTATGGAAGGTTTATATTCTCACCGTGGCTGCAGCATTCTGCTGGCGGAATAAGGCATTCTATTGTATTTTGTACACATTCAAAAAGCTCAAAAGCCCCGTACCGCCGGATTTCCGGCAGTGCGGGGCTTTGCTGTAGCAGCAGCTGTATCTCAGCAGCTTCAATAGATTGCGTAACTAGACCGTTTTACGCGCAGCCTTCGCCGCGGTCTCTTCCGCCAGCTCCTCAAGCACACTGTTCAGGCGCAGCTTGAGCTCGTCGGCCAGCTCAACGACACCCTGGTCGTTGCGCACCGCCTGGGAATCAACAGCGTATACGCCGCCCAGAATATGGCGGGCACCCAATACGGACAGTACAGGCTTGAGCGCATAGTCAATCGCCAGCAGATGCGCAAGGCTGCCGCCCATGAAGAGCGGAAGTGCGATTTTGCCGGCCAGGCCTTTTTGCGGGACCAGATCAAGGAAGGTTTTGAGTACACCTGTGTAAGAAGCCTTATATACCGGACTGACAACAATTACGGCATCCGCTTCGGCTACGAGCCCGTTGGCTTTGACAATAGCCTCACTCTCGAACTTGGTATGGATCAGGTCTTCTGCCGGAAGCTCGGCTACATTAATCCGTTCCACTTCAAAACCGCGCCCCCGCAGATCCGCCTCTGCATATTCAATGACCGCGTTAATCCGCGATACCAGGGACGGCGTCCCGTTGATAACAACTATTTTGGCCACATCTGCACCTCTTCTGCTATAGTTTATAAGAACATATGCCGCTCATCGCGGTCTAAAATACTTTAAATTATTAATAATCCTATCAAAAAGGACGGAATATTGTCAAACCTCAAAATGTGCCCATCCCGTCATCCTCATGCTTGCCGTTATCCTACTGCCCTGCGGCCAAAGTATATTTCAAAAAGCCCGTTTTTCATCCCATTGCTTGCGTGTGCCTGTTTTCTGGGATATAATGAGCGGCAAACCTATATTGCAATCCTGCCAATGACCGGCATCCAACCGTGAGGCGTCTGCGACCGGAGCAGTTTCTTGTTCCCTAAGTTCACCGGGTTTCGCCCGTTACCGCGAAGACCAAAGAGGACCGAACCTCCTGCAAGCCTGTATTTCCGCAAGTTCGGTCAACCTGGGTGGCACCGCGAGCTGACGCTCCTCGTCCCATGGATGAGGGCGTTTTTTGTATTTTTTTAAGACAAAAGGAGCGAATGCGGTATGCTGGACATGAACTGGATCAGGGAAAATCAAGAGCTTGTGAGAAATACGGCACTTTGGAAAAGGGTCGATCCCGTGCTGGATGAACTGCTGGAATGGGACGACAAGCGGCGTGTGCTGCGCCGTGATACCGAGCAGCACCGTGCGGAGCGCAACACGCTGACCAAGGAGACCGAACAGCTGCTGCGCCGGGGCGAGCATGCTGCCGGTGAGCAGATCAAGGAGCAGGTGCGGGCAATTAATAGCCTGCTCGGAACACTGGAAGCGGACCTGGAAGAGGCCGAGCGCCGCTGCGGTGAACTGCAGCTGCTCGTCCCCAACCCCGTATCGGCCGACACGCCGATCGGCAAGGACGACAGCGAGAATGTGGAGCTGCGCCGCTGCGGAACGCTGCCGGAGTTCGGCTTCGCCCCGCGCGATCATGTCGAGCTGGGCGAACTGCACGGCATCCTCGACATTCCGCGCGGCGTCAAAGCCGGCGGCCCGCGCAGCTATGTGCTGAAGGGCGCAGGGCTCGATCTCCATCTCGCCGTGCAGCGGCTGGCACTGGATGTACTGGCGCAGCGCGGCTTCACGGCGATGGATGTGCCGGTTATTGTCCGTCCGGAGGCGCTGGAGCGGACCGGATTTTTCCCCGGCGGCCGGGATCAGACCTATGAGCTGAACGGCGAAAACCGCTGGCTGGCCGGCACCTCGGAAGTCTCGCTGGTCTCGCTGTACAGCGACGAGACCGTGGAGCTTGACGAGCCCATACGGCTGGCCGGCATGTCAACCTGCTTCCGCCGCGAGGTCGGCTCGGCGGGACGCGATGTACGCGGCCTGTACCGGGTGCATCAGTTCTCGAAGATTGAGCAGGTTGTATTCTGCCGCAATAACCCGGATGAATCGGAGCAGATGCTGCAGGAGATTCTGGCCAACGCCGAGCATATTCTGCAGCTGCTGGAGCTGCCCTACCGTGTAGTCGCAGTGTGCAGCGGCGATATGGCCCTGAAAACACATAAGCAATATGATGTGGAGACCTGGATGCCCAGCCGCGATGCCTTCGGCGAGACCCACTCGGCCTCGAATCTGCATGACTTCCAGGCCCGGCGCTCGAACATCCGCTACCGCGATGAGCACGGCCGCCTGCAATACTGCCATACGCTGAATAACACTGCCGTAGCTACACCGCGTATATTGATCCCGCTGCTGGAGAACCACCAGCAGGAGGACGGATCGGTCCATATACCGGCAGCGCTGCGGAAATATATGAACGGGCTGGAGCGGCTGGAAGCACCGCAGGTGTAACAGCCATAGGGCAGCGTGATGGGCTGCCTTACACACCAGCGCTAGGATACCCTTCAGTTGTTCAAATAAAAGGCAGCAGAGAGCGTTCACAGGACGCCGCTCTGCTGCCTTTCTGTTTTCCCCCTTTCTCCTCCTCCCCTTTTGCCCACATGGCTGCACTTTGTACAATTAAAACGATCGTTTCCCGCTCATTTCTCCCTTTAACTGTACTCTATACACTTAAAAAGTGATAAAAAAAACCGTTTGTCTGTTCCGGGCTATTTTAGCTGCACCAAATACACTTATGTGATGCAAAGACCCATTTCCGCTGTTTTTAGCTGCACATACTACAACTATCCGCTCTGGCACCTGAGCACCCGGAACCTAAGATTTAGAAGGTTTTAAATGATATAAGGTTCCGCCGTTTACACTCAAAACATCAAATTCAACAGAAACTTTTTCATAAGAATTACATAAACATAACATTACTTTTACATAATCATAGTCTTCATTTTATATTAAGATCGCAAACAGCCTGATCGTTCATAGTTTTTCACTACATATCCCTAATTTTTTGTGCATTCTATATAAACTTTCTGCCTTTTAATTTTATTTAACATAAAATTAATATATATTCATGTGAGACAACCTTTCATTTTACAAACAGATGTTACACTTACTAGGTTGTAAATCATAGTTTGAGAGGAAGTGGGTTTAGAATAATGGTTATTTCTCACAGGATGCAGAAATGGCTGTCCGCAGGACTGGCAATGCTGATGCTGATTGGCATCGTAGTCCCTGCCGGACAAGTTGCACAGGCAGCAACAGATAACAGTAATATTGTAATCTCACAGGTTTATGGCGGCGGAGGCAACAGCGGCGCTGAACTCAAGAATGACTTTATTGAATTATATAATCCTACTGACAAGGCGGTGAGCCTAGACGGCTGGAAGGTACGTTATGCCAGTGCCGGCGCGAGCGGTGATCTTGCTACAACGAAGAACATCACCGACTTGAAGGGAACAATTCCCGCTAATGGTTACTTCCTGATCCAACAGGCAGCAGGAACCGGCGGTACCAAGGAACTCCCCACTCCGGATGCAACAGGCTCTTTAGGCCTGGGCGCTGCCGGTGGTAAAGTTGACCTCGTTAACAGCGCAGGTGTAAGCGTTGATATGGTAGGTTTTGGTGCAGCTACTGCATATGAGGGCAGCGGTCCTACCGAACCGACTAGCGCAGTACTTGCAGCTATCCGCCAGACTGCTGCAGGCGCTCCGGCTGACAGCCGCGGTCTGGACACGGACAACAACGCTAACGACTTCGTAGTCCAAACCCCGGACCCACGCAACAGCAGCTACGGTATCAAACAGGCTGTTGAGGCTGTAACCGCTGCACCAGCATCCAATGCCTGGCCGCAAGGCACAGCGATCACCCTTAACACAGCTACAGTAGGCGCAACAGTCTATGCTGCAGTTTACATAGACGGCGCTTCAGCCGCATACACGCCGTACAGCGGACCTATCCAGCTGAACGCGCCGACGACAATTAAGGCGTATGCCTCTGTCGCGGATAACGTGTACAGCACGGTTTCGACTTTTGACTATTCTATCCTGACAAAACAGAATATCTCCGCTGTAAGACCTGCGGATAAAGGCGACAATGTATGGACTGAAGGCGTTGTAACCCGCATCGACGGTGCGAAAACGTACATTCAGGATAACACAGCAGCAATTGTGCTCTACGGGTTCCCGGCTTTTGCACAGGTTGGTGACCGTGTAGAGGTTCAAGGCGCAATGGATATCTATAGTAACCTGCAGGAGCTTAAGACAGTTACCGGCCTTACTTACAAGGTGACTGCCGAGAACGCAGGCGTTCCGGCGCCCAAGCTGATCACCGCTGCAGATCTTTCATCCGCTAACGGCGAAGCTTTTGAAGCACAGCTTGTTACGCTCAAGGATGTAACCATCAACAGTAAAGACGGAAGTACTGTCATTGCCAGCCAGGGCAATCAGACATTCACTATCTACTCCGGCCTTTCCCAGTTGGCGGCAGGTAAACATTTTGACCAGATTACAGGTGTAATCGAGCAATTCAACTCGACTTATCAGTTCATT
Source organism: Paenibacillus sp. fava2 (assembly GCF_058313675.1). NCBI lineage: Bacteria > Bacillati > Bacillota > Bacilli > Caryophanales > Paenibacillaceae > Paenibacillus > Paenibacillus sp. fava2. The sequence continues at coordinate 471,437 of NZ_CM177755.1, read as the reverse complement.
CCACTGGGTGCAGAAAGTCTGGTAGAGGAGCTGTTCTCCGTAATAGCCAGCCCGGGTGCGGGTCCGATTATCATCGGCGGACAGGTTACGCTCTCCAGCCCTACTGAAGGTGCAACAGTGCACTACACAATTGACGGCACTACACCGACAGCAGCAAGCCCGCTGTATACAGCACCAGTTACTGTCGACAAAGACACTGTAATCAAAGCTGTTGCAGTACTTAGCGGCCAGACCAGCAAAGTATATACCTTTGAATACAAAGCTACCGAACAACCGCGTATCCATGATATTCAGGGCGAATCCCATACCTCCAGCTTTGCCGGTCAAACGGTGACGGATGTAGAAGGTATCGTTACAGAGCTGGGATATACATTTGCAAATGGCAGTTATAAAGGCTTTTTCATCCAGGATCCTAAGCCTGACAATAACATCAACACCTCGGAAGGGATTTACGTATACAGCACCAATGCCAGCTTGAAACCTGCTATCGGGGATCATGTGGCGGTTACGGGTCTTGTCTCCGAGTACAATGAAGGAAGCAGCAGCAACCTGACTTCCACCCAGATCACACTCAGCTCGATTAAGACGATTGCAAAGGATGTTGAGCTGCCTGCAGCAGTAGTGCTGGGTAAAGGCGGACGGGTTATTCCGGACTCCATCATCGACAATGACGGCCTGACCGTGTTCCAGCCTTCTGAGGATGCTGCGGATTTCTACGAATCCCTTGAAGGCATGCGGGTTACCCTGCCGACCCCGACCATTATCAGTCCTTACTGGACAAGCGGCGGCGGTAATTCAATGGTTTACAACATTCCTGTAAGAGTAGAAAATACAACACAGGACGTAATTACACCTGCCGGAGGACTTGTCCTGAAGGGATCAGATAACCTTAATCCCCAGCGCCTCCTGATCGCTTACGGCGATCCCGGACAGCAAGTAGGTACAGGTGACAAGTTTAACGGTAATGTTACAGGTGTTATCGGCTATAACAACGGCAATTACAAGGTTATCCCAGACAATGGAAGCCTGCCAGGCATTACACCTAGCACATTCAAGCAGGAAACCTCCACTATCACTGTAGATAACGAGAAATTGCTGATTGCTTCCTACAACATCGAGAACTACTATCCGGGCGTAGGAGCAGCAAAGATTCAGAAGCTCGCTGAATCCATCACGACAAATATGAAAAAACCGGATATCATCGGCGTTGTTGAAATGCAGGACAGCGACGGTGAAGGCAATAACGGTAATGTGGAAGCCAGTGCGGCCGAGCTGATTCAGGCGATTCAGGCTGCCGGAGGCCCCCTCTACACTTATGTTGATATCGCTCCGGTTAATAATGAAGACGGCGGGGCACCGGGCGGAAATATCCGTGTCGGCTTCCTTTACAATGCAGCAAGAGTCAAGCTGTCTGACAGCATCAATGGTCAAAAGGGCTCTGCAACCCAGGCTGTCGGCTACGATGCAGCCGCTGATAAGCTGAGCTACAATCCAGGCAGAATCGACCCTACTAACAAAGCTTTTGCCAGCTCGCGCAAACCGCTTGCGGCCCAGTTTGAATTCAACGGTGAAAAGGTTATTGTGATCGCCAATCATTTTAACTCCAAATCGGGCGATAATGGTCCATTCGGCAATGTGCAGCCGCCTGTGCTTTCGAGTGAAACACAGCGCCATAATATTGCTGCAGTAGTGAACGGGTTTGTCAAAGAAGTTCTGACAGCCAACCCGTCCGCGAACATCGTCGCGCTTGGTGACCTTAACGATTTCCAGTTCACTCAGACGGCAACTATTCTAAAAGGCACCGAGCTCGATAACCTGATTGACAAGCTGCCGCTGAACGAACGCTACACTTACACGTACGATGGCAACTCACAGGTGCTTGATCATATTTTGGTAAGCAAAAACCTGACAGCCTCCGCTGAGGTTGATGTTGTCCACCTGAATGCAGACTTCCCCGCAGACCGCGGAAGAGTGTCCGACCATGATCCGGTTCTGGCCCAGGTCGACCTGAATGCAGACTTCTCTCTGAGAGTCCTGCACACGAACGACACGCACAGCCATCTGGAAACCGTCGTTAAACGGATGACGGCGATCAAGCAGGAACGTACCGGCAACTCCATCCTGCTCGATGCAGGGGATGTATTCTCCGGCACGCTGTACTTCACCAAGTTTGAAGGGCTGGCTGATCTGGAGTTCATGAATTACATCGGTTACGATGCCATGACCTTCGGGAACCATGAGTTTGATAAGGGTCTGCCGACGCTCAGAGCCTTCATCAATGAGGCAGAATTCCCGTTCATCAGCTCCAATATTGATTTCATTACCAAAAACAATGAGCTGAAGGATATTTTCGTTAACAAGGTTGGCGGTTCAGATTCTGCTACTCCGGTAGAGAACGGCCACATCTATCCATCCGTTATTAAAGAAGTTTATGGTGAAAAAATCGGGATCTTCGGCCTCACCACTGAAGATACTGTAGGCCTGTCCTCACCGGGCGACAACATCGCCTTCAAGGATTACAAGACCAGCGCCGAGAACACAGTCAAAGCTCTGCAGGCACTGGGCATTAACAAAATCATTGCTGTATCCCACCTGGGCTACAATGTGGATCAGAAGCTGGCTGTTGAGGTTCCGGGCATCGACGTTATCGTCGGCGGACACACTCACACCAAGCTGGACGCTCCGGTTATCTTCAACAAAGACACTGAGCCGACCCTGATCGTACAGACCGGTGAATACGGCACATACCTCGGCGAGCTCGATGTGAACTTCGACGACGAGGGCGTTATCACAACGTACAACGGCAAGCTGATCGACACGACAAAATATGCGGAAGATGCAACCGCCAAAGCCATGCTCGTGAAATACGACGCTGAGCTGGCGGCGATCCGTCAGACTGTAGTCGGCAAAACCGACGTTCCGCTCGTTTACGACCGGATGATCAACGGCAAGCTGACCCGGGTTGTCCGGAGTGAAGAGACCAACCTCGGCAACCTGATTGCTGACGGTATCAACGTAAAAGCCAAAGAGCTGGTAAGCAAGCTGATTCCTGATGCTGAGCAGTCCACTATCAAAGGCTACGTAGCCATTCAGAACGGCGGCGGTATCCGCGCCGGGATTGATCAAGGCGACATCACCCTTGGTGAAGTACTGACGGTAATGCCATTCTCCAACAGCCTGGTTGCCCTGAAGGTAACCGGCCAGGAAATCATTGCTGCCCTGGAGAACGGCGTCAGCGGACTGGAAAGTGATCAAGGCCGCTTCGCACAAGTCTCAGGCATGCGCTACAGCTACGATTCCACCAAGAAGCCGGAAATCATCAATGCTACAACCAATGTTGTTGAACAGGCCGGTGAACGTATCGTCTCTGTAGAGATCAAGCAGGCCGACGGCAGCTACACTGCCATTGATCCTAAAGCTTACTACATCCTGTCCACCAACTCCTTCATGGCAGGCGGCGGTGACTTCTACCGTTCCCTGGCAGCTGCTAAGGCAGACGGACGTTACTACGAGCTGTATCTGCCGGACTATGAAGTCTTTACAGATTATCTGGCACAGGTTGGAACAGTAAACAATGCTACGGAAGGACGCATCAAGGATTTGAAGGGTGCAACGCCTACGCCTACGCCTACGCCTACACCTACAACAAATCCGGGCAATCCTTCAAATGGCGGCGGACCAGTGGCAACACCGTCACCTACTGCGACAGCAACAGCTACACCAGCACCAACGGCTGCACCGCAGGTGACAACCATTACTGCCGAGACGCTGACAGCCCAGTTCGCTGCACTGCCTGCAGGCAGCAATGAGCTGGTTATCCCGCTGACTTCTACAACAGGCGGAGCCCAGGCTGTACTTCCGGCCAGCGTGCTGATCCAGCAGGCTGCAGCCAAACCGGCGTCAGTGCTTACCTTCAGTACGACAGACGGAACCTCTTATTCGCTTCCGCTCAGTCTTGTGAATGGAACAGCACTTGCCGCACAGCTTGGTACGAGTAACTTTACGATCACTGTATCCATTCTGCCGGCCGACACAGCTACGCTGAGCAGTGTGAATCAGGCTGTTGCTGCACAAGCAGGATCGGTTACGCTGGCAGCACCGGTAATTGAGTTCACCATTTCTGCTCAGGCCGGCAATAACAGCGTGCCGCTGAACAGCTTCGGCAGCACCTACGTAAGCCGTACTATCAAGGCAACACAATCATTGAATCCGGACAATGCGACTGCTGTCTCCTTTGATCCGGCAACCGGTAAGCTTTCGTTCGTGCCTTCCGTATTCACTACCCAGGCTGACGGAACTACCACAGTTACGATCAAACGGAACAGCAACAGCTATTACACCGTTGTCCAGTCCAGCAAGACATTCGGAGATATCACCAGCCATTGGGCCAAATCGGCTATTGATCTCCTCGCATCCAAGCTGATTATCACCGGAACAAGCGATACGGCTTTCTCACCTTCACAATCGGTGACCCGTGCAGAATTCGCTGCCCTGATTACCCGCTCGCTCGGTCTGGCAACAGCAAGCAGCGGTACCAACTTCAGTGATGTCAACGCAGGTGCCTGGTATGCCGATGCTGTGCACACAGCAGCTGCTGCAGGACTGATTACCGGCTATACAGACGGCAGCTTCAAGCCGAATAGCCCGATCACCCGTCAGGAGATGGCTGCGATTCTGTCCAAAGCCATGAAATACACCGGCAAGTCAGTGAACAGTGACCCTGCGGCGCTGGCTAAATTCAGCGACGCCGCTTCCCTTCCTGCCTGGTCTCAGACGGCAGTAGCCGAAATTGCTGCTGAGGGCATTATCCAGGGACTGCCGGACGGCTCGTTCGCTCCGCAGAAATCAGCTACCCGCGCGGAAGCTGCTACGATGCTGGAGAAGACCCTGCTGGCGCTTGGCTTTATCAACTAAAAGCTGCGTAACTACATTTAAAGAGGCGGTTCCCCCGGATGTGAATAGCATCCGGCAGGAGCCGCCTCTTTTTTTTGACACCAAAGTATTATTCAGCCGCCGCTACCGGCACAGTTACTTCTAATTCAGGAATATACTCGACCTGCACATTCCCCCCGGCATCGAGCTGAAATTCACTGGTACTGTTCACTTTGTATACAAAATGATACGGTTTTATGGTTATTGACTGCGGTATGGACGCCAGTGGTGCGAACCTTGAGTCCTCAATTAGTACATTGCCGTCCGTAGCGCTCGTCCCGTTTCCCGACAGCATCTGGATTTTGTTCCCCTGGTCATCAAACAGATCGTATCCGATACTGCCGCCGCTGCTGTGCATTTCGGATATCGTCATGCCGTCCAGCTCCAGGCGGGTTGTAATATTGGTTGTCACCGGTGTCAGCTCAACCTTGTCCACCTGCATCACAACATTCCCGGAATGCCGGACCGCGGAAGGCGCCAGCACCAGATTGTCCCTTGTATTCAGCTCCACCGGAATATCGAGCAGGAATGGCTCTTCTATCCCCGTCACTCTAAACTGCAAGCCCAGCTCGAACTGCTCCGGAAACGCCTGCCCGCCTTGATTTCGCAGGTCCGAGAATTCCAGCACCAGCTTATCACTGTCCGGTACCGGGAAAAGAAACGGTCCGATGCTGCTGCCATACGGAGCGTAATCATTGAGCGGCTGCCCGTTAATGGACAGTTCAACGTCAGTCATGGCTTCCTGCAAAGACCCATTCTGCCCCCTTGCTTCTGAAGCCGGTGCTGTGCGCTCAAGCCCGACGGATACCCGTATTCCGTCAAAAGCTACCGCCGTCGCCGCCACGCTCACCCCGCCCTGTGTATCGCTTACTCCCGGATCGCTGTACAAGCCCTGCTCATCAGCGGCCCGCAGCCCGAGGTCGCCTGCCAGCTGGAATACCCGCGCCATTCCGGGGATCTGCTTCAGCGCTTCAGCCGCCGCCGGTGAAATCAGGCCGGCCCCTGCTGCTGCAGTCATGACAAGCACAGCCGCCGCCACCGCTGCAGCTGGCTTGCGCCATCCCCGCCGCCCTGACGCTGCCTCCCGGCTCACCTGCCTGCGCTTCTGGTCATACCGGTCCATAACCCTCCGGGTCAGATCAATCTCCGCAGGAGTGTCCCGGATCATCTGTTCAAGCCGCCCCAATTCCTTATCCTCTATCGCCGTGCGGTTCACCAAGCCTGATCTCCCCCTTTGTTTTTTGCCGGCCCAGCTTGTCCCGCAGACGCTCATATTTCTTGCGGACTCTGGCCGGATTCATGCCTACAATAACCGCTATCTGTTCAAAATTGTACTGCTCAAGCGCCCGCAGCAGCAGAATCTGCCGTTCCTCAGGATTCAGCCGGGCCAGCAGCTCATGAACCTTGTCTGTAAGCACAGGCCCGCTTCCCTCCGCCTCAGCCTCGGCCTGCTGCCGCCTGTACATGGCGAACAGCCTGAAGCCCTTGCTCCGCTTTTTAAGCAGGTCTGTACAATGATTCCTTGCAATTCTGTACAGCCATGCGGAAAAGGATACCGTCTGCCTGAAGCCGCCGATATGCTCCAGTGCTTTAAGAAAAATGTCCTGCGCTGCATCCTCTGCCTCTTCCCGGCTTTCCAGCAGGTAGTAGCAGTATAAGTAAATCGGACGCTGAAAGTGCTCAATAATCGTGCTGTAGGCCTGCACATGACCCTGCTGTACCTGCTCTACGATCAATGCAAGCTCACCGTCTTCCCATGCCTTTCTCCCGGTATGTGCCGGCTCCTTCATAAGCTCCTCCCCTCTCTTTGCCTATATAACTGAAAAAGAATGCGTTTTGTGACATGTATTAAAAGCTGGCTATAAGGCCTGCTTCGGGCAAGTGCATTATTATTACTTGAAAGATCCAAATGGTTCGCTTATACTAAAACAAATTGGTTGTTCTATATTTATAGAACTCATTTAACCAAACCAGAAATTCTTCTCTTGAAATGAGGAAACACTCCATGAGCTACAGTGTTGAAGTTGATTTTGCACCTATGTATGAATGTATCGCCAGCCTTAACGCATTTCTTTACAAACAGAATCATAATGCCATGGACGCCGGTAAGCTGTGGGTCCGTGAAGTGCAGGACCGGTTCGCTCCGGTGCAGCTTCAGAAGATGCGGGAGGTTATCAGCCGGGCAGAGGATTTCAATTTGAATCCCTATATCTGGAGCTGTCCGGTTGAGCGGACGGTCCACGGATTCCTAAGCTGGTTCGAGGATCTGACTACAGGGGAGCTATTTGAGATTTCCGGACGTTTCGGCCAGTCCGTCCCTGCCAATCTTTCCGAACTGCGCAGCAGTGCGGCGGAGATGCTGCGCGTATGGGATGCCGGCTATTTCAGCGGTATTGATCCGCAGATTCTTGCGGGACTGCAGAGCGAAGCAGACAGCCGGAGAAAGACGCTTGGCGGCGGGAATGACATGGAGGTTTATGAACAGGCAACTGCCGGCATGCGCCTGTATCCGGCAGAGCAGCTGAAGCAGGTCATTCTTATTCCCCAGTATCACCCCCGGCCGCTCGTTACCACAGCTTTTTATGATGAGTTTGTGTTCACCAGCTACTCCTGTGATGTGCTTCCTCCGGAGGAGGGACGTCCGGCTGCGGCGCTGCTGCGGCTTACCCGGGCTCTGTCCGATGAAACACGGCTGTACATTCTCCGTCTGCTTACCGGCCGGCAGCTGAGCTTCACTGAAATCGTCAAGCAGGTGGGCCTGTCCAAAAGCACGATCCATTACCATCTGATCGCCCTGCGCGCCGCCGGGCTGGTCATCGTCCACAGCAGCGGCAAAACGGCCTCCTACAGCCTGCGGCTGGAGGCGCTTCGGAATCTGCCGCAGCAAATCGGATCTTATCTGGAGAGCTAATCCGGATTAATAAAGGACGGGGTTATGTGTGTTCAAACAAAGAAACAGTTATTACGGACTTTTGGCGACCATATCCTTGAGCACCTTCGGCGATACCTTCGGGCTCCTGGCGATGGAATGGCTGGTCTATGAGCTGACCGGCTCCAAGCTGGCCATGGGTGCGCTTGTGCTCGCCTCCGGTATTCCGGAGCTCCTCATCCGCCTGCTGGGCTCGCCGCTCTCCGACCGGCTGAACCGTGTGCGCCTGATGGCCTGCCTCGGATCGCTCCGGCTGCTGGCCATCCTCCTGCCGCTAGGCATGGGCCTTATCGGCCAGCTGCAGCTCTGGCATCTCTTCGCCGCAGCCATGCTCAGCGGTGCCTGCTCTGCGCTGTTCCTGCCGACGGCAACCGCCGTCGTGCCCGGCGTAGCCGGCGACCGCAAGCTGATGCGGGCCTTCGCCGTCATCGAAGGCTGCAAGGGCGCTGCCGCCCTGCTCGGGCCGGCGCTGGCCGGCGTGCTGACCGCATCCAGCGGAGCACTGCCGGCTCTGGGCATCAATGCGCTGTGCTATTCAGCCGCAATTGCCACTCTGTTCAGCCTGCCGAAGCTGGCAAAACCCCGGGAAGCAGCCGGCCGCTTCTCCCTTCAGGAATACCTGGGGGAAATCGCCGAGGGGTTCAGCTTCTACAGGAAGTTCCCGGCCATGCTGACTATTATGGTCCTGGTCTCCGTCAGCAATCTCAGCTCGGTTGCCGTCTGGACTATGATGGTCCCCTATGTCCGTGAAGTGCTGCACCGTGATGCGGCTGCGCTGGGCTCCCTGACTACGGCATCGGCGCTTGGCTACCTGAGCGGAATCAGTATCGTCTCGCTGATCGGAGAGATCAGACGCAGACGGCCTTTCATGCTCGGCAGCCTGATCGGAATCGGGCTGGTCACCGCTTTATGGGGGCTCATTCCAAGCTATCCGTTCGCCCTGGCCGCGGCATTCACGGCTGGCGTCTTCGGCCCGTTCTTCGGCTCCCTGAGCTCCGCTCTTCACGGGCAGCTGGTCCCGGCAAGCCACCAGGGCCGGGTGAATTCCATCCGCTTCCTGATCGGCGGCGGATTGCAGCCGCTTGGCGCTTTTGCCGGCGGAGCGGCCGCCGAATTTTACGGGGTTCCGGCGCTGTTCGTTGCAGCCGGGCTGCTGCCGGTGATGTGTGCCGGGATCGCAGCACTGCTCCCCGGCCTGAAGGCACTGAATGGTGACCTGACACAGCTTGCGGCTGGAGCCCGGCTGGGTGTTCCGGCGCCAAGCCAGGTGCAGCCTGCCAAATAGAGAGCGCAAACAGGCAGTGCCGTTTACGGGCACTGCCTGTTTTTACAGCTATGCAAGTATTCTAGAGCTAACCAGCCTCATTGGAATTGCCCGCCAAGGGGCTTGTTGATCGAACTAAGTGGATTTTCGCCATCTATTCAGGAGCAATCTCCCCGGAACGGAGCTGCTAATTGGAAAAATGTCACTTAACTCTGCGTTTATCGTACTCAAGACGCGAATGTGACCGAAATAAGTGTCGCTTTTCCAACTAATCACTACCAATCGGTAAAAATATTAAAATTAAGTAGCGATTATCCAACTAATTGTTGAAGACCCGGTTATAGTGCATAGAGGGCGAATGAGACACCGAGTATCCAACAAATAGATTCGGGGTTACAGCCTGCATCTCTACGATTCCATAACAGCATCAGCCGACTCATAATGACTGATGTCCCCATGCAGCACGATCTCCGGCACACCATCCTTGATGTCGATCCGGCACAGGCAGGTTGGATGAATATAAGGCAGATCCCACAGCTTGTTCATCGGCCGTGCTTCAAAGTACGCCATCAGCACTTTGATTACAACTGTGTGCGTCACAATAAGCACCGTCTGTCCCTCATGGGTACTCACAATCTCCTGCAGCTTGTTCAGCGCCCGCTCCTGCACCTGGGCGAAGGTCTCACTGCCCTCCACGCCGAATTTCTCCGGGTCTTCCCAGAAATACCGGAACTGCTCCGGTTCAGCCAGCTTGATTGCCGGGGATTCGCAGCCTTCCCAGCCTCCCATACATAGCTCCTTGAACTCGTCGCAGGCGGTTACGGGAATCTTGCGTGCTCCCAGAATAATCTCTGCAGTCTGCAGCGTCCGAGGGCTGGAGCTGGCATACACTGCATCCAGGTGCACCTCCTGCAGCCCCTTGCCAAGCCACCCGGCCTGCTGTACCCCAAGCGGAGTAAGCGGCGAGTCCTGATGCCCCTGCATCCGCTGCTGCACATTCCATTCCGTCTGGCCATGCCGGGTTAAATAGATTGTTGTTGTTCCCATAGGTAACTCCTCCTTGAATCTGCCCTGAGTTTAGTACTCTCTCTAAATGCTGCTACCTGATCACTTATCCCGAGTCCCACCTAACGAGTCCCTCCGGTCACCGGCACCCTGCCCGCCTACTTCCGGTTCTGCTCCAGCCACTTCACGCCGTAATCCACCAGTTCCCGCTGCGGCATCAGCTGGGCGGCCGATGCCGCCACAAGCCCGTGCCGGATCAGGCCCGTCTCCCGGCCGAAATCCTCCCCAAGCGCCTTGAAATCCTCTGACTCCCAGTTCAGGTCCCTGAACTGTACCCACTGCCGGGTCCCGTCTACCAGCATAGGCGTACCGGGGGTCACCTCCTGCTTACCGGGATACTCTGCCCGGTATTCCGACAAATGCAGGGAGGTGTTATTCAGGCTGTCTACACCTAGCAGCAATACGCTCCCGTTCAGATCGTAAATCCGGGCGAGCGGAGACTGCTCGCCGAAGGCGAATTCCAGCGCGTGCCCGTCAATAATGAAGTCCCTGTGCTTCCCCCAGGCCACAAAGGAATCCACCGGATGGCTGCTCCGCTTAACCCCACGCTGCTTGCGGAACGTATCTGCGATAACGCCCATACCCCGTAGCGGGGTCAGGTCAGGATCATAGGCCGGCATCTGCTCGCGGATTGTCTGCCACCACGCTTCCGGCACGGGCGGCCTGCTCCAGCCTGCGGGATCGGTCTGATCGGAGGACTGCGACGGCATGACGAGTGTCCCCTCCGTCCCGAGCACCTCCTCCAGAGCAAGAATAACGGCCACCGGACCGCCGGCTACCCACTGGCCCAGTGACTTAAAAGACGAATGCAGCAGCAGGGTCATGCCCTCCCGTACACCCAACCTGCGGAAATCAGCCGCAAGCGACTCTACTGTAATCAGATTGCCTTGTATCTCTTCCACTTCCGTACCTCCAAGCCTGCATTTCTTAATAAAGCTCCTTATCCTCCGGGCGGATACTGCCTGCGCCCAGCAGCTTGATCCGGTATTCTCCGGGGGAGATGCCCTCCAGCTCCTTGAATACACGGGTAAACTGCTTGCTGTTCTCAAATCCGACCGCCTCCGACACTCCCGACAGCTTCATCATCCGGCTGCCTGCCAGCAGCTCTTTGGCATGGCGGATACGCACTTTTTTGAGATAGATGACAAAGCTCTCGCCTGTGTAGGCCTTAAACGCCTCACTGAAATAAGAATAGCTGAGCGATACATGGTTGCTGACCATCGCCATATTCAGCGGACGCGCATAATGCTCCTCAATATAAGAGAGTGCCGCTTCCATGTCGGCATGCTCGGTATGTGCGGAACGTACTCCTATAATATAATCGTTTACACTGAGCAGCAAATGCTCCAGCGCGCGGTAATAATCATGAAAATGGCGGTAATTATACAGATTGCCCACTGTACGGTACAGCTTCAGCACCTCAACGGAAGCCTCCCCATGCACCCGGAATACCTCATCCAGCACACGTTCGTTGATACTGCGGGCCACATTCTCCACGTAAGCCAGATCCAGATGCTGCAAATGCTCCGTCTGAAAAATATTCCCGATCAGGTTCTTAATCTCCTTTTCCCGTTCGGTCCCCAGCATATTCAGCAGCTTGCGCAGCTCCTCCTCCGGCAGGGGAAAGCTAAGCCGGTCAGCACGGATACTCCCGTAATCCATAAAACCGGACTGAGGAGTCAGAAAAGTATACTGCAGTGCACGGCAGGCCTGTTTATAGCATTTCTGAAAATCCTCCGGGTTGCCCGTTGTCTCGCTTACCCCCATCAGCAGCCCTTTAATCTCCTTCGTTTCCGCGATGCTGTACAGATTCAGGAACGCTTCAGCCCTCCCGCCGGCAAGGATCAGCTTTCCTTCCCAGTCGGTCAGAATCTCGCTGAACTGCTGCTCCAGCGGCCCCGTCAGCCGTTCCAGCAGCCCCTGCACCTCACCCGAGTTCATCCGCGTGCCATCGCTGTAGTAATAATTTATAACGCCTACCATATACGGAAGCTGCAGCCTCCCCAGCTCCTCCAGCTGCTCAGGGGCGGGCTGCACATCCTGCTGCTGCAGCAGGCGCTGGAGGCGGGCGATGCGCAGCTCCCTGCGGTAGTTCTCGGTTTCCAGCGCCTGCCGGGTTGCACCGCTTTCCTGCGCTTTTCGTTCCTGCTGAATCTGCTCAAGGGTACCGAACAGCTCCTCACGGCGGATCGGCTTCAGCAGGTAGTCCTTCACCCGGTGGCGGATCGCGCTTTTGGCATATTCAAAATCATCATGGCCGCTCAGGATAATCACGGCCGGACGCCGGTCCGGCAGTACTTCCTCCGATAAATGCTCCAGCAGCGTGATACCGTCCATCACGGGCATACGGATATCGGTAATAATGATGTCAGCCGGCTCCCGCCGGAACAGCTCCAGCGCCTCCTGGCCGTTACCTGCCAGCCCAATCGTATAAACCGCCGGATATTCCCGTTCAATCATTGCCTTAAGGCCCTGGCGGATCATTTTCTCGTCATCTACGATCAGCAGTTTCTTCATCATCTCTTATCCCCCGTCAAAAGTACTTTAGGCAGCGTCATGAATACCGTAGTCCACCGCCCCGGCTCACTTTGCAGCTCCAGCCCGTAAGCCTCGCCGTAGAACAGCTGCAGCCGCTGATGTACATTCCTTAGGCCGATGCCTCCGGCCTTGTAGCCTGCAGTTCCCTTACCCGAAAACTCTGTGCTCTGCTCTTCTTTGGCGTAAATGTTCTCATGAAGAGCGGCCAGCCGCTCCGGCGTAAGCCCGCAGCCGTTGTCGCCAATCAGGATATAGAGCTCCCCCTGCGATTCGGTCACATCAATACGTATGCTGCGGCCTTCCGGCTCATCCCCGCCGGTATTCCAGGCATGCTTCACACTGTTCTCCACAATCGGCTGCAGCGACATTTTCAGCACTTCGACTTCCATATAAACCTGATCTATATTCAACTCCAGATGGATGGGGTGTTCAAACCGGATATTCATAATCTCAATATAATTCTGAATATGGCGGATTTCATCGCGCAGCTTCACATATTCGCCTGTCCATTTAAAGTTATAGCGCATCATGCCGCCCAGCCAGGTCAAGGCATCGGAGATCATCCGCTGATCCTCTATCTCCGCCAGCATTTTAATATTTTCCAGCGTATTGTAGAGAAAGTGTGCGTCAATCTGATTATGCAGCGTGCGCAGCTCGGCCTCCTTCGTGAGCGCCTGTTTATGCACGGCCTGGGCCACCAGCGTATTAATCGTGTTCATCAGCTTGTTGAAGTGATGCGCCAGCTCCCCGACCTCTCCGCCTCCGCGGATGGCAAGCCCCGTATAGGTCTCGCCTTTGCGCACCTTTTTCATCGTTTCGGTCAGCAGCCGCAGCTTTTTGAGAATGAAGGCATTCATGACATAGGCGATCAGCGTAACCAGAAAAATAAACCCGATGTTGGCGCCGATCAGCAGATTGCGGGTCTGGGAGATATGCTTCATTACATCTTCCATGGATACCACATTGATCAGCGAAGCGCCGATCCGCTCAAGCGGAGTATGAATCAGCATGAACGAGCTGCCGTTCTCTTTATAATGAATGTCCCATTCCCCGGTCTCCCCGTAATGCTTCAGCCGCTCGGTGATGGCCTGCTCCAGCTGTGTATAGTTTTCTGTAAAAGAGTTGTCACTGCGTGTAAACAGCCGCATTCCGGAATCCGCAATGAACATCTGGGACTGGTTATCGCGCACATCTGTATAGGTCTTTGGTGTAAAATTGTTCAGCATCATATCCACCTGGATCATCCCGACATGATGGCCGGCCGGAATGCTGATTGCCCGCAGCAGGGAGACCTTGGGCTGTCCCTCTGTCATTAAATTGGTGTAACGCTGCATGACGTCGGGGTCATTGCTCTGAAACACCCACAATTCCCTTTCTTCAAGCTTCAGCGCTTCCTGATACCACGGCTCCTCATACACCCGGTCTTCACGTAAAATAATTGGCCAGATCTCATACATACTCTCGTTGTTTGAGTACAGGCGCAGATGCTCAATGCCCGGGTTATTCAACTGGATTCGGCTTAAATTGACAAACGTTGTGTTATTAAAATCAACAAGCTCCCCTAACGTAAGAGCGCTCTCATTTGAGAGATAGCTCCTTACAGCCGAATCGGAATAAGCAATCTGTGCCGCCCGCTCCATCACTTCAATCTGATTGACGATGTGAAGCTTCTCCATCTGCAGCAGGTAATTGTTTTTATCCACGGCGTCACGGACATAGGTATTGTTAATGGTTCTAAAAGAAAACACGGAGACAAGCAGACTCGGGCCGAGGATAATGAAAATATAGGCGGCCACCAGCCTGCTCTGCAGCGATCTGCGCCCCCACCAGTAGCTGAAGGAACTCCAAAGCTCTCTTATCCGTTTACGCATACGCACTCTCCTGTTAACGCATCATCTCAATATATAGAAGCAAACAACCCAAAAGCCCGCAGTCTGCGGGCAATTGGGTCTTATTCTATACTATTCCATACCAAGTTTCTTTTTGTTCTCCTGATACTTGGTCTGTCTGTAGGCATCGAAGGTTGCAAAGCCTTCCTTCTCTTTCTTCGCCAGATAATCATTCCAGATCTCATCGAATTCGGCATCGGAGGAAGCCATCAGCAGCTTCGGCATTGTTTTGCCGCGGAGCTGTTTGAGCTTGGTAGCAACAATGCCTTCCGGCGAGTTGCCGGTAGGATCGATCAGCTGGAACTCGGAAGTGTTGATTGCCTTACCGCGGGTCCAGTCTTCCAGCTGCTTGAACGGTTCAACCGATTTAGGGGCCCATTGGTCGGTAATGTTCGTGTTCTGCATCATCCAGAACGTGAAGGAAGAGCCGTATTGCTTGTCGAATGCCGCACGGTCGCTGTTCATCAGCGCGAATGCTTCAGGCAGGAACTGGTCTTTACCATCAATTGTATCATAGCTGACGCCTTTTTCACCCAGGTACAAATCTTTATTTCCTTCCTCACTGTTCAGGTAGCTGAGGAATTTAATAGCGCGTGCTTTGTCTTTTACATTTTTGGAAATCAGGGTTACTGTCCAGCCGGAGATACCAGGGCCGTTCAGGGTTGGCTGATCCAGCGCCGTATTGGACGGTCCGTCTACAGCAATATAGGTTTGCTCAGGGTTTTTCTGGAAGATTGTGCCGAGCTGGGAAGCAAAGTCAGTACGTTGGTACAGCATTGCAAAGTAGCGGCCTTGAGCAATCTTTTCTTCCATTTGAGCACGCTTGTCGATGAAAATGTCTTTAGCCAGCAGTCCGTCCTGATTAGCCTGACGGAGTGTTTTCATCCAGCGTACATACTCAGGATCCGTTTCGCGCTCATACACCTTGCCGTCTTTTTCCCAAGGGATCGCCAGGAAGTTCTGCAGGTAACCTTCCAGCGAGTCGTTGCCGTTCTCGGTGAACTCATGCAGACCGAGTGGAATCAGCGGTTGGCCGTTTACTTCAGGGAATTTCTCCTGGGCCAGCTTGAGGGCGTTCAGGAAGCCTTCCGGTGTGCGCATATCCGGGCTGCCGATCGCTTCGTAAATATCCTTGCGGACTACGAAGGTCTGGTTGGATACATAGTTTGCGCCGTACTTTTCATAGTCGGCAGGCGAGGAGGAAGAGTTCGGATAGCCGTAGACATTGCCGTCCTCCTGGGTATACCAGCCGAGCTTATCTTTATCAGAAACCTTGTAGAAGTAAGGGTCATACTCATCTGCCAGCTTGTTGAGCGGCAGCACCATTTCGCCTTCGACCATTTTCTTGATGGCATCTTCCCAGAAGCCGAGGGTAATGAAGTCAGGCAGCTGGCCGGAGGCAATCATCGTATTCAGCTTTTCATTTTCATTGCCGGCAGGCACGATGAAGTTAATGTTCACACCGGTCTTTTTCGTTACATATTGCGAAGTCGGGTCTACACCCCATTTATTTGGAAACCAGGAGAAATTCAGATACCAGTCAAAGGTGATCGGTGAAGTATCGCTTTGCCAGCCCGGCTCATCTCCCGATGGTGCAGCAGCCGTAGGTGCTGCCGAAGCCTCAGTTGTTGCCGCCGCCGTATTGGTGTTCTCCTTATTTGCGTTGGCATTGCCTCCGGCATTGTTATTGCCTGAGCAGCCTGACGCCGTCATCGCGAGCATCAGTCCCAAGAGCAGCAGCACCATTGATTTTGGCTTGCGTTTCATGCCCATGCTTATTTACCCCTTTTCTAAAATGTTATGAATGAATACCTTTATAAGCTCAACCCCGGAATCCGCTTAACGCGGCCTCTGGAGGAGTTACCTGATTGTACATGCCTGCTGATCAGCCCTTGATTGAACCAATCATCATGCCCTTTACAAAATAACGCTGCAGGAACGGGTAGACGAATACGATCGGCAGCGTGGTGACGACCATTGTCGCCAGCTTGATGGACTGTGAGGTTACAGTCTTGGTAACGCTGCTGCCCTGCAGGGCGACCATCATCTGATTAGAGCTGGACTGGGCCACCACCCGGAACAGATACGTCTGGATCGGCTGCAGGTCCGGGTTGTTGATGTAGATAATACCGGCAAAATAATCATTCCACTGATACACCCCGTGGAACAAGGCGATCGTTGCGATGACCGGCATGGATACCGGCAGCACCACCCGAAGCAGAATTGACCAGTCATTGGCACCGTCGATCCACGCCGCTTCCTCAAGCCCTTCGGGAATCTCCCGGAAGAAGGTCATGAAGATAATCAGATCGAAGAAGCTGAACAATACCGGAATGATATAGACCAGGAAATTATCGAGCAGATGAAGATCCCGGTTCAGCAGGAAGGTCGGAATCAGGCCGCCGTTAAAGAACAAGGTGATGGTACCGAGCAGAATGTAGAATTTTCCGCCGATCAGGCCTTTTCGGGACAGTGCATAAGCTACCATTGCCGTAAAAAATACGTGCAAGACAACTCCGATAACCGTCTTGGCCACCGTAACGCCCATCGCCGTCATAATGCCGGAGCTGGCGAATACCGCTTCAAAGTTCTCCAGGCTGAACATCCGGGGCCACCAGTAGATCCCGCCCATCATGGCGTCATTACCGTCATTAAAAGCGTTAATCAGCACATACCATATCGGATACAGAGTAACGAAGCAGATACATAGCATTACCAGGTTGTTGGCAATATCGAATATGGCTTCGCCCATCGTTTTGCGTTTGAGAGAAAACATGGTTTAGATCCTCCTTCTTCTAGAACAGTGACGTATCGTTGACTTTTTTGGTTACCTGGTTGGCAATCAGCAGCAGGATCAGTGCTATGACTGATTTGATCAACGTGACCGCCATAGAATAGGAGAAGCGGCTGGTGACAATCCCTGTATAGTAGATGTAATAGTCAATTACATTACTGGCTGTTTCGTTAAGCGAGTTGCGCAGGACCAGAATCTGGTCAAAATTGGAGTTAAGCACGCCGCTGACCGCCAGAATGAACAGGATGCTGATCGTTCCGCGGATGGCCGGCAGTGTGACGTACCACATTTTCTGGAAGCGTCCGGCGCCGTCGATGGTTGCGGCCTCATACATTTCCGGGGATACCCCGGCAATCGCCGCCAGATAGATAATTGCTGACCAGCCGAGCTCCTTCCAGATATCCGAGGAGATCACGATGGTCCAGAAGTAGCTTGGTTCCGCCAGATAGGAAATCGGCTTATCGATAAGGTTCAGTGCCAGCAGAATATTGTTGATGATCCCTACATCTGCAAGCCAGGTTGCCAGGATACCGCCAAGCACGACCCAGGAGAGAAAGTGCGGCAGGTAGGAGATCGTCTGAATCGCTTTTTTGTAACGGATCGAACGTACCTCATTGAGAAACAGGGCAAAAATGATAGGAAGCGGGAACCCGATCAGCAGCTTGATTAAACTGATACCCAGCGTGTTCTTGATAACATACCTCAGATCCTCGTCCTCATATAATTCCCGGAAGTGCTGAAGTCCCACCCACGGGGCCTCGGCAATCGATTTGACGATGTTGTATTCCTTGAAGGCGATAATCATCCCGTACATCGGAATGTAGTTAAAAATAATCATCCAGGCCACGCCGAGCAGCGCCATTGTCTGCAGATGCTTTTGGGCCAGCAGCCTTTTCCAGAGTGATCTTTTGCGACCTGAACCGGTTTCGATAAGAGCCGGAACGGGCTGCTTTTTCATCCGGCTAACCCCGCCGCTTGTTTTGTTCTCCATCGTATGGACCTCCAAGATAAATCTTTTTTTCTGTAATGTGGTTAAAAGCTTGTGTTGCTCTATGTGCTTATTGTAACCGCATTCACCTTATGGGGGAAGGTAGCGAATTTCCGGTTTGGGGTCGCAAATTTCGGGTGGGGGAATAGGCGGTCAGCCCACTTTACGCGATATCAGAGGCATTTTTGCCTCTCATTTCGCCAACCGGCTGTATATCGTGAGATTTATACTCTCTTATCTCTATAAAAAGGAAAAAAGGGAGGCCTCAGCGGCCTCCCTTAAACACCTTACACCAGCTCCGCACGGATCGCGGTGATCTCGCCCCGGCGCAGGGCTTCCGCCTCCGCACCGCGCAGCAGCGGCCCGTCAAACTGCCGGCTGCTTCCGTCGCCATAGGTCAGCGTAAGCCGCCCGATAACCGCCCGCTCTGCGCCATAGGTATCGGCCCGGCGCGGGTTATGGTACGTCACTTCCGTTCCGCCCAGGAACGTAAACATCAGCTCGCCCTGTTCATCAAACAGCCAGCCCGGCAGCGCCGGTGCCAGCTCCAGCGTCAGCTCGCCGTCCTCATACTCAAACATCCGGCTGCCCGCCATCATCGTCCGCCACATGCTGAGGAATTCAGCTGTTGAGCCGCTGAGTCTGGCTACAAAGCCCCGGCCATGCGTTAACGGGTCCGGATTGCCGCCCGTGCTGATAAAAGAAGAATTCTCCAGCGTGCTGCGCCCGTATACAGCCGGGTCAAGGAACGGGATCAGCGAGGTTCGCATCTCGCTGTAGAATTCCTCGTAAAGCCCTCCCTTCAGAAGGGCCAGCAGATACTTGTAGGACATGTGCAGGAAATTCGACTCCCGCTCCTGCCAGCCTGGCGTGAAGGCACGGATGCGCCCGATCTCGTGTGATTCCGCCTCAAGCGATGCCGAGGTGCGGTACATTGAGGTTACCGGATCGAACAGTCCGCTGCCTTTAACCTTGCTATAAATCTCTTGGGCCTGCTCATGACTGTCCAGCGTTTTGAGCCAGCGTGCTGGCCCCTCCAGGAAGTACGGCAGAGCTGCAGCCTCAAATTCCTCTACTATTGCCTTAGGCAGACCATAGCCGCTGATCACCGGCTTGCCCGCTTCATCCGTTACGGGCTGGTAGCGTACCGCCTCAAAGCGGAAGTACGTCGGCACCAGTCCCCCGCCCAGCGACACCGCCCGCTCAATCCCTGCATCCACTTTAACCAGGAATTTGCCCAATGCTTCACGGATGACAGCCAGACTTACCTCCGCCTGCTCTCCGGTAATACCAAACCGGATATTCTCCCGGTAAGTCTCTCGCGCCGATGCAACAGTGTCCCAATAGCCGAAGTCGTCAAGCCCGCCGTCCAGCACTGTAGTTACTGCCCCCAGCACCCGTTCCAGAAGCAGCGCAATCTCTACAGGCAGTTGCACGGATCCAACAGCAGCCCCCAAGCCCGCAAGCAACTCCTGCACCCCTTGTGACTCCTGCAAATCTTGCAATCCCTGCACCGCCTGTAGCTCCCGTGCCCCTGCCAACTCCTGCGCCGCCTGCAGCTCCGGTACTCCCACACTCCCCAGCGCCTCCAGCATAAACACAAGCATCCGCTTGAGCTCGAACGTCTCGCTCATCCCGGAGCCGAACAGGCCCGGCAGGCCGTTCATCGCATCATTCCAGCCCGGCTTGTTGCCCTCCATCTCCACGCCCATGCCATAGGGATCAAGAGTTGCGAACTTGTTCAGCGCCAGCGAGAGCATTTTGACGAACAGGCTGGTGCGGTAAATCTCCCCGGTGCCGCCTTCCGTACGCAGCCACTGGGTATCGCCGGCCTTGCGGTGCAGCCGGTGCAGCTTCTCCTCATCCTCGAGCAGCGCACCGTACTGCCGCACCTTGCCGCCGCTGATCACATACTTCTCGCTGCGCGGCAGCACGTAGGCAGGGCTGTCATAGAACGTATAGGATTCATCGCCGAACAGCAGCTCCGCAAGCTTATCCGGGAATACCTCCAGATAGCCTTCAACCAGATCCAGGTTGTAGGTCCAGTGGTCGCTCCAGAAGCCTTCACCGAAGGCGGCCTCGATATTTTGCCGGGACAGGGCCAGCACACCGCTGAGGAATTTCTGCTCATCCGCCTTGAGCTGCACCTGATGATCCGCGATGTAATTAATCAGCTGGCCTGGTGTGAATTTGCCGAGACACAGCGCTGCAAGCTCAGCCTGATGATCCGCCGCAGCGTTCCCGACCCACTCTTTAAGCTGCGCAGCATGCTCCGGCAGCACCTCAAAGCTCGTTCCCTGCACGCTGAGCGGATTATAGCCGTCCGCCTGAATCAGGCTGTAGAACATTTTGATATTAAAGCTGCCCACCTGCGGATGAAAAAACACATCGTTCCGCCGGTTCTGGTTCATATCGCGAAAGTTCCCGTTGCCCTGCGAATAGTATTCGGGAGCAAGCGAGAAAAAGTTATAATCCCGCTCCATATCCCCGTGCTTGCGTGAATACAGATGCACGACGAAGCCGTCTTTTCCATTGTCAAAAATAAACGGGTACCCGCCGCGCAGAAAATTATCCAGATAGGATTGGCGGCAGTAAGCGTCAAAAATAGCAGAAGAAGTGCGCGTAGCAATGTCCGCGGTAAGGTTCTCGGTCAGCTCAGCCGCTTCCAGCATTTTGCCGGTGATATATTCATCGCGGCAGAGCCGGTCAGCCTTGCGGTTGATTTTATCGATGTCGCTGACATGCCCGATAATGGTGCTCAGTGTCAGCTTCCCGCCCGGAGCCAGTGTCCGCTGAATGCCGCTGAAGCCGCAGGGCACCTTATTCACCGGATATTGTGGCTGTGCAAGCAGCTCATCAAGCGTCAGACCGGCAAAACGGTCCGGGTAAGCAAGCGAGGTATTCGCCCCAAAAATCACCTCAAAATCAACAACCGGCCGCAGCCGCTCCCCCTCTGCTGTAAAAGACAGATAGAAATGGCCGTTCTGAATTTCACTGACCTCGGCACTATCGTTGGTGCTGGAACGCAGCTTGTAGAACGGAATGCCGTGCTCCAGATTGTAGACCTCCATCCAGCTGCGCAGCAGATTGCCCATTTCCTTGTAGGCGCTGTTCGCTGATCCGTAAGGAAGGATCTCCGGCAGCCCGTCCAGCAGCTCCAGCGACAGCTCCGCACCGCCTGTATTCTCAATCTCCACCCGCCGCACCAGCGCCGCATAATCATCGTTCGGCAGATTAAAATAATGAACCGCCGTTTTCAGTCCATGTCCGGCATGCTCTTCCTCAATCGTCAGCCCGTTCGGCAGGATCGTCATCTTCCGCTTCACCGCCGGATCCGGATGCGAGGACTGGAACGGCTCATAAATCTCTGCACGCTCCCCCAGCTTAATAAAGGTGCGGAACCCGGACGATGCCACGTTCTTGTAGGAAATGCTGGCCGGGGAGAACTCCATGATCGGCGAGTTTTTGTCGCGTACCCCGAAGCCGCACACTCCCTGCCCGCGGTTCACATAGAAAGTCCACATAGGAATACCTTTGAGTCCGGCAAGCCCCGGCAGGAAGCTGGCAAACGGTTTATTTTCATGAAACTGCTCCATTACAAATTGGCCCGAATCAAAATAATAACGGCTCATATCATAACCTCCTGAATTTTTGGATGTGTACCTTATGAAATCACATGTGTAGCAATTGAATGCGGCGGCAAAAGGCAACCGGCCAGCTCACTGCCAAGGCCAATCGTTACCCTGCGCTCTTCATCGCTCTCGTTCATCAGCACAACGGCGATACTGCCGTCAGGATTGCGGAACGCCGTGGACAAGATGCCGTCAATGGCAGATTCCAGCCCGATCCGCACAGCGCCGGGAACGATATATTTGCTGAAATGGCCAATGTAATAATAAGAGCTGTTGTAATGAACCTGATCCGTAACCGTGTCGGCGATAATAGGAGCATCGCAGAAATTGCCCACATGGTTCGGCCCGCCCGTCTCATCAAGCACCAGATTCCAGTCCAGATAGCCCTCCGTCCACGCGTTCAGATCACCGATCATATTCCGGCCGTAGCGCTCCCCGGTGAACCATTCCCCCAGACGCACGCCGCCCTCCTGGCAGCCCTCTGTGAATAGCACATGCTTATCCGGGAAAAGCTCATGCACCTTCGCCACCTTCTCGAACTCCTCACCGCCGTACCAGTGGATGCCCGTCCCCCAAACATACTTCGCCGCTTCCGGATCTGACAAAATTGGCGTAACCCGCTCGATCATAATATCCCGGTTGTGATCCCAGATTACGATGTTTACATCGTCCATACCGGCCTCGTGCAGGGCGGGCCCGAGGTGGTTTTTGACAAAATCCCGCTCCTCCTCGGCGCTGTACACACAGGAATCCCAGGTCTGCACAGCCGCCGGCTCATTCTGTACCGATACGGCCCAGACAGGAATGCCCTCCTTGCGGTAGGCCTCAATAAACTTAGTGTAATAACGCGCCCAGACAGCGGCATATTCCGGCTTCAGCGAGCCGCCGTTGTTCATTTCCCCATTGGTTTTCATCCAGGCGGGCGGGCTCCATGGGGAAGCCAGCATCGTAAAAGGGCCCCCTTTTACCTCCATTGCATCCTTAATCATTGGCAGCACCCACTGGTGGTCATGGGATATATCGAACGTGGCCAGCTCCGTATCCTGCTCCTGCACATACGTGTAATTACCGAGCGCAAAATCACAGCTGTGAATATGCACACGCCCCATGCTGTAGCTGAGGCCCTCCTCCGGGTGGAAATAGCTGCGGATCACCTCCGCCCGTCTGGCCGGACTCATCCGCGACAGCGTGTAGGCCGCAGCCTCAGTGAAAGCGCCGCCAAAACCAATGATGCGCTGGAACTCCTGCTCCGGATGAAGCTGTATATCTGCTGTCTGCCCGCTGCCCCGCTGCCCGAACACCAGAGCTTCCCGCCGGCTTAGGCGCTCCCCGGTTTCTTTTGCCGTCACTACCGTTTGTACAGTCACCATCTGAAACCATCTCCTTAAATAAAATATAAAACACAAGACCACTCAAAATCGAAACCGGTTTCGATTGTAGCGAAAAAAAAGTGCGTCCTGGAAGAAACGCTCTATTTCTCACCAGGCGGCGCACAAGACTCCCGCTCAATCACTTCCACGGGCAGCACGATAGCCTCCATTCCGTTCCCCTTACGGTCAACCGATGCAAGCAAAACCTCTGCGGCACGGATTCCCAGACTCGCCGTATCCTGCCGGACTGTTGTCAGCGCAGGCGTCACGTAACGGGCAAGCTCAATATCATCATAGCCCATAACCGAGATGTCTCCGGGTACAGACAAGCCGCTGTCCTTAGCCGCCATCATCGCCCCGAGCGCCAGCATATCACCGGAAGCAAATACAGCTGTAGGCCGCTCCGGCAGAGCCAGCAGCTTCTGCATGGCAGAATAGCCGTTCTCAAGCACATAAAACTCGCCCTCGACGATATACTCCTCCCGCAGCTCATTGCCGTGACGCTTCATGGCCTCAAGATAGCCTTCCTGGCGCTGATTGCCGGGAACTGTATTCACTCCGCCCGAGATATGCGCAATCCTGCTGTGTCCGAGTGAGGTCAGATAGTCCACCGCCATCATCGCTCCGGCCATATTATCCGAGCAGACGGTATGAGACTTTGGTGTCTCATAATCCAGGATGACCGTAGGAATATTGCTCTCCAGAAGCTCGAGGAAATAAGGATCCTCATAATCAGAAAGGAACACGACAACACCGTCCACGCCATGAATCCGGCAATTCTCCAGATATCCGCTCTGCTTGCCGCCGACATCCTTCGAGATGAACATCAGGGCGTAGCCCTTGTCTACAGCGATCTGCTTAAAGCTTTCAATTACCGCTCCGAAAAAAGGATGGCGGATGCCCGCTCCCGTTCCTTCCACAAAAAGAACGCCGAGTGTCCAGGATTTCTTGGTAGTCAACGTACGGGCATGCGCATTCGGCAGATAGCCCATCTCCCGGGCCGTCCGCAGAATCTCCTCCCGTGTCTTCGCGCGCACATCGGAATAGTTATTGAACGCCTTCGATACCGTAGTCGGAGAGTAACCGGTTTTTTTGGCGATATCATAAATGGTAGTCAATCCGGTTCACCTCCAGGGTTTTATGAAAGCCCTTTTTTGTTCACTGCCATTCTAACTTCTTTCAGCAGAGCCGTCCAGCATAAAATATTTTTGTACCGCAGGCAGCAGGGTAACCGCCTGAATGAGCAGGCCAAGACAGGTATAGAATACATGGACTGCAGAGACCGCATTCATCATGTACGTCTGCACCAGAATCCAGATGATCTGCCCGAAGCCAAGATACAGCGAAAAGGTCCAGGCAGGATGCAGATCCTTGAACGGACTCAGACCGGCAAACCGCTGCCAGTCCGGCTTCTTCACCAGCCCGTAGAGCACAACCAGCGGCAGGACCCCGAAGATAAGCAGCAGCAGCAGGCCTGGAATCATAAAGCTGTCAAAAGGTGATCTCTCAAGCACAGAGACCGGCATCCCCATCATTTCACCGCTCGGATCAACCAGCAGCATCACCCCGCCGCCGATTGCCCCAATTCCGAGAAAAGCCTGCAGCACATACAGAACAATAACGGCGCCAGGCCTCTTTTTCAGCTGTCCCATGATCCGCTCCCCATTTCCGCATTTTTAATAGAGTTTACAGCTTTTCCCTGCGATGTGCGAAGACAGATATCACAAAATCGTGAAAACCCTGTTATTTCCCCCTGCCGTGTGAATGGGCTCGCTTTACGTTATACTGGAACTACAAATTATCTTTTAAAAAATAAATGGAGCGGACAGACGCAGACAGAGCGTCTCTCCTAATATACCTATGACCGATACCAGCCTGCCTGTTTCCAAACAATGTGCATATTGTCAGCAGCATAAGCCGCTTACCGAATTCCGCAGACGGACGGGCAAACGCTCCAAAGGCCAATCCCGCCGCGGCGCGTGCCGGGAGTGCCGCAAGATCCGCGGCAAAGCAGACGTAAGCGGGCTCCCTCCTGTGCCGGGTGCGGCTGTTTCAGCTCCTGTGAAGCCTGCGGTGAAGCTTGCGGTATCCGCCTCGGCCGGGAAGACCGGTCAAGCAGCCCACTCAGCCACACCTTCTGCCCGGCAGGCGGCCGTTGCGGTTCCTGCAGGCCAAGGCCCTGCACAGCATACAGTATCTGCTGCCCGGCAAACCGCCAAGGCTGTGCCTGTAAGCGGAGCCGCGCCGCACGAATCCAAGACAGCACAGCCTAAGCCGCACTCCCGGCCGGTACGCTCCAGGGATAGCAAATCCTCTGCCGCAAGTGCAGGTGAACGCGCCAAACCGCGTCCGCGCCCGGGCGAGCAGCGGCGGAAGCCTCCGCTGGGCGGGTGGCCCAAGCCGGAGCCTGATGATCACTCCGCGCTCGTGCCCTCGGCCAAAGGGATGATTCTGATGCGCGGCCACAGTGACAAGGGGCGGCGCTGGCACCAGGAGATTGATCTGGAGCTGGCCGTTACACTGGTACGCGAGCACGCTGCTGTCGTGGTTAACCGCCGGACCATCCGCCGCCTCTACAGCAACAAGGATTTTCGGAAGCTGATTCTGACAAGGGATAACTATACCTGTCATTTCTGCGGCCTGTACGGTGACACGATCGATCACCTCCTGCCCCGCGCCAAAGGCGGCCATACCACTCCCGACAACTGTGTCTGTGCCTGTAACCTGTGCAACCAGACCAAGGCGGATATGGATGTGGAGGAATTCATGCGGCGCTGAGAGGGAAGCGTTGCAGTAAGAGCGGTGAGCCGCAAGCGAGCTGCGGTGTGCGTGTGGTGGGCTGCATACGAGCTGCGGTGTGCGTGTGTGGGCTGCATACAAGCTGCGGTGTGCGTGTGTGGGCTGCATACGAACTGCGGTGTGACGCAGTGAGCGTGCGCTAAACATGCAGTGTGCTGCA
Organism: Paenibacillus sp. fava2; assembly: GCF_058313675.1. Classification (NCBI taxonomy): domain Bacteria; kingdom Bacillati; phylum Bacillota; class Bacilli; order Caryophanales; family Paenibacillaceae; genus Paenibacillus; species Paenibacillus sp. fava2. Next base: position 445,077 of record NZ_CM177755.1, on the reverse strand, counting down.
TACGAGCTGCGGTGTGAAGCAGTGTGCGTGCGCTAAACATGCGGTGTGCGTGCAATAAAAAAGCACCCGGACTTTATATCAGCCGTGCCGGTGGGCACTGCGAGATAATGCGGGTGCTTGTGTGACTGCTTTTTGCGTATTAGCTTCGCTCTGACAGACAGCCAAAAACGCTGTAAAGTTTGTTGTTATAAACCAGTATCCGGCAGCTCTGCGGTATACAGCTGTGTAATCAGCCGCTGATATGCTTAACCCGGCCGACCTGCCCGTCAGCCAGCCGCACCTTGATTCCGTGCGGGTGGCGTGGGGAATTGGTCAGAATGTCTTTGACTGTACCATGTGTAAGCTTGCCTGTAGCCTGATCCTGCTTCAGCACAATATCCACCTCAAGCCCGGGACGGATATCCGCTCTGACCTGTCCGTTCATGATAAGCCTCCTTTCGTAAGCTGCAATGAAGCCGCACTATTAATGGTGCTCTAACTAATAATGGCACTTTAACTAACTAAGTGGATTTTCGGCAACTAATTTCACCACTTCTCAAACTTTCTAAGCATTAGGTGGAAAATCGCCACTTATTTTTGACCATTAACGCTATTATGGGCTAAATAAGCAGAATTAGATGTCTTTTTTCCACTAAGTCTGCTCTATATTGCTTTTAGCCCGGAAATAGATGGCGATTTTCCACTTAGCATAATCAGTAATACAATACCCTGGAGAATCACTCCAGCAAGGTTAACATCAATAAAATTGCATGAAGCCGGCCGACAATTACCCCAAGGATAAGGATGAGACAGCTATGGCCTTTGGAATTAACAGAGAAGAACTGAACCAGTGGAAAGCGGCGGTCCTGCGGGGGGAAATCGCTTTTTTGACCCATTACTGGATTGATCCCCGGTTCCCGGGTATAACCACCGTAACCAAAGTAGGCTGCAGCGACCTCCCCCGTCTACGCCGCTGGTGTGAGCAGAACGGTCTTCCCCCGCAGTATATCCATAACCGCAGGCCTTTTCCCCACTTCGACCTGCTCGGTCCGAAGCAGCCGGAAATTCTCCGGCGCGAGGGAAAGTGGGAGCAGCTGGAACGGTTCCGTATGCTATAAACCGCTGAATAGGGATCGGGTAACCGTCAGCGGCGGAAAAAAATCCCGCCCTTTAGCCCTTCTTGTTCCGTAAATCCTTCATGATCTGCCGGCCGGTCGGCGTCTGGGCCAGACCGCCTCCGGCGGTTTCGCGGTGCTTCTCAGGCATGGCTGAGCCGACCTCCAGCATCACCTTGATCACTTCGTCTGAAGGAATCACGCTGCGTACGCCTGCCAGCGCCATATCCGCCGCGGCCAGGGCAGTAACAGCCCCGAAGCCGTTGCGTACGATGCAGGGGATCTCGACAAGCCCGCCTACCGGATCGCAGATTAAGCCAAGCGTATTTTTGAGGGCCAGCCCCACGGCATGGACAGCCTGGGCCGGCGTCCCGCCGCGCAGCTCGGTCAGTGCTCCGGCCGCCATGCCGATTGCTGAACCAACCTCGGCCTGACAGCCGCCCTCCGCTCCGGATACAAAGGAATTATTGGCGATAACATAGCCGATCGCCCCTGCAGCGAACAGCCCTGAAACCATATAATCGTCATCCCAGCCGAAGCGCTCCTGGCAGCTGAGAAAGACTCCCGGAATAATGCCGCAGGAGCCTGCTGTCGGAGTCGCAATAATCCGGCCCATCGAGGCATTCACTTCCGATACCGCCAGCGCATAGGCCATCGCCTGTCCGGCGGGTCCGCCCAATAACGGTTCACTAGCCGTGTTATAAGCACCTACCCGCTGGGCATCAAGGCCCGTCAGACCGCTGCGCGAGGTGGTATCCTGGGTCATCCCGCGGTGTACCGCCTCTTTCATGACTCCGTAATATTCCTTCATTGTAGCAAATTCCTGTTCCTGCGGACGTCCCGATTCCGCACTCTGCTCTTCCAGCATCAGCGCTCCGATGCCGAGCCCCCGCTCCTCGCATAATACAGCCAGCTGGCTCAGTGTTTGAAAATTCATGGTGTGCTTTCCTTCCCTTTCTGTTCTTGCTTGACTCCGTTCAAGTCCACCACTTTGACCGATTTCACGGCAGTGAGGGCCTGCAGCTCCTGAAGCAGCTCGGCTGTTGCCGGCTCATCCAGCTCCAGCACGGTGAGCGCTGCGCCGCTGCGGTTTTTGCGGTCAAGCGACATATGACCGATATTAAACTGTCCCCTGCGCATGACATCCGTAACGCTGGCCAGCACGCCGAGATAGTCCATATGATTAATCAGCACCGTGGGATACATCCCGGTCAGCTTCACGCCGAAGCCGTCGATATCCACAATTTCAATATTTCCGCCGCCGATGGAGATTCCCGTCAGCGTCAGCTCCGTACCGGTGTCCCGGCCGACAAGGCGGAGCCTGACCGTATTCGGATGCGGGAACAAGCCGGTGCCCTGACGGAAGGAAATGTCCATTCCGGCTTCAGCGGCCAATTCGACTGAGTCTGGCAGCCTGTGGTCATCCGTAGCAAAATCCAGCAGTCCGCCGATAATCGCCCGGTCCGTCCCGTGCCCCTGATAAGTGGCGGCAAAGGATCCGAAGAAAATAACCTCGGCCTCACGCGGCATTTCACCCAGCACCTGGCGTGCAGCCCTGCCGATCCGCGCGGCACCGGCGGTATGAGAGCTTGAAGGGCCGACCATAGCGGGCCCGATTATTGAGAATACATCCTTGAAGCGCATTGTTCAGATCACCTTTGATTAAGTTCGGCATATTAATTGCCTATACATTATACTGCACGAACGCAGAACCTACACCATTACATTCATTGTCACCTAAGGACTGCTGCTTCATTATGTATTTTGTGAAAAGAGTACGAGGCCGTCCCGTTCCTGCCAGCCGGTTCCCGACCAGAAGCTGCGTCCCAGCGTATTGCCTTCAATGACCATCAGATGGCACTTCGCTATGCCTGCCTCATGAAGGGCCGCCAGCGCGCGGGATACCAGCTCACGGCCGGCCCCTTTGCCCCGGCAGGCTGTGCTGACGGCTACATGGTACATATATCCCCTGCGCCCGTCGTGCCCGCACATAACCGTACCGGCAAGCGTGCCGTCTTCTTCCTCGCATACCTGGCTCAGGCCCGGATTCCGCCCGAGAAACTGCAGAATTCCTTCCCGCGAATCGGCTTCGCTAAGGCCCATTCCCGGCGTAAGTTCCCACAGCCTGCAAGCTGCGTCATAGTCCTCTGCTACCATTGCACGATACAGCATTTTATTTATCCACCTTTCTATTATTCAATTCGGATACAGCAGCATACGTAACCGCCCGGTCCTTTCCGCCGGCTTATGCCGCAGAAAGCGCACGCTTTTCTGGGCGAATGCATAGAAATATACTAAACCGGCAGCACGCAAGGAGGAATACAGCGCAATGAACCCGACATATCCCTTTTACGGGGAACAGACGGTATGCCGCACACAAAAAATCGCTTTCCCCCCGCAGCACCAGAACCGCCAGCCCGGACTGGAGAGCCTGATGCAGCCCCGGCCGATCAGTGAAGATCCGGAAATCCGCGGCAGCGGCAGGCTAAAGGGCAAGGTGGCCCTGATCAGCGGCGGGGACAGCGGGATTGGCAAGGCGGCGGCTATCGCTTTTGCCAGGGAAGGGGCGGATGTGGCCATTGCCTATCTGTATGAGGCCTCTGATGCCAGCGATACAGCAAAGCGTATTGAACAGCTTGGCCGACGCTGCCTGCAGATTCAGACAGATTTGCGGTACCGGCCGGGCTGCTTTCAGGCGGTGGAGCAGACCGTGCAGACATTGGGCAGGCTGGATATTCTGGTCAATAATCTTGCGGTACAGTACCCGCAGCGCAGTCTTCTGGACATTACAGAGGAGCAGCTGTACCAGACTTTTCAGACCAATATTTTTCCGTTCTTTTTCATGAGCCAGGCGGCATTACCGCATCTGACAAAAGGCTCATCCATCATCAACACCGCCTCGATTACCGCTTACCAGGGCAATAAGGAGCTCATTGATTATTCCTCGACCAAAGGCGCTATCGTCACCTTCACACGTTCCCTTGCCCTGTCGCTCGCCGAAAACGGAATTCGCGTCAATAGCGTGGCCCCCGGCCCCGTATGGACTCCGCTGATCCCATCCAGCTACACCGCCGCCGAGGTCAGCGTATTTGGAACCGATACACCGCTGGGGCGGGCGGCACAGCCCTATGAGCTTGCCGGTGCCTATGTCTATTTGGCCAGTCCCGATTCATCCTACGTTACCGGTACCTGCATTCATGTCAATGGAGGAGACATGGTCACAAGCTGAGATCAAACCTGAAAGGACGTTTTCAGATGAACAAAATCAAAGAGTATGACATGCCTTCCGTGAGGCTGTCGGCAGGCATTTATGCCCTGTCCAAGTTGTCCGCTGCCGGGCTGACCTTTATGCTCGTCTCTCTTGTCCTGCTCGGACTCCCGCATACGGACGGGGTTCCGGAAGGTTGGCCGGTCTCAGTCCCGTATGCCGTCTACGCCTACGCCCTGCCTGCAGCCCTGATTGCCGACGCCCTGCTGTCCATGTTCCGTTCTTCCAGGCTCGGCCCTTCCCTCATCCTCTACGCCGCTGCCGGATTCGGGGCCGGCCTGTGGCTTGCTTCGGAGCAGGGCGGAGATACACAGACCTGCGGCCTGTACGGAATCGCCATCCTGCTGCTGTTCCGCCTCGCCCAGCTGGCCGGCGAACGCTACCCGCTGCTGCTGCCTGTATTCGCCCTGTTCGTGCCGCTGCTCTGCCTGATCCTGCAGTAGGCGGAGTTAATAGAGCTTCCGGTTACCGTTTCTGACGGATAACCGCTTGTGCGACCTGTCCGCAGCCCCGTCGATGCAGGTCCATAGCGGCTTCTACAGCGCCTCAATAATATCTCCGGCGACCAGTGCCGACGGATGATTCCGTGAGACGGCCGCCCGCTCGCCGGCCAGCCCGTGCAGATACACGCCGAAGGCTGCTGCCTGGACGGCATCCAGGCCCTGGGCGAGCAGGCCGGCTATCATTCCCGTCAGCACATCGCCTGCTCCGCCCGTGCCCATTCCCGGATGGCCTGTGGCGTTAACATACACCTTCCCTTCAGGCGAGGCAACTACAGTGTGAGAGCCTTTGAGTACAAGGACCACGCCGTGCTTTATGGCATAAGCCTGGGCAAGACCGATCCGGTCATGCTGTACCTCCGGCGTGGATACGCCCGCGAGCCGGGCCATTTCCCCCGGATGAGGGGTTAGAATAACCGGCCTGCCGGGACTGGACCATTCCGTATAGTTACATTCTGCCAGAATATTAAGGGCATCTGCATCCAGCACCAGCGGGCTGCCGATTCCTTCCCACAGCATGCGGAGCCATTCCTTGTCTCCGGCAAACCGGCCCAGCCCGGGACCTGTGGCAACCACATCACGCTTCCCGCCAAGCCGCAGCACCTCCGCGGCCGTCCCCGCATTCCAGGTGCCGTCCTCCCCGCCGCCGGCTGCAGCCAGCATGATCTCCGGAGCGGCACCGATTACATATGGCAGCAGCGCTGCAGGCAGTGCCCAGGTCACCAGACCGCACCCTGCCCGCAGCGCAGCCCGTGCCGCAAGCAGCCCGGCGCCGCTCATGGTCAGGCTTCCCGCCGCCAGCAGGACATGCCCGTAGGTGCCCTTGTGGCCTTCGGGCGAGCGGCGGCGCGACACGTCAATCTCAAGACGTGTCTGCAGCACTTCCGGGGTCAGCAGGCTGGCCTGCACCCCGGCTTCCCGGGCCAGAGCAGCGGGGATGCCGATGGAGCGGACCACCACCCTCCCGGCTGCTCCCGCGCCGGGATACTGCACCAGCCCGCGCTTGAGCAGCGCGAGGCAGACCGTCACCGCTGCATGAATGCAAGGCTCATGCAGCGCCCCCGTGTCCGCGTCCAGCCCGCTGGGGATGTCCGCGGACACAATCGGCTTGCCGCTGGCATTGGCCGCGGCAATCAGGTCCGCATAGGCACCGCGCGGCGCTCCCGCGCTTCCGGTGCCGAGCAGGGCATCGACGATGCCGGTGCAGCCGGCAAAGTCGGTGCTGTCCCGGCCGTGGACAACGGCCGGAATCCCCAGCGCCGCAGCAGCATCACGCTGCACGGCGGCTTCCCCGGCCAGCGTCTGCGGCGCGGCCGCGTACACCAGCGTGACGGCGAAGCCCGCCTCACGCAGGTGCCTGGCGGCGGCGAGGCCGTCGCCGCCGTTGTTGCCTTTGCCGGCGAGGATCAGCCAGTGCTCGGCGGCGGCAGTGTCCAGGGTCAGCGCCAGGTCTGCGCTGACCCTGAATGCCTGCGGCGGCTGCGCACCGCCGCACCAGCCATTTTCACCGCCACCGTTCCAGCCCAGGCCTATGCCGCCATCTCCTTTCCCTCCACTTCCGCCATTCCAGCCGCCGCCCATGCTGTGTCCGGTACCGCCCGTAACACTCCCCCCGCCGCTGCCTCTGCGCACAATATCACTGTCCAAGCCCCCGTCAGAGCCGCGCCCTATATCGCCGAGCACGCCGTTTCCACTGTTATACTGCCTGCGCCGGCACAGTGCAATGACTTCCTCGGCAATCGCACGCCCGGCATTCTCCATGAGTGCAATTGCCGGAATGCCCAGCTTGTCTATCGTCATACGGTCCAGCTGCCGCATTTCCTCTGCCGTGACCAGATCCATTTACCTCAACCCCTTCCCGGATTAATTGACATTAAGTCAGGCTTGCTCTTTTTCAGTTTAAGCAATCTTATTCTCTATGGCATTTGTTCAATATGCGAAGTGGAATTTTGCTATTTATTTTCCTGTAAAACAACGGATTCAAAGACTCTAGTTGGAAAAACACCATTTAATTATTTCTATTTCGCCCCAAAACGGACGATGGCCGCAAAATAAGTGACGGATTTCCACCTAACTTCAGTGATTTAGCGTAATATGCGGAATTAAGTGACTAAAATCCATCTAGCCCCTACACACATTGCAGGTTAGTTAAATTCAGCCCGCACAACCAAAAAAGGCAAGACTTACAGCATCATATGCAATAAGTCTTACCCCTCTGTGCCGCGGAATAATCCCTTCCGGCCGGCAACAGCTGCAGCCCGCCCCGCTTCAAAATGTCATTTAATACGCTACTGTGAACCGTTCCCGGCTGAAGTTGCCTTCCTCAAGCTCATCAACCACGGCTGCGGCAAAATCCTCCACGCTGATGCTGCTCTCCCCGTTCTCATCGGTAATCAGCCGGTCCAGGCCGATCCGGAACATGCCGGTCCGGCGGCCGGAGACGATTGCTGTAGGCGGGCTGATATAGGTGTAATCCAGCTCTGAGCCCCTGTAAATTTCATAAGCATGCGCATGCGCTGCAGCCAGCGGCCGGAGCTCCCCGGGGAATCCGGCGGTATCCATCAGCCACTCTCCCGATTCGGTCTTCAGGCTGCCAGCACCCCCTACAATAATCAGACGCTCTACACCGGCCTGCTGCAGCCCTTCGATCAAGGAATCTGCCGCTCTGAGCAGGTCATTTTCCTGCCCCGGATCAGGCCCGAAGGCGCTGATAATCTCACCGTGCCCCGCTACTGCCGCGGCAACAGATGCCGGATCAAGTGCATCCACGCGTACAACCTGCAGACGTTCATGCTGCAGCTCCACCGATTCCGGATGGCGGACGGCTGCGGTTACCTCATGTTTTCTTTTTAACGCTTCCTGTACAATGGCCTTGCCAATAGTTCCTGACGCTCCTATTACCACTACATCCATCTTCCGTTTCCTCACCTTTCGTCAGCTTGCATGCCGGTTTATCCATCAATCGTTCTTAGTTTATTTATCTACGACCTACCGCCGCAGAAACATCCCCTGTGACTCGGGCATAACAGGAGCGAAGCCGTACTGCGCATAGAGCCTTGCGGCCTCGCCGTCAGCAATCAGGCTCACATAAGACGGCTGCGGCACGGTATCAAGAAACTGTCTGATCTCGTGCATGACCGCTTTTCCCAGACCACGGCCCTGATAAGCCGGCTTTACTGCTATGTCAGTAACCTGAAAAAAACAGCCTCCGTCCCCTATCACCCGGCCCATGCCCACCAGCTGCCCGCCATCATATAAAGTAACTGCAAAACAGGAACGCGGAAGCCCGGCTGCCGCTCCTGCAGCACTCATCGGGCTCAGGCCCGCCTCAGTACGCAGAGCCAGATACTGCTCCACAGAAGGCAGCTCATGGCGTATTTCCGGTTTAGATACATGGTTCATACTTGATCTTCCCCCCGCTCTCTGACAGGGGGCTGCTGCCAGTCCCCTGCACTGTTACCAATATATACGCAGCAGCAGCCGCAATCAAGGCAAGGGGCGGATAAGCCCGGGAGGTATTTTGAAACGGATCACCGATACCAACGTATGCTATAAAGAATTCCGCCACAGACATCACTGCCTATTCTCAGTCCAAGAAGACGGGTAATTAATAGCAATAGAATCAGGCTCCACTATAACTTGAAAAGGATCGGTGAACCATCATGTCATCACTGGGCAAATTATTTAAATGGGGGACTTTCGCGTACGAGGCGTTTCTGGCCATCCCGTTTATCGGGGGCGCATTTGTACTGGCCAACGGCTGGCTGCCGCTGGGCATCGCTTTTCTGCTGCATGCGGCTGCAGTTGTCATCCTGCTGCGGGAGCGCGGTCCGTTCATCGGCAATTTGATCGGGATTGTTACCTCAGTGGTTGCCATTATTCCGGTTGTCGGCTGGATCATGCATGCCATTACCGCTATCGTCCTGCTGATTGAAGGCCTGTCCGCCAACCGGCAGAGACCCCGTTATTAATTCAACCGTGTTACAGCAAAACAGAGCAGCGTACCTCTCACCTGGAGGGGACGCTGCTCTGTTTCGTTTTGATCTCAAGCATAATTGTATATAGGATGAGTACTAACGCGCTGCTTGCTATCCCCGTCCCGCCGAACGGGCGTCGGTGCGCCGGCTTCCGGTTTCCCCACTGATACGCGGATTTGCTGAGCTGTTCTCGAAACGCTTGCGCTCCGTACGCTCCATCTGAACAATCTGACCCTCATGCACTACAATATGCAGTGAGCCGAATTCCATATTGTCCAGCAGTTCTGAAATTCGTGATAGCCATAACTCATCCACCTTCAGCGGCTTAGCCATTTTCCAGCCTCCCTTTCCCCGGATAGGGGGTCATCTCCGCCTAAATCCCGTAATTTCCAACTTGTATACTGAGTTTTAACTTAGCATGGAACCAAATCACTGTCAATGAGCATTTTTGCGCATTAGCCAGCTTTTGATAATCATCGTAACCAGGGCCAGCAAAAGCAGCAGTGAGGCAACCGCGAAGGAAGCTGAAAACTGATATTCGTTATACAAAATTTCCACATGCAGCGGCAGCGTATTGGTCTCCCCGCGGATCCGGCCGGATACTACAGAGACTGCCCCGAACTCCCCCATCGCCCGCGCATTGCAGAGAATGATGCCGTACAGCAGACCCCATTTGATATTGGGCAGTGTAACACGGAAAAAGATCTGCCAGCCCTTGGCCCCCAGCGTGATCGCCGCTTCCTCCTCCTGCGTGCCCTGATCCTCCATCAGCGGAATCAGCTCGCGTGCTACAAAGGGAAAGGTTACAAACAGTGTCGCCAGTATGATGCCCGGGAGGGCAAAAACAATCTTGATGTCATTGTCGCTCAGCCAGGAGCCGAACCAGCCGCTCGAGCCGAACACAAGCACAAAGATCAGACCGCCGATAACCGGTGATACGGCAAACGGCAGATCAATCAGCGTAATAAGAAAACCCTTGCCGCGGAATCGGAATTTGGTCACCGCCCAAGCCGCAGTTACGCCGAAAATGGTATTCAGCGGAACGGTAATCGCCGCTACGAGCAGTGTCAGCCTCAGGGCCGAAGCCGCATCCGGATCAGAAAGCGCAGCCCAGTAGACGTCCCAGCCCCGCTTCAGCGCCTCTGTCAGCACAACTATCAGCGGCAGGGCAATCAGCCAGAGCATCACCAGCCCGGCGGCTGCAATAAGCACCCATTTTACTACCCGGGATTCATTTGTTGCAGATGAGGCCGTGCTGCCTGTTCGCTTCGGGGCATGCATAGGCACAGTTCCTGCCATGTGTATTCCTCCTTATCTATCGTGATGTTTTGCGGGCCCAGCGCTGAAGCAGGTTAATGACCAGCAGCATCAGGAAGGAAATCAGCAGAAGCAGCAGGGCGACCGCGGTCGCTCCGGCGTAGTCGAACTGCTCCAGCTTGGACATAATCAGCAGCGGGGCAATTTCAGTCCGCATCGGCATGTTACCGGAGATAAAGACGACAGAGCCGTATTCCCCGATCCCACGGGCAAAAGCCAGCGCGAAGCCGGTCAGCAGCGCAGGAAATATCTCAGGCAGAATGATGCGCAGAAAGGTCCGGCCGCGCTTTGCACCCAATGTTGCTGCAGCCTCTTCCATATCCCGGTCAAGATCCTCCAGCACTGGCTGAACGGTCCGCACGACAAAGGGAATGCCGATGAACATCAGCGCCAGCGTGATTCCAAGCGGGGTGAAGGCAATTTTGAAGCCGTACGGTTCGAATAAAGAGCCGATCCAGCCGTTCTGGGAATAAAGGGCGGTCAGGGAAACGCCGGCAACCGCTGTCGGCAGGGCAAACGGGAGATCAATAAGAGCGTCGAAAATTCTTTTGCCCGGAAACTCGTAACGCACGAGCACCCAGGCCATCAGCAGGCCAAAAAAAGCATTCGCCAATGCTGCAGCCGCAGCAGTGCCTATGCTGACACGGTAGGAGGCCAGCACCCGGGGATCAGTGGCAATATCCCAGAACTTGGCCCAGCTCAGCCCGGTTGAATTAAAGAGCAGCGCCGACAGCGGCAATAGTACTACCAGACTCAGGTACAGTACACTGTAACCCATCGTAATGCCGAAGCCCGGAAGCACCTTGCGCCGTGCTGCAGCCGTAGAAATGACATTCATCTATGCACCCATCCTTTCCTGCCTTCGGCTTGCCCGCCGATCAGCGTCCCTGACGGAGCAGGCTCCCCAGGCCCGTACATTCATGAATGCCCCAGCTCTTGCGGCTGAGGCATCCGGTTATTAAAAGCCAGTATCTTATTTATTTGCTTCCCGGCACATAAATCTGGTCAAAGATTCCGCCGTCATTGAAATGCTTCTCCTGGGTTTCTTTCCAGGTGCCGAACTTCTCGGCCAGAGTGAACAGCTTGATTTCCGGGAACTGATCCTTGAACTGCTCCTTCACACTCTCCAGTGTCGGACGGTAATAGTTCTCTGCGGCGATTTTCTGGCCTTCCTCGGTGTAGAGGTAGTTCAAATAGGCCTCAGATACCTCGCGTGTTCCCCGCTTGTCGACTGTTTTGTCCACGATCGCTACCGGCGGCTCTGCCAGAATGCTCTCGGACGGGTTCACAATTTCAAATTTGTCCGGGCCCAGCTCCTTGATGGACAGATAGGCCTCATTCTCCCACGCCAGCAGTACATCGCCGATGCCGCGTTCTACAAAGGTCGTTGTAGCCCCGCGTGCCCCGGTATCCAGCACCGGCACATGCTTGAACAGCTCCTGGACAAATTCCTGTGCCTTGGCTTCATCGTTATTGTTATTGTCCAGTGCATAACCCCATGCCGCCAGATAGTTCCAGCGTGCACCGCCGGAAGTCTTGGGATTCGGAGTGATCACTTCCACGCCTTCTTTCAGCAGATCCGGCCAGTCCTTGATGCCCTTCGGATTGCCCTTGCGAACCAGGAATACGATGGTCGAGGTGTACGGTGAGCTGTTATGCTCGAACTTGCTCTCCCAGCCTGCATTAATCAGCCCTTTATCGACCAGCGCATCAATGTCATAACCAAGCGCCAGTGTTACAACGTCCGCCTCCAGTCCTTCAAGCACCGCCCGGCTTTGTGCCCCGGAACCTCCATGGGACTGCTTGATGGTTACCTTCTGCCCGGTTTCCTGCTCCCAATAAGCAGCAAACGATTTGTTATAGTTCTCATACAGCTCGCGTGTAGGGTCATAGGAGACATTCAGCAGCTCTACCGGATCTTTTGCCGGCGCCTTTGTCGCTTCGGCTGTAGCAGCCGCATTTGTTCCTGCATTGGTTGCCTCAGGCGTACCTGCTGCTGAATTTGCACTGTTGTTCGTATTGCCGTTGCTTCCGCAAGCAGTGAGCCCTGCCGTCAGCAGTAATGTAAATCCGGCGAGAAGCCCCTTCTTGATCCCTTTCTTCATTCCAACCACTCCCCCATGTTTTTTAATATTAGAAATGCCTCTGAAATTCATGTTAGTAGAAAAAAAGACGCAGGAATGCCCACATATGGCAGGTCAAACCGGTCCTGTAGACACGTGTCTGCTTGCTTCAAGCGGGCGCTCCTCCGTCTGTACGGTAAGAACATTTATTTAATTATTCCTACCCGATTAGTAGGTTTAGACACATAATACTGAAATCTCTGCCACCTGTCAAATCTTTTTTTCAAAATGGCTTCAAGATGGCATTCTGCTCTTTCAGCGGGAAGCAAATGGCGGCTGTTCCTGCAAGACCCGCTTGTTATCAAAGCTGTAAAAGCTGTAAAGTAATAATATTGCTACATCTTATGGGGGATAAAGACATGGGAATGGATTTGGAATATGCTCCAGAGCTGCCGCAGCCGCAAAGACCGCGGCTGATCAGACGCATATTCGCAGAAATAGGCAGACGCATCATGTTAACCTACGCTTACGACACAACCTTATGGAGGACCGCGCTGGCCGGTCCCTGGACAATAGGCACGCTGGCCTTTATTATTGCCGTCCTGGGAATCCCGACAGGTATGGGAGCCCCGGCGGATATTATACTAGCGGCCGGAGCCGGAACGCTCGTGCTGGCACTGGCCGGGAATCTTCTGGCCCTGCTGCTGTCCCTGACCGGCCTCCGCTTTCCTAAGCTGTTCGCCGGTATCTTCTTAAGCTGCTTCGGGGCTGTACTGCTCATCCTATACTTTGGAGGTCTGGCAATTGAAGCAGCCTCGGTTATTGCCGCCATTGCTGCTCTGATTGGAGCAGCGGCGGGTTTATCGGCAGGCCTGCTGCGCAGCAGGCGGACTGTCTCGGGTATTGCACTGGCCGCGGTCATTCTGCTGGTTCCGCTTCCGCTGTACGGTGCAGGACTCAATGAGCCTGCAGAAGACAGTATTACAGCTTCAGCCGGAGATGTGACCCCGATTGACGCAGCAGATCCTGCAGCTCCGGGGAGCTACAGCTACGAGCATTTCACCTACGGCAGCGGAGATGACTTGCACCGCGCAGGGTATGGTTCAGAGGTCCGGCTAACCTCAGGTTCAGCCGATGCCTCAGCCTATATCAAGAACTGGCCCAAGCTGCGGACGATATTCTGGGGATTCGATTACACTGCGCTTCCGCTCAATGCCCAGGTATGGATGCCTAAAGGCACCGGCCCCTTCCCGCTGGTGCTGATGGTACACGGCAACCACATGATGGAGGATTATTCGGAAGAAGGATACGCCTACTTGGGGGAACTTTTGGCCAGCCGGGGCTTCATTGCGGTCACGCTGGATGAGAACTTCCTTAACTATTCGGCCTGGTCCGGCATACCGGACAATGATTTCAAGGTGCGGACGTGGATGATTCTGAAGCATCTGGAGCAGATTGGAGCCTATGCAGAGCAGCCGGGAAATCCGTTCTACCAAAAGGTTGATTATTCCAAAACAGCTCTGCTGGGCCACAGCCGCGGCGGACAGGCGGTCGCCATGGCTGCCGATGCCTCGCGCTGGTTCAAGGATGATCCCGTCCTGGCCGTAACGGGCCAATTCACAATTTCCTCCGTTATCGCCCTGGCCCCGACCGATAAGGCTATCGATGACCAGCAGGCCCGGCTGAAGGATGTCAATTATCTGACGCTGCAGGGTGCGCGGGACGGTGATGTGCATGACTTTTACGGGGACCGGCAATATATACGCTCCAGCTACTCCAGCGGCTCTTCCGCCTTCAAGAGCTCGCTCTATATCGCCGATGCCAACCACAGCCAGTTCAATACCGACTGGGGGCTGTATGACCAGACTCTGCCGGCGGGATTATTTCTAAACCGGGCTCAGATTATGGACGGAAATGAACAGCGGCAGATTGCCAGGGTATATGTATCGGCCTTCCTGGAGACTACGCTGCACGGACAAACCGAATACAAGGAATTATTCCGGGATTACCGCAGCGGGCTGCAGTGGCTGCCGGATACAGCGTATTTCAGCCGTTTCCAGAGCGGTGAATATATTCCGGTCGCCAATTATGATGAGGACCGCAACAAGAATACAGTGACAGGCGGCACTGCCGCCGTGACGGGTCTGGACTGGACTGAAGAAACGGCCAAGGACCGCGAGTCCAAGAGCAAAGCAACCTACGGTATCCTGCTGGAGCACGATGCCGGGGAAGCAGCAGGCTCGTACAGTATCCTGCTCAAGGACAGCGTAGTCCGGGAGCTGGCCGCCTCCGGCGCGGCAGGCCTGACTTTCTCCATGGCGAACCGCAATGCCGACACGGGTGCAGAAGACAGCGAGGATGTCCCTGCAGCGGCTGCCCCGGCTCCTGATGTCGAGGTCGAACTGACCGACAGCAATGAGGTAAGCGCCCGGCTGCCGCTGGATGAAGTGATGGACATCCTTCCGCTGCCGCAGACAGAGTTCACAATCAGCCCCTGGCTGGAGGAGCGGGTCAGCGACGGTAAATACGGCGATTTATCGGAGGCTGTGTTCCAGACCTATGAGCTGCCCTTTGAGAGCTTCCTGGATGAGGAGCCCTCCCTTAATCCCGATGAATTAACCGAAATTACCTTTTATCTGCAAGAGGAAGGCGACCGGATCATGCTGGATGATATCGGCTTTTATACCGGAGACGGGAGTCCCGGCGGATTACAGTAGTTTGCCCTTATTCCTTTTACATTATTGCTCAAGGGCCTTCCCTGCAGCCGATCTGCAGGGAAGGCCCTTGTTGTTCTGCTATGGCTGCACAGGAACCAGACAGACCGGAGCAGTAACCTCCAGTTCGTTACCGGTAGGGATCAGCCGGCCGCTCTCCTTGTCAATCCGGAAAGAAACAATGTTGCCGCTCTCCTGGTTGGCAGCAAGCAGCATGCCAGAGGTGATTGCGAAATTGCGCGGTATCCGCCCCCCCGATTTCACCCAGTCACCAGACTCCAGCAATCCCGTCTCTGCATTAATATAGAACAGTCCGATGCTGTCATGTCCGCGGTTGGACGCATACAGAAACCGTCCGCATGGTGACACATGAATATCTGCGGCCGTATCATCACTGCCGGCCGGATACTGCTCGGGCAGCGAGCTGATGCTCTGCAGAATCTTCAGGTCACCCTGCTGCTCATTGTTGGCAAATACCGTAATGGTGCTGTTCAGCTCGTTAATCAGATACATCCACCGTCCTGACGGGTGGACGGCCAGATGGCGCGGGCCCGAGCCCGGCGGGAGATCCACCTCACGGTGTGTAACCAGCTTGCCGTCCACAAGCCGGTAGATCAGTACCTGATCAATCCCGAGATCACATACCAGCACCCGTTCCCCGGTGCTGTCAGGAATAACAGAATGCGTGTGGGGGGCATCCTGCCGGTCCTGGCGGATTCCTGAGCCCTCATGCTTGACCTGGCCGGACATTTCACCAAGGGAGCCGTCATCACTGACCGGAAAGGCATTCACATTGCCGCCGGTATAATTGGCTACGAATATGTAATCACCCTTCGGGGAAACAGACACATAGCAGGGCGCACCGCCGTCCGTGCTTCTGCTGCCCAGCGGCTGCAGCACCCCCGTACCGTGGTCAGCGGCAAAGGCGTGGACTTCACCCTCATCCCGCTCGCTTACCGCATACAGCACTTTCCCGGAGCTGTTCAAAGCCAGAAAGGAAGGATTCTCAATGCCTGCGGTCCCGCCCAGCACCCTCATTTCCCCGTTATCTTTATTAAGGGCTCCAAGCAGGATGGCTTCTTTCTCTTTTGTATTATACGTACCAATGTAAAATAAGACTTCATTCGGCTGCTTCATATCCGCGTCTCCTTTGCAGTAAACTGCATTCTATAATAGCTGTTACTTGCATAATATTTACCCTGTACTGTGCAGATTCCCTCTGCTTCAGGCCCCTTAAATCAATATAACATGTTTATTTACCCGGCACCTGACCGGTATTAAACAGCTGTTTTCCGGGCATATTAAACTGCCACAACAGTCCGTAAATACAAAATTATCCACATGGTTTAAACGCATTGCTTGAGGTTAATAGTAACCATCGAAGGCAACACACACATACAAAGAGGAGCTGAAGCAAAATGAGTTTTCTATGGATGTTGATCGTAGGCGGCGTGATTGGTTGGCTGGCAGGTCTGATTATGGGCAGAGACATTCCGGGAGGTATTATTGGTAATATTATTGCCGGTATCCTTGGCTCATGGCTCGGCGGTATGCTGCTGGGCGACTGGGGTCCTAGAATCAGTGACTTCTATGTCTTCCAATCCATTATCGGTGCAGTAATCCTGATTGCTATCGTCAGCCTGATTCTCCGTTCGGTTGGCGGACGCAGCCGTTCGTAAGCTGAGTGGTCAAGGGTAACCCTTGTACCTGATTATAACGCATAATCTGCAAAGAACCCGCCAGGATAGCCTGGCGGGTTCTTTGTTTCTGCTCTTAACCAGCATTCTGTTTACAAAGAAATTTCTGCTATAATGAAGAAATAAGTGACACAAATCACAGAGAGGAACGTGAATGATGGGTAATATCAATCCCTCGCTTCTGCATATAGGCTCTACGCTGGGAGCCGTTTTCATGGCGCTGATGGTTATTTTTATCCGCCTGAAGGCAAGCGAGCGTCCGGTGACCCTCCGCAAAATATGGATTCCGCCCCTGGGGATGTCAACCGGCTTCGCCATGTTTGTAGCACCTGAAGTCCGCTTTCCATGGTGGTGGGCAGTGCTGGCCTTTATCGCCGGCTGGTTCATTTTTGCCTATCCGCTGATACGCAGCACCAGATTCGAAGAGCGGAACGGCCTGATCTACGCCCAGCGTTCCAAGAGTTTCGCCTTTATCCTGCTCGGCCTGCTGCTCGTCCGCACCGTACTCCATGAGTTTATCAACCGGTATGTATCCGTCCCGCAATCCGGCGGCCTGTTCTTCATCCTGGCTTTCGGTATGATTCTCCACTGGCGGATGTTCATGTATAAGCGCTATACCTTAATGTCTTCGCCGCAGGAACATATCCCGCAGCCAAGGAGCTAGAACTTTATAAAGAGCATCTCTTATCCTTGCCGGGTAGGGGATGCTCTTTCCGTTATTTGGAGATGCTGAGTCAGCAGCGGCTAATAAATTTGCTGCAGGTTTGTCAACTTATATCCCTTCTTTCGCATTTCCCGCATACAATAGTTATATACAAATGCCGGCTCAGCCCCGTTTTCGTATAATATGTGACAAAAGCTGGATGCTTCCGCCTGGATTTTTCACTCTGATGTCAGGTAACTTGCGGTGAGATCAGGTAGAATAAAGACATACTTTACCTCCAGCTTTCACAGACGGGGCCGGGTATTACTTTTAGAGAGTGAGGGCAAGGCAATTGAAAACGAAATCTAGAAAAGTGGCGATCGTCGGCTCAGGAAATGTAGGCTCAAGCTGTGCCTATTCCATGGTCAACCAGGCCATCTGCGATGAGATCATGATGGTCGACCGTACTTATGACCGCGCCATGGCACAAGCGCTTGACCTCTCGCACTGCATGGATTTTGCAGGAACCAGAACCAAGGTGTATGCCGGAACTGCCGGTGACTGCGGCAGCATGGATGTGGTCATTCTTACAGCCGGCGCGAATCCCAAGCCCGGCCAGACGAGACTTGATGTGCTGGACGCCGCTGCTGTTATCACTAAAGAGATTGTTACCGACATTATGGCCAGCGGCTTCGACGGCATCTTTGTAGTGGCTGCCAATCCGGTCGATATCGTCACATATATGGTATGGAAAATGTCCGGCCTCCCGCGCCACCGTGTGATCGGCACCGGCACCTCCATCGATTCGTCGCGCCTGAAGACACTGCTCTCCGAGGTGTTCTCTATTGATCCGCGCAGCGTCAACGGCTATGCGCTGGGCGAGCACGGCGAATCCCAGTTCGTGGCCTGGTCCCACGTCACGATTGGCGGCAAGCCGCTGCTGCAGATCATGGAGCAGCACCGGGAGCGGTTCAGCAGCCTCGATCTCGACGATCTTGCCCGCAAGACCAAGGACGCCGGCTGGGAAATTTTCACCCGCAAGGGCTCGACCCATTTCGGCATCGGCAGTGCGCTGGCTTATATCACCCGCTCCATCCTCAATGATGAGCATAAGATCATCGCCGTCTCGGCCATCCTCGACGGCGAGTACGGGCAGAACGAAGTATGCACCGGCGTCCCTGCCATCATTAGCAGCGGCGGCATACAGGAGCTGCTGGAGCTCAATCTGAGCGAGCAGGAGACCGCGAAGTTCAATGCCTCCTGCGGCATCATCCGTGCCGGCATCCAAAGCCTGCAACTGGAAGAAACGGTGTAGCTTCCGCTCCGCTATACAAACAACCCCCTCCATGCTTAGCGCTGCGCGCTCTGCGGAGGGGGTTCATTTGTATATTTGTAAGCTTAACGGTAACGGCCGACTTCTTCCTTCAGCTCAGCCATCATGGCTGTGAGGGCTTCGGCCTCAGACACAACCTTACCCATCAGATCTTTCTGCTCTACAGAAGCCTCGGTAACCAGCTCGGCATTCTCTGCCGATGCTTTGGCAATCGTCAGCATATCCGAGACGGATGCCGTGATTTCCTCTGTCCCGGCAGACATCTCTTCATTGATAGCCGAGACATCCTGAATCTGGTTAGATACTTCACGCATGGAGGAACGGATGTGCTCAAAGGCCGCGCCTACATGGTTCATTTTATCCATACCGTCGCCAATCTCAGTAATACTCTTCTCCATGGATGCAGCGGCATTTGCCGTCGAGGTCTGGATTTGCCGGATCAGCTCAACAATATGCACAATGGATGTATTCGTGCGCTCAGCCAGCTTCTTCACTTCATTCGCCACCACTCCGAAGCCGCGTCCGTGTTCACCTGCTCTGGCCGCTTCAATAGAAGCATTCAGTGACAGCAGCCCGGTCTGATTGGATATTTCGGAGATGACATCAACGATCTGCCCGATTTGCTCGGATTGCTGTGTAAGCGTTGTGATCAGCTCTGAGGTCTGTCCGGCTGTCGTGCTGATTACCTTCATCTGCTCCAGTGTAGACTGGATTCCAAGATACCCGTTTTCAACTTCCTTGTTCACACTTTCCGCCTGGTCGGATACACTGACCGAAGATTCTGCAATCCGCTGGAGGCCGACCGCCATTTCTTCCGTGGCCCGGGCTGACTGCTCCGATCCCTTGAACTGCTCTTCCATTCCATGTGCCACTTCCTTGATCACTTCAACAATCTCCGCCGAGGTATTCGAGGACTCATTGGCATATCCGAGCAGGCCCTTGGCGGAAATGGCCACCTCGGCCACCGCTGCATCAATCATTCCGACAATACCGGATAAAGCTTCGATCATATCATTAATGCCCTTGCTCATCTGGCCAATTTCATCATTGGAGGTCACAGCTACCCGTTCGCTTAAATGACCCTCTGCAACCCGTTTTACCACTTTGGACACGGCAGACAACGGTTTAACCATCAGTTTCGTCAGGTAGAGCGCCAGGAGCACAACCACCACGATGACAATGATCAGAAAAATGCCCGCAACAGTCTGGGCCGAAATTACTTTTGCATAGATTTCGCTTTCCGGTACATTGATCATCAGCTTCCAGTTCGTACCCGGTACGGTCTGGTAATACGTAATGATCTCTTTGCCATCCTCACCTTTATAGGTTTCCGAGCCGCTCTCCCCGGCCAGAATCCTGTCTAGCGCTGCCTTCATATCCTTGCTGCCGGCGAATTCGGCGATGTTTTTTCCGATCCGCTGTGTATCATAATGAGCATAGTAGGTCCCGTCACCCGAGACAACATATCCGTATCCGCTTTCTGCGACTTTGATATCCTTGCTCATCTCCATCATCATCTCGGGAGTTACCGAGAAGGCAATGGCTCCGGCAAACTGCTTATCCGCTCCGGCAAACGGGACGACTACCGATATAACATACTTGCTCAGGGGCTCCAGGAAGGTCATATCCGCTACAGCCGGCTGCATCGTCTCTTTCGCCTTCAAAAAATAGTCCGCTGTTCCCATTTCAGCTGTTAAGCCCAGCATATTGGTCAACAGGCCGTCTTTATTAATAACACTATAGCCTTCAGACTGCATGTCGCTTTCCTCAAGCACCTTGATGGCCGGAAAAATCGTCTCTGGCTCTGAAGTATCAAATTCAGGATGCAGGGCGACCAGCGCCTGTACTGCCGAGGTTTTGGACATCAGCCATTCTTTAAGCCGTGAAGCATTCATATTCAGGATCGTTTCCGCTCTTGCTTCGCTGTCTTCCTTGGTCACCTTACTGAAATAGGTTGTAAAAAAGAGGGTTGATCCCAGTAACGGTATAATCGATATGGCCAATAAAATCAGGGACCATTTTCTTTGCATCGAGGCCGTTTTTCGCTTATTTACTTTCATTTTCAGCTTTGTCCAAAGCTTCACTTCTTTTTCCACCTTTAGTCCTCCCAGCAGTATTAGTTAGCAGCTTCCATTTGCTGTAAATCTATACTGTTATATCGGCAAGAACAGACAATTTCCATTATATATCACATAAAAAATAAGCCTTTAGTCCCACATTATGGAATCTAAAAAGGCTTATTTTTCATATTTATTCATTTTAATTTTCCTTCAAAATCAAGATTCTTTGGGAATCTGGAGGGCACGGACGCTGTTGAGCACCGCCAGTACAGTAACGCCTACATCCGAGAATACGGCCTCCCACATCGTGGCGATCCCGAATGCGCCCAGAAGGAGGAACAATCCTTTAACCGCGAGGGCAAAAATAATATTCTGCCAGACAATACGCCGTGTACGCTTGGCAATTCCGATTGCCGCAGCAATCTTCGACGGTTCATCCGTCATGATCACAATATCCGCCGCTTCAATCGCTGCATCCGAGCCGAGCCCGCCCATCGCCATTCCGACATCAGCCCGCGCCAGTACAGGGGTATCATTAATGCCGTCGCCGACAAAAATAATATTCTCCCGCTTGCCCTTTTCCTGCTCCAGACGCTCAATCGCCTCAACCTTATGCTGCGGCAGCAGGCCGGCATGAATCTCATCAATTCCAAGCTGTGCCCCGACAGTCTCAGCAACCGCTTGGGTGTCACCGGTAAGCATTACCGTTTTACGGATACCGAGCGCTTTAAGCGCTTTGACTGCCTGAAGCGAGTCCTCCTTCACCTCATCGGCGATAACCAGGTGTCCGGCGTACCGCCGGTCCACTGCCAGATGAACGACCGTTCCGTTCTGCACTGGCACACTCGCTGTAATTCCTTCACGCTCCATCAGCCTGGCATTTCCGGCGAGTACAGCCCTGCCCTCTACTGTCACTGAAATCCCATGGCCAGAGATCTCGTCGTAGTCCTCCGCTATATCCATGTCGATTGCCTGACCGTAAGCTGCCCGGACCGATTCGGCAATCGGATGGCTGGAATGGCTCTCTGCATATGCGGCTGTCCGCAGCAGTTCTTCGTTTGTAAAGCCTTCGGCAGGGTAGATTCCCGTTACAGTGAACTGCCCTTTGGTCAGTGTGCCGGTCTTGTCGAAGACCACGATCTTTGCATCGTTCAGCGCTTCAAGATAATTGCTGCCCTTGACCAGGATTCCGCTGCGCGAAGCGGCACCGATTCCGCCGAAGAAGCCCAGCGGGATCGAAACGACCAGCGCGCAGGGGCAGGAAATGACCAGGAAGACCAAAGCACGGTAAATCCAGTCCGAAAAGGTGGCACCGCTGATCACCAGCGGAGGAACAACAGCCAGCAGCAGTGCTGTAATGACAACCAGCGGCGTGTACGCCCGGGCGAATTTGGTGATGAAATTCTCCGTCTTCGCTTTGTTGCCGGCTGCATTCTGCACCAGCTCAAGAATTTTGGATACGGCTGATTCCCCGAAAGTTTGTGTAACCTCTACAGTAATTACGCCGTTGCGGTTAATGAAGCCGCTCAGCACCTGGCTGCCCGGCTCAGCTGAACGCGGCACCGATTCGCCGGTAAGTGCAGAGGTATCCATCATCGCACTGCCTTCCAGAACGGTTCCGTCGAGCGGCACCTTCTCACCCGGCTTCACAACTATGATATCACCGATCTCCACCTCCTCCGGCGGCACCCGCCGCAGCCCGCTGCCGTCCTTCAGATAAGCAAATTCGGGACGGATATCCATCAGTGCAGTAATTGACCTGCGGGAGCGGTTCACAGCCATTCCCTGGAACAGCTCGCCCACCTGGTAAAAGAGCATGACGGCCACACCTTCCGGGTATTCGCCGATGGCAAAAGCCCCGATAGTCGCCAGCGCCATAAGGAAATTCTCGTCAAATACCCGGCCGCGTATAATATTGCGGGCTGCCGACAGCACGACCTCACCGCCGACAATCAGGTATGCGGCCAGAAAAAGCAGCAGCTCCGGGATGCCGCCGAGCGGCAGCAGCATGGCTGCAGCGGCCAGAATCCCGCCTCCGGCAAGCCTCAGCACGATGCGCCGGGTATCTCCTGCGCCGTGGTCATGGCTGTGGCCATGGGCAGCATCACTGTGGGTGTGCCCGTGGGCGGCGTCGTCGCCGTGGGCGTGCCCATGGGGGGCGGCATCGCTGTGGGCGTGCTCGTGCCCGTGCCCGTTATGGCCGGATCCTCCGTCCTCATGGGCATGGACGGCCCGGACCGCTCCGGGCGTCTTCCTGCGGACGCCTCCGGCCTTCAGCTCCCGCACCTTCACATGCGGCTCGAGGCTCGTCACCGTCAGCCGAGCCTGCTCGGATATACTGTCCGCCTGATCAGCAGCACTTTCCACAGTCATCGTCTTCATGGCGAAATTGACAGAGCAGGAGGAGACACCTTCAATCTTACTGACCTTATTCTCAATTTTCATTGCACAATTTGCACAATCCAGCCCGTCAAGCATCCACTGGCGTTTTACCAATCCGTCTGCCGTACTCAAATGACTCATCTCCCTTGGAAAAAACAATATATGAGTATTTGTTCATATGTTAACTTAAACACATTATATTCTCATAAAACTTACAGTGTCAATGCAGAATCTGCATAGTCTGCCCATTATTTCAGATGCTACAGGATAATATCTATCCGCTACCGGGACTCTAAAAATAAAGATATGGACGCTTGTAATTTTGCCACAGCAGGGATAATATTAACATATGAGCAATCATTCATATGTTTTTTTGAAGGAAGGGGATTATTTATGAATCTGCACCGCCGCTCAGGCAACGATAAGGTTAATGAACAACCGCTCCATAAAAACCACGCGGGTCATAATCACACTAACGAGCACAGGAATACTAACCATGATCACGCTCATCAACACGGCTACATAGACAACGGTCATGCTCATGGACATGATCATACAAACCATGATAACGCCCATCAACACGGCAGCACAGACAATAAGCACGCTCATAAACACAGTCACACGGGGCATGATCACGCTCACGGACATGGCCATTCCCATGCTCCGGCTGACCGGAAGGGCCTGCTGATTGCCTTGATCATCACCGGCGGAATCATGCTGCTCGAATTTTTCGGGGGACTAATCACGGACAGTCTGGCACTGCTTTCCGATTCCGGGCACATGCTAAGCGATACCGCTTCGCTGGCTTTAAGCCTGGTCGCGATGATATTTGCCGTCAGACCGGCCTCTGCCAAGAATACTTACGGGTTCTACCGCTTTGAAATTATGGCCGCCCTGTTTAACGGGGTTACCCTGTTTGTAATCGCCGGCTTTATCATCTGGGAGGCTGTCAAACGCTTCGGCTCCCCGCCTGAAGTAGCCAGCGGTACCATGATGATTATCGCTGCAGTTGGTCTTTTGGCGAACCTTGTAAGCGCCTGGTCGCTAATGCGCAAAAGTAGAGGTCATGATAATATCAATATCCGCAGCGCCTATCTGCATATCGTCAGTGATGCCCTCGGCTCTGTCGGTGCACTGCTGGCCGGGCTGATTATGTCGCTCTTCTCCTGGTACCTGGCTGACCCAATCATCAGCGTGGTTGTGGCGCTGCTGATTCTGCGGAGCGCATGGGGCGTGGTGAAGCAGGCCTTTCACATTCTGATGGAGGGGGCTCCCCCTTCCGTGGACTCCGGAGCTGTCAGTGCCGCGCTCCTTGGAATCGACGGTGTAATGGATGTCCATGATCTCCATATCTGGAGCATCACCTCCGGCCTGGATGCGCTCAGCGGGCACCTGCTGATCAGGGATAACGCCAGTCATCAGGCTATTCTGCAGCAGGCTGTCCGGCTTATAGAGCAGAACTTTGGCATCCGTCACGTTACTCTGCAGATCGAGAATTCCGCTATGGAGCATGGTGAGTTAAAAGTGTGACCCCGGTCAAGGCCGGGAGCAGAGGTACACCTGATTTTTTCAGCCAACCTGATATTGAACGCAGCAAAAAAACCGTCCCGGGGGCTACTGGCCCTATGGACGGTTTTTGGTGTGCCTGATCTATTCGTGCCGGATATGCTCATGTGTCTGCAGGAAAATCTGCTCAACATGCGCGTCGTTCAGTGAATAATATACGGTTTTGCCTTCTTTGCGGCGCTTCACAATCCGCAGATTCCGCAAGTAGCGGAGCTGATGGGATACCGCCGACTGCCCCATATCAAGGATAGTGGACAGATCGTGCACGCACAGCTCTCTCTGCGATAAAGCGTAAATCATCCGCACTCTTGTCGGATCGCCCAGCGCCTTGAACATCTCGGCCATTTTGTCCGTAGTTCCCCGGTCAGGCAGAATGAGCGCCGCTGTCTCCGGCCCCAGCTCCGAACCGCTGCAGGTGTTATCGCATTCTTCAAGTGCTGCCGGCTCCATGCTTCCGCCCTCCTAATTATGCTTTCCCCCGGTCACGCCGGTCATTAATAAGATTCTCTACGATTAATTATAAAAAAAACTTCGGACAATGTCCATTGAGCTGACCGCAGAGCGTGATCTCGGAAAGTGAACAGCGTGCATTCAGCAAAGCATTTATGGTTAAGCCGCCCTACACCGCCTTGTGCCGGAAAGCCAGCAGACCGGCAGACAGGAACACAATCAGGCTGACGGATACTACAAGCATCAGCGTCTGTGCCGGCAGATGAAATGCGCCGAACTCGTCTCCTCCGAAGGGTGACATGGCAAGCAGAGGCTGGGCCCATGGATAATAGGGCCCGTACGTAGCCGAGTTAACAATCAGCATATTGGGGATGGTCAGGCTGACATTGAGCGCCAGCGGTGCGCCGAAGCTGCTCCAGCCCTGGGATACACCCAGCTGCAGTGCAGCAAGCGGCAGACAGGCGAACCAGCCGCCCGCTATGCTTGAGAGGAACAGCGGCCAGGGTACAGGTCCATCAGCCCCGCGGTACAGGCCCATGCCCAGCAGGGCCGCCAGAAAGGCCAGCTGGACACAGGCCAGCAGCGCCATAACAACAGTAAACTTCGCAAGGTACACCGATGTACGTGTTACAGGAAGCGACAGCATCATCTTCCAGCCGCCGTCACTGTGTTCGGCGCGGCAGATAAGCGCCGCAAAGAGTCCTGTGAGCACAGGAAGGAACAATAAGGCATGCATCAGGGACATGACATTCAGCAGCACCTGCCAGGATAAGGGCTCTCCCTCCTGCTGCAAATTGGCCAGTGCACCCACCGGCAGCGCAATGACCGGGCTGATGACAACCAGCAGCCAGATGAAGGACCTCGACAGCTTCATTCTCTCCGCCGAGAGAATTCTCCAGAACCTCCGCATCTTAGTCCACATCCTTTCGTGCGAAATGAATAGCTCCGGGCAAGATCATCAGCAGGCCAAGCAGCAGGCCGGACGTGATGAACAGCCATGGTGACTCGGCCTCCCAGGCAAGGGCAGGCCAGGTCAGCGGCATCCATTCGGACAGATACATGGAGAAGATACTGAGCAGCGACAGCGTAATCCCGACAGCTACAGGAAAGGTCTGATTGCGGCTGGAGAGGGAGAGCCACAGCTGGAGTGCAATGACCGGCAGCGCACCGGCATAAGAAGCAAAACCAAGCCGCAGGATATCGGCATAAGGTACCGGCTGGGAGCCGAAGCCAAGGATCAGCCCCAGGCCCAGCGTCCCGGCGGACAGCAGCAGACAGGAGCAGACCAGCAGCAGCAGGCAGAGCAGCAGCTTGGCCATAAATACGGCGGTGCGTGAAACCGGAAGGGCCAGCAGCTGTTTCCACGAGCTCATCTGATGCTCAACATTTGCAATCAGAGAGCAGATCAGCGTACCGCCCAGATACAGGGCAATCGGTACGAAGCCGGCAACATTGCTGAGCAGTCCGCCCCACAGATCTGCCTGGTATTGCTCTTTCAGATAATCATAACGGATGCCAAAGTTCAGCCCCTGCATCGCAGTAAGACCGAGCGGCCCGAGAAAAACAAGGAACCACAGGCCTTTGCCGCGTATTTTGAGCCAGTCCGCCGACAGCGCCCGCCACATCATGATACGCCTCCCTCAACAACCTGCAGGAAGAATTGCTCCAGGGACTGCCGGCGTTCCTCGACCCGGTAGACCGCATGCCCGTTCTCTACCAGCTCCTTGATCAGCAGTGCCACGCGTGCATCACTCATGCGGGGCAGAATAACCCGGCTCTCCTGCAGCGACCCGCCGCAGCCCCGCCGCTTGGCCAATTCAAGGGCAGCCTCAGGCTCGGATACCGCAAGCCGGAGATCGCCTGCGGCCTGCTCCTGCAGATGGGCGATCGTATCCTGATAGACCATCTTGCCTTGGCGGATAATGCCTACGGTATCGGCCATTTGCTCGATCTCGCTGAGCAGATGGCTTGAGACGAGCACCGTAATTCCGTGCTCTGCCGGCAGCCGCTTGATCAGCGAGCGGATCTCCTGTATGCCGGAAGGATCAAGCCCGTTCGTCGGCTCATCCAGAATCAGCAGCTCCGGGCTGCCCAGCAGGGCGGCCGCAATCCCCAGACGCTGCTTCATTCCCAGCGAAAACCCCTTGACCGGACGCTTCTCTTCACCGGTCAGGGAGACAATATCAAGCACCTCGGCAATCCGGGACTTGGGGGCATCCAGAATCCGGCGGATCGCCTCCAGATTGTCGACTGCATTCAGATGCCCGTAATATGACGGTGATTCCACAAGCGAACCCACCTTGTGCAAAATCTGCAGCCTGTGCTTCCGCAGCTCCTGCCCGAAGATTTCAATCCGTCCGGAGGTAGGCTTGATCAGACCCAGCAGCATACGGATGGTTGTCGTTTTACCGGCTCCATTCGGTCCGAGGAAGCCGTAGATTTCCCCCCGGCCGATATTCAGCTCCAGGTGCTCAACCGCAGCCCGGCCGCGGTACACCTTTCTTAAACCTGTCGTTTTGATTACCGTTGATTTCATTAGTCGTTCACCTCGGTATCCAGCATAACGCCCCGAGGTTAAAGCAGTGGCCGCAGCAAGTTTAAATTTTGTTTAAATTTTGCGTCCGCGGCTGAAAAAATTTCAATGGATGTCCCCTGCGGGGAGCTGACGGTCTCCCGGGCAAGCTCCATCCGGTTCAGCAGCAGATCAACTATGGACAGGCCGAGTCCCGCTCCTGCTGCTTCGGGAGCGCTGTCCATCCCCTGTCCGCGGTCAGAGATGACAACCGCACGCCCCTCTTCCCGCGTTACCAGCTGCACGCCGACGTATTTACCGCTGCGCGCGTGGCGAACAATATTCTGAAACAGATTATCGAGAATCCGCCGGAACCAGCTCTCGTCGATAACCCAGTATAAGGCTTCTCCCTCCAGGCTGATGTCCACCTCGAACCCTTCCTTTTCCCACAGGGGATACCAGGCCGCTGCACTTTCCCGTAATATCCGCAGCACATCCTTGCGCTCAGGGTTCAAAGTTACCCTGCCGCTGCTGAGCAGGTTGTAAGACAGCAGATTATCAATCAGGCCGCTGAGGCTCTCAATCCGCTCGTCCATCAGCAGAATGGACTCCTGGCCGCGCCGGGATAAGCCCTCCTTGCCCAGCACATGGAGATGGCTGCGTATTACGGTCAGCGGAGTCCGCAGATCATGTGACAGGTCGGCGACCAGCCGCTTGCGCAGCCCTTCCTCCTCCGCCTCCCGCCGGCGGCTCACAGTCAGCTCTGCAATCATGTGATTGAACGCCTCTTCCAGACGGCCGATTTCATCCGCCTTGCCGGGTGCAATGGGTTCAGGAATGCCGGCGCCTCCGGTGAAGCTCATGGCTGTCTGCAGCCGCAGCAGGCGCCTGCGGATTCCGGTGAAGAACAGCCAGGATACCGCAACAAACAGAGCAAAAAAGATCAGCAGTACGAGAATATACCAGGAGCTCAGGCTCTGGAAATGGTAGGCCTCGGTAATCTTCTCCGGTATCTGCATAACCAGGAAGCCTTCGCCGGCATCTGCGCGGTCGCCTATGAATGCGACAATGGCCAGCGGGTCCTGCCTGGCCGCATCCTTCATGAAGGCAATTGCTTCTGGTGCGCTCCACTGCGGAGGTATCCTGTCCATCCCAAGCTGCCCCTGAAGCTGCGGCTCCTCCGGTGTATGAATCTGCCGGGTCTGCCCCTCACCATCTACCCAGAACATGCCGGCCAGCGGATAGCTGCCGCTCAGTTCCTCCAGCCTGCGATTGATCGCATCAGGAGTCTGCCCGGACAGGCCCAACGCCTCCTGATGCCACTGCTCCTCAAGTGCAGTGATGTTGGAATACAGCTTGTATTCCTCCGGCGGCCTTTCGGCCATCTGAAGATTAAACAGATTATAGACCGTAAATGTCAGCGGAATACCGACCGGGATAAATAACAGAGCGGCCATAATAATCAGCAGATAACGGGACAGCAGCGACTGCTGGCGCCCGCGCAGGCTCCTCCGTACGCTCATGCTCTCACCCTATAGCCGATCCCCCGCACGGTCTCAATAATCTCCGGAGCAGCCGGATCGAGCTCCAGCTTCTCGCGCAGATAGCGGATATGTACCATTAATGTCTTATCGCCTTCAATATAGGCCTCGCCCCAGACGGCTTCATAGATCTGCTCCTTGGTCAGGATCTGCCCGAGATGGCGCAGCATGTAGGTGAAAATCTGAAATTGCTTGCCTGTAAGCAGAATCTCGCGGCCGGTTGCCGCTTCCTGAATCACGTTGTTGCCTTCATATACAACAAGATGTTTAAGGATTAGCGGCGCAGGCTCGGCAGCACCCGTCCGCCGTAGCAGCACTTCAATCCTGGCTGCCAGCTCGTCGGGATGGAACGGCTTCGTCAAATAATCATCCGCGAATTCCAGCCCCTGCAGCTTGTCATCTATGGAGGTACGGGCGGATAACATCAGAACCGGCATCTCCGGATAGGCCCGCTTCAGCCGGTGTCCAACAGTAAACCCGTCAAGTCCGGGCAGCATGACATCCAGAATGGCCAGCTGGCAGCCTGCCGCAGCCTCAACGGCCCCCTCACCGCTCTGCAGCCAGCGGACCGCATACTTCCTTTCCCGCAAATCTGCAGAAACGGCACTCCCGATCTCCCCGTCATCTTCCACATACAGCAATGTAATACTCATAGCCCCTCCATTTTTTCTGAATTTGTCTCGTTCGCAAATAATCCCCGGGGCGGCGGATAAACCGCGTTCGCTCCGGGGAACATGTACTTCATACGTTATGCGCTAAATCCGAAATGTGCCGGCGGCTTGTCCTCCGGTTTGCCGAAAAGATAACCCTGGGCAAGCTCGATGCCGATCTCCCTGCAGTACTGGAATTCTTCCCGCCGCTCGATGCCCTCGGCCAGTACACTGGCTCCAAAGGATCCGGCCCGGCTGATTATATCCTTGATTGTTCTCTGTTTGCCGTTATCCTGATCGCAATAGCTGATCAGATTCCGGTCAATCTTCACATAATCCGGCTTGAGGCTGGACATGACCTCCACGGTCGAATACCCTGCGCCGACATCATCCAGCGCGACCCGCATCCCTTGTCTGCGGTACTCGGTAAAAATCGCCTGCAAATGCTCCATGTTGCTGATTTTCTCCGTCTCCACTACCTCAAAAACAAAGTCCTCCGGGTCCTGATCCAATCGTTCGATGGTCTCAAAGGTGTGGGTAAGGCAAAAATTCGGATTATAAATGGAGGATGGCAAAAAATTAACGAAACGTTTAATCCCCCTGGGCAGCAGCCTTGCACTGGTCTCAATGGCCGAAATGCGTGCGGCACGGTCCAGAAAGGAATGAAACCCGGTCTGCCGGGCGATTTCAAACAGCTCGTAGGGCTGAAAAGCATTTCCCTCGGGCAACGGCCGCAGCAGCAGCTCAAAGCCCACAATTTCCTCGGTAAAATTCACAATCGGCTGCATGTGGCTGGTAAAGTCATGATTGGAAATGATGGAAATCAGATTGTCGTTAGCGAATCTTATCTCTAGCTGCTCCAAGGAGACCCAGCGCTCTGCTGTCAGGCTGCCTGACTTGCCGCTGATGCACAGCTTCAGACGAGTATCCGCTTGTTCCTGCAGTATGGTGAGCAGCTTCAGCAGCTCAAAGAGCGATTCTTTGGAAGCGTACGGCATCTTCCCCGTATTCTTCACTGCTGTGAATTCCACTCCTGAAGATTTCAATGCAGAGGCAAGCACAAAGGTACACGGCCGAAACCGGATTTCCCCCTCATCCTCCACCGGCTCTATCGCAGAGCAGTCCCTACAGTTCATAGACATCCTCCCTCGCATCAAATGTCGAACCTTTAGTGAGGCCATTATATCATGATCTGCCAATTTTTAGCCATGCGGTGATGCAAAATGACGGCTTTACCCTTTTTTTGCAGGTTAAAGTCTGATTCTGGCTGCCGGTGCATCCTAAAAAGCCACCTGCGGAACCGGAGTCCGCGGGTGGCTGTATTTTTTGCCGGCTGCTCAGTCTGATACGCTGCCCGGAAATCTGTTATTTCCCTGCAGTAGCACCAGGCTGCCAGACGCCATGCTCTTTGTTTTTGCCCATATACTCAATGCGTGTAGGCGTAAGCTCCAGGATAACATAATCCGGATCATCCGGTCCCTTGAACCACTCCTCCAGCGACTTGTTCCAGACCTTGGAGCGCAGGCTGTCATCTTTGGTGACGGAGGCTCTGGCTTCAATCTCCAGCACATCCCTGCCGCCGCCCTGTTCATATCCAAGCAGCAGAAAAGCATTCGGGTTCTCCTGCAGCTCTTCTACCTTATGCGTTTTGCGATTGGTAGCCAGATAAATATTCAGTCCGTCATGAAATACCGCCATATAACGCACCTTTGGTTTGTTGCCGGCTTCGATCGTGCCGAAGGACCCGAACTTGTTGTCATCCAGCGCCTTGAGGATAGTCTGCTCCAGCTCATTGTTATTCATGGACGAAATAGCTCCTTTCAGAAATCACGCAGATACACATTTTATATATCCGCATTCGCAATTTGGATTTATCATAAAAATTGTGCCTACTATAGTGTACCCCCTTCATTCACATTGAATCCGGGACAAATCCATGAACAGATCCCGCTGTGAGGGTATGGCTTAGCGTTGCTGCCTGCCGGTTAGGGTAATACTACACCATACTGATATTCTGAAAAATAAGGTGGAACCTGTGTATGACTAAGCTTTTGGCTGAATCCCCCGAACCGGTGTTACATACTGCGCTGCTGCAGTTTATTTTTCCTTTCTCCATTCAAAACGGTGAGGATGACAAGCTGATCCGGCAGCTTAAGCAGGACGGCTTCACGCGCTTTTTTCTGGACAACAAAGAGCTTGAGGATGCCTATTACGGAGAAGGATACTGTGTGTCGCATGAAAAAATGGAGCGCAGCTACCTTCCCTTCGCAGCCCATGTGCTGTTTCCGCGTGAAAAGGATAAGGATTCCTTCCGTCGCTTCTCCAAGGTTAACAATCTGGCGAGCACGCTTAATATGCCCGGCCGGTCCATTCCCTTCCGGATACTCTCGACAGATATTTTTCTCTGTCCGTTTCAGGTTGGCTTTCTGACTATCCGGACCCGGCTTGAGGATACTCCGCTCCCGTACAGTGTGGCGCTGGAATTCGCCGACCGCTTCCGCACGCTGGAGGATGCCACTCTTGAGGATAAAGGAACCTCTATCCAATGTGGCCGGAAGTCCTTTGAACTGGTGGAGGATTTTCTATTTGAAAATCTTGTGCCCAGCCTGAGGCCGTTTCTGGACCAGTCGGAGCTTGACGGGGCTTATTTTGAGACGCTGCCCTTTTTTGTCGATGAAAGAATGATGGTTCAGGCCTTTTACGGCTTTGTTCCTGACGATGACGAAGATGAGCTGGATATCGGACTGAGATTCCGTGCCTCCCAGCTGGACGGGCTGGACGGAGACGGCAGTCCTTATATGAGTGCAAGCGACCCGGACTATATCAGAGACTATTGCCAGGAGCATTCCTACAACCGCTGGGGGCCGGACAGCTATTATATGACCAATGAGCAGACCTTCTGCTGCCTCAGCAGAGCCAAGCCCGAAATCGCCACCAAGCTGATCAACCAGATGTACGGCGAATATTATTACGGGCTGCTGCTTAGTATTTTTCATAAAATCGTTCTGCTGAAGCTGTCCAATCTGCACTCCCGTCTGCGCATCAACCGTGACTACGATGAAATTGAAAATCTGATCTTCCTGATCAATAAATTTTCGGCCAAATTCTACTTTATGGAGCTGATTTCGCAGTCGCAGGGCCGGGAGATTTTTTTCCAGCTGCGAAAGGTTTACGGCAATGATGCCTTATTCGACGAAGTGAAGATGACGCTGGATGACCTGTTCCAGTACCAGGACAAGTTTCAGGCCAAACGCCGGGATACGCTGCTGATGATCCTTACCGTGTTCACGGTGGTCAGCGGCATTTACGGAATGAATCAGGTCATTGAGGACCTGAAGGCCCCGATTGACTGGAGCAAAATGACGGGCTATTCCCCATTTGAATATCTGGCGCTCTTCCTTACGTTTACAGGGATTGCCGTCAGCATCCTCCTGACATTGAAAGAGCTGTGGAACGGGATCCGCAGCCGCCGCAGAAAGCGGTATTACTCCAGGGAGTAGGGAGATTGCTACTGGACAACCCCCGGCGGGGCGTCTATAATACACCGTAGAATAAGCAATACCCGATAAACTTCATAGAACCAGGGGGGCTGGAATTGGCCGGCTGAGAGTGTATCCCTTTAAGATACTGACCCTTATACCTGATCTGGATAATGCCAGCGTAGGAATTCATAACTGCTTCCCGGTCCCCCGCGGCCGGAGCCTGCAACCTTGCGCAAATGACTGGCGTCCCGATCTTCGGGGCGCTTTTTTGCATATCAGATTTAGAAACTGGAAGACTAGGGATTGCTGGAAGGAGTGAACCAAGCGAAATGGGAATCAAAAAAGGCAAACTGCTCTCTCTCGCCTGCATTCTGAGTCTGGCGATTGCCGGATGCGGCAGCAACAACGGAGCAAACGGAACAAACGGCGGTAACGGAGGTAATGCCTCCCCGGCACCGGCTGCGGAAGCAACTGCTGCGGCGCCGGCAGCACTGACGAAGATCAAGGTTGCGCTCGACTGGACGCCGAACACCAACCACACCGGCCTGTACGCGGCCAAGGAGCTGGGCTATTACGAGGAAGAGGGCCTTGATGTGGAGATTGTCCAGCCGGGAGCGGCCGGAGCCGATACAATGGTGACCTCGGGCGAGGCCGCGTTTGGCGTCAGTGCCCAGGAGGCGTTGACGCTGGCCCGTCTGCAGGGTGTGCCGCTTGTATCCATTGCCGCCGTCATTCAGCATAATACCTCCGGATTTGCTGCACCGAAGGACCGCAACATCACATCACCCAAGGATTTTGAAGGCAAGACCTACGGAGGCTGGGGCTCACCGGCTGAAGAGGCAGCCATGAAAGCCATCATGGACCCGGAAGGCGGCGATGTGAAGAAGGTGAAGCTGGTGAATATCGGGGAAGCCGACTATTTTACCGCCGTGAAGCGCGATATTGACTTTGCCTGGATCTTCTACGCCTGGACCGGTATTGAAGCCGAGCTGCGCGGGGAGCCGCTGGATATGCTCTACCTCAAGGATTACGCGCCGCAGCTTGACTACTACACCCCTATTCTTACAACCAGCGAAAACGTTATTGCCGAGCAGCCCGAGCTGGTGAAGGCGTTCCTAAAAGCCACGTCGAAAGGATATCAGTACGCCATCGACCAGCCGGAGGAAGCCGCCGCCATCCTGACCAAGGCTGTGCCTGATCTTGATCCTGAGCTTGTCCTGGCCAGCCAGAAATGGCTGAGCCCGAAATATACGGACGATGCTGCCCGCTGGGGTGAGCAAAAGGCTGAAGTCTGGCAGAACTATTCCGACTGGATGTACGGCCTGAAGCTGCTGGATCAGCCGCTGGATGTGGACAGCACATTCACCAACGAATTTTTGCCTGCAGAGTAAGCACAGCTTAATTTGAAGAAGCAAACAGATGATCTAATACACTGAGAGGATTGATTATTGTGGCAAATACACTGCTTAGCATTCAGGTTATTCCTAAGACACCAAACGGTGAGGACTCCATTCCTTACGTAGACAAAGCGATTGAAGTGATTCAGCAATCCGGCGTGAAGCACCAGGTGAACCCGCTGGAAACAACCATGGAGGGCGAGATCACCGAGCTGCTGGAGGTTGTCCGCCAGATGCATGAGGCGCTGGTTACAGCCGGCAGCCCTAGCGTCATTTCCCAGATCAAAATCGCCCACAATCCAAACGGCATCAGCATGGACAAGCTGACGGAGAAATACCGGTGAGACCGTACTTCAAGCAGATTTGGCCGCCCTTAGTGGCGGTCGTCTTGTTTATAGGGATCTGGCAGCTGTCCGTATCCGTATTCGGGATTGAGGCCTGGATTCTTCCTGGACCAGGGGCGATTGCCCGGACTTCTGCAGATAATGCCGCCAGCATCTGGTCGCATACCGCAGCTACTCTGCGCCTTACCCTGATCGGCTTCCCGATCGGCACAGGCACCGGTCTGATTGTAGCCCTGCTGCTGCATCTGCTGCCCTGGCTGAAGCGGGCGCTGTATCCGCTGCTGATTCTCAGCCAGAATGTGCCATCGATCGCACTCGCGCCGCTGCTGGTCATCTGGTTCGGCTTCGGCCTGCTGCCCAAGATTGTACTGATCACGCTTGTCTGCTTCTTCCCGGTGGCAGTCGCCGCTATGGGGGGACTTGCGCAAAGCGACCGTACGATGATGAACTATATGAAGATGGCGGGGGCGGGCAAGTGGCAGATCTTTACCAAGCTGGAGCTGCCCGGTTCCCTGCCCGCCCTGTTCTCCGGCGTCAAAATCTCCGCCACCTACGCCGTAATGGGCGCTGTTGTCGCCGAATGGATCGGCGCCGACAAGGGGTTGGGCTATTACATGCTGCTGCAGAAATCGGCTTACCGCACCGATAACGTGTTTGTCGCCATCGTCATTATTGTGTTACTAAGTCTGGTGCTGTTCGCCATCATTGCCCTGGCGGAGAGATGGCTGGTCCGCTGGAAGCCGCGGAAATCGGAATAGGCCCGATTCAGAGAATTTAGTTGGCGTTTTTCCCACTAATACCAGGCAGCCGCCTGCTTACACATGCAAATAGGAGTACATACGCCGCTGATTGTGGTCTATATAACGTATAATTTGCAACAGACGACAAGCTCAACTGGAAAGGAGGTTAATGCTGTATGTCTCATCAAACAGAGAACGTTGAATCAACGGACCCTTTCACTCCTACTGGCCACCGGAGCGGGGCTGCCAATGCTCAAGATTCTGCGGCTGCCGGCACTGAGGCCGCAGACCGCAACGCCGCGCAGAATCTGCCTCCGGCGCTTGAGGTCAGCGGCATCTCGAAGACGTTCGGCCGCGGCCGCAAGGAGACCCGTGTGCTGAATGACGTCTCTCTCACCGTCCGGCCGCAGGAGTTCGTCTCCATCCTCGGCCCGTCGGGCTGCGGCAAAAGCACCCTGTTCCACATCATCGGCGGCCTGGAGGCCCCGGATACCGGAACAGTGAGCATGAACGGCCGCACCGTTACCGGGAAGCGCGGCGAGATCAGCTACATGCCGCAGCAGCCCGCGCTCTTTCCATGGCGCAGCACCCTGGACAACGTCCTGCTGGCCGGTGAGCTGAAGGGCGAGCCGCAGGCCGCCGCCCGGGAGAACGCCCGCCGCTGGCTCGGCCGGGTCGGGCTCGGCGGCTTCGAGCAGGCGTACCCGCACATGCTGTCCGGCGGTATGCAGCAGCGGGCCGCTTTTCTGCGCGCCCTGCTCGCTCCGCAGGAGCTGATGCTGCTCGACGAGCCGTTCAGCGCGCTCGATGCGCTGACGCGCAGCGACATGCAGCGCTGGCTGCTGGAGCTGTGGGAGGAGAACCGCCGCTCCGTGCTGTTCATCACCCACAACATTGAAGAAGCGCTGCTGCTCTCCAGCCGGATTTATGTCTTTTCCGGCCGGCCCGGCTCGATTCTCCATACCGTGGATGTTCCGTTTCCGCGGCCGCGCCGCGAGGAAATTACCGATACGCCTGAATTCCTGCTGCTCAAGCGCCAGCTGTCACAGTGGATGCGGGAGGAGCAGGCCAAGGACAGGAAGTAGCCGGAGAGCCGGACTTCGGGGCTGCAACGGTGCGATCATGCAACTTTTTAATACTGAAAATCCCTGCCTACCTGTGCAAACAGGAGGGCAGGGATTTTTTTATATCCACATTATAATGAGAATGATAACGGCTAGAATCCCTACTGCAATCAAAAGATCAGTAACCTGCCTCCAAAAACCCGGAGGACCCTCATTGTGATATTTTTCAGCGTTAACGTCATGGTTAGCTTTATGACCGCCAGGATCAGTCGAGTTTGGAGGACCTGGGTTAAAAAAATTAGACATGATTATCATCTCCTTTTAATTATTGTAACATATTTCCATAACCTCACCCGCCGGCGGCACAAAAAAAGCATGGTCCCCGGCAACACCGGTGTACCATGCTTTTTAACAAATCCTGCGATCCCGGCAGGAGTCCGCCCTGAAACCGCAGCGGTTACCGCTTCATGAAGCCCTTCTCCTGCAGATAGTCCTTCATGTGCAGGCGCGCAGGTGGTCGAAGTGATCCAGTACTACCATAATAGCGGATACGGCAACAATCAGTTCTACTGCAGGAATTACATTCACCCATTCCTTCCGGAAAAACGGCAGGAGAGTAGCATTCGGCAGCAAACACGGATCACCTGGAGCGGCTAAATCCAGCCCTTCTCCTCCGCCAGCCGCACCGCCTCGATCCGGCTTTTGACCTCCAGCTTGCCGAGGATTTCCGAGATGTAATTGCGGACGGTGCCGTAGGACAGGTGCAGGCCACTGGCAATCTCGCCTGCCGACTGGCCTGCACCGGCCAGCTTCAGAATTTCCCGCTCGCGCTCCGACAGCGGATTCTCCTCGCGCAGGCTGCCGAAGACCAGCTCGGGTGAAACCTCGCGGTGGCCCTGCATCACCCGGCGGATGGCCCCAGCCAGCTTGTCTACCGGCTCGTCCTTCAGCAGATAGCCCTGGATCCCGGCCTTCACGCCGCGCTCAAAATAACCGGGGCGGGCGAAGGTGGTCAGAATAATGATTTTGGCCGGGGCCTTGCGAGCTTTGAGGATTTCTGCAACCTCCAATCCGCTCATCAGCGGCATTTCAATATCCATGAGGCAGATGTCAGGCTGAACACTCTCTACTAGAGCCAGTGCTTCTGCACCGTCACCAGCCTCCCCCGCGACCTCAATATCGTCCTCAAGGTCCAGCAGCGAAGCCATCGCTCCGCGTAGCAGCCGCTGATCCTCAGCAATAACAACGCGTATCATTATGCAGTCACTCCTTCCTTCACAATTCTCGGGATAACGACGGTCAAGACTGTTCCTTTACGTTCCCCTGCGTTAAGCGTCACACTGCCTTCGATCAGGGACAGGCGCTCCGCCATTCCCTTCAGCCCGTTGCCTGCACGGTGCTCCCCGCCGGGGCTGCCGGCCTGCCGCAATCCGGTTCCGTTATCCTCAATAGAGATCCGCACTTTGCCTGCGGGCATCTCAACTGTGATTCTACACCGGTCGGCTCCGCTGTGCTTCACGATGTTGGTTACCGCCTCTTTAATGCAGAGGCTCAGGATATTCTGCGACAGGTCAGAAACCCCTTCCAGGGATACATCGCCTTCCACATCCAGGGCAATCTCAGCGGACCGCAGCATCTCTCCTGCTTCGGCCAGCTCCTCAGCCACTGAAACGGCGCGCATCTCCGATACCAGCTCCCGCACCTGGCGCAGTGCGGCGCGGGAGGTGCGCTGAATCTCGCGGGCTTCCGCCTGGGCGCGCTCAGGGTCTTTGGCGGCCAACTTTTCGACGAGCTGGCTTTTCAAAGTGATCAGCGATAGCGTATGGCCCATCGTGTCATGCAGGTCGCGGGCAATCCGCATCCGTTCCTCGCGTTTGACCATTTCCTTAATTACTTCATTGGCCTGATCCAGCTTGCGCTCCAGCAACCGGTTGCTGCTCAGGGAGCGGATCCCAAAGGGAAACACCAGCATAA
Source organism: Paenibacillus sp. fava2 (assembly GCF_058313675.1). NCBI lineage: Bacteria > Bacillati > Bacillota > Bacilli > Caryophanales > Paenibacillaceae > Paenibacillus > Paenibacillus sp. fava2. Next base: position 406,309 of record NZ_CM177755.1, on the reverse strand, counting down.
TCAGCAGGAAGGGTACCAGGAATACCAGATTCTCCAGTTCCATTCCCTGTACAGCTATCAGCAGCGGGACCAGTATGGACAGGGCAAATACGGCGTAAGCGAGCCTGAACAGCTTTTTGTCAGTGTACCAGCCAACAAAATTGGCAGCATAAAAACCAAGGTAAAAATTATAAGGTGTATAAAATACACTCAGCACGACAATCAGCAGCAGCTGCAGCCCCAGCCACAGATGAAAAGCTTTCCCGCTGCCTGCCCAATACAGCTGTTGGTATGTCACGGCGAACAGCACCAGCATACAGACGCCCAGCGCCAGCTTCCATCCGTGCTCGGTCTGCAGATAGAACGCCGGCATCAGCAGATACAGCAGCCATACATAAGGGAATGCCCCGAACCTTTGCGGGAACATATAAAACTTTTTTCGTGCCATTGTCCGCTACACCGCTTCCTGTTTTTTCCGGATATATACCGATAGTAGCATAAAGATTGCCAGATATCCGAGCAAAATCAGTACTCCGCCCCACTGCGGATGACCTCCCTGCACCAGTCTCCACGCCCCGTCCCCGTAATTATAGGAGGGCAGCCAATGCCCGATTCTTTGCACTGCCTTAGGCAAAATCTCCAGCGGCATCCACATCCCGCCCGCCAGCGCCAGCACCATATACAGCATATTACTGACCCCGCTCGCTGTATCCACCCGCTTCATCAGTCCGACCAGTGTTCCCAGCGCCATAAACGGCAGGGCGCCAAGTATAATCCACAGTCCGCTGAACAGCCATTCTGCCGCGCTGAGCGATACCCCGTTGATCAGATAACCTGCCGTAAAAATACACAATACCGAGAACAGATGCATAATGGTCTGGCCGAACATTTTTCCGAGAAAATAGATTGAAGCCGGCAGCGGTGTAATCCGCATAAACGTATTCCAGCCCTGCGTCCGTTCCTGCACCAGCCGGATGCCCAGCGTCATAATCGACGAGCCCATTACGCTGAACGCCGACATCGACATCAGATAATGCGTCTGCCACTGCTTAACATCATCAGTCCCCGTATTCACTACTTTGGTAAAAATAAAATAGAACAGGATCGGCATCAGCAGCGACCAGAACACATAATACGGATTGCGTATAATCCGGAGCAGCTCCGCCTTGCACTGGTTCATCAACAGGTTCTTCTTCATTGCTGCTCCGCCTCTCCCGGGTTTCCGGTTAATTGTTCAAATGCCGCATCCAGCCGCCCCTGATCAATTCTTACATCTTTAACTTCCAGTCCCCCTGTAAAAATATCCCGAAGCGCTTCGTCCGTACTCTCTGTCATTACATAAATCCGTCCGTCCTTATCGCTGATTTCATTAATAGAGGGAAGCTGCCGAAGCTGTATCAGCAGTTTGGAGGCGTCTCCCGCCGGCAAGAAGGAAAGTGAGCTGCGGGTTAACCGCGATTTCATTTCATCCGGAGTGCCGTCGGCTACCAGTGTTCCCCTGCTGAACAGCAGAATCCGGTCCGCTATATCCTCTGCTTCCTGCAGATAATGTGTGGTGAACAGGATCGTCTTGCCCCCGGCGGCCAGCCCGCGCACCGTCTCCCAGAACTTCCGCCGGGCCGCCACATCCATCCCCACTGTCGGCTCGTCCAGAAACAGCAGATCCGGGTCGCCGGCCAGCGCCAGGGCAAAACCGAGGCTGCGCTTTTGCCCGCCGGACAGCTTCTCCGCGTACCGCTTCAGGTCTGACTGCACCAGTCCCGTTGCCTTATACAAGGCATCTATGGCCATCGGCTGCGCGTAGTAGCTGCGGGTCAGCGAAATCAGCTCATGCACCTTCAGCCGGTCCATCACACTTACCTCCTGCAGCATCGCTCCGGTTCTTCCTCTCACTGCCTTATGCTTGGGCGGCAGGCCGAACACGCTGATCCGTCCCTCTGTCGGCTCGGCCAGGCCCAGCAGCATTGCCAGCATTGTTGTTTTACCTGCACCGTTCGGCCCCAGGATCGCTGTCACCGTTCCCTTGCCGATACTGAAGCTGATGCTGTCCACTGCCTTCTTGCCGTGGTAAACCTTACTGACCCGCTCCATCTCAATTACGTGCTCCATCTCTGTTCCCCCTGTGTCCTTAATCTTCATACATTTATAGTACAGAAGGCTGAGAGATGACATTAGTAAGGACTGTCACTGAATTGAGTTGACAATTGTCACCTTTGGTGGAAAGGGCAATAGAGTCAGGCAGCTGCAAGCCAATTGGCCCGAATCAAGAGCATTTTTGCCTTTCATTTCGCGCGCCAAGCCCCCTTGGCCCGAATCAAGAGCATTTTTGCCTTTCATTTCGCGCACCAAGCCCCCTTGGCCCGAATCAAGAGCATTTTTGCCTTTCATTTCGCGCATCAAGCCCCCTTGGCTCGAATCAAAGGCATTTTTGCCTTTCATTTCGCGCACCAAGCCCCCTTGGCCCGAATCAAAGGCATTTTTGCCTTTCATTTCGCGCGCCGGGCCACTTTGGCTCGAATCAAAGGCATTTTTGCCTTTCATTTCGCGCACCAAGCCCCCTTGGCTCGAATCAAAGGCATTTTTGCCTTTCATTTCGCGCGCCGGGCCACTTTGGCTCGAATCAAAGGCATTTTTGCCTTTCATTTCGCACGGCTAGTTGCTATAGGCTACAGTGAGCGGGTTTATTTATTGTATTATCACTGCTAATTACTACTATTTAGTCAAAGTTACTTTCCCCTTCAATGCAGTTCCTTACATCCCGACTGTATTCTCACAGCTCCCCACTGCGCCTCCCCGTCTGTTTCCACCTCACCCGCCGGCGGCACAAAAAAAGCATGGTCCCCGGCATCACCGGTATACCATGCTTTTTTTAATGCAGTTCCGCCCACCCCTGCGAACTCTAAGGTAATCCGCTTGGATACCGCAGCGGCCTACCGCTTCATGAAGCCCTTCTCCTGCAAATAGTCTTTCATATGCAGGCGTGCAGGCTCGGCAAGCCGCTTGGCCATCATAGCCGACCACGGGGTGCTGCTCTGTCCGCCGGTCCGCTTATGCATGTAATCACTGCTTACCTTGTCGTAGATTTCAACCTGGTCTGCCGTTTTCTCCTTGTCATAGCCGTTGTAATGCAGCACTGCAGATAACGGCAGGCGCGGACGCAGGCCGGCTTCTCCGGCCGGAGTGCCCAGGCACATGCCGAATACAGGATAGACCAGCTCAGGCAGGCCGAGCAGCCCGGATACGGCGGCGCTGTTGTTGCGGATCCCGCCGATGTAGACAACACCGAGCCCCAGGGACTCTGCAGCAACCGCCGCATTCTGTGCTGCCAGAGCAACATCAACGGTGGCGACGATCAGGTTCTCAGTCGTGTCTTCGTAGGTCTCTGCATCGCCCAGATGCGGGCGTACGGTTTCCTTCAGCCGGTAGAGATCGGCGCACCACACCAGAAACACCGGGCATTGCTCAATATAAGCCTGATTACCGGAGTACGCGGAGAGCTTCGCCTTTAGTGCAGTGTCAGTAACAGCAATCACGCTGTAAGCCTGCACATTGCTGGAAGTGGAGGCCATTTGCGCCGCGCCGATAATGGCGGCAAGCTGCTCCTCACTTACAGGGGTGTCCAGGTACTGGCGGACCGAGGCATGCTTCATTAACAGCGATAGGGTCTCGTTGTCCGGACCGCCTGCCGCAATCTTTTGATCATCACTCATTGTTATCGCTCCTTATTCCTTCCGCCGGCTACAGCTTCACCCGCTGCAGCCGCAGCGCATTGAGTACAACCGACACGGAGCTGAAAGCCATTGCCGCTCCTGCGAGCCACGGCGCCAGAAAGCCCAGTGCGGCTATCGGTATCCCAATTGTATTGTAAGCGAGCGCCCAGAACAAATTTTGCTTGATATTGCGCATCGTCTTGCGGCTCATCAGTATGGCATCGGGAATACTCATCAGATCGCCGCGCATAAGCGTAATATCCGCCGCTTCCATCGCAACGTCCGTACCAGTGCCGATGGCCATCCCGGTATCGGCTGTAGCCAGCGCCGGAGCGTCATTGATCCCGTCGCCGACCATTGCCACCTTGACTCCGCTGCTCTGCAGCCTGCGGATTTCTGCCGCCTTGCCTTCGGGCAGCACCTCCGCCAGTACGGTGCGGATGCCGGCCTGCTGTGCGATAGCTTCGGCAGTCAGCTTGTTGTCGCCGGTAATCATGACGACCTCAATGCCCATCTCATGAAGTCTGGCTACGGCTGCCTTCGAAGTGTCCTTGATCGTATCGGCCACAGCTACGATTCCCGCGATGCCGCCGTCCACAGATACCAGCATCGCTGTCTTGCCCTCCTGCTCCAGCTTCCTCATCAGCTGGCTCCACGGGCCTGTATCCGCCCCGCTTTCCTCCATCATCCGGCGGGTTCCAACCAGAACAGCCACTCCGTCAACTACCGCCGAAATACCCCTGCCCGGTACAGCCTGGAATTGCTCTGCCGCCGGCAGCGCCAGGCCGCGCGCGGCGGCTCCGGCCACGATAGCCTCGGCAAGCGGATGCTCCGAGAGCTTCTCGGCTGCCGCAGTAACCGCCAGCAGCCGGTTCTCCGCCAGCTCCTTGCCGTGAGCCGGAATTCCGGTCGTGGTCAGAATATCTGTAAGCACAGGCTTCCCGCTGGTGACTGTGCCGGTCTTATCCAGCACAACGGTCCGGATATCCTGCGCAGCCTCAAGATGCTCACCGCCCTTGAACAATATCCCGAATTCGGCCGCCCGGCCCGAGCCGGCCATGATCGAGGTCGGCGTTGCCAGCCCAAGGGCACAAGGGCAGGCAATGACGAGCACGGCAATCGCTTTTTCCAGTGCATCGGCAAACTGTCCGGGTGCCCCCCAGAGGTACCAGATAAAGAAGGTCAGAACCGCTATAGCGACAACAATCGGTACAAAAATACCGGAAATAACATCGGCAATCCGCTGGATCGGCGCCTTGGACCCCTGAGCTTCTTCCACCACCCGGATGATCTGCGCCAGGGCGGTATCGCGGCCTACCTTGCGGGCTTCAATCTTCAGCATTCCGTTCTTGTTAACTGTGGCTCCAATGACAGAGTCACCCGGCTTCTTCTCCACCGGGATGCTCTCCCCTGTCAGCATGGATTCATCCACGGATGAGAGGCCTTCCAGCACCTGGCCGTCCACTGGAATCTTCGTGCCCGGCTTCACCAGTACAATGTCGCCGGGAATAACTTCTTCTATAGAAATGCTGATTTCGTTACCGCCGCGGATAACCAGTGCCGTTTTGGCCTGCAGCCCCATCAGGCTGCGGATCGCATCCGAGGAGCGGCCCTTGGCCAGCGCCTCAAACCATTTGCCCACCAGAATCAGCGTGATCAGGACAGCGCTAGTTTCATAATACATATCGACAGAGTGGTGCATTCCGCTCATCCCGAGCGAATCTATGGTCAGATACAAGCTGTAAAAATAAGCTGCAGAGGTGCCCAGAGCAACAAGCACATCCATATTCGCGCTGCCGTTCTTCAGCGCCTTATAGGCACTTACGTAGAACTGCCAGCCGATAATGAACTGCACTGGCGTGGCGAGCACAAGCTGAAACCAGGGATTCATCAGCAGATCAGGAGCCGGAATCCATGAGGTAAAGCTAAAGTGGCCGACCATTGCCCACAGCAGCGGAAAGGACAGAATCGCTGAAAGGATCCACTTATTCCGCTTGCGTACAATCTCCTGGCCTCGCTGATCCGCTGTCTCCCTACGATCCTGTTTCAGTGATGCTTTGTAGCCGATGCTGCTGACTTTCTCCATAATATCCGCCGTGCTGATATTGCCCGGCGAGTATTCCACATGCGCCGTTTCCAGTGCCAGATTCACATTCACCGATGCAATCCCGGGCATCCGGCCAAGCACCTTCTCGATTCTGGCCGAGCAGGCAGCGCAGGTCATGCCCGTGATATCAAAATCCGCCGATTCCTTGATCGTATCGTAGCCAAGGGAACGGATTTTCTCCTCTATCTGCGGCAGAGCGGCAACCGCAGGATCGAACCCCACCGTTGCCTGCTCCAGCGCAAGATTTACATTGGCCTTCGATACCCCCTCCATCCGGGACAGCCCCTTCTCAATCCGGGCTGCGCAGGCGGAGCAGGTCATGCCTGTAATCTGCAGCGTAGCCTGCTGCAGTCCCGCTTCAGAACTCTTTTCCATTTGCCAAACACCTCCATATACCCCCCAAGGGTATAAAACTTTGAAAAAGTAGAAACGGCTATGCCGTCCTTCAGAGAAGGCGGTAACCGTTTCTGCGAGAAATAGAAGGATTATTTATGACGTACAACATATAGATTCTTATATTTAAATAAAAGGCATGGATGCCACCAGACCTTCTTACAGGTCCCTGCTCCAGGCCTTTATTGCCGGAATCCGGCTTACACCACGTCGTATCCCTGATCCTCGATGGCTTCTTTAATAGCGTTCAGGCTTACTTTGCTCTCGTCATACTCCACTGCCACTTTCTTGGCCTGCAGATCCACTTTGGCAGCAGCACCCAGACCGCTTACCGCTTTCTCTACAGCACTGACGCAGTGTCCGCAGGACATTCCTTCTACAGTTAAAGTTACGTTTGACATGGCAAACCCTCCTATATAATGTTGTTGCGGCAATTAACCTGTTATGCCCTATTTCATGAGCTTGTTGACCGTAATCAGCAGCTCGTCGATAACCTCATGCTCTCCGGCCTCGATCCGCTCCACAATACAGCTGCGCATATGCCCTTCGAGCAGCAGCTTTCCGACTCCGCCAAGCGCAGCCTGTACAGCTGCCAGCTGATTAAGCACATCATCACAATACGTATCGCGCTCAATCATGCCCTTGATTCCGCGGATCTGCCCTTCAATCCGGTTAAGACGGGTAGCCAGTCCATTCTTGAACTCCTCTGAATGATGGCTCTTGCGTTCACCCGGTGTATGACAGCTGCTGTCGCAGGCTGCAGGAGACTGCTTCTCTTCCTTAGGTGCCATCTACATACCTCCCCGTATCCTGGCTGCAAATTCAGTTTAGCATACCCCCAAGGGGTATGTCGAGAAGATTTTTTATGCACAAAAAAAGGATTTTTATTTAATGTCAGCGAACTATCCAGAAGTACAGTAAATTTTTACATATTTTACTCAGAGGCAGGTAGGCTTAATGGTTTACGATGGCATTATTATCGGTTTGATTGTCGGCTTGTTCAGAGGCGGTTTGAAGCACGGCCTTGTCCAGTTCAGCAATATCCGGCTGAGGTCAGGCTGGATCTTCCCTCTGCTGCTGGTATTCCAATTTTTTATGTTTTATATTCAGGAGCGGTCGTCCACTGTAGCCGCAGCCAGCGGATATATTTATATCGCTGTGTATGTGGTGGGGCTGATTTTTTTATGGTTGAACCGGTACAACAAAGGATTCTGGCTGATTATGATAGGCGTATTCCTGAACTTTCTGGTTATGCTTGTCAACGGAGGGAGGATGCCGGTATCTTACGAGGCGGCATCCGTACTGGACCCGGTCTACCTGGAGATGCTGAGAAGCGGTGATGCAGTGACCAAGCATTATTTGCTTGATGCCTCGACCCGCCTTGCCTTTCTGGGCGACATTATCCCGCTGTCCAGCCCTTATCCGCGTACGCAGGCGATCAGCATTGGTGATGTAGTGATGAACCTCGGCATTTTTCTGTTCATAGTCAACCTTATGACACCTGCCGCCACAACCCGGAATCCTCAGCCCGATGTGCAGGGATAAGCCGCTAATTGACTCCAGGAAGGGAGGGTTACACTGTGAAAAAGAAACTGGAAGGCATCAAATATTCCCGTCTTGCGATCAACTCTATTATCGTAGCTTCAGTAGTTATCGCTTTGACTTCGGGCTATAAGATTGGCGGACTATAATAGTATTCATGCGAAGCAGGCGGGTATTTCCGCCTGTTTCTTTACATTACGCTATTCATTTGTTCCTAAAACTATTATTATGTACAAAGGAATATTTTGATAATGTAAAGAGGGGTCCTCATGTCTAAACTTAAATCTTTTGCTGCAACGTTGGATTCAGGCCACATGTATGCTCTGTCCGTCTGCCTGATTGGCATGGGACTTTTTTCATATACGAACCGCTTTGAGTTCCTGCACTACTCCACATCCACCTGGGTCTGGGTTTATGCAATGACCAGCGCCTGTCTTGTCCTCAACTTCTTTATGATCCAGCTTCCCCCGGAAGGCAATGAGCAGTCGATGGATTCTTCGGTTTATCTCGCCTGCATTTTTATTTTCGGACCCGCTTTCACCCTGACCGTGCTGCTGTTGAACTGCATTTTCTTCACCATTATCGACCGGGGCACGCGCTGGTGGAAGCACCTGACTAATTTCTCCATCTACTGCATTATGATCACTGTATCAGCTGCTCTGTTCCAGTACCTCGGAGGAAACCCCGGTGCGCTCATTAACACCCAATTATTCAACTATCTCCTTGTGTTGACCGTTTATTTTGCATCCAACACCCTGCTTGTCGTCCTGTACTATTATATTTTATATAGAGCTACACTTTACGAGACTATCAAAGGAATGATAAAGGATTCGGTATTCGTCTATCTGTGCACTTTAGTGCTTTCCCTCGTATTGACTGTGCTGGTCTACCACAATCAGGTTCTCGGACTGCTGCTCTATATGTGTCTGGCGGTTCTGCTCTGCCAATCCTTCAAAAAGCTGTTCTCCATGTACCGCAGCATCGAGGAACGGGCCAACACTGACCAGCGGACCGGCTTGTTTAATCACAGCTACTTCGAGGAGGTGCTGGAACAGGAAATTCAGAAATCAAGGTCCTCGGGCACGTCTTTGTCGCTGGCCATGATCGACCTTGACGACTTCAAAAAATATAATGATCACTTCGGGCATCTTCAGGGAGACAAGCTGATCTCTTTTGTCGGAGAGCTGCTGAAGACAGAGTCCCGGAAGTCCGGCACCATTGCTGCCCGTTACGGCGGTGAGGAATTCACGCTGCTCATGCCCGGCTACGACAGCCTCCAGGCCCGCGCCTTCATTGACGAGCTGCGCAAAAAGCTCAATAACAGCCGCTTCGACGGCGTTGAGATTTTTCCGCTCGGCTGCCTCGCCTTTTCTGCCGGTATTGCTGCCAGCAGCAGCGACCTCCACGACAAATCACAGCTCGTCGACCATGCCGATCAGGCGCTCTACTACTCCAAACGCCAGGGCAAGAACACAGTGCACACTTACGGAGAACATTCGCCGCTGGAACAGGAGCTGGATTTCAGCCAGGATGTGCGGGATATCGAGCAGCAGCTCAACCTGTTCATGTACAAGGATATGGAGACCTTCCGCCACTCCAAGCGCGTCTTCCGTTATGCGATGGATATCAGCGAAATACTCGACATGGATGCTATATCCAAAAGAAATTTCACGCTCGGTGCGCTTATTCATGACATCGGTAAGCTGGAGATACCCTGGAACATCCTCAACAAGACAGACAAGCTTGCGCCCGAGGAATGGGAGATGGTGAAATGGCATGTCACCTGGGGCAAAAAAATGGCGCTCACCAACGACAAGTTCAAGGAGCTGGCCCCTTATATCGAGCTGCACCATGAACGCTATGACGGTAAAGGTTATCCTTACGGATTCAAGGGCGAGGAGATTCCCCGCCTCTGCCGGATGCTGACCATCATCGATTCATTCGATGCAATGACCACAGAAAGGCCGTACCAGCCGACCAAATCGTTTGAAGAAGCGGTCATTGAGCTGCGCGCCTGCGCCGGAAGCCAGTTCGACCCTGAGCTTACGGAGCTTTTTATTAACTATATTGAATCCAGAGAGCCCCGGCACGGAAATGAGGCGATGTAGCACATCGCCTCCTCCGGCCGGCTTTTTTTGACTTATTAAAAAGTAGATTTCGGGGTTCACGCAAAGTATCTGAGTCAGTCTCCCTGAAAAAGCTCCACTTTGTGGGGTTATTTTGTGCTGACAGCTCTGCCTCTGCCGCTCCCGCATACATCCCTGCCAATAAGTCTATACTCTCTACTAAATGCCCTAAAAATAATGGTTGCTACCCTATTCAAATTTGAATATAATAAGGTCTGTTTCTACATTGAACGAAAAGGAGTCTGCGAAGCATGCATACTAAAGAAAGCAACTTGAAGCTTGTAGTCGTCGGCCTGCTGCTTGGTATTCTGATGTCCGCAATGGACAATACCATTGTAGCTTCGGCTATGGGCACCATTGTATCCGAGCTTGGCGGCCTCGATAAAATTGTCTGGGTCACCTCTGCGTACATGGTCATGGTTATGGCCGGCACCCCGATCTTCGGTAAGCTGTCGGATATGTACGGGCGTAAACGGTTCTTCATCTTCGGCCTCATCGTCTTCCTCGCGGGCTCTGCCCTGTGCGGTACGGCAACCAGCATCACCCAGCTCAGCATTTACCGGGCTATCCAGGGGGTTGGCGGCGGTGCGCTGATGCCAATTGCTTTTACAATCGTGTTCGATATTTATCCGCCTGAAAAAAGAGGGAAGCTAACCGGTCTCTTCGGCGCCGTCTTCGGCATCTCCAGCGTAATCGGCCCGCTTCTGGGCGCTTACATTACCGATTACTTAAGCTGGCAGTGGGTGTTCTATATCAATCTGCCGATCGGCATTGTGGCCTTTGTACTGATTACGATGTTCTACAAGGAATCTATCTCTCATGCCAAGCAGCGGATTGACTGGGGCGGCGCGTTTACGCTTGTCGGCTCCATCATCTGCCTGATGTTCGCACTCGAGCTGGGCGGCAGCCAGTATGCCTGGGATTCTGCAACGATTCTCGGCCTGTTCGCCGGCTTCGCCGTTCTGCTGATTGCCTTCATCTTTATTGAACGTTACGCGGCAGAACCGGTTATTTCGTTCGCTATGTTCGGCAAACGCCTGTTTGCGACCAGCAGTGTGATCGGGCTCTTCTATGGCTCCACCTTTATTGTGGCCACTGTCTATATTCCGATCTTTGTACAGGGCGTTAACGGCGGCTCGGCGACCAACTCCGGGCTGATCCTGATGCCGATGATGATCGGCACTGTGCTGGGCAGCCAGACCGGCGGTCTGCTCACCACCAGAACCAGCTTCCGCAATATCATGCTGCTGTCGGCAGCCTGCTTCCTGGCAGGAGTCTTCTGCCTGAGCACCTTGTCGCCGGATACTTCGCGGCTGATGCTTAATCTCTTCATGCTGCTGACCGGCTTCGGTGTCGGCTTCTCCTTCTCCGTGCTCAGCATGTCATCGATTCATCATTTTGACATGCGCCAGCGCGGTTCAGCGACATCCACCAGCACCTTCATGCGCTCGCTCGGCATGACGCTCGGGATTACCATCTTCGGGATTATCCAGCGCAACAGCTTCACGGACAGCCTGGGCAGCGCCTTCGGCAACAGTGAGCAGGCTGCTTCCTTCGGCAATCCGCAGGCAGCTCTTACTCCGGAAGCAAGAGCCAATATTCCCGCAGCCGTACTGGATAAGATTACAGGCGCTTTGTCGGACTCCATCTCTCACACCTTCCTGTGGGCGCTCATTCCGGCAGCGCTTGGCGTAGTGTTTGTACTGCTTATGCCGGGCGACCGGCTCACGCTTAAACCAAAGACAGCACAGCCCTCCAGTGATCGGGGGTAACCCGCGATGTCGATGAAGATCGCTATCCTCGGCCTGCTGCAGGAAAAAGACATGCACCCTTATGAGATCACCCTCATCATGAAGGAGCGCATGTACGACCAGATGATGAAGCTGCAGATGGGCTCGCTCTACTACGCTGTTGACAAGCTTGCGCAGGAGGAGCATATCGAAGCTGTGGAGATCATCCGCAGCAATGACCGTCCCGACAAGACCATCTACCGGATCACCGCCAAGGGTAAGTCCCTGTTCGAGCAGCTGATTCTTCAGCAGATCAAGAAGGTCGAGCTGGTCTTCCACCCCTTATACATGGCTCTGGCGCTTTCACGCTATATCGACCAGGATAAAGTGGAAAAGGTGCTGGAAGAGCGCATCCGCGAGATCGAGCACCAGGTTAATTATGCCTATCAGGTATATGAGGAGCATATCTCAGTGGTTCCCCGTTCCGCACTGCACCTGATGTACGGCCGGTATGAGCACAGCCTTACCGAGCTGAAGTGGCTGAAGAGGCTGTATTCGGATGTTACGGCACGCAAATTGAATGACTTTGGAACACCATTGTCACTATAGGACGTATTTTGGATGAAGAGGCCCTGACGGGCCTCTTTGCTGTTTAATAACATCTGAATGCGTGTATTAACGTGCAAACTGCAAATTCAGGAGAGCGAGGGAATGACTATGGATAAGGATAAAGAACAAATCAAGGACAACAAGCTGCAAGGGGACGACCGTGACCATCCTGAGCAATACCCGACAGACCAGCCCAGCCTGTTTGACCTGCATGAAAGTGAGCAGCATGTCGATCCGATTCCTGTTGAGGACCTTACGCTGGAGCAGCAGGAGGAAAAGGACAAGGAAGGCACTAAACACCGCTCCTCAAGTGACAAAAAGTACCATACCGGCTTCTGAAGGTGTACAATATTCCCTGAGCTGTAATTCCATTTGTGACGGAGGGATCATTTTTGCTGAAAACGCTGCCACTTAATGCACGGGGAATTCCCGCCAGCCGCATTGCCCTGGGCTGCATGGGACTCGGCGGAGGCTGGGATCACGAGCCGCTGACCGCAGAAAATATCAGCCAGGGGCATGAAGCGGTTGAAGCCGCTTTGTCCATTGGCATCAACTTTTTTGACCATGCCGATATCTACACCCGCGGCAAGGCGGAGAAGGTATTCGGACAAATCTTCAAGGACCGGCCGGGACTGCGCGAGGAGATCATCATTCAGTCCAAATGCGGCATCAGGCTCATTGAACCGGGGGATACCAGCAACACCTTCGATATCTCCGGGGAGCATATCCTGAGGAGCGTTGATGGTACGTTATCCCGCCTCGGTACAGAATATCTTGATATCCTGCTGCTGCACCGGCCCGATCCGCTGATGGACCCGGAGGAAATTGCAGAAGCACTGCGTCAGCTGAAAAAAGCGGGTAAAGTCCGCCATTTCGGCGTTTCCAACATGAGCGCAGCCCAGATCAGACTGCTACAGCATTATTGCGACGAGCCGTTTATTGTGAACCAGCTGCATATGAGCCTGGCCAAAATCAGCTGGCTTGATGCGATGGTCAGCGTGAACCGCGAGCCCTGGAAGGACATCACCTTCCCTGAAGGCACGGTTGAATACTGCCGCATGGAGAATATCCAGCTTCAGGCCTGGGGGCCGCTGGCTCAGGGCAGCTTCAGCGGGCGCTCCCTTGAGGGCCAGCCGGAGAATGTAGTGCAAACAGCAGCACTCGTCAGCTCGCTCGCGGAACAGAAGAACACTACACCTGAAGCCATAGTATTATCATGGCTGATGACCCACCCTGCAGCTATCCAGCCGGTAATCGGCACCGTGAATCCCAAGAGGATCGCTGCCTGCGCGGGAGCGGACAAGGTGGAGCTGTCCCGCAAGGAATGGTATGAGCTGTATATAAGCTCACGGGGGGAGAAACTGCCTTAGGCATGGAGCCCCGTGTTATCCTCGATGAAAAGAGCGTCACCTCCGGTTGATCAGGCCGGGGGTGACGCTCTTATGCGGTTATACCTTAATTCTAGTTATTCTTCACCTGCTCAAACGTGTTTTTGAAGGTGAAGTTTACGACTTTTCCTTGAATCGCGTCATTATCGAAGGCGAGGCCGGTATCATCAATGAAAGTTACATTATAGGCCAGGTGCATGGTTTTTTTAGCCGGAAGGATCAAGTTCGGCAGATTCGCATCCTTACCCGCGCCGCCGTTGTACAGATCCTTAAGTGAGCCGACATAAGCGTCGGATACGCTAACCTCAACCGTCTGGCCGTTGTTATCTACACGATAAGTCCAGTCAAGTGCGGCTTCTCTGACAATTGCAAATGCTTCCTGTCCGCTGCGCGCCAGCGCCTTTGCGAAGTTCGGACCGTTGATCAGGGATTTGAACAGCTGATCTGCAGCTTCATTCACTTTATTGAGCGCATCGGCATTAAGCGTTACGCCTCCCGGTGTTGCCAGGGCAGCTACAGTTACTACCGCTTGCTCCCCGAAGGCCAGTGCAGCAGTCTTCTGGTCGGCTGTTCCTTCCGGAAGAGCCACAAGATCCGTCAATTTGGCATCCAGTGATCCGGTATTCTTGATCAGCATGGCACGGGTGTGGCTATCCTTCGGCGCCCATAATCCCGTTCCCATACGGCCGGCATCGGAATCATTGGTATAGAACATCGGCCCTTCTACCGGGACATCGTTACGGTGAGTGCTGAGAGACAACGTACCGGAAGCAAACGTGTTCCCCGTATTTTTGGCAGAGCTGGTGAATAACGCATAGGTACCGCCGCCGATTGCAGCGCAGAGCAGAACCACAGAGGAAAGTGCGGTAATAAGCAATTTTTTCTTTTTCATCATTAGATTAAGCGCTCCTTAGTAAAAAGGGGGCTCCCCCCCTTTAGATTATATGTTTCGGATCAATTCCGGCTGATTAATTGTTTTTGGTCTGCTCTGCATCCACCTTGATGCTGGCTGTTCCGGATTTGCCCTGATATTCATTGCCTGCATCTTTAGGGAACTCCACTTTGACATAAATGGTCTCAGAAGCGCCGACGGCCAGCACACGGTCAGTTACGGTAAGCGCAGTTGTTCCGGCAGCATCCGAATAGGCCTTAATGGTGACCGGATGCGTACCGCCGCCAAGATCACCGCCTACAGCGAGGGCAAGATCATAACGCAGCTCAAGTGTGCCTTTGTTCGTTACTACTACCGGCTGGATGTCAGAATCTCCCGGAGCCCAATTCGTCAGAGTAAAATACTTGGCAGGAGTACCGTCTATATCTTCTTTATCCAGGCCTATCTTCAGTGTTCCGGCAGCAAAGGTATTGCCTGTATTCTGTACCGAACTCGTAAAGATCGCGAAGGACCCCCCGGCAATTAAAGTAGCCCCCAGTGCAGTAGTCGCCATTGCCATTGCGATTGTCTTTTTAAGATTAGCCATTGTAATTTGTCTCCTCCTGGTCTCCATGCATGGAGAATATAATGGAATATTTATTGAATCTTCCCTAACCGCGTGAGCGCGTTAATGGAAGCATCAACCGTTCGTTACCGGCGGGGAATCACCGGCTGCGGTCTGCAGCTCTGCAGAATCGTCGTCCATCCGCATGATTGCTCTAAAAATCGTGATTATTGACGAAACAACCAGATAAATACCGGGAATCAGAATTACGACAATGATACCCGCGGTCGATTTTACCCAGTTCATCAAATACCCGGCTACAGGAACCGTAAAGTCAGCGTAGCTTGCAACAACATTGCCTGCAGGTATCGGCGACGGGTCCTCGGCATCGTTATTATCGCCTTTGGTAATGTAGGCAAGCTCAGATCCTGTACCGCTGACGCTCACAACACGGTGGGTAATCAGGCTGCCTGATCCATCCAGAGACTTATAGGTAATCACATCTCCCGGCTTAAAGGCCGCTCGCTGCGCCTCATCCCTTACCGGGTTAACCGCGATGATAGCACCGGTCTTGATTCCGGGCTCCATTGAGCCAGAGAGGACGGTCAGAATTTCTTTCCCCAGAATTTTGGGTGTTCCGCCATTCATCCTGCTGGTTACCGCAGATATCAGCAGAAGCAGAAACATGGCAATCAGAACATACATCATGAAAGTGCGGGTCCATTTGAGTATCACTTGAGGCATCTCCTTAATTGAAATCTGTTGTGTTGTGTCCTATTTTTACGGTTATACCGTCAGTATTCGTGTCTGCCGCAGGCACATCCGGTACGGCAGGTTCAGATGCATCGGGCTTGGCTGGTTCAGCTTCCGGCTGTGACGGTTCCTGAGTCCCGGGCTTTGCCTTCTCTTCCGCTTCGGACTTCGCCTTCTCCTCTGCCTCCAGCTTCGCCTTCTCTTCCGCTTCGGACTTCGCCTTCTCCTCTGCCTCGAGCTTCGCTTTCTCTTCCGCTTCGGACTTCGCCTTCTTTTCTGCCTCCAGCTTCGCCTTCTTTTCTGCTTCGAGCTTCGCCTTTTCCTCCGTTGCTTTGAGCTCCTGCAGAGCTTCCGCTGCCTGTGCGTACAGCTGTGCAGTTTCATCGGCGTAGCTTCCGGCTTGAGAGGCCGCTGTCAAAGCCTGCTGATAGGCCGCCCGCACGTATGTATCTACCCGCACAGTGGAAGCAAGTCTGCGGACCATTTCCTGATATTCGATCATTGTCAGATCAGCCTTGACCAGCAGCTGTTCAAATGCAGCGGGATCCGTCTGCTGCGCTGTATCCAGCTGATCAAGGGCGACTCCCGCAGGGGCCAGACTAAGATCGATTTCCGCTCTTTGCTGCGCCAGCTCCTGCTGTGAACGCAGAGAGTAAGCCTCGAGCTGAGCCAGCAATTCAGCGGCAGAAGCAGCAGCTCCGCGCGCCTGTTCAGCAGCCTCCTGAATATTTCCGATCTGATTCCCTGCCTTTTTGGAATCCGCGTCCTTGTCTGCTATGTCTGCCAGTGCGCCTTTTGCCGCCTCATGCTTCAGAATAGCCCGGTTCATCGCTTCACTGGCCTGATTGGCTAATTGGTCCACTGTAACCGGGAAAACAAATGCACTCGTAATGCCGGATTCCGACGTTGTACCGCTGGTAATAAGCGCATAGGTCGGTGAAGTGATTTGGCCGATTCCATAAGCAGAAATCACTACGATTCCGGCAAGCCGGGGGAGGGTTAGCCGGCTTTTATTTTTCTTGCGCGATGTCCGTGAAAGCCTCATTTGAGCCTCTCCTTTAATAGTGTGCATGTGACATGCATACTAGTTCATCTATCAGTTATATGATCTTTATGAAGAACATATATTGTTCGTTATAAAGAACCTTGGCCTTAGTATATGTCATCACCCTTACAAATTTAAACTCTCATTTTCAAGCAAAATTCGTTATAAAGAACGATTTTGATCGCTTTTTCCTCCGATTTACGGCGATTTGCTCATGATATCGTACTTTTTAAAGAACGATTTTACAGAAAACAGATATTATCGTCATGTACAATGAATTCAGTTCCGGAGAAGGAAATTAAGGCGGGGGGATTTACGAATAGATCCATAACTTTTTTGATAGTCCTTTGTCCGTCGTAGGGTTATTTGCTATACTGTTAACAAAAAGTGCGGAGGGGCGTTTAACTGTGCCGGAACATTTAGGAAGTCGCATTCATCAGCTCCGCGTGGAGAAGGGCCTGTCTTTATCCGAGCTTGCGGATAAGGCGGACGTGGCGAAATCATACCTAAGCAATGTGGAAAGAAATATTCAATCCAACCCCTCCATCCAGTTCATTGAGAAGATGGCTGATGCGCTTGAGGTATCCATTCATGTCTTGCTGTACGGTGAACCTGTAGAAGCGCAGGAAGCATCGCTTGACGGAGAATGGTTCCGTCTCGTACAGGAGGCTATGGCTTCCGGCATAAGCAAGCGGGAATTCAAGGAGTTTCTGGACTATCAGAAATGGCGGCTGGAGCAGAAGGAATAGACATCCGGAGGTTTTCCTTCCGGACATACAAAAAAGGGCACAGCCTCGTTAGCTGTGCCCTTTTTTGTATGTAATATCCGGATGCTCTACTGCACTACATCGCCTGCAAAGCTCTTTCACTCAGAAACCGGCGGATTTCCTCCACCTTGAGACCGGCCTTTCTGGCCGCCATCATTAAGTACACCCACTCTAGATCCAGATCACCCGTCTGCAGTTCTCCGACATTCCCCTGGTTGGACTTATCCAAGAAATCTCCTCCTAAGATTACGCGTCCCCAGGCAGTCCGGCCATCATAGTATTTCTACATTAGATCCGAGACTTTGTGCCCCTGTCTTTCGTCCAGGTTTACCCTTTACTGGACCCTTTACATGAAAGGATCTGGCTAATAATGAATGAAAACGCTATCTGCAATAACATTATATAGCACCTTCCACAAAAAGTGTGTCGATTGTTGGAAATATTTTATAGGAATATCTTCGGAGTTCACGATTCATTTTGTAATATTTTGATTAAACTATATGAAAACTGTGCGCTATGACCTAAAACTAGCGGAGCGTTCAACCTATTTTCCTAGAAGTAAATATAGACTTATTTACCCAATTTTCGAGGGTCCAATCAGCTCTCCGCATTTATGATGGTTCTGGATGAATTAAGGTCTGAATCATACCGTTTTGCGAACGGAATAGCACAAAGTATGAATTGATTAGCAGACGTTAAAGTTGCACAATAGTAGTGAAATGAAACCGCAAACATATCAGCCCCGCCAGCTGCTGGTGCTTTTTCTGGCGCATGTGGGGTTCATCCGTTAGGAGGATGTATTCATGGCAGCCAAAGGACCCTATAATGAATCCGTTTGGAGCAATTATCACGGACCCAATCTGGGCTATATCCAAGACAAGTATGAACAGTTTATCAATGATCCTTCTTCAGTAGAACCTAATTACCGCGATCTGTTTACTGCATCCGGCCCGCCGCCGATGGCACCTTTACCGGAGCCGGCTCCGATGCCTGCTGTCACCGGGGATGCCGAGTGGCTGAAAAAGGCGGTAAGAGCCTCAAAGCTGATCGCCAATATTCGTATACACGGCCACCGCGCCGCCAATATCGATCCGCTTGAACGCGGGGAGAACCCGATGGCCCAGTGGCTGGATTTCCGTACCTATGACCTGACCCGCGAGGATCTTACGGCGATGCCTGCCTCGCTGATCTGGGAGAACGCGCCGAATGATGTCAGAACCGCCTGGGACGCGGTACAGCGGATGCTTCAGGCATACACCCGGACTATTGCCTATGAATTCGGGCATGTCCATGAGGAGAAGGAGCTGCGCTGGCTGAACAGCCAGGCGGAATCCATGAGCTCCCCCGCTCCGCTGAACAACAATGAACGCAAGGAGCTTCTGAACCGCCTGATTCAGGTGGAGCAGTTCGAGACCTTCCTGCACAAAACCTTTGTCGGCCAGAAGCGTTTCAGCCTTGAAGGCAACGATGCCCTGGTACCGATGCTGGATGAGATTGTACGCGCTGCGGCACACGACGGTGCAGAGCATATTCTTATGGGAATGGCTCACCGGGGGCGTCTTAACGTACTGGCTCACATTTTGGGCAAGCCGTATGATATTATTTTCTCAGAGTTCCATCATTCTCCGAATAAGGAGCTGTTTCCTTCCGAAGGCTCGATGGGCATCAACTACGGCTGGACCGGGGATGTCAAATATCATCTCGGCGCTGACCGCGCTGTACGCCAGGGAGAAACGGTGCGCACACGGATTACGCTGGCCAACAACCCGAGTCACCTGGAATTTGTTAATCCTGTTGTCGAGGGCTTTACCCGGGCAGCTCAGGAGGACCGGAGCACACCTGGCCTGCCCAAGCTGGATACCAGCAAGGCTATCGCTGTGCTGATGCACGGGGATGCTGCTTTCCCAGGCGAGGGCATCGTTGCGGAAACACTCAATATCGGCAAATTGAAGGGTTATCAGAATGGCGGAACGGTGCATATTATCGTCAATAACCGCATCGGCTTCACTACAGAGAGTGAAGATTCCCGCTCCACCCATTATGCCAGTGACCTGGCCAAGGGCTATGAAATCCCGATTGTGCACGTGAATGCCGATGATCCGGAGGCCTGCATTTCGGCAGTCCGCCTGGCCAGCGCTTACCGCAATCTGTTCAAAAAGGATTTCGTCATCGATCTGATCGGCTACCGCCGTCACGGCCATAATGAAATGGATGACCCGGAGACAACCCAGCCGGTTGTTTACGGCAAAGTCCGCAGCCATCCGACGGTCTACAGGCTGTATGCCCAGCGGCTGCAGAGCGAGAAGATCATCACTGCAGAAGAAGTGCAGCGCATGAGTGCCGAATCGGAAAGCGTGCTGCAGGCCGCCTTCGAATCCATGAAGGAAGGCAAGCATAAGAACGGCGAATCCAAAACATCGGTGGTGCTTGAAGCTGAATCCAGAGCACCGCGCCCGACAGCGGTCCCGCTCAGCACACTGAAGGAGATCAACCAGGAGCTGTTGACAGCTCCGGCCGGCTTCAAGGTGTATCCTAAGCTGGAGCGGATTCTCCAGCGCCGCAAGGATGCACTGAAGGACGGGGAACGGGTCGACTGGGCGCTGGCCGAGACACTGGCTTTTGCAACAATCCTGAAGGACGGCACTCCGATCCGCCTCAGCGGCCAGGATTCGCAGCGCGGCACCTTTGCCCACCGTCATCTGGTGCTGCATGACAGCGAGACCGGAGCACTCCACTCCCCGCTGCACCAGCTCAAATCCTCCAACGCTTCCTTCGGGGTATATAACAGCCCGCTTTCGGAAGCATCGGTGCTTGGATATGAGTACGGGTATAATGTGTTTGCGCCGGATACCTTTGTGCTGTGGGAAGCCCAGTACGGCGATTTCGCCAATGCTGCCCAGGTTATCATTGACCAGTTCATCTCCGCCGGACGGGCTAAATGGACACAGCGCAGCAACCTGGCCATCCTTCTGCCGCACGGCTATGAAGGCCAGGGGCCGGAGCATTCCAGCGCACGGCTGGAGCGGTATCTGCAGCTCTCGGCTGAAGAGAACTGGACGGTAGCGAACCTGTCCAGTGCCGCACAGTACTTCCACCTGCTGCGCCGCCAGGCCGCCATGTGCGGACAGCCGGATGCCCGGCCGCTGGTGGTCATGGCTCCAAAGAGCCTGATCCGCAACACCCGCAGCACATCCCCGGGAGCGGAGCTTGCCTCCGGCAGCTTCCAGGCTGTACTTCCGGAACCGCTGCTGGGCAGCAAGCCGGCTGAAGTGAAGCGCCTGGTAGTCTGCAGCGGCAAGGTAGCGATTGACCTGCAGACCGAGCTGGAGGCGGCCGGCGGCCGTGACTGGTCCTGGCTGCATATCCTCCGTCTGGAGCAGCTCTATCCGTTCCCGCAGGCCGAGCTTGCGGCACACCTGAACAGCCTGACCTCCCTGGAGGAGATTGTCTGGGTACAGGAGGAGCCTAAGAATATGGGCGGCTGGAGCTATACAGAGCCTAGACTGCGGGATATTGCACCGGAGCGGGCCAGCGTCCGCTATATCGGCCGCCCGGAACGGTCCAGCCCGGCCAGCGGATATGCGGATGTTCACACCTTCGAGCAGCGCCGCATTGTTACAGAAGCCCTGAAATCGAACTCGCAAGTACAAGCGCCTGTACCGTCCTCCTGACCGGAAGACGGTATCGTGATAACGTAAACTATTAAGTTTGGGGAGGTAACGGCCTGTGTCCGAAATTAAAGTACCCGATCTGGGCGAGTCCATTTCCGAAGGAACGATATACAAGTGGCTGGTAAAAGAGGGCGACACCGTCGGCCAGGGCGATGTGCTGGCCGAGCTTGAAACCGACAAGGTGAACCTTGAGATCAGCGCCGAGGAGGATGGCGTCATCTCCGCCATTCTCCGTCAGGCGGGCGAGAACGTCGCCGTCGGCGAGACGATCGGCGTGATCGGCGCAGCTGCGGCAGCGCCTGAAGGCGGCGCCGCTGCCGATAGCAGCAGCGCCGGGGGCAGCAGCAGCGTGCCTGCTGCTGCAGTAGCGGCAGCGGCAGCGCCTGCCGCCGCCGCACCGGCTCCGGCCGCTCCCGAAGGCGCGGCCGGCAGCACTGCGGCCCTGGCTACGCCGGGGGCGCGCAAGCTCGCGCGGGAGCGGGGCATCGACCTCGGCGAGGTCACTGCCCGCGACCCCATCGGCCGGATTGCCCAGGCCGATGTGAACGGCCACGGCGCAGCCGGCCAGACGGCCGCTGCGCCAGCGGCACCGGCGCCGCAGACCGCGCCGGCTGCGGCGAAGCCCGCTGCGGCTAACGCAGCGCCGCAGGATGGCAAGGCCGTAGAGCGCAAGCGTATGTCGCGCCGGCGGCTGACGATTGCCAGCCGCCTGGTCGAAGCGCAGCAGACGGCGGCGATGCTGACCACCTTCAACGAGGTGGACATGACGGCCATCCTCGACATCCGCAAGCGGCGGAAGGATGCCTTCAAAGAGAAGCATGATGTCGGACTCGGCTTCATGTCCTTCTTCACCAAAGCCGTGATCGGTGCGCTCAAGGCCTATCCTCTGCTGAATGCAGAGATCGACGGCGAAGAACTGCTGATCAAAAAATATTATGACATCGGCATCGCCGTTTCCGCCAAGGAAGGTCTGGTCGTCCCTGTGGTCCGCGATGCGGACCGGCTCAGCTTCCCGGAAATTGAGCGCCAGATTCTTGGGCTCGCCTCCAAGGCCCGAGCCAATACGCTCAGCCTGCCGGAGCTGCAGGGCGGAACCTTTACAATAACAAACGGCGGCGTGTTTGGCTCCCTGCTCTCCACGCCAATCCTGAATACCCCGCAGGTCGGTATTCTGGGCATGCACAAGATCCAGCTCCGTCCGATCGCTTTGGACGAAGAAACCACCGTCAACCGGCCGATGATGTACATTGCCCTGTCCTACGATCACCGGATCGTGGACGGCTCAGAGGCGGTAAGCTTCCTCGTCAAGGTCAAGGAGCTGCTTGAAGATCCGGAAGCGTTGCTGCTTGAAGGGTAAGTTGCCCGCAACAACAGCAGTTTCGGCTCGGGATGCCTTAATACTAGTGGACTTCAGGCCAATGGGTGGCTAAGCTAACTGTGTTTGTTCATCATAACTGAACGTTCTCTAAACAGACCGGCAGTTACAGACTATATGACAAAAGGGAGGCAGGAACATTCAATGTTCCTACCTCCCTTTCTACTTGTCCCCATTCTACCCGTCAACAGCCGACTTAATGGGATTTTTCCCTCTAATCTGCCTTATTCCACCCACCAAAAGCCGACTTAGTGGGATTTTTCCCTTTAATCCGTCCCATTCCACCCGCTAACAGCCGACTTAATGGGATTTTTCCCTCTAATCTGCCTTATTCCACCCACCAAAAGCCGACTTAATGGGATTTTTCCCTTTAATCCGTCCCATTCCACCCGCTAACAGCCGACTTAATAGGATTTTTCCCTTTAATCCGCCCCATTTCACCCGCCAACAGCCGACTTAGTGGGATTTTTCCCTCTAATCTGCCTTATTCCACCCGCCGGCAGCCAATCCCGGGGAGTCCTCTCCAACCTGCCCTTTCATCACCCGCATCCGCCCCACCTTGTGTACCCGCTATAACCTCTACGGGCGCAGACATCTGATGCTGCATTCCAATAACCCGGCCCGCTGCTAGCGGAACCGGGCTACCCGTACCATCCTTTTCTTTTCACAACCCTACAAGCCGTTCAACTCTCCCTCTACAACCCGCCCTTAATAAGCTCACCGGCCAGCTTCAGCAGCTGCTCCTTGTTCATTACCCGGTCGCCCCAGGAATTCAGCTGGATATAGGCATCCTTCGACTCATTGTACCATGTCAGGTAAAAAAACGAGTTCGACCCGTAATCAATATAATTGTAGATGACCTCCCTGCTCTCTACCTTGATTTTCTCCGCTTTATCCGCTGGCTTCTGTTGAACCATCATGTTACCGCCGTCCATCATGTAAGCCCAGAGATTAATGAAGGCTCCACCCTTCATATATTGTGCACTCAGCGATCCGGTTTCGGTCCAAGGCATCACCTTCATAAATAAGTTACGCGACTTATCCTTTTTGGCTTCTCCGATCAATTCGCTTAATGCCTGCTGATAGATTGGATCATTATCTGTTACTTCCCCGGTTGGATACAGAGGCTCTACTTCACCGTAATTAAAATCATACCCTCCGGCTGTCTCCGGAAAAATGAACGGAGCGCTTTTATCCTTCATCAGATCAAGGAATACGGAATAATCGGTGATCCGCTGCTGCTTATGTGCAAACTGCAGTACTCTTCCTGTACCCTCGGAGACTGGTTCGCCTCTAACAAAATACACAATCTGCTCACCCGGTTTGGCAAAATCCATCAGCTTCTGCTCATACTTGTGGTAAGAGGATACCCCCTTCGCTAAACGTTCTTCTTCTGTTTCTGTGTTAACAACATGCTGCACCTTAACCTCTCCCGCCTTATTGCGGATCTGAATATACTCCGTGGCTGCATAAGTTGTTGCTGCAATCACCAGCGTTGCAACCAGCATACCTGAGGTTGCAGCTGTTTTGCCGGCAAACCGGATTCCGCTGCGTTTCCGTACCGGCTCCATTTCCCGTATGCGCGTCATGACCTGATCTGTAACATTAATGCCCTGCAGCAGCTCCTCATGGACTGCAGCTCCTTTTATATCTTGGTACCCGCTATGGGTTCCTGCTCGTTCCAAGAGATCTCCTCCTCTGTCTTCATCGCATTCCTGACCTTCCGCTTGATCCGCTCCATCCGCTTGTGCAGCGCATTGGGACTGCTGCCGAGAATCTGCCCCATCTCCTGAAAGGTCAGCTCCTCAAAAACCCGCAGCACCAGCATATTCCGTTCCTCCGGTGACAATAACGCGAGTGCCGCTCCCAGACCCGGGCTGAAGATCCGGGCCTCCATCTGCTGCTCCGCGCCTATGCTCACTGTCTCCGGCCGGAACAGGCGCAGAATGCGCTCCTGCACCCGCCGCCGGCGCAGCAGATTCAGACAATGATTGCCCGCAATCCGGTACAGCCAGGCAGAGAAGCTCACCTCCTGCTTGTACCTTCCAATAGACTGGTAGGCTTTGACCAGAATATCCTGCACGGCATCCTCAGCATCCTGCCGGTTAGCCAGCATACGGCAGCAATAACGGTATAGCGGCTGCTGAAACTGCCCGACGATCCAGGCATAAATTTCCCGGTTGCCCTGCTGGACCTGCGCGACTACAGCCTCCACCTGCTCCTTATCATGCAAATGCTCCTGTGACGTTGCCAGCACCTCCTTTCCATGTATATCTCTATAACACCTGACCCGTCCAAAAAGTGCCTGTCTCCGGCAAATGATTTTCAGCTATGTAAAAAGAACTTTATCCTCCGTTTCATCCTGATCCGTCTGGCTGCCCCTGCTATAGCATTTCGACCGCCTGCTCCCCAGTCCTCCCCCGCAGGGTGAACATGCCAAAAAAGAGATACCCGCCGCCGCATAAACGGAGGCAAATATCTCTCTTCCGGGCTGCTTTACGGGCAGCCTTCTCTTGGTCTGTATCTTTCTTAAGCCGACATGTTGCTATATATGGTTAAGCCGTATGCCGCGAAGGCTTCAGGCTCATTCCCTTTTCTCTTTCCTTTCTTTGTCCCGGCGCCTTCAGGGAAACCGCAATGAGGCAGGCCAGGATGCACAGCAGACCGATGATGATAAAGGTCGGCTTGAATCCGCCGAGCAGCGCTGCAATGAACGAGCCGGACAATGCGCCGATTCCAAAGCCCTGATAGATAACACCGTAGTTCTTGCTGTGATTCTTCAGACCGAAGAAATCGCTGACGATTGCCGGGAAGATGGTAATGTTACCTCCGAAGCAGAAGGCAATGGCAGCTACACAGGTGAAGAACAGGCCGTAGTTCAAGGTAGCATAGCTGAGGGTGAACATCGCTGCAGCTGTCACCGCCAGGGTGATGCTCAGCAGCTTCAGCCGGCTCATCTTGTCTGATAGTGCGCCCAGAATCAGGCGTCCGGCCGTATTGAAAATGGCAATCATCGCTACGGCATTGGCCGCAGCCGCCACATCCAGGCCGGCCAGCGTCACGCCGATATCTTTGACGATACCGATCAGATAAAGACCGCTCATGCAAGCCGTGAAAAAGATGACAAACAGCAGATAAGCTTCCTTGGTGCGCAGCATTTCTTTTACTGTATAGTCTTTGACAGGAATCAATGTACCGCCCGCAGCCGCCGCTTTGCCGGAGACAGCGTTCGCCTCAACAGCAGCCGGAGCCGGAGCTTCCCTCACCAGCATCGAGCCGATGACGATCATGACCATCACGATCATGCCCCAGTACAGAAAAGCACCGGAAACGCCCTGGGATTCAATCAGGCTGCCGTTGATATATTTGAAGATCAGGCTGCCGGTGCCATACGCACCGACGGACACCCCTGAAATTAAGCCTTTATTCTTTGGAAACCACTTGATCAGATTGGACAGCGAGGTAATATAAGCCGTACCGTCCGCATAACCCACCACTACGCCGGCCAGCAGATAAAACATCGGGAGGGAGCCGGCCTGCGAGCTCAGGATCAGACCAAGCCCCAGCATAATCCCTGCAGCAGCGGTCAGTCTGCGGAGGCCGAACCGGTCCTGCAGCTTGCCTGCGAACAGCGTCGCGAAGGCAAGGGCGAAGCTGGTTATGGAAAACGTTATGGAAACAGAGCTGAGCTCCCAGCCGAACTTGCTGACAAGCTGTGCATTGAACAGGCTCCATGTATAAATCGTACCCAGTCCCATTTGCATGATTACTGTGCCTAGAACGATAAGCCATTTTTTATTGCCTGGCATAGCCGTAGTCATGGATGATTCCTTCTTTCTCTCTGAAGTCGCTTGAGGTCTTCTTTGCCTCCTCATTGTAGCGAAAGAACGCTTTCTTGAGAGAAATCCGGAATGAGATGACGGTAACGGGGAATGAACGGCCGCTAGAGGCGCATGATCTGCCTGAATTCCTTCACCTTGCCGCGGCTGACCGGCACTTCAGCATCCAGATCACGCAGCCGCAGCAGGTAAGTATTGTTGAACCAGGGGATGATCTCCTTGATCTTGGACAGGTTCACAAGATAGGAGCGGTGGCAGCGGAAAAAGCGGTCCTGCGGCAGCCGGCTGTGAAATTCACTGATGCTAAGAGCCATGCTGTATTCCTCACCCTTGGTGATGACACTCGTCGTTTTCTCCTGCGCCGAAGCATAATAAATCTCGTCGGCATCGACGACAATGATCTTTTCATTTTTCCACAGGTTCACTTTATCACTGAGCTTCGTACGCTCTTCTTCGCCTTGCCGTCCGCGCGCCGCAAACGCCCCTTCCAGCTTTTGCAGCATCGCTTTGATCCGTGTTTCGCTGTAGGGCTTCAGAATGTAGTCAAAAGCCTCGATCTCGAACGCCTCGGCTGCATGTTCCTTGTACGCTGTTATGAACACAATATAGGGCTTAACGGAGAACCGGCTGATATTCTGGGCCAGCAGCACGCCGTCAATCGAGGGAATGTTAATATCAAGAAAAATCACATCGACCTCTTCAGTCTGCAGATACTTCAGCGCATCCAGCCCGTCCTCAAATTCGGCTGCGATCCTGATGCTGCTGTGCGCTCCGACCAGAAAAGCCAGCTCCTGTCTGGCCAGCACCTCGTCCTCTACAATTATCGCTCTCATCGCTGCTCCTTTTTGACGTCAAAATAAATGTCCGTCCCTTTATCCAGCCTGTGAATGGTCAGACCCTGGCCGTAAATCAGCTTTACCCGCTGGTGTACATTGTACAGTCCGATTTTGTTATCCGGCATATGGCCGCTGTAGACCCGCTCAACCGTTTCCTCACTGATTCCGGCACCGGTATCGGCAATGCCGACCCGCACCGCCTTACCCAGGTCTTTTACCGAGATCGTTACTGTACCCTGGCCCCGCGCCTTCAGAATGCCGTGTACAATCGCATTTTCCACCAGAGGCTGGATGATCAGGCTTGGAATCCGCACCTCGACCTCGTCGATGTCATACTCCACCGCCAGCCGGCTGCCAAAGCGCGCCTTCTCGATCTCCACATACTGCTGCACCTGCTGCAGCTCACGCCGGATATCAATGAACTCGTCTGTCAGCTCGAGATTGTAGCGCATATACCCGGACAGATTGACAATAAGTTCCCGCGCCTTATCGGGATCAATGCGGATTGATGAAGCGATCGCATTCAGCGCATTAAACAGAAAGTGGGGGTTAATGCTGGTCTGCAGCGCCTTCAGCTCCGCCTTGTTGGCCATCTCCTTGATCCCTTCGACCCGCGACACCTCCATTAGCGTCGAAATGATCTGCGACAGACCGACGGCCATGGCCTGCAGGGAATAGGTGATTTTGTGGGCTTTGGTGTAATAAATTTTCAGTGCCCCGGTCACTTCACCCTTCTCCTTAAGCGGAATGATAATCAGCGAGCGGATCGCCCGGTTCATATACTCCGTATCATCATCGCGGATGGTGATTTCTCCGCTGCTGATCGTTTTCTTCGTCTCTTCGCTGATAATTTCATCCGTTTCGGTATAATACTCCTCTCCGACGCCGACATAAGCGCGGATATGACCGGTATCGGTAATGGCTACAGCATCAGCCCCGATATCGTCTTTGATAATTTCACAGATCTTCCGCAGCGACTGGGGGTTGATATTGCGGAAATACGGAAGCGTCTTGTTCGCAATATCCAGCGCCAGCTTGGACTGCTTCGCGGCAATCCGTTCCTTCTCTCCTTCCACACTCTGCACCAGCATAACAATGAACCCTACACAAATCTGACCGGCAATCATCGGAAAAGCAATCTTTGACACAATGTCCGCACCAAGCGAAGCCGGGTTCGCCATCACCAGGATCAGCACCATCGTCAGCGCTTCACAGATCATACCGGCCAGAATACCGGCAATCCAGCGTTTTTCCGGCGAAGTACGGCGGTAGATCACACCGGACACCACTCCGGCTGTAATACTCGTAATTAGGCAGGGCACCGAGGTCACGCCGCCGATATCAATCAGAAACCGGTGCGCGCCGGAGATCAGTCCGGTAATCATCCCTACCCAGGGTCCGAATAGAATCCCGCCGGCTACGATGGCAATGATCCGCACGTTCACCAGCGACCCTTCCACATTGATGCCCGTATACGTGCCCAAAATGGCAAACAGGCTGAATACCACGGTCACCATAGCCAGTTCCTGCGGAGCATAAGCCCCTTTTATAAAAATCTCCTTAAACCGCGGCAGCCGGGTCAGCACGAACAGGCACATCAGCAGCAGCGCCGCCCGCTCGAACAATTGCAGCAGAATTGTCAGGTTATAATGCACAATTACGCCTCCCATGGTCAATCTAAAGGTACATTATAGAGTGTGCCCTCCCTCTTAGCAATCTGCCGCCTCAGTCACCCGGCATATTCTCCTAACCTGTTAAGCCTTATAATAAAAGAATTGATGCCAGGGGCCTGAACCGCTATTAGACTGGCTGAACAAGATTACGGAGGTGTATTGGGATTGCGTATTACAAACGAGCAGGAGCTGCTGCAGGCTGTAAAAGAAGACCGCTGGATGATGGAGGTACTGGCTGCTGTACGCACTCTTGGACTACCGGACTGCTGGGTTTGCGCCGGATTTGTACGCTCCAAAGTGTGGGATATTCAGCACGGCTTCAGCAGCAGAACTCCGCTTGCCGATGTGGATGTTATCTATTATAATCCGGCTGATCTGCGCGAGGAGACGGAAAAGCATCTGGAAGCCCGGCTGCGGGAGATAGACGGCGCCACTCCCTGGTCCGTCAAGAATCAGGCCAGGATGCATACGGTTAACGGTCTGGCACCTTATACCTCCTCAACGGACGGAATGGCCCATTTCCCGGAAACCGCTACTGCGCTTGGACTGGCTCTGAGTGCAGAGAAGGATCTGATTCTATCTGCGCCTCATGGCATACAGGATGTCATTCATCTGGTCGTCCGGCCGTCTCCCCATTTCACAGCAACCCCTAAGCTTCATAGCGTCTACACGCAGCGGATTGCCAAGAAAAACTGGCCGGCGGTTTGGCCTCAGCTGCAGATTGTTCCTCCATCCGGGGAATAGCTGCTTGATTCATAGCCTCATGCTCAACATGAAAAAGCAGCCGGCCCATCCAGTGGGGCCGGCTGCTGCTTGTATAGCTATTCTCCGGTTAGGTCCGTCCTTGCGCACTGCTGACATCAACGGCCGGTCACGTAACTGCGACCCCGATTCCGCCTATACCGCCAGATCGATCCCGACTACGCCAACCGTCTCCCCGCGCGCATTCTTGATAGCCCGTGAGAGCGTAATGCACGAACGCTTGGTGATCGCGGAAACATACGGCAGGGAAACATATTCCCCTTCATTGATTGCCCCGCTATACCATTCCCTGCGCTTCGCATTCATCAGTCCGGCCGCCGGCTCGGAGAAAATAAACGTCCCGTCCGTGCGGTTCGACCAGATGGCCTGTACCTCCGGCACCCGCTTCATGCAGGCCGTAAGCACACTGCCGTGGCTGGCCGTATCCGGGACATACAGCTCCTGCCTGGCGGCAAGCTCCTGCAGCACGCTTTGCATTTCCTGCAGCCGGGCTGTGTACTGTTCTGTCACGGCAGCTCCGCTGCCGGCAATCCGGGTCACCGTCTGCTGCAGAGCCTGCGATTCGCTCAGCAGGCTGGCGCTGATCTCATTCAACTGGCTGATCTGCGACCGCTGCCTTGTCACCTGCTCCAGGGTCAGGTCTACCCCGGCGATGGTTTCATTCACGATGCCGACTGCACCGCTCAGCTCGCCTGTCGCCGCTTCAATCAGGCTGCCCTGCCTGGAAGCCGCATCAACCGTATCTGTCACGGCAGTCCCGACCTCTTCAATTCTTACTGATACATCGGACAGCCGGAGCTTCACCGTAGCTACCTCATGTACACCTTGGGACACAGCCTTTTGCTCTTTACCCGCAGACTCCAGCACCTGCCGGACGCTGTTATTGATGTCCTGAAGCACTTCTGATGAGCGCTCCACCGAGCTTCTGCTCTGATCCGCCAGCTGTCTGATCCGGGCGGCCACCACGGCAAACCCCCGGCCCTGTTCACCGGCCCTCGCCGCTTCAATTGAAGCATTGAGCGCAAGCAGCGAGGTCTCATTTACAATCCCGACAATTAGGGAGTTAATCTCCTCTACTATGGCAATATGGCCGCTGAGGGCGGTGAATTTATCCAGCATATCCCCGCTTCTCTCCTGCAGCTCAGCCATAACCCCGTCTGTATTTTCAAGCGAGCTGACCATTTCCGCCGTCCGCCGGCGTGCGTCCTGCATGCCTGTTCCCAGCCGCTCCGTCAGGGCTTTGATGTGGGCAGTCATTTCAGCCACACCGCCCATTGTCGCAAAAGCACCCTCAATATTGGCTTTGGCCTCATTACTGCGTATCTGCAGATCCACCTCATAGGCATGGGAATAATCAGCGGTCTGCTGCAGGCCCTCAGTATGCCGGCTGATTTCTTCCAGCGCCCCGTGCAGCTTGTCCGAGGTAACAACAATCTCATTGCCAAGCCCCTCGATCTGCTCCCGCGCCTCTTCAAGCAGCCTGTCTCTATAAATTCCACTGCGGTATGTATGCCACGCGAGTCCGCCAAGCGCCCCCATCAGCAACAGGTATACCAGCTTATGCAGCCAATTGATGTCAATCCACAACCCGTATAGACCAACTGCCAGTAACAGCAGCACAACCAGGACATGTTTTCTCCGGTGAACCCGCATTTTCCGCTTCCACTCCACTCTATCATGTTATGTATTCTAACATTATATCAGTGTAGTTAAATAAAGGAAGTACTTTCATCACAAAATTCTTCCAAAAACGGGCTACCCTTACGCAATAGATCTGCGATAGGACAGCCCGGTGGCAGTCAGTTTATACTATACGTGCGCCGCTACCCGTTCCAGCATACCACGGGCAATCCACACCCCGGCTGCACCGGCCTGGGCCAGTCCGCGGGTAATGCCTGCACCGTCTCCGCCGCAGTACAGTCCGGAAATTTCCGTTTCCAGCTGCTCTGTCAGCTTCGGCCGGGCCGAATAGAATTTTGCCTCCACGCCGTAAAACAGCGTATGCTCAGAGGCAATCCCCGGAGTTACCTTTTCCAGTGCCTCGACCATTTCAATCAGACTCTTCATGGTGATGTAAGGCAGTACGAGGCCAAGATCGCCCGGAACCGCCTCCTTCAGTGTCGGCTCTAGGAATCCTTCCTTGATCCGGGTCTCTGTAGAGCGGCGTCCCCGCAGGATATCCCCGTATTTCTGGACAATGACACCGCCATTCGACAAATCGTTAGCCCGTTTGCAGATTTCCCGGGCATATTCATTCGGCTTATCAAACGGCTCTGTAAAGGTATGGGACACCAGCAGGGCGAAGTTCGTATTCTTCGAGCCAAGCGCCGGGTCTTTATAGGAGTGTCCGTTGGCCGCCATTACCCCGCTGTGATTTTCTACGACCACATGGCCCGACGGATTGCTGCAGAATGTCCGGACACGGGTACCCACTGAGGTATTGAACACAAATTTGCCTTCATACAGATGTTCATTGATCTCGCGCATCACTACATCGGATGTTTCAACTCTGACACCGACGTCGACCTGGTTGTTGTACATTTTGAGCCGGCGCTTCTTCAGCACGTCAGTCAGCCAGGCGGAACCGTCACGGCCCGGGGCAATCATGACCTGATCCGCTTCATGGATATCTCCGTTCTTGAGCTCAATGCCCGTAATCCGGTGGCTGCCGTTTTCCTTAACGGTTATAATGTCCTGCACCTCGGTCTTGAACTGCATATCAATCCGGGTCTTCAGGTATTCATATATGGATTTAAGAATCTCCAGGTTCTGTTCAGTACCCAGATGCCGCACCTGTGCCCGCAGCAGCTTGAGTCCGGCGGCGTAGCCGCGCTGCTCGATGCTCCGGATACTGTCAGTGGTCGGATCGGTAATGTTCGGGGTTGCGCCATGCTCCAGATTGATGGCATCCACATATTCGATCAGCTCCAGCACCTTGGACGGTGCCAGATAGTCGGTCATCCAACCGCCGAATTCAGTCGTGATATTAAATTTGCCGTCGCTGTAAGCTCCCGCTCCCCCGAAACCGGCAGTAATGGAGCAGGCAGGCAGACAGCCTGCGAACTCCTTGCGGCCCGCAGCAGGCGGACAGAGCTTGATTTTTTCCTCCAGGATCGGGCAGCTGCGGCGGTAAATGTCATGGCCTTTATCTACAAGTAATATCTTCAGGTCAGGGGCCTTACGGGTCAGTTCATAACAGGCGAATATTCCGGCCGGGCCGGCACCTACAACAATCACATCATATTTACTCATCTGTTCTCTTGTTCCTCCCAGGAAGAAACGCTGCGTTCTCAGCCACCGTTTCTGCGATTTTATAGCGCAACACACAAAAAAAATCCCGGCTCTTCACAGGTATGCAAAATGCACCCTATTCGTAGCCAGGAATTTACGGTTCCCTGTAGAAACCCCCAAACCTTATCTCCGGGGATATACGAACAGCTTCACTAAATAATATGAGCCAATAGGAATTTTACAGAAAACAAGCGAATGTGTCAATACTTTAAGTTGATTATAATTCGTGTTTTAATCGTATATAAAGATTATATTAAATAAAAAAACAAAAAAATATATCAAAACACGAACATTATATTGTTTACAGTAGATGGAAGGATCGAAGGGATATTTGTCGAATATATAGTTATATTGCCACTGGAAATGAGGAAATGTTTATGCACATCCCACCGCCAACTCCTCGCCAAAGCTACTGGAACCGGGTACTCCTCAATACCTTCTGGATGGTTCTGCTGGTATATTTGGCTAGTCAGCTTTTTATCTCACTATCCATGTGGGGCCATAGACCCGAATTCACCGACAGACAATATTTCGTGACCCATGTATTAATACCAGACTCCGTCATCCTTGCTCTGATCCTGACTCTGGAGGCGATCTACAGGTGGAAGCCGGTATTCTCGGAATTCGCGATTGTTGTCGCAAGTCATATCTACGCTATCCTGATTATCACCAATCTCAGTACCGAGTACGAGGTCAAGCCGCTTATCATGCTTCTTCCGCTGCTTGTATCCATGATCTATCTCAAAAGCAGCTATATGAAGGCATCCTCGCTGATCTGTCTGCTCTACACCGTCATGCTGTTTATGAATACACCAGTCTACGAATACACGCTGCGGATTCAGCATATTATGATTGCGCTGATTTTTGCCGGCACCGCACTGGCCGGATTCGGAGTGATCGGCCGCGGCCGGGATCTTATGCGGTCCCTTCAGGATTCCGTGAAGGCGGAGCAGGAGCTGCGCATTCAGAATATCATCATGGACCGGCTGTCCAAGATTGATCCGCTGACCGATTTGTATAATCACAAGACGTTCCACGAATATCTCGGCTGGCTGATTGAACATCAGCAGAACAACCCTTTTCCGATGCAGCTGGCTGTCCTGGATATCGATAATTTCAAGAAAGTGAATGACCAGTACGGGCACTGGGTAGGCGATATTGTGCTCAAGCAGGTAGCCGCCGTAGTGCTGGAGCATATCGGCACCGATGATTTCGCCGCCCGGTATGGGGGAGAGGAATTCGTAGTCATTCTGACCGCCAAGCAGCTGAAGGAAGCACAGGAAATCATGGAGCGGATTCTGACAGGTATAGCCGGCATGCCAATTGAAGAAATGAATGGCGGATCTGTAACCGTCAGCATCGGCATGCATGAGTTTTCGGTCTCCGATACGAAGAGCTACACCTTTCAGCAGGCAGACGACGCCTTGTACGAAGCCAAGAAGACGGGAAAAAACAAGATCGTCCTGCAATAATCCCTGTAATACAAATAAACGGATCTGCGTAATACACGCAGATCCGTTTATTTGTATTCACCCCCGGGATGCTCTGGCAACCAATCCGCCTTCTAATGCTCCACCAGCTCCCATACCCCCCGCGGGGGCACAGGCCTGCTGATCAGGTAGCCCTGCACCTTGTCACAGCCCGATTCGTTCAGAAATGCCAGCTGGCTGTCATCTTCGACCCCTTCGGCCACGACATCCAGCCCCATTTTATGGCCAAGCACAATAATGGTCTGCACGAAGGATTCGCTGTAGGCCTGATCGGCCAGGGAGTCGATAAAGATCTTGTCCATCTTAAGCGTAGAGATCGGCAGCTGCTGCAGATAGCTCAGCGAGGAATAGCCGGTTCCAAAATCATCAAGGGCAATCCGGATACCGCATGACTTGAGGAATTCCAGCTTGCTGACTGTACTCTCGAACGACTCCATAAAGATTGATTCCGTAATCTCCAGCTCCAGGCAGCTTGGTGCAAGCCCGCTTTGCTGCAGGCTGTCCAGCACGATTTCGACGAAATCATCCTGCAGAAGCTGGATGATAGAAATATTGACGGATATTTTATAGAGCCGCCCGGTACGCTCATGTATACTCTTCATGAAGCTGCAGGCTTCCCGCAGCACCCATTCCCCGATGTAGATAATAAGCCTGGAATCCTCGGCAACCTTGATGAAGGAGAGCGGAGATACGAACCCGAGCACCGGACTGTTCCAGCGGATCAGGGCTTCAAATCCGGTGATTTCTCCTGTCTTGATGTCAGCCTGCGGCTGGTAGTGCAGTTCAAATTCATTGTTGTTCATTGCACTGCGCAGATGCTTTTCAATATGCATCCGTTCATTGAATGCAGTATGCATCGACTTGTCATAAATAACGTAGGTGCCCTTGCCTTCCTCTTTGGCCCGGTACATCGCCACATCGGCATTCTTGAGAATCTCCTCCGTCGTCTCCCCGTCCTCCGGGTAGAAGGAGATGCCAATGCTGACCGACACATAGAGGTTGCTCTCTCCGATCAGGATCGATCTGCGGAAAGCCCGCATAATATCGTCCGCCAGTGTAAGCACCGCTTTGCGGTCTTCGGCATCCTCGATAAAGACGACGAACTCATCCCCGCCAAGCCTGGAGAGCATTCCCTTACCCTGGACAAGCGACTGCAGCCGTTCACTTGCCTTACGGATCAGAATATCGCCGGATTTATGGCCCAGTGTATCATTGATATATTTGAAATTATCGGTGTCCACGAACATCAGCGCGGCTTTGCCGCCCGGCCGCCGGAAATAATTCTCCATTGCCTCCAGCAGGGAAATCCGGTTCGGCAGATTGCTGAGCGAGTCCATATAGGCCAGCCGGTGCATGTTCTTCTGATTTTCCAGCAGCATATCATACTGCTCTACAAGCTCCTGCTGTGTCGCCGTAAGCTGTTCATACGTTGCTTCCAGCTCCTGA
The DNA here is from genome assembly GCF_058313675.1 of Paenibacillus sp. fava2. Lineage (NCBI taxonomy): Bacteria > Bacillati > Bacillota > Bacilli > Caryophanales > Paenibacillaceae > Paenibacillus > Paenibacillus sp. fava2. The sequence goes on along the minus strand of NZ_CM177755.1, from coordinate 370,341 downwards.
TAGCTGGTATTCAGCTTGAATTCCGCATGCTTGCGCCTGCTGATATCAATGAGCGAGCCGTTGAACAGCTTGAGCTGATCTGCCGGATCAACAATAGCCTTCCCTCTTACTTCAAACCAGATATAATGATTGTCTTTTGTACGCATGCGGTACTCGGTCTCATAGACTGGTGTCTTTCCGCTCAGGTGCGCCTGCCTCGCCTTATTGGCTGACGCCTGATCATCGGGATGAATGATGCTGAGAACCCCGTTTTCCATCCCGTTAATCTCTTCCTCCGTGTACCCCATCACCTCGTACCAGCGCTCCGACAGCTTGTAGAACCCGGTTTTCCAGTCCAGCTCCCACATATAAGCACCGGAGCCCTCAGAGGTCAGGCGCAGCCGGCGTTCGCTTACACTCAGCCTGTATAACTGCTCCTGCAGTTCGGTCTCTGTCGCCGTTAATTCCTCGTAAGTCGATTCCAGCTCCTCATAGCTGAGCTGCAGCTTCAGCTCATTCTGCTTGCAGCCATCGACATCCAGCCCCACCAGCAGATAGACAGCCTCATCCTGGTCATCCATTCCTTTGATCAGCGTAGTCCGGATGGAAAAAAACCTCGCCTCCGGCGAGTGCTCCGGCAGCTTCAGCTCTACATTGTTGACAAAATCCTGATAGACCGCCCTGATCAGCAGATCCCGCAGCAGCGAAACATCGCCGTCCAGCTCGGGAAGCTCGCTGAGCTTTTTGCCAAGCACCTCTTGTTCCTTCAGACCGGTCATCTTTTCGGCAAACTGGTTGAAGCGCGTAACCCGCCCATCCCCCGATACCGCCCATACAATCATTCCGGTATGCTCAATCACATCTTCAAAAAACTCCTGCTCCGAATGAATCGTCTTTCTCAGCCGCCGGATATACATTCTAATGGATACAATTCCGAAGAGAAGCAGACATAGACCAATTACAATTCCAAAAATAATCCGGTCATTTATCATGGCGGTGTAACCGGCCGAATGTGAGAAGAAATACTGCTGGTACAGTTCCTCGAAGGCACCCGAGCGCTGAAGCCGTTCCAGCCTTGCGTTAATATACGGGACAAGCTCCGGAGATGAGGTGCTTACACCATAAGCCACATCTACCGGGTAAAGATTGCTAATTTTGCGGATCACGTTGCCGGTCAGTCCCTGCTCGACAATCAGGTAGTCAACAACCCCCTGATTCTCAAACAGCAGGTCAATTTCACCCTTTACGAGAGCTTCCAGCGCATCCGGTACAGTCGGGTATTCTATGTATTTCGAAATGCCTGCCTTACTTTGCAGCAGCGCTGCAGTATATTGGCTATGTCCTACACCAATCTTGTAGTTCTCAAGTGTGCCCAGGGTTACCTTGTCTTTGAGCGCCTGCCGCGAATATACAGAAACGTAACTCTTGAATACTGGGGTGGAGAAAAGGATATCTTTTTTTCGCTGTTCTGTTACTGCCATAAGTCCGGTTGTGTCAATTTGCCCGCTGGTCAGCAGCTGGTAAGTCTGTTCCCAGTCTCCGGTGCTGTAGCGGATCAGATATTCCTGCTTTTCAAAAATCATGCTCGTAAGATCAATATCAAATCCGGTTAAATAACCGTTCTGAATATACTTGAAAGGCGGGTAATCCAATTCTGCCTGGTACTTGATATCCTGTCTTTCAGCATGGGCGGCAGCAGGCGGTGCCAGCATAAGCAAAATGCTAATCAGAAGCAAACATTTACACCGCTTCATTGCAATTCTCCTTCTTCCCCAAAATCAGCTAAGGGCTATCCTATCAAGTTTTATTCGACAAAATATGGTAGGGTTCCTGCCCATCCCCTCTGTAATTGTGATAAAATGTGCAACTGTATTCATATATAGGTCCGATTCCAAAGAAAAAAAGTTAGAGCCTATAATTTTATATTGCTTTTTGGGGGCAAAATGTGGATAATAACAATAACCAGTGATAATGATTATCATTATTGAAACATAAACATTCTATCCCTTCACTATATTGAGCCAAAAGGAGACTGAACACCCATGAACGCAGCCACTACCCGGACAGCATTACAGGTTGACGATTATCTGGATCTGCTCAATCTTGCCGTTAAAGTCGGAGACCTGAAATGGCAGAAGGAAATTAAATCCCGCCTGCAATATATACTCTGCCTGCAGACCAGATAGCAGACATTCTGATTGCGCATTCCCGTTTACGGGGATGCTTTTTTTGTTTGAGCGGGCTTGGCAGAGCCAGCATAAAGGCTCTTTAAGCAGCTCTAGCCTGCACGGCCTGGGATTTCACACGCCTAATAGGGTATAATCACAATAATAAACCGGGCCATAGTCCCTTAGAACGGAGTGTGCTCAAATTGAAAAAGATATTGTCTCTATTTATGATCCTCAGCGTGCTGTGGATGACCGGAGTTCAGGCTGCCGGATTCCCCGTACAGCAGGGATTAGTCACCGATGGGGCCGGGATGCTTACTTCCCGGGAGGCAGCGGCCATTGCCGAAGCTGCTGCAGAAGGGCGTTATACCTTCCACGTACTGACTATAGATTCACTGGACGGCGCCAACGCCACCGATTTTGCAAGCAACGTATATGACAGCTGGGGATTATCCTCCCGGGATATTCTTCTGCTGCTCTCTGCAGGTGACCAGCAGGTTGAGCTTAATTTCATCAACGCTTCGCTGCAGAATGCCATAAACAGCTGGTCGCAGAACCAGGGCGGAGGAACAGGAAGCGCGGCTATCACCGGTATTATTGACGCCTATTTCATTCCCTCCGCCAGAGAGGGCGACTTTGCGGGCGGGATCAGCGCTCTGATTACAGAGCTGCAGTCTCTTGGCAGTACGCAGGGCTCCGGAGGAACCGGCAACGGGAGCGCAGGCGGGGTTAGCGGCTCCGGGGGATCGGGCAGCCCGGGAGCCGGAAGCGGGACCGCGTCCCGCAGCTCCGGCCTGCCGCTGCTGACCCTGGGGGCCATAGCTGCAGGGGCGGCACTGCTGGCCCTGGTGCTGTATGTGCTGGTCACCGGCCAGCGCCGCCGCAAGCAGCTCAGCGTGCTTCAGGACCAGCTGGCTGACCTGCTTGTAGGGACGAACCGGGCCATTGAGACGCTGCAGCCGTTTCAGGGCATCGTACAGGGCAAGACCGGTGAGATGGTTGCAGGCATCTCCAAGCGGCTGGACGCCCAGCTGGTTGAGATTTCAGCGCTGCAGGGCACAGGCCGCAGCCCGCAGCCGGCGTTCTATCAGCTCGCCGCGCTCAAGTCGGCAATCGGCCAGGCGGAGCAGACTGCAGCCGCTTTCCGCACCCGGCTTGAGGATGAAGAACGGCAGATTGCCTTGATCACAGACGCTGACCGCAATGTGAAACAGCAGATTACCGAGCTCAAGAAGGATGCTCCTGAGCTGGACACCCAGCTCCAGGAGGCAGTCAAAGATACAGGCTATGAGCTGCAGGAAATCGCCGAGGATCTGAAAGAGCTGGCCGAGGCGACTGCCAAAGCGGATCAGCTTGAGCTGTTCGACCCGATTGCCGCTCAGGATATTACGGAAGAGGCCCAGGAACAGCAGGAGCAGATTGAACAGGATCTGCGCGATGTAGATGTCTATGACGACAAGCTTCAGGGCTTCCCGGGTGTTCTTGCTGCGGCACGTACGAAGATTGCCGGGATCATTGAACAGAACGCCCTGCACAATATGAAGGTTAAGCCTTACGTCAACCTTGATCAGGCCAGCTCTGCAGCAGAGACGCTGCGGGCTCCGCTGCGCAGCGGAGATATGGATCAGGTGCGCAGCATTGCCGCAACCATGGATATGCTGCTTCAGGAGGCGGTTGCCATGACTGAACGGCAGGCGCAGATCCGAGAGAGCAACCGCCGTGATCTGGAGACGGTCCGCAGCAGCTGGAGCGGGCTGGCCCAGCGGCTGAGCGGGCTGCAGGGCCGGCTGGCCGAAGCCCGTACCCGGTTCGCTGAGCAGCATCTTGCAAGCCTTGCCGGGGTGCTGGAAGCCTCCGGTGCCCTGCTGCACGAGGGTGCCAGTGAGGTGCCGCAGATCGAAACGTGGACCAGTGACGAACGCGGAGAGTACGACAATGCGCGCAGCGGGCTTGACCGTCTGCTCACGCTGCAGGAGGAGACAGCCAAGCAGTTCAGCAGCGTCTCGCAAAGCCTGGATGAGCTGAACGAACGGCTGGAAGGCGTGAAGCGGCTCTTCCAGGAAGGCGCGGGACGGGCAGACTCCGCCCAGCGGCTGCTGGAGAGCAGAGGATTAGCGGGACGCAGCAGATTCCAGGCCAGCCTGCTGCCTGAATACGGGCAGCTTGAATCAAGGCTGAGTTCACGCCCTTACAACCTGGATGAGCTGGAGTCGCTGGGACGCTCCTACGCCGCCCAGATCTCCTCATTTGTCGAAGAAGCGAACCGCCTGGTACGGCAGAAGGAAGAAGCAGAGCGGCAGGCCCAGCTCGCGATGATGCGGGAGCGCCAGCGCAGAGAGCAGGCGCGGAAGCGGATGTCCTCCGGCCCGCCTTCCTCCGGCGGTTTCGGCGGCGGCCGTTCCTCCGGAGGCTCCTCCTGGGGCGGGGGCGGGCGTTCCTCCGGCGGCTCTTCCTGGGGCGGCGGCAAATCTGGCCGCAATTCCGGCGGCTCCAAGTGGTAGAACGATTTAAGCCCCCGCGCTGATTGATTCGCGCGGGGGCTTTTATCTTTCGTCCTTCTCTCCGGCAAGCGGAAGGCCTGTCGGGACTAACAACAAAGACCTTGCCCCTTATTGGGGCAAGGTCTTTGTGAATCAGGATTTATCCGGCGGATATTAATGCAGGTCCCCGGGGTCCTTGTCCAAAAATGGCTTATTCACATAATAGTACATGACGCCCATCAGTACACCGCCGCCGATCAGATTGCCGAGTGTAACCGGCACCAGGTTATGCACGACACCGCCCCAGGAAATCGTACCGGGGTGATCCAGCACCAGTGCAATGGCGAAGGTACACATATTGGCAATACTGTGCTCATACCCGGAAATAAAGAAGCAGAAGACGAACAGCATCATTGCGAACATTTTGGCTCCGTCATGCTTCATCGACATCGGCACAAAAAACGCCAGGCAGACCAGCCAGTTACAGAGGATGGCCCGGAAGAACAGCTGCAGCGCAGGCGCCTCCATTTTGTGGGCCACCACATTCAGCAGAAAACTGTTAACACTCGAATCATCGTACAATCCGGTCAAAAAAATCAGCAGTGCAAATGCCGAAGCGCCAAGGATATTCCCGATATAGCTGATCACCCACATCCGGACGACCTTGGTCCACTGCAGCTTTCTTCTCAAAGCTGCATACGAGTAATAAAATGTATCCCCGGTGAACAGGTCCCCGCCGCCGTAGGAGATAAGAATGATCGCAGCACCAAAGGTAATGGCCGCCATCGGGTAGGTCATTGGTGAATGTTCCATATAGAAGAAGTTGCCTGTTTTGAAGGCTACAATGACACCGAAGCCGATGAACATACTGGCCAGCATCGCCCTGGCGATATAGCGGAGTACACTTTGATCAAAAATTTTCTGTTTCTTTAGTGCCAATTTTTCAACCTGCAGCAGTGCCTCGTTCTCCATATGACCTCCGCATAAGCTTGTATTTTCAGCAGTTATCCCGGCTGTCTGCAGCCTCGGGTTATTATACCCAATAAACCGCTGGAAATTACTTGAACCATGAAATCGAAAGAAAATTCTGTTCTCTGGAGAGAGAGCAACACCGCTTGCTTATCTGCCGTCCTTATCCGGTTCATTCAGCCCGGCAACCGACTCCGCCTTGTTACCGCCGGCAACGACGATAAGCGCCAGTATCAAGCATCCAAGTATCATCCGCTGACCCCCGTTTCTCCGTAAGAACTTATGCCGGGAACCGGGGGATTATGAGCAGTATTCCAAAGCCCGCCGGTCATCCCGGCGGGCTTATACAGGAATGATATTCGGGCGCAGATGTTAATTCAAGAAGCTGCTGAGCCGGCTGTCATCCTCTGCCTGCTTCAGCGCCTGCGGCTGCGAGGCTTCGTTCAAGCCTAGACGGTTGTTAAGCTGGGTGTTAATTGTCGTCATCTTCGAAGTGTAATCCTGGCAGCTCTCGATAATCCGGCGGTTGGACTGCTCGGAAGTATCCAGGGCACTCAGCAGATCGCCGATTGCCTGGTTAACCGCCTCAAGCGACATCGAAGGCTTGGACAGCAGCTCTGTAGTCTTCTCGGTTGTGGTACGCAGCAGCCGGGCATTCTCTTTGAACTGGTCCTCGATCGTCTTGTTGGTCGCTTCCACCGCGGAAATGACATTTTCCTGGTCGGCCAGAGACATGGCAATCATGGCTGATACGGTGATCAGATTGGAGGTTTTATCAATAGCGTTGTTAACCGAATCAATCAGCTTGTCATTGTTGTCATTAATAATATCCGTAGCAGCAATCGCCTGGTTGTAGAGCAGAATCATCTCGGTCATGGACTGAATGCGGACCATTACCTTACGCAGGCCGCGTTCCAGATAGGCTTTACGGAACTCGTTCTCAGGCTTGGCAATTTCCACCTCGAACAACTCCTTCAGCTTATTGCCGAAGGCAATCTTGGTCTGCAGATTGTAGATCTCCTCCATCGAGGTGCGCTTCAGCTGGCGCATATTGACGATGCTCTCTTCAAGCGTATCGCGGCCGTCACGCAGACCGGTTACAATGGCATCGATATTCGTGCGGACAGACTGATATTTATAGACGTAGTTTTTCAGCGGGCTCTTGCGGAGCATTTTGCCAAAAAAGCTGACATTCTTGCTCTGCTGCAGGGTCTCGCACTCATTGCGCAGCTTCATAATCATATTCGGCACTTCAACACGCTTGCCTGACATAAGGTCATTGACCGGACGATCCAGAAGCTTCAGAGTCTGTCCGGCCTTCTCCTGCGTCTTTACCCCCAGCTTGCCGATGTCATCCATCAGAGAGTCCAGGGCGACGGTATCCGTCTTGGCTACCTGTTCAATTAACTGCGAGGCTTCCTCGACTACCTTCTGCTCATCTTCTTTTTTGAGCTGAATTAACTGCGTGGACATGGGTTTCCCTCCTATAATTCGGAACTGCTGTACCGTTGATGAATCAGTTCCGCCTTGGTCTGAAGTTCCATCAGGTCTTTATGCTCGATCGTTGAGGCGATTTCCGATATTTTGGAATCGACATCCCGCAGACCGTTCAGCAGCATTCTCCGGTTTTTCGTTTTGGCTTCGCCGCCGAGCCGCAGAAACGGATTAATGACCCCATTCAGGTCTTTCATCACCAGTCTGCGGACCGTATGATTGATTTCGCCGTTGCCCAGCTCCTGCAGCAGCGGGATCACACGCTGCAGTCTGGCGAAAAGCGCCAGAGATTTCTCGACAATCTCATTGTCCAGCGTGTCCTTCTGCCCTTCTGAAATAATCATGTCCTCCAGAATGACAAGATACTCTACAACAGACGCGAACTCACCCTGGATAGCCGGTTCAGCCGGTACTTTGGCGGAAGGAGCCGCTGGTGCGGCACTTGCCCCCGCCGGGCCACCGGCTGTAGGGCGGGGGGCAGCAGGGGCTGCCTGTGCAGGCACAGCCGCCGCCGGAGCCTGGCTGGCCGGAAGCACCTCCGCCGGCAGGTTAACCCGCGTGCGCTTGCCGCCCAGCAAGCCGGCGCCTGCGCCGGCAACCGGCAGCAGCAAAGAGATCAGCTCCGGCAGAAAGCTGCTGGTCAATACAGCCACTACATAGCCGGCGGCCGCGTACAGCAACACTTTAGACTTTGTGTTCATTTTCTCACCTCTTGCAGGCTTGCTGCATTTCGCTTAATTCACCGCATCAGGAATGGTGGATTCAGCGAAGATTTTCATAATCATCGGCTGTTCGATATGGCTTGCAAGTACATCTTCACCGAACTGGACAGGCTCAACCTTGCCGCCGAGTGCGCTTTTGACAGCCAGGTACGGGAAGTTAATGCCAGACAGGCAGGAGACATGCAGGCCGCCCGACATCCGCGGATTAATCTCCAGCAGCTTGGGAACGGCACCGCCATACTTCATCTGAATATTATAATTGAACGGAATCTTGAACGTCTCTGCCACTCTGCGGGCAATATGCGCAAGCTCCGGAATATGCTCCATCACCCGCAGTCGTCCGGTATCCTTGCGCCGGGGAACCGCGGCCAGCAGCCTGCCGTCAGCATCGGCCAGACAATCAATACTGTACTCATAGCCTTCAAGCAGCTCCATCACCATCAGCTCCGGGAAGGACTCCACACCGGACAGAATACGGTAAGCATCGTCATAGGAAATATGCTGGGTTACATAGCCGAACAGCTCCTGCAGCGGGCTGCGGCTGTTGTTGATAATCCGGAAGCCGAGGCCCCCTTCCGTTTCGGTCGGCTTGAAGCAGACCCTGAGTCCCTTGGCAACCAGGTCCTCATATGCTGCCTTGAATTGCTCCGCATTGCTGACCACATGGTACTCAGGGATTTCCATAATCCCGGTTTCCTTAACCTTCTCGTAGAATTTCCCCTTATCCAGCATCATTTCCAGCAGGTCCAGATCACGGCAGACCAGCACTTTCGTACCGATTGCATCAAACTGTGCGGCATGCAGGGCGATATCCATCATGTGCAGGCGGGGAATAAAAATATCAATCTCATTGCGGCGGCAGAAGTCAACGCAGAACTGCACGTATTCGATACCTGTAACTGCGGGTTCCGTTCCGGCGATATCAGCGCCCTGAAGCGACATATGCTTAATATCGGGGTGGGTGGCAAAAATCTGTACAGGCACGCCGTCCTCATTGTTGCGGATGAGATTCATATAATGATAAGCCACGGAAAACCAGCGGTTAAAATAAATATTTACCTTTTTCATTGCGGCCCAACTCCCAATGTCGATAGATTATGATAAATCTTCTGCACATAACGCATAATTTCATCCCCCGCGAAGACGCCTCTGCACTCCGTAAAAGGATACTTTAATTTTACTTGAGTCGCCTGCTGCTCGGCAAATATTTCTCCGTGGCAGGGGGCGATGGCGTAGTCGGCGCTTTCCAGCAGGCTTTTATCCAGCAGCGAGTCACCGGAGGCTACCATCGGCTCCGAGCGTACGGTGCGCCGTACATGAATGATGGCATCGCTTTTGTTCACGGCCTCAGGCACCACATACAGCTTGCGGCCCTGCAGGGACACTCTCCAGCCTATCCTATGCAGGCGCTCAGACATATGATTAATCTCATCCAGCGGAAGGAGGTCGCGGTAAACCATATACGTATAAAACAGCTCGTCGCAGTAACGCTCACTGATAATCCATTCTGTACGCACTACAGACCGTACGATCTGCCTGACCTCCTCCGCTTCAGCCGAATGCTGCAGAACCAGCCTGCCGATATGACTGCGCCATTCCTGGTCAACCACGCCGTTCACAAGAATATTGCCGCCGTTGCTTGTAACCGCATAATCGGGTATGAGTGTCTCCTGGAACAGGTTAATCCGTTTGTATTCCGCAATCGTGCGGGTGGTAACCGGCATAAAGATGATGTCTGCCGTAAGCTCCTGCAGCAGCTCCAGCGCCCCGCGCGAAATATACGATCTTGTTACTCCCTCAATAATCTCTGCTGGCACCAGCCCCGGAGTATCCTCGGGAACGCCGAGCGCTCCGAGCGAATAGATCAGGGTCCGGTCCAGATCACTGGCATAGATCATTCTGATTCCCCTCCCCCCAGCGGCTTGATGATTCCGCAGCAGGAATAGGCCAGTCCCGGATATTCTTCAACCGGAACGTCACGTTCTTCCGCCAGCAGCAGAATGTGACGCAGATTCGGATTATCTCTAGTATCGACAATAATTTTCCAGGGTACCCGGCGCAGCAGCACGCGGGTGGTTTCCCCTACACCAGGCTTGATCAGATTGATATTGTCTATTCCGAAGCGCTCCTGCAAGGCCATAATATCACGCATTCCCCGCCAGGAAATCTCCGGAGGCGAGTCCTCCATCTCACCGGCAACAGCAACGGCCCCTTCTCTTACAGACGCGAAATAAGGAGTAATGGCGTCTATAAAGATATTGGAGTAGTCCTGATCCAGCCATTCCTTATAAAATTTCGCACCATGGAAATCCTCCGGCCCGGTCAGATCGTTCCGCTGCACCGTACGGCTCAGCAGGCCTGACACCGTTGAATTAAGGCAGGCACTGGGAATCAGATAATCCTCCCTTGTTCCGAAGGTCCCCGAGCAATGCCCGGGATCGGCCAGTACTGCCAGATCATCGCTGAGCCTTACCCCGTATCTGCTGTAGAAATCCTCACAGGATTCGGACAGCACTCTGGTGATTGCCCCCTTGCCTGTCCAGCCGTCCACGAATTGCAGCTTGGCGCCTGCACCGTGCTGCTGCAGAATATAGCGGATGGCGTTCAGGTCAAGTCCTTTACCGCGAATAATGGACACGCTGTAGTGCGGCAGCTCCGCGCCGTACGTCTCAGCGATATAACGGCGGATCAGCACGCCAACCGGCGTCCCTGCCCGGGCCAGTGAGACCAGCACCGTTCCTTCCGTACCACGCTTGGCCACAATCCGCTCGGAAACAGCGGCAACGGCCCGAGCCACCTTGGCTGCCGATTCCTGCAGCGTTTTCCGGAACAGCCCGATATACTCCTCGGTAGGCTGGTATTCCACCGGCAGCATCTCCGAATAACTCACCCCGGATTGAATGGCCTTCTCCCGCTCAGCCGTCCCCAGCTCGAGCGGCACACCGCCCAGATCCTTCAGCAGAAAAGTAACATCAGACGGCGGATAGCTGCCCATGGGAACCGGCGGAGCTATCCGCTGGCCCAGAACGGTGTTCAGGTTATCCGTTTCCATCATCTGCAGCTCCTTCCGCTTCCTCCCGGGGGGCGAGTACAATCAGATGCACCTTGCTTCCGGCAAGCCTCCTCAGAATATCAGTCATCGGTTTAATCCGATGGCCCGGAACATCACGCTCAAGTAGCACAAAAATATCATCATACTGCCCATACTCAACGTTATAGATATAGTTGGTGATTGACGGGTCGCCGGCAGACGGATAACCTGCTGCGCTGCGCACCCCGTAATCCGGCCTGTGCTGCGGATAGATCGGGCTGCGGGTGGAGGACTGATAGAATACGCCCTCTCCCATCTCCGCTGCAATCCGCATCGGCAGGTACATGAATTCGCCAACCCCCATGACCAGTGTACGGTCGCCTTCACGCAGCGCGCGGAGCTTCGCTGCTACCGCAGCAACCTCTTCGTCTATTTCAGCATTGTCAACGGAAGCAAGACCAAAACGCCCGCTAAGCTTCAAATACGGGGATGGGTTAATCTCTCCGCAGGAATCGGCGGAGCTGACGTTCAGCCGCTCCAGGCCATCTTGTATATAAGTATTTACCACAGGTACTCCAATGTCCTCATCCTGCTTGTCCTTACCCGCATCTGTATCCAGCAGCGGTGTTCCGTTCACCTCAATGGTTCCTTGCAGCAGCGATAGAGCGGTTATCTCAATGCCCAGCTCCTGCTCCAGATCCCGGTAAGCCTGAATATTGGCCGGGCTTCTCCAATCCAGCAGCGAAGCTACCACATACTCCCTGCGCGGGAATTTGGCCTGAATATCACGGATAATGTTGATGGCAGTATTGCCCGTTGTAATCTCGTCATCGACCAGAATGACCGGTTCATTACCGGACAGCAGCTCCGGGTGCAGCGCATAGCACAGATGATCTACCGCATGAGAGTGCTCCTCCTCAAAGCTGATCACGGAAGTAAGCTCCGGTATATCCTCACGGGTAGTATGAATATAAGACGCTCCGCCGGCAAAAAGGTTGTACATGCTGTGGCCCAAGGCGGTAGCGGTTTCGGCAAAGCCGATAAAGACGGCCGGATGCGGAAGGGTAAGCCGGGCTGCCAGCAGTGTGCGGTAAGCCTCCTCCGCATGCTGCGGATGAACCAGGCCATGTACCGCCTGATCCAGCAGCTTGTCCATCAAGGTTCCGGAGCCCCCTCCGTCCATCTGACGGTATAGCAGCAGCCCCAGCGCTGCCCCGCTTAGCAGCGGAGTATAGGGATTGACCGGAATATGCTTGCCCAGCACCCTGCTGACAAAAAGGAAGGAACGCTTCTTGTTAATCCGGGCTGCCATCGAAAACAGGGAATCAACCGGCATCTGAAAAGGGTTAGCCGTCTCTGTTACTGTAACCTGCAGATTGTCGACAATATCAAACGTGTGTATATTCGTTTTCGGGTAATAAGCAGGCAAAATGCTGTTCTTCATGTAACACCCCGTATACTTGAGATCTTTGTAAAATACGCTTCGCCCAGTTCAAATGCGGCTTAATTTCATTCATCTTGTTAAAATATTCACTTTTAAACACGCCGCGGCTGCCGTCATTGCTCTCAACAATGCTTAGCGCATCCACATATTCCTCATGCCGGACCGAATATATAGCCTGTACGGGTCTGAGATGGGACGGATGGATAATTGTCTTGCCCACAATGCCGTTTTCTTTGTCCAGCTTCACTTCGCGGATCAGGCCATCAGCTGAGCCGGAATAATAGCCGGCTTCCCGCGCCGGCCTGCCAAAGGACTCTTCAAAAGGCAGCGTCCGCAGCTGCGGCCGTAAACTGTGCCGCCCTTTATTGCCGAAATACTCCCATACCGGGCCTGAAATGACATAGCCCTCCTCCACCCTGCCGAATATATTTAGGATTTCCGAGATGCAGTCCCGGATGGGTGCAAGCTCATAAATACTGATCTCCGGGCTGCGGCGCAGTCCGAACAGGCTGGAGAAATCGGTTGCCCCGATTCTTACATTCAGCACATAATCGCGGTAGTCGCCCAGCAGATTGCGGATGGCCAGCAGGCTGTCAAGCCGGCTCTCCCGGTATATAATCGGCGCGCTCTCCAGAATCGGCATACCGTACAGAACGGGCGTATTGTAACTCCGTGAGCTGTTATAATCGGCAATAGCCTCGAAGAAATCGGCCCCGTTCTCAGCCGTGAATTTAGGAAAGACAAACCCGGTAAGCATTGTTATCAGCGGGCCCAGCCGGAAGATCAGCTGCTGCAGCTGTACAGGATTGCGCACACGGATAAAGATCAGCGGAAGGCTGTGTGCGGGATCATGCTCATTCTCTGTATAAGCGGATAAGAAGGACAGATGCCTGACCACAGACTCTTCGGCAAACCGGACTTCCCCGTCACCAATGGCATCCTCAAGGTCAATAATGACCGTCACAAGCCCTGATGCCCTCAGCTTCAGGATATCCTCGGCCACACTGGTGCGGGTAGCCGGCATATACAGCGCTGCACCAACCGCATAGGCCAGCAGCTCCTTGGCGGAATATTGATTAAACGTAACAGGCGGAGAGTAGAATAATGACGTTTCTTGTTCCTTAGTCAGGTAATCGAAATATTTCAAAGGCCGTTCCCCCTAATAGTTGTGCAAAACGAGGCAAAACAATAACAGAATGGCCTCTCCTTATAAAGAGCTGCAGAACCGCTTAAGCCGTCCTGTCGGGGACGGCTGCCGGCTTTCTCAAATACAAGCAAAGGCCATACTATTACATATACGATTACCAGACATAGAAGCCCGCACCTTCCCTGCGAAGACCTCCCACCTATAGAACTCTGACTATTAAGCTTGTTTATCCATTTCCTTCTTCTTCTTGGCAGCACTATACAGCATAGTTCCTGCAAAGACCGCAATCAGAACGGTGAAGAAAATGGCGTGCGGCAGCTCATATCCGAAGGCCCCCGCAAGCATCTTGCCGGCAATAATGGCAATCAGCAGGAATGCTGCCTGCTCCAGCTCAGGGAATCTCGCAATCAGCTTTAGGAATACTTGCGCCACACCGCGCATCATCAGCACGCCGAGAATACCGCCCAGGAACAGCACCCAAACTTCGCTGCTCAGACCGAAGGCTGCGATTACACTGTCAATACTGAAAGCAATATCCATTAATTCAACAAGCAGTACCGTCTTCCAGAAGGAGGCGCCTTTATTCTCCGTATGTCCTTCTTCTCCGCTGCCCTTAAATAATCCTTTATAGGCGATGTAAAATAGATACAGGGCTCCCAAAACTTTGACCAGCGTAAACTCGATCAGATAGGTGCCGAGTCCGATCGCCAGGAATCTGAAGATATACGCACCCAGAATCCCGTAAAAGAGCGCCTTCTTCTGCTGCTCCTTCGGCAAATGCTTTACCATTACCGCCAGTACGAGTGCGTTATCAGCAGAGAGCAGGCCCTCCAGCAGAACCAGACTGCCGATAATCCCCCAGCTCACCGGATCGGACAGCGTTGCTGCTATATCGCCCCAGGAGAAGAAATGACCGTAATTGTCGCTGATGCTTCTAAAAAACTCACTTAACCAACCCATCCATAATGCGCCTCCGCAAAATATAATTATTTACTGCCCGCTACCCAGCGTAATCCCCAGCCGTAGGCCTGATCCATTTCCCTGTGGCCGCCAAAATATTGCACAAGGCGCTCGATACTGAACGTTTCATCGCCGACGTTCTGTATAAGCGCAATCGCACACATCCCTTTACGGTTGTTATGCTCGTCCAGATTTACAATGATATCCGGCCCGTCGTCCTGATGAATGGTAACGACGCCATCCGCTTCAGACCAGTGGGTAACTCCCTGATAGATGAATGAAAAAATTAAAACCCGTCTGATTTCGGCAACCTTACTGCCGTTAATCCGCAGGTTCTCGCCTGATTTCACCGAGCCTGTCCGGTCGTCTCCATCAAGCATAATGTAAGGAGCCTGCTGAAGATGGCCAAACGCATTCCCGAGCGCCTGGACAACGCCCTTTCTGCCGTCCTTTAATTCATACAGGCAGGCAAGATCCAGATCTACACCGCCTTTGCGGCTGAATAATCCCCCGCCCTGCCTCTGGTTCCAGTTCAGATTAATCAGTATCTCACCAAGGCCTGAAGCCGATTTCTTGAGATTAATCGAATCCCCCTTCTTCTTAAGCTCAATCTTCTTCAAGTTAAGATTAAGCTGCGGCGCCGGGGGTGCTGGCGGTGCCGGAACAGGTGCAGGCGGTGGTACAGGTACCGGACGCGGCGGCGGGTTCTCCGCCTTTGGAGGAGCCGGCTCGTCTTCCACCTCAATGCCGTAATTGCCGCATAACGCCTTGAGTCCGCCTTCAAAACCGGCTACAATGGCGCTAAACTTCCAGTCTGCGTTATATCTATATAATTCTCCTACTACAACAGCCGTTTCCACAGAGAAATGATTTCCAAGATTACATCGCATGATTTCCTCGCCGGTGATCCGGTTCAGAAGCCGGAAGTAGGCATCGCTCATTTGCCCGAATGTCTGCCTGCGGCTCTCACCGTTATATAGGGTAATTGCAAATGCGATCCTCATCGTTTCAGAGGGGACCTTGTCCAGTTCAATTTCGAAGTGCTTCAGGCCGCTGGGTCCGCTGGCCGACATATCCTTATAGCGGATAAAGGGCGTAACCGGATTATTATAAAAGATCAGGTCATCATCACTGCTTACCTTCGCCTGTGCTCCCAGCAAAAATGCGGAAGCATCAATTTCCATATCAGCCGGAGCACGCCAGCTGATCTCTGCGGTCAGAGAACCCAGTCCGGGATTTCCGCGCGTCAGATCAACCTTCTGCCCTTTCACTGCCTCTATGCTCATATGCTTAAACCACCTTTAAACATTAGCTGTAAGTTACGGCTAGGAGTGTCGATTTCTTATAAATGCAATATGATTTAAAAAGGGCAGGATCACTGGGGATCCCGCCTTTGAAGCGATAACGCTGTTATTGCTATTGCGCGTCAAGTCCATAGTTCCGGCACAACGCCGCCAGTCCTCCGGTAAAGCCGCTGCCCACGGCCTGGAACTTCCAGTCCGCGCCATGGCGGTAAAATTCACAGAATACAACCGCCGTCTCTGTCGAGAAATCTTCACCGAGATCGAACCGCAGTACCTCACGTTCGCTTACAGCATCCACCACACGCACGAATGCATTGGAGACCTGTCCGAAATTCTGGGCACGACTCTCCGCATCATAGATGGTTACTGTTATGCCGACACGCTGAATCTGGGCCGGGACCTTGCTGAAATCAACAACAATCTGTTCATCATCGCCGTCGCCGGCACCGGTCCGGTTATCACCGGTGTGCGTCACAGAGCCTGCGCCGCCGCTCGGATTGTTGTAGAAAACAAAATCATCCTCGCCCTTGGCCTTGCCGTCCTGATGCAGCAGGAATGCAGAGGCATCCAGATCGAAATCCTTACCGCCGCTGTATTTATTCGTATCCCAGCCCAGTCCGACTACCACCTTCGTCAGACCCGGATTAGTCTTAGTCAGGTCAATCCGCTGTCCTTTGGAAAGACTGATTGTCACCGGCAATACCCTCTTTCCTGATTTATTGCAGTCCGTAGTCGCGGGTAAGGCCCGCCAGGCCGTCCTTGTAGCCGCTGCCGATTGCACTAAATTTCCACTCGCCGGCATTGCGGTACAGTTCGCCGACAACAACGCCGGTTTCGATAGAGAAATCCTCGCCGAGGTCAAAGCGGATCAGTTCTACATTGCTTTCATCGTTCACGATACGCACATAAGAACGGGAGACCTGTCCGAAATTCTGGCTTCTCTGCTCAGCTTCATAGATAGTAATGGTGAAAGCTACCTTCTCAACATCAGCAGGGATGTTCTTCAGGTCAATATCAATTACTTCGTCATCGCCTTCACCTTCGCCGGTGCGGTTATCGCCGGCATGAACCACAGAGCCGTTCTCATTCTGCTTGTTATTGAAGAAGATAAAGTTGGTTTCTTTGTCCACTTTACCGTTTGCGTTAGTCAGGAATACGGATACATCAAGGTCAAAGTCCTTGCCGCCATCATACTTGTTGGTGTCCCAGCCGAGACCTACTTTAATTTTGGACAAGCCCGGGTTAGTTTTCGTCAGATCGATCTTTTGCCCTTTGGATAAGTTAATTGCCATGGATAAAAACCTCTCTTCTATTAGAATTATTGAATTTAGATATATCGTTCAGCCAGTTGATTGATATGTGCTGCATGGGCGCCCTCACCGATGGCTGCGAATTTCCATTCCTCGCCGTGGCGGTAGAGCTCCCCGCAAATAAGTGCCGTAAAGCCTGTGTAATTGTCAGTCAGGTTAAACCGCACCAGCTCATTATTACCGGATGCGTTGATAATGCGGATATAAGCCGATTTGATCATTCCGAAATCCTGCTTGCGGTTGACGGCATCATAGATATTCACGACTACGAGAACCCTGTGCACATCGGAAGGAATCGCCTTCAGATTAACCTTGATCTGCTCGTCGTCACCATCACCGTCGCCGGTCAGGTTATCACCCGAGTGGACAACCGAATTATTAGGATTCTGTTTGTTATGGAAGCATACCAGATTCGTTTTGTTCAGCAGCTTGCCGCCTTCACTCAGCAGAATGGCCGAAGCATCACAGTCCACGTTGGCCTGCTTCTTCACCCCGAAGAATCCGCGTGCAGGCTCAGCCGGGTCCCAGCCCAGGCCTACAACAACATTAGTCAGTCCGGCATTTCCTTTAGTAAGATCAATCTTCTGTCCTTTTACGAGATTAATTCCAGCCAACTTTAAGTACCTCCGTTCCCAAAAAGAATCACAGCCTGCAAGTCCAGCCTGAGGTTGTTCTATCAGTGATACGGTCCAGCTTCCCTTTCGTTTCAAACGAGTCCGATAAAATATCTGCGCCTCTTAAAGGCTGAATTCACCCGGGTTAAGTCCCAGCACCGCGCAGATGTTACGGACAATAGCCTTCTCGTTCTCGTCAAAATCACCATCTGCCGCACCGATCGCGGAGCAGACGCCTACAATGACACGGCCGACTTCAGGCTTGCCGGTGAACTTGCCGATTGCCTTAAGCGCTTCCTGCTTGCCGATCTCCGGAGAGAAGTCAAAATTGCTGACATAGAAGTTGAATTGGGTAATTACATCTCTCATATCAAATACCTTGAGTTCGTTGCTGAGGTTCATATAGCCGGCCATCTTGTTCTTCTCGGCTTCCTCGATCTTACCGTCAGCAGCAGCTACCAGGGCGCAGCCTGCAACTACCGCATTCATGAAATCTTTATTTTTAAATTTCTTAACCTGCTCAGTCAGTCCGTTTTTGGTGGTGTTCAGCCAATTTTTGAAAGTGCTCATTGTATTCTCCTTCTATCATTTAAATGATGATAAACATAAAGATAGCAGAGAGCCTCCTCCCCGTCATTTCGACAGATATTTGCTGTATTCATCGGCATTCAGCCTACCACTCTAATATAACCGATTGAATTGCAATATTCTAGTTTGCCAGATTTTCACAGCACCTTTGAGAGAAATTCGCGGGTACGCTCATGGGACGGGCTCCCGAACAGCTGCTCCGGAGCCCCCTCCTCCACTATGACCCCTTGCTCCATGAACAGAACACGATCCCCTACTTCACGGGCGAAGCCCATTTCATGCGTAACCACAACCATTGTCATCCCTTCACGCGCCAGGTCCTTCATGACCGCCAGCACTTCGCCGACCATTTCCGGATCAAGCGCCGACGTCGGCTCATCAAAGAGCATAATTTTGGGCTCCATCGCAAGCGCCCTGGCGATTGCCACCCGTTGTGACTGTCCGCCGGACAGCGAGGCCGGGTACACCTCTGCCTTATCGCTTAGCCCTACCTTCTGCAGCAGCTCCAGCGCCTTCTGCCGCGCCTTATCCTCAGGCCATTTACGGACCTGCACAGGAGCAAGCATTATATTCTCGATCACCTTTTTGTGCGGAAACAGATTAAACTGCTGAAACACCATGCCAACCTCTGTACGGATATCGTTAATCCTTGTGTTTTTGTCCATCAAGGAGGTGCCTTCAATGATAATATCGCCGCCCTGCGGCTGCTCCAGCAGGTTAAGACAGCGCAAAAAGGTCGACTTGCCCGAGCCTGAAGGCCCGATAACCACTACAACCTCACGGCTGTGAATGTCTGCATTAATATCGGTCAGCACCTGATGCGCTCCAAAAAATTTATTTAAATGTCTAACTTTGATGATAGGCTCCATACAGGATTACACCTTCCGTTCAATATAATTGAGCAGCTTGCTGAGGGAATAAGTAAGGATGAAGTAGATCAGCGCTGCAGTCAGGTACGGCTCCCAGATCCGCAAATACTGGCCTTTCATGGTGTTGCTCCAGAACATAATCTCGGGTGCCGCAACCAGTGCCAGCAGGGAGGAATCTTTGACCAGGACGATAAATTCATTCCCGAAGGCCGGCACCATACGCTTGATCGCCTGCGGCAGAATAATAAACCGCATCGCCTGCCATTTGGTCATGCCCAGTGACAGGGCGGCTTCACGCTGTCCGGGATCGATGGACTGGATGCCTGCACGAAAAATCTCTGCAGAATAGGCGGCAGAATTCAGGGAGAGTGCTACGAAAGAGGTCATCAGGACATTGGTTGTCCCGTAAAAGGCCGGAATCAGCCCGAAGTGCACGATCAGAATCTGCACATACAGCGGCGTTCCCCGGAAAAAGTTGATATAGGAATGAAACGGCCAGCGGTAGATGGCCTTTGGCGCCATTTTGCCAAACCCGATGCCCAGTCCCAGGATAGAGCCGATCAGGATGGATACAATCGATACCCCGATCGTAAACAGCGTCCCTCTTAAAAAGACCGGTAAATAATGCACAATGATGTCAAATCTGAAGTCCATAGAACTCGTCCCTTCTCTTCTGCTTCTTTCTGTCTCTCTTTAGCCTTCTTCAAAAAAAGAAGCATGCGCAATAGCAATCATTACGCATGCTTTGAGGTTTACCGGGTAATGCTTATTCCGCGTTCAGCAGTGCAGCCGTATCCGGCTCTTCACCGAACCATTCTTTATAAATTTCCGCATATTTGCCGTTCTCGATAACCGTTTTGATGGCCGGGTCTAGCTTCGCCTTCCATTCGCTGCCCTTTGGATACAGAACACCGTAATATTCCGAGCCAAAGTTTTCCTTATCGAGGATACCTACCAGCTTCTCCTTCGGATTGTTCTTGATATATTCATTTACGATTGCAATATCAGCCACGACCGCATCCGCACCGCCTGCATTCAATTCCATCAGTGCCACTGCGTTACTGTCAAAGCGCTTCAGATTCGTATTGTCGACACCCATAATACCGCTCATCAGATCATCGGCAGTTGTTGCGCCCTGTACGGCCACAACCTTATCCTTCAGATCCAGGGCACTCTTGATGTCACTGCCTTCCTTAACCATGATCATATTGGTAGATTCAAAGTAAGGAATGGAGTAATCGTAGGTTTCCTTACGCTCGTCTGTAATGGATACCGAAGACACGCCAGCCTGATATTCCGTTCCCTGCTGCACGCTGGTGAGCATTGTATCCCAGCCGGTATTGGTGATGGTGTATTTCACTCCGGCTTCTTCCATTACCGCCTTGATGAAATCAATATCAAATCCCTTGATTGTGTCCGTATCCATATACTCCATTGGCGCGTAGCTTGCATCGGTGGCAATTTTGATGGTCTCCCCCGCAGCTGCATTACCGCCCGCATCGTTATTTGAGCCGCAGCCCGCCATTGTCAGCATAAAGCATGCAACTAAAGCTGACATAGCCCATTTCTTCCCGATCCCCATACTCCAATCCCCCTACTATTTTTGTAAAATACTTATAGAGATTTTATCAGATTAAAGCAGTGGTGACAATTAACTTTTCTCCTTTATGTTAGTTTACATGACATGTTATCAAGATATTGTAACATTTCCCGTTCTATTTGCGGACTGCAGTTGAGCTTAAGGGTATTAGAAACACAAAAAAGGCTGTCTCCGAAAGAGACAGCCTCGTAACCTTGCTATTTTATGGCTGATTAGAATGTCAGATCACCGTCATAAGAAGCGATCAACCGGTACAGCTCAGGACGGCGGTCACGGAAAATCCCCCACTCGATCCGCCCGACCTCAAGCGCGTCCAGATCGAATTCACTGACCAGCACCGCCTGTTCATCGCGTCCGGCTTCAACCACCTTGTTGCCCTGCGGACCTGCAATGAATGAAGAACCATAGAAGTTGATGCTGGACTCTTCGTCGCTCTCCTCACCGATCCGGTTGGAAGCAACCACAGGAATCAGATTAGCTGCCGCATGTCCCAGCATGCAGGTCTGCCAGTGATCCTTGGAATCAATCGAGCCATCCTGCGGCTCTGAACCGATGGCCGTCGGGTAGAACAGAATCTCCGCTCCCATCAGGCTCATGACGCGTGCCGCTTCCGGATACCACTGATCCCAGCATACACCTACGCCGATTTTGGCATAGCGGGTATTCCAGACCTTAAAGCCGGTGTCACCCGGATTGAAGTAGAACTTCTCCTCGTATCCGGGGCCGTCCGGAATATGGCTCTTGCGGTATTTGCCGAGCACTGTACCGTCGGCATCTATGACTGCCAGCGAATTGTAGCGCGCGTAGTTCTTTTTCTCATAGAAGCTGATCGGCAGCACTACCTGCAGCTCTTTGGCAATCGCCTTGAAATGGTTCACCGCCTTGTTGTTCTCAAGCTCGGTTGCATACGCGTAATAGTCGGATTTCTCCTTCTGGCAGAAATACGGGGTTTCGAACAGCTCCTGAAGCAGAATAATCTGTGCTCCCTGCGCCGCTGCTTCCCTTACCAAAACCTCAGCCTTGCGGATATTTTCATCAATGTCACCGGAACAGCTCATTTGTGTTGCGGCTACTTTTACTTTTCTCACGATTTGGGTCCTCCTTGCAAATTCAGTTATTTCCGTGCAGGCATCTGCTGGGTGGTGCAGTGTACATTTCCGCCTTCACCGATTACAGCCATACCATTCACAGTACGGATTCTGCGGTCAGGATAGAGGGCTGCGAGCTGCTGCTCGGCAAGCTTGTCCGTCTCAGCTGCCGTACCGCCGAACACCGGGAGAATGATGCCGCCGTTCACAAAATAAAAATTCAGATAGCTGAGCGTGAGCCGGCTGTCTTCATAATCAACACGCGGGGGCTGCTGTATCCGGATAATCTCAAGCTTACGCCCTTTGGCATCCACCGCATTCTCTAGAATACGCAGATTCTCCCGGGTGATTTCGTAGTTCTCATCTTCCTTATCATCGCAGACCTGGATAATGACCTTGCCGGGTGCAGCGAAGCAGGCAATATTGTCGACATGGCCGTCGGTTTCATCACCGCTGAGGCCTCGTTTCAGCCAGATAATGGACTCTGTGCCGGTATACTGGCGCACATACTCCTCAATCTCTGAGCGGCTCAGCTCCGGATTGCGGTTGGTATTAAGCAGACACTCCTCGGTAGTGATCAGCGTTCCCTCACCGTCAGTATGGATGGAACCGCCCTCCATTACCAGCGGTGCATCAAAACGCTCAACCTGCAGGGATTCCAGAATCTGGGGAGCCACTGCATCATCAAGGTCCCAAGGCATATATTTGCCGCCCCAGGCATTAAACTTCCAGTTCACCCCGGCAAGCTTTCCGTCCCCCGCAGCAACAAAGGTCGGTCCGTTATCACGCAGCCAGGCATCATTGTGACGGACCGGCAGCAGGGTAACATTTGCGCCGAGATTAAAAACCTCTACCGCTTCCAGCTCCTCAGGGTTTACAATTACTGTAACTGGCTCAAACTCGGCAATTGCCTTTATAATTTCAGCATACCCTTCGCTTACCGATTTGTAATGATCCGGGAACACCATGGAGGCTTGCACCGGCCAGGAAATGAAAGTCCGTTCATGCTTCTCCCATTCCGCCGGCATTGTATAATTTAACTCTTTAGGATACATTCGTTAGATACCTCTGTCAGTTATATTTGAAGCAGCCTGCACATGCAAAAATGCTCCTTACCCATCATACAATAATATAGGAGCACGCTCAATTGGCAGAAATCTGCATGTTTTCACATATACGCCGTAACTCTAATATTGACCAACGTTAAATTATGTATAATACTGGAAGATGTATATTTAATACCGGTTCCACAGCGTGAAAGGTGGTTATCATTTGGAAGCTGCATCCACGATCCTAACAGAGCTTGAAGATTATATGAAGCGTGAAGCTCTAACCATATCTAAATTTGCTGCGCGTTCCGGGATGAACTCCGGCACACTCAGTAACGTCATTCAGGGTCACCGCCCAATTGCAATGCAGCAGCTGGACCGGATTACTCTGGCCATGAATCTGCCTGAAGGATATTTTTATGAACTGTACGTTGATAACTATATTATTAACGGTGCCCCGGACTGGCGGCGGATCGGACCACTGCTACAGCGCTGTGCGGATCTGAATAAGCTGGAGGCAATCCACCGCATAGTCCAGCATATTATGGACAAGCTGATCTATGCCCCGATGCTGTTTGATACGGCAGAAGAGCTGTACGCACAGGGGCGTTTGGCGGCCGCTGCCCTTATGTATGAGAGCGTCGCCGAAGGTGAACGGTTCCAGCATTCTGAGCGTCTGGCGCTTTGCCGGTACAGACTGTTTATGATTGGACTGGGCGACAGCCAGGAAGCAAATCTGCACGCCGCGAACCAATTTGAGCCTTACGTGGAGCGTCTGGACGAAGCTGACCAGCTTGATGCGCTTAAGCATCTGGCCGATGTCTATGCCTCTATGCACCTATGGAAAAAGGTTGATGATCTGGCTGTGCTTATGGGACAGAAATCCAGCCTTCAGTATAAGCATCTCACAAAGGAATCCGGGCAAAAGCAGCCGAACCGTCCTCTGATTTACTATATTTTATATTCTTATTTGCTGCGCTCCCTTGTATCTGATGAACTTGGCAACTATGACAACGCTCTGCATTACGCTTCATTGTATGCCGATATGAGTTGGGTAAGAGCCCCTTATACTCCCGAGGAGCAGCGGGTCATGGAGCAGTTTCAGGAATGGGCAACCGCCAATATGTACTTATACCGCCTGATGGCAGGTCATATAGAGGTGCTTCACGAATACGTCCGCTATGTCGAAAATAAAGAAAATGAGATCTTTCCTGCCCTGTTTAAAATTATGCAGGCAGCCAACCGATATAACTTCGATGTCGACGGAATTCTGGATCAGTTTCAGGATTACCTGTCCTACAGGGAACAGCACAGCCGCCTCGGTAAGTTCACCCAGCAGCTGACTGGCGACAGATATACCCGGTTTCTAACCGAACTGGCAGTGTATCATCTCCGACATAATAATTTCGAAAAGGGTTTCCTTTTCTTATTAGATAGTTTGGAATCATCTGTTAGTATTAGAAATGACGCTATCACAGTTAAATGCGTTGCGCTTTTTGAAAAGTACCGGGACCTGGCGTCCCCGGAACAGATTCAGAAATACACCATTTCCATTAGCGAGGTGCAAAGGATTAATGAAGAAAAAGATGGCATTATTGTTGTCAGCAGCTAGTATTGTATTCATCCTTGCCTTTCCGGCATATGCCGGAATCAACACAACTGAGGCTATCTATAAACCTCTGACCCATGGTGCCGGGGGCTAAGTTCAGGTCATTTGTGTAGCGGATTTCAGGAACTCAGCCGGAACATAGTGAAGCTTCGCAAAGGGAGCCGCGTTTATCGCGCAGCTCCCTTTTTTTGCATGCTTGCTATAACTGTCCGAAACACTATGGCCCCGGCTCGGCAGACTACTGTATCTTCACAGCCGGATCTGCTTCACTGTATTTCCGTCAAAATCCTTAATCGTAAATATACCGTCGGCCAGGATACCGTAAGAATGCGGGTTGTTCTCTTTCGGCAATGAGATAGAGCCCGGATTCAGCACGTAAACGCCTTCCTTTACATCTGCTACCGGAAGATGCGTGTGCCCCTGGATAAAAATATCACCCGGCGCGAGCGGCGGCAGCTGTTCGATGCTGAAGCCATGTCCGTGTGTGGCATAAATCTTCCGCCCTTCATGCAGGATCAGCACATAATCGCCCATCATCGGGAATTGCAGCAGCATCTGGTCAACCTCGGCATCACAATTGCCGCGTACAGCAACCAGCGACTTGCCGTAGGCGTTGAGCCGGGCGGCCACCCCTTGGGGGTCATATCCCTCCGGCAGCGGATTGCGCGGGCCATGATACAAGAAATCACCAAGGATAACAAGCGTATGCGGCTGCTCCTCTTCGGCCTTGCTCAGAGCCTTCTCCAGCCAATACAGTGAGCCGTGGATATCAGAGATAAACATCAATTTCATTGTGCAGACTTCCTTTCCGTTATTCCATATCATTATTATCTTATCGCTCCCGGCAGGAGCATGCAAAACAGGACGCCGCCGGCGTCCTGCACTTATCTTATTATTCGCTTTATTTAGGCAGATCGGAAGCTCCCATTAAATAACGGTCAACCTCCCGGGCTGTCTGCCGGCCTTCTTGAATCGCCCAGACCACCAGACTCTGTCCGCGGCGCATGTCTCCGGCTGTAAACACACCTTCGATATTGGTTGTCTGAACTCCAAATTCAGCCTTGGCATTGGAACGCTCATCACGCTCAACTCCGAGCTGGTCCAGCAGGGTGTCTTCCGGTCCCGTGAAGCCCAGGGCCAGCAGTACAAGCTGCGTCTTGAGCACTTCCCCGCTGCCCGGTACCTCCTGCGCCACCATCCGGCCCTGCTCGTTACGGACCCACTCAATACGTACCGTATGCAGCTCCTGCACATGTCCGCCGTCATCGCCTACAAAACGCTTCGAGGATACGAGATAGCGGCGCGGGTCTTCCTTATACAGAGCCGCTGCCTCATGCTGGCCGTAGTCTACCTTCAGCACCTTGGGCCATTCCGGCCAAGGGTTGCCCGGCTGGCGGGTCAGCGGAGACTGCGGCATAATCTCCAGCTGGATGACGCTGCGGCAGCCGTGGCGGATCGAAGTCGCCACACAGTCAGTACCGGTGTCACCGCCGCCAATGACAACAACATCCTTGCCTGCCGCAGACAGGTATTCGCCGTCAGCCAGACCGGAATCGAGCAGGCTCTTCGTGTTCAGAGTCAGGAACTCCATCGCCTGGTGGATTCCGCGCAGTTCGCGGCCCTCGATCGGCAGGTCACGCGCCTGGGTCGAGCCTCCGCACAGGACAACAGCATCATTCTCCTCCTGCAGCTGCGAAGCGGCAATATCCCTGCCGATCTCTGTCCGGGTCACGAATGTGATGCCTTCAGCAGCAAGCAGATCCACCCGGCGCTGAACGGTCTGCTTATCCAGCTTCATGTTCGGAATTCCGTAGGTCAGCAGTCCGCCGATCCGGTCAGCCCGCTCGTAGACGGTTACCGTATGTCCCGCTTTGTTGAGCTGGGCGGCGCAGGCGAGTCCGGCGGGACCGGAGCCGACAACGGCTACTCTCTTGCCTGTGCGCACCAGCGGCGGCTCAGGAACGATCCAGCCTTCGGCAAAGCCGCGGTCAACAATGGAGCGCTCAATCGTCTTAATGGTTACCGGGCTGCCGTTCATTCCCACAGTGCAGGCGCCTTCGCACGGAGAAGGACAGACGCGTCCCGTAAACTCAGGAAAGTTATTCGTCTTATGCAGCCGCTTGAGGGCAACCTGCCAGTTGCCGCGGTATACCAGGTCATTCCATTCGGGAATCAGATTATGCAGCGGACAGCCGGACGCCATTCCCGACAGCAGGCGTCCTACATGGCAAAAGGGTGTTCCGCAGTCCATGCAGCGGGAACCCTGCTCCTTCAGTTTATCTTTATCCATCGGCAGCAGAAATTCATCCCAGTTCTTAATACGCTGCAGCGGCTCGCACTCTGCGGCCGTCTGCCGCTGAAATTCCATAAATCCGGTTGCTTTACCCATTCCTAGTCATCCTCCGAGTTTCTCTGATTGGCCGCCGTTAATAACATAGAAGCGGCATTGTTGCCCATTCGGCGCCAAAAAGATGGTTACTCTTTGTCACCGGCTGATCATTTGATACTGTAAAGCAGCAAAGTAGTGCCTATATATTATCATTGATCTTTTGCCGCCTAAATGAGCAATGTCACTTTTTTAATTAAAATTACGGGGATGGGTAAAGCCCTTCAAGAAAGCCCTAACGGGCTTTTACCAGATTATATACCGAGCCGAATATGCCGAGCAGAATGCCGGTTACCGGAAATACGACCCAGTTAATATCCCAGCGCTGGAAAACAAAGCCGCTAATCAGAAAAATGCAGGTAGCCAGCGGCCAGACAATAGAAGCGATTGAGCCCATGATGCGCTTTTCTTCCTTTTTTTCAGGAGTGAGCTCGATAAATTCTCCTTCCTTGAGCAGGAAGCTGAAGCTCTCCTTGATCGTTCCGTAATAGATGAACAGAAAGACTGCCAGGGCGATGAGCAGGAGCATGATAGCCGCACCATAAGCCGTGGTGTCCTCACTGACGGCAGCCCAGACAATAACCAGAACCGGTGATACTACACAAAGACAAATGCCGAGTGTCAGCGACAAGGTATAGGTGGGAGTAAATGCACGGCTGCGCTGCTCAAGCTCTGTCCGCAAAAAGTAGGGCAGATTAAAGCCTTTTTGCAGATATTTATATTTGTCCATCATAGAGCTGCTGTAAATGAACAGGCCGACCGCAAAAGCTATCAGCACCAGCAGTATACTTACACCGATCATTCCGGCGGCATCCTCCGAGAGCACACCGCGCAGAAAGCCGAATTCAGCAAGGGTAACAAGAACCATCAGCAGCGCGGGACCGATCATACACAGCATAACTCCGACTCCCACCATGAAGCCGGCCCTCTTCTTCGCCACTGTATAGCTCCAGGTATCCTCGGGCGCAAGCAGCGGAAGCAGCGTATCCTCTCCGCCCTTGGCCAGTTCAAGCTCTTCAATCAGCTCATCAATGTTCCCGAATTCAGAAATGACGATGCCGACCGCTTCGTTTTCCGATTTCCCTTCTTTTTTGAGCTCATGATATTTCTCCTCCATATTGGCAAGCAGATCCTGCTTCAGATTGAATGTCTGCTCTGTCCTGGGCAGGGAAGCGAACATATTATTCAAATATGCGGCTATTGTATCCATGTCACTACAGCTCCTTTATAAATTTATTGACAACCTCTTGCGTAACCTTCCACTCTGCGCATTTCTCCCGGTAATAGGCCAGCCCCAGCGGGGTGATGCGGTAATAAGTGCGTCTCTTTCCAAACGTCTCATCCTGAAAAAAAGAATCGATATAACCATTCTTCTCAAGCCGGGTGAACGCAGAGTAAAGGGTGGTTTCCTTCATCACATACTTCTCGTCTGACAGCTTCCTGATGTTCTTGGATATTTCATATCCGTAAGATTCGCCATCAAGCAGCATGTAGAGAATAAGGGTATCGTTATATCCCCGGATAACATCACTGCTGATCAAGATATGTCCTCCTTAGCGGTTTGCTTTTACTTCATCTGTCGTAGTAATTGAATTGTAGCATAGTTACTACGACAGGTGAAGTACTTTTCCAAAAAATAGGCTTACTCAGGCAAAAAAATACGGATGCCCTCCTTATTCAGGAGCAGCATCCGTTGTTTGTTTATTAAAGCTTATAGAATGTATAGCTACGGCTGTACAGCGAGTACAACCATACCTGTTCCCCCGACTGTGAGCTTCCCGCCGGCAAGCCCCGGGGACAGCTCTTCGCCGAACAGAATGCTCCATTCGCCAAGGGCAGGCAGCTTCAGGGAAGCCCCGTCCGGATTGGCATTATAGAGCACATACAGATGCTCCGCAGCATCCCCCCCGGCATGCCCGCGCAGTGTATAGGCAACTGCACCGGCCGGCGCCTGCTCAAACATCAGCGACGCCCGGATTTCCTCTGCTGTGCGCAGTCGGAAGGCCGGGTGCGCCTTGCGCAGCGCGATCAGCCGCTTCATGTATTCAACATCAGCGGCATGCGCAGCGCAGCGCTCCCAATCCATCCAGTTGACCTCTGCCGGCGACTTATAGCTGTTCTCGACTCCGTCCTTGGTCCGCATAAACTCCTGACCGGCGTGCAGGAACGGGATCCCCTGGCTGGTCAGCACCATTGCTGATGCAAAACGGTGCATTGCTATCCTGTCCGGATCGCTCTCACCCTTGGTGGACAAAACAATTTTGTCCCAGAGCGTGTGGTTATCATGACATTCCACAAAATTCACACATTGCTGCGGCTCATCGGCAAACTGCCCCGCTTCCTGTCCATGGACAACGCCTCCCGTAATGCCGGTCTTGACGGCCTGCTCAAGGCCGCTTTTGCCGCTGACAAATCCCCGCTCCCCATAGCGGAAAATATTGCCCTTCACCGCATCGCGGAAGCCGTCGTTGAAATGCCCGATCCCAGGCAGCACATCCGCGTTGCTCTGGCTGGCCAGCTTCTCGGGTGCCAGCTCGGTGTCCATGACCCAGCCTTCGCCGATCGTCATAATCGAAGGGTCCATATCATCCAGCCGGCGGCGGATCTCCTGCATTGTCCCTACATCAATCAGACCCATCAGATCAAAGCGGAAGCCGTCAATATGATATTCCTGCGCCCAGTACAGGACCGACTCCACGATGAAGCGCGAAACCATCAGCCGTTCGCTGGCAACATCATTCCCGCAGCCCGAGCCATTGGACAGGCTGCCGTCCGGCTTGTAACGGAGATAGTAACCGGGAACCAGCTTCGTGAAGTTCACACGGAAGCCGTCGTATACATGGTTGTAAACGACATCCATTATGACACGCAGCCCGCGGTCATGCAGCGCCTGTATCATCGTCTTGAGTTCACGGATACGCACAGCCGGTGCATAAGGATTAGTGGCATAGGAGCCTTCAGGCGCATTATAATTTTTGGGATCGTAGCCCCAGTTATAGTGGGGCTGATCCAGCTGCGTTTCATCAACGCTCTCTGTCGCATAATCATAAATCGGCAGCAGCTGCACATGCGTCACCCCGAGACCGGCGATATGATCCAGTCCGGTGGCAATTCCGCCGGGACCGCGGGTACCTTCCTCGGCCAGGCCGAGATATTGGCTTTTATGGACAATGCCGCTGGCCGGATGTACCGACAAGTCACGCAGATGCAGCTCATAAATAACGGCATCGACCGGATCGGCAAGCGGCGGCTTGTCTTCCGTCCAGCGCGCAGGATTGGTCTTCGACATATCCAGAACGGCACTCCGGTCACCGTTAACCCCTACAGCCCGGGCATAGGGGTCTGCCGCTTCGTTCCACTGCTCCCCGACACGCACCCGGTAAGTATAAAACTTGCCCTCCAGATCACCGGGCACATTCAGCCTCCAGGTACCGCGCACTTCGCGGGTCATCGGCAGATGCTCACCTTCTGCATCCTGCCAGGCAGTGTAGAGTATAACCTCTGCTTCAAAGGCAGTAGGTGCCCATAGACAGAAGGAGGATTGTTGCGGAGTATAGCTTAAGCCAAGATCATTGCCGTCATAGCTGAAGAGATTATCAAACTCCTGGTCGAACACGGATATTCCGCCGGTAGCGGCCGGATCACCATAATGAATCGGTTCTTTCATTTCTTTTTGTACGGACAAGGCAACCTGTCTCCTTTACCCTTTAATAACTGGAATCATAGAGTCATTATCCCAATAGCGCAAACGTTTGTACAGGGTTTTTTAGCAGATTTCTGTTTCGTACATCTGCTGTATTGACAGCGGGTTTAATAACCGGCAATATTCAGACTCACCATCGTAATAACCACCTGGTTAGGAATATAGGGTATACGCCGCTCCCGCCCCGGCCGGTACCCGCCGTCCTTAAGCCGCAGGCCGTTGTCATGCACAAGCAGCACAGGCTCCGAACCGTCCTCCGGCTCCTCATAACCGGTTCCCAGTACCCAGTGATAGTCATAGGCGTAATTCCCCTGCCAGCGGAAGCTGAACCACTTATCGAATTTGAGCGCAACGGGACGGCCGGCATCTATCTCCGCTTTATAACGTTCCATATCATTGAATACCGCTACGGTATGCTGCCGGCCTGCATTCCCATCCTTCCCGGAAGCAGAGCGGATATACCCGTTAACCGCCCGGACGAAGCTGCGCACGCTCATCCCCCAGGCCCTCCCGCTGTGCCTGCTGTATATGTAATTTATATGTGCCGCTTTGGTCCCAAAATGCTTGCTGCCGGGAATAAAGTCCGCTCCCCGCCGCGTATGCCAGTACTCCATCATAGCCGCCAGAGTGGCCGGCCCGCACGCAGAGCCGGGCGAATGAACGCCCGGCTCCCACTGTGTATACGGTTCTGCTGCAAGGATTCGGCTCTGCGGTGCCCTGCTCATAATGCGATCCGCTCCTGCCTTGCCTGCAGCAGCACACGTTCAATATCCGAGGCCTGGAATGGCTTGCCGATGAAATCCTCCATGCCCACAGCCAGGCAACGCTCCCTGTCCTCCGGTCTGGTAAAGGCTGTTACAGCTACCAGATACGGACGGCTGTCCGGAGCAAGCTGCTCCCGGATCCGGGCCGCGGCGGTAAGCCCGCTCATCACAGGCATCTGCACATCCATAAACACAAGATCGTACGAATTCTGCAGCACGTTATGCAGCGCCTGCCGGCCGTTCTCCGCCAGATCGGCTGCATATCCGCGTTTCTTGAGCATGGTCAGCAGGAGCTTCTGGTTGACCGGATGATCCTCGGCCACCAGAATCCGCAGCGGACCGTATTTGGGCTCCACCTCCGCCTGGTCCCCGGAGAGCTCCAAGTGTGTAGCCCCCGGCTCCGGCAATGCATACGTGGCGCTGCCGGCAGTTCCCGCTTTTAGCGAATCATGATCCTTAGGCTCTGCCTTATCCGCCTCCCCGGAGTCCTTATACGTATCAGCATCAACATGCATAGGCAGGGTAAAATAAAAATTGGAGCCTTCCCTTTCCCTGCTGTCCACTGCAATGGCTCCCCCCATAAGCTCTACAAGCCGCTTACAGATAGACAGGCCTAGCCCGGTACCGCCATATTTGCGGTTTATGGCCGGATGCAGCTGGGAGAAGGACTGGAATAACAGGGACTGCTTCTCCGGAGGAATACCGATTCCCGTATCCTGCACACTGAATTTCAGGGTCATTCTGTGCCGGCTGGGGCAGAATTCCGTATCCACGGTAATAGCGACAGATCCCTGCTCGGTAAATTTGACCGCATTACTGACCAGATTCACCAGCACCTGGCGCAGCCGGTCTGCATCTCCGGTAATCAGCTTGGGTACGTCCGGGGCAATCCGGCAGGTCAGCTCGATACTTTTTTCACGGGCCTTTGGCAGGAAGAGCTCTGTGACACTTTCCATTACCCACTCCAGGTTCACCGGCTCCTGGACAAGCGTCATTTTCCCGGCTTCAATTTTGCTGAAATCCAGGATTTCATTCAGAATATACAGGAGTGAAGCACTGCTCTCACTGATAATCGTAGCATACCCGCGCTGCTCCTCATTCAGATCCGTTTCCGCAAGCAGGTCGGTCATCCCCATAATTCCGTTCATCGGGGTTCTCAGCTCATGGCTCATGATGGCGAGGAATTCCGATTTGGCCTGATCGGCCTTTTCGGCCGATTCCTTGGCGCGGATGATCTCCTGCTCATCGGTAATATCACGGAAGACGACAACCGCTCCGATACGCTCGCCTTTATCAAACAAAGGGGTTACCTGATACTCGGCCAAAAAGCTTGATCCGTCCTTCCGCCATAATACCGCATCATTGCTCTGAAGCGACTCTCCCGCCCGCACAGCCTGCATCAGCGGAGATTCTTCGGGCCGCGTGTAGCTGCCGTCCAGCGCTGTCTGCTGAATATAGCCGAGGTACGGCTGCCCCATAATTTCACCGTGGGCAAAGCCCAGCATATGCGCTCCGGCGGGATTGATAAACGTCACTCTGCCTTCCTTATCCAGGCCAAAAATGCCCTCGGACACCGCATTGAGAATCAGCGTATAGTCATTGCTAAGCTTCTCAATCTGCTCGGTATAACGGGTACGTTCCGTAATATCGCGGGAAATGCCGAAGACCCCGACTACTTCATCATCAACAACAATTGGAATGTTGGTTGTATTGATCTCCACCAGATGACCTGATTTATGAATCAGCGTCAGATCATAGCTTTGCGGCACACCCCGGACGGCCATGTCAAAATGGTACTTCGTCTTTTGGACATCCTTTTCATGCACAAGCGGCCCGTAATAATTTCCGATCAGCTCCTCCATGGAGTAGCCGGACAGCTCCTCAAGAATAGCATTAGCGGTTAAATATTCCCCCTGCAGATTCATGGAATAAACCGCTGACGGATTATATTCAAAAAGCGATTTGTAGCGCTGCTCGTTCTCCTGAAGCTTGGACTCAAACTGCTTGCGCTCAGTGATATCGCGGCCGACGGCAATGATCTCCACGATCTGTCCCTGCTCATCAAAAATATAGCGGCCGTTCGTTTCAAACCAGACGTAGCTGCCGTTTTTGTGGCGGTACCGGAAGGAAATCGGCGGAATGAATTTTGCCGTCTGGCTTTCCGCCATCCTTTGCCGCATCATCTCCAGATCGTCGGGATGCAGATAATCGTAGGCGCTTGTGCCGATCATCTCCTCCGGCTCATAGCCGAGCAGCGAGCGGCTGGCGGGAGAGCAGTACAGGAAGAGGCTGTCCTTGATTGCATGGCGCGAGATCAGGTCCAGCGAATTCTCCGACATCAGACGGAAATTACGCTCGCTCTCTCTGAGCTGCTGCTCCATCTGCTGCCGTTCGGTAATATCCTGCATCATGCCGATGAGCTGTATCGGTTCTCCGTCCGGATTAAGGATGACATCCCATTGAACATTGACCGTAAGCTCACTTTGATCCTTCAGAATCAGCCGGTAAGCAGCCTCCCCGGAGGTTCCTTTGGCCAGTGCCTGCTCAACATTTTCGTAGAGATAGCCGCGGTCATCGGGATGAACCAGATCAGGAAAGGTCTGGTGATCCACTCCTTCTGTCCCTGTATGGATATGTAGCATCCGCTGCAGCTCGTCAGAGAAGGAGAGCTTGCCCTTCACCAGATCCCAGTTCCAGGAGCCGATCCGGGCTACCCTCTGCGCCGCTGCCAGAGCCTCTTCATTCTGTTTGCGGCTGGTCACGTTCCGGCCGATGCCCATAATTCTGGTAATTTCATTCTTTTCATTCCGGACCGCATGGAAAGAGGTTTCAAACCAGATGTAGTGCCCGTTCTTATGGCGCAGACGGCGGACATACGTATCATTTCCCAGCAGCCCGTCCGCCAGGTCTATGTTCCTGCTGTCATCGGGATGGTAGAACTCCAGACGGTTCCTGCCGATGATCTCCTCCGGCTTGTAGCCTATAAGCTTCAACGAAGAGGGGGATATAAAGCTCAGAATGCCGTCGGGCTGGGAGAAGGAAATCATGCTTTGATCGTCTTTTATAAATAAATCGTATAAATCACGGCTGTCTACAGTGAGCTGGTCTGCAATTTTCCGGTCTGTAATATCCGCTGCATATACGATAATATGCGGGGAGTCCTGTCCGATTTCAGGACGTACAAAGGTAAGAGACAGCCATAAGGGACGGCCTGCACGGCTGTAAAATTTCAGTTCCTTTACAGAAGAAGCCCCCGGCGCCAGTGAACGCGGGTCTAGAGTTCCTGTCAAAGACAGCCCCTCCTGTTCCGCCGGCGGTGCAATCAGGCTGCCGCACACTGTGTTTTGAAGAAAATCAGCTTCCTTGCAGCCCAAAATATCGCATAATGCGGAATTGACCTTGATCCACTTTTCCGCCTCTATGGCCCACACAGCCATTCCTACCGGGGACATCATGAATGCCTGATCCAGAATACTGTGATTCTCTGCCAAGTAATCCATTTATTCAGGGCCTCCTTCATCATGAGCCGGCTCCATGCAGACTCTCTGTTAACTCTTTCTACAGTATACGACAAAGTAAACAACGGAAGAAATGTATTGTACCCGTCCAGGGTATATATACCAAATTTAAAATATTGACGGTGTTCCGTAATTCAACTAAAGTTTGGATTAATAATATATTAAACTGACCTGTTACGCCGGAAGCACCCGTAATAAAGGCTTATTTGCCTTTACTGCGGGTGCTTTTTGCTATGCCGGTTAACAGTGATATCAGGAGGAGGAATAAAGTGAACAAGCTTGTCCAAGTCTTTACCGCCGTAGTCATTGTGCTGATGCCCTTATTCACTTCAGCTGGCACAGCAGCCGCAGCGGCCGTTGTACTGACCCCGTCCATTCAGGCCGCCTTTGATCTGACTGCGGCAACCGCCGGTATCCAGGACCGGAGCCGGCTGAAGAGCCAGTACAGCGAGCTGACTGTCCTGATCGCACAATATGACAGCCGGGAAGAACAGATCCGCGTCCTGCATGAAGCCAATGCCCAGTCCCTGATCTCGGTCCGCAAGCAAATTACAGCGATTGACCAGGCTGCCGTAGCCAAGCTCACCGCAACCGTCACCAGCGCCAAGGAGCGTTACCAGCCTCTTTTTGACCAGTACAGCGCCCTGAACAGCCGGATTACACTGGTTAAGGGGCTGAAGGACAAGACACTGAACGCTGTTCTCAAGGCTCAGGCTGATGCTATGAAAATCACGGTCCAGATTGCCCGCCAGGATATCAGGGACAAGGAGGCGGTGCTGAAGGCCGCCAAGGAAGCGCGTACCCGGAAGATGACCGCCGCCCGCAACGTCCTTTCGGGTATCGAAAGCCCGCAGGCCTCCATCAAATCCCAGAAAAGTGCTGCCACTGCGCTTAACAAGCGGATCACCGCTGACTTCAGCAGCTTCAAGACGGCCATCCGCAAGCAGAATCCGGCCCTGGCCGGGCAGTCCCTGAGCTCGCTTGTTTCAGGCTACAAGCAGATCGCCGTCAGCAAACAGAAGATCCTTGAGCTGGAACAAAAGGTTGCCGCCGTTATTGCAGCAACTTTCAAGCAGATCAGCTCCTGATTAGCCATAAGGGTGTCTTCAGCCCGCCAGAGTGCATATGGTGGTAGAGAGCTCTTATAAAAGCCGGCCGGAGGAGGCTTGATCTATGCATATCTGTATCATTGCACCGGAGCAGTTCCCGCTGCCGGGGGACGGCTCTGTAGAAATCTGCATCTGGGCCATAGCCAGGCGCCTGGCCGGGAGACATCGGGTAACTGTCGTCAGCCGGACAACAGCCCAGCTTCCGGACTCTGCAGAGCTGGAGCAGGTGCGGATTATCCGCCTGGCCTCCGGCACTCCGCGTCTCTATCAGGCTTCCGTGCTCACATTCCTGGAAGAGGAGTCTTTCGATATCATCCAGGTCGATAACCGTCCTCTGCTTATGGCCGCTGTAAAAGAGCGGCACCCCGGCACCCCGGTCCTGCTGTATCTTCATTCCCTGACCTTTGTTCCGGCTGAGCGCAGAATAGCACGGACCCTTGCCCGCGCCGATGGTATTGCAGTCAACAGCCGTTCTCTGCTGGAGAGGCTGTCCGTGCGCTTCCCCGGGTTACACAGGAAGCTGAGTGTTATTCCCTTGGGAGCGGATCTCTCCCGGTTCACACCGGCGGAGCCGCAGGAGCGCCAGCGGCTCCGCCGGCTTTACCGGCTGCCACAGGTTTTCACTGTGCTGTTCGCAGGCAGAGTCATCCCCCGCAAAGGAGTGCCGGTGCTCATCCGGGCAATGTATCATGTGAACAAACGCATGCCTGCCCATCTGGTTGTTGCCGGGCAGGGCAAGCCGGCGTATATCCGCCAGCTGAAGCTTCTCGCCAGAAGACTGGGCGTATCCGTATCCTTCCCCGGCAGGATTGCCCATGAGCAGATTCATGGCCTGTATCAGGCTGCGGACTGCTTCGTCTGCCCCTCCCAGAGACATGAAGCGTTCGGGCTGGTTAATGTGGAGGCGATGGCCTCAGGCCTCCCGGTCATCGCTTCAGATAACGGGGGAATCCGGGAGATTATCCGCTCGGGGCATAATGGTTATCTGGCCGGCAGGTACCGGGAAGCCCTGCCTTTTGCCAGGCTGCTGCTGAGACTCGGCCGCAATCCGGCGCTTGCAGCCAGAATCGGACTCCAGGGCCGCAGCGATGCTCTGCGCACTTTCGAATGGAGTCACACCGCGTACCGTTTGGAAGAATTGTACCGGTCCCTTATTCATGCCTGACAGGGGGGTCTGCCTGAAAGCACGCTCCTCTGATTTGCGACAATGTGTATAAAGGTTTTTGTGACCCTTCTCGCAGGATATTGCCTGCGGCTGCCATTATACTGTTATTGTAAGCGTTGCCAATAACATACTGTGTTAATTTGTACCCCCACCAAGATGCTGGCAACCCCCTACAACAAACTATTCGCTGTAGAAAGGGTGCATCCTTATGTTAATGATCAAGGCCATTATTAGACCCGAGAAGGCAGATGAAGTGATGGCTGAGCTGATGCTTGCCGGCTTCCCTTCCATTAGTAAGATGGATCTGCTTGGCCGCGGCAAACAAAAAGGAATCCAGGTCGGAACCAACCATTACAATCAAATTTCCAAAAAAATGCTGATGATCGTCATTAAAGATGAAGAGAAGGACGATGTCATCAGCATTATTATGAGAACGGCCAGAACAGGGGAACAAGGCTCCTTCGGTGACGGCAAAATTTTCGTGCTGCCAGTCATGGAAGCCTTCACGATCAGCAACGGCAAAAACCTGCTGTAGCCTGCCCCATTAATGAATATGAATCTATGTTAAAGGGACAGCCGAGTGCCTGACAGACGGATCATCCGCCGGTCAGACACCTGCTGTCCCTTTTCTTACCGGTTATGCTGCTCAGATCAGCTGAATTAGTGTCAGTACCAGGCCTACTGCAAAGCCGCATACCGCCCCATTCACCCGGATCCACTGCAGATCCTTGCCGACCTTCTCCTCCAGCATCGCTACAAGGCTGTCATCGTCCATCTGATCCAGGTTTTCTTTGACCAGAACACCGATACGGTAATGGTTGGCCTCTACCAGAGCAATCAGTGAAGCACGGATACGCTCCTCCCAGCTCTGGATAAGATCCGTCTCCTTGCTTACACGGCGGACCAGCAGGGCGTACAGGCTGAACAGCTTCCGGCCGCCGCTTACCCGGTCCTCATCCAGCATGGCAGCCGCCTTGCTGCGGACAATCTCCAGCTGCTTCTGCAGAAAGACGGCCGCCTCATCCCCCTGTACTCCGTTTACGGCCCACTCCTTGAGCGATGCCATCTTCGTCTCGTCATTTACAAGCTGGAACAGGGCCACGCGGATCTCCCGGATGATCTGCTCGCGGTACGGATTATCCGCTTCACGGAAGTCGCGGATTCCCGACTGGATCATGCCCTGCAGCATTTCCCCCAGCATATCGGCATCCACAAAGCCGACAAAGGCCTGGAAGGCCATCCCCTTCAGTCCGCCGAGCTTCACTTCGGCCAGCTTTTCACCGGCCAGCTTGCCCAGCATGGCCCGCGTCTCCGGACGTCCGGTCCAGCCGGACACGCCATCGAGCGCATAATCCAGAGCAGCTATATCCTTGCCGTCATTCATCAGCCTTGTGGCTATTTTGTCTGCGGCCTCACCCAGCTCAGCTTCACGGATATACTCCGCAGCGGTCTTCTGCAGATAGGGCACCGCCTGTTCTACAGGCAGCCGCAGCACAAAGGTGCTCAGCTGCTCCAGAATTTCCGCCCTTACTTTCTTTCTGGACATAAATTTGGTCAGCAGGCCGCCGGCAAGCTTAACCATGCGGATGCCGCGCAGCTTGTTTTCAATGCTCGCCTTGTTCAGCAGCTCATTCTCCATCGCAGAGATCAGAGACTGGACGATTTTGTTCCTGTTTTTGAGCAGCAGTGAGGTATGCGGAATTTTCAGTCCCAGCGGATGCCGGAACAGCGCAGTCACGGCAAACCAGTCAGCAATCCCGCCGACCAGGCCGGCTTCAAAGCCGCCCCGGAGCAGCTCAAAGGGGATCGTATCCGGCAAGAACAGCGTAATCAGAAAACCGCATGCCATTACAACAAGCGATATTGTGGCTAAATTCCTGGATTTCATTATTAATCCTCCATTTTCCGGCGGTCATCAATAGTCTGTCTTTTATTGTAACACGGGCGGGCTGTATTCCGGAAATTCAGGCAAGCCCATGAAAAGGAATTTTTAATTTGCAGAGAATTAATGATAAAATACAGGAAATGATTTTCACAGTCCCTGAGGTGCGGTTTAGAACCTACAGAAAAAGGAGAACAACACTATGCTGATTGCACTTGATATGGACGGAACACTGCTTAACGAGAATGGAAATATCAGTCCGGAGAACCGCGAAGCGATTATCCATGCCCAGAGTCTGGGCCATATTGTGGCGATTGCCACCGGACGCTCTTATATGGATGCCGAGCGGCAGCTGCGCCTGTCCGATCTGAATTGTCCAGTTGTCGCCATGAACGGAGCCCTGCTGATCCTGCCCGACGGTTCCCAGGCGGTGAGCCGGCCGCTGGACAAAGAGGATATAATACCTGTACTGCGCTGGATGAATGAGGTTCCAGAGCTGTATTACGAGGTGTATACCGAGGATAATGTATATGTGGAGCTGGACAAGCGGGTCCGTCTGGAGAAGCTCGCAGAGCTCAAAGACGAAGAAATCCCTGAGGGCTTCGGCTGGCTGCTGAAGGCAATGATCGCCAAGCAGTTCCGCCAGGCTGCCGTAACCTATGTGGAGAGCATGGAGGAAATCTGGAGCAAGGAAGATCAGCATATTTATAAGGCGCTTGCTTTCTCGCTAAA
Source organism: Paenibacillus sp. fava2 (assembly GCF_058313675.1). NCBI lineage: Bacteria > Bacillati > Bacillota > Bacilli > Caryophanales > Paenibacillaceae > Paenibacillus > Paenibacillus sp. fava2. The sequence continues at coordinate 330,657 of NZ_CM177755.1, read as the reverse complement.
CCGTGAAGTGCTCAAGGAAGCCTCCACACGCTTCGCCGAAATTCCCGGCCTTATTATCACAGCCTCCCATGAGAGCAATATCGAAATCAATCACAAGGATGCCAACAAGGGGGCAGGTGTCATAAAGCTTGCTGCACACTACGGTATTTCTGAAGATCAGGTAGCCGTAATGGGCGACAGCTATAACGATCTTCCGATGTTTGAACGGGCCGGCTACAAGATTGCCATGGGCAATGCCGCCGAGCTCCTCAAGGAAACCGCTGATTTTGTGACACTCACTAACATAGAGCATGGTGTGGCTGCCGGAATCCGGCATCTTCTCGAGAAGAAATAGGCGGTGCCCGTGATGAATATGTATCCGGGAATTGCCCAGCTGTACAACAACCGGCTGCTGCGGACAGAGCTGGAATGCGAGCTGTTTGACCTTGCGCTGGAGGGGCTGGCCGGCGATACGGAGGATGCGGTGATCCAGCAGATTTTTAAAGTGTTTGACGATGAGACCGAGCATGAGGAAATGATGTTCGGGCTTGTTCATTTTGTGGAGAGCTGCCACATGGAAATGTACCTGACCCAGCTGCTGGAGTCGCTGCCGGACATGCTGGAGCCTGCCAGGGGCTGGGCAATCGTGCTCAACGAGCGGATTCTGAATGACAGCCAATTCAGGAAGGAATACACCGCTATTGCCCAAGGCATGTCTTCCCGCGTGAAGCAGGCGCTTGTTTTTCTGCTGGAGGAAATCCGTGAGAACAAGCCCCGTCAATATGAACGTAAAGTGAATAGCCTGCTTGGTAAAATAAAGTAAACCGGGGAACCGCTTTTCTATATAGTAGTGCAGTGTTATATTGTAGATTGGCTAATGGACTTATATTGAAGGTGATTCTGATGAACAAGCTTTTATTTCATAATATACCGCTTGGTGCAAGCGGTGAACGTATCCCCCAGGCGGCAGTTGCCTCAGCCCGGACCAGCCGTGACACGGTGAAGCCGGGGGAAGGCGATGCCGCTTATTTCCGCCGGCTTGAGGAGGGCGGGATTCTGCTTAATCCGCCGCAGATTGCAGCGGTACGGCATCATGAAGGGCCGCTGCTGACGCTGGCCGGTGCAGGCTCCGGCAAAACGTCGGTGCTGATCTGCAGAACCGGTTATCTGCTGTCCGTGCGTGGTATCTCCCCCAGCCGGATGCTGCTGCTTACCTTCTCCAGCAAAGCGGCGGCGGAGATGCGCGAGCGGATCGCAGTGCTGCCGGGTGTCGCCGAAGGCGATGCCGCGCGCCTGCAGGCCCGTACCTTCCACTCTTTCTTTCTGTATTTTCTGCGGCGGCAGGGGCTGCGGCAGGACATCTTTCATGAGACACGCCGCCAGCACATCCTGCTGAAGCAGATTATGCGCGAGCTGGGACTGCCGAAGGATGCCTATCCCCCGGAGACGCTGCTGGCCCTGCTGTCTTCCTGCAAGATGAACATGAGGGATGCGGATACGCTTCCCGAAACGAACACCGCCGAGCAGGAAATGAAGGCGATTCTGACCCTCTATGAGCAGTGGAAGCAGGATCATAACAAAATGGACTTCGATGATGTGCTGCTGATCGCCTATAAAATGCTGCTCGGGCAGCCCCATCTGCTGCAGGAGCTGCAGCAGAAGTTCCAGTATGTCATGGTTGATGAGTTCCAGGATACAAATGAACTGCAATATGAGCTGGTCAAAATGATCGCTTACCCGCACAACAACCTGATGGTCGTCGGAGATGATGACCAGACGATCTATTCCTTTAACGGGGCGCGCAGCGAGTTTATTTTGGAATTTGAAAAGCTCTATCCGGGTGCTAGGGTTATTACCCTTGATATTAACTACCGTTCGGGCCCGGCCATTATCGGCCTCGGCAACGGGATCATCCGCCATAACCTGCGCCGCCGTTCCAAAACGCTGCAGGCTGCCAGGAACGGCGGTGCACAGCCCCGTTATCTGCGCCCGCAGACAGCCGATGAGGAAGCCGAGCAGATTGTCGACCATATCGTAAATGAAGTCGGCGGCGGCGCACGGGAATACCATGACTTTGCCCTGCTGTACCGGGCCTCCAGCAGCAACCGGGCCGTGCTGGAGCTGCTGCTGCTGCGGGATATCCCGTACATCGACTACGGTGAAGGGCAGCTGCTCTATGAGCACTGGCTGATCCTGCCGGTGCTGGACCATCTGCGGCTGTCACTGAACCGGCGTAATTTCGCCGCGATGGAGAGCATCCTGCCGACTCTCTACATGAACCGGGAAACAGGCATGGAGCATATCCGCCGGATGGAAGCCGTCCAGCCCAAGCAGGGCCCGCTGATCCATCTCCTGTCCCTGCCGGGAATGGAGGATTTCAAGGGCGCCAAGCTGCGCGAGCGGCTGGAGCTGATCCGCGGCCTGGCTGCGCTGACGCCGCTGCAGGCGATCCGCCGCATCCGGACAAGCTTCTATGACTATTTCATTGAAGCCAACGAACGCCATCAGGCCACCCTGCACCGTGAGACGCTGAAGGAAATGCTGGACGAGCTGGAAACCTCCGCGGAAAGGTTCGACAGCCTCCCTGTCTTCCTCGACTTTATTGCCAGCATTACCGAACGCAATGAGCTGAGCCGCCAGAGCGGACTGAAAGAACAGGGCAACCGGATTGCGTTAATGACCATCCACAAGTCCAAAGGACTGGAGTTCCCCGTTGTCTTCCTGCTTGGGGCCTCGGAGGGCATCCTGCCCCACAGCTCGGCGCTGGAGGGCGACCGGCTCAAGGACCGCAAGGCAGCCCAGCTTCCTGCGCCCGGCAGCTTCAGGGCAGGAAGCGACTCCGGCTTCGCAGCGCTGGAGGAAGAGCGGCGGCTCGCTTACGTCGCCGTCACCCGGGCCCGCGAGGAGCTGTTCATCAGCTCGCCCGCAAGGCACCGGGGCAAGAAGGCGGAGGTGTCCCGCTTCATGCTGTCTGCCTTCCGCTCCGCAACCGCCCCGTCCAGACCTGCCGCTTCCACGGCTTCCACCGTGTCCGTGAGCAGGCTCGGAGTGTCCAGGGTGCATACCTCCGGTACAGCAGGGAACGTCCGGACCCACACGGTTCCTGTCTGGAACTGCACCGGCGCCCGCTGCCCGGGCTGGACCCGGATGAAGGCCGGCGGAGCGGAGGACCACCTGGCCTCCAAGCCCTGTCCGCTGTGCAGCTCCCCGATGGAGAAAAGCACCCGTGAGGTGCCTGTATAAGCCGGCGGCCCGCCGTTGTCTGTGCCATGCCGGACTGCCGACCTGCGGCACGGCATAGCCGGTTGGCCTAACTCACAGGCGCCGTCACCTCTGCCGCCGCAGCCAGGCCTCATGCAGCAAAAAGGACCATTGCCCGTACCGGGCAATGGTCCTTTTTGCTGTGCTACGTCCAGGCCCACAGAAAAGCATCGCGGTCCCAGGCGATCCGTCCGCCGTGCAGCTTGCGGAACGCTTTCTTCACATCCTTGGCCAGCGAGGCGTTTCCGTTCTCGTTCACAAACACAAACTGCTCGCCGAAGTTGGCCTTAACATATTCAATCGCGGCGGTCTGGTGCAGGGTCCCGGTAAACCGGATCTCCTTGACCATCCACTCTGCTACTTCCTGTGCGGTAACTTCCATCAGGCTGCCGCCCCTTTCACATCCTGTCTGCTGTTGCCCTTACATTATAGCATGGAGGATTGAAAGCCGCTCCGTTCAGGCTAGCGCTTGCGCGCGGCCACGCTCACTACACCATACCGGTACAGCACCTTGCGCCCGAACCAGTTGAACAGCCGGTCCGTAAAGAAGCCCATGAAGCCGAGGCAGAACAGCCCGACAAAAATCCAGTCCGTCCGGAAAAACAGCCGCGAGTTCCAGATCAGATAGCCTACACCTTCGTTCGAAGCAATCATTTCCGCCCCGATAATCGCCATGTAAGAGGTCCCCATCGCCAGACGGATACCGGTGAAAATATACGGTGTAGTCGCCGGAACGATGACATGCAGCAGGATCTGCCATTCACTCGCCCCCATGCTGCGGGCGGAGCGGATTTTGTCCTCCTCTACAGACATTACGCCGGTCAGCGTATTCAGCACCACGATGAAGAAGGTAGCGTACATAATCAGGGCTATTTTGGACTGCTCTCCGATCCCGAACCATACCAGAAACAGCGTGATGAAGGCAATCGGGGGAATAAAGCGGATAAAGTTCAGGAATGGCTCGGCAAAAATCCGGATAATATTCACTTTGCCGATAATGAGCCCGGCCGGAACAGCCAGCAGGCTGCCCAGCACCCAGCCCACCAGTACCCGGTAAAAGCTGATCCCGATATACTGCATCAGGGTCCCGTCACTGAGCAGCTCCCGGCCGCCCTGCAGGGTGGCCCATGGTCCCGGAATAACGTCAGGGCCGTATATCAGCGCACCGAGCTGCCAGATACACAAGGCGGCCAGCCACAGCAGCGAGACGGACACCCATTTTTTCTCCACCCATTTCATTATGTGTCACACCCTTATCTATTCTTCAAAATGTCCCTGAATCTTGTTGTACAGCGAGTAGAACTCAGGGGAAGCCACGTCCCGCGGAAAAGGCAGCGGATTCTCATAAACATCCGTAATATTGGAGGAGGGGCCGACCGACATAATGCCGATTCGCTCCCCGAGCAGCAGTGCTTCCTGAATATCATGCGTGACGAAAATAACGGTCTTATGCGTCTCGCGCCAGATATTGACCAGCTCCTTCTGCATCGTCCGCCGGGTCATCGCATCCAAAGCGCCGAACGGTTCATCCATCAGCAGAATGGCCGGATCGTTCGCCAGTACCCGGGCCAGCTGTACACGCTGCTTCATACCGCCCGAAAGCTCCTTCGGGAATTTTTTCTCATGTCCGGACAAGCCGACCAGCTGGATGAAACGGTCTGATATTTGCTTGCGCTCGGCCTTTGGTGTCTTCTTCATCCTCAGCCCGAACTCGACGTTCTCCCGCACCGTCAGCCAGGGGAACAGGGAGGAGTCAGCCTGCTGAAAGACTACCGCACGGTCTCTGCCCGGCCGGTCAATCTCGACGTTATCCACCTTCAGGTTGCCTCCCGATTTCGAGACAAACCCGGCGATCATATTAAGCAGCGTCGATTTGCCGCAGCCGCTCGGTCCGAGCAGAACGAAGAATTCCCCGCCTTTGATCACCAGATTGACGTCTTTAATGATGTAATGAACGTCCCCTGTTGTCTGGGCACTGTAGCTTTTGCGGAGCTGCTCGATTTGAATCGCATGACGGTTCGATAGTGAAGACATCTAAGGCACCTCCTGAACATTTTGAATTTAAGTCATTAATCACCGTTAAAATCGTCCGTTATTCCCCGTAAGATACGGTATCCGGCAGCACTTTTTTAAGCGGCTCCAGATTGATTGTCGCCTTCAGGTCAAAATCCTTCTCAATGATTCCCGCACTGATCATATAGGCCTTCTGTCCGGCCAGGCTGTCATAAGCAGCCGGGGTAAAGCCGATAATCCACGGATTCAGCGGAAGATCCTTCAATGTATTTTCCTTAGGCTGCTTCACTTCGTCATACATAAGGTCAGCCACTTCTTCGGGATGCTCCTGGGCATACGCCGAGGCTTCATCGACTGCTGCCAGGAAATTGCCGATTCCATCCGGATTCCCGGCAATGAATTCGTCACTGCTCACAATTCCCATCCCGAGCCGCACCGGGGTTTTGGACATATCGCTCAGTTCATGCACATTCTCCAGGGCAGCCAGCTTATCAACGAGCGCCGAGCCAATGACCCAGGCTGCATCAATATCCCCCTGCTTCAGGGCAATAAAAGCTTCATCAAACCCGCCCTGTCCGGTCAACGTTACATCGCTCAGCGCAATGCCCTGTTCCTTCAGATATTCATCCCACAGGTAAGGGATAAAAGTGCCGCGGATGAAGCTCAGATTCTTGCCCTTCAGGTCAGCCGCCGACTGGATATCGTCCCTTACGTACAGCTTCCAGGCTGCAGCCGCCTGATCGGTGGCCTGCCCTGCAGAAGCGATAATGGAATACCCGCCCTTGGATACCGCGTTAAGCACCGGAAAGTCCGCACCGTAAGCTACATCCACCTGTTTGATGAACAGGGCGTTTACCCCCTCGGCCGGGGAGGCAAAGGTGACGATTTCCGCATCAATGTTATGATTTTTGAAAAAGCCCTTGTCCGCCGCCACCCGGAACACCGGATTGGTGTTGGTGTCGGCGATTTTGATCTTCAGGGCTGCGGACTTGCCGGCCCCCGCCTCTCCGGAAGCCGCCGCATCCCCCTTGGAGCTGCAGCCGGAAAGAATAGTCACAAGGGAAAGGGATAAGAGCAGAATAACCGTTCCGTACCAGGTTCCTGTTTTTTTCATGGACGATCCACCTCTTCGTTATATTAATGGGCTAACCCTTGCGCTGCAGCACACCTTCATCCGCCGTAGCCACGCAAGCGGCCCCCTCCACGAACGGCAGAGTTGTCGCTACACTTACTACAGAATCCGAGCCTTTTGGCGCTGCACCCGGTACCCGGAAGGTCGTTACATCAATTGGTTCGATCTCGGTTTCCTGAGGCTTCGCAAGCTGCGGAACCCAGGCGTAAGGCACGCGGTAGGAACGGTACACCATGTTGGTATTGCGGCGGTCTGTGTAAGGCGAGACGTATTCCCAGACGATTTCATGCTCTGCGGTTACCTCGAACAGGCGGCCGTTTGAACCTTCCGTAATCAATGTGTTGCCGTTCGGCAAGCGCTGGGCAGAGCTGATATACGGGCTGTAAAATTTGTAAGAATCGGTCGGGACGGAGAAGCCGGCCTCTGCCGAGGTGTATTGCCACTCAATTTCAAAAGTAACCGGGTTGATCTCCAGAATCCGTGAGTGGTCGCGCACGGCATTTTTCTGGCCAAAAGGGGATACCGGGTTCGGCAAGCCGTAACCGCCCCAGCCGCCGTTATCGAATACAAGTACATTCCCTTCGCCCGGAAGGCCTTTAGGAATGATGTGGGCATGATGCTGGCCGATAATCCAGCCGATATGCTTCACGTCAGGCAGGGAATAGTCGGGTCCAAGCCGCCAGACAATCGCACCTGTTGCCCTGTCGGTGATGGCGATGATGTTCGCCTCACGGGCATCCCAGATAATGTTGTCCGGGTGGAAGCGTTCATCCCCATTGTCGTAAAACTTGTTCGGGCCTACATAGGAGGCCGAGTTGATATGCAGCCAGTCGCCTACACCGCCGCCCAGATGGCCGAAGGAGCGGGTATTCGGATCACGGAACAATACATTGCGCGCCGCCTCATCAAAGCCAAGCTCGGCGAAATGGTCGCTGGCCTTCCATTCCCAGACGATGTTGCCGTCCCAGTCCACTTCAAGGATCGTGTCATCCAGCAGCTCTTTGTTGGAAATCTCATGGTTATGCAGGTTTTTGTGGGCCAGGATCAGCGTCTTGCCGCTGTGCACCTGCGGGTCAAGCCCCGGAGCATAGTAGCCTACCGGATTGCCTTCACGCTGATAGTCATGATGCTGGCGGGCATACCACAGCGGCTCATAGCCTGGGTCTTCGATGTGCTCATAGCCGTTAAACTTCCAGACAATATTGCCGTCCCAGTCTACCTGGACCAGATCGACATTGTCCTGGATGCCGAATTTCGGATCTCTTCTGCCTGTGCTGCCCAGCACATAGCCGCCTGGGAGGATCTTGGCCGGAAAGCCCAGCAGCCCCTGCCACAGATGGACTTCCTTGCCGTTCATGTCAATCAGCACGACCCCTTCCTCGCCCGCCTGGTAGACGGTATAGCCGCTCCATGCCTTGGCCGGGTTGTATAAGGTAGCTCCTGTCGGGTAAATGGTTGAGTGTCCCATATATGATCTCTCCTTAAAAGTTTTTGTGAGCGTATGCTTCTGGCGTTTACTTCGTACAAAAACTAGCTTCGGAAGCATTTGCTTAGTTTTTTGTGAGCATAGGCTTCCTGCGTTTGCTTCGTACAAAACTTACTTCGGAAGCATACGCTTAGTTTTTTGTGAGCATAAGTTCCTCCTGGCCTCCAGAGGCAACATCTAGTTGGATATTCGTCACCTAATTCCGTCATTTCGTACCATGTGTGCTGACTAGGTGGAAAATCGTCACTTATTTGGACTGCAAACCTCCCATAAGCCCGAAAACATTAAAACTAAGTAGCTTTTTTCCACCTAATCTCTTCATTTCGTCGCCTGAACCTGAAATAGATGACTAATTTCCACTTAGTTTGCTCGGCAAGCCATTCTAGAGCCATTCCAGTTTCTCATTTCCACACTCGTTAGCTAATCAACATTCTTGTGCTGACACACTCCAAACTCCAAGCAGTCTTCGTAAAAACTCTTCTCCTAGCCTGCGCTTGATTTTGCAGCATACACTCTAACTCTATATATCTATCTCTCGTTGTTATCAGTAACTCAAATATTTATTATCCGGTGCGGTTCTCCGCGGCTTCTGTTCAGGAGCCGGAGGCGGGGGCGCTTCGGCCTTCTGTCTGGCCAGCTCCAGCAGTGTATCCGAGAATCCCTCCAGATTCCGGGTAATCCGCTCATAGAAGCGGCTCTGCTGGGCAAGCTCCTCCTCTGTAAAGCCCTCGAACAGAAGCGTAATACATCGTTCACCGATACTGCTGTTGCGCTGAACCAATTCCCGGCCCTTCGCTGTAATATCAAGCAGCACCGTCCTGCGGTCATCTTCCTTACGCCTGCGGACAGTGAACCCGCCGGCTTCCAGCTTATCGCTCAGCGCCGTGATCGCACCGGAAGTGAAGTCAAGCTCCTCGGCCAGATCGCCCAGCCGCTGCTCCCCGTCACGGATAATCTTGTTCAGAATCAGCATGCCCGGCAGGGCAATGCCCTCCACATTCACACGGTCGCGTTCCTTTACGAATCTCCGCACCATTCTGCGGAACAAATAGTCAGCCTCCTCCAGCTGCTCCCACTGATCATCTGTCATACCATCCCTGCTTTCCTCCATCGGCCGATAAAATAACCCCACCCCGAATATACAAAAAAAGGCTCCCGGCAGACTCCCTCCATAGGGTAGTACTGCGGGAGCCTTTGGCGGTCCAATCGGCTCAAGTGATTATTTCACTGTTCATTTAATTAGTGGTGAACTATTGGTGTTATCATATACCCCTTTAATCCCACCTGTCAAGTATGATTTTAATTTATTGTCATTCTTAACTTACATTCATAGTATTTTCATCGTAATTTAATGATGTTTCCCGTAACCCGCTCTGCCGGCAAGACGTATGAATTAAAGTAAACCTGGCACATACCAAACCAATGAGGAGTGAAGCAAATGAAGAAATACGGACTAGGCCTGCTGCTGTTTGTCCTGCTGATTGTCCCCGGCTGCGGTTTTGCCGAAAAGGTGGAAAACAGCGTTACCTTTGCTTCTGACACCGCTGCATACATGCAGGCCTTAACCGAATTCGGGCAGGAGATGGAGACGCTGGCGACGGATGCAGCGACAGATCCGCAGGCCAAAGAAGCTTTGATGGAACGGCTTAATGCCCTGAAGGAACAGATTTCTGATTACGCCAATCTTCAGGTTCCGGAATATGCAGCCGACCTGCACCAGTCGATTACTGGTTATAACGATAAGCTCCAGCAGGGCCTGGATCAGGCCGCAACAAATCTCGAGGAAGGCAAGGCCGCCTTCGAATCCACAGGCATTCCGGAAACGATCAGCCAGATTAACGGTCTGCTGAACGAGATCAGCCAGCTGATTCCGCAATAACGGCGAAAAAACGCCTGCTGTATGAGCGAAAGCCATACCGCAGGCGCTTTTTATTAACATTAGGACAGTCTGATCACATAAGTCGTGAACTCGTACTTGTTATCCTTCAGCACGGAGGCTGAAGCCAGCAGCTTCTTGCCGGAAGGGCTCCAGCGCAGCTGGTCGGCAATCTCAATATCCCCCAGCAGCTGGGTCTGTTCCCCGCTGTCCAGCTCGGTAATGAATACCCCGTTCTGGTCATCCGCCGGATTCTCCGCGGTTAGCGAATAAGCCAGCTTGCTGCCGTCCGGAGACCAGCTGGTTCCGAACACCTGCTGGCCGGAGGCCAGCTCCGTCTGCTCGTTGCCCTCGCTGTCACAGAGCACCAGCACCATCTCTCCCGGCTTCGTCCGCTTCACAATGGCCAGCTTGCTGCCGTCCGGAGAGGGAACAACCCAGACCACACTTTGTTTCAGCACCTTCGGCTGCTTTGAATCAGTGTCGTAAGCGGTCAGCTTCATATCCTCCCCGGTCACGTAGTAGATGATATTGCCGGATTGCACTACCTCATGCACGTAGGACTCACCGGTCTCTACCACCGTCTCTTTTGTGCCCTGCACATCTGTTCTGTAGATGATTCCGTCCATGCCGGGGAAAATAACATGGCCCTCATCCGCCCATTCCCCTTCCTCTACCCGGAACGGCGCTTCATCCACCTTGACTGGAGAGCCGGATTCCAGACCAAGGATGTATCCGAGGCCTACCATTTCATTGGTTTCTTTATAAAAAACATATTTTTTATCGGGGGACACCTGCGCGGCACCGTAATTCTGGTCCCCTTCCTGCAGAGGCGTATCCGCCCCGGTAGAAAGATTTTGCTGATAAAGATTATGCGGATACTGTTCGGTACCTTCAATCAGCTGCGGGGCCAGGCTCTTGTTTTCCTTATCAACCACAATGACGTCCTCACTGACCCAATCCAGCCCGCGCACTCCCCCTACCTTATCAATGCCCTCCAGCTGCAGCCTGGTATACACAGATTCACTGGTATTATCCATCACCGTAATCTTTGTGCCGGCCTTCTCAATGACCTGCCGTGCCTCTGTATCCCCTGAACGGCATGCCGTCACAGACAGTACAACAGCCAGGCTCACCACTGCCAGCAGCCCTGTATGAACCGCCCTGCCGCCCGCTTGTCTGCTCATGATCGCTTCCCCCTACAATGTTGATGCACCTACAATAGCCGAAAGTTATTTCCAAACCGCTGCAGGATGTTTCCAACTTGTAAACTTTACTTCACCAGCGGAAAAGAAAGCCGGAACACCGAGCCCGTGCCCTCCGCCTCCAGCAGAACAATGCTGCCGCCCTGCTTCTCCACCAGATTGCGGACCAGTGACAGCCCAAGCCCGGTGCCTCCTGATGCGCGGGCCCGGTCACGGTTGACCGTATAGAACGGCTCGAAAATTTTGTCCCGCGCCTCTGCCGGAATACCGATGCCGGTATCGCTGACTGTAATCTCCACCTGCTCCCCGTGCACCTTGCTGAGCAGCTTGACTGCCCCGTCCGGCACATTATATTTGATTGCATTGTCAATCAGATTGATGAAGATGTGCATGAAGCTTTCTTTATCGATCCAGATATGCGCAGGCTCTGCCTCAAGGGTTATCGTCAGCCCGAACCGTTCCGCCTTGCCGTTCATCCGTCCGCAAATATCGCGCAGCCCTTCGGATACTTCCAGCAATTCTGCCTGCGATTCAAAATCATATTTCTCCAGCGCAGTCAGCTGCAGTACTTTGTCCACCATCTCATAGAGCCGCTCTGTCTCCTTGGCAATGTTGGTCTTGGCCTCAAACAGCAGCTTGGGGTCATCGTCATACATATTGAGCAGGTCCACATAAGCCTTGATCGAGGTCAGCGGCGTCTTGAACTCATGGCTGATATTGCCGATATATTGCTTCTGCTGCTGCTCCAGCGCCTGAAGCTTGGTTATGGCGAGCTGCAGCTTGCGCTGCTCCTCATCCTTGGCGGCAATGCTTGATTCAATTTCCCGGCTCATGTAATAAATCCCCTCCGCCAGCTCGCCCAGCTCATCCTTGCGCTTCACCGGCGGGGCGGAGATATATTCGGCGTGGCGGATCGATTCCGCCGACCTTTTCAGCCGGCTGATCGCAGCCGCCGCGCGGCTGAAATACAGATAACCGGTGATGAAGCTGAGCAGCAGCACAGCCGCGCCGGTTGTCAGGAACAGATTCCGCAGCGTCTGCTGAAAGGCCTGGGCATTCTTCAGTGAATACTGCAGCTGCACTACACCCATCTGTGCCTCAGGCCCCTGCAGCGGGGCCAGATACAGGAGCTTGTCACCCTTGCTCTGGTAGGCAACCTTGTCCTGAAGTGCATAAGCCAGTGCATCCGATGTGCCTGGACTTCCGGACGCAGGCACACCCTGCACCGAGGTTCCTACCAGCCCGCCCTCGGCATCGTACAGCGTGACTTCGAGACCGGTGAAGCCGGCCAGCTCAGCGGCCAATTCACGGCCGCGCCGCTGCAGGAACTGCTGCGGTTCAAGGCGCACACCGGTATAATAGGCCTGCTTCACCCGCAGATTGACCGTTTTGACGTGCTGGGCAAGTGAGGCTTCCGCCTGTACCTGCTCGTTGCGTTCCACCCCGCGTAGCACCAGATAGCTCAGCACGCTGACTGCCAGAATGAGCAGAAGCCCCAGGAACAGGCTGAATTTCAGCTTAATGCTGAATCTCACGGGTAGCTCCCGGCCGGCACCGCTTTATAGCCGACCCCGTACACGGTCTGCAGCATGTTCTGGTAAGGCTCGCCGAGCTTTTTGCGCAGCCGCTGGATATGAATATCCACCGTGCGGGTGCCGCCGGCATAATCCATCTCCCAGACCTGCTCCAGCAGCTCCTCCCGCATATACACGCGCTGCGGGTGGGAGAGCAGCAGAAGCAGCAGATCGAATTCCTTCGGCGTCAGCTCCAGCTCCTCCTTCTTAAGCTCAGCCGAACGCCGCTCAGGATACACCCGCAGCTCGCCGTATTCCAGCAGCTCGGCGGGAGCTTCGCCCGTCTTCTTTTCCAGCCTCCGCAGCAGCGCTTTTACCCGGGCCAGCAGCTCGCGGATTTCGAACGGCTTCGTCATATAATCATCGGCGCCCAGCTCCAGACCGACGATTTTATCGACAATATCATTTTTGACCGTCAGCAGAATAATCCCGATATCATCGCGGTTCTCAAGCCGCCGGCACACATCATAGCCGCTCAGCTTCGGCATCATCACATCCAACACCAATACATTCGGCCGGAAGGTCTGCACCTTGGAGAGCGCCTCCTCGCCGTCGCCTGCCGTATCCACCTCATAGCCCTCCCGCCGGAGTGCGTAGGCGATTGCGCTGGAAATGCTCTGTTCATCGTCGACAACCAGCACTTTTTTATTCACGGGCGGTTCACCCCTTACCCTTATGGTTTATTTACTATCTGGCCCTGCTTCTCTTAATAACCGTTCTGCGTTCCTCCTGACAGTATACCTTGGTTCACCGCCCTAACCCAAGCGGAGCGCCATTATTTAGGTAATCTTTAACCGGACTTAAGCTTAGCCTCAGCTTTGCCGGTTATAATGCACTTAAGCATACTTATCCTAACTGACCCAGCCTATGACCCCTTACCGATATATTACATTATGAAAAGAGGATATTTACATGAATATAAAACGAGTGATGATTGTCGGGACAATGATTGTCGCCATGTCTTTTGGAGGAACCGCCTGGGGCAGAACCGCCGCCCTTGCTTCACCGGTAGCCAAATGGTCCACTTCGGCCCCGGTGGCAGATAAGGATGAGCTGCTGGACGCACTGAACCAGTCCTCCGATGAAGAGCTGTATGAATCGTTATACGAGGGCAAATCCCTTAAGGATATCGCAGCAGAAGGCGGCGGCAATATCGACAGTGTCATTAACCTGCAGATCGCCCAGCTGACGGAACAGCTGGATTTGCGGCTGGCCGGCGGCAGTATTACGGCTGAGCAGTACACAGCCCAAAAAGCCGAATTGAGAGAGCTTGTAACACAGAGCGTCGCAACTACCTTTGGCTGATCCGGATACTTAGAGCTAGCATTCCCGTACTTAAGCCGAACCTATTAATAAACATGCAAAAAAGGCAGCCCGGCAGAAAGCTTCTGCTTACGGGTTGCCTTTTCTTATATATGCAATTTGCTTCCGGTCACTTCACGAGTTTGGGAGGCTCATCACGGGTAATATCAAGGATATCCAGGAAAAAGACGAAGATCGGAATCCCCAGGATCAGTCCCCATACGCCAATGTAATGCTCCGAGAAGAGCAGCACGATAAAGGTGTAGAACATCGGCAGATTCATCTTCGAGGACATCAGCTTCGGATTGAGGAAGTAACCCTCCATAAAGTGCAGAACGGCGATCATAGCCAGTACATAAATAACCATTTCCAGCCCGCCGATATTATAGCCGATGATACAGAGCGGAACCAGCGAGATAACAAAGCCGACTACCGGAATCAGGCTGAGCAGGAAAATCATGATGGAAAGTGCAAACAGGTAAGGGAACGGTGAGAAGAACATACCCAGAATCCACAGCCCTATAACGGTGAACACGGTATTGAACAGCGCGATCAGGATTTGTGCCTCAATAACCTTGCCGAAGGAGGAAATGAATTTTTTGCCGAAATACTCAAGCTCGACGTAGAACCAGGAAATCTTGCTCTCTCTCAGGCGGGAAGTAAAGCTGACAATGCGGCCTTTTTCCAGGATGAAAACAAAGCTCAGAATGGTGGATAATACGAAGGTGGTACCCCAGTTGCTGATTTTGAACACATAATCTATCCCGCCCTTGAGGTAGGACTGGTAATTAAGGTCCTTGAGCGTATCAAACAGATACAGGGTAATCTGGTTTTGCGGGATGTCATCAGAAGTCAGGTTACTCAGATAAGTGGTTAACTGCTTGACTTGCTCGAACACTTTGGGCAAATATTTAACCAGGGCAAGCACAATCATCGCGATCAGGGCCAGATACAAAATGACAATAATGACCTTGCTGTTCACTTTGATAAACTTGCTGATCCGCTTCGTCAGCAGAACCTGGAAGCTGTTCATCACATAGGCAATCAAAAACGTCAGAAGTACCAAATTAAGCATATCTCTGATACTGTAGAGCAGCAGACCGATCAGCACCAGAATCCCAAAGCGCCGGACCGTCAAGTTTGCATAATAACGCTTAAACACTTCCATTGTTCCTCTCCATTCGCTTACAACTATAGACTCCTTTATAGTCTACCGTAATGAAAACGATCCTACAACATAAGGTGTCCGCAAAAACACGCGAAAATGCAGTCTTTATGTAAACTTAAGAAAGCTGCACCCGCTTTATGCTGTAATGTGTAAACATTTGTAACTTAACTTAATTTCAGGAGGCAAAAGGAATATGGGAAAAATCATCTGCATTACCGGTGCATCCTCCGGGATCGGCCTGGCTACAGCTCTTCGCTTCGCCCGGGAAGGCTGGACTGTCTATGCCGGGACACGCCATCCGGAGCGCGATCAGGAGCTCTACCGTGAGGAAAATAATCTGCATTTCGTGCAGCTGGAGGTTACCGATCCGGCCAGCATCCAGACGGTCATTGACCGGATTACGCTTGAGCAAGGCTCGCTGGATGTGCTGTTCGCCAATGCCGGTTTCGGCTATCTCCGTGCCCTCGGCCAGGCGCCGGCGGAAGACATCCACCGCGTATTCGACACCAATGTGTACGGGGTGATGCACACCATCCGGGCGGCGCTGCCGCTGCTGCGTTCGAGCGGATATGCGCATATTATCGCGACTTCAAGTGTAGGGGGCCTTGTAGGCCAGCCGATGAACGAAATTTACTGTGCCAGTAAGTTTGCGGTAGAAGGACTGCTCGAAAGTCTGGCTACCTATTACAAGCCGCAATTCAACATTGATGTAACCCTGCTGGAGCCGGGAGCCATTGCTACCGAATTCACCAAAACGGTGATGGGGCATGTAGCGGGCACCGGCGGTATTCTGGAGGATGAATATAAGCCGGTAATCGATGCCTACACCGCAGCCTTTCTGCAGCGCAATGTGGAGCCGCAGACAGCGGAGTCCGTAGCGGACGTGATGTGGGAGCTGGTGCATATGGAGACCAAGCCGGTGCGTATCCGCACTTCAGAGCGGGCCGAAGCCTTTGTGGCCCATAAAGTAAGCGCGGACCCAACCGGACTGGACGGCGTGCTCAGCACCCGCAAGATTCAGCTGAATATGTAGTCCTGAGGCGCGGCGTCCGTCTCTTTTCCCTTAGTCTATTTCATGCATCCCCGGCTGTGTTTATCCCTGTTTCCTGTTTCCGCAACACAAATGTAATATAAACAGCCCTCCGGCATCATCCCGGAGGGCTGTTCTTCTATTCAATAAGCTGTTACCGCTGAACCGGTTCAATCCGGTAAACGCCGTCCTTCTGCGGATCAGCGGGACGGATCGCCCAGCCGAAGGACAGAACCTGCTCCACGCGGATTCTTTCGTCTGCCGTCAGCTCAGCCTCCACCGCTTCCTTGCCTTCTTCCAGCTCCAGCTTCGGCTCCTTGCCGAGCGCAACCAGAATCCAGCTGCGGATGCCGCGGATGGTGTTGTATTTGATCTGGTACCCTTCCGTTACAGCCTGCCGGTACTCCTCAGGCTTCTCAGCCGCAAAGGCAGCCAGCTGCTTATAATCGAATTCAAACGGGCTGTTATCCTCCGGCAGCTCTGCTGCAGAAGGAATCCCGAGCAGCTGCTCATCCGTCCAGCCTTGTCCGCGCAGCGACTCAAGCAGCAAGGCATCCCATTGCGATAATTTGACTTTATTCACTGATTCCGTCATATCATTACCTCCTGTTAATTCCTTGAAATCGTAAGCTACAAAATGGCCCGGGCTAACTTCCTGCAGCGGCGCTGCCTCGCCCTCGCCCCGTGAGACGGAGAAGCCGTCCAGATGAATCCGCTGGGTCGCCTTCAGCGGGTCTGTCTCCAGAATGGAGGACAGCAGCGCTTTGGTGTACGGATGAAGCGGGTTGTCATACAGCTCATCGCTGTCCGCTACCTCAACCAGCCGCCCGCCGTACATAACGCCGATCCGGTCGGAAATATGCCGGACCATCGACAGGTCATGGGCGATGAACAGGTAGGTCAGCCCGAACTCGGCCTGCAGATCCTCCAGCATGTTGACCACCTGGGCCTGGACGGAGACATCGAGCGCCGAGATCGGCTCATCGCAGACGACGAACTCCGGCCTTACCGACAGCGCCCGGGCAATAGAGATGCGCTGGCGCTGACCGCCGCTGAACTCATGCGGGTAGCGGTACAGATGCTCACGCTTCAGGCCTACCTTTTCCAGCAGTGCAGCTACAGCTTCCTTGCGCTCATCGCCCTGATATACGCCATGAATCTTCATCGGCTCGCTGATCAGATCCAGCACATTCAGGCTGGGGTTCAGCGAGGAGTAAGGGTCCTGGAAAATCGACTGAATCCGTCTGCGGAACGGCTTCAGCTGCTTCTCGCCCAGGCGGCCGAGCGGCTGCCCGTCAAAGGATACTTCACCGCCCGTGTAATCGTACAGCCGGAGCAGGCAGCGCCCGACCGTTGACTTGCCGCTTCCCGACTCGCCGACCAGCCCGAAGGTCTCTCCGCGGCGGATCTGGAAGCTGACACCGTCCACTGCCTTGAGCACGGATGTATCACGTCCGCGCAGATCCTTGCCCTTGGAGAAGTGCTTTTTCAGATTATTTACGTCTACTAATATCTTGCTCTCGCTCACTGTGTGATGCCTCCTTCCACAGCCGGTGCCGCCGGCTGCGCGCCATCCGCCAGCCAGCACATCGAGCGGTGCCCGGGCGACAGCTCGGTCACCGGCGGGCGCTGGCTGCAGCGCTCAAAGGCATGCGGGCAGCGTTCCATGAACGGGCAGCCCGGAGGCGGGTTCAGCAGATCGGGCGGTGTGCCCTCGATCGGAATGAGCCGCTCACGCGAGCCGCCGCCGCGCTTCGGAATCGAGCGCAGCAGCCCTTGTGTGTACGGGTGCTGCGGGCGGTAGAAGATGTCTTCAACCGTCCCCTCCTCCATGACCAGCCCGCCGTACATAACGACAACCCGGGTGCAGACCTGTGCGACCACACCGAGATCGTGGGTGATCAGCGCGACTGCGGTATCCGACTTGCCCTTCAGCTCCTTGAACAGGTCGAGAATCTGCGCCTGAATGGTCGCGTCCAGCGCCGTGGTCGGCTCATCGGCGATCAGCAGCTCCGGCTGGCAGGAGAGCGCCATCGCGATCATGACCCGCTGGCGCATCCCGCCGCTGAACTCATGCGGATACTGGTTCAGCCGCTGCTCAGGGTCCCGGATGCCGACCTGGCGCAGCATTTCCGCCGCTTCCTTATTGGCGTCCGCTTTATTTAATCCGCGGTGTCTGCGGATGACTTCCGTTAATTGCTGGCCGATTTTTTTGACCGGATTCAGCGAGGTCATCGGGTCCTGAAAGACCATGGCGATCCGGTTACCGCGCAGCTTCCGCCACTCTTTTTCCGAAAGGCCGGTCAGTTCCTTGCCTTGAAAATGAATCCTGCCGGAGGTGATCCGGCCCGGCGGAGTAATCAGCGACATGATCGCTTTGGCAGTTACACTTTTGCCGCTGCCGGATTCTCCGACTATCCCGACGGTTTCGCCTGCATTGATATGGAAGCTCACACCCCGCACAGCCTGATTCTCACCGTCACGGGTGGAGAACGATACCTGCAGATCCTCAACAGAGAGCAGCCGCTCACTCATGATGTCTTCACTCTCCTATCTCCGGATCAGCTTCGGTTCAAAGCCGACCCGTAAAATATCGCCCAGCACATTGAAGCTCAGCACTGTCAGCAGAATCATCAGCCCAGGGAACAGCGCCAGATAAGGCGCCTGGGCAATATAGCCCTGGGCGCTGTTCAGCATGCTGCCCCAGGTGGCGTTCGGCGGCTGTACACCGAAGCCGAGGAAGCTCAGCGAGGATTCCATCATAATGGCTGAAGCGATGTTGTTCGTTGCCCCTACAATCGTTACCGGAATCAGGCCCGGCAGAATATGCCGCCAGATGATGCCGGAAGCGCTCTGGCCCGAAGCCTTGGCGTACAGCACATATTCACGTTCCTTGATCGTGAGCGTCTCCGCCCGGATGACACGGGCCACGCTCATCCACATCAGCAGGGCAATAATAATGATGATATTGCCGACGCTTGGCTTCAGGAACACGCTGAGCAGCAGCAGAATCAGAAAGGAAGGAATCGACATGATAATATCCAGCATCCGCATGAGCAGATTATCCAGCCAGCCGCCGAAATAGCCGCTGACAACGCCTACGGCCACACCGATTACAGTGGCAACAATCATTGAAGCAAAGCCGACCAAGAGGGAGACGCGCCCCCCGTAGAGCGCACGCGCCAGATAATCGCGGCCATAATCATCCGTCCCGAACCAGTGGGCGCTGCCCGGCGGTGTCAGCCTGTTCATCGCGTCCATTGCATTCGGATCATAGCCGGACAAAAAGGCAAAAATCGCCCCCAGCGTAAAGACAACCAATATAACGAGCGCGGCGACACCCAGACCGTTCGTAAACAGCTCGGACTGCAGGTTTTTCCATTTACTGCGATTCATGAGGTCACCCCTTTAATTTGATGCGCGGATCTACAAAGCTGTAGAGAATATCCGCAGCCAGATTGCCGATGATCAGCATCAGCGACGAGAACAGTGTAATCCCCATAATGACCGGGTAATCCATCCCCCGGACAGCCGTCATTCCCAGCGAGCCGATCCCCGGCCAGCTGAAGACGGTCTCCGTCACAATCGCCCCGGCGACGAGATCGCCCATGGACATACCAAGCAGCGTAATCACCGGCAGCAGTACATGCTTCAGGACATGCCGGAACAGGATCGTTGATTTTTTCGACCCGAAGGCATACTGAATCTGCACATATTCTTCCTTCAGCTGCCCGATGGTACTGGAGCGGATATAGCGTACATAGGTTGCAAGGAAGCCGAAGGCCAGGACGGTGCAGGGCAGTATGCCGTGCTTCAGCACGTCAACGGCGGACTCTACGCCAATCGTGCGCATGCCCATGCTCGGCAGCAGGTGCAGCTTGATCGCGAACAGGTACATCAGCAGAATCGCCAGCCAGAACAGCGGAACGGAAATGCCGATATAGGCAATCAGATTAACCAGCTTATCCACCCACCGGTTGCGGTTCGCTCCGGCAATCAGGCCGAGCGGAACCGCCAGCAGTACGGCCAGCGCAATCGCGCTGCCCATCAGGCCCGCTGTAGCAGGCAGACGCTCCAGAATCTGATCCAGCACCGGCTGGTGGTTAACCAGGGAGTAGCCGAAATTGCCCTGAACAAGCTCGCCTAACCAGATAAAATATTGTATATAGGCCGGTTTGTCCAAACCTAGGTTATGGCGGATCCGCTCGATATCATCGGCATGCATATTAGGTGTAACAAAGGACAGCACCGGATCTCCCGGCGCCAGCTTAATCATGGCAAAGCAGACAACCGATACGAAAAACAGCATCGGAATGGTCTGCGCAAGCCTGCGGACGATGAGTTGTCTCATACGTAATTCTCCCAGCTCATGATCGGCAAAAAAATAAGCTGGAGGTCCAGCTTATTTTTTCCCGTGCTTATTTTGTATTGTACTTATTTCTGATAGATCTTGGACAGGTCTTCGAAAATAACGACCGGCTTCAGGACAGCTTCGTCGATGCCGCCGTAGTTTTTGGATACAGCTACAACAGTCTTAGTATAAGCGATCGGATAGATCGGTGCATCCTCAGCAATCGTTTCCTGAACCTGCTTGTAGATTTCGCCGCGTTTTGCAGTGTCTGCTTCGCCTGCGCCTTCATTCAGCAGCTTATCCACTTCAGGATTCGAGTAGTGCGAGTAGTTGGAAGAAGCGCCGGTAGTGAACAGAATGCGGTATGCATCCGGGTCATAGCCCATAATGTAACCGGTCAAAGCCAGCTCATAATCAGTAGCCTTCAGGTCGATGAACTTCTGTACCCATGCGGAGGAATCCATGTTCTGCAGTTCAACTTCAACGCCGATTTCCTTCAGCTTCTGCTGAACGTACAGGGAGATGGCCTCCTGTGCCTTGTTGCCGCTCTGCACGATGTATCTCAGCTTCAGGTTGCTTTCGCCGGCAGCTGCCAGGAGTTCCTTAGCTTTTGCAGCATCATTATCAAAGGTGGTTACGTCATTGGTGAAGTACAGGGCATCCGGGGTCAGGAAAGACTTGGCCGGATCTGCATATTCACTGGAGGTATACGCGGTCTGGATCAGCTCATCGCGGCTGAGGGCCAGGGACAGCGCCTGACGGACTTCTTTTTTGGCAAGTGCGCCGGTATCGCTGTTCGCATTGAACATCAGGTACGCCAGACGGCCTTCACTGTAAGGCAGAATTTCAAAGTTGTTGGTTGCCTGAATCGTCGCTACATCTTTAGGATCAAGGTACTGCACATTGATTTCGCCGTTCTGCAGGGCCAGGTTAGCCGCGTTGGCATCCTTGGCAATACGGTACGTTACGGAATCCAGATGCGGCTTGCCGCCGAAGTAGTTATCAAAACGCTCCAGCGTCAGATACTCGCCAGCCTTGTACTCTTTGAATTTGAACGGGCCGGAGCCTACAGGAGAAGCATTCTTTGTGCTCTTCTCGATATCGGCTTCATTCTCGAAGATATGCTTCGGAATCGGGGATACCTGCACCAGTGTTGCTTCGAACGCCGGGCTGACCTGCGGAAGCTTGAACTCAACTGTCAGATCGTCCACCTTGGTAGCTGTAATCGGCTGATCGTTGATCAGGAAGTTGGCGCGCAGGAAGCTGTTCTGCTTCTCGTCCAGAATGCTGTCGATCGTGAATACCACGTCATCAGCAGTCAGCTTTTCGCCATCATGCCAGGTCAGGCCATCCTTCAGCTTCAGTGTGTAAGTCAGGTTGTCTTCCGAAGGGGTCAGGCTTTCTGCCAGGTAAAAGGTCTTCTCGCCATTGTTCACCTGGAACAGCGGCGCGTACAGCGCCTGGTCAATAGTCAGGCTGACACGGTCGCCTGCGTAATTCGGATTCAGCACCTGCGGATCGGAAGCTACCCCGATAATCAGGCTGCCTCCATCTTTCGGTTCTGTGCTGGCAGCTGCTTCAGTAGCCGCCGGTGTCTCGCTTGTATTGTTCGATGCTGCGTTGTTTCCGCCGGAGCATGCACTAATCAAAAATGTTAACAGCATTAAAACGGCAATTCCAGATAACCCTCTTTTCATGTCTCTCTCTCCTCCATGTTGTGAGCAATATCACTTTCTGTTTCTGAATTATATATCGGAATACTCGGAATTACAATCATTGATTTTTTTTATTACTCTGATCTCCCGTATAATATCGCCGCGCTTCAGCGCATCCACATGCTCCATCCCGGAAATCACGCCTCCGAACACCGTATGCCACGGGTCCAGATAATCAAAGGTGTCATAGCAGATAAAAAACTGGCAGCTGCCTGTATTCGGCCCGAAATGCGCCATCGACAGCGCCCCGCGCACATGCTTATGCGGATTGTTCTGCGTTTCACAGGGAATCTTCTCCGTACCGCCGCGTCCCGTACCATCCGGACATCCGCCCTGGGCTACGAAATTCCGGACTACCCGCTGAAAGGTCAGCCCGTTATAGAAGCCGCTGTTCGCCAGCTTTTCAAAATTGGCCACTGTACCGGGAGCATCCTGCTCATAAAGCTCCAGCCCGATAACCTGCCCTTTTTCCAGCGTAATCTCCGCCCGCTTCATATTGTATCCTCCACTGGCCCGGGCTTGCGGGGGCTTCCGAACTGAACGATCGTCTTGGCCGCCTTCTCCGGTGCGTAGATTTCCTCTATGTCCTCATCCAAAAGCGCCCTGTATTGCCCGTCTGCATCATGCCAGTACACCTCGGCGCGCGGATTCATCGCCAGCAGCAGCTTGATCAGCTGCTCCACCTTCAGGGGTGACTGCTCCATTTCCCCCACTCCTCTCATCCCTATGTAAGGTTCACATCTGCCTATGCGGTATTGTACAACAGCCCTTCCCAAAGAACCAATCCATAAATTTCCTCGCGGCTGCAAAAAATCAGGATTAGTCTAGTACTTCTCTCAATATATTGAATACATATATTTCATATCATCTATTTGCATATACAAGGGGATGTACAATTATGATAACCCTGCACTGGAGTGCCAGGCCATGAGTGAGACGACAATCCGCGTGCTGCTCGGCAGCCCGATCCATCAGAAGCCGCAAGTCCTGGAGCAGTTCCTGAATTCCCTTCTGCGCCTCCGCCGTGACGGAATAGCGCTGGATTACTATTTTATCGATGACAACGGGGATAGCGCCTCCAGCCTGCTGCTGCAGCAGTTCGCCCCGCCCGGCAGCGAGGTTTTTCTGCAGTCCTCAGGCTTCCATGATGCCTATATCCGCAATGACACTACCCATTACTGGAACTCCGATCTGGTCTGGAAGGTCGCCGGGTTCAAAAATTTGATGATCCGCCGGGCCGATGCCTTTGGCTATGACCATCTGTTCCTGATCGATTCCGATCTGATTCTCCACCCCGATACCCTGCTGCATCTGATCGGGACGGGAAAGGATATTATCTCCGAGGTTTTTTGGACCCAGTGGCAGCCAGGTACGATGCTGCAGCCGCAGGTCTGGATGCACGATGAATACAACCAGTGGGAGATTCTGCCCGGGGAAAAGCCCAGCCAGACGGAGATCAACCGGCGGTTTCACGCCTTTTTGGCCAAGCTGCAGGAGCCGGGCGTTTATGAGGTCGGCGGCCTTGGCGCCTGCACCCTGATCAGCCGGCGGGCGATCAGCTCCGGGGTCAGCTATGATATGATCCGCAACATCTCGTACTGGGGCGAGGACCGCCATTTCTGCATCCGAGCCGCTGCACTCGGCATCCCGCTGTATGTGGATACCCACTATCCAGCGCTGCACCTGTACCGCGACAGTGATCTGGAGAAGGTCACGGATTATATCCGGCAGACGTCAGCGGAGCTGGCTGCGGGCGGGGATAGTATGGGAGAGGCCGGGCGTGAAGCGGCTGTAGACAGGGACAGTATGGGAGAGGCCGGGCGTAAGGCGGATGCGGGCGGAGCTGGTGCAGCCCACAGCGGTGACACGTTAGGCGGGGGCAAGGCGGATGGCGGAGTTAGCTCTGCTGACGGGAGCAGGAACAAGACGAATGATGGAGCTGGTCCGGCGGACGGGAGCAGGAACAAGACGAATGATGGAGCTGGTCCGGCGGACGGGTTATGGTCTGCGGCAGAGGCCCAAGAGTACCTCCGTAAGGCTCTCCCGGCGGACGGGACGGCGGAGCCAGCGGCAGCCCGGCGGCCCAAGCTCACGCTGACGATGGTGGTCAAAAACGAGAGCCAGCGCTTTCTGCGGCAGGTTTTGCAGGAGCACCGCAAATATATAGACGAGGCCGTCATTATTGATGACGGCAGCACCGACAATACGGGCGACATCTGCCGTGAAGTGCTGCACGGCATCCCGCTTCATCTGGTGCGTAATGACGTCTCCAAATTTAATAATGAAGCCGAGCTGCGCATACAGCAGTGGGAGGAAGTTGTCAAAACCAATCCCGAATGGATCTTGAGCCTCGATGCCGACGAGGTGTTTGAAGGCCGTTTCGCCCGTGACATCGGGCTTCTGCTTCAGGAGGAGAGCTGCGACCTGTTCTGCTTCCGGCTGTATGATTTCTGGGACGACAATCATTACCGCGAGGACAATTATTGGCGCTCCCACCAGAGCTACCGGCCGTTTCTGCTGCGCTACCGGGAGGAATTCGCCTATGTGTGGAATGACACACCGCAGCATTGCGGCCGGCTGCCGGAGAATATTTTTGAGCTGCCCCACCAGCTCAGCAACCTGCGGCTCAAGCATCTGGGCTGGTCCAAGCCGGAGTACCGGCTCGATAAGTACCTGCGCTACATGCTGCTGGACCCCGACGGCCAATACGGCTGGAAGGAGCAGTATCAGTCCATCCTCGACCAGCAGCCCAAGCTGGTTCCCTGGGTTGAATGACGGTCAGCCACGTATCGCTTAATTCGGCTGGCCGAACATCCTAATCTGCAGTTTAGCTGCACTCTGTGCAACTATTCCTAACCAGAATAAGCCCGTAGCGGCCTTTAATTGCAGTTTGTGCAATTAAAAGTCCGCCAACGGGCTTTTTGGGCTGAAAACTTCAGATATAGCTGCACGAAGTGCAGCTATATCTGAAAGAGCCGGATTTCCGGCCTGTTTAGTTGTACAAAGTGCAGCTATTCGATATGGAGAATGCTGAAATGCTGACAACCGCCGTTTGTCCAAGCACTTAACTATACGCCAGCCGTTAAACAAGCCATTGAGCCCATGCCGCAAAGATCCCGCTAGTCTAGCTCCCGGCCCGTAGCCTGTGGCGGCTCTACAGCAGGGCTGTTGTATATATTCGCTACGAAAACCAGCCGGGCAGCTCAACATCCGACACGTTCTCCAGCTAGGTAACTCATATATCCGCAACCATCATTAGTCGGTTAGCCGCACATATTCACCGCGATCAAACAGGCCAGCGACATACTGCCCGCTCACGCCTTGCCCGCAGCACCAGCAGGCTCCGGCTGCCGGATAGCAACCCTCAGCTGGCCGTCCGTCTCATCGACGGCCAGCACGGAGCCTTCCTCCGCTTCTCCGGCAATCAGCGCCCGCGCGACCGGTGTCTCCAGGCTGCGCTGGATGAACCGCTTCAGCGGTCTGGCCCCGTATACCGGGTCGAAGCCCTCCTTGGCGATGAAGCGCACAGCGGCATCGCTAAGCGTAAGCCCGATGCCGCGCTCAGCGAGGCGCAGACGCAGGCCGTCAGCCAGCTTGACGACAATCTGGCCGATTTCCGCCATCGTCAGCGGTTTAAACATAACAATGTCGTCCACCCGGTTGAGGAATTCCGGACGGAAATGGCCGCTCAGCTCCTTCATTACACGGTCCTTGACCACCTGGGTAAGATCACCGTTGTCATCCGTTCCCTGGATCAGATGCGGTGAGCCGATGTTCGAGGTCATGATGACGATCGTATTTTTGAAATCGACAATCCGGCCCTGCGAATCGGTCAGCCGCCCGTCATCGAGCAGCTGCAGCAGGATGTTGAACACATCCGGATGAGCCTTCTCGACCTCGTCCAGCAGGACAACCGTATACGGCTGGCGGCGGACCGCCTCGGTGAGCTGGCCGCCTTCCTCATAGCCGATGTAGCCCGGAGGCGCACCCACGAGGCGGGAGACGCTGTGCTTCTCCATGTACTCCGACATGTCGATGCGGATCATGCCGTCCTCCCGGTCGAACAGCGAGACCGCCAGCGCCTTCGCCAGCTCGGTCTTGCCGACCCCGGTCGGCCCGAGGAACAGGAACGAGCCAATCGGACGGTTCGGATCCTTGATCCCGGCCCGGGCGCGCAGCACGGCATCGGCCACCAGCGAGACGGCCTCCTCCTGGCCGACTACCCGCTCATGCAGCGTCTCCTCCAGCCGCAGCAGCTTATCCCGTTCACCTTCTACGAGCCTGCTGACCGGGACGCCGGTCCAGCGGGACACGATATCGGCGATCTCCTCCTCCGTCACGGCTTCGCGCAGCAGCCGGCTCTCCTGATCATGCTGCGCCGCTTCCTCCGCAGCCTTCACCTGCTTCTCCAGCTCCGGGATGATGCCGTAGCTGAGCTCGGCCGACTTGTTCAGGTCGTAGATCTCCTGGGCATCTACCAGCTCCTTGCGGGCCTGCTCCAGCTTCTTCTTCAGGTCCCGGATGCCCTGAATGGCCGACTTCTCCTTCTCCCAGCGGGCGGTCATGGTAAGATGCTTCTCCCTCAGATCGGCCAGCTCCCGCTGCAGATTCTCCAGCCGGCGGGCGCTGGCATCGTCCGTTTCCTTCTTGAGCGCCGCTTCTTCAATCTCCATCTGCATCAGGCGGCGTGTAACCTCATCCATCTCACCCGGCATCGAGTCAATCTCGGTACGGATCATCGCGCACGCTTCGTCCACCAGATCGATCGCCTTATCCGGCAGAAAGCGGTCGGTGATATAGCGGTTCGACAGCACGCCCGCAGCAACCAGGGCGCTGTCATGGATTTTGACCCCGTGATGCACCTCGAACCGTTCCTTCAGCCCGCGCAGAATGGAGATGGTGTCCTCAACGTCCGGCTCACTGACCAGCACCTGCTGGAAGCGACGCTCCAGCGCCGGGTCCTTCTCGATATACTTGCGGTACTCATCCAGCGTGGTTGCTCCGATACAGTGCAGCTCCCCGCGTGCCAGCATCGGCTTCAGCATATTGCCGGCATCCATCGCGCCCTCCGTTTTGCCCGCGCCGACAATGGTATGCAGCTCGTCGATGAACAGGATAATCCGCCCGTTGCTCTCGCGGATTTCCTTGAGCACGGCCTGCAGCCGCTCCTCGAACTCGCCCCGGTACTTCGCACCGGCGACCAGAGCGCTCATATCCAGCGAAAATATCGTCTTGTCCTTCAGTCCCTCAGGCACATCCCGGCGGACAATCCGGTGGGCCAGACCTTCGACGATCGCCGTCTTCCCGACCCCCGGCTCCCCGATCAGCACCGGGTTGTTCTTGGTCTTGCGGGAGAGGATGCGGATCACCCGGCGGATTTCACCGTCACGTCCGATGACGGGGTCGATTTTGCCGGCCCGCACCTCAGCGACCAGATCACGGCCATACTTCTCCAGCACCTCGTAGGTTGCCTCCGGCTCCCGGCTGGTCACCCGCTGGTGGCCGCGGATCTCCGCCAGTACAGCCAGCAGCTTGTCGCGTGTAATTCCGCGGCTCGTAAACAGGCCGCGCAGCTCCCGGTTGCCGCTGCCCGTGTCCGATACCATAGCCAGTACGGCGTGCTCAACGGCCACGAACTCGTCATGCATCGCGGCTGCTTCCTTCTCAGCCTGTTCCAGCACTTCAATTAAGGAGGCTGACGCATAGCGCCGCATGGTGCCGGCGCCCGAGCCGCTGACACTCGGCTTCCGCTGCAGCAGCTCCTCGGTACCGCGCAGCAGCTCGGCTGCGGGAGCATTCAGCTTCTGCAGCAGCCTCGGCAGCAGGCCCTCCTGCTGCTGGAGCAGCGCCTTCAGCAGATGGAGATTGTCGATCTCCTGGTGCCCGGCAGCCGCCGCCAGCGATTGGGCTGCTGCGACCGCTTCCTGCAGCTTTTGAGTTAACTTGTTAAAGTCCATATGTCTTCATCACCTTTCATGAGAGAACGATTTCTTATGTCATTCGGTCCTTATTCCTTCTATAATCATTGCCCGGCCGGTCAGCCCCTAGCCGCATTCTGCCGCCGTGTCCCGGTGCTGCCGCGCTTTACTCCGGCCTGATAGCCGCTTGCATCAGCCAGCTTGCGGTAGAGCGCCTTCTCGGCTTCGCCAGTTTCCGCCGGAATGACGATCTCCAGCCGGAACAGGATATCGCCGTTCGTTCCGTTCTGGCGCTTCAGCCCCTTGCCTGGTATGCGAAGTGTGTGGCCGCCTGCCGTTCCGGCCGGAATCTTCAGCCTGATGCTGCTGCCGTCGGGCAGCGGCGCTTTGGCATCTCCGCCAAGCACCGCCTGCCATGGCGCAATTTCAACCGTGCCGTGCAAATCCCCGTCTTGCGTCTCGTAGATTGGGTGCGGCGCAAGCTGCAGGACGATCAGCAGATCCTCGCTCTGGCTGGACCCGCCGGGTACTCGGATCACAGTTCCCTCGGAGGAGCGGGGCGGTATGCTGACCGTCACCTCCCGGCCGCCGACCTGCACCGTGACATTGCCGCCCTTATAGGCCTGCTCAAGACTAATCTCCAGCTGGGCCTGGGCCATTCCCTGCCCTCCGCCAAAACCGCCGAAAAAATCAAACCCTGCCCGGTCCGCCGCCCCCCGGCTGCCAAAAAACATCCCGAACAGGTCCTCTTCATCAATCCCGCTGCCCGAAGCGGAATAAGCACCGCCCCGGCCTGCCCCGAACGCAGACTCCCAGCCGGACTGCCCGCCCGGGGACGGACCGCCGGCGCGCCAGCCGCCGGCAGCCCCATAGCGCAGCTCCTCATCATAGGCTGCCCGCTTCTCTTCATTGCCCAGTACCTCGTAGGCTTCCGCGGCCTCCTTGAATCTGGCCTCCGCCTCCGGAGCCTTGTTCACATCGGGATGCCACTGCTTCGCAAGCTTCTGGTAAGCCTTTTTAATCTCCTGTCTGCCCGCCTGTCTGCTTACGCCAAGCGCATCGTAGTAATTTTTAGCCGCCAAGGCGATCCTCTCCTTTCTTAGACTCTGCATGTCATCTCTTACAGCTTATTCAGAAAAGACGCACTATAGCCGGTATCCCCACTACAATGCGCCTTTGTATGAACTGCTATATAAAAAGCCCGGTGAAGCCGCTGATGCTGCGGAGCCCAGAGGGGACAACGAGCATTAAGCCGCTGTCCCGAACTCCGTACTTCTTCAGCACTCCGCGCAGACTTGGACAGCTTACTGAAGCTGTTGCCCGTCGTTGCCGTGGTCCTGAATTTCGATCCGCTTGCCTGCGGGCTTTTGCCGCTTAGGCACTTCAAGTCTCAGCAGCCCGTCCTTCAGCGAAGCCCGGATGTCATCCCCGTTAATATCCTGCACATAGAAGCGGCGCACATACTCACCATAACGGCGTTCCCGGCGCACAACCTGCTGGTCCTCATTTTCCCGGCTGCTGTCTTCCTTACGCACCGCTTTGATTGTCAGATAAGGGCTCGAATAATCAATGTCGATGTCGTCCTTGTTGAAGCCCGGCAGTTCAGCCTCAATCAGATAAGCCTGCTCACTCTCGCGGATATCTGTCCGGAAAGACAGGGCGCTGCCGCCGGTCATCGGGGCAAAAAACTCATCATTAAAGACATCATGTAAAGACTTTGTGAGAGCACCGAATACATCATCTCTGCGTTTTCCAAAAGGGACCAAATCAAACATGTTTCATTCTCCTCTCTTCGACTTTTGTTTGCTGCTTTGACTTTGACTTTGACTTTATTTGATCTTTCTTATGGCTTTATTATAGCGCGCTCCCGGCACAGGCTCAAAACCGGAAAAAACCGAAAAACCGGGAAATTCCGGCATTTCGGCCTGTTTTTTAACGCTTATTTTTATCTTTCAACTTTTTTGACCTATTTTGATCTTTGTTGTACATATCGCTCGCGGTACTCCTGCTCCAGCATGCTCATCATCACTACATCATGGTACTCATGATTATAGAAAAGCGTCTGCCGCCGCACGCCCTCCCTTACAAAGCCGACGCTCTCGTAGACATGCTCAGCGCGGCTGTTGAAGGTGTAGACCTCCAGCTCAATCCGGTGTAGATTCAAAATGCCAAAGCCGTACTCCAGCATCAGCAGCAGCGCCTCCCGCCCGTATCCCCGGTTCTGATGCCGCTCTTCTCCGATAGCCAGCCGCAGATTGGCAGTCCGGTTGCCCCGGTCCATATCCTGTATGGCGATGTCGCCGATGACCTCATCGTTCTCTTTAAGGGCAATCAGCAGCAGCACTCCGCTGTCATCTCCCGCCTTGCGGCCGATATAGGCACTGATCTGCTCTTTGTTGATGTGCTTCTGCGTTCCCGTAAGCCGGCGTGTCTCCTCCCCGAAGAACATGTGGTAATATACTTCGGCATCCTCTCCGTTCAGCGGGCGCAGATACACCCGTTCTCCTGTCAACAAACCTGATTGCTTGCCCATTATGTCATCCCCTGTCTTCATTTATAGCTCTATGGTATTGCAGATCTGTATTCTGTAAAATATACAAAACAAGCTAATTATAAAGGACAGATGTGAGAATCTTATGCTGATAAACCCCATGCTTAGCGAAGACCGCAAACTTCCGTATTACATCCAGCTGTATGACTATTTCAAAAAAGAGATTCTCGGCGGCGCACTGCCTGCAGGCACACGCCTGCCCTCCATCCGCGCCCTGGCCGGACAGCTGAATATCAGCGCCACTCCGGTTGAGCTGGCCTACCAGCAGCTGGTTTCCGAAGGTTTTATCGCCAGCCGGCCGCGCAGCGGGTATGCTGTACTGCCGATGCACGTGCTGAGCGGAAAAGCAGGTGCTACGGAAGCGGATGCAGGCCGCTCCTCTCTGCCTGCCCCGCCGATCACGCCTCGTGACCCGCAGCCGTACCTCTATGATTTTCATATTTCCAAAAATGATTTCTCGCTGTTTCCCCACAAAATCTGGCGCAGCCTCTTTCAGGAGCAGCTGGCCAATCCCGATCTGCTGCAGTATGGCGACCCGCAGGGCGAGCCGGCCCTGCGCGGGAGTATCGCAGCTCATCTGCGGCAGTTCCGGGGGCTGCGCTGCACCCCGGAGCAGGTCGTGATCGGCGGCGACCAGCATCTGCTCTGCTCACTGCTGTGCCATATTCTGCCCGGCGGCAACCGGCGGCTCGGCATTGAAGATCCGGGCTATCATCTGCTGCCGGCTGCTTTTGCCCACAGCTATGAGATCATTCCGGTTCCGCTGCAGGAAGACGGGCTTGATATAGAACAGCTGCGTGTCCGCGGCGCCAGCACTGTATACATTTCTCCCTCCCACCAGTTTCCTTGCGGGATGATTATGTCCATAGCCAAACGCCATGCCCTGCTGGACTGGGCCAGAGCCACGGGCGGCTATATCATCGAAGATGATTACGACGGCGAATTCCGTTATCACGGCAGGCCGGTTCCCTCGCTGCAGGGGCTTATGGAGAACAGCCGGGTGATCTACATGGGCAGCTTCGCCCAATCGGTTGCCCCTGCCTTTTGTGTACACTACATGGTGCTGCCGGAGGAGCTGCTCCCGGCTTACCGTAACCTGGCAAGAGAGCTGTACCTGGAGCACTCCGCTTCGCGGCTGAACCAGATCGCGCTGCATTATTTCATGGAGCGCGGGCATTTCGCCAGACATCTGCGGCGGATGCGGCTGCTCTATCAGAAGAAGCATGATTCTCTGCTGCAGGCCATCCATCTGCATTTCGGGGAGCAAGCGGCAATACGCGGTCAGGGAGCAGGCTTCCACCTTCTGCTCCGGCTGAACCGCGAAGGTGACGCACGCCTGCTGGCAGACACAGCTGCAGCTGCCGGAATCCGCGTGACCCCGATGTCCTATACATGGTGGGGGCAATCCGGAGGAGAGGCCCGCCGGAAGGATGCCCCGGAGTTTATTCTGGGCTTCGGGGCAATCCCGGAAGAACGGATCGGCGAAGGCATCCGCCGGCTGGCTGAGGTATGGCTGGGCTGAACAAACCGCTCAGCTTGCTGCGCCCCATCATTTTAGCTTGCGGTCCGGCCGCTCAGCTGTATTTTCGCAGCATCTCTTCCAGCATCGCCTTCAGCTCTTCCACCAGCTCAGGCGGCTCCTGAACCGTCGCCTCATTGCCCAGTCCGGTAAAGAAACGGGCGAAGAAGCGCAAATCCTCTGCCGGTGCCTCTCCCTCCAGCCAGCCGGTGCCGCCGGCACGGATATGCAGCAGCGAAGCCGACCACAGCTCCGCCTCGCAGGCCTGTACCCCTTCAGCTGTCAGCTCTGCGTATAGCCGGACCTTGCTCCGGTTTTTTGGCGCTTCCGCCCCATCAGACCGTCCTCCCGGCTGCCCTTCTGCCGCATACTCATGCCTGTTCCCCAGATGAACCCGGCGCAGGTCAAGCGGCTCATAGCCTGAAGCCTCTTCCTCAACGGCATCAATCCGGTCACAGCGGAACACGCGGATTCCTCCGCGCAGAAAGCAATAGGCCGGACAGTACCACAGCCCGTTGCTCGCATAAATGCCGATTGGCTGAACCGGACGCAGCCTGCGTTCTCCCCTTGACTCATAGCCGATAAGCAGCACCTTTTGGTCTATGGCCGCTTCCAGCAGGACAGACAGGAAAGGGAATTCCGCCTGACGCGCCGGGGTTACGAAGTCAATCCGGTGCTTCATTTCATCTATCCGGTCACGTACGTCTCCGGGCATGTAGTGATAGAATTTATGCAACGCGGAGAACGACGCTTCTTTAAAGGGCAGATACTCATAATGGCGCAGCGCATGGCTGGCAAAAAAAATCGCCACCGCCTCCTCCTCCGTAAACGCTATCGGCGGCAAAATCCTTTCCTTCAACACCTGATAGCCTCCGTGCGGCCCTACCTCTGAATACAGCGGCACGCCAAGTTCACTCAGTTCCTGCAGATCCCTGAGCATGGTCCGGGTGGACACGCCAAATTCATCGGCCAGCTCCCTGACGGTAAATTTACGTTTGCGGTTGACTGTCATCATGAGATCCAGCAGCCGTTTTGATTTGGACATGGCAGGGCCTCCATTCCTTTTTTATTTGTGACAATAGTTGTCACTATTAACATTTACAATACAAGCATAGCCCGGATGAACGGGCAAATCTACCGCCGGAGGAGCGATTATATAATGTCTATAGAAGTAAATCCGTTTATTATGCTTGAAGGAACAGCACGCGAGGCGATTTCGTTTTATCAGGAGAGTCTGGGCGCGGAGCTGCTTTTTATGCAGACAGTGGGGGAAGGCCCGCTTGATCACGATACGCCTCTGTCTGACGAAGACAAGGCGCGGATTGCCCATTCCGTGCTCCGCATCGGTGAAACCACAATGTTCGTAGCGGACCTGGAACCGGGACAGACGCGGCAGACCGGCAACGGGCTGAATCTGTGCATCTCCACCAGTGAGGCGCAAACGTCAGAGCAGCTGTATAGCGTCCTGAAAGAGGGCGGACAGGTTGACATCGAACTGGGACCGGCGTATTTCAGCCCCGCTTACGGCATGGTGACCGACAAGTTTGGCGTTACCTTCCAGATTTTCACGAAACGGCAGGGGTGAACAAATACAGCAAAAGACGACTCTTATCCCACCGGGGAGTAAGGTCGTCTTTTTTACGTTTACTTGTCGCTCAATGAACCAGTGTGCCCCAAGGAATCTCTCAAGAATGCATTTACCTCATCAGCTATTCTCTTGTAGTGCGTCCAGTGCAGGTAATGATGCCCTTTCAAAGCAATCAGCTTATGGTGTTGTACATTTCTGAGCTGTGATTCATAGAAGGTGATATTGGACTTGCCGTCCTCCCTTATCTTGCTTTTATCTGCTTCTGCCGCAAAGATGATCACAGGCAGATCGGGCGGATAAGCCATCTCCTGCGTGACACGGATATTATGTTCAATTTCATTGGCTTCATTGACTACATTGCTGTTATAAGCCTTCCAGGCCGTGATTGTTTTGGTCAGCTTTAGATTCTTCGCGGAATAGGTGCCGCTTTCTGCAACCGGGACGATCTCTGACGGAATGATATACGTGGCAATTCTGACTAGACCACCGGGCGCAATCAGACTCATATATCCAGGCATCCGCGGGACAGATTCCCCGAAATACTTCACTGCCTGAGGCAGGGTAATATCGATCCCGGCAATCGCTTCAACTTCCTCCGGATATTTATTGGCATAATACATACTGTAAATACCGGACACCGAGTGGGACAGCAGGGTATACGGCCCCTCGATGCCCGCTTGCCGGAGTGCGCTGCGCAGTTCTTCCACTAAGTTGTCCACCGTCCGCTCTTCATCGGTCAAATCGCTCCAGCCATATCCGAAGGGCTCAGCCACTACAACCTTATTTTGCCTGGACAGCTCGTTAATCAAAGGTTCAAAATCAAGCACAGGTGCAGCCGTCCCCAGTCCCGGCAACATTACGATGGTGTTGCCCTTCGTCCCTTTGGTGTACACATGCATTTTCTTACCCTTCACTTCAACATACCGGCCCCATGCCGGATACTGTTTGTGCTCATACCGGGTCATTAACCAGTTAAACGACATTACCAGCAGCAGAATTGCGCCAGCGGATAGTATGATGTTTCGGATGAGCCTCTTCCATTTAACTCTTTTTTTCGTTTTCATTGCATCCCTTGCTCCTTATCCTGATTCTTTTCCTCATTGTATAAGGCTCAGGTTAAAATCCGGAGCTGGGGAAGTTTAAATCTCGTTTAAACTAATCACAGTATCCTGCCATCTGCGGTAAGAACCCATCCAAACCGCTTTTTCAGAAAAAATGTCACATTCCCGCTGCCTGCTCCGTTGTACAGATTGAAAGGAGGTGAACAGCCTTGGAAAATACGGAACTGCAGCGGACTGTCGGTGAAGTTCTGGCCGGGGATACCGGAAAATTTGAAAGCATCGTGCTTGCTTACCAGAAACCGATTATCCTCTACTGCTATCACATGCTCGGCTCTTATCCGGAGGCAGAGGACAGCGCACAGGAGGTTTTTTTCAAAGCCTACCGCTCCCTGGACAAATATAATCCCGAAGTGCCTTTTGGAGCCTGGCTGTACAAAATCGCCTATAACCAGTGCGTCGATGTGCTCCGCAAAAGGAAGCTGGGCAAGGCACTCAAGCTGTTTTATCAGGATGAGACGCAGCACAGGCCGGTAGACCAGCAGATTGAAGCCAAGTATCTGGACGAAAAGGTTCAGCGGGCTATGGCCAAGCTGTCGGCAGAGGAACGCAACCTGCTTATCCTGCGGTCGGTGGAGGAGATGAGCTATCAGGATATCAGCCTGATTCTGCAGCAGAACAGTGCCCGGCTGCGGAAGAAGTACGAACGCGCAGCGGAGAAGTTCCGCAAATACTATTCAAATGCGAAGGGAGAGGACCGCTATGCCGGTTTACAACGACAAGGAATTGAAAGACATCCTTCTTAAGGCCGCACCAGCAGAAATGGATGTGTCCGGCAGGGTGATGGAACGGTTATATGCCACAAAGCAGACAAAGGAGAGGTTCTTTATGAAATACAAAGTAGGCGTACTGGTTATGACGGGGCTGCTGCTGACAGCGTCCTCCGGATTTGCCGCAGTACATTATCAAAGCTTGAAGAATAAGGACGGAGAGCTGACCTATCAGGTTAAGCCGGCTGCAGAATTCCCTGTTCAGCAGGAGGAAACGGTTCAGCGGCTGGATTACACCCGTGATCTCGGGGAGCAGCTGCTTCAGGACGGTACGGCAGCCATTTTTTATGTCACTGCACATAACCCGGACGGGGTAACAGACACGCGGTCCAAGCCGGTGTTCTACAGTGAATGGTCTGTACTGCAGGCCAAGCTGGCCGGACAGGAGCTCGGCCTTGCCGGGCAGCTTCCGGACGGCTACGCCTTCCACAGCGCCTCCGTCAGATATGAGCCGCTCAAGCCCGCTCCAGAAGAAGCGGCAGCTATAACAGACAAGCTGCGTAAGCAGGCAGAAGAGTCGGGTAAGGGGTATGCCATGCTTCCGGTCGGGCTGTCAGATCAGCTGCTTAATGTGAAAGCCGCCTACCGGCAGGGAGATGACGAAGTAACTGTTAGTATAAGCAAAACGGAAGGAACATCTACAGCATACGTAGATGAAAAGGTTGCGTTCACCGCCGAGAAGCTGACTTCCGGAGGCACAGATCTGATCTACACCCGCTACAAAGGCGGCAACAGCCTGACCTGGACTGCTGAGGCACCGGATGGGGCTACCTATCAATACCAGATAGACGAGATGAGCGGGCAGTTCTTCAGCAAGGAAGAGATGGTCCGGCTGGCGGAGCCGCTGCTGAAGTAAACGCCTGGCCGGGTTAGCAGGGCTTGGCTCAATAAAGCGCCCGCCACAAATAAAAGGTGGCATAGGCTTCCCAGCCCTTCCAGGGCACCGCCAGCTCCAGCAGCTCCGCAGGCGTAGGCTTGCGGTCCATACCGGTCAGGAATTTGACCGCATTTTGCAGGCCGACATCGCCTGTAGGATAAGCGGTTGTATCGCGCAGGCAGCGCATCCGCACATATTGCGAGGTCCACGGGCCGATTCCCCGGAGCTTCAGCAGGCGCGCCTCCGCTTCCTCCGGCGAGGGCAGGGCCAGCAGCTCCTCCCGGCTCAGGCCGCCTCCGGCGATAAGGGCGGCAACCTCCAGCACCGTCCGCGCTTTATTCCGGGTCAGCTGCAGGCTGCACAGCTCCTCCTGGGTGACCCCCAGGAACACCTCAGGTGCGGGAAAATGATAATACGTGTGTCCTTCATGTTCTAATGAAGTCCCGTATTCGGCAGTAAGCCTGTGCTTGAGCCTGTAGGCAAAGGCCAGATTGACCTGCTGGCCGAGAATGGCCCAGCACAAGGCCTCGAACAGATCAGGGATGCCGATAATCCGCAGCCCCCTTTCGCTCACAGCCAGCGGCTGCAGCAGCGGGTCCCGGTCCGCAATCCCGTAGAACGGAGCCAGATCACGTTCCAGATCAAACCACTCCATTATATAGCGGACCAGCCAAGCCGTGGCCTCCGCTCCAGGAACAGCCCCGCTCAGCAGCGTAGCCTGCAGACGCGGAGGCTGTTCCGCCGCCGTTGTCAGCCGGACCAGCAGCGGCTCCCCCTCCAGTATAAACAGCCGGTTAACCCCTTCATCGTCCGGGCGGAACAGGCACTCCAGCGGGGAGCGGTTCATATAGGCCAGACAGGCCTTCAAGTCAAAATAATCCGGCAGCGGCAGCTCAAAAAGCAAATCGTTCATGTCCCTGCGCCCCCACATGCGTAATTCCCTCCAGTGCCAGCAGCTCCTGCTTCAGCTTCAGCCCGCCCCGGTAACCGGTCAGGGTGCCGTTTGCCCCGATTACCCGGTGGCACGGCACAATAACCGGTATCGGGTTTTGTCCGTTGGCTGCACCTACGGCACGCACTGCAAGCGGACGGCCGATTTGCACCGCAAGCTCCTTATAGGTAGCAAGCTGCCCGTGCGGGATCTGCAGCAGCCCTTTCCAGACCTCCTGCTGAAAAGGGGTTCCCCACAAATCAAGCGGCAGACTGCCGAAGCTGACAGCTTCACCCGCAAAATAGCGTTCAAGCAGACTCGTAACACCCATCTCCGCAAAAACGCCTGCATTCTCCTCAAGCTTTGCGGAAGGAGCATGGAGGTTCAGCCAGCCCGCAGGGAGCTGACCCTGATCCTGTTCATAGGAAACGCGGATCAACCCCTTGGCGCTCGCCCAAAGCGTCCATGCCCTGCCTCCTAGATTCACGGTATGATGATAGATTGTGACCGGACTGGCAGCAGCTTTCCTCCGGTTCCCGGCCGTTTCCGGTTTATTCGTGATTCGGCTCATGAGCCTTCCCTCCCTTAATCTGATTGCGGTACTCCGTTGGTGACAGGCTGTTCTTGCGCGTGAACCAGGCGGCAAAATGCGATGCGCTCTGAATGCCCGCCGCCCTGCCGATTTCGGCAACCGGCATATCTGTTCGGGCCAGCAGCTCACACACTTTGTCCGACCGCAGCTGGTCCAGCCGCGCGGCCGGGGAACTACCGGCCACGCGCTTATACGTCCGCTGCAGATGGAACGGGCTGACCGCAAGTTCCTCAGCCAGCTTCGCCAGCGTCAGCTTCTCACCCAGCCGGGCCTCCATAACGGCATCCGCCCGGGCGGCCAGCACCGCATCCGGACGGAGTGTGCCGCCCTCCTCGGGCCGGCACCGCTTGCACGGGCGGAAGCCCGCCCGGACCGCTTTTTCCAAAGACGGATAAAACTCCACATTCTCCGCTTTGGGCGTCCTGGCCCGGCAGGACGGTCGGCAGACGATACGGGTCGTTAGCACTGCCGTATAATAAACGCCGTCATAGGTCGGCTCGCGGTTCACTACTGAAGCATAAATACGCTCAAATAATGCCTGCTCCATACTCTCATCACCTCATACCGCCAGTATAAACGATTGCCCCCGGCTTATGCAGGTTTCGGGAACAGGAGAGCAAGATTACGACAGTGCAGGCTGAAGCGGCTGTACCAACTTTAACAGGGGATAACAGGGCACACAAAGAACCCTCCGCATTACGCCATTATGCGTACGGAGGGTTATGCAGCAAATAGATCCATTTTATAAATTATATTATTATCGTTGTTATAAGAATTATTTAAACAGCAGCTTTCGGTGTTCCAACATCAGAAGGCCCCTCTGACACCGGCGGTTTCTTCTTTTTCATATAGTCGGAATAGTAAGCGGTAATGATTGGAACCACAATGGAGGTCACAATAACGGATGCGGCTACAAGCGCTGTTGCGGTTTCGGCCGCAGGCAGGAACTCCGGCTTGAGGTTAGCCACCAGCATAGGATTCGCGACAGCTGCTCCGGCGGTACTGGATGCGGCCAGTCCTGCTGTACCATTGCCGCCGCCGATGTACTTGTCCGCAAAGATCAGCGGAATACCAGTGATCACAATAACAGCGAGACCGAGCAGAATGCCCAGCAGGCCTGTATCCAGGATGACGCCAAGGTCAATCGAGCTGCCGAGTGCAAAACCGAAGAACGGGATGAGGGTCTGTGTCGCTTTTCCGAAATAAGCGCGCAGGTCGTGGTCAAGGTTACCCAGCAGGAAGCCGACCAGGAACGGAAGTACAGCACCTACGAATACATGCGGTTCAAACACGGCTACACCGGTACTGCCGAGAATCAGCATGGTTACGAGCGGGCCGGATTCCAGGGACATCAGCACGAACGCGCCGGATTCTTCCTTGGTGCCGTATTGCTGCATAATGGAGGCATACAAGCCGCCGTTGGTCATATCCATTGCCGAGATGATAGCAAGCACTGATAAGCCGGCGAAGAAGCCGTTCTTAACGCCGCCTTCAGGAAGAAACTGAATGGCAATGATGGCCACAACCCAGGCTACGGCAATTTTGGTCAATACCAGTGTTCCGGATTTGCGCAGTACCGTTCCAGTCGCCCGCACATCAATCGCTGCGCCCATACAGAAGAACCATACAGCAAGGATCGGCACCGTACCGGTCATAAGTCCTTTGGTGAAACCGCCGAAATATTCACCCGCATTAGGGAAAGCCGTGTGGATAATCGCCCCCAGAAACAGCGGTACCAGCATCATGCCGCCGGGGATCCGGTCGAGCGTCTTTTTAATTTTCATATTAGTTAATCATACCTTTCATCTTATGTTGTTGCCCGGCCGCACCTTCATCTCAGTTACGGCTCAGTCCAAGCTCCGGAATCATCCGTGAGAATAAATCATCGCTTTCTTTGAGCTGCCGAGAGAACGCCTTACCGTCCTTAACCAGCAGTCCAAGCCCGTTCATTGTCATAGCTTCGCGAAAGTTACGGTCTTCCGTCCCTTTAATAAAGGCCTCTGCCAGCAGCTCCGAAATGGCATCCGGCGTATCCTTAGGTACTGCAAGCCCTCTCCACGTACCGGTAAAGTTCACATGTACTCCGGTCTGTTCCTCCAGTGTGGGCACATCAGGCAGCGCTTCTGAGCGTTTGTCGGCATTGACTGCCAGCATCCGCAGCTTTCCTTCATCCACATACTTCTTTACCTCGGCCGGACTTACAGGTACCGCATCGACAAAGCCGTCCATCAAAGCAGAGACAGCCGGTCCCGCACCTTCAAAGGGGATATGGGCGAACTTCACACCTGTTTCCCGTTCCAATGTTACGGCAGCTAAATGCCATATGCTCCCTGTTCCTGCGTTTCCCATTTTCAATTCGCCTGGATGCGCTTTCGCAAAGTCGAGAAATTCATTCACAGTTTGCCATGGCGCTTCGGCTCTTACGGTAATGGCGGAAGGATCAAAATTTGTCTGGGCGATCGGTTTAAACTTCTCATAAGTAATCGGCAGCAGTCCCAGATGCGGCAGAATCGTCAGCTCCGCCGGCAAAAAAGTGACCGTGTAGCCGTCAGCCTTAGCATTCGCACCTTCCATCAGTCCGACGGAACCTCCGCCGCCTGTCCGGTTCAGTACGATTACCGGCTGTCCCAGCACCTTCTCAGCAGCCTTAGCCAAAGCCCGCGCGGTGGTATCTGTTCCCCCGCCGGCAGCATAAGGTACGATCAGTGTGACCGGTTTATCGGGAAAATCGGCGCTGACGCCATTGTCGCCCCGGTATCCGGTTATGCGGGCTCCAATAAAGAGAAGTGCAGCTATCATAACTGCTGCTATTCCTAACGCGATCTTTGTTGTCCGTTTCAACGGCCATCCCTCTTTCTTAGTCTGTATACAGTCCTCCACCCCCTGAATTGTTTTGCACATCAGCCGCAGCGTGCGGGGATGTGAAAGTTTTCTCAGATAGAACTTTAAAGCATTCAGAGGGTATGCAGCAATCGTATTATCTTATTTTGAATCGTCAGAAATGCCGGAACCATGCGGTTTTGGCAGATCTGCATACTGATTGGAAGATTTGCTGTTCTCCCGGAACTTGCCCGGTGTAATGGATTTGCTTTTGCGGAAGACCCGGATAAAGCTGTTCTCGTTCTGATAGCCGACAAGCTGGGCAATCTCAGCCA
The DNA here is from genome assembly GCF_058313675.1 of Paenibacillus sp. fava2. Lineage (NCBI taxonomy): Bacteria > Bacillati > Bacillota > Bacilli > Caryophanales > Paenibacillaceae > Paenibacillus > Paenibacillus sp. fava2. The sequence continues at coordinate 289,546 of NZ_CM177755.1, read as the reverse complement.
CCTTCAGGCTGCTGCCCTGCAGCAGTTCACAGGCTTTGTCGATTCTAAGGCTGGTCAAATAGTCATACAGGGTCGTTCCGGTCTCTTCCTTGAAGAGGTTGCTGACCGAGGAGACCCCCAGATTGACATGGGCGGCGATATCCTGCAGGCCAATATTATGCTGCAGATGCTCCTCCATATAAGCAATCAGCTGCTGGACCAGCACATACTCCTTGGACTGCCGGTGCACTTCCAGTGCATGAGCCATCTGATCAATGATACGGCACAGCATCTCTTCAATATCCGTCAAATCGAGTGTAGATACCTGGTGAATGGTATAGTCAGCCAGCTCCGGAGGCAAAACATGTCCTCCTGCGGCGGCAATGCGGATAATTTCCTCCATCAGATCATCCAGCAGGCGGATCATTTTTTGCGGCTGAAGACCTCTCTTGCGTACATCTGCCGCCCATCTGTGCACCCGCTGGCGCCCGGTAGCGGCGTCTGAGCTTTTGAGGGCCTGCAGCACCTCCTGCTGCCAGGTGTCATCGGCTGCTGTGCTGCTCTCATCAGGCTTATTCTCCAGCCCGGAATAGAGACGGACACGCCCGTATCCGTCGTACAGACGGTACGATAAAGCGGCCTCTGCCTCCGTATAGGATCGGGCAGCCTGGCCGATCTTCGCTGCCTGTGAACCGATTCCGGCAGACACGGATATGCCCAGCACATCGGACACAATGCCAACCAGCTTCAGGGTATCTTCGTACAGACTCCGCGCATTCTCCCCTTCGGCGGACTGAAGCAGCAGAACCAGGCTATCCTTGCGCGGTGATGCCGTCACCGTCCGCCAGGATGAACTGAAGAATTCGGATACCATATTGTTCATCGCATACTTGAGCAGCTGCTGGTCTTCCTCTGTATAAGCAGCCACCCACTGTGAATGGCGGTCGATGGAAATGACCAGTATCTCAAAAGGCCCCTGCTGCCAGCCGGCAAAATAATGCTCCCATTTCGTCCCGGTCTCCTGCTTGCCCATATTCCGGGTAATCAGATCACCGAGGAATTTGGAGCGCAGCTCCGGGAGACTCCAGTCAGCCACCAGCGATTTGCTCCGGAACTCGCCGACCAGCTTGCTGATGACAGGCTCCAGATCGTAGAGATTGCCGTGTCCCGCCCCTTTTTGCTCCGGGCTAAGCAGCCTGTTAATCCGTTTGAGCGGCCGGAAGGCGGCAAAGTTATAATAGTAGATCGCAGACCAGCCGACGGCTATCGAGATCAGCGACAGCATCAGCATCATATTGCGGGCTGTCGTTACATTCTTCAGCAGCTGTTCCATCGGAACCAGCGAAACAAGGCGCCAGCCGGTGACATTGGAGAAGGCCTGGTTGGCCATATAAGCCTGGCCGTTTATTTTGACATGGGCAAACGGGCTTACATCAATCTCCGTCAGCACATCCTTCATTTCCTCAAGCGGTACAGGAAGATTAATCTTGGGATAGATCAGCTCACCCTCCAGATTGTATACAAACTGGTAGCTGGATAAATGGGTGTACATTTTGGAGAAAAGCGTATCGTAATCGAGGTCGATCAGCACCGCCCCGGTAACATTCCCGCCCCGGACAACCGGACGGGCCAGGGAGAGCAGCTCCGTATTGCTCAGCTGTGTATCGGAACCGGTGTAGAGCCTTCTTTTAATCAGAAGCGGCTTCTCCTTAATTTCCTCCAGCCATCCGCTCCAGTCATGCTCCGGCGCTTCCTCCCAGTCGGATTTGTAGCCATACCGGCTTGACACTACAGAGTGTTCCTGAAAATTAATGACGCTGATTGCATAAATGTCCGGCTCCGACACCAGCGCCTTCAGCACATTCTGCGGCTGCGAAGCCGCTTCCGCCGCATGATCCGCATCTGCAGACAGAAACGCCAGCACGGCCGGATTAAAAGAGAGATCGACCGCTTTGTTGTCCGCCTCCCGGAACGCCCGGTTCGTCACATCCACATTAATCTGCAGCAGCTCGACGTTCGGCGTGTTCAGCTCCGTATCAAGCGCCTGGCGGTATTCCCGGTAGGAGAACAAGCCGATCAGGGTTATAGAGAGTGAGACACTTATGGTTAAGAACAGAATCAGCCGGTTCTGTTTGTTGTTCAGCAGGTACTTCAGTTTGAATCTCAGCATCGTTACAGCTTCATCCTTCCGCTAGTTCCCTTAAGTTTCAGAACCTTAGAGTAGCATGGATGGCCCTGCTGCAATATGGGGCATGTCATATCCGGTATCTTTTTTTTAAAAATTTAAATTAAATTGTCATAGATTCGCTTTAATTATTGAAAAATATACATATTAGCACTCTGTAAAAGGTACGTGAAAGATAACAGGCAACTCTCGTAGAGATGGTATAATGGAGGGAACAAATTGAACAACACATTTTTGCCTACAGGAGACCAATTGTGATGCAGCCAAATTATGTTCTGGATGAGGCCGAATGGGAGAAGCTTATTTCAGATGCGGCCCATTATTTCGATGATTTGACCCTGAAACGGGGATTTCAATATTTCAAGCAAAAGCGCGTTCAGACCTTCTCGATCAGCGAACCCCGCAAAATGCGCGCAGTGGTTGAGGACGGGCAGGATTTCAGCGTTTATATCAATCTGGACAAATTCTCCGGCGGCTATTGTGATTGCGCCGCAGACGGGCTGTGCAAGCATATCGCTGCGGTGCTGATGTACTATGCAAATGCCCAGGGACGGTCGGTTGCGCTCCTTGCAAATGCCAAGGCAACAGCTAACCGGCCCAAGGCGGCGGCAACCGATCCGTCTGATAAAGGGGGCCGCAGCGCCTTGCTGAAGAAGCTCAGCGGGCTGATTCCTGAAGCGACCATAGCCCAGTGGCATGAGTATATGCAGCTGCTTGCGGCACCGCTGGATCATGCGGTGCGCAATCCCCAGTATGCAAACCGGGCACTGACTGCCATTCATGAAGCCCAGCCGCCGCTCTCACCCGCTGCCGGCAGGCTGTTCAGGCTGCATTCCCATCTATTTATCCTGGAGAAGCTGCTGCAGCCTGTCCTGCCCGGAGCGGCCAACGCCGGCCTGGGCTATTCACTCGGCTATTACACGGCCATTGCCGTTTCCGAGCTGCAGACGGACATCACCGGGCTGATGCAGCAGCCGCTGCCGCTTCAGGCAGAGCCCGGAGAATGGCCGAGGGTGCTTGAGACCTTATCTTATCTGCGCCGGCAGATGCTGGCGGAGGGGCGGGACCGTACGCGGGAACAGCCTTATTTTTCGGCCTGTTATGACCTCTTGTGGAGACGCTGGCTCTCCCCTAATGCGGACAGTACAGCTCTTTACCTGGATGAGCTGGAGGCATTGCGCCAGGCGGAGGGAGAGCTTGAGGCCCCGCAATCCCGGCAGGCCCTGCTGCTGGCAGAGAGCCGGATGTACTTCCTGCTGGGCGATGACCGGGCGGCATGGGAGCTGCTCCGCAAGGCCTCCGGACGGCCCGGTATTCACCCTGACGAGCTGCTCAGCTTCCTCGCCCCGCTAAGTGAGGACGGGCAGTGGTCACGCCTTGCGGCCTGGCTCGCCGAGACCGGCCCGCTGCTGACAAGCCGGTTATATAACCTGGGCGATTACGCCCGGCACTGGATGGATGCAGTGCGGCATGTACCGGAAACGGAGCCGCTCATGTGGGATACCCTGGCCGCCATGCTGCCCCTCTCGCGGGAAATCTACGAGGAGCTGCTGCTGCAGCACGGCAGATATCAGGAATGGATGGATTACCAGCTCGCCTCCGGCAAGACGCCGGCCGACTTCCGTGTCAGCGATCTCCAGCCGCTGGAGAAGAATGCGCCGGAGCTGCTGCTGCCCTTCTATCACCAGGCTGTGGAGCGGTTCGTCCTGGAGAAGAACCGGCACAGCTATAAATCCGCCGTCAAGCTGATCAAGCGGCTGGCCAAGCTGTATAAAAAACTGAAGCGCGACGCACGCTGGGAGGCATTTCTGGATGCCTTCACCTCCCGGAACAGCAGGCTGCGCGCCCTGCAGGAAGAGCTGCGGAAAGGAAAGCTGATCCCATGAGCAAGCATATACAAAATATTACAGTCCAGCTTGCCCTGACCCGGTACGGCGATGCGCTGATTTACGCCGTTGACGGCAGGAATGAATATGTTCCCGGCGTCCGGCTGAAGCAGATGCTGTTCGCCTGGCATGAGGCCTCCTTCTATGGCACAGAGCTGACCCTCCAAAATGCAGACGGCGTGGATCTGGTTGTCCTGCCTGCCGAGCAGGTGGTCCCGTTCTTCGCTGAACTGCAGCTGCTCACGCATGTCGGCTGGAGCTGGCAGGGCGATGCCGCCCTGCTGACCGAGCTGGCTCCGGCCGTGTCCGTGCTGCTGGCAGAGAAGCGGTATGTACCCGACTTCACCGCCTACCGCGAGGGCCAGCTGCAGTGGAGCTGGGACCAGCAGGCGCTGCAGCTGCTGGCCGAAGAAAACGGCGGGCTCGCAGCAGCGCTGGAGGGACTGGCCGGACGGCCGGGTCTAGCGGCGGGTCTTGGCGCCGCCTTCTCGGCAGCGGTCTTCCAGCGCTATTACGGCACAGAGACCGAAGCCGGCGATCTGCGCAGCGAATTCCCGCTGCTGTTCAGTGCAGGCGGCGTTGCCGCCCTTGGCCTGGACCAGGAGAGCTGGCTGATGTCGATCGGCTGGAAGGCTGACACCGCGCCGTTCCGGCCGGCGCTGCAGCTGCTCGAGCCGGATGAGGAGTCGCCTTACTGGCGGCTCCGGCTGCTGCTTCAGGACAAGCGCGATGAAACCGCGCTTGTGCCGCTGCGGCTCACCACGGACGGTGAGCCGCACGGCCAGTGGCCCGCTCCGTGGGACGCCCACGTCCGCGAGCGGGCGCCCGGATGGCTCTCGCGGCTGTGCGAGAGCCTGCCCGGCGGGCACATCGGCCACGGGGACGATGTGCTGGGGGAACCGCTCAGCGACGAGCTCGCGTGGCGGTTCCTGAACCAGGACAGCCGGCTGCTGCTGGAAGCCGGCTGGCAGGTGCTGCTGCCGGCGTGGTGGGAGGCCGCCAGCCGCCGGAAGCCGCGCCTGCGCGCCCGGGTCAGCTCCGGCGAAGGCAGCCGCGGCGGCGGCAGGTCGCTGTTCGGGCTGGATGCGCTGGTCGACTTCGACTGGCGCATCTCGATCGGCGACGCCGACCTCTCGGAGGCGGAGTTCGCCGAGCTGGTCGCGCGCGGCGAGCGGCTTGTGCAGTTCCGGGGCAAGTGGATCCCGCTTGACCCCGCCCTGCTGGCCCAGATTCAGCGGGCCATGGCCGGGATGGACAAGTCGCACGGCTTGTCCTTCCAGGATGTGCTGCAGCTGCACCTGCTGGGCAGCGGCGAAGAGGACGACGGTGCGGAAGCCGCAGCGGAGCAGGCCGGACAGCAGGCAGCGCGCGTGCGGCTGGAGGTGGAGCTGAACGAGCAGCTCGTTCAGCTGATCGGCCAGCTCGGCCAGCGGGCCGAGTGGCCGCGGCCGGCGGTGCCGGCCGGGCTGCAGGCCGAGCTGCGCAGCTACCAGCACGAAGGCTTCGCCTGGCTGGCCTTCCTCCGACGCTTCGGCCTCGGGGCTGTCCTGGCCGACGACATGGGCCTCGGCAAAACCGTGCAGCTGATCTCCTATCTGCTACACATGAAGGAGGCCGGCCCGGATGCGGGCGGGCCGCAGACCGATCCGCCGGGCTGGCCGGCGCTGATCATCTGCCCGACGTCCGTGCTCGGCAACTGGCAGAAGGAGCTGCAGCGCTTCGCCCCTTCCCTGAACGTTATGCTGCACTATGGCGGCAGACGGCTGAACGCCGGGTATTTCTACGGCGCGGCATCCCAGGCTGATGTGGTCCTGACCTCGTATGCTACAGCGGCACTTGACCAGGAGCTGCTCCAGCAGTTCACCTGGGCTGCCGTCTGCCTAGATGAGGCGCAGAATATCAAGAATGCCGGGACCAAGCAGTCCGCAGCCGTACGCAGCTTCCCGGCGCTGCACCGGATTGCCCTTACCGGCACACCGATTGAGAACCGGCTGTCCGAGCTGTGGTCGATCTACGACTTCATCACACCGGGATACCTGGGCACGGCCAAGTCCTTCCAGGACCGGTTCGCGAATGCGATCGAAAAGGAGCGGAATCCCGAGCGGACGGCCGATCTGCAAAAGCTGGTGAAGCCGTTCATGCTGCGCCGCAAAAAGAAAGACCCGAGCATCCAGCTGGATCTGCCGGACAAAAACGAAATGAAGACCTATGTCAATCTCACAGCAGAGCAGGCGGCGCTTTATGACCAGAACGTGACCGGACTGCTGGAGAAAATGAACAAGCTGGAAGGAATCGAGCGCAAAGGGGCTATTCTTGCTGCACTGACCAGCCTCAAGCAGCTCTGCGATCATCCGGTGCTTCTGACAAAGGAAGCTCTTCCGGAGGCAGAGGATGGTCTGGATGCCGCTACCCTGATCGAGCGCTCCTCCAAGCTGGAGCGGCTGCTCGCGATGGTACGGGAGCTGCGTGAAGAGAATGAGCGCTGCCTGATCTTTACCCAATATGTCGGCATGGGGCAGATGCTCCAGTCCGTGCTTCAGCAGGAGCTGAAGGAGCCGGTGCTGTACTTAAACGGCAGCACCTCCAAGCAGGCCCGCGACCGCATGATTGAGCTGTTTCAGACTCCGGCTCCGCCGGACGGAGCTCCGCCTGCTGCGGATCAGCCGAATGTATTCATTCTTTCACTCAAGGCGGGCGGGGTAGGCCTCAACCTGACGGCAGCCAATCACGTGTTCCACTTCGACCGCTGGTGGAATCCGGCCGTAGAGAATCAGGCCACGGACCGCGCCTACCGGATGGGCCAGACCAAAGATGTACAGGTGCATAAATTCATCTCGCTCGGCACGCTGGAGGAGCGCATTGACGAGATGCTGGAGAGCAAGCAGCAGCTCAGCGATGATGTCATCTCGGGCTCCGAGAACTGGATTACCGAGCTGAACAATGATGCGCTGAAGGATTTGTTCACGCTTCGGCGGGAATGGGTGAGCTGATTATTATACAGAGGTGCCGGGCAGCGGATGCTCTGGATGTATAACAGGAGTCTTTTTAACAGGTCATCTTACCCATCTTACCCCGCCACCGCCACACAAACCGGATAGTTGCATTTTGTACACTTAAAAACGGCCACGATAAGCACCGGGGGACCTATAAATGTAGTTTGTGCAATTAAATCTGTCTGAAATGACTGAAACAGCCCTTTTTCGGCTTTTTAATTGTACGAAATACAGTTAAACGGGCATCAGAGAGGAAAATCGGTGTTTTAGTTGTATAAAGCGCAGTTAAGCCAGATGGTTATTAATGAATCAGCCGGGCACGTAACAGCATAAGCCCGAATATTTCAAAAAAGACGGTCCACGACGGGCCGTCTTTTCCATTTCCATAGTGTATAATATTGGAATTGTAAGTGAATAGTTTCCCGGGAAATGAGGACCTAAAATGCGGCTGAATACACTTATCCTTAACGCATTCGTAATTGTATGTTTAATACTAATCTCTGCCTGTTCCAATCAGGAACCTGCTGCCGTTAGCAACAATGTGACCGAGGCAATGAGCGTAGCCAGTACCTACAAGAAGGCTGAACTTGAAGCTGATCTTCCGGCTGCGCAGGAGGAAATCACAGCACAGGAGCAGGCAAAAACGGACGAAATCCGCAGCTTGACTACAGCGGCATTTTTCGATGCGCCGGGAAACAGCAAGGAATATTCTCCGGCTCCCAGGCTCTCTTTTCTTAAACAGCACAATCTCCGGATCACCTTCATAAGCTTTACAGAAATGAATATCACGGAAGCATCTGTCGAGCTCACCTATACCGGCACTCTCCGCTTCGGAAACGCCGCGTCAGATAAATTGACTCTGGAAGGGACGATCCAGCTTATAAAAACCGGAGGCACCTGGAAAGTAGACAACGACAACTACAATGCCGCAGACATCTCCGGCTTACTTGATAATCCTTCTTAAAGCTGTACTTGTACTATACAACTCCTCACCACTGCTCTGACATTCTAAACGTAGCAGCCACATTGTCCTCACCGGCAAGCGAACTGATGACAAGCGTTACCGGCTCTTCCTGCAGATCGTAGAGCAGCAGCTGGCTCAGCAGATTCACCGAAACATTCTGGTACGCACCGGCAATACCCGACCCGATCCCCTGTGTAATCACCCTCCCGCCCGTTACTGCCGTACAGGTATAATTGACCTGCAATGCAGTTCCGGCTGCAGGAATTGCGGTGGTCGGGGTCGGGAAATTGACAAAGCTGCCGTTGACCGTACCTCCTGCCACCAGCTGGTAGCGGATCGGCGTGGAAGCGAGGATCTCCAGGCTGTCTGCTCTTAGCTCAGCTGCAACCGCCTCAGGTATTGCCGTTAACCCGCTCCTGCGGAAGCTGATCGCAGCAAAATCAGTGGCCGTCAGTGATATATTGTCACGGAACTCCGAGGTGATCCGGCTTACCGCAGTTCGTGTCAGCTTAACCGGGTAATAGGTGCCCGCGCTGTCGATCAGAAAAATTTGGACATGTACATTCTCCTGGGAATACACCAGATTAAATTGAAAAAAATCCTGCACAATATTATAGGTTCTGCTGATAACTTCCTCGTAATCCAGTTCAAACAATTCCTGAACAAACAGCGTGCCCGGACTCACATCATTGTTCAGGCCTGTCAAATAAACTACGGCTCTGGACGTACCGTTGTTGACCACTTTGATAACAGCCTGGCTTATCGGGCCCAGGCCGGGTATGGAATTGCTTGTCAGCGTATTCGAAGTTAATACAGGCATTCCGCTTTCCTCCTCTCCAGATAACCTCAGATTCTATATACTATGCAGACAAGTTTAGAAGTTTCTGGATTAGTCCTATAACCGTAAGTCTGTTTGCCAAAAAATGACGGATATGCTAAGCTTAATTCAACTTTTAGGAACGGAGGGTTGCAAATGAATGTGATAGATTTTATCCGGATTCGTACTTTGCGCGGCTAATCAGATATGAATAGCGCTAAAGTTCTGCCCATGTGCAGAGGTCTCAGGATAGGTCTATCCATTTTTAAAGGCAACCCATAATGTATGCAGGCTGACCGTTGTTACGGCCGGAAGCAGCCTGCGCCTTTAGAAATCGCTCTCTATAGCTTTTGATCCAGCCGGTTCGTCATAACGGAAATACCGTTATCGGCTGCTCCTGATCATTCCAGCTGTAGAGTGTACCTGCTGGCAGGTAACGTGCGTACGCGGCATGTTACCTCTGGTCTATTCTGTTACCTCAATTGCAAGCACAGGCAGATAACGCCTGTGCTTTTTCATGTCGGTTAGACCGCAGCCTACCTGTCCTTTGCCTGTCTTTACTCTATTTTTAAAATCTCAGGAGGTTGTTCACCATATGGAAACCACTAAACAACAAGCGATTATTGTCGGGATACAGCTGCAGAATGATACAAACTTTGCTTATTCCATAGAGGAGCTGCGCAATCTGGCCGCTGCCTGCAATATTAACGTAATTGGCGAACTGAGCCAGAAGGCCAGCCGGATTAATCCTTCCCACTACCTGGGCACCGGTAAAATCCAGGAGCTGGCCGCGATGGTGCAGGATGAGGACACCGTTATTATTTTTAACGATGAGCTGACGCCTTCCCAAATCCGCAATCTGGAGTCATCGCTTGACCGCCAGGTTATTGACCGGACCATTCTGATCCTCAACATCTTTGCCGACCGGGCCAAAACAAAGGAGGCGCAGCTGCAGGTCGAAGTTGCCCAGCTGCAGTATATGCTCCCCCGGCTGACGGGCATGCGCGAATCACTGGGCCGCCAGGGCGGCGGATCGGGCCTGAAGAACAGAGGTGCCGGTGAAACGAAGCTGGAGCTCGACCGCAGAAGAATCGAGGAGCGGATTACCGCACTGCAGACAGAGCTGCAGGCTCAGGTTGAACGGCGTCAGATCCAGCGGAAACAGCGCCACAAAAATGAGGTGCCGGTGGTCTGTCTCGTCGGTTATACCAATGCTGGCAAGTCCAGCCTGCTGAATGCTGTGGTTGAGACTTATCATCCCGGCTCCAATAAACAGGTTTTTGCCAAAAATATGCTGTTCGCCACTCTGGAAACTTCGGTGCGCAGCATCAGGCTGCCTGACCACAAAACCTTCCTGTTAACCGATACGGTAGGCTTTGTCAGCCAGCTGCCCCATCATCTGGTCAAGGCATTCCGCTCTACCCTGGAGGAGGTAACCGAAGCTGACCTGCTGATCCATGTTGTAGACGCTTCAGATCCGCAGCATGAGCAGCATATGGCGGTCACCACCGAAACGCTGAAGGCGCTGGGGGCTGACGGCATCCCTACCGTGTATGCCTACAACAAAGCAGACCTGACCGGGCGTGCATATCCGGCTGTTGAGGGCGACTCGGTTACTTTGTCCGCTAAACAGAGCAGCGGGATTGCCGAGCTTACGGGACTGATCCGCTCACATGTGTTCAATGATTACATTCAGTGCGAAATTCTGATTCCATATGACCGCGGCAGCATCGTCTCTTATTTTAATGAACATGCCCATGTCCAGGAGGTCAGCTACGAGGAGCAGGGAACAAAGCTGTTGCTGGAATGCCGGGCTGCCGATTATGAGCGGTTCCGCGGGGATTTTGTAGAGCTTTCAAGCTAACTTTATCATGCTAAAAGTGTAAAAGAGCCGGCTCCGGGATTGCTCCCGGGAACCAGCTCTTTTTGCTATTCAGCTGTTTCCGGACATGAAGGACATTAAGTCAGCCGGACAACAGACCAGACAATACCCGAAGAGTCGCCGCCCAGATCCAGCGGAACCGTCAGGCCGTCTGCTTCATAGAACAGCCCGATTACATCGCCGGCATTCAGCAAAAAGTCACCTGTCAGTGTGACCGTGCCATTGCCCAGAATTGTTCTCAGTGTTAAAACAAGGGCTACGTTGACATTAAGCAGCGGGAACAGTCCGCTTACCAGGTCGGTTGTGGACGGGGAGGTTCTCCGGATTACAAAAGCCGGATTCGTGCCTGCGCCTAAAGAGATTGTAATAGCCGCAGTCGTTGCATAGTTGATGGTTGCCTCAAAAGAGTACCGGCCGGTTACAGGAACGGTATAGTTACCCGTCACCTCATTGAAAGTGGCACTGTCATAATAAGGTGTCGTTACAGTCCAGCCTGTAAGCTGAGTACTTGTGGCTGCAGAGAATGTAGGCAAAAATGCCGAGAATCCTTCTGTGGCCACCCCTGCTCCCGTGGCTCCGGTTACCCCGGTAACACCTGTTGCACCCGTCGCACCCGTCAACCCGATTGCCCCGGTTGCCCCTGTCTCTCCGGTCGCGCCGGTTACACCCGTCGCACCTGTCAGCCCGGTTGCTCCTGTCTCCCCAGTTGCACCCGTCAACCCGGTTGCCCCTGTCTCTCCGGTCGCACCCGTTACACCCGTCGCACCTGTCAGCCCGGTTGCTCCCGTCAACCCGGTTGCTCCTGTCTCTCCGGTCGCACCCGTTACACCAGTCGCTCCCGTTACCCCGGTTGCTCCTGTCTCTCCGGTCGCACCCGTTACACCAGTCGCACCTGTCAGCCCGGTTGCTCCTGTCTCTCCAGTCGCGCCCGTTACACCCGTCGCACCCGTCAACCCGGTTGCTCCTGTCTCTCCGGTCGCACCCGTTACACCAGTCGCACCTGTCAACCCGGTTGCTCCTGTCTCTCCAGTCGCGCCGGTTACACCAGTCGCACCTGTCAACCCGGTTGCTCCTGTCTCTCCAGTCGCGCCGGTTACACCAGTCGCACCTGTCAGCCCGGTTGCTCCCGTCTCCCCAGTCGCGCCGGTTACACCAGTCGCACCTGTCAGCCCGGTTGCTCCTGTCTCTCCAGTCGCGCCGGTTACACCAGTCGCACCCGTCAACCCGGTTGCCCCTGTCTCTCCAGTCGCGCCGGTTACACCAGTCGCACCTGTCAGCCCGGTTGCCCCTGTCTCTCCGGTCGCACCAGTTACACCAGTCGCTCCCGTTACCCCGGTTGCTCCTGTCTCTCCAGTCGCGCCCGTTACACCCGTCGCACCCGTCAACCCGGTTGCTCCTGTCTCTCCGGTCGCACCCGTTACTCCAGTTGCTCCCGTTACCCCGGTTGTTCCCGTCTCCCCGGTCACCCCAGCACCTGTTGCCCCTGTGGCTCCTGTCGCACCCGTCTCTCCAGTCGCTCCAGTTATCCCGGTTGCTCCCGTTACTCCAGTTGCTCCCGTCTCCCCGGTCACACCCACACCCGTTGCACCTGTTGCACCCGTTGCACCCGTCTCTCCGGTCGCTCCCGTTACTCCAGTTGCTCCCGTTACCCCGGTCACACCAGCACCTGTTGCACCTGTTGCACCCGTTGCACCCGTCTCTCCAGTTACCCCGGTTACCCCGGTTGCTCCCGTCTCCCCGGTCACCCCAGCACCTGTTGCCCCCGTGGCTCCTGTCGCACCCGTCTCTCCAGTCGCTCCCGTTACTCCAGTTGCTCCCGTTACCCCGGTCACACCAGCACCTGTTGCACCTGTTGCACCCGTTGCACCCGTCGCTCCGGTCGCTCCCGTTACTCCAGTTGCTCCCGTTACCCCGGTCACTCCGGCACCTGTTGCACCTGTGGCTCCTGTCGCACCTGTCTCTCCAGTCGCTCCCGTTACCCCGGTCGCTCCTGTCTCTCCGGTCGCACCCGTTACACCAGTCGCTCCTGTCAACCCGGTTGCTCCCGTCACCCCAGTCACACCAGCACCCGTTGCACCTGTGGCTCCTGTCGCACCTGTCTCTCCAGTCGCTCCCGTTACCCCGGTCGCTCCCGTCTCCCCGGTCACCCCAGCACCTGTTGCACCTGTGGCTCCTGTCGCACCTGTCTCTCCGGTCGCTCCCGTTACTCCAGTTGCTCCCGTCTCCCCAGTCACACCAGCACCTGTTGCACCTGTGGCTCCTATCGCACCCGTCTCTCCAGTCGCTCCAGTTACCCCGGTTGCTCCCGTTACCCCGGTCGCTCCCGTCTCCCCGGTCACACCGACACCCGTTGCACCCGTTGCTCCGGTTGCACCCGTCTCTCCAGTTACCCCGGTTGCACCGGCAGGTCCGGTAATTCCCGCAGCTTCACCGAGCAGTTCGGCAGATACCAGACGGTGTGCGGCTACCAGCTGGCCGGTGCTGCTTTTTCCCCACAGTGAAATCTGCACAGGATCGTTTGCCGGAGATTCGGCAGGCGTAGTAAAGGTAAATTCAAACGCATCCAGATCGGCAAAATAATTAACAGTGACTACCTGATTTACAGCAATATTAAGCGCCTCGCTGACATACAGAATCCGTGTTCCGCCGCTCATGTAATAACCCTGAATTGACACTGTCGATGCATTGGTGGCGCTCCGGTTGTCTATTCTTATGGTCACCTGCTGAGTCGGTCTTACCCCGCCGACCGGGTTATTTTCGATCGGGCCGGTTGATAAAAAGCTCATTCCAACACCACTTCCCCATTTTAGATTATGAATCTTTACCGTTCACTACATAGCAATAGAATGGCTTTGTACGCAGGACGGGGCATACTGCCGCGCCAGCTTCCGGCCACTCCTCCCTCTCCCAGCCTCCCTGCCGCTTACGGCCGCCCGTTCCACAGCTTGGACGACTTAACCGGCGGCGGCCGGCTGAGTGATTTATATAGTAATATTCCGGCCGGTTTGTTCGGTGTGGACATATCAGCGGCCCTCCCGGCAAATCAGGCTGAAGCGCACAAAAAAACTGTTCCAGCCGCAGCTTACGAACAGTCCTTTTTTTGCACAATATTTATTTAATCACCGGCCGTTGCCTGACCCGCTACTTATAAATGTAGGTCCGCACGCCAATTCTCGAAAACACCGAATTTTTCCCGCTGTGCCCCTTTGCTACCGGCACACTGCTTCTCGCCGCAAGTCCGCTGATATAGTCAAAGTTCGGGTGCAGCGCCTCATCTGTCAAATAAGCAGACGTCCGGCTGCCCGGCACTCTTTTCCTGTTAAGAGCAGCGATCATTTCCTCAGCACTCTTAATGCCCAGTCCATGTCCGTAGTAGCGGTCCGCGCCAAGCATAATGGCATTTTCACCCTGCCACTCCGGCAGCTCCGGGTCATGGTCAGGATTTTTGAAGTACACAACATCCCCCGCCCTCATCTCAAACTTGTTGAATGTGGTGATCAGCTGCAGATTGCTGTCATAATTCCAGTCCCACAAATAAAGATCTGTAAAATAGCGGTCAAACGCCTCTGCCCCGATTGAAGCAATGGTCGCTTTGTAAAGAATCATCACCATCGCCATTGCGCATTCAAACGCATACAGCTGACCGTTCACAAAAATATCGTTAATCGCCGCCGAAGGGCGCACTCCCGCTTTCAATTCAAATCCTCCGCCAGCCGTACGGTTCCAATACTGTGGATTGCAGCGGGAGTTTTTAAAATTGGAGAAATCGGTTTTGCCCACACTCATTAAATTTGCCGCCTCTATTATCTCTGCCCGCATCTGCTGCTCAAAGCTCGAACCGCCGGGTGAGCCATAGCCTAACCCCATTCTGTCAGCCCCTTTCCTGATTCCTTCACAGAATATAGGTTAGTGTACGTGTCAGGACTCCGGTTGGTGCGAAAATACCCGGGTTATTTTCTTAGCACCTTAAAAAAACGCTACTAAAACGCTGTTCATTTAGACCTGATAGATGTACTATTTGATAAGATCATAAATCAGGAATTAATTATAATTTTTGGATATAATTTTAAAAATTCTTCCATTAGCAGGTGAATTATGAAAGCAGAAGAGCTTTTTGAGAAATTAAACGTACTAAAATCAGTATTAGAGAAGTACGGTCTTTCCAAAAGAGAACATGAAGTAATCTACTATTGGATTTTAGATTTAGACTACAAAGAAATAAGTAAATTGCTATTTATCAGTGAGAACACCGTCAGAAAACACATTAACAACATTAACCATAAATTTAATGTACACTCCAGGGCATCGCTGATTTTAATGTTATTTCTACAGTTACTTAATCTTATAGACTAGTATTCTTTTTATGGTATAAGACCCAAAAAAAACTATAAATAATACATGTGCGTAATTTTTTTTCCGGTGGAAATGCAATAGAGTAATAGTGAAAATAACAACTTAAGGAGGAAATCATGTGAAAAAAAATTTTAAACCGGTTGTACTTGCAGCACTTGGAGCAACTCTTATGCTTCCTAATTTAGCTTTGGCAAATCCAAACCCTCAAGATACACAGGCTCTAGAATTGAACGTTTTAAACAGTAAGATGGTCGAGAACGGTGTAACCAGTAAAGATGCTGAGTCCTTAGTCCGGGTTCAGTCCATCTTGAAAAAAATGGGGGAAACGGGTCAAAAAGTAGATCTTATTAATGGTGAAGTTCAAATTGTGGATCCTGAAATTTTGCAGTCCAGCATCTCGGATGAAGATAAAGATTTTCTTGTTGATGCGTTAACTTCGACTGTTGAATCACTTCAAGAAGTTCCGCAAGTCCAAAGAATTGCAGATATAGAGCAGGAAATAAAAGAAAATCCGGGGAAAAGCACTTATCGCGTCGATTTTGAAGATGGAAGCTGGATTCAGGCCGTTAGTACTTTTGAAAGAACAGATCTCATTACCGATGATACTGTTAGAAGTAACGGAAATATCACTTATCCAGGGCAAGTTGAAGTCGGAAGTGGTGTATATTATTCAAACGATGGTACATACAATCACACTTATACATTAACGGAGAATTACGGACAAGGCTTCTATGCCTCAAATTTTATTGGTGTTAATTATACGGTTTCCAATAATTTCCACCATGTTCATATTAACACTTCTAATAATGGCCAATCCAGCAGTGGAGTGGTTACTATTCAAAATTCAGGTAAATACGTTAATGTAACGGATACTGATTATAGCGCTGATCCTACCACTTGGTGCGAAGCAGAGAGTCAAGTTGTTTTTGGGGTATCGGGTAGCGTTGGCATTACATTAGCTGGAGTTGTTTCATTCGGTGTAAGCGCCGGTAAAAACTGGACACAGTATGCAATAACAAGAGAGTCCCTGGTGGCTCAGCATGATTATGCAGCTTATTACAAACCCATTTGATAAATAACTTATTTTCAACAGTTTTATTAAGTGCCGAAAAGTCTTCAGGCTTCTCGGCACTTAGATTTTTTCTAGATAAGCCAGTACTAACATCAACTTCAAAATATCTTGATGAATGAATAAATCAGCTTATTCTTTTGAGATTCCTTATAAAAAGAAAGGATAATTTCAGTGTCTCAATTTACTTTTAAAAAAAGTATAAAAATTGCTGTAGCAATAATAACTATTATTCCAATAATAATTTTTTCGGGAATAGAATATTTGAACTACAAAATTAAGGAAAGTGTCGTTGTAGAAAAAAGCGACCTTGAGTATCCTTATCCCCTCTTACATTTTTCACAGCTCCAAAAAGTTAATCTTCATCATATTTCTATTGGAATTATTGACTCCTCTGTGGATTTCCAAAAATCTTGTCCTGATAAAGATAATTTCAGCACAGAAAATTATAATATTAACATTCCTTCCAGAACTTCAGATATTCACGGATCTGCTATTGCTAATATTATTTGTCGGAGCAGCTTCCTAAGTACAAATAATGAAATAAAAAAGCATGTGAAAATTGTTGGAATCAACGTAGGCTCTGATAATGACATAAGTATTAGGTCACTTGTTGCGGGAATCGAATTGGCCATAGAAAAAAAGATAGACATACTTAATATAAGTCTTGGAGTCTACAAAGATGATCCTAGTCTGAAGGCAGCTATAACAAAAGCATTAAAAAGTAATATGATAATTATCGCATCAACCGGAAATGATTCAACTTTTCAACTCCAGTACCCCGCATCATACGAAGGTGTAGTTTCCGTAACAAGTGTAGATAAGGAGAATTATTTTTTACCTAATAATAACCATAATGATCATATTATAGTAGCAGCTCCAGGTGAAAAAATCCCTGTAGAAATAAATGGAAAGCAGGCTTTTATGGATGGCACATCCGCTTCAGCGGCAATTGTTTCAAGTGCGATTATTGTTTTTAAGGAGGTGGACCCCTCTCTGACACCAGACAGTGTAATCAAAATTATTGAAAATAGTGCAGATGACATTGGAGAAGCAGGCAGAGATAAATTTTATGGGGACGGATTGTTAAATTATAAGAATGCATTACGTAGTGTTTTGAAAAATAAAATAATACGGGATTTTCATCTTCACCTTTACTTTTGAGGAATATTACTAAAAATTCAAAGGCAAAAAATATCTAGCTTAAGGAGTGAGATTGATGAAACGGATTCATTATTACATGGTCCTGTTGTTTATACTTGTGCTTACAACTTCCTGTGATGACAGTGCGGCTTCTACAACCCCCGTTAACACCTCTGAGGTAGATCAGATTACAATCACTCTTGACCATAAGTCTGAATCTCCGGACGGTATTTCATATTCCTTAAAGCTAAAAAACAACTCAAATTATGTTCTCATTCAGAACAATGTATACCTGAGCTATCCGATAAAGGGCGCAGCAGGCTCAAGTGAAAATAACTTTAAAGCCGAAGCAGAAGGCAACAGGCTTAACATTAAGCCAGATGAAGAAATCATACTGAATGTGTTCGCTCCCAAAGCTGAGTATGAAGGAAATGATCACCTTGATATAGAGCAGTTTCACCTTCAGCTGACGGGATATCTCGATGCATTAACCGATAAGGATCACTTCGAAAAGTCAGGAGATATCAGCTACTTCAACTAATAAACGGAAACCACCCGTTCACCTGTGCCGTCTCCTCCGTAAGCAGATCCAGATAGACCGATGTCCGGTAATCGGTCTCCTTCAGGCTTCTTCCGGTAATTTCGGCGATCCGGTTCAGCCGGTACATCAGGGTGTTGGTATGGATATGCAAAAATGCGGCAGCCTCCTTCAGGTTCCCGTCCAGGGTGAGGTAGACCGCAATGGTTTTAAGAAAATCGCTTTTGTGCTCACGGTCATGCGCCTTAACCGGCTCCAGCAACGCACTGCGGCGGGGCCGGCTGCGCTTTTGTTCAATCATTGACGGAATGTGGGCCCAAAAACCGATTTCGTCGTAGAGCAGCAGACAGCGGGCATGGTAAGGGAGCAGCTTTTTGATCTCCAGCACTGCCAGGGCTTCACGGTAGGCCGCAGCGGCTGAGGTGTATTCCCGGTAACCGGGACTGCATCCGGCTGCAAGCCTGCAGGCTTCACTGCGGCTCATATCCGCAAGCAGCTTGTGTACGAACGAAGACAGAACCGCCGTCTCCTCCACCGGGAAAACAAACGAAAATAACAGGATCAGCCGGTTATGCTCGGCCGTCACAAACAGCAGCCGCTGCCCGGCATAAGCATCCATCGTCTGCCGCAGCCGCAGCAGAAAGGCTTCACCGATCACCTTGTCACTCTCGATTACCCCGATGTAATAGCTCTCCGGCAGCAGAATGGACCAGCTCTCCGCCTCCTGCCGGATGCGCGGCTCATTGTCATAATGCGAGGTCAGCAGCTTCCAGAAAAAATCCTCGAACGCCTTGTCCTGCCTGTTTTTCCAGCCGCGCTGTTTCAGCAGATAACGGCCGGCGATACCTGCCGCCTTCTCCACCACCCCCTCGGCATACCCTTCAGCGAGGTTTCCGCGGTCAACGACCCAGATATAACCCAGAATCTCTTGCTGATGCTTGACGCACATGGCCAGACGCGGACCAAGGCCGACCTCCATCACCGCCGGAATGCGGATGGGATGCGCCGTATTTTCAAGCTGATGCATAACGCCCTTTTTGCGGAGTCCGATGATAACGGTGTTTGGCACGCGTTTGCCGATAATAGTGGAGATGCGCGCCGGATCACTCTCAAACTGATGGGAGCTGTAGCCGATGACATGGTGGTTGCTATCCTCTATCGTCACCTGGGACTGCAGCGATTCGCTGATGGTATCCGCGAGAGATTCCATACTGTCAAAAAAACGGTCAAACGCTAACCCTGCCTCTTTTTCTGTCAATGTTCCCACCCCAGCCTGAAGAATACCGGATCTTATACGTATAGGTGTTTACATTATATTACTCAGATTGGCAGCTGGCTATAGATTTATGCGAGGAAACCTGACATGTAGAGGGTTTATTTGTAAAAAAACACCTCCCGGTATTGTAGCTACAGCCTGCAAGTTAACTTGTTAGCATACTGTCTGAGGGTCCGTTGGCTCAGCCGAAGGGCTTTTTTCGGGAAAATTAAGAGCATTTCAGTCCGTTAGCAGCTCACAGCTCGCAAACTTACCGCCCTCCTCCTTCAATATCCCGCCGTCCTGTCCGCTACAAAGAGGTTTTGCGCAACAAAAAAAACCGGCGGATATCCGCCGGTCCACAAAAGTATTAGGCCCCTCTGCTCTTTATAGGTTCCTGTATGCCTTTCTTCTCTCTCTATGCTCAGGCTGAACACAATACTAGATCAGAGTGAACTCCTGCTCTACTGCTTGCTCTACCGTGAAGTACTCTTCCCCAAGAGCTTCCGCCACGGCCTGGCAGGTGATTTTGCCGTTAGCTACGTTGACGCCGCTCTTAAGGCCGGCATTGTCCTCGATCGCCTGGAACACACCTTTATTCGCTATTTGCAGTGCATACGGAACGGTTACGTTGGTTAATGCAATGGTCGAGGTTTTGGCTACAGCTCCCGGCATATTGGCTACGGAATAGTGCAGCACGCCATGCTTCTCGAATACCGGATTGTCATGGGTTGTTACACGGTCAATCGTTTCGACGATCCCGCCCTGGTCGATGGCTACATCGACGATAACCGAGCCCGGCTTCATCGCTTTAACCATTTCTTCGGTTACCAGCTTCGGCGCTTTGGCGCCCGGAATCAGTACTGCACCTACCAGCAGGTCGGCTTCAGCTGCGGCTTTGGCAATGTTGTAAGGGTTGGAGATCAGCGTGCTGATCTGCGAGCCGAAAATATCGTCCAGCTGACGCAGTCTGTCAGCACTCAGGTCAATAATCGTTACTTCGGCGCCGAGGCCGATCGCCATTTTCGCGGCATTTGTCCCGACTACGCCACCGCCGATAATGCTGACCTTGCCTCTGCTGACGCCGGGAACACCGGATAGCAGAATGCCTTGTCCGCCGTAGTTCTTTTGCAGGAACTGAGCCCCCAGCTGCACGGACATCCGGCCAGCCACTTCGCTCATTGGTGTAAGCAGCGGCAGCGTGCGGCCGTCCACTACCGTTTCATAGCCGATTGCGAATACGCCCTTTTCTTTCAGTGCAGCGGCAAGTGCCGGCTCCGGAGCCAGGTGGAGATATGTGAACAGGATTAGACCCGGACGGAAGTAGCCGTATTCGCTTTCCAGCGGTTCTTTGACCTTCATTACCATTTCAGCGGCAGCCCACACCGCAGCTGCGTCTGCAATCAGCTCGGCACCGGCTGCAGCATATTCTTCGTTCAGGAATCCGCTGCCCGTTCCGGCTCCGGCTTCCACCAGTACTTTATGGCCTTCAGCTACCAGGCTGACAACACCTGCAGGGGTAAGGGCTACGCGGTTTTCGTTATTCTTGATCTCTTTAGGTACGCCAATAATCATTGATAATCTCTCCCGTCTTGTGTAATTCTCTTATGTGAAGAATCATAACATACTGTTTTCTATTGCATTTTGGGTAAAAAGAAAAACATTATCTGCCATGATTGTGTTTTAACACAATCATGCGGCGGCCATTCACCGCAAGACAACGCATAAAAAAGGACACCATCCACGGTGTCCTTTACGTTAGTAACACATTAGCCCCTGAGCACCGCAAGCACTGTCTCCAGCACGACATTGACGCCCTTTTCGCAATCCTCGTAGGAGGTAAGCTCTTCCTCGCAATGGCTTTTGCCGTTCACGCTGGGCACAAAGATCATCGCCGACGGCAGGAATCCGGCTACGAACTGGGCATCGTGGCCCGCCCCGCTGGCTATTGTCCGGCGGGAATAACCCAGTGTCACAGCCGCCTGCTCCACAAGACTGCAAAGGTGAGGGTCAAACCAGACCGTGTCGCGGCCCCACAGCTTGCTTTTTTGAACAGTGCAGCCCAGCAGCTCTTCCGGCAGGCCGTTTATAATCGCTTCCACCTCGCGGACAATGTCCATATCCTTATGTCTGGCTTCCACCGTAAAAATCACCTTGTTCGGAATGACCGTATGAATATTCGGCAGCACGTTCATCCGGCCCATCGTGTATACAAGCCCGGAATCAAGCCCTCCCAGCCTGGCCCGCAGCCCAGTGATAAGGTCTGCTGCTGCAAACAGCGCGTCCTTGCGCATATCCATCGGCGTTGTTCCGGCATGGTCCGATTCACCGGTCACTTCAATCTCATAACAGGCCATGCCGACTACGCAGTCCACCAGGCCGATCGTAACCTGCTCGCGCTCCAGCACCGGCCCCTGTTCAATATGCAGCTCCAGATAAGCCGTTGCTTCCGTAATCCGGTTCTCCGCTTCTCCGGCGTAGCCGCTGGCCAGCAGCGCCTCTTCGAAGGTTGTTCCTTCCGGGTCCTTCTTCTGCAGCATGGCAGCCTTGTCGAACTTGCCCGACAATACGCCTGAAGCCATCATCGAAGGCTCGAAGCGCGCTCCCTCCTCATTGGTGAAGTTCATCACCGTTACCGGAAGACGGGGTGTTATTCCATGATCAACCAGTGTTCTAACCACTTCAAGCCCGGCAATTACGCCGAGCACCCCGTCGAATCGGCCGCCCTTCTTCACCGTATCCAGGTGGGAACCGATGACTACGGGCGGACCCTCCTCCCTCCCTGCAAGCGTGGCATACATATTGCCCATATCATCCACTTTGACCGTCATCCCAAGCTCTTCACAGCAGGAACGGAAGTAACCCCGCACCAGCACATCCTGCTCCGACAGCGACAGTCTCGTCACACCATTGCGATCGGTACGTCCAAAATCGGCAAAAGCCTCTATTGTATTCTTCAGTCTCCCGCCGTTCACCAATAACTGCTGCATTTGCATGTTATATTCCCCTCCGCTTCGGACGATCATGTGATTAATGCTTTCTCTATATGTTATACCAATGCCAATTATAGTCACTGTACAGTCTGTAATAATGTTTTTTGGTAAATACTCACGTTCTGTTAGAACATGAGGGAAGAGTTTGGTAAAATATGAGCTGCGATAACGTGAATGCAGGATGAATTCTATAATAATGAATGGAAGGGGATTTAACACATGAACACAACACTGCGGAGCAGCTCCGCCGAAGCAGTCATTAATTCGCTGGGAGCTGAGCTGGTCAGCTTTAAGCTGCTGGCAACCGGCACTGAATATATCTGGAGCGGCGATGCAGAATTCTGGACAGGCCGTTCCCCGGTACTGTTCCCGATCATCGGGGCAGCCCGCGGCGGAGAGATCCGGACTGGCGGAAGCACCTACACCATCGGCAATCACGGCTTTGCCAGACGCAGCGAATTCACTCTTGTTGAGGCCACAGATACTCAGGCTGTCTTCCAGCTCTCGCAGAGCGGGCAGACCCTGGCCAGCTATCCGTATTCGTTTAATCTGTTCCTTACCTACATTCTGAGCGGAAGCAGACTTGAGATCAGCTACCGTGTGGAGAATACCGATGAGCAGGAGATCCATTTCCAGCTGGGTACCCACCCTGCCTTTAACTGCCCGCTGGACGGTCAGGGCGCGATCACCGATTATTACCTGGAATTCTCCGAACAGGAGCAGCTGGAACGGCTGTTCCTGAATGATGCCGGCCTCGTCATCAGCGGAAAAAGCTCGCCTGTACTGGATAATGAGCAGCTTCTGCCCCTCTCCCACGAACTGTTTCTGGACGGAGCGCTGGTCTTCCGGAATGTGAAGTCCGATACAATTGCTCTTAAAAGCAAGCTTACGGACAAAAGCGTGACTGTCACCTCCAAGGGCTTTCCGGACCTTGGCCTCTGGCAGCCGAAAAATGCCCCTTTCGTCTGCATAGAGCCGTGGCAGGGCATCGCGGACGGAGAAGATTTCGGCGGTGAGCTGAAGGACAAAACCGGCATCATCACCCTGCCCCAGGGTGGTCAATTCAACAGCTCACTTATCCTGGCAATCAACTGATTTTGCCCGTCTTTTACAGGGTCACAAGGCGCTTCAGGCAGCCGTTTCCGGCACTGGAGCGCCTTATTTTGCTTGAAACTAAGCAGTTATAAGTAAACTAAAGTAGTATATACAATCTTTTAACTGTGATAGTAATATAATTACAAATCATTGCGTCCATTCAACAATGTACGTACAGCACACGTGTGTCGATGCTTCTGTCTCTGGCCCAGTCATCCGTTATTTTGAAAGGAAGTGATTGTTGCATGAAACCGGAGATAAGCATTATTGTGCCTATCTATAAAGTTGAAATGTATTTGCGAAAATGTGTCGACTCCATCCTGGCACAGACCTTCAGAGACTTCGAACTGATTCTTGTAAACGATGGCTCTCCCGACAATTGCGGCGAAATCTGCGAGCATTATAAAGAGCTGGACCCCCGGGTGAAGGTCATTCACAAGCAGAACGGCGGCCTGTCCGACGCCCGCAATTACGGCATTGATATTGCCGCAGGTAAATATATCGGCTTTGTAGACAGCGATGACTGGATTGAGCCCGATATGTTTGAAGCACTGTATGGACTAATCACTGCCCATGATGCAGATATTGCAGTGTGCGGCCATGTCGAGGTCGAAGACGGTGTATATGTGGATAAGGAGTTCTCCCATGAGATCCGTGTCTATAATAATGAAGAAGCGTTCAAAAAGCTGCTGGAAGATACCGAGATCAAGAATATGGCCTGGGATAAGCTGTATAAGGCGGAGCTGTTCGCAAAGGTAAGGTACCCGGTCGGCAGATACTTCGAGGATATGTTCGCAACCTACAAGCTGTTCATGCAGGCGGAGAGGGTTGTTTCCCTGGATTCGCCCAAATATCTGTATTTGAGGAGAGGCGACAGCATTACAGGCAAGATGAATAACCGGAAATATTATGACCGGATCTGTGCCTGGCGTGAACTGTATGAGGACATCAAGCATAAAAACTACCCTGAAGCGATCGAAAAGTCCCTGGCCAGAAACGTGACCGAGGGCATTGAGCTATGCAATCTTCAGATGATCGCCGGAGAAAACAGTGCCAATAAGGAATATATCGCGGAGCTGGGCAGCTTTTTCAGCAAACATCTCAAAGAGGTCATGCGCAACAAAAGCATCAGCAAGCAAATGAAGATAGCCACTTTGCTTATCCTGACAAGCTCAAACACCTATAGAGTCCTGTATCAATCCAAACTTCGTGTGAAGGGAAGTAACCTGACATGACTAACCTTATTCATAAGATGCTCCCGCTCTCTTTCCGGAATTATGTAAGCAATAATGAATTTTACCGGTATTTCCGAGGGTATATGGCCAACAGAGACCTGTACAGGAATAAATCGAAGGCCATCTTCGTAGTCGGTTCCCCGGAACACGATAATCTCGGTGATCATGCCATTACGATGGCTCAAATGAACTTTTTGAAAAAAGCGTTTCCCGAGTATACCCTGATTGAGATTGTTGCCGACAGGCTGACCTCTAACTGGAAATGCCTGATGGAGTATTCTACCCCTGATGATATCTTCGCGCTCCAGGGCGGCGGAAATTTCGGCATCGAATATTTCAGAGAAGAAGAAGTCCGCAGAAAGATCATCAGCAGTTTCCCCAACAACAAAATCATCCTTTTACCTCAAACCATCTACTTTGGAGATACCGAGCTAGGCCGCCAGGAGCTCAAAAAAACAAAAGCCCTCTACAACGCCCACAAGGATCTGACTCTGGTAGCCAGAGAAAAGACATCGTACGAAATTATGAAGGAACATTTCAAAAATAACGATGTTTTGTTGACTCCGGACATTGTAATGTCGCTGGACATTACCGAGCCGCAAAGAGCGCGCAGCGGAGCCCTTATGTGTATCCGGGCGGATAAGGAAGGTATTTTTAATGAGGCGGAAAAGCAAAAAATCCATAACAGCGCCTCGCAGGCTTTTGACAAGCTTACCTATTCCGACACCTGCATAGTGCGTTATATCACGGTTGAAGAACGGGAGCACGAGCTGTACACCTTATGGAACCAGTTTAAAGAGGCAGAGCTTGTGATTACAGACCGGCTGCACGGGATGATTTTTGCGGCTATTACCTCCACTCCATGTATTGCGCTTGGTAACTATAACTATAAGGTTGTAGGCAGCTACGAATGGATCAAACATCTCGGTTATATCAAGTTTACCAACGATATTAATCAAATTCCGGAATTAATCGAAGAATTAAGCCGGATTCCGGCTCCGCGGTACAACAATGATTTTTCCGCCGAACACTATAATCAGATTGTTGAAGCCTTGTCGGCTAACGCAGATCCATTCTCAACTTCATCTACCGTGACAGCTTAGAGCATCCGCCACGACATTTCTGTAGCGAGGAAGCGATGTAGCCTTGAAAACCAATATAAAACTTGCTGCTATTATTACCTATCTGTCTGTCTTTTTGGGTGTGATCATTTCCCTGGGCTCGACGCCTTACATCGTTTCAACCCTGGGGAAATCGGAATACGGGCTGTATTCACTGGTGAATTCCATTATCGCCTATATCGTGCTGCTGGATCTCGGATTCGGCAGTGCGGTTATACGGTTCAACTCCAAATTCATCTCTGAAAATGATACGAACGGCCAGAGGAACATTAACGGAATGTTCCTGATTCTGTTCTCGGGAATCGGCCTGCTTGCCCTGCTTGCCAGCCTGATTCTGGTGTTTAATTTCAATTCTATTTTCACCAGTCTCAATGAATCTGAGCTAAGCATCCTCAAGACGATCTTCATTATCGCAGCAGTCAATGTGGCCATTTCCTTCCCGATGAATATTTACAGCTCCATTATTACCGCTTATGAACGGTTTGTTTATCTCAAAATCATCAATCTGCTGAGAGTCGTGATTTCTCCGGCGATGATGGTGCTGGTGCTGTTCATGGGTCTGAGATCGGTCGGGATGGTTTCCGTCGCCCTTGGACTGAACATCGCTATCGGGCTGGCCAACTATTTTGTCTGCAGATATAAAATGAAGCTAATCGTCAAATTCAGTACCTTTGACACCAAGCTGTTCAAGGAAGTATTCAGTTACTCTTCCTACATATTGCTGTCATCCATTGCCTTCCAACTGTATACGAATGCCGATCCTCTGATTATCGGTATGTTCCTTGGAGCTACACCAATTGCGATTTACGCCATCTCCACACAGCTGAACACATACATTATGAATTTTTCCAATGTGCTGTCCAGCTTCTATCTGCCCAAGCTTACCAAAATGATTGTCAAAGGTGCCGATCAGGCCCGGCTGATGGTTGAGCTGGTCAAGATAGGCAGAATCCAGGCCCTCATTGTAGGCTATATTGTGTCAGGGTTTGTGCTGTTCGGGCAGGTGTTCATTCTGATCTGGCTGGGTGAAGGCTACCGGTATGCGTACACGATTGCGCTGATCATCATCATTCCGCAGATTACTTCGATCGTCCAGTCGCTGTTCGCCACGATGCTGGAGGCGATGAACCGGCACAAGGTCAAGGCCTTGATCTATTTCTCCATCGCCATCCTCAAAATCATTCTGACGCTGGTGTTCATCCGGGTCTGGGGCATCACCGGCTGTGCGATTGCAACGGCTGCAGGCATGATTGTCAATGTCATCCTGAACAACATCTATTACAAGTATAAATTGAAGTTTGACATCTTCTATTTCTGGAAGGAAATCATTAAGGTCTTCATTCCGGTCGTGCTGCTCGGCGGCGTATGCGGATACCTGCTGACCTTTGTAAGCATCAGCTCCTACCTCCAGCTCGGCCTGTATGTCATCCTCTACTCCGTGCTGTACGCGGCCACCATGTGGACCTTCAGCATGAACGCGGATGAGAAGCAGATCGTTACAGGCCCGATGCGGAAAGTTGTTTTGCGGAGCCAGACATAGAGTATGCTGTTACGGACACCCTTAGGGGTGTCTTTTTTATATGCTTAACTGCACTCCATACAACTATAATGACCGTAAATGTGCAAAAAACCCGCTTAATTGTATTTCTACAACTAAACGGGCTTGAAAAGTATATTTGGGCTGAAACTGCTTATGAAATTAAGCTTCCTGCAGCAGCCGGTCCAGCAGCTCAAACGCCTCTTTCAGCTTGGCTTTGGGGATGCCGCTGTACAGGTCCCCGATGCTCAGCTCATAGGAGCAGGAGTCCGGGCCGGTCTCCTTCAGCCGCGCAGCGAGGCCTATACCAGTCTGTTCACTTATCCGGATCAAGACCGGCTCTACCTGCGCCTTGGATAAGGTGAAATGGACATGAAACATGTTCGAGACCGGAATTTCAGGCAGAGTAGCAGTTCTATCGCAACCGTTGAACAACGCTGCAAGTTCTTTGGCTTCTTCGTAGTACTGCCCCATTTTGCCGGCACGTTGCCGGAAATAAACCTGTGCCGGAAGGATATACGGATACAGGCTGATCAGATCGCCGCCGTGCCGCCGCTTCCAGATCTTTGACTCCGCTGTAAAGTCCTCACTGCCCGCGAGGATTGCCCCGGCGATTCCGCCGATGCCTTTATATAAGTTATGATGAACGAAAGGCAGCTCCTGTTCGCACACCGTAGGTTAAAATGGAAGTGAGAAACCACCATTTCAGAGCTACATGCGAAAGGAGCTGTTACTATGAAGAATACCATAAAATACGTCGGTTTGGATGTGTCTAAAGAAAAAATTGTGGTGGCGATTGCAGACGAGGGCCGGGAACCTGCCCGGTATCATAGTGCCATTGCCCACACGCCCGATGCGGTGGGACGTTTAATTCGCAAACTCCAAAGCCAAGAAGTCACGCTAGAGGTCTGCTATGAGGCGGGACCTACCGGGTATGACTTGTATCATTGGCTGACGAAAATGGGGATTTCCTGCACCGTTATCGCCCCTTCACGCATTCCACAGCGCCCAGGCGATGCGATAAAAACCGACCGGCGGGATGCCGAGCGATTGGCCCAGCTCCATCGTGCCGGGGAATTGACTGCGATCCATGTGCCAACTCCAGAAATCGAAGCCTTGCGAGACCTCATCCGGGCCCGGGAGGCTGCCCGTGGCGAGTTACACCGAACCCGGCAGCGGCTCATCCACTTCCTGCTCAGGCACCAGATTCACACACCGGAAGGAATGAAACGGCGCTGGACGAAGAGATACCGGCAGTGGCTAACCACCCTGACGTTTGCGTTTTCAGCTCAAGAACGGGTATTCGCCGAGCTTCTGCAGGAGCTGCGGGAAGTGGAGGAGCGAATCAAACGGTTTGAAGCCGCCATGCGGGAGGAAGCGGAAATCTGTCCGTACGCCCCCGTGATTCAAGCCCTCCAGGGCCTGCGGGGAATCGCGCTGCTTACCGCCATGACGCTGGTCGTCGAGATTGGGAATTTTGAGCGGTTCCGTTCGCCAGCTCAGCTTATGAGTTATTTAGGTCTGGTCCCAAGGGAATATTCCTCGGGAGCCAGCACGAAACGTGGACGTTTAACCAAAACCGGCAATGCAGCAGTACGGCGTACACTTGTCGAATCAGCCTGGAGTTACCGTCACCGGCCAGCCGTCAAAGGGGAGTTAGAAAAGCGTCTGGAAGGCCAGTGTGCGCATGTCCAGGAAACCTCGTGGAAAGCACAGGAACGGTTACACCGCAAATATCTGAAAATGGTCAAACGAGGGAAACACCGAAATCTGGCGATGGCAGCTGTAGGGCGGGAATTAGTGGGATTCATCTGGTCGATTGCCCGAAATGCAGAACAAAGAATGGCGTAGCGTAGAAAGGCAGGTTCCCGAAAATTGAATCCTTAGGGCGTGGAGACAAAGAGAAAGGTTCGAGGAGAAACCGTGATTTTCCACTGCACAGGATCTGCGGATCTGACGTGCGAAACTAAGTTTACGGCAGCTCCTTCGACGTAGGCATAACATGTGGTAACCAACCCACGGATAGCAGTGTGCCAGCCGACGACTCGCATTTTGTCTCTACGCCCAAGGGATTGAACCCCTTTGGTTTAAAGGGTGAAAACAGGAGAATTGACAAATTCGTTCATAGCAGGAAATATATACGCTGTCGAACAGCGCGCACACCTCCGCAGCCGTCTTGCCGTAGTACGGCAGCACCTCGAACAGACGCGCCCCGTCCAGATGCAGTATGATCCCCCGCTCCCGGCAGTAGGCGGAGATCGCTTCAAGCTCAGCGTAATCCGGCAGCTGTCCGCCGATTTCACGCTGCGGCAGCTCCAGAAGCAGACAGGCGATATCCTCTCCGATGCTGCGGACATCGTCCAGGGTAATCAGGCGGTCCTTGTCCGCCAGCAGAACCGGCTTAATGTGATGCAGCTCCTTCAGCCCGTCCTGCTCATGTATCTCCAGGTGGCACAGCGGGTGATAAGCTACCGTCTTCAGCCCCCTGCGGTCTGACCAGATCCGGAGGGCAATCTGCTGGGCCATCGTTCCGCTCGGAAAAAATACCGCTGCTTCCTTGCCGAGCACCTCTGCCATTTCCGTCTGAAAATCCTCAATGACTGCGCCGCTGCCGTACATATCACTGGAAACATTGCCCTCTATACCGGCAAACGCCTGTTTGAGCACTTCCACATCCCGTTTCCCGTGTCCGGCCAGCTGGATAGAAGCAGAATTATAGGCCTCCAGTAATGTTTTCTGTTCATACATAAAGTGCTATTGCTCCTTTCGGGTATACTCTTATTAAACAATGTTCATAAATTATAGCATTTCCCGGCAGAAAACCTGATTTTTTTCAAAAATTCACGGTTTATTCCCGGGTTCCAAGATGAAATATGTCCTACGCTGTGCTACAATATTGGAATTGCAAAGGCAATTGCTTAGGGAGGTTTATTACAACACCATGCTTATTATTGGTATCGCCGGCGGGACCGGTTCCGGCAAAACAACGGTAGCCCGCTCCGTTATTGACCGTCTTGGAACAGACAAAGTAACGTTCATATCCCAGGATAACTACTATAAAGACCATTCCTCTCTCAGCTTCGAGGAACGCGGAGCGATTAATTATGATCATCCGCTGGCTTTTGATACGGAGCTGCTGATTGAGCATCTTCATTGTCTGAAGTCCGGACAAATTGCTTACGCTCCGGTGTATGACTTCACGGTTCATGCCCGTTTTACGGACAAGACCGTTGAGCTTATGCCGAACAACATCGTTATTGTTGAAGGACTGCATGTGCTGTCCGACGAGAAGCTGCGCGAGCAGCTGAACATCAAGGTATTTGTTGATACTGACCCGGATGTACGGATTATGCGCCGGGTGCTGCGTGACATTGAAGAACGCGGCCGGACCATCCGTTCGATCCATACCCAGTATTTGACGACCGTGAAGCCGATGCATGAGGCATTCATCGAACCGTCCAAGAAATACGCCGACCTTATCATCCCTGAAGGCGGACAGAACGAAGTCGGCATCGAGCTGCTGTCGGTACTGACTGCCAAATACCTGTCAGGTGATCAGCAGTGGAACGGAAGCGCACGTTAATAAGGCAGAAAGCAGAGGCTGTGAGTGATCATGGCCTCTGTTTTTTTGTCCAAAAAAACACCCGCATCATAAGATGCCGGTGTCTATAAAAAACTTTTTTTAAATCACCTTATGCTGCAGCCACTTGTCTCCGAGGAAACGCCTCATGAAGATGAAGCCGCGCACACCCCACTCACAGTTCATCGCCAGCCAGACACCGACAATCCCCATGCCGAACTGGATGCCCAGCAGGTAGCCGAGCACAACGCGGAACAGCCACATCGACAGCATGGAGACCATCGAGGTGAATTTGGAGTCGCCTGCTGCCCGAAGTGCTGACGGAGTAATGAAGCTGACCGACCACAGCGGAATCTGAGCAATCGAATTGATCAGAAAGACCAGGAAGATGTCGCCGATAATCTCAGCCGGAGGATGGAACAGCGATACCAGCGGATTAAATAAAGGGAAAATCAGCAAGGCCATCAGCACATAGGAAGCCGAGGACAGCACAAGGAACGACTTGACGAATTTCCGCGCGTCCTTGACGTTGCGGTTACCCATGCACTGGCCCACCACCGTAATCAGTGTCAGGGACAGGGCATTGGCAGGAATCTGCATAACTCCGGCTAATGTGGATGTTATCGCATTGGTCGCGATGGCATAAGTACCCAGGCTGACGATGAAGATCTGG
This sequence comes from Paenibacillus sp. fava2, assembly GCF_058313675.1. Classification (NCBI taxonomy): domain Bacteria; kingdom Bacillati; phylum Bacillota; class Bacilli; order Caryophanales; family Paenibacillaceae; genus Paenibacillus; species Paenibacillus sp. fava2. The sequence goes on along the minus strand of NZ_CM177755.1, from coordinate 258,248 downwards.
GTCAGGATTTTGCCGCCGTTGAAAAACATCTGCTCAGCGGCAAAAGGCAGACCGATATTCATAATCCGTTTCAGCATCGACCAGTTCAACGCCAGCAGATCCCGCAGCCTCACATGCAGCGTGCTGTCCATCCGGAACAGATAGATCAGTGCACACACGGCCGCAAGATACCTTGAGGCGTTAACAGCGATGGTCATGCCGAACACGCCCATGTGCAGGCCGTTAATAAACACAAAGTTCAGCAGCACATAGATCAGGTTCATAATCAGGGACAGCACCAGCGAAGCCCTCGCCCTGCCGATCCCGCGAAGCGCACCGCAGACCGCCTCCACAACCGCAATCCCCAGATAGGACAGGCTGCTGCCAATCAGATACGTCCGGGCATTGGCCATAACGTCGGGTGAGGCCGCTCCAAACAGCAGATGCAGCAGCGGACCGTGAAACGCAATTCCGAACAAACCGATAAATAAGGCCATCAGGGAGACGGACGACACCGCCCCCGCTGTGGCCTTGGAAACCATAAGATCATTGCCGCTCCCCTTGTACTGGGCAACTACAACCGTTCCCCCGGTAGATACCGCAATGAACACACTGATCAGAAAAATATTAAGCGAATCTATCATATTCACCGCGCTGACCGCCGCCACACCGGACGAGCTGATCATCGCTGTGTTCACCAGATTCAGGCCGACAACAAAGGCCTGATCGACCAAAATCGGAATAAATAATGAGATCATCTGGCGGTAATCCATCGTATCTCCGGAAAAATACTTATCGAGCAGCAGGCTGCCCCGCTTCACCTTTACCTTACCCTTTACTCCAGGCTCTGGCATAACCGTTCACTTCTTTATATTAGAATTTTGAATCTTGTCATTCTAACATACGAGGCTCAGGAGTCAAGGCTGTTCACCATTTTTACAGGTTTTCCCCCTTTGCAGGGAAGGAGACAGGGTTATGGTAATCTCTTTATCAAACGGAGTCATCAGGTTGACCAGCACCGCTTTGCAGTTGTTCCGCAGCTTCGCCTCACGTACTGAAGTCGCCAGATGCCCTGCCTCACCCCCGGTCAGCTCAATCCAGTCCTCCCCGCATTCATAGCGGAGAGTACCGCCGCTCCAGAGATAACAATCTTCCTCTACAGCCTCCAGTTCGCCTGAGGTGAAGCTGCCTTCCTTGCCAAAAATAAAGGACAGCTGGCTCATGACCTCACCCGGCTCCTCACAATGCAGGCGAATCGTCCAGCCGGTACCGGTACGGACTGCCTCTGTCTCTGCGCGGAATGTCTGCTCATGGGTAAGCGGGCGGATATGGTGCGGAAGCAGATACCATGGACTGACCGGCGCGCCGGCCGTTTCAGGCAGCCGCTCCGTTTCCACTGGTCCGTAGTATCCCTTCTTCTGCTCTCCTGTAAGCCGGTAGCCATGAGGCAGCCTGCTCAGCTCCTGCATGGGCACAAAGCCCGGATTGAAATAGGAAGCCAGCTGCACAGCCAGGAGCCGCACCTCACCATGGCGCATCGCGAAGAAGGATGGAGTCTCTGTCATGAGCGTTACGCTGGTATCCCCGTCCCGGTAGCGGGCCACCGGAGCCCCGAAATCGGTATGCAGCCGGCTGTGTGAAATCTGCCCCTGATGGCCTGCTGCCTCCATGCCTGCAAGGTATCCGTGCCGCAGAAACTCACCGTTCAGAACGGTCTCGTACCGCTCAGGGAGGACAGCCTCCGCCGCTGGCGGCTGCTGCAGCTCAGGCTCCAGCAGCATCCGTACCAGCGCGTTCACCGAGCAGACGCCTGGATTGCTGAGCGCCCGCCCAGCCCATTCGGCCATGCCGGCGAATACCGGATCATTATCCTGCCGGGCAAGAATCGCGTACGGCAAATAATACGGGGACAGGTCATGCACATGCCCCAGATCCTGCCGCCCGGAATAATCGGTCACGACCTCGCCCGACGGATGGACGAGGTAGACCATCATCCGCAGGTTCAGGCGGACCGGGTCCAGCAGCTGCGGGCGGTCCAGCAGGCGGGCGGCATGAATCAGCATAATATCGCTGACTGCGCTGTAAATACCGTTGCTTCGCTCGGTCCACTCGCCGTCCGGCGTAATATCCATGCCTTCGGCCAGCCACTGCTCGGCGCGCTGGACAGCCTCCGGCAGTCCGAACAGCTCATGCAGATAGGCCAGCGCAGCGCTGATTACCCAGCGGTGATTCGGCGTATGGCCGCCGCCTGTAAGCATAGCCGGAATGGTGCGCTCCAGAAACAGCCGCATATTGCCAAGCACAGGCGCAAGCGGCGCCCAGTCCTGCCGGGCCAGCAGCTGATACAGCTGGGCATAGCCGACAATCACGAAGGCGGTATCGGGCGGGGAATGATAGTTCGTCCAGCCCGGGGAGATCGTGCCGTCGGCATGCTGGCCGCGCAGCACGAACTCCGCAGCCAGCCCCAGACGTTCCAGCAGCTGCTCATCGCGGTAGTATTGTGAATCGGGATTCGCCAGTGCAGCGCCCCAGTAGCACATCTCGGTCGGCGTCCCGGTCGTATGATTGACCCAGGCAACACCGGTGAATGGATCAATCGTACCGCCGTAATAGCGGCTCTCCGGATCAAGCACCTGCCGGGCTAAGCCTTCTTCCACTGCTCTATCGTTACTGTCCACCAGTTGCTTATACATTGTCATTCCTCCATGATAGGCATTTAACATTCCGCAACGCCGGCGGCGCCGGTATTACAGCTGCTCCAGCTCTTTCCGGACACGTTCCGGTATTTCCGCAAACAGCTTGTTCCACGAAACGAACAGCTCCTCCCGGTCATTATACTCCCAGTTTTCGTAGTCTAAGGAAGGAGTAAACCGGCAGGTCTGCAAATAATCATGTACCTTCTGATCCATTCCTTCGTCCGAAGCCAGCAGGCCGCGGAAGCAGTCACCGAAGATCAGCCCGTCCGCCCCTGCCGCCTCCTGCGTACAAGCGGCGAAACCCGGCAGCAGCTCAAACACCTCAGACAGCGGTGAAAGGGCATGTTTGCCGGGCTGCACATACAGGCTGGCGCGTGTACCGCTCAGATTGGCCCGGCCGCGCACCAGCCCTTTCAGATATTTGCCGTGAAAGCTGGCTTCGACGTCCGCAACCTCACCGTTACTGCCGATATACACCCATACATGCTCCAGATCGTACAGATGCTGAATATCGTAATCATAATAAATAGCGTATTCTATGACAGCCGCAACATCCGGCCGGCTCACCTTAAGCCTGCGCCGGAAGGAAGGGGAAGCCCCGTCCTCCCGCAGTACCGTCACGCCGAAACGGACGGGGTAAAAAGGCTCGTTCCGGTCAAACAGCAGACGCGGAGCATAGGCGGCCGCCAGTCTGCGGTCTTCCGGGCTTAACTCACCGTCTTCATTACGCGAATGACGTTCTTCTGCATTCTGCATCAGAGCGCCCCCCGTTCCGCCAGCTTGGCCGTAAGCAGACGGTGGCTCTCATGAATATCCTCCGGCAGGCAGGCCGCCTTCAGCTCATATACTTTCACCTGTGCCCGCTCAATCATCGGCAGATAAGCATCATAGAAATGCATATCCCCGCTGTTCACATAGGGGCACCAGTGATCCGAGAGCCCGATGGTCTCATGGATATGGACGCCGACAATGTCATTCATCAGTCCGTCCATTTCCCCCACACTGTCATAGAGCCCCAGCCGGTCCATCATTATCGCATGTCCGGTATCATACCAGATGCCGACGGGCGCGCCCTTCAGCGCCCGGATAATTCTTTTGGCCTCAGCCAGCGTCGGAATCTGCTGCGGCCGGGAGCGTGTCTCGATGCCGAAGCGGATGCCGCTCAGCCCCTTGGCGGCCGCTTTATCGCATACTTCGTACAGGCTCTCGGTAATCGTCCGCACATATCCGGCACTGTAGGTCTCCCGCCGCTCCAGCAGCTCCGCCCATTTGCTGCGGAAGGCGCGGGAATCCTTGCCCTCTCCGCTGTAGAGCTGCTCCAGCTCCTTGGCAATATCATTCGGGAAGGGAACCTCCCCGGGATGGACAACTACAGCCTCACCGCCGTAGCGCTGAGCATACTCTGCAGAGCGGACCAGCAGGTCGATGGCCCGCTGCCGTTTCTCCTTATCCTCGAAGCCGAGCAGCACGGAATCCGTACCGTAATCAGGGTCCGGAACATGAGGGAAGGTGTTGTGAACACTGGAAATGCCGATCTCCCCCCGCTCAATCATCGGCTCGATCGTCCCCAGCATCTCTTCAGTCACATTATAGTTCAGCTCCACCCTGCGGAAGCCGAGCCCGAGGATTTCCCTCAGCAGCCCGTCTCCTGTCGTGTGGCGCTTCATATTCCAGCAGGTTGAGAATGAAAATGCTCCTTTGTCGTCCAAAACTGCGTTCTCCTTTCCTGTTCTGCACGAATATAACCAGCTGCATTAACCTTTAACGGCACCCAGCATAACGCCGCTGACAAAATACTTCTGCAGCCACGGATAGACCAGCAGAATCGGCACCGTTGCAAATATAACCGTCGCGGCTTTCAGACTCTCCGGTGTCAGCCTTGTGCGGCTGGCACCTTCCATTAGCGTCAGCTCGGAGACCATATTGTTCTGTACCATCTGGTACAGCTTGAGCTGCAGCGGATACAGCTCCGGACTATTAATGTACATCAGGGCATCCTGGAAACCGTTCCATCTGCCTACCGCATAGAAGAGGGCCAGCGTAGCAAGCACAGGCATGGACAGCGGGAGGACGATACTAGTCAGTGTACGCAAGAAGGAGCTGCCATCGATTTCAGCCGACTCTTCCAAGCTCTGGGGAATATTATTGAAGAAGGAAATAAGGATAATCAGGTTAAATGGACTGACCAGACCAGGCAGAATAAGTGCCCAGGTGGAATCGAGCAGACGCAGGTCGCGCATCAGCAAATATTCAGGAATAATCCCGCCGCTGAAGAACATGGTAATAATGATAATAACCATAAACGTCTTGCGGCCCTTCAGATAACCCTTGGTCAGCGGATAGGCTGCGGCAATGGTAAAGATCATGCACAGCAGGGTTGTCGCTGCCGTCAGCATCACCGTATATCCCAAAGAGCGGATCATTGCATTATCCGAGAACACCTGACCATAAGCATTCCAGTTCAACTCAATCGGAAATATCGTGACTTCACCGGAAGTAATGGCCCGGTTAGAACTTAGAGATACTGCGATAACATGCAAGAACGGAGCCAGACAGAACAACACGAACAAGGCTACACAGGTAACAATGACAATATCAAATATCCGGTTTGAAGTACGTTCACTCATAGTACTCCGCCTCCTTCCTCTTTATCAGATGATGCCGTCGCCGGTCATTTTTTTCGAAATATAGTTGGAGCCTAGAATGAATACCAGTCCGACCACAGCCTGGAACAACCCGACTACGGTAGCCAGGGTGTATTGCCCGGACTCCAGACCGATCCGGTAGACAAAGGTACTCAGCACATCGGAGTATTCACGCACTGCCGTATTCCCGATAACGTACGGGCGGTCAAAGCCGATGCTGACCATTTTGCCCAGGTTGAGGATAAGCAGGGTTACAATCGTCGGCTTGATACTTGGAAGCGTAATATACCAGATCTTTTTCATTCGTGTTGCTCCGTCGACCTCCGCCGCTTCAAACAGCTCTCTGTTTACACCGGTGAGCGCTGCCAGATAGAGAATGGTTCCCCAGCCGGCGCTTTGCCAGACCCCTGTGAAGAGGTAGGTGATCAGCCACGGACCCTTTTCAGTCAGGAAGGGAATCGGGCTAAATCCTAGGCCTTGCAGCACCTCGTTAATCATACCGGACTGGTTGCCGAACAATTGGTAGACAATCCCTCCTATAATGACCCAGGAGATAAAGTGAGGGATATAGAGTATCGTCTGTGAGATTTTTTTGAACCATGCACCCTTAATCTCATACAGCATGATTGCCAGAATGATTGGGGCAGGGAAAGAGACCAGCAAATCCAGGAAATTAAGCATAAATGTATTGCGCAGTGCGGTGTAAAACTCACTCATATTAAAAACTTCACGGAATGCGTCGAACCCGATCCACTCACTGCCGCCGATTCCCTGGAACAAATTGAAATCCTTGAAGGCAATCTGTACACCATACATCGGCCCGTAACGGAAGATAATAAAGTAGATAAGTGGCAGTGAAAGCAGCGCGTACAATTGCCAATACCGCTTCAAGTAGCTCGCTTTACTCAAGTCGGTTCCCTCCTTGGGAAGAAAAACCGGACGGAGCGGCGTACCAGCTCCCTCCGGTTCTCTTTTTATATTTATTTGTGGTGCCTACAGATCCTTCAGTGCCGCTTCCAGTTCCTCTTTCAGCTGTGTTCCGCCAAGGGACATGAAGTCCTTCATTTCCTGCTCGTACACCGCATCGAATTGCTCCGGTGTGGCCATTGCTGTTTTAACGATAATTACGGCCAGCTTGTCATTGAGGGTAGTACCGTACTTGGACTCCGCTTCAATCGGTTTACCGAAGACGATCGGACCAACGGTATCGGTATTGGCGATATCGATGGATTGCTTCAGCATTTCCTGGTTGCGTTCAGGGAAACCGCTGATCCATGCTTTTTCATTCGTTGCCTGGTCGCCGATGTTCTTGCCGTTAGAGATGATCGCCGTGTCGCCGGCGTTGAACAGACGGTCAGCAAATTCTTGGGAGACATCTGCCTTAACTACAGGGATCCCGTCAACCAGATCATAGTTTTCGCCTTCAACCCCGCTGTAGATATCGATCAGATTGTTGTCCGAAGCCATCCAGTCCAGATATTTAATAGCTTCCACAGCACGTTTGCTACTCTTCGGAATCATGATGTACATGCCGTTTGAGGCATAACGTGATTTAATGTGCTTGTTGCCCTCATTTGCATTCGTCAGAACGTCTACGGCAGTCAATTTGCTGCCCTCTACATTTTTGTACAAGTTATCCAGAGTACCTTCATTGTAGAAGATATTGTCCACATCTTCAGACCAGTAGCCGACATTGCCGTTCTGGACATCCTTGGCCAGCTGTGTTTTATCTTCATCCAAGCTGAAGTCTTTACTGATCAGCCCTTCATTGTAGAGCTTGTTCAGGAACTGCATCGCATCCTTGAAGCCCTCATGCAGCGGCAGCTCGTAGCGCTGGCTGTAAGTCAGGTCGCCCTTGATCGGTTTGATGAAGGAATAGATCAGTGTTTCGAACTGGGCCGGAGCGAGCGCCATACCCATCGGGATATTTTGGCTTCCTTTACCGCCCGGGTCCTTCTCTTTAAACGCTTTCAAAGTAGTGTAAAGCTCATCGGTTGTCGTTGGTACCGGCAATCCCAGCTTATCCAGCCAGTCCTGGCGGATGTAGGATGCGTAACGTCCTGTAATCGCCCGCTTGCCCGGAATTGCCATCTGCTGGCCCTCCAGCTGTCCGAACGCCAGTGTATCTTCACCGAGGAATGTTTTCAGAGTCGTTCCATACTGATCCAGCAGCTCGCCGACATCAGTCAGGCCGCCCTGCTGGGCGTAACGGTAGAACACACTGGAATCATAAGTGAACACAATATCTGGCACATCCGTGTTGCTCGCCATCAGTACATTCAGCTTGGTGACTTCCTCAGAGCGCTGCACCGGAACAAATTGAACATCAATGTTGTTCGGGTCGCCGAACCGTTCCTGTATCAGATTAGATAAGTAGTTGTTTGTAATCGTATAAGGCTCAGGACTGTTGCCGCGGTCAAAAATCTCCACTTTAAGCGTAACACGTTCTTTGCTGCCCCCGTCGGTGGCTGTGCCTCCGTTTGACGATGTGTTTGCGTTTGAATCAGAGGAACAGCCGGCCAGCAGGGACATCCCCATTACTGCGCTCAATCCGATCCCGAGTGCCTTCTTCAGAACTTTCTGGTTTGCATTCACTGTCATTGTGCCATCTCCTTCGCCTCTGCAGGCTATAATGGTGACTTAATGAAACTTTATGAATCCCCCAACCTCACATCTTAACTCCCGTCTTGCCTTTCTTCGGAAAAGAATGCTTTTTACGCTTATGCCGCCTTACTGCCTGGCCGCTTAACGTTCCGGGATGACCACAGTATTCCACACTTTCCTGAGGTCTGACAATAAACCTGTTTCGGATCGCAAAAACACCTGAAATTCGGACTTCCGGTTTATCGGACCAACCATTTTCGTATGATAAACCGCTTTCAAAAGGGCAAAATAAAGACCGTATCCCTGTCTGGACGCCCATTTCAGAGGCATTCAGACAGATGATACGGCTGATTGCAGATGGATGTATTCAGCTGCTCCGCCTGCAGGCAGTGCCTGTTACTTCATTCCGGTCCGGTACAGGTTCACCTGTTAGGCTTTGCCCGATTCCCGGCGTTTAAGCTGGCGGTAATCTCCCGGTGTAATGCCGGCAACCCGTTTGAATACTCTCCCAAATGTAATCGCATTGGCATAGCCAACCTGAAGCGCGATATCCTGCAGCGGAAAATCAGTTTCTGCCAGCAGCTGTTCAGCCTCTTTCATCCGCAGCTCTGTTACGAAGTCCACGAACTTCATTTTAAATTCGGTTTTGAACAGATAGCTGGCATATTTGCCAGACACCTGAAACCGGTCGCTCAGATGCTTCAATGAGAGATCAGGATTAGTAAAATTCTCCTCAATATAATTTTTCATCTCGGTGACCATCGCCCGGTAGCTCTTGGTTTCACTGGCCGAAACATACGTACGGAACAGATCGGTTAGATACTCCAGTAAAAGATTTTTCATCTCATCCAGCGACTCGGCTTCTTCAAGCCCTTTTAGCCGGATAGAAGCTGTCTCCGCCGACAGCTCATCCTGCAGCTCCTCTGACATCACGGCTACCTCACGGCTAAGCATCTGCAGCATCGCCTGAATTAGGGAACGGATATCATCATCCTGGAGGAAATTTTGCTCAAATGCCTCAAAAATCCGCTCCAGCTGCTCCCGCCATTGGCCGCTCGACATCCGGAACTGCTTGACGAACTCTGCAATCATCTGCAGGTAAGTATAAGTCTCCAGCAGCGGCTGGCGTGCCTCCCCGTATTCAGCCAGGGCGACATCCTCATTCCTTAGCAGCTTATGCTGCATGACATGCTCGGCCGCGGCATAGGATTCCCGGATGGTACCCGGACCGGCTGCCGCCGGGCCGATGCCGAAGCTGAGCGAGATCCGCAGGTTCTGCTCCACCCATGAGCGGCAATCCTCCGCAAAAACGCGGATCCGCTCGGTCATTTCCTCATCGCTGCCGGTCGCCAGAAACAATACCGCTACCCGCCGTGTTCCGACCCACTCTGCCCAGGCCTGCAGCTCGGCGTTACGCGCAAGCTCCTGAAACACATTCATCAGGGCGAACTTGAGTGTATTCTGATCCCCCCGGGTATAACGCTCCTCAAAAACCCGCTCGTAGCGGTTGATTTCACTGAGCACCACTGTAAAACGGGAGGAGGCGTCAGCACCCGTAAGCGGGGACAGCTCCTCCATCCGCCCGATGACATCATCCAGCCGCTCACTGTGCAAGAGATCTGTGAACAGCTTGCTGCGCTGCAGCAGCAGGTTTTCCCGGCTTTTGCGGTCATAGTCGGTCATATGGTTGATCAGATCCTCCAGCACCCCGTCAATGAGCATCATTTCGTCGGGCCTGTCTTTCGACTGATCCATCTGCCGGATCTGATGGCCTTCAATGCGGTTCATAATCACCTGAATCGGTTTATAGTTGCGCCGGGTCACATAGACCAGGTAAAAGATTGCACAAATCACTGTTCCGATGGCAATTGCCACCCACAGATACGAAATGACCGACACCCAGCCGAACAGATTCCCCGCCTTAATTCCGCTTGCAAAGGTCCAGCCGAGCCGTTTCAGATGGAGCGTATTCAGCTGCTTGCCGCTTGCCGCCCCCTCATGGTCTGAATGTGCCTGGTAGACAGCCTTGCCGTCGCCGTCCAGAATCGTCACAAAAGAAAGCTGCTGATTGACCATGCTGTCAACAAGCTGCTCAATCCCGCTCATTTTTACATTAATAACCAGTACTCCCTCAGAGCCGAAAGGCAGCGGCATCGCTTTATTAATAGTAAGCACACGTATCGGAGTACGCTGTACCAGTTCCGTTTTGTAGGTGCGGACAGGCTGCCAGCCTTCCGGCAGCGGGCCGGAGGTGACCTCTCTGATCCAGTCCTCGTCTACAAAGCCGGAGAGATCCTTTAATCCAGTTTCTGTTAAAACGCTTTCATTAATCTTGTCATACAGATAGACAGACTGAATGTAGGAGGACTCCTGAATGAGGCCGCGCAGACTCTGGGCAACCGCATAGACAGATCCGGTATCCGGCTTGCCGGCGTTATTAAAATACTGCTTGTAGACATCACTGCGCTCCACTGACTCCAGCACGGACAGTTCCACTTCACGGATCGTCTTATCGATATTATCCATGAGGTAGCTGGCTGAGATCCGGTCTGCCTTTTTCGTTTCCATCCGGGAGATATCATTAATAAATACAAAAGAGGCAAAGATCAGAATCGTTACGGTGAGCAGGAAAATAGGAAAATAAGAAAGCAGCAATCGGCGATACCAGGTACGAAACAATAGACAACCTCCTCCACAACCGATAGGATACCAGGCCACAGTCCGGCCGTTCAGGTGCATATGCTGCCCAGAAGGCAGCTGCTTATAATTAGGGCTGTGTCCTTTCAGGGACAGAGCCCGTTTCTGCAGGAAAAAGATGAAACCTTAATAAGGTTAATCAATATAAAGGCTTATGAATCACAGACGAGCCTATGTTCGGATTTCTGCCATTATAGCACATGCTCCCGGGGCCCGGCCAACGGGTAAAATCGGCATTTACTGGATATGTTTTCTTCCCCGCTCTGTATGACAGACACTATAGGAAGAAACCTGGTGCACCCGCAAGATTCCGCTGTGGAGGAGAGCCGGTTAGGGTGACGGAATCAGTGCGGGACGGATAGTTAGGATCTATCTGGATAGATTTGGATAGATTGCAGACAGCCTCGTATGGATTAGAAAGTATGTATGGGAAAGCACAGAAAAGCGGGACTTCAACTGTTTCCGATCACTTCCCGCACAGCAGAAAATCACCCTGACGGGTGATTTCTCGCTGATTCAGTGCTGTAGCCCCAGGTTAGGCGCCGCTAAGGGGATTTTTCCCATTAATGAGGCTTTACAGCCCAGGGTTGGGCGCCATTAAGGGGATTTTTCCCGTTCGTGCGCGCTCTGGGGCACAATCTGCCTATCCGCAGCTATTCTCAATAGCTATTGGAATAAGCAGACAAATTGTGCTCCCTCCCGCCGGCCTTCCGGCAGCAATCGCTGACTTAGAGCCCGCTGGTTTCCCGGATATACTTTCGCGCCTTGATCGCATACTCCAGCGGGTCGGCCAGCGCCGGGTCCTGCTCCGCCTCAACTACGAACCAGCCGGTATAGGATGAATCAGCCAGTTCAGCAAAAATATCGGCGAATTCGATGCAGCCATCCCCGGGAACAGTGAACGCACCCGCTTTTACCGCCTGCAGGAAGCTGAGCTTCCCGGCAATTACACGCTGGACCACATCGGGGCGGATGTCCTTTAAATGAACATGCTTGATCCGCGGGAGATGGGCGCGCAGCACCGCAAGCGGATTTTCTCCCGAGAAGGCCAGATGTCCGGTATCGAACAGCAGAGACACTTCAGCCGGATCCGTGAGCTCCATCAGCCGGTCGATTTCCGCAGCCGTCTGCACACCGGTGCCCATATGGTGATGATAGACGATCGCCATGCCTTTTTCGGCGGCCAGACGGCCCAGCTTGCCCAGGCCTTCGGCTAGCAGCGCCCACTCGTCCTCTGTAAAGACCGGCTTGGCATCGAACAGCGGCGTTTCCATCTGCCCCTGGATGCTCCTGCCCTGCTCGGAGACGACAATGACCTTGGCTCCCATGGCATGCAGAAAATCGCGGTGCGCCACAAAAGCTTCAGCCGTCTCTTCGTACGGCTGCACCGTCAGATGCGCGCTGAACCAGGCGCTGGCAATCTGCAGGCCGCGCAGCCCGAGCGCCCGGTGCAGCACCTCCGGCGAACGCGGATACTTGTTGCCCACCTCGCTGCCCTGAAAACCGGCGAGTGCCATCTCGCTGATGCACTGCTCAAAGGTATTGCCCCCGCCCAGCTCAGGCATATCATCATTGGTCCAGGCAATGGGCGCAATCGCCAGCCGGACCGCCTCTTCTTTGAACATCAATGTTCTTCCCCTTCCATTATGACAGGTATGGCCGGCTCCGGCCGGCGCTTCAGCCCGTTGCAGTTCCGGCAGCGTCAGTAGCTGCGCGCCTTCTCCAGCCCGCTCAATCTCTGGCCGTAGGCCGCCTGCACGCTCTCTTTACCGGATACTTCCGCTACACCGACATGCCACCACGCACCGTATCCGTGGGTCATCGTCTTCGGCAGCACCTTGATGTCGATCAGCGTGGATTTCTCGCTCTTCCTTGCCGCCTCCAGCGCGCTGCGCAGCTGTTCGGCTGTCGCCGCCCGGAAGGTCTCCACCCCGTAACCGGCAGCGCTCGCTGCATAGTCAATCAGCATCAGCTCACCGCTCAGCTGGCCGTCCGCTCCCCGGCGGCGGAATTCCGTCGCCATGCTGTTCAGGCCCTGCTCCATCTGCAGATTGTTGATGCAGCCGAAGCCTGCATTATCCAGCAGGATGACGTTGATCTTCTTGTTCTCCTGCAGGCTGGTCACAAGCTCCGAATGCATCATCTGGTAGCTGCCGTCTCCAACCAGGGCGTATACCTCGCGCTCCGGCTCAGCCAGCTTGATGCCGAGTGCACCGGCAATTTCATAGCCCATACAGGAGAAGCCGTATTCCATATGGTAGGTATCCGGCACAGCGGATTCCCACATCCGCTGCATATCTCCCGGCAGACTGCCTGCCGCTCCGATAGCAATCGCGTCCTGCGGAATGAGCTCATTAATGACGGCAAGCACCTGCGTCTGTGTAAGCGAGGTATTCAGCACCCCGGCATACTCAGGCAGCTTGTCGTCAAGATGACCGGCAATCTCAGGCACAAACGGTTCCGGTTCATCTCCCTGCACAGCTGCAGCCGCACCACCCGGCCGGTATTCAACACCGGCCAGCCGCGCTCTTTCTGCCGCCCATGCCTGCTTTGCCTCCGTGATCTCATCCGTGTAAGCGGAACGATAGCCGCGTTCCTCCAGCGCAGCAGATAGCGCTTTCAGGCCTTCGGCAGCATCGCAGACCACTGCCAGCGCATCCAGCTTGGCTGCATGGTATGGCGACGCGTTAAGCGTCACAAATTCCACGCCGGGATGGGCGAACAGGCTCTTCGAGCCTGTAGTGAAATCGGTGAACCGGGTGCCGGCGCCGATAACCAGATCTGCCTCCGCAGCCAGCGTATTGGCGCAGCCGTTACCGGTAACGCCCAGGCCGCCCAGGTTGTAGACGAAGTCGCTGGCGACAGCGCTTTTGCCCGCTTGCGTTTCCCCGAACGGAATGGCGAACTTCTCCGCGAAATCGCGCAGCGCAGCTCCGGCATCACTGTAGCGGACCCCGCCGCCGCAGACCAGCAGCGGCCGCTGCTTGCTGGCGATCAGCTCGGCCGCCGCAGCAATTTCATCCGGATGCGGCAGCCGGCGGGCAATCTTATGAACCCGTCTGCGGAAGAAGTCAGCCGGATAATCCCAGGCCTCACCCTGCACATCCTGCGGCAGCGCGATTGTCACCGCTCCTGTGTCTGCCTGGTCAGTCAGCACCCGCATCGCGTTCAGCAATGCCGACATCAGCTGCTCCGGCCGATAGATCCGGTCCCAGTATTTGCTTACAGCCTTGAAAGCATCGTTAACCGTAATCGACAGGTTGTACGTGTGCTCCATCTGCTGCAGCACCGGATCGGGCTGACGGGTAGCAAAGGTATCGCCGGGCAGCAGCAGTACGGGAATCTGATTCGCCGTCGCTGTCGCGGCAGCTGTCAGCATATTAGCCGAGCCCGGGCCGACGGAGGCCGTACAGGCCATAATCCGCCGCCGCCGGCTCTGTTTGGCAAAAGCTGTCGCCGCATGCACCATCCCCTGCTCATTACGGCCCTGATACACCTTCAATTCACCCGGGTCCTCCTGCAGCGCCTGTCCCAGACCAAGCACGTTGCCGTGGCCGAAAACAGTAAATACACCTTCTACGAAGCGCTCCGGCCCGTCGCCGAAATCGACATACTGCTCATTCAGAAACTTCACCAGCGCCTGCGCCGTTGTTAATCTGATCCGTTCCACTTAAGTTCCACCCTCCCTCTATCGTTACTGCCAGCGGGCAGTGACAACTTTTTTGCGCGTATAGAATTCAACTCCGTCGGTGCCGTTCGCATGGAGATCGCCGTAGAAGGAATCCTTCCAGCCGGAGAACGGGAAGAAGGCCATCGGAGCCGGTACGCCTACATTGACTCCCAGCATGCCGGACTCGATATTTTCACGGAAGTAGCGGACCTTCCCGCCATCATTGGTAAAGATACAAGCCCCGTTCGCAAAACGCGACGCATTGGCAAGCTCCACCGCATCCTCCACACCTTTGACCCGCACAATGGATAGGACCGGCGCAAAGATTTCTTCCTGCCAGATCCTCATCTCTTTGGTGACTCCGTCAAACACCGTTGGTCCGACAAAATAGCCCTGACCCGCAGCCGCTGCATCCTCCCGCCCGTCTCTGAGCAGCTTCGCGCCTTCGGCTACGCCCTGCTCGATGTAAGCAACCGTTTTGTCCTTATGCCCCTGGCGGATAACCGGTCCCAGGAAGGTGTCCTCCTCCAGCCCGTTTCCGATCGTCATCTTCCCGCACTCGCGCAGCAGGATCGAGATCAGCTCATCAGCCACATCTTCTTGTACAGTGACTACGGAACAGGCCATGCAGCGCTCTCCGGCAGAACCGAAGGCAGCGTTGATAATCTGTGTAGCAGAAGCCTCAAGATCGGCGTCCGCCAGTACAATGGAGTGGTTTTTGGCCCCGGCCAGCGCCTGAACCCGTTTCAGATGCTCTGTTCCTTTTTTATAGACATATTCCGCTACCGGCTGTGATCCGACAAAAGAAATCGCCTTAACGCCAGGGTGCTCCAGCAGGCCGTTAACCACATCATGCGCTCCGTTGACCACATTGAGCACACCTTTTGGCAGCCCCGCTTGTTCCAGCAGTTCCGCCAGACGCGCCGCCAGCAGCGGGGTACGCTCGGACGGCTTCAGCACAAAGGTATTACCGCAGGCAATCGCGAGCGGGAACATCCAGCAGGGAACCATCATCGGAAAATTAAACGGTGTGATCCCGCCGATGACACCGATCGGATAGCGGTACATTCCCGATTCAATTCCGGTTGCAATATCCGGCAGCTGCCGGCCCATCATCAGTGTAGGCGCACCGGCTGCGAATTCGACACACTCGATGCCGCGCTGTACCTCGCCGTAAGCTTCTTTATAGCTTTTTCCGTTTTCCAGCGTAATGGTTTTTGCAAGTTCCTCCCAATTTTCAACCAGCAGCTGCTGATATTTAAAAAGAATCCGCGCCCGCCGCGGCACCGGGGTCTTCGACCAGCCGGCAAAAGCCTCCTCAGCCGCAGCCACCGCCCGGTCCACATCCTCTCTGCCGGACAGCGGAACTCTGGCCAGCTCTTCACCGGAAGCCGGATTGAACACCGGTTCCGTCTGCTCGCTTTTTGCTTCGACCCATTCTCCGCCAATATAGTTTTTCAGCACTTCTACGTTTTGCTGTGCCATTCTTTGTCCACTCCTTCATCTCTGTTGATGTTTGATGCTGCTGATCAATCACTGTATAGAAACCGTTGCATATCTGCTTCTAAGGCTGACTAAGCACCGGAGACCACTTCTTCATTGGTCTGCAGGAAGGCTTCCAGCTCTTCCAGGGTCGGCATAGCATCCGAGCAGCTGTGCCGCGAGATTACAATCGAAGCCGATGCGCTGCCGCGCCGCATAGCTTCACTGACACTGTCGCCCTGCATCAGACTGTGGATGAAAGCCGAGGCGTAGGAGTCGCCTGCGCCGAAGGTTTTCAGCACCTTGGCCGGGAAAATCCCGCTCCGGTGATTAAGCCCGTCTGCCGTATAGGCAATCGAGCCGCTTCCGCCGTGCTTGATTACAACCAGCTTCGCCTGCTGCGAGAACCAGCGGGCCGCCGTCGCTTCGTCATCTGCATCTGTCACATTGTACAGATTCTCCATCATGTTGAATTCCTCGCGGGTACCGATGATGCAGTCGCATTTCTCTGCGGCCAGATTATAGTAGACAGCCGTTTCAGCGGCGGATTTCCAGGTATAAGGGCGATAATCGAGGTCAAAAAAGACCGTTACATTATGCCTGCGGGCAAATTCGAGCGCCAGAAACACCGCTTCGCGGGAAGGGCTCTGTGCCAGTGCGGTGCCGGAGATCAGCAGCGCTTTGGACTGGCGGATGTAATCCTCCGAAATTTCGTCTGTATTCAGCAGCAGGTCAGCAACGTTATCGCGGTACATCAGAATGCTGCATTCCTGCGGACTTTTTATTTCTGTAAAAGCAAGACCCGTCACAGCACCAGTATGATCAACGCATACCTGGCTGTCGTCAATGCCGTCCTTTTGCAGATAGCTCCGGATAAACCGGCCCATCTGGTCATCCGCCAGCTTCCCGATGAAGCCGGTGCGCATGCCCAGCCGCGCCGTTCCGATGATGATATTGGCCGGAGAGCCGCCGACATATTTGGTGAATGTCATGGTCTCTTCCATAGGTCTTCCGGTTTCATTGGCATTGAGGTCAATACAGAGCCGGCCGACGGCGACTAAATCGAGCGGACGGGCGGGATCGAACTGTAGATCGTTCATAGTGACGCCTCCTTGAAAAAGCTTCAGAAGAAATGAATGATAGTAGCTTGGATATAATAGGAGCAGGGTGAGCGGAACAGAATGTTAAGGGTTCATTAGGAACGTTGTTGTTCTTAAAATACCGGTCTGTCAGGGAGGGAAAGGGTAAGCGCTTAACCTAATTTTATAAATAGTATAGGCCAGAATATCGGGTTTGGCAATCCTAAATTTGAAAGCGATCTCAAGTTTCTTGTTAACTCACGCAAGAGCCATGGATTAACAATGTTTTCGCATAAAAAAAGACCCGTCCGCCACCTTCATGGGGAGAACCGGGTCCTGAAACATTTGCACTTGGAGCATTGGTTTTTGGGCATTTGATCTTGGGGCAGTGGGTCTTGAAGCAATGGGTCTTGAAGCAGTTGCTCTCGAAAAACGGAGCTGACTGCAGCAATCTGGTACAGTTCTCCGAAGCAGGTCACCGGCACCGCGCTCTGCAAGAGTGGCCCGGCAGCCGAGCGGACAAACCCGGCTTATAGAAGCCGTTTCTCCTGCCTTACCCGGGCGCCGGCCCGGTTGAATGGCGGATGACCAGCTCCGGCATCAGCATGATTTTGCGTCTGGGGCTGTCGGGATTATCTATGGATTCGTTCAGCAGAATCATCGCCTGCTCGGTCATCTCGCGCAGCGGCTGGGCGATGCTGGTCAGCGTAGGGTGACAGATCTCCGCCAGCATCGTATTGTCGAAGCCGATAACGGATAAGTTGCGGGGAATGGACAGGCCTGCGCTGCGCGCCTCCTTCAGGACACCGATCGCCAGCAGATCGTTGCAGGCAAATATAGCTGTCGGCCGCTGCCCTTCAGCCTGTCCAAGCATAGCCGCAGCCGCCCGGCGGCCGTTATCCAGGGTAGCTGACGTATGCGTAATATTGTCCGGATTGTCAAACGGGACACCGGCATCCCTTAGCGCATCCAGAAAGCCCTCCGCCCGCAGCTTGCTACCCGGCAGATTGTCGGAAATGATGCCAAGCTTCCGGTGGCCCAGGGACAGCAGATACTCTGTCGCCTGATATCCGCCTTTATAGTCATCTACAGTAACGCTGCTGCTCTCCAGGCTGCGGATCTCCGCTGAGAAAAGCACCAGCGGTACCCTGTCAGCCAGCAGGCGGCGGATCATATCCGGCTTCCCCGTGTGGGAGGCGATAATCAGGCCGTCCACTCTTTTTCGCAGCAGCAGCGAGGTATATCGGGCCGCTTTTTCATCATCACGGTCGGTACTGCAGACAATCAGGTCACTGCCCTGCTGCTGGGCGTAGTCCTCGATTCCCCGGGCCGTTTCCGCAAAAAAAGGATTGGCAATATCGGGAATCATCAGCCCGATCGTCCCCGTCCGGCGGCTCGTCAGCGCAGAGGCTACCAGGCTCGGCTGGTAATTAAGCTCCTCCATGACCTGATTTACCTTTTCCCGCGTCTTGTCGCTGATCCTGCCGTTATTATTGAGCACCTTGGACACCGTAGCAATGGAGACTCCGGCTTCCCGCGCCACATCATAAATTGTAGGTTTCATTGTTTAAAACCGCCTTTACGTTCTTGCCGTCTTATACTTCGATTATAGGGAACTCCTCCAAAAGTGTCTATTCGCCGGTATTGTCATTTCACCCTCTGCCGCTGCGCCCCGGTCCGCTGTCTGCTTCAATGCCACTCAGCAATGCTGCGCACTATACGCTGCGCCGTGCCAGCATTATCAGATGCAAAAAAGGAGCCTCCGCCCTGCGGAAGCCCCTTAATACTGCCTCTATCCTACGGGCCTATTCCTCCTGGCCTGCGGGAGTATGCCCGGCCGGTTTGAACAGCCATTCGTGATCGGGATCGTTATGGAATACCCAGGTCCGGACCGGGCCTGCCATCACATTGAGATAATAGGAATCATAGCCCGGCGGTGCTGATACCGGATGGTAGCCTTCCGGAACAAGCACAACGCTGCGGTCGGGCACGGCCATCGTTTCATCGAGGCTGCGGTCGTCGTTGTATACCCGCTGCACCACAAAACCGTGAGCCGGGTTCACCCGGTGATAATACGTCTCCTCCAGGTAAGACTCTGCCGGCAGGTTATTCTTGTCGTGCTTATGCGGCGGATAGCTGGACCAGTTGCCGCCGTCCGTACGCACCTCTACTACCAGCAGACTCTCAGCCTCGCTGCTCTCCGGCAAAATATTGACTACACGGCGTGACATGCTGCCGTAACCGCGGGCTTCGGCTCCCGTATCGGACGGTGCAATCAACCGGGCCGGATACTTGCCCGTGCCCGGGGCGAGACAGACAGCGAGCTCCAATTCTGTCAGAGCCGTCACCTCATAGCGTCCGCCCGCAGGAACATAGACCGCATACGGCGACAGATCCTCGAAGACTGACATGCGCTCTCCTATACCCGTAAACAGCTGGTCATCTGCCTTCACATCCGCTTTTCCGGAGAGCAGCACCAGGCAGACCTCATTGTCTCCGGTATCGCGGCTCAGTGTATCACCTGTCTGCAGCTGATACACTTCAAACCCCACATACTCCCAGCCGGCGCTCTCCTTGCTGACTGCTGTAACAAGCCCGTCCTTGCCGGGTGCGCCAGCCTTGATCAAATAATCAGACATCCTCACAGCTCCCTCCGTGTTCAAGATAAGCCTCTGCTTACAGGGCTTCTATCTCCGGGCGCTCCTCACCGGCACAAACCTTCAGCTTCACCGGAAGCCCGGTCCGGTGCGATTCCAGGGCCGCCTCAGCAATGAGCTGGGCCTGCTGTCCGTCATAGCCGCTGCACACAGCCGGCTCCCGCAGAATGATAGACTGGGCGAATGCGGCAACCTCATCGGTGAATGCCTGGTTGTAACGCTCCAGGAAAAAATGCAGCGGCTGGTCGCGGGTAACCGATGAGGCTGTAGACACCTCAACAGTGGTCGGACGGCAGTTGTCAGCCGTTGCCGCTCCCTGGGAGCCGAACACCTCTACCCGCTGGTCATAGCCGTAGACAGCCTGCCGGCTGTTATCGATCACACAGATCGCGCCGCTGGCGAAAGTAAGCGTAATGACAGCTGTATCCACATCGCTGCAGCGTCCGAACATCGGATCAATCAGATTGGCGCCACGGGTATACACTTCAGCTACTTCCTCACCCATCAGATAACGGGCCATATCAAAATCGTGAATGGTCATATCCATAAACATTCCGCCGGAGGAGAGAACATAGGCTTCGCCGGGCGGCTGCGGATCACGCGAGGTGATCTTCACAATATACGGTCTGCCCAGCTCGCCCGCCTGTACCAGCTGCTTGAGCTTGCGGAAATTAGGGTCCATCCGGCGGTTAAAGCCCACCTGGAGCAGCACGCCGGCTTCCTTGGCAGTCTGCAGCGCCCGGCTTGTTTCTTCCGAGGACATGCTGATCGGCTTCTCACAGAAAATATGCTTTCCGGCCCGCGCCGCCCGCTCAATCCACGAGGCATGCGTGTCTGTCGGTGTGCAGATGAACACAGCGTCGATCTCCGGATCATTTAGAATAGCTTCCCCATCCGTAAAAGCAGCGCCAAGCCCCCGGCTGTCCGCCCAGGCAACCAGTTCCTCGGTCATATAAGCCTCTGAAATAGATTTCAATTTATAAGACGGCATCACACGCAGATTATCGGCATGCAGGCGTCCGATTCTGCCGGCGCCGATAATGCCTACTGTTACTTGATTGACCATGCTCGCTTATCCTCCCTCAAGGTAAGCGCTTAACCTTTCCGAGATCAGTATACTTCAAGCCGCAGCAGGCTACAAGTGTTTTTTGATCTTGTTCTTTATCCGCCTTTTCATCTGCTATATAACGGACCGTAGCGCCGTTTTCACTCGAAAGATCCGTTCCACCCGGCTAACGTAAGGCTATTATTTCCCCAAAAGAACTCTCCCCCCCCAGCTAACGGACCGTAGCGCCGTTATTCATCAAAAAAGGCATCCTAATCCTGGCTAACGGACCACAGCGCCCTTATTCCTTTACCGGCAGCCGCAAACAGGAATAAAATCCGATAATAACGCCTCTGGAGTCCGTTAGATTATGGATAGAGTCCCTTTTGCCGAAATAAGGGCTCCTCGGTCCGTTACCAGCCGATGCATCTTATAAATCCAGTCAAGGCGAGCTGATTCAGTACCGTAAGGATTGCTTGTCATTACTGGCCATACTTTCTTAAGACCGCACAGTAAACACCCGTAGCCGCCGGGCCTCCCCGGCGGCTGACGTCTGCTTTTTATCCTCTTGCATTACCGCCCGCTGCCGCCACGCAAAGATCCGCAGACGATAACGGAGGCCTGCCATGTCACGCCCGCATGTCTCAGCAATAATGCAGCGCTTCGCCCAGCGCGACCAGTGTCATGGCCTGGCCATAGGCCATCGGGGCGATAATAATGCCCTTGTAATCGTCTCGGGTTTTGCCGATCGGCGTACCACCGGAGACGCCAAGCACGGTTCCTTCATCGTCGATCCGGTCCAGCACGGCTTGAATCGCTTTCAGCGCCGACTGTGCATATTCCTCAGGCAGCAGCCCTCTGCGCACGCCATGCAGAATGCCGGCGGCAATGGCGGCCGAGCCGGAGGTCTCGGTGTAGCTGTCCGGGTCGTCCAGCAGCGTATGCCACAGCCCGTCTGCGCTCTGGCAGTCCAGCAGCGCTTCCGCCTGTGCCTGCAGCACCTGCTGGAGGTAAGTAAACACGCCGTCCTCCAGATACGGGCGCATCAGCTCCAGGTATTCCGGCAGCCCCAGGCTGAACCAGCCATTGCCGCGGCACCAGAAGGCTTCGCTGAAATTATGGCGGCCGGTGAAATGCCAGCCGTGATAGAACAGCCCTGTCTTTTTGTCATACAGATATTTGATATGCAGCAGCAGCTGATGCAGCGATGTCTGCCGCCACTCCGGCTTATCGTATTTTACACCCATCTTGGCCGTGAACAGAATGGCCATGAACAGCGTATCAATCCAGATTTCATTCTCATTAAGCGTTAATTCGCTTTTGTCGGCTCCGGTTGTGACATGCTGGTAACCCTGCTCTACAGTGCGCGGCAGCCCGTTCATCAGCCACTCCACCCACTCCAGGCTTAGCTCCTCCGCCTCATCCAGCTCCATCAGCGACAGCAGCGGGGCGGTTGTATTGATATTCCGGCTGGGCAGCCCCTTCTCCATCTGCCGGGCCATCCACAGCTTGGCATAAGCCGGATAACGCCCGTCGGCAAAATGCCGGTCCAGCTTCTGCAGGCCATACAGCCCGACGCCCTGCGGCCAGTCCCACTCCTCCATGCCGAAATCACGGGCGAAGTAGCCCCGCCGCCCCGCATCCTCACCTAAGGTTTGCAGCTCTGCTTCATTATCCGGCCGGTCCAGATTCAGCAGCTTATCTGATACACGGTTCAGCTTTGCAATAATCTCTGCTTTATCCAGCTTTACTGCTTGCATATTCATCATTATTTCCCCTCTCCTGTCTGCTCCAGGCCCAGCCTGATCCGGAACGTTCTGATCTCATAAGGTCTGATCTGAAAATTCAGCTCTCCCGCCTGCCATTCCCCTGCCGGCTCCTCCATCAGATTGCATTCCTGCCAGGCAGCGATGCGGTATCCGCTTTCAATCTGCACCTTACTGCGCGCACCGGCATACTCATGCAGACGCAGCACTACATCAGCGACGTCCTCGGAACGTTTTACCGCATCGACCAGCACATATCCCCCGTCAATGGAGAAAAGCGGTTCTACCTGCAGCCGGCCCGGCACAGTACGCAGCGGATTGTTCAGCTCCCACGCCTCCCGGACCACTCCGCCCAGGGTAAAATCACCCTCATGCGGATACAGCGCATACGTAAAGGCATGATGTCCCTGATCCTGCTCGGGATTCGGGTGAACCGCAGATTTGAGCAGCGTCAGCCGCAGCACACTGTCCTTGATGTCATAGCCGTATTTACAGTCGTTAAGCAGCGCCACACCGTACCCCTGCTCGCTGACATCCGCCCACTGGTGGCCCACGGTTTCAAACCGGGCATAATCCCAGCTTGTATTCCAGTGTGTCGGGCGTCTGACATTGCCGAACTGGATATCATAGGTTGCTTCAGTGGTATGAACATCCACAGGGAAGGCCACCTTCAGCAGCTGGTTATGCCCGTGCCAGTCCATTTCTGTGCGGAAATCAATCCGCGCGGTATCCCGGTAGAAAATAATATCCTGGGTAATAGTGGTGCGGTTATATGTCCAGGCCATACGCAGCACCGCCCGCAACGGGCCGTTTTCGATGAGTTCGCATGCTGTAAGCTGCGAAATTTCGGTCATTTTTTCCTGATAAAAAATATCGATATCCCACGCTTCAAAATCCAGCGGCTTATCCTCGAACACCTGCAGCACATTCCCGCGCCGGTCCGGGGCCAGGATCTCCCGGCCGTTGCGGCGGTCACGCAGCGAGGTGAATTGCCCCTGCTTATTCCAGACCGCTTCAATCAGCGGAGTGGTAAGCCGGCCTTCAGCAGCATCAGCAAGTGGAGTTTGCCCCTCCAAACGGCCGCCTGCTGCCTGCTCAGGTACAACCTCCAGAACCGCCGTACCAAAAGCAGGCACGGAAGGGATATATACCAGCCAGCCGCCGTCCGCAGTGCGCTGCTGCTCCAGCTGCCCGCCGCCAGCATTCTGAATTACACTGGTATCTGAAATATTGCCCGGCAGCTCCAGATAACGCGGGCTATCCCAGTTCGAGCTTCCAAGCGCAGTAAGGAATTGCTGCTCTCCGGAAGCTTTTCCCTCTCCATCTGCCGTTTCCCCCGCACCGTTGATCAGAGCAAGTGACCGGGCCTCTCCTTCGGCATATTCCTGATCACTGTCCTGATAGACCTCTTTGATCGAGGAGCCCGGAATAATATCATGGAACTGGTTGCGCAGCAGAATCTCCCAGATACCGCGCAGTTCCTCAGCAGGATAAGACTCTGCCAGATTGCCGCGGCTCACGCCGGTCAGCGTATACAGCCATTCCGCATCGCGCAGCAGGAGCTCAAGGCGGCGGTTATATTTTTTATTGCTGGCCTGCGAGGTGTAGGTTCCCCGGTGGCACTCGAAGTACAGCTCGCCGTTCCAGGTATGCACGAATCCGTCCGTTTTTTCAATCCGCTCATGCAGCCCTTTGAAGTAATCGCCTGCACTGCCCGGCTTAATCTTGGGCATACCCGGAAGCTTATCGAACCGCCGCCGCAGCTCCAGCATGTCCCTTGTCGGCCCGCCGCCCCCGTCACCCCAGCCGTAGGCAAACATCAGGTGGTCGTTAATCTCCTTATCCTGATACGAATTCCAGATGCCGCGCAGCAGACCTGCTGTCATCCGGCCGTTGTAGGTGTAGGCATCGCCGTCTTTTTCCGAGGTAGTAATAAAATGAGTCAATATTTCAGAGCCGTCCATCCCGCGCCACCAGAACGTATCATGCGGCATCCGGTTGAACTGGTTCCAGCTGATTTTGGTCGTCATAAAAGTATCAATACCCGATTTGCGCAAAATCTGCGGCAGCGCCCAGCTGTAGCCGAACACATCAGGCAGCCACAAATACTTGCTCTCAATGCCGAACTGTTCGCGGAAATAACGCTTACCTACGAGAATCTGGCGGACCAGCGACTCGCCGGATGGAATATTGCAGTCCGATTCAAGCCACATGGCACCCTCCGGCTCCCAGCGCCCTTCCTTTATCCGCTCCTTGATCTGTCCGAACAGCTCGGGGTAATCCTGCTCCAGATAGGCATACAGCTGCGGCTGCGACTGCATGAACTGGTATTCCGGATATTCCTGCATCAGCCGCAGGACGGTCGAGAAGGAACGGGCCGCTTTTTCCCGGGTATGCTTCAGCTGCCAGAGCCAGGCGACATCAATATGGGTATGTCCCAGCGCCGTAAGCGTGACATCAAAGGTCTGCGGCATCGCCTCCACCGCCCCGTTCAGGCTGGTGCCTGCCCGGTACATGGAGCTGACGTGCTCTTCAGAGCCCGGCTCAGACCAGTCAATCTCGCGGAATGCGGCATCCAGCGCCTGCTTTAGCCACTGCTTCTCCGGCTGGTCCCGGCCCAGATAGCGGAAGGTATCCAGTGCCGCCTGGGACATATAGAACAGATCATCGATCCGCTCATCCAGATATCCGATCATCGCCTCGCTGATCTTATGCTCCTGTACCCTCGGTGCTCCTCCGCCCTCAAGGCCGGACCACAGCCGGAAGACAAGCTCGACAGCCTGACCGCCAAGCTCATCGCCAAAAATGACCTCACGATGATTATTATCAACCCCCTGATACGGTGAACCGTTTACAAACAGCAGCGATTCAAAACCGGAGTTATTAAAACTCCCCGATTTACCGAAATCAAACAGGCCTGCGATCTTGAAGCCTTCCTTCTTCTCAGGCAGTACTGCCACCGCACGCAGCCAGACATACCGGTCCCGCCCGCGCCACTGATCATTCAGCCGGATTGTCCCCTTAAAGGAGACCTCTCCCGGATAAACACCATTTTTGCCGTCCTCATCCTCCGCGAACTCCAGCTCGGTAAGCTCACTCACTCTGACATATCTGTATTTGCCGACTTCGGCCTGCCGCCGGATCAGCTTTTCTTCCGTTAAAAACATGCTCTCACCCCTTGTATCCGTTTTCATACCGCCAATATATCAAATCCTCGCGCTCAAAAACTACGCTTTATTTGCGTGAATGGGGAGTATTTATTGCATCTTTTGCTTTTTCAAACCTATAATGGAGTAAATAACGGAGAGAGGCGGAGAGAGGACATGCTTGAAAACGGCTTATTATATGAGCAGGGATATAGCGTTAACATTAACACGCCCGGCGATCCGCTTTTTTACTACTTTGACTATGACGAACGGTCGCACAACATCAATATGGAGTTCCAGCATGAGCATGATTTTTATGAGATTCATATTCTGATGGATTCCCGGGCCACCCACGTCATTGACGGCAAAATCCACGCCCTGCGCAAGTACGACATCGTCCTGCTCCGTCCTTATCTGCTGCATATGACCCAGTATCCGGAAGGCCCTCCGCATAAGCGGCTGATCATTAACTTTGCCATACCTGCCGGCATACTCGGTTTGGAGAACGCTTACAAAAATATGCTGCTTCCCTTCTCCGAAGAGGTGCCGATCTACCGGCTGACGGGGGAGCCGCGCAGTACCGTATTCGATCCGCTTAACGCCATTTTCACCCTGTCACACAGTGATTCTCCGCTGGGGCCGGTGCTGGTTCATACTCTGTTTCAGCAGTTTCTGTGCGCCTTATGCCAGCAGCAGGATAAGAACACCTATGTGCTTGAGGAAGCCGGTAGTAGCGCAGCGCAAAAAATATACTCCATCACCGCCTATATTAACAGCAATTACAGCAGCGAGCTGTCGTTGGATTCTATTGCTACGGAGTTCTACACCAGTCCTTATTATTTATCGCATCAGTTCAAAAGAGTCACCGGCTCCACTCTGACCGAGTACATCCAGAACACCCGGGTCCGCAAAGCCCAGCATCTGCTGGTCCATACCCGTCTCAAAATATCCGGCATTGCCGAGCAGTGCGGATTCACCAGCTTCTCGCAGTTCAACCGGATCTTCAACAAGCTGGCCGGCATGTCGCCGTCTGCCTTCCGCAAGCAGCAGCAGACGGCGCCGGGAAACGGCTCGGCCTTGTTGTCCTACTAATGGGGGAGCACAGGCCGTCCACCTCACCTCACCCCGAGCAATCTGTGCTATCGGACTCCAGTAACCTTATCTGCCGATATTAGCCTCGGAAATTACCGTTCGAGCACAAATAAAGGCGCTACAGTCCGTTAGCCGGACAAACTGTGCTTTTTCGGCAAAATAAGGGCTCTGGTGTCCGTTAACGGGTTAAAGACAGCCAGCGCCCCACCGCCCAGCTAACTCCGCAACCAACCCGATATAATGAAAAAAGCTTCCGCACTGCCCAAGGGCAATTCGGAAGCTTCTTTGCTGTTATGCGGTCGAGAGGACTCGAACCTCCACGGTATTGCTACCACACGGACCTGAACCGTGCGCGTCTGCCAATTCCGCCACGACCGCAAATCGTTTATCGCGGCACAAGAATGAATATACCATGGATTTCAGGATCGTGCAAGCTATTTTTTAAATTTCATAAAAAAACTCCAATGCTTCTTCCTGCGGCCTGCTATATATTGAGGATGAGGTGATGAATATGAATAGACCATATGTAACAGTAACCAGTCCAAATCTGCTTGCCGGCATGCTGAAGGAGCTGGATGAACGGCTGCCCGGTTTTACTGCCCTAGCGGGAGTCTGCGGAATAACCCTGAACGGAGGATGCTCACGGGGATATGCCGATGAGTTGTCAGAGATTGATCTGGTTTTTTATCTGGAGGCAAGGCAGTATGCACAATGGACCGGCGGATGTTCCCCGCTGCCCCTCGGCATAACCAGAATTGGCGGCTGCCTCTATGATATCAAGGCTGTAAGCCTGGAAGAAGAGCTGGAGAAAAGTTGGGACAGTACCGCCCTGTGGGATCTATCCTATGCCGGGATACTGCATGATCCCGAGGGACATATCGCCGGACTGATCCGCACGAAGCTGGCCGAACGCCCGGGGCGGCTGCAGGCTGAAGGCGTGATGTTCAGCTGCTGGTGGCATTACCGGCTGGCCGGCGATATCTGGCTGCACCGGGGAGACGGCGTTCAGGGTCATGCCATGCTGAATACAGCAGCTGCCCAGTTAATCGAAGCCTTATTCACCGCCAACGGTGAGTATGTGCCGCATCCGAAATGGCTGTTTCATCTTAGCCGTACACTTCCGTGGACACCGGCAGGCTGGGAAACAGGCCTGATGCGGATTATGGATACCGGTGACTTTTCTCCGGAAAGCCTGAAAAACCGGCAGGCGGCTCTAGACCATTACTGGCACGAAATCGATACTTATCTCATCAGTCTGGAATGTCCGGGATA
Organism: Paenibacillus sp. fava2; assembly: GCF_058313675.1. NCBI lineage: Bacteria > Bacillati > Bacillota > Bacilli > Caryophanales > Paenibacillaceae > Paenibacillus > Paenibacillus sp. fava2. The sequence continues at coordinate 230,418 of NZ_CM177755.1, read as the reverse complement.
CCCGCTTAATGTGATGCACAAAACCTTTTATGACCTGCTGAAGCTCCTTCTGTCACATGACACCCTCCCTGTAGAAGTCTGGACAGTCAGGGCGGGCCTGTCCCTGCTGTCGGCAGAGCCTTTTATCCGGTTTACCTCGGTTGCCGGGGACCGGATCACAGTGAATAAACACAAATTCCTCTCTATATCCCCGGGCGAGCTGTACCCTTGGCATGCCTCTATCCTTAATCAGCTTCAGGGCGAGCTGAAGTCTACCTAGCGGTCAACCGGCAGTTGATTTTCTGCGGCGATCCCCCTGCTCTAATCGCTGTTCATTATACCGGATGGAATTATAATGGAATTACGACGTCGAATTTGAATCCGGGAGAAAAAAATAATGATCAACAGTGAACAGGTCGGCAGACGGATCGCCATACTACGGAAGGAAAAAAAGCTATCCCAGGAGCAGCTGGCTGAACAGCTGCATGTCAGCGCCCAGGCCGTATCCAAATGGGAGACCGGCAAATCCCTGCCTGAAACCTCTACCCTTCCGCTCCTCTCTGCCGTTCTGGGGCATTCCATTGACAGCCTTCTGCTGCCGCAGGAGCTTGCCGTGCTCTCCGCCGTCTACACCGACGGTGATGAACAGCAGGACGTCACTCATTGGGTAAACCAGCTCATAACCGGAAACACGCTCACTTTAAGCCTCGGTGACCAGTTTTTCCAGGGATTACTGCACAGTGACCGGGCTAAGCTGCTCCTTGTCAAATACGGGACCCCCTCCGGGATTTATTTAACGTTTGTACTCAAGGGGCAGCTTTTGCAGATAGATTTACATTCACAAGACTATCCTTTGGGCAAAAGCGGGCTTACCTTTGTTCATGCCGCATACGGCAATGAACGGGCCGGGCGGGATGTGCTGCAAAAAATGAAGCACTATGCTTATTTTGAATGGACGCAATTTACGGTCGATCAGGAGCTTTTTCCAAGCACAATGGGGCATGAGGACAGTGAATATCTGCTGCTCGTCTATCTGAATGCTGACGGGATTCATGCAGTAAGCTGCGCCGAGGAGGAACGGATTCATTACACCTCTGACCGGACCCGGCTGTTTGCAGCGGAATCAGGCCGCCGGCATTGCATCATCGAAAAGGTACACCGTCTCGGCTTCGGCAGAGGAATGGACTGCTCATGGGCGGGGGCGCTCTACACCTCCCTGTCTGTCATGGGAATCGAGACCAGCTATGAAGCAGTAATGGGCGTTTCAGGGGCTTGCTGGAGAGCCGCTTTTGCCCCGGTATGGGATTATAGCGCAGCTGACGCTCTCGCCGCCTATGACTTTACCCCGCCGGTCGTTAAAGCTTACGGCCTGCAAGCAAGCTGGGCAAACCGGCTGACATCCGAAGAACGTAAACAGGAGAAGCTCACTGTCATGGAAAGCCTCCATCATCAGCGCCTGCCGGTCGCTCTGAACCTGAGGGTGGCTCCCGAGTGGGGAGTCATTACAGGCTATCTCGATAACGGAAACACGCTGCTGTGCCGCAGCTATTTCGATGAGGAGACCTTTACAGAGCTGAAGGATGATCCCGAGTTTCAGGAGGCCATGGAGAGCAGCAAGGGTTATCTGTACGTAGACCATTGGCCGTATAAGCTGCTCTATCTGGAAAGGCACGGTGATATTGCGCCGGCACTGGATAGCCTGTACGCTTCACTCCGGATCAAGCTTGAAGCTATGCAGGCAAACGGGCAGCCAGGCTACCATACGGGATATAAGGCGCTGGCTTCCTGGCAGGATGGCCTGCTGGATGAGGACTGGTATACAGCTGCGGATGCCGGGACATTCATACGCCGTTATAGCGTCAATCACTTCTGCATGATGGCGCTCGCTGATGCCCGGAGAAGTGCAGCCGTCTATCTGAAGGCCTCACTGGGTCTGGTGCAGCATCCGTCAGCAGCTGCGCTTATGAGCGAGATGGCCGCTGACTATGAACAGATGGATGCACTGCTGAGCTCTTACTATAGCAACATGCCTTTACCGGCCGTCCTTGAAGCGCATGCCTCCCCTAAGCAGCTCTGGAACCGGGAGAGCCGCAGGCGGCAGGCAGAGCTGCTGCATACCATCTCCGGAATTGACCAGCGCGGCGATGAGCTGGCAGCGATGATACTGGAACAGGCCTAGTTACAGTAGACTGCTGCTAATGGTTAAGGAGCGGTATTGGGGCCCAACGGCCTTGGTCCGTCCGCCTATTTCGGCGGTATCAGAGGCATTTTTGCCTCTGATTTCGTTCATCCGCCTACTTTCGGCGGAATCAGAGGCATTTTTGCCTCTGATTTCGTTCATTCGCCTACTTTCGGCGGAATCAAAGGCATTTTTGCCTCTGATTTCGTTCATTCGCCTACTTTCGGCGGAATCAGAGGCATTTTTGCCTCTGATTTCGTCCATTCGCCTACTTTAGGTGGAATCAGAGGCATTTTTGCCTCTGATTTTGTTCATTCGCCTACTTTCGGCGGAATCAGAGGCATTTTTGCCTCTGATTTCGTTCATTCGCCTACTTTCGGCGGTATCAGAGGCATTTTTGCCTCTGATTTCATCCATTCGCCTACTTTCGGCGGAATCAGGGGCATTTTTGCCTCTGATTTTGTTCATTCGCCTACTTTCGGCGGAATCAGAGGCATTTTTGCCTTTGATTTTGTTCATTCGCCTACTTTCGGCGCCAAAAACAAAAATCAAAAAGCCGCCCAACAGGCGGCTTATTCTTCATTCTTCATTCCGTATATCCGTTCTCACTCCGAACCGGCCTTCTTCACCGGCCGCAACACGGCATAGCCGTAGCCTTCCGGATAATGGCGCTGATAATCCTGCTTCACTTCCTCGTCCCACACATAGCCCATTTGTGCAGGATCGTAGTTCCAGGCTACCTCCTCCACTGTGCGCATTACTGCCCCGTTATCCTGCAGGTAATCAAAAGGCGGGTGGAAAAAGACCAGGTACTCCGAAGCCGGAATGTCGCGGCACTCCATCCCCTCCGGAATCTCCCCGGTATAATCAGCCGGCACCGGGATTCCGTAAAGATAGCCTTTGCGTCCGTTCACGTAGAACCATCCGGCCGTCTGACCCAGCTGCCCCTCCAGCGTATGATGGGACATGCTTTCCAGCGTTCCCGACACCTCGTCACAGTTATGTCCGTTGTTCCAGAATCCGCCGTAGTTGACCGAATCCGGGTCCCAGATGCCGATAAATTTATGTTCCGGTATGAACTCAAGCTTAATCTCTGCTGCCTGCAGATGAATCTCCCGCATTTTTTCCCGCTCCTTCATCAAGTAGTGATAAGGAGAGAATACCTCGGCACGAATGGCCAGCGGAATGGGGCTGCGGGCTGTACGGTACGCTCCGGGCGTCAGCTTAAAAGCCTTCACAAACGCCCGCGAGAACGCCTCCTGCGATGAGAATCCGTACTTTACGGCTATATCCAGAATGCGGTCATCCGTATCGCGGAGCTCCAGGGCGGCACGGCTGATCCGCCGCAGCCGGATATAGTCCCGCACCGTCATTCCGGTCAGGGCATGAAACTGCCTGGTGCAGTAGTACGGCGAGTAGCCAAGCTGCTCTGACATCCGCAGCAGGGTTGGCGCGTCCGTAAGATCACCGTCAATCCAGTCAATCATCCGCTGGACCATCTCATTCCATTCGTACATTGAAGCCTCTCTCCTTTCACTATGGATCATAGCAAAAAAGGAAATTGCCGATTTGATCTCATTTGCAGTATCCTACCGTGTGTTTACGGAGGATTCCCTTGTGGAGGCAGCGGAGGCATAGCCTGAAATAAACTCCTTCAAAGCCGAAACTGGCAGCGGTCTGCTGATAAAGTAACCCTGAAGCTGGTCGCTTCCAAGGGCACACAGCAGGTCAAACTGCTCTTTCAGCTCCACCCCTTCGGAAACGACCCGCAGGCCAAGGTTGTGGCTGAGTTCAATGATTGCGCGGACGAGTGTATCGTCGGAAGCCCCCGGCTGAATGCCGGAAACAAACGAACGGTCAATCTTGATAAGATCTACCGGGAAGGTCCGCAGATAGCTCAGCGACGAGAAGCCGGTGCCAAAGTCGTCGAGCGAGATACAAAATCCCATGCTGCGAAGATTAATGAGCGAGGAGATAATGTCCTCGTCCGACATCAGCACCGTCTCCGTGATTTCCAGCTCCAGACTATCTGCCGTAAGCCCGTTGTCTGCCAGCGCCTCCGTCAGCTGCTCCGGCAGACCGAGCTGCATGAGCTGCACCCCCGAGATATTGACAGCTGCCTTTAGCCGGATGCCTTCGTCCCGGAAGCTGCGGAGGTCCGCACAGACCTTACGGAGCACCCAGTTACCGATACCGTGAATCGAGCCGCCGGCTTCTGCCAGCGGAATGAACTCCGCAGGTGACACCGGTCCGAGCGTTGGACTTGTCCAGCGCAGCAGCGCTTCAACCTTGACGACATCAAGCGTCGATGCCGAGAGAATCGGCTGGTAATGCAGCTCCAGCTCGCCATTATCGACAGCGGAGAGAAGCTGTCTGCCGATCACCTTTTTGCGGCTGAACGCCTCTTCAAGCTTCTCCGAATAACGGCAGATGTTGTTCCGTCCGTTCTCCTTGACCTGAAACATCGCCAGATCGGCAGCCTTGACGAGAAGTTCAGCGTCCTCTCCATTCTGCGGATAGATGCTGACCCCGATGCTTGCCGTACTGTGAAATAACTGGCCGTTCAGTGTGTGCGGTTCAGCCAGCACCCGCTGGATTGTGGAAATCCGGGCCTGAATATCCTCCGCACCGGAAAAACGGGAGAGAAGAATGGTGAATTCATCCCCGCCAAGCCGGGACACAAGATCATCCGGCCCGACAGCGCCGGTGAGACGATCCGCGATCTGCTTGAGAACCGCATCCCCGAAGTCATGCCCCCAGGTATCGTTGACCGCCTTGAAATAGTCGAGGTCGATGAACAGCAGCACAATCTGCAGGCCCTGCCGTTCTGCTTTGCGGATGGTCCGGTTCAGCGTCTGAAAAAAAAGGGCGCGGTTCGGCAGCTGGGTCAACGGGTCGACCATAGCCTGCCGGTGCAGCTCTATCTGTGCAGTTTCGAGCGAGGAAATCATCCGGTTGAATTCCCCCTCTACCTCACTGAGTTCATCCCCTCCCTTGATGTCGAGGCGGATCGACAGATCCCGGCTTTTACCGATGATCCGGATACTGCGGACCAGCGCTGTCATCCGGGACAGGATAGTATGCTTAACGAACAACAGGCTGAGTATGCATATACCAAAGGTCGAGATAATGAAGAACAGCGTAAAATTTGTCATCGCATTTTTGCCGATTTGATAAATATGGCGGGGCTGCTCCATGGAAATTACGATTCCCGGATTGCCGAACAGATCGTCTATTATTGCATGACCTGACAGCCGGTTTCCCGGCAATGGGCTCACCCAGATTTTCTGCCCCCTGCTCTCCTTCAGCAAGCCGTTTGAGACTTTCTCCATGGTTATACCGGATGGGCTTAACGCCCCGATCCGGCTGATTTCCGTATCATCCAGCATCCGGCCGGCCACCGCCATCCCGGCGGCGGGACCTGTCATGTCGTTGTGAATAACCGGCTGAAAAGTAATCAACATAGGCCCGTTATTCAGGATGGCAAGTCCGGTGTAGGAATTCTCCAATTCGGTAAAAATGTCCAGCTGCTCCCGGATATCCCCGAAAAGATTGACAATTTCCGGCGTGACAGGTGTTACTGCCTCCTCACTGGAATCATACAAGCCGCTATAGACCAGATTGCCTCTCCCGTTGGTCAATGCCATGAGATCAAACCGGTTGCCCTTAAAAGTCTCCCCGTCATAGTTACTGAGAATGTAAGGGTTCTGCGGATCCTCGAACGTTTGGGAGGAGACATAGTCATAGGTCTCGTCCCAAACTGAGTAATTTAGCATCGTTTCGTGCATACCCTGAAGCTCCAAATCGTAGGTCTGGATGATATCCGACATGCGTCCTTCCAGCGCTTCCTGGTCCAGCTCTGTGAACTGGTCCAGAAAAATCTCCTGTGAAGTAAGATAGGTAGAGGCCAAGGTGAGCAAGGCAACGGTTATAATAAACAATGTAATCTTGGTACGCAGCTTCATGATAATCTCCCCGGAAGTCGTATTCTAAACAGCCTCGTTATAATGTCAGATAGTGAAAGTGCCAGTACGAATAATAACACGGCTAACCTAACAGGTCTGCGTGTCTTCTCATATCCATAGAAGCTTAACATTCAGGGGTTTCACTTCGTGTAAACCTGACACTCAACGTAATAGCTCTCATTATTAATATCGACGATACCGCCAAGATTCCATAGACCATACCAAAATAAAGCTGTGAAGGATGTGTACCTTACCCTTCCAGATCGAACACCAGCACATTGACCGAATTCGCCGGCAGATTCAGCACTATCGGGCCACTGTCCACCGTAATCTGCTGCTCCTGCGGCACAATCCGCTCGTTATGCTTCTGATTCACATTAGGCACATGAACAAGCGAGGTATCGCCGCTGAGGGTAATCAGCTTCGCAGTGCCGGAAACGTTCAAATCCAGCAGCTTCAGCTCTGTCGCTTTTGCCACATCATCAGGATTAACCAGCTTTATATACACATGCTCCGCATCTCTGGTAACCGAGTTAAACACCTCGCTGTTGTAAGCCTCCAGCTTATAATCCAGCACCCTGCTGCCCGTCTGCCCGTCTGTGTATGAACAGAGCAGTCTGCTGCCGTCCGCGCCGCCATAGTTCACTGTAATGGTATAATCGGTATTATCCTCTATCCCCTCATAGCATGCCGCCCGCAGATTGCCCGCCGCTGTGCTGGAGGAATAATCCCCGAGAGTGTAAGCCTCCACGCCCTGCTTGAATACCTTCAGACCCGTGGCATTTCCGCCGTAACCGACAGCATATTCGAGAACATTTTTGTTCTCTGCAGCAATCTCTGTTAATCCCACGCCGACATAGAAGCCGTCCGCACCCTGTCTCCGGGAAGCGACTACCTCCACGGTATAATCAGACCAGCTGTCGTTCAGGAAATAGAGCCCGCTGCGGCCGCTGCTCTGCCCCTTCAGCAGCACACCTTCTCCGCTTTGCACAACATGCTCTGCTGAACCCGGGATAACCTGCCAGCCGGGATGAAGCTCCCCGGTAAAATCCTCATCCAACAGCACGCTGCCGTCCTTATTAGAAGTAACGGTGACCCGCTTTACCAAGAGATCCACGCTGCCTGCGGCAATCTCAATCCCGCCATGCGGAACGAGTGCAGCCGGTTTGCCTTTGGCATAGGCCGAGAAAGAGGTAGCGAGCACCTTGTTGCCCAGGTACTTGGCATACAGCTGCTGCACATAATAGTTCGGCGTGAACCAGACGGTCTCATCATCAAACCAGATGCAGTCCGGGGTCCAGCGGTAGGTTCCGTCGGTCAGCACTTTGTTGAACAGCGGCGCATAGGCGGCCAGCCGTACAACGTCAGCGTTATTTTCAAACCCGGTCATTATTGCGGCTTCGGCGACTGCACCGGCCAGTGTATTTTTATCCGTGGATGCATATTCCCCGACAAACACCTTGGAGGTCGCCCTCCAGTCTATGCTGCCATCCGCCTGATACGCCCGGTAGTAATAGTTGTAACGGTCAGCGTTCTTGAGCAGATATTCATTGGAGCGGTAATAATGCTCATCGGCAATGGTGTCCATATAGTCCGGCTGATTCCGGTACCAGGTCACTGTTTCTTCTATAACATTATGGCCGTCTGCAAAAGCCACCTCCGCCGTTCCGCGCAGATTGCCGCTCAGGAACTTCCAGCCCTGCTGGTAAGCATCATCATCCGCCTGGGCGCCGACCGTGGAGATAATGTGCAGCTCATACCCTGGATAATGGCGTTCCATATACTTATCAATCGCCGCCTTGAATACCTCAAAGTTAGCAAAGAACTCCGTGCCCCAGTTCTCATTGCCGACACCCAAATAACGCAGGTCAAACGGCGCTTCGTGGCCCATTGTTTTGCGCATCAATGCCCATTCATTGTTCGCAAAATCCGTGCTGAGCGCAAAGTCGATCAGATCGGTAAAGTTTTTTATAAAATAGTCCCGCAGCGCCCCGCCTGCCGGATGGGCATAGTCCGAACGGGCCTGGCACAGCACACCGCAGGCCATGACCGGAAGCGGGGTCGCGTTCAGATCCTCAGCCAGCTGGAAATACTCCATATAGCCAAGACCCATAGTCATCATGTAGCCCCAGACGTTAAAATTCTCCTTGCGCAGCTCCACGGCCCCGACCGAATCCTTCCAGTCATAGACGTTCTCCCAGATGAAGGAGCCTTCGGAGATACAGCCGCCCGGGAAACGCAGGAATTTAGGATGCATATCGGCGAGCGCCTGCACCAGATCTTTTCTCAGCCGGTAGTTCGGGTTGCCGAGATAATTGGCATGGGCCGTCTGCGAGCCCGCTTCCTCACCTGCTCCCCACACATCGCGCGGCATAAGTGACACCATATCAATGGAAATCTCACCGTCAAAAGTGAGCGCAAGCTGCCCCAGCACAGCGGCCGTACCCGTCAGTGTAAGCTCCTTCTCCGGCAGCACGCCGTATTTCTTCCAGCTGTTCCCGCCTTCCACTTTTACAATAACCGCGTCACTGACAGCCATACCGTCAGCATCCTGCAGCTGAAGCGTAATTGTCCCGCCGTTTACCGCCTTGGCCCAGATTGTGAAATCGTATTTAGCACCCTTAACGACTGACATTGCACAATGTCCGTTAGAATCCGCGAACCCGCGGTTTCGGATCGTTGCTCCGTCCGCTACCGTTACATAAACGGCATTTACTTCCTTATCCGCGATTCCGAAAAAGTCGTTCAAGCCCCCATGGTGCTGCGGACTCATCAGCTCCGTATCTCCCGACCAGGCAAACAGCGGCTCCCGGTTTCGTCCGGTAGAGCAGCCGCATTCGCCGGAGACCTGCGAGTATGTATCAAAAGCAAAAGACTCAAACGAACGGTTCTGCACCAGCTCTGCATAAATGCCGCCATCGGCCGCATTATTGATATCCTCATAGAACAGGCCGTACATCACTTCACTGATATCCAGCACCTCACGGTCCCCGTGTACCGTCAGTGTGTAGGGCGGCAAGTGTGCGGGAAGCACGGAGAGGCTGAAGCTTTTCTCAGCAGAAACAGCACCTCGGCTCAGCACCGCAGTAAGGGTCACCGCCTCTGCTCCGCTGATCTGCTGAATGACTCCGTGATCCGATAACACAGCAGGCCGGCTTGATGTCCAGGCCACCTGTACTTTTCCGCCCATCAGCGACGGGGGCAGGGACAATTTGCTGGTTACAATCGAATTCAGGACAGGCAGATACTTGTCTCTGGCCAGCTTCACGATCTCCTTGTCCGTCAGCGACTCGCACATCACCTCAATGACCTCGTCCTCCGACAATCCGGCATTATAAATCCGCAGATCCGACAATGCCCCGGCAAAATCAGCATCCACCTCATACTGCGAACGCCCGATAAAATTGCGGCTGTAGTTATCCGGGTCTGCGAAAGTAGCAAACCATCTGCGCAGCTGGGCGTAATTGCCGCTTGAAGTCTGGCTGATGGAGCCGTCGGCCGCCGCCTCACCATTGATATAGACCACCGGACCGGCGCTGCTCAGCGTCCCGCCCTGCGTCCCGGTAACAGACAGTGCAAAATGAATCCATTCCCCCGTAGCATAACCACGTCCCGGATCAGCCGACAGATCGCCCCCCGCTGTCAGTGTACCGCGCAGCCCGCGGGTCAGGAACAGGTAAGGTCCGGCTTCGCTTTTACCGAAATCAAATATACGCTCCCAGACATTCGTCCCCTTGCTGAAGTTGACCCAGGCAGCCACCGTTAAGCCATTGTTGTCGCTTACATTTGTAAGCAGGCCGGCAGGCAGCTGAATATAGGAAGTACCGCTGGGTCCTCCTGCAAACCTGGCAGCCGTTCTTCCGCCTACTTCGGTTACTACTGGTACTGTTGTGCCGGAAGCTGCGCCGTCTTGTCCCTGTCCCGAGCTGTCTCTGCCGGCATTTGCGGCATCATCGAACTTATAATGGGCGATAAGCTGATCACGAAAATTTGTCATTGTGGACTCTCCCAACCTTTATTTAATATAAATATAAATTAATTCATATAAATAGATACTATACTGCTATACTACTCTATCCGGCGCCCATTTCTCAACTGTTATTTACCGCTTATAGTCATATGCCGCATTGCCATCTCCCTGTAAAAAAGCTTGCAGGCGTATACACATCAGCACAAGCCGTATCCGCATCCCTGTGTACTATAAAGTAAACAGGAAGGCGAGGTGATCCTTGATGGGAAATTCAGCAAAAGTCCGCAGGCAGGCCAAGCAGCTGAAGGGCCGCAAGGTCTGCGTTACGCTTCATGACGGACGGACATATGTGGGATGGATAACCGGCTGTGAAAAAGAGGCGGTAGTCCTCTCCGTCGCACCGCGCACCCGCAAAAAAGCGGGAAGAGCCTCCACCGCCCGCGGCAAGCAGGCGGAGGTGTCCGCTTTTATGCCGCTCCTGGGGCCGCTGCTTGGCGGCCTGGGCGGAGCGGGCGGCGCCGGCGCCGGACTCGGCGGGCTGGGCGGGCTGATGGGCGGCGGGCTGCGATTCTTCGGTCTGATCCGCCGGGCGATGCCGGTCATGAAGATGGGCTATGGCATGATTAAGCAGATCCGGCCGTTTATGACCGGGCTGAAGGGACTTATGAATAAGGAATAGCAGCTATGGCTTGTAAACCAGCAAAAAGGCCGGACAGCGGTCTCCTGGAATCAGGAAAACCACTGCCCGGCCTTAATCTATCCGGCAGGCTTATTTCATGTACATATTCACAAGCTCATAGCTTCTTTCTTTTGTAGTGCTTGCCAGCACAGCCACATATTCCAGCGGCTGCATCGTGCCGCCTTCATATTTAGCCGCCGCTTCCTCCGCTGTTTTATCCCGGTAGGTGATCCACTCCAGCTGCTTCTCCTTGAGGTCAGCCATTTCGCTCTCGGAGAGCAGGCTCTTGAGCGCAGTGTAAACCTCGTTCAAAGCCTTATCCCAGCGCTCATATTCCTTCGTTGCAGCCTCGGTCATGGAGGCCGTTACCCCGGAATCATATTGCTCCTGCAGATCGCTGAGCCCGGCTTCCACAGCGTCCAGCTTATCCAGATACTTCTGCTTGACGGCGGAAGCCGCCGGTGTCTGCTCAGCATCCGCTGTTGCCGCCGGGGCCGTTGTTGCCGTTGCCGCGGCTGCCGTTTCTTCCGGTGCAGCGGTAGCCGGAGCCGTTGCTGCCGGCGCAGCCGTCTCCTGTACGGCCGGGTCTGATCCGGCCGGATTGGTATTCTGCTGTGCGTTATTCCCGCAGCCGGCCAAGGCCAGGCTGCACATTATCGTTGTTAGCAGTATTGCTTTTTTCATATCGCACTCATCTCCCTTGAAGTAATAGTAAAGTGTCAAATCCTAAGCGGCTGTATCTCTAAGACGGAACCGGGAGCCGGATAGTTGCTTACCTTTTATATAACCAAAAAAAGCAAAAGGCACTCGGCCGGGGCCGGAGTGCCTTTTGCTGCAAGGGTGGAAATAACGCTTAGAGCCTTATCCTACACCAGTTTAAATTCGATAGCTTCCACCTGCATTCCAGGCTTCACATGCTCCAGGGTCAGCTCATACAGGCCGGCTTCCAGCTGCGCCTTAACCAGCTTCAGCTGAATCCAGCGGCCTTCAGTGCCGTTCGTCTGAACGGTTGTCACCGTCCGGCCGTTCAGGTTCAGGTTGCATGCGCTCTGGGCCAGCTCGGTATCCGGGGACATGACACGGGCGAACAGCCGGTATACACCGGCCTGCTCTACGTTCAGGACGGCCTTGCCTTCTGCAGTCAGTGTGACCTGTCCCTGGGCGGACAGCGTCTGTGCCTGTTCTGCCGCCAGGGCCGGCACAGCTGTAAAGGACTCAACCGTCTCTTCGATCACTTGCTCTCTGGAGGAGACCGGTGACTGAAGGATGAACTCGAGAATGTTAACCGCGCTGCGCTGCAGCTCTCCGCGGGTCAGCGTACCGTTCGCCAGCGCCTCAATGGTGTTATCGCCGTAAGCGTTGGTTTCCGCCCCGTAGTTGCTGACAACCATGTACAGGTCATTCTGGGCACGGACCATCCAGTTTGTGTACTTCCGGTCAGCCGGACCGCCCTCGGCACAGTCGTTCATTACTGCCCACCAGTCGGTCATCACGATACCCTTGAAGCCCCATTCACCACGGAGAATGGTTGTATTCAGGTCATAGTTGGATGCCGCCCATTGTCCGTTAACCGGATTATAGGAGGTCATGATTGAATTCGCTCCGCCCTCTTTGACCGCAATCTCAAAGCCCTTCAGGTAAATCTCACGCAGGGCGCGTTCCGATACAACAGCATCCACCTTACTGCGGTATTTCTCCTGATTGTTGCAGGCAAAATGCTTCAGCGTCGCACTTGATCCGCCCTTGCGGATCCCGCGGGTGCAGGCTGCGGCGAACACCCCGGAGATCAGCGGATCTTCGGAGAAGTATTCAAAGTTGCGACCGTTCAGCGGGCTGCGGCGGATGTTGAGTCCAGGTCCGAGCAGCGTATCGATGTTGTTACGAAGAAGCTCCTGCCCCTCCATCACATACAGATCCTCCACCAGCTCCGGATTCCAGGTTGCCGCCAGCAGCGTTCCGATCGAGACCTGAGTTGCCTTCTGCCCGCTGTCCATACGGATACCGGACGGGCCGTCAGATGTACAGGCTACCGGGATGCCATAACTGTACAGCGAATCGGTCACACCGCCGAAGGCCGAAGCCGTGCCCGGTGTAACAAGCGGGCTGCTCATCCCCTCGCCTCTGACCAGCGCAGCCAGGTCCTCATCGCTCAGCTGGGCGATGAACGCAGCCAGGCTGACCTTGCCTTCCTGCACATCGCGCAGCTTATAGCCCTGGTCGCCGGTCTGCTCCAGACTCTGGGGCAGGTTCTGCTCAATACGCGCAGCCAGTGAAATCTTCTGCTTCGGCGCCTCCGCATAAGTCAGCTCATAGGAGCCGTCCGCCCGTCGGGCGCCCGGCATCATTCTGGTGAAGCTCTCCGAAGGCGCCAGCGCCTCCTGCAGCTGCTCCACTACTTCGAGTGCTTCCAGCACATATCCCTCTTTGCCTTCAAAGCCGACAGGCACAGCCTGCTTTACACTTGTCCCTGCGTACAGCCGGTAGGTTCCGGCTTCCAGCACATAGGCCGACGGATGTCCTGTTACTCCGGCATCATCATAGGACGCCATAGTCCGCAGCTCGAAGCCCAGGGCAATCGTCTCGGATTCACCCGGATACAGCACCCCGGTCTTACCGAAGGCCGCCAGAACCTTTGCCGGTTTACCCAGCTTGCCCTGCGGGGCTTCGTAGTAAGCCTGTACGACTTCTTTTCCGGCATAAGTACTGCCAGTATTGGTTACAGTTACGTCAATCCACGCATAGGTTTTCTCGTCCTTGGTAAACAGCTTGGCTTCTTTCGGTTCTACACTGAAGGTAGTATAAGAGAGCCCGTAGCCGAATTCGAACTGGACCTTATCCGGACAAAACGTTTCAAAATACCGGTAGCCCACATAAATATCTTCCTGGTACAGGTTCTTGAATTCGTTGCCATAATTGACCGTCGACGGATAATCATCAATGGAATACGCAATGGTATCTGTCAGTTTGCCGCTTGGCGTAACGTCTCCGGCCAGCACATCGGCAATCGCATTGCCGCCTTCCATCCCGCCCTGCCAGGAGTAGATCACAGAAGAGATCGGATTGGCATGGCTCTCATCATTCAGCCAGCTCATATCAATAATGTTCGATACGTTCAGCACGACGATGGTCTGTTCAAAATAGGCCGTCACCTGCTTCAGCATCGTCTTCTCATCCTCGGTCAGCTGGTAGCTTCCCGCCGCATCCGCATTATCCTGGTCTTCGCCGGCAGTGCGTCCGATGACGATGATCGCCTTATCTGACACGCTTCTGGCCTGCTTCACCAGTTCATCCGTCAGCGGCATTTCCTTCTGGTGCCACGGTTCGGCCGCCCAGCCGCCCCCGCCGTTGTCGAACGGATGCTCCTGAATCCATTCCTCATAGACTGCAGCCAGCTCTTCATTGACCTTAATATTCTCCTTGCTGCGCAGCCCGTCCAGCAGATTCGTGGTATATGCCACGTTCACGCTTCCGCCCGATCCTGTACCGCTGCGGTAGTAGTTCACTTGGATTCGCCCAAAAACTGAAGCGGTTTCGTTATCACGCAGCGGCAGTACATTTCCTTCATTACGCAGCAGGACGGCACCCTCTGCAGCTACGATTCTGCTGAATTCAGCAAAGCCTTCCAACGGAATTCCGATTTTATCAGTGCTCAATTTGTTTCCTCCCGGTTGTAAGATCCCTATCCTTTGCAGGTTCTCCCCTTACTATAAAGAATACCCTTACAATTATCAAAGGTTTGATTGGATTTACATCCATTTTTCTGCAAAAAGAGGGCCGCAGCCCTCTTTTTTTCAAGACCGCCGATACCAGCAGCTGATCCCGGTGATCGTGTTATAGCCGCTGCCGCCGGACTCCTGGTTCTGCAGCTGCAGCGAGAGGCGATCCTGTTCCAGCTTCACCTTGAACAGCTGCTCCAGATGATGAATTCCCGGCTTGGTATTCCCTTCCGAATAGATGGATTCGGCCACAATTGCAGCTACCCGGGCTGTAATCTCCGCTTCCTTCAATCCGTGAACCACATATTCGAAGCGGGCCGGAGCCCCGTTCTTCAAGCCGGAGCCCTCTACCTTGACGGCATATTGCTCACTGCCCCAGCGGATGCGGCCAAAACCGGCTACAGCCGCCCGCCGCAGCCGTCTGCCCTTCAGGAGCCGGAGCAGCCCGAGCTTCTGCAGCAGCGCAATGCCTGCCGTGGCCGCCCTTGAATCAAAGCACAGCCTGGTTGATACCGTCGGGATGCGCAGCGTCCGGGCCAGCGTCTGCTGGTCTGCGAACGGAAAGCGGTAGGCCCGGCGCCTGCCAAGCCCTGTCCCCCAGTCTGTCAGCAGGCCGTCCGTAAAGCTGTCTACCTGCACCCTGCTGCCCTCCTGCATCACCTCAAACTGTGCCGGCAGGTTGTCTACAGTCCATTCAATTGCCGCCTGGCCATGGCTGTCGCCGAGCCCCAGCAGAATGCCAATGTCCAGCTGCCGTACCTCATCCAGTGAGCGGACGGCTTCACCCGCCAGCAGGTTGGTCAGTCCGGGAGCCAGCCCGACGCTTAGCACTGCAGCCGCTGTATAATCATGTCCTGAGCTGCCCAGCAGCTCCATCCGGCTGAAGAATCCGAGGCTTGCCGTGACATCTATATAATGAATTCCCTCTCTCAGACAAGCCTCTGCAAAGGAAGTGTCTTGCTGATCCAGACACATCACAACCAGCTTCACCTTCTGCAGCTGCTGCGCCGGGAAGGCTTCAGCCGCGTCAATCCGCATTGGCCTGATCCGGCCTCCGGTGCTCCTGCTGAACCTTTCTGCACGCTCTGAATTGCGGCCTGCGGCGTAGACAACACCCGGAAATCTGCTATCCAGCAGCGTACAGATTTGTCCGCCCACATGACCGTATCCGCCTATTACAACAATTTCTGTCCTCATTGCATTTGCTCCTTAACTTATCTGATAGTGGATTGCTGATTGGTGTGCCCTATTCATTCTGCAGCTGTTCTTCCGGAAGCTTACCGCTTGAGCGCCATCCATCCGTCGATCAGATAGGAGCCGAAATATTTCGTTAAAGACATGAATCCTGCCTGCTCCAGCAGCAGCTCCATTTCCTCCGCCGGAAGCGGATGGGAGGTCACTCCGAAGGAAGAAGCGAAGGCCTCCCATTGCTCCTGCCCTACCCCGTTACGCAGCATATGCAGCCTCCAGCCGGCCATCTGCACACGCCAGGCCTGCGAAGCGGGGTCGCCGTTAATGGCCGAGATAAACAGCGGCGCATTAGTTTTCAGCCGGGCTGCAATGGCTTGCAGCAATGCCAGCTTGTTCTCGCGCCCCTGCACAAAATGCAGCACCAGCATGCAGGTTGCTGCATCATACTCACCGCCGCCGCTCCATGAGCGGAGATCGGCCTGATGCAGCTCCGCCTGATCTGCCAGCCCGGCTGCAGCAATCCGCTGCCGGGCCGTCTCCAGCATGGAAGCTGAAGGATCCAGACCGCAGAAGCGCCAGTCCGGATGGCTCCGTCCGAGCGTAACAATCTCCTGGCCGCCGCCTGCACCCGCGACCAGCAGCCCGGGCTGCCCCCGCTGGTCCAGCTGCGCCGTCAGCAGGCTATCCATCAGCTCATACTGCAGCTGATAGCCCGGTATTTTGCGGCTGATATTGCTTGTATACTGATCGCCATCCGCCTGTTCCCAGGGGTTAGCTGTCCCAATCGTAGCCTTGTTCATAGAATCCCTCCGTTTGATGATCTGCTGCGGTAAGCTATAATAATAACTACTAATCATTATCAGAGCTGTACCGGCTGCGCACCATCCCACATAACTGGGATTTATCACAACCCCCGGGCAGACACAACCAATCCATGTACCGCGAAAGGGCCGGAGTATGAAAGAAGCAACTGCCGCAATGGCTAGACTTTTGCAGGAGCTGGATCAGCAGCAGCAGCTGTCCTCCCTGATGTACAGGGAGATTATGCTGACCCGGATCAGAACAGGCCTGAGCTTTGACGCAGCCTGCTGCACGACCGTCGATCCGCAGACCCTGCTTACTACAGGCGCTATTACCGAGCAGGGACTTGAGCGCATCCACGGCGCCCTGCTCGACAATGAATATTTGCATGATGACTATAATAAGTTCACAGAGCTGGCCCGCTCTAACGCTGCAGTTTCCTCAATATGGGAAGCCACAGCCGGCCGGCCGGAGCTGAGCCGGCGTTACCGTGAGGTGCTGCAGCCCGCGGGCTTCGCGGACGAGCTCAGGGCTGCGCTCAGGATAGGCGAAGCCTGCTGGGGATTCCTGATCCTGTTCCGCAAAGAGGAACAGGGACCGTTTCAGCAGGAGGAGCTGCAGTTCATCCGCGATATTGCCCCGCTGATTGCGGGCCGCCTGAAGGCCAAGGCGCTGAGCCCGGCCGCCCCTGTTGAATCCGGCGGGCAGCCGGAGGAAGGGATTATCATTCTGGATGACCGGCTGGAGCCGGTGAGCCTCAATCCGGGCGGGCGCTATTGGCTGGAGCAGCTGCAGCGCATGGAGCAGCAGTCCCGGCCCGCGCTGCCCGGGCCGGTCAGGGCGGTCAGCCTGCGGGCGCTGGCCGCAGAGCATGAGGCAGAGCAAGACGCTGCCGGTGGTGAGCAGCCGGCCGGCAGACGGCGGACGGGCGAGCAGCTGACTCCAGGCGGACAGCCGCTAGCGGGCGGGCAGTCCCAAGGCGGACTGCCCCGGAGCGCCCCGGACCGGAGTGAACTGCTTCGGAGCGGATCGCCCGCTTCCGGCGAATCCGCAGCGGCAAGGGTTTGCCTCCGCGTCCCTGACGGACGCTTCATCAACATCACCGCCAGCAGGCTGGACGGCCCATCCGGTCTTGTCCAGCTCGCCGTTTCCTTCACAGCGGCCAAGGCTGGCGACCTGCTGCCTATGACTACCGAAGCCTTTGGCTTCACGGAACGGGAAAAAGAAATCGTCCATCATCTGTCCGGGGGACACTCAACCAAGGAGCTGGCCCAGCTCCTTCACATCTCTGCCTACACCGTACAGGATCATCTGAAATCAATCTTCAGCAAGGCCGGGGTAAGCAGCCGCCGGGAGCTCATCTGGCTGCTCTACTCCAGGTATCAGTAATCCGCTTGACCTGCTGCACAGCAAAAAGGACGCCCTCAAGCCAGTCATAAGACGGCTGCTTGGGGCGCCCTTTTTTATTCTAATAAGGTTAAGGCCCTTCTTTACCCTTTCTCCTGCCCGGCTACAGACAAAAATGCAAAAAAAGAAACCCCTCTTTGGCAACCCGGAAGCCGGCCAGTCTGCCGCCAGTCTTTCGTAAGGAGAGGTTTACTTGCCGATGATTCTTAATAAGTTCGTTTATCCGCCTTGCACAGGGTTTATTTTCGCCTGGTCGTTTTCATCATCCGGTTATACATAATCAGTGCAGCAATAACCATCCCGATCATAGCGATACTGCTGGCCGACTCCTCTGACATGCCGAACAGCAGACAGATTGTGGTTACCAGCGACCTCGTCACCAGGACAACCAGAATCAGCATGATCGGCCGCCAAATATTATATTTCCTCATTCCCGCACCACTCCCATTCTAATTTTGGCAAAGCTCTTTCTATCTCTGTTAGTTGCTATTATAGCATAAGCAGGAATGCGGTTACATTTCTGTGCGTCCCCCATCTAATAAAACTTCCTTCCCCTCTCCGGTCATGAACAATAAAAGCTCCCTTTTACGGCAAAAATACCCGCATAGAACTCCTTCAGCCACCTTGATAACAGGTATTTTTTTGAATTTTGACAGGAACATTTGTTCGGTATATAATTTTGCTAATGAGGAGTGTGTAACGATGGATATGATGGAGAAGCTAGAAATTTTGACAGAATCGGCCAAATATGATGTCGCCTGCACCTCAAGCGGTTCACAGCGCTCCGGCCAGGCCGGAAGCCTGGGCAACGCGGTCAGCTTTGGAATCTGCCACAGCTTTGCCGCAGACGGACGCTGCATTTCGCTGCTCAAGGTGCTGATGACCAACGGCTGCATCTATGACTGTGCTTATTGCATCAACCGCAAGTCCAATCCGGTACGCCGGGCTGCATTTACCCCGCAGGAGATTGCTGACATTACGATGCAATTTTACCGCCGTAACTATATAGAGGGGCTGTTCCTCAGCTCCGGCATTATGCGCAGTCCCGATTATACAACCGAGCAGCTGATTGCCGCCCTTGAGCTGCTGCGCAACGAATATCACTTCCGCGGCTACATTCATGTAAAAGCCATTCCCGGCGCAGACGACGCCCTGCTGTCCCGGCTGGGGATGCTGGCTGACCGGATGAGCGTCAATATCGAGCTGCCCTCCCAGGACAGCCTGCGCAAGCTGGCTCCGGACAAGAGCAAGCAGTCCATTTTGCAGCCGATGGGCCTAATTACGAACAAGATTACCGAGAACAGCACGGAACTCGTTAAATATAAGCATGCGCCCCGCTTCGCACCGGCGGGACAGAGCACCCAGATGATCGTCGGCGCCACGCCGGATACCGACTACCAGATTTTGAACCTCACAGAGGGATTGTATAAGAAATATAAGCTCAAGCGGATTTTTTACTCTGCTTATACTCCGGTAGTCGAAGACTCGCTCCTGCCCTCGCTGGATACCAAGCCGCCATTGCTGCGCGAGCACCGGCTGTATCAGGCGGACTGGCTGCTGCGCTTCTACGGCTTTGAGGCCAAGGAGCTGCTCGACGAGGCAGCGCCCAACTTCAACCCGCTGCTTGATCCGAAATGCAGCTGGGCCATCAATCACCGGGAGCAGTTCCCGGTGGAAGTGAACCGCGCACCTTATGAGATGCTGCTGCGCGTGCCCGGCATCGGCGTACGGAGCGCCCAGCGGATCATTAAGGCCCGCCGGGCCGGAACGCTCGACTTCCATGCGCTTAAGAAGCTCGGCGTTGTGCTCAAGCGCGCCCAGTTCTTCATTACCTGCAAAGGCCGGCCGCTGGAAGGCCTCAAGGTAGGCGAGCATACCCTGCTCCGCTCCCTGATGTCCGGGCAGGAGCTGGCCAAGTTCCAGCAGCCGGAGATCGAGCAGCTCTCCTTCTTCGACGACAGCTATTTAGCAGCCCTGCCGGAAGCCGGACGGGCTGCATCCTTTCGTTACGGAGGTTAAGTCCCATGTTCGCAACCACCTCTTTAGCCTATTCCTATGACGGCAGCTTTGAGGGCCTGCTATGCTGCGTGTTCGAGAGCTACCAGTGGAAGGAAACGCCGCTGGCCATCCACTCGGAGGGCAACGGACAAGGACTCCTGCTGGAGGCTAAATGGATCGAGACCGACAAGATTAAGGCAGACCGCGTGCTGCGCTCCATCCCGCTGAAGATTTCCCGCGAAGCCGAAGAGCTTCTCCGGCTTGGCTTCTGGTCTGCCGTACCGGACAAGGAGATGCTGCTGCTGAATTTTCTGTATCTGGGCTTTACCCACGGCCCCGCGGTAATGAACATGCTGGCCGACGATACGGTCTGCGCCCTGAACAAGGCCGTCCGGCTGCTCCGGCGGGAGGGCCATCACTATCTGGGCTTTGTCCGGTTCACCGTATACGGACCTGTCATGGCAGCCGTCATTGAACCACAGGGCTACATTCTGCCTGTGATTGAGGACCATTTCTGCGACCGGTTCCAGAGTGAGAGCTTCATGATCTACGACCGCACACACAGGATGGCGCTGATTCATCAGCCGGGCCGGCGGACCATTATTCCGCTTGAAGAATGGATTCCGCCGCAGCCGGATGAGACGGAGGCTGCCTACCGCAGCCTGTGGCAGAGTTTTTATCACGCTATCGGTATTAAAGAGCGCAAGAACGACCGGCAGCGCGCCTCCATGATGCCGAAGCGCTACTGGAAGCATCTCCCGGAGATGACCGGAATTCCGGCAGCCCGGCCGGTGCGTACCGCAAGGAAGCAGCCGACTTCGCGGCGGCCGCGTGAGCTGCAATAAAAGAGTGCCTTCCCGTTAATCAGGGAAGGCACTCTTTTTAAACTAAAGGCATTTACATTTCTTCATACTCCGCCGGGTTCTGCTCCCAGAGCCGTCCGTCCGGTTTGCTCATGCCTGAAATGACCTTCATCTCATCATCCGACAGCTCAAAGTCAAAGATTTCAAGATTCTCCCTCTGATGCTCCGCAGAGCTGGTCCGCGGAATCGGAACCGCTCCCAGCTGAATGTGCCAGCGCAGAATAGCCTGAGTCGGTGTTTTGCCGTGGGCAGCTGCGATGGCTGCAATCTGTTCATTCTTCAGCATGCTGTGGCCGCGTCCAAGCGGACTCCACGACTCTGTTACAATGCCATGCTCGGCATCCTTTGCGCGCTGCAGTTCCTGATTAAACAGCGGATGCAGCTCCACCTGGTTGATGCTCGGCGCGACGCCGGTCTCTTTTATGATACGCTCGTTATGCTCCGGCAGGAAATTGCAGACCCCGATGGAACGGATGTAGCCGCGCTTCTTCGCCTCAATCATCGCCTGCCAGGCTTCAACATATTTATCAGTCTTCGGATTGGGCCAGTGGATCAGATACAGATCGTAATAATCAAGGCCTGCTCTATATAACGACTCCTCAATCGTCTCCAGTGCCTCTTTATAGGCATGGTGGCGCCCCGGAAGCTTCGAAGTAATCCGCAACTCTTCTCTCGGTAATCCGCTTTTACGGACTGCTTGTCCGACCGCCCCTTCATTCTCATAATTAAAGGCCGAGTCAATCAGCCGGTATCCGGCTTCAATGGCTCCCGTAATTGCTTTCGCTCCATCTGCGCCTTTCAGAAAGGCCGTACCAAAGCCAATCGCGGGGATTTTCAGACCGTCGTTTAAAACCTTCTCTGCAATCTTTCGACTCATTTATAAAGCCTCCTTTGCCAGATTCACTTAAACATAGCACTTATGAATTACTAAGAGAAAATGCAGCCCAAGAAAAGAATATACTATATACATTGTCTACTTTATCAAGATATTATAAAATAATCAGGTAAAATTAACCATTAATATAGGGGGCTACTATGCGTACGAAAAAGCTTTTGTATATCATCATTATGGCAATGCTGACAGGGATCTTTATACTGGATGGATCGGTTACTGCCGCTGAAAACCCAACAACAAACAATCAGCTGCCAGCTCCCGCCTGGAAGATTGCACTAGAAAGCCAATTAGAGGGATTTCCCCAGGCACCCTACCACGTACCAAACACTAATACAGTCTATGTGAATTCAACTACTTCTGTTGCGTCCGAGACTAAAATCTGGTCTGTTGGGGTAGTATCAGCAGTTGATAAAACCAGTGGTAAGGAGAAGTGGTCCTATTCTTTTTATAAAAAAGGAATGGCCTACCCCTGGAATACTTCAATTACTTATAATAAATTGGGATCGGTTTACGCATTAGTAACAGACGGAAGAGGCACAAAGTTATATTCTGTAAATTCAGCAGGGAAACTCAACTGGATGATTGCCGTCCCTCAATCAACAGATATACATGCAATGAATGACGGGACACTATTACTTATTAACCCAAACAAGCAAAATTCAAATGGTACTTTTTCTCCTTGGGTCTATGCTTACAGTTCTAAGGGAGAGAAGCTGGGAGAACGTCCCTTAGGTGAAATTTTCACAATATTAGACGGTAAATATCTGGTTTCACAAATTGGTGACCTCAATAAATTTAAGCTTCAGGTATACGGACCAACATTAAATACGTTATTTACATATACCCCGCCTACTGGTGCTGTAACATATATTGATGAAGCAGCCTGGGTAATAAACGGGGAAGATATCCTGATTAGAATGAGCCTTCCCCAGACAGGCAGCAGGTTGATCGCAGTTAACGCCAAAGGAAAAACATTATGGGGACGTAACATTGCCGGAAATGCCTCTGTTCAATCCACCGGTCAAAATTATGTGGTCTACGAAAATGGAGAAATGGCTGTGTATGGAACAAAGGGATTGCTGTTAAAAAAAACAATGCCATTATCTGACCCTATGTACGTCATTTCACGCAGTCCGGATAACAAAATTATGACATTTTCTGAGGACTGGAAGAGCATATTTGATCCCTCATCATTAAAAATGATCTATCAAATCCCGTTTGATACGAAAGCACTTGAATATCACTATGCTGGAGACGGCTATCTGTACGCGGTTAAGGATTATTATCAGTTGCTCCAGTATAAGCTTCCCAAAATAGTTGAGTAATTTTTCAAAAGAAAGCAGCAGCCCTCAACCGGCTGCTGTTTTCTCATTTTTTCTGGATGAATGCACTACTAATAATGAGACCAACTCTGTCCAAAGGTTCATGATAGCTCCTATTCTGAACCGGTTACTCAACCATACCCTTACTAGCCTCATACATCTTCGCCGTATACTCATCCACCAGATCACGGGACATACGCAGGCGGTCTACCGAGGTTCCGTAGCCAATCTCTGCTTGTCCTTCTTCCAGCCCTTTAAAAATTCCGTCCGCAAAAGCCTCCAGCGGCTCCCCGTGCACATGCAGTCCGGCACCTCCCAGATCTGTGTTGACAGCCGGGGGCGCTACCTCGATAACCTCAACAGGGGTTCCGGACAGCTGGTGCCGCAGGCTGACTGTGAACGAATGCAGCGCCGCCTTGGTGGCGGAGTAGATCGGTGCAATCGCAAACGGTGTAAAAGCGAGCCCGGAAGTCACGTTGATAATCGCTGCTGCTTCTTTTTGCGCAAAAAATGGGGCAAACAGCAGAGAGAGCTGAAACGGCGCGTCCAGATTCGTATTAATTTCCTGATTAAAGTAGCTCCAATTGTCCCTGGCGTCTGCCCGCCCCGTCACGCTCGATCAGCGGGAGCAGCCCCTGTTTTTCATAATATCGTAACGTGGATTCCGGAATATGAAGCGCAGCTGCAGCCTCACCGATCGAAATTGTTTTCATATTGAAGGCCTCCAAATGTGATCTTTCCCTGTCGACACCCCTAGCATAAGACTTAAACCATGGTTTAAGTCAATGGGTACCTGAGGAAATAGAAAAAGCGGCCCCAAAGGGCCGCCCGTCCGCTCTACTCCAGCTTCATATAATACAAATTCGCCGTACTATCCTTCGCAATCGTATGTGACCCTGCCGCAAGCGGAATCGTTGCAATCCGGTTCGTGATCGGATAGCTTGTTCCGTCCACCTTAATCTGCGTTCCTTCGGCGTTGAACACCAGGGTTAACGTCGAGGCTTTGGCCGCTGTGAACTGGATGCTGGTCGAGCTCTCGATTTTCAGGCATTGGGTCAGGGTCAGGCCATTGTAAACTACCGTCCCCTTGCTGGTAGAGAGATTGCCCTGGATGTTAAAAAAGCTGCTTGTTTTCCCGGATGCCGTAAAGTCATGGACATACACACCCGTAGCCGGGGTGGCTGTTGGTACCGGAGTCGCTGTCGGCACAGGTGTTGCGGTTGGCGCAGGCGTTGCGGTTGGCGCAGGCGTTGCCGTCGGTACAGGAGTCGCTGTTGGTGCAGGTGTAGCCGTTGCAGTCGGCGTCGGTGTTGGAGTGGCACTGGAATTGCCACCTACAGAGACAAGCTGGGTAGCATAACCCCGGATCGCCGACATCAGCGCGGTATTAAGCGCATACGACGCGTCATCCACAGCATTGTTGAAGGTCCAGCTAAAGTCGCCGCCGCCCAGGCGCCCGGCCTTTGCTTTTACATTCTGCTCAACCGAGCTGACGGCATCAACCGCAGCGGCGCTTACCCCTGTATTTACGGACGTATCAAAGTTATTGTAGGCCGTTCCGCCTGTTAAGGCCTTATAGGTACCGGGGACGGTCTCACTTCTTGAGGATGCCAGATAAGCGTCAAAAGAGGTTGCATTAGCTGCAGCTGTCCCCGTGCCGGAGTTGGCATAGATCAGGCTGGCTGCACCCGTTACCTGATTGTTGTATGCCTTGATCATCCCGCCGTTTTCACCGGAGAAGGTGCCTTCCCCGAGTGCATCCGTGCCCTGCAGGGAGATCATCATCGGATACTTGGCATTGCGGAAGACGTTGGATTCTACGAAAGCGGAGCCCCCGCTTGTCATCCCCACACCATATTTGGAGATTCCGTCAAAATAGTTGTTATAAATATGAACCGATGCTACGCGGATACGCGGATGGCGGGAATCCGAGTGGTCGAACCAGTTATGATGGAAGGTAGCATAGAACTCCGACGGTTCGGTCAGGCCGACCAGCGACGATTTTCCCGAATCCCAGTAATGGTTGTAGGAAATGGTGATGTAGGATGAACCGTTCTTGAGGTCAGTTGAGCCGTCACCCTTGGCCTGATCCGCATCCCCGCCTGCCGCTCCGTAAAAAAGATCATTATTGTGCACCCACACATTCACATTGCCGCTATCCATCGAGACACCGTCGTCCGGGAACAGCATCAGCCCCAGGTTTCTTACTTCCACGTTACCTACATACCTGAGGAGCAATCCCCAGCCGTACGCATAAGCATCCTGGCCGATCCCTTCGATGGTGATATTCATTTCCGAGTAATTATTTTTGCCTTTGACCTGCAGATAACCGCTGCTGTTGAGCTGCCCGCTCAGATCGGAAGCCGTTACCTTGCCGATAATCCGGATCGCCAGCGGGGTCGTATCATAACCTTTTTGTCTAAGATTCAAAATATCGCCCAGTCCAACGCCGGTCTGCACCGTGCCTGAGCTGCTGGTTTTAACCGGGAGGGTTACCGTCTGAGCTGTCTGTGAGGTAACATAAAGGACCTCTGCGCCAGTTCTCAGCGTCCCATTGGCGTTATAAGCGCCGGAACCCGTACCAAAGGGAGAGCTTGGTGAAAAAGCAAATCCCGACCGGTCATGCGCTGCTACATTCAGCGTACCGGTTACGCTGCTGGCGGTTCCTCCTCCTGACAGTACAGCCTCTACCTTCATTACATAGCTCCCGGCGGCCAGCCCGACTGCATCCGCTCTCCAGTAGGAGGCGTACTTGCGGATTAACGGATTATCCAGCTGCTGATACTGCGAGTCCGCTGCGCTTGCCTGCTTCACATATACGTTATACCCTGTTGCACCGCTTACCGGCGACCACTCCGCATAAGCCGTTTCATTCCAGCCCCCGCTTACTGTAATGGACACGCCTGCTGCATGTGCCGTAGGGCTTGCCCAGTTGCCTGCCACCAAAGATAAGGCCATTGTAAATAAAAGCAACATCCCCGTTACTCTTGCCGTTCTCTTTTTCAATTCATTCCCTCCCATTAAATTAGGTCCTGAAACACCCTCAGCATATCCCCGTGTAAGCGGTTGCGAAACAATCATTTACTCATATTGGAATCGGTCATGCGGTATTCTGGGTTAATGATTATTTGACAGGAGGATGATCGTTTGAACCTCCGTTTCCAGACTGCGGGCGGGCGGGACCACAGCACAATAGCCTGAAAACTTATCTATCCTGTATTACAGAAAAAGCAGCCGGTTAGGGCTGCTTCTGACTCTTTTCTCAATAGCTCCGCGAGTATTCCGCTTTCTCTTTTAAATGAACAATATCATGGCCCGTCGGATTCTGGAACACCCGCAGCCCGAAGGTAGGGATAACCGCAAAAATGTGATCGAAAATATCCGCCTGCACCGACTCATACACACCCCACGTGGTATCATTGCTGAATGCGTAGATCTCCAGGGGCAGCCCGTTATCACCCGACGCCAGCTGGCGGACGAGCAGGGTCATATCCTTATGAATTTTTGGATGATTCCGCAGGTATTCCTGAATGTAAGCCCTGAATACGCCGATATTCGTGAGCTGTCTTCCGTTCACATTGCTCTCCATATTGACCTGATGCTCAATATTATAGGCCTTAATCTCACTTAATTTCGCTGTTACATAATCATTGAGATAGTGGATTTTCTGAAACTCCTCAATCATTTCCCGGGTGCAAAAGCACACGCTGCTTGTATCAATATACACACTCCGTTTGATCCGTCTCCCGCCGGACACCTGCATGCCTCTCCAGTTCCTGAAGGAGTCCGAAATGAGCGCGTAGCTGGGAATCATCGTAATCGTTTTATCAAAATTCATGACCTTTACGGTGTTCAGGGTAATATCGGTGACCTCACCGTCCGCATTATATTTGGGCATTTCAATCCAGTCGCCCACCCGCACCATATCATTGGAGGACAGCTGGACGCCCGCAACCAGGCCCAGTATAGAATCTTTAAAGATCAGCATCAGAACCGCCGATAAAGCACCCAGCCCGCTAAGAATGATCAACGGATTTTGCCCGATCAGATTTGCGATCACCACGATGGCGCCAATGATGAACAGAATGATTTTGGCAACCTGGATGTAGCCCTTGATCGGTCTGATCTTGGAGACGTCAAACGAACGGTAGATCGCGTCCGCCGCATCCAGCAGCGCATTCAGCACTGTGATGGTAACGATGATTAGATAGGTTAAGGCCGCTTTTTCAATTAAAGACTGATATAACGGAAATATTGGAGCCGAGTAGTAGATGATTAAGGCCGGCGCGAGATGGGACAGCTTGTGGAACACCTTTTTCTCCAAAATAATATTATCCCACGTATACCGGTTGTTGTTGACGATATGGATAATGACGCGCAGCACAATCTTTTTGACTGCAAAATTGGCCAATACAGAGAGCAGCGCTATAAAAAGAACCATGATTATATTCGAGAGATAATCTACCATTACCCCGCCGGCACCAAACGCCTCCAGCTGATTTTTAATAAAATTCATAGCTTCCTCCTGACTTCGTGCACTGGCCTATCATTATAAAGGAGTATTTGAGGTTACGCAAAAATCCGGTCTTCGCCTTACAATAAACCGCTGTGCTGCAAAAATACTCCTGGTTTATTTTATATATTCAGCAAAATCGGAAACTATAATAGAGAAAGGACAATGGAATTAAAAATACGGTAGGGATTACGGATGAGCCGGTTAATTCATTTTGAGATTCATGTAGATGACATGGAGCGTGCCAAGGCATTTTATGGCGGGGTGTTCAGATGGACGTTTGAGGATTGGAGCGAATACGCCGGAACACCTTATTTCGGGGCTATAACAGGGGATGCCAGTGAACCCGGTATCAACGGGGCTCTGATGAAGCGGCACGGAGCTGCTCCGGAGCCGGGACAAGCTGTGAACGGATACGCCTGTACCCTGGGAGTGGAAAATTACGATGCCACCGAAGCTCTCATTTTGCAGCATGGCGGCAAAGTTGCACTGCCAAAACACGCGCTGCCCGGAATGGCCTGGCAAGGGTATTACCTTGATTCAGAAGGGAATATATTCGGGATCCATCAGCCGGATTTGCAGGCAAAATAAAGGGTGAAGCTGCAAGGCTGCCCCTGAACACAGAAGCATTAAATGAACCCGTATCTTGGGCCTTTGGGTTAAGAGTACGGGTTCTCTTTTAGAATATACAATCGGCACAATCCTTGCCTGAAACTGAATACAAGCGCCGTCTCCCTTAATCTCTACTGTTCCTTCAACACCGTTCCCCCAGCCATCGTCAGTGCAGGAAAAGCTTTCCTTATAAGCACAAAGAGGAAGCAACCGCTAAGCGGTGCTCCCCCGTTAAATAGCATTATTCCACGTAACACCAAACACCAACATTTTAATCTAAAATGACTGCCTTACAGCTCCAGATTCAGATCAAGCACGATATTCAGCATCCGCATGATAATCGTTACCGACTGATCGCGGGTAGCTGTATCGTCCGGTGCAAACTTACCGCCGCCCATACCGGATACGATACCTGCCCTGCTAAGCTGCTCGATACTGTCTGCAGCCCAATGATTGCTAAGATCCGAGAATTGTGCTGCGCTGGCAGGTGCACTCATATCCAGCACACGGGCCAGAATTGCAGCCATCTCAGCGCGGGTGATCTGCTGATTAGGAATGAAATGACCATTACCTGCACCGTTTACAATCCCCGCGCGATGCAGCGCTCTGATATAGGCATCTGCCCAATGACCATTGGTGTCGGAGAAGGATCCTGCTGCTCCGGTCGTATCAATGCCCAACGTCCGGACGATCATCGCAGCAAATTCAGCCCGGGTTACATGATTTGAACCCTTGAACTCGCCGTTAAGCGTACCTTCGACGATCCCAAGCTGTGAAGCTAACCGGATTGCTTTTGCAGCCCAATGCGTCTGTGGTACGTCAGAGAAGCTGAGCGGCTGGTTTGCTTGCAGTGCCTGCTGCAGCTTAGCCTTAGTCTGCTCTGCGTTCACAAGGATGCTCTTAAAAATCGGCTTTTCCGGAGTAGGTGTCTGCACTGCAGAACCGGTACCTGTTCCGGAGCCTGCTGTAGGGCCCGGGGTTGGCGTCGGAGTAGCCGGATTGGATCCCGGATTCGATCCCGGAGTAGAGACTTCTTGTGTCGTCACCGTAATCTTCAGCTGTGCAGACTTCCCTGCACTGAACACGAAGGTCAGGACATCACCATTAGACAGTGTTGCCAAATAACTTCTCTTGATTGTAACCGTCTGTTTGCCATCCGGCGTTACAGCAGCCAGGCTATAGTCGGTGTCAGCAAGTGCAGTATCGCCTTTTTTGATCCCGGTAAGCGTGTTGCCGTTTAATGTCACCGTTACCGTGAGGTCAGCCCCCGCGTTCGTATAGTACGTTGCCTCTGTTACAGAGAGAACAGAATTCTCCGCCGGGGTAACGTCCACTTCTGCAGTGTAGTAGATATTAGACACCGGAAGCTGCATGTTCTGAACCTCATCACGGATGTCTTCACCCAGGTAAAAGCTCAAATGCGCCGGCTGGTTGTACATAGCGTTCTGAGAGTTAGCAGCCAGGCGGTACTGCGGATCATGCATCAGTGTGTAGATTACATTATCCGTCGGAATATCCGTCGTGTAGATTCTCAGCGCATTATTGTCATTGGTACGGACAAGAACCTCATCACGCCAGTCACCGAAAATATCGGCAATCAGGCTCGGATTCGCCTTGGTTCCGTTGTTGGAATAGGTTCCGGTCAAGGTCTGCAGCGTCGTAAGCTCACTTTGCTCCGTTGTTACATCATAATTAAACTTCGTGATCGCCGGAGCTGCTGTTGAGTTGTTGTTATCAGGCCCGTCAAAGAACTCGCTCAGCAGATCTCCATCCCAATACAGGATGAAGTTAACAGGTGCCTTGTTAGCAACGCCGATCCCGCCGACATCAGCAGTAATGACTTTGCCGTTCATAATATTGTACATAGGCGTCCCTATTGCCCACACTTCAAAGCCCGGTAAAGGAGTTACATTAGCTGCAACGCCGCGTCCAACATCGCCTAAGTTCGCTGAATAGGTCCACACTGCTTCCCCTGTGGAACCGCGAACCAGCGTTACATTGTTTGGCGGACTGGCTTCATGCGGCTGGAAAACATAGATCTCATTGCTGTCAGGTACCATTGCGGCTACATGCAGCGCGTCACCGTGACCTCCGGCTACTGTACCTCTCGTTCCGTTAGTGCTCCACACAATCGTTCCATCCTGATCGATCGTGATGCCGCCAAGCACAACCTCGTTATAGCCGTCAAAATCCACATCGGCCACCTTAACATTGTGATTACCCTGATTACTGCCAGCGTTCCAGTCAGCCAGTGTAAACGTCCAGATCTCCACTATTTTACCGTCAATAAACTGGTATGCCGCTACATACTGCGGGCCGTAGTGAGCGCGCACCTCAATAACGGTAGGATAAGGCTCTGCGCCATATTCGCCATTCTTCGGCATATAGGCAACGGCTCCGTTAAAGCGGTCGCTGCGGTTATTGTTGTTATCGCCCCAGTTTGAGCTGATGCTGTACGGTGCAAAATAATCAACCGTATCAACCGGCTTCCCGGTTTCCCCGTTAAATACCGTAAAGGTTTCCGGGCCGGATGCGACTCTGCCAAGTGCCGTATTGTTGATCTGGTTATCTTTTGCCGGATTCTGAAGGCCGCCTACCCATACCGCTTCCGGGTCACCCAATACCCAGGCAGGAGTGTCCGTCAGATCATCAATGGTACCGTCCGCTTTAGGGAGATAACCCCTTGTTCCGTCTGCTGTCTTAACTGAAAATTCCGCTTTTCCGTCCTGATCCAGATCATAGAAGTTAAATGCGCTGTGATGGGCGCTGGACACGATATTGATACCCAGGTTGATTCTCCACAGCAATTTTCCTTCAAGCGTATAGGCATCGAAAATCGTTTCGCCGGTATGCCTGTTGGAGAGCCCCGGATCTGTAGCCCCGGACGGATACCATTTTACAAGAATCTCATACTGGCCATCACCGTTAATATCCGCTACAGAGGTATCGTTGGCAGTGTAGGTAATGGGCTCGGCACTGGATGTTGCACCGTAAGCAAGCGCCGGGTTGGGACGGTCCGCCGGTCTCTGCAGCGGAATGTCAATGTAATTATTGGCCCATGCCGTTGCAGGCTTGCTCATCGCACCAGTGTTTATAGTCTCTACTTCGTATCTGTCTCCGGTTTTGCCGCCTGCATCCACATAATCCAGCACAGTAACCGGTAACGTGTTAATCTTGTCGCCGTTTCTATAGACATTAAAGGTTAAGCCTTTATTGTATTCTGAAGACAGCAGACGCCATGTTACAAGCACACCGTCGCCGCTGTTCACCGGAACGGCTACCACGCCTCTGTCCAGCCACTCCATTGAGATCGGCTCCGCAGTAACCTTGTCTTTATGCCGGTTCTCGATGTACAGCTTCGCCTTTAATCCCATTCTGTTAACGGCTACGTCAGGAACACCGGTAAGTGTCCCGGCATAGGAGAATACGCCCTGTTTATCTGCCTTATAAACCAGATCTGCAGCCGCTGTAGACCATGGGGCTTCTGTTAAAGCCCAGGTTACGCCTACCTCGGCAGTAGTGCCGTCCGCAAGCTTAACCTTAACCGTTGCCGGCAGATCAAGCCCTGCCTCATCAGTCACATCCCCGATGTATACGGTCTTGAACCAGCTCTGCAATGTATTGCTGTCTGCTGTTCCCGGAAGTTCCGGCAAGAATGCATACGGCAGCACTTCGACTATTGTGTCCGCTGAAAGCTGCTTAGTAAAGAAGTACAAATTATCAACGCCATTATCCACTACACCCACGTTATTTCCGCCTGCACGCTCACCTGTAAGGACAAACGAGCTGATCTGGCTTCCTTCAAAAGGAATAGTCACCACCGACGGTACAGCTTCGGCAGCATCTCTTGGAGCAAGGGAAACCGTAGCGAGCATTGTATCAAAATCAAACTCTACGCCTACCGTATACCATACATTCACATCGTTATAAGTAAAAGCGTGGTAACGGTCACTGCTCCAGAAGTTAGCCGGATTGGGCCCGGTCGGCCCTGGCAGGCTCCCTGCAAACGCACCTATCGTTCTTGCCCCGTTATAAGTACCTGTTCTTAAGCTAAGCAGAACGTTAGAACCGTCCTGGAAGCTCAGGTTAAACGTGTTCTGCAGGGTGGTAACCGCCGGAACCTTCCAGTCCAGGTTAACATAGACCTTGCTACCGGAAACGGCTTGCGGTAAATCTCCCTTACCTCCGCGGTTGCCTGAACCGGACGCGTCAAATCTGAAATAATTATTCACCTGAGGAGCTTCTTCTCTGGCAAGCGTGTGGTAGGTACCGCCTGCAAATATCCATAGCGGAGCTGCCCCGCCAGCGGCAAAGTTACTCCCGAATTCCTGTGTGTACCCTTCCGCTAACAGTGCAGAAAAGTCCGGAGCCGGCTCAGTAACAGAAGGAACATGTTTTACATGAATCTGCACACTGTCCTTGATAGCCCCGTCCATGGTGGACACAGCCGTAAGAGTGGCCTCGCCTGCACCGACTGCGGTAACGGTTACACTTTTGTCCGGATTTACTGCTATCGCAGCAATCTTCTCGTCACTGATTGACCATGTAAACGTCCGGTCCGTTGCATTAATAGGCATTACAACCGCGCTGAATGTGGCCGAATGCTTATCGGCAAGGGAACCTTCCCCATATTCCAGACTGGCAGCGGAAGCCGGAGATATTGTTAGCTCGCCCGGTTTAATAACCGGTTTAACGCCTCCGGTCGAAGCTGCCCTGAACAGGATATTGTCAACGCGCATGCCATAGGTATCTTCATTCCAGTCAACACCTGTAACCGCGTTAAATCTTGCCCAGTTCTGTCCGCTTGCCCGGCTTGCACCGATGCTCAGGCTGGTCAGTTTATCAGAGCCTATGGCTATCGGCTGAGGCGTGGTATATACCCTTGAACCGCCGTCAGTAACGCTGATTGATGCCACTTGTGCCAGGAGATCAAGGCTCAGGGTCGCTGAAAGTTTGGTCAGTCGCGGCACGCCTGTTAGTGCAGTGACTGACGCCCCTGTTGCCGGGGCATTAGCCGCATTCATATTGCCGGTGTAATAGGATATGGTCGCCGGTGAGTCCGCATTTGTCCCGCCTCCGGCAGTCCGCAGCGTTACCACTTGATCCGTTCCGTCATTAAGACGAATATCAAGCGAATTTGCACTTGGACGGGTAATATCAACCCACCAGTCAAAGGATACCTCAACCTGATCTTTGCCGGTAAGGTCATACTCACCGCTGTTTAAGGGGAGAGTCCACCAGTAGCTGGCTTGTTTGGCCTCATTTGAATCTGTATCAGATGGAGGCTGAACGCGGAGTGCCTTGTTAGATTCATAAACCGCTACCGTAACAGAACCGGAGCCGGTAGTTGCCGGAGCGCCGGTTACAGTACCTGCTAACTCGCCATCTTCAAAATCCAGTACACCGCCCACTTGTGCCAAAGCTGCAGCTGCAGCTGCGTTACCGCCGCCTTCCGGCGCACCCAAAACCGCAGAGGGCATCAGCATAAATGCCATAGAAACTGTGAGAACTACAGACACGTACTTTTTGAGCTTGCTCTTCAATACCTTCACTCCTCGTCGTAAAATCATGAAGCTGCCAAGTCCTGCTTAATTAAGCGCTTTCAATATAAATCAGTAAAATAAAGCGCTTTCTCTCTTCCACCCACCTCACTTCACCAGTAATCTATTAGACCGAATCCAGATCTTCTTGCATCAGCAAAGATATGTCAGATTGTAAGCCTTTACATATTCCCTTGTAAATCATGGCTACTGATTTCTATAGTCATTTTTGATTTTGTATCAAAAGTGAATGTTAAAAGCATAATACAATCAATTTTAACGAATATTCAGGATGCTTTTTGGCGTTGCCCTTGACTGATCCCCCCATAATTACTTACACTGCTGCAAATTATCCTGGGTTGGACTTTTTAGACGAGTTGCTACTATTTTGAATTTCTGTTGAAACTGTTCCGGCACACCAAAAAGCGGTAAGAGTTCTGCCTCCCACCGCTTCTCTAGCATTACTATATTCATATTCACCCCAGCAGAGGATAGGAGCTATGCTCTCAGTCGCCCTTATAAGCCTCTTGTAATGCTGCAATATCGAACTTCTTCATCTGCAAAAAAGCCTTCGTAACCCGCTCCATTTGCTCAGGTGTTCCCTTTTCCAGCAGCTTATCCAGCGCCGAAGGTACAATCTGCCAGGACACACCGAACTTGTCTTTCAGCCAGCCGCACTGCTCAGCTTCGGGAACTGCAGAGAGCCTCTCCCAGTAATGATCAATTTCCTCTTGCGAATCGCATTTTACCATAAAGGAGATAGCCTCGTTGAAACTGAATTTATGCTCATGCGCACTGTCCATTGCGGTGAACCACTGATTCTCCAGCATAAAGTCAGCGAACATAATGGTTCCTTCCTGGTCAGGCTCCAAGCCTTTGGGATAGCGGGCAACCGTTCCCTGCCGCGAGTTCCCGAATACAGATAAATAGAGAGACATAGCCTCTTCCGCCTTACCGCACTGATCACCCACAAACAAAAAGGACGGAATGATCGCCGGACGCTCCTCACCCTCCGGATTTGTAAGCATCAGCTGCCAGGACACGCCAAACTTATCCTGAATCCAGCCGTACCGCTCACTGAACGGATATTTATCAAGCGGCATTAGTGCTTGTCCGCCTTCAGATAATTTGTTCCAGACCTCATCTATTTTCTCAGCTGCATCCTTATCGCGTGACGGATCAAAATTAACGAAGAAAGACACGGACGGATTTAATTTAAAATACGGCCCTGCACTGATCGCCATAAACTTCTGTCCCCATATTTCAAAAGAAACCTGATCACAGTCGCCTGAGGGCGTGTCACGAAGTGTTGTAACACTAGTAACCTTTGATTCCGGGAAAACAGTTGCGTAAAAATTAGCCGCTTCTACCGCTTCTTTGTCATACCATATATGCGGCACAATTGTTTGTTTTGTATTGGTCACAAATCATTCCCCCTCACTGAGACATTCACCTGAAAAGTAACACCGAACCTGTCCTTAACAATCCCATACAACGGGCTCCAATCTGTCTTCTGCAGAGGCATGACCACCTGGCCGCCGTCTCCCAGCGCAGCAAAAATCTCCCGCGCCTCTGCTTCCTCTGTTGGATGAATCGCAATCTGAACCGTATCCCCGTCCGCCTGATGCGCAGTACCCGGAAAAGTATCAGAGAACATGAGATCTGCATTACCGACCTTCAAATGTGCATGCATAATGAGGGACTTCATCTCTTCAGTCAGCGGATGATCCGGATTCTCCGGCAAATCGCCGAACGTCATAATCCCGACCACACTCCCGCGCAGCGCTTTTTCATAAAAATGCAGAGCTTCTCTTGTGTTTCCATTAAAAACAAAATACGGGTTCAAACCGATTGACATCATGCTTCATCCCCTTTGGAACAAGTTGGCCAGTCAGCTTTATTATACACAAAATTTTAGGAAAATAAACGATTTTAACGAACATATGATCGTATTTTTTCACTCATTTTCTAATCACAATGAACCCCTGTCCGAAGATAACGGCACATAAGTTTCTACGAGTGTAGTCACGGATTTGATGTCACCCTAGAAGTTTGCCTTTTAACGAATCGCAATACTAAAATATTGCAGATGATTATATACATATTTTTCATTCAAGTACAATTACAGAAAAAACTAAACAGCCTCAGTTCCAATGAATTCAGAACCAAGGCCGCTTAGCTATCCAGAGAATCAATCTAAGTGCTTAAGACTCTTTAATTACTCAAGATTGAAGTAAAGGTATGAATTGTCATCAGAATCTTCCTTAGCATAGTTTTTGAAATTGACAATTAGATAGTTTTTCATCCCTTTATATACAGGTACGATTACAAGACCTTCTGCCGAATAGCTGTAACTTTCACCCACCTTAAGCTTTTTAAAATCGGTTGCTTCATCAATAGCATCGTCTAAGGAGCCAGTGAAACCAGAATCTGTTACACCGATGATACTTTTTCCGTCTGAAGTTTTAGAACCCCAGAGGCTTGGTACGAGATCAACCGAAACATAAAGACTTTCGTTTTTATCATCAGAGATAAGCTTTCCGTTATTTAAAACGAACTTCACTTTAACCAATTTATACTCAGTCAAGGCGTCTGCTTCAGGTTCTCTGAAACCAAGAGCTGCAATTTCACTTCTTGAAATTGACTTTACTGAACTTACAGAGAAAGTATAGTTTGCTGTGTTCGAAAAACCTTCATAACTAAAAGGATCATCAAATGTAACCGACTTACCAATTGGAATTGCAGAACTAACGGATTTACCATTATTAGCCGAAGAAGTCGTCGTTGCTGGAGGCGGCGTAATTGTTGGAGCCGGGTTAACAGGTTCTTTCGAGGTCGGTGCCGTACTGGCATCTTTATACGGAATACCACTACCACCTGAACCATCAATGGATATAGTTAAAGAGGCTGCATTAAAATCAACTTCTGCTCCAAGAGCTTCTGAAACAGATCTCAAGGGAACATATGTAGAACCGTTATATACCAAAGCGGATAAGTTATTACCCGATTGATCTTTTGGAGTCCATTTGGAACCGTTAAGAACAAACTTGATATCATGGTTCAACTTTGCCTTTATCGCTTCAACACCATTTCCTGCAAATACCCCTACTGAGCCAAACAGTAGACTTGAAACCACAATAGATGAAACAAAAACAGATTTTCTCATTTTAATTAACTTCATTCTTGAAATCCTCCTTCAATCTATTTAATGCTGCATGTACTACCATATCCGTAAGATACTTTACTCTTTACTGCTCACAGACGCTTCTTGTATCAAAATCAAAAATTAATACCTATTTTGTGGGACTGTAGTCTTGATATACCGACAGCCGCCTGGCAACTAAGCTCTATGACCTAACAGGCAGAGCCCTTTGGATTAGCTATGTATGTTTTTATTCCGTAATTCTTTTACCTTCACTATCTATAAACAAACAAAATAGCATACTGCATAGAACTATTTATAATTTTTACCACAATTCTATCTCCCAGTAAAAATATGTATCTCCATATTTATCGGAACAATAGGGAAGAATTGTTAATCATTAACCTAAAATTTTCAAATTCGTCCCAACGGCGAGATATTTCTTGGTGGATGCAGTGGATATGCAAATGAAAACCTCCTACGATCTGGCAATAAAAAGGGAGCATCCGCTCATAGGACGCTCCCTCATTCTTTAGAAATGACTCCCTGATCTGTTAAACCTGTAGCCTTTACATTACATGGTCATTATGTCATGATTCAAATCATGCATGTTCTTTAAAGCTTCAGTGAACTCACTGTATCCTTTAACAGCAAGTTTCAGATTCCACGTCATAACAAGCTTTTTAACCGCTACGTAAAATTCAAAACAACCGCTAAATTGAAAAAAGACACCAATTAAGGTGTCTTCTACTTTACTCCATATGGAGCCGAGGGGAGTCGAACCCCTGTCCGAAGATAACGGCACATAAGTTTCTACGAGTGTAGTCACGGATTTGATGTCACCCGAGTATCGCCCCGTACGACACCATAATACAGAGAAAAGCAGCTTATCGGCAATCCCTTATAAGAAATTCCTTACCTCTTCACATTCTACAGGTTTGCTTATTAAATATCCCTGGACATCATCACACTCCAGTTCACGCAGCAAGTTCAATTGTTCCTCCGTCTCGACTCCTTCCGCCACAACTTTTAAACCGATGCTATGAGCAATGAAAATGATAGCTTTCACAATGGACACATCATTGGATTGGCTCTGAATGTTACGAACGAAGGACTGATCAATTTTAAGGAAATCGATTGGGTAGTTCACAAGATAGTTCAATGAAGAATACCCAGTACCAAAATCATCAATGGAGATCTTAACGCCTAACTTTCTTATCTCCTGTAAAGTGGAGAGTACCTGTTCTCCATTGTTCATACTTATATTTTCAGTAATCTCCAGCTCCAAGTATCGTGGATCAAGCTGGGTCTCGTTCAAAATGCCAGAGATGTTCCGAACCAGATCCTTATCCGTGAATTGCCTTACGGATAGATTAACGGAGACACAGACTGGCTTGTAGCCCTCATTCTGCCAAGCTTTATTTTGCGAACAAGCTGTCCGTAACACCCATTCTCCAATGGGGCTAATTAGACCGTTTTCTTCGGCAATCGGTATAAATTCCGCGGGGCTAATCATACCCTGAACCGGATGGCGCCATCGAATCAGAGCCTCTAGTCCGATAATTTGGCCTGTCTTCAATTCCATCCGGGGCTGATAGAATAGTTCAAACTCATGATTATCTAAAGCTTTATGAAGCATAGTCTCCAAGCTCATTTGGTTTGACAATGACGTATTAAGCTTCCCCTCATAGAAACTGTAACCATTACGCCCTGTCTTTTTAACCATGTACATCGCTTGATCTGCATTCTTAATAAGTTCCATCTCACTGTCTCCATCCCCTGGAAAGAGGCTGATACCGATACTTGGTGTGGTATACACCTCGTGATCACTTAGCGAAATGGGTATCTTAAATGCCGCAAGAAGAGCTTGGGCAATTTGTTCCGATTGTTCGCGGGTCACGTTGGGAAGTAAGACGATGAATTCATCTCCACCCATTCTTGAGAGGATCGCATCCTGACCAAGACATTCTTGAACCCTCACAACTACCAGCTTTAATAACTGATCGCCATTTGTATGACCGAACGTATCATTTACCATCTTAAATCGATCTAGATCGATGAACAGGACTGCGGCTGTGTGACCATGGTCGCCGGCTTCCTCCAAGTAAGCTTGTAATCGTTGATTAAAGTAGACTCTATTGGGCAAGCCGGTCAGGCTGTCGTAATAGGCGAGAAGTTGAATTTCAGCAAACATGCTTTGAAGTCTCGCGGCAGTATCCCTACTGTTAGATATAAGCGTATTAATTTCTTGTATAAAGCTTCCTTTCCAGTTCACGATCTGGTTCTTGGCTATTTTCTCAGGTAAATTGGTGGTTGTGTTGGTTAAAAGCTTAATCGGTCGAACAATGATTCCACTGATTACATTAGAAATAAAAATAAATATCAGTCCACAGGCCAATAAAATACTGAATATTTTTATGTAGTAGCTATATAAGCGGTCACGATAGGGGGCAATCGGTGTCTCGACAATAATACTCCAATCACCCATTTGCGGAATTGTCATGATCTTGAAATAGGAGGATTCTCCCCATCTGATCATTGGATTTTTGATAGCATCCGGGAACCAATAATACAAACCATCAATTATTTCACTTACTTCGCCCCCTTCTGCCCAGTTATACGGGTTCATAACGGCTAGATCATCACGAGTACTCGCAATAACCTTGTCATGCCGATCTACGATTGTGATATTCATTAGTCTATTATTCGCCAGCTTTTTTAACTCCGTTGTAACATAGTTAAGATTTAGAGCACCTACGGCCACCCCTGTAAACTCGCCGCTAATCAGAATAGGGGAGCCTACAACCACAATGGGTTCGTTAACGCCACCTCTTCCAAGAAACACATCGGAAACAACGAATTGGTGTTTTTCTTTCATATATTCAAAGTAAGGCCGATCCGAGAAGCTTAAGCCAATCGTTGACTCTCCTTTGTCATTCAGTAATGGAGAGAACAGCTTTGTAACTCCGTTACTATCAGCAATGTATGAAGTAATAAAATCGGGATATAACGCCAGTAGATAAGCCACATGGCGCTGCAAGGAATCCATCCTTTCCATCCTATTTTCAGCCGCCACCATCGATAAAGTATTCACTGCGGCAACATGAACTTTTCCCCACTCAGTGAGATCATCGCGGATGATAGCGGAATCTCGTTCAGTCTCTGACTTTATTTTTTTATTTATGTTGTGATACTGTTCATGGCCAATCATCACTGTCACCAGAAGCAAAGTTATAAAGGTAAGTGTGACAAATATGTTGAAAAGCACATCATGAAGAGAGCTCGACATTTTGCTTTTTTGGAATGATGGCCATTTAATAAGAGGCAGATACGTAAAGATTAAACTGGAAATTAATACATTTAAAATACCATTTACGGCATCCTTAAGCACAACCAGTAGGGAAGCGGTAAAATTCATATCCAGGGCATAACGATAGAATACCCATATGAGGGGCATCCCTAAAATCATCCAATATAGGCTATCAATAAGAACAATCCTTTTCCCTCTGTAGAAGAAGCCGACAAATAAAGTTTCCAGTACAAAAACAAACATAGCGTAAGGATGATGCCAAAGAAACAACGTGTAACCATTTACAATAGCCGATGCCATTAAAGCCCATTTAAGACCATATATCCGCAATATCAAAAAGGTGAATATACTGCCGAAGATAAAATTGACCCCCAGCAGTAGGGATAGGTTGAGCATATTACCTAGTAGTCCAAAAACAATCAGAGCTATGATTAATACAATCGATTTTTTAAATACACTCAATGTTCTCCCACCTTATGAATCAGGCCCATTGCAACAAAAAACCTCTCCCGAAAAGGAGAGGTTTCCTTGCCTTCGGTAACTGGCTGGCATAACATATCCAAATTTGAAATGTAATAGCCCCTGTAGTTTTGCGACCCCGTTTTTCAACGAGTGTGCCATATTATTATTGAGATTATCTGAAAAACAATACATTATTCGACATTAATCTACAAGCTGACATTAATTATAGTTTATACTTCTGGGTGTTACAACCAATTTCTGCATTTCTGTATGATACCGTTCATCTCAACTTATAACAAGTAGGAGTGCTCAGACTGCAACGATCTCTTCGGTCAATATCGAAGGGCGGATGAAGGGTGTGGAAGGCGAAAGCACACCGAAGGGGGAGCATATTAATCACGGGTTACGTGGAGGCCAAAGCCACCGGTCTCCGTATAGCCTCAGTGAGCCTCATTGTATCTGTTAACAGCACGTCCCAGAAACCGCGTCATTATAGGATTTTTAACCGCCACGTATAATCCAGAACAGTCGCAAAACGAAAAAGACACCTTCAAAGGTGTTTAGGTGTCTTTTGCTTTACTCCATATGGAGCTGAGGGGAGTCGAACCC
The DNA here is from genome assembly GCF_058313675.1 of Paenibacillus sp. fava2. Lineage (NCBI taxonomy): Bacteria > Bacillati > Bacillota > Bacilli > Caryophanales > Paenibacillaceae > Paenibacillus > Paenibacillus sp. fava2. The sequence continues at coordinate 189,265 of NZ_CM177755.1, read as the reverse complement.
AGTCCGAAGATAACGGCACATAAGTTTCTACGAGTGTAGTCACAGTTTTGATGTCACCCGAGTATCGCCCCGTAACCGGCTATACGTTGGGTCAGCCTGATTATCTTCTTCTGCTGACCCCAGGCGGAGACCAGACAGCGTATCCCACTACTTGTTAGCCCCTATCCCTGTCACATGGGCGATGCAGGGTAGAAGCACGCGCACAGTTTCTTAGGCTGCGAAAGCATAGTTGTTTTGTTGTTTGCCGTTTAATAGGCTTTAGCGTTGATGAAGCGGACGCGTCCCCAAAGTAGAAAAGTATTAATACTCTTTCTGGTCTGAGTTCCAAAGCTTACTTCAAAATCCCTTTTTATGGTCGGTGTGATCTAGAGTTTGAAACTAATATTTATGATTTATCAATCCATTGAATATAATCGCCATTCTCCTTATATAACTCATACAGTTTTTTAGATAACAAACTTTCCCTGTCTTTTATTGTAATAATCAGTGTATCAATTGCTCTAGTAAGTGGCATTAATGACCATAGACTAACGAATTTATTTTTTCTTTCTTCTTCAGTTTCCAAAATATTCTCATATAAAATATTTTCTATTTCAAATGTTTCATATTTATACTTGATGAATTCATCTAATTCAAGGCAAACAACTGTCCATCCCTCAAGCCCTCTACAAGAATCATATTGTAGGACTCTATGTTCTTTTAGATCAATAGGATATTGGCTCCTTAGTTCTTTGTTTGTCCCATCCCATATTTTTATTCCATTTAATTCAAAATTTGTCATTAATTTAAATGAACTTTTTAATTTCGGCTTTCCATACTTATCTAACACTTTCTCCTTATTAACTAATGAAGGGGGAACTAAAAACAACATTTCGTATGCTGAATTCCCCTGTTTTACTAGATTATCAAATTCACTCTTATGAATTTGATAGTCATAGTCGCCATTAATTATAACTACTTTTCCACCTATCATCTCTTTCTCAGATTCTAAGTCCCAAAGAATATTTGATTTAGATGCATATTGAGTTACAAAATTCAGCAAATTATCTTTTTGCCTTAACGATCTTCTTTCATAGGTCTTTGTTATTTGGTCTTTGCTTAAATCCTGTGCCCAATCACATCTAATCTGACTTCTCACTAATTGATCTATTCCATCTGCAACAATCATTTTCTTATACCCAAATATTTTGTATAATACTTGCTTCTCTTTTAAACTCCAATCCTGTGATTCATCTATTAAAATATAATCCCAAGATAATGTCTCATGAAATTTCTTCATTAAAGATTGAATATCAGAATGGTTTATTAAACCTTTGTCAAGATACTCGTATATTTCATCTAAATAACTTTCATACTTGTTTAGATAATCGTTTTGAAGTTTTTTCTCATTCTCAATCTCAAATCCTATGATTAGTTTGCGAATAAACTTATGTATAGTTTCGATACCAACAGTATGTGTATCAAATCCATCAGAAAAACCAGCTAAAGCTAACATTCTTTTTATGTCACTAGCTAATGCATAATTATAAGTAAGTATTAAACATCGACTAGTTGCTTGATTCGCCAAATCACTTGCTATGCTTAACAACTTTATAGTCTTTCCTGTGCCTGCTCTTCCTGAAATAATAACCAGATTTTCTCCAATTGCTTTTGCATAGTTCTGCTTATTTAATAATTTTTTAGTCATACTCTCAATTTTTTCCTTGTTAGGTCTCCAACCGCTTGAATATTTCTTTCAAAAACATTAAAAACATCTTCAATACTCTTCATATCTACACTCTTCATTGATGAAAATTTACCATAAGTCTCATTTGACTCACTAACATAAGGTAAACATTGATTGCATGCAAGTCTGAATAGTTCAGCCACATCAAAAGAATTAGCTAATAGATTATGGCTACGTAAACCAACTAAATTAGAAATTGTATTTATACTACGGAACCAGATAAAGTTACATATGTAAGGAGATTTTATTTGATTAGTTTCAAAAAAATTTTTCAAAGAATATTTTTGCTTTTCACTTTGACTAGTTACGTCATGAGGTTTACCTTGGTAATTTACAACTAGTGCTAATCCGTCCATTTTAATATCTGCAGCTAGTTGTCTTTTAGTCTCAAATACAAAACAAAAATTTCTCACTGTAATATCTCTACTGGTTGTCGGTAGTTCTTTAAAGCTCTTCCCCTTCTTAGCAGGAACATTTAGTTTCAGTTTATAATTTTCTAAGTAACCAGTCACAACTAAATCTACATCCTTTACTTCTTGACCAAATAATGTTGCATTGCTCATTATTAATATCTTCCCATTAATTCCTTGAGGAATATCTCTCTCAAAAATTAATTTTAAATCTTCTGCATCTGAATATTCTTTCTTCTCTTTATCACCTTTTATTATTATTTCAAGAGTCATATCATGTCTCCTAATTTATGTTTTCTCACTAAATGAATGGTTTGAGTTTCACTATATTTCATCACATAAGAATCCCACTGCAAAAGTCAATTTTCAAATTGTTCAAGAAGGTTGGTGTGAATTTCGTCTAATTCACTGCAATAAAGTGCTCTAAATTAGAACAATGCCTTTAATTGTAGAGCTTAGCTTTTTTTATTAAAAAAAATTATAAATTTTGTAAATATATTATAACTATAAACAGAAAAATCCGAATAATTAAATGAATCAGTTTTAATTATTAAGTTAATAGGAAAGATCCTTTCTTCTATTTTGGAGAATAGATTTATGTAACTAACAATACCACAAGCAATTGGCTCTTCGCTATATTGCGTGGTTAATGATACATTTAATAGGTTTATAGATCGATTTGACATGAAGCCTCTGAAGGCATGAGTACTCGCGAAAGCCGCGAAGCATAAGGACTTTGTGATGCTAACCAGCTTATCATGCCCGCCCCTCCAAATAAATTCGCAATCTATTTCACCCACCCCGAGTAGCGAAGGAGAAATAACTTCCTTATTTAAAGAAGGAAAAATTCCAGTTTATTGTATCCCCCCCCCCTTTTCTCTCGCATGTTCATGGCGGTTCACCCAACACCAGAATAAACCTTATGAGAGAGACTCATGCTATTCATGGCCAGCATTGCTCGTAAACACAGTGTTATCAAGGCTTCCCTACCACAATGCACCCCCTGATTACCTTCTGAAAACATGAAAAAAGACACCGATTAAGGTGTCTTTCACTGATACTCCATATGGAGCCGAGGGGAGTCGAACCCCTGTCCGAAGATAACGGCACATAAGTTTCTACGAGTGTAGTCACGGATTTGATGTCACCCGAGTATCGCCCCGTAACCGGCTATACGTTGGGTCAGCCTGATTATCTTCTTCTGCTGACCCCAGGCGGAGACCAGACAGCGTATCCCACTACTTGTTAGCCCCTATCCCTGTCACATGGGCGATGCAGGGTAGAAGCACGCACACAGGTTATTAAGCTGCGAAAGCGTAGTTGTTGTTTTGTTTGCCGTTTAATAGGCTTTAGCGTTGATGAAGCGGACGCGTCCCCACTACTCGCTGCTCATGTTCGAACTACCCCCGTCGAATCCAAGAACGGCCCCTCATTAAAAAGGGCGCTTCGGATCAAGCGGATCTTCTAAGCAAGAGAGATCCAATCTGCAGCCTCTAACCTGAGGACTGCCACGAAGCAAAAATCTTACTTAAACAGTATAGCACATTTATCAACACTTTAACACGTGGGTTAAAGGAATTGAAGGGGCAATCTGGAATTCCGTCTTCCGGTAACACCCGTTACCAGGTTATCTGGCGATTTTCTGCTTCTCACGCAGCGCGCGCTGGATATCGCGTTGAGCGTCCTTTTTGGCGGCAGAGTCGCGTTTGTCGTATTGCTTCTTACCTTTACCGAGGCCGATCAGCAGCTTGGCATAGCCGTTACGCACATAGATCTTCAGCGGCACTATCGAGTAGCCGTCCTGCTTGGACAAACCGAGCAGCTTGTGGATCTGCACCTTATGCATCAGCAGCTTGCGCGTACGCGTAGGATCGTCAGGATTGGAACGGTTACCCTGCTCAAAAGGGCTGATATGCATGTTGTGGATATGAATCTCACCATTACGGATGGTAGCGAACGCATCACCGATGTTAGCGCGGCCATTACGCAGCGATTTGATCTCTGTACCGGTCAGCACCATACCCGCTTCAAAAGTGTCCTCGATAAAATAATCATGGGAAGCTTTTTTGTTCTGGGCGAGCACTTTCCCGTCTGCTTTTTTACCCATGAAAGTCACTCCTTGAATCGATTTCCCCGCAGGAAGCGGAGTTAGTGTCAGATCTATATTGTATCAAAATGGATCCGGTGAACGCAAGGAAACACGTCTATTGGCATTGCAGGACATCGACTTATTCGCCGGCCTCCATTTTGACAACTGTATGTCAGGTAGTTTGATAAAACGCTATGACAGAGGCCAATATTGTCCCACATTTTAGTAACACATAAGGTCACTGGAGTCCGCAACATGCTGCAGGAGGGTAATATGCTGAGAATCTGAGTCCGTTAGAATCGTTGTGACGTAAGCTCGGCACATCTAAGTACGCCAGATAATTGCGGAAGGCAAACAACAGACAGTATGTACAGATTAAGACATCCGTAGACAACAGGACTTGCAAAAAAGCGCCCGAAGCAGCCATATAAGCTGCTTCGGGCGCCCCTCAGTCTCAGTCTATTCCTGAGACTTCTTCTTCTTTTTCTTGCGGCGCACGGCGTTCTCCGCGTTGCCGCCACCCTGGCCGCCCGGCGTGACAGCCGGGCTGGTGAAGACGCCGCCTTTCTTCTTGCGGCGGCCCTTATCCTTGCCGCTGCTGCTGCCGCGGCTTTCAGCCCCGCGATCCTCCCGGCTCGTGAACCGGGTGTTCGCGTCAACCCCGCGCAGCTCGCCGCTGCCCGCGCCGTCTCCGAGCGGCGCGCCGTAGCCGCCCTTGCCGGAGCCGAAGCTGAAGCTGATGCCGCGCCCTGCGGCATCGCCTCCAGCCGCTCCGCCGCGGCCTCTTCCGCCGCCGCTGCGCTCACGCGGCGCACCACTGCCGCCCGCTTCGCCGTTCAGGGCGGCAAAAGCACGGCGCGCGGCCTCAGCCGGGCCGCCGCCCCCGCGCTTGCCGCGCGCAGGCGCATCCGCCGGCGCGCCGCTGCCAGGCGCCGCTTCGCTGCGCGGCGCCGTCTCCCAGGTGCCGGTGGTCACGGCACCGGCTTTGCGCTTGCTGCCGGCCTTGCCTTTACCGGCAGCACCGCCTTTAGCTGCGCCGCCAGCCTTGCCTTTACCGGCTGCGCCCGGTTTGCCAAAGCCGCCGCGGTCCTTACCGCCGCGGCCGCCTTTACCTCCGGCGAAGCTGCCGCCCTTACCGGAGCGCCCGCCGTAGCTGCGGTGTTCACCCGCTGCACGCGGCTTCATGTCAACCAGCTCGAAGTCGATCGTGTGGTCGTCCATATTCACCTTGGCGACACGGATCTTCACCTCGTCGCCGATGCGGAATACCTTGGAGGTGCGCTCACCGATCAGCGCCATATGGGCTTCGTCGAAGTGGTAGTAATCATCCGTCAGGGCGCTGAGACGGATCAGGCCTTCGACGGTATTTTCAAGCTCGATGAACATCCCGAAGCTGGTCACGCTGCTGACCATTGCCTCGAACTCCTCACCGACCTTATCCTGCATATACTCAGCCTTCTTCAGCTGTTCGGTATCACGCTCAGCTTCAACCGCCACGCGCTCACGCTCCGAGGATTGCTGGGCAATATCCGGCATCCGGCTGGCCAGATACTCATGCCGTTTCTCGGTCAGCGCCCCGCCGTTCTCAAGCACCTCACGCATTACGCGGTGAATGACAAGGTCAGGATAACGGCGGATTGGTGAAGTGAAATGGGAATAGTATTCGGCAGCCAGTCCAAAGTGGCCTGTACTCTCGGCATCATACTTCGCCTGCTTCATCGAGCGCAGCATCATGGTGCTGATTACCGTCTGCTCCTTCGTCCCTTCGATCTGCTCCAGCAGATCCTGCAGGGCACGCGGGTGAATGGAATTTCCCCGGCCTTTGACATGGTAGCCAAAGTTGGCAGCAAAAGCCATAAAGTTCTGCAGCTTCTCCTGATCCGGGTCCTCATGAATCCGGTACAGGAACGGCACCTTCAGCCAGTGGAAATGCTCGGCTACCGTCTCGTTAGCCGCCAGCATAAATTCCTCAATGATCTGTTCCGCCACGGAACGCTCGCGTTTTACGATATCAATCGCTTTGCCTGTCTCATCGACGATAATCTTGCTTTCTTCAAAGTCAAAATCAACCGCGCCGCGCCGCATCCGTGCCCCGCGCAGCTTCATCGCCAGCTCTTTCATCAGACGGAAATCCTCGATCAGCGGGCTGTAGCGCTCCAGAAGCTCCGGATCTTCATCCTCCACAATTTTGCGGACATCAGAATAGGTCATTCTTTCTTTGGTCCGGATAACACTCGTAAAGACATCATGCTTCACGACCTTCATGTGCTCGTTGAACTCCATCTCACAGGACATGGTGAGCCGGTCCACCTTGGGATTAAGACTGCAGATCCCGTTCGACAGGCGGTGCGGCAGCATCGGAATAACCCGGTCTACCAGGTAGACGCTGCATCCCCGGTCATAGGCTTCCTTATCCAGCTCTGAGCCCTCACGCACGTAATAACCGACGTCAGCAATATGAACGCCCAGCTTGTAGTTTCCGTTCTCCAGACGCTGCACATTAACCGCATCATCAAGGTCCTTGGCATCTGCGCCGTCAATGGTCACAATGTTCAGTCCGCGCAGATCGCGACGGCCCTGCTGTACAATCTCTTCTTCCGTAATAGAATCCGGAGCCTGCTCAGCTTCCCGCATTACTTCAGCAGGAAAAGCCTCCGGCAGCTGATGCTTGCGGATAACGGAAAGAATATCAACCCCCGGGTCATCCTTATGCCCGAGAATCTCGATAATTTCGCCCTCTGCCGCTGCCCGGCCCTCCGGATAATTAACGATGCGCACAACAACCTTTTCACCGTCAACCGCACCGCCAAACGACTGCTTCGGAATAAAAATATCACGGTTAATCCGCTTATCATCCGGCAGCACAAATCCGTAAGTCTCCAGGCTCTGGAACACGCCTACAGTCTGCAATACGCCGCGCTTGACGATCCGCACCACTTCACCTTCCATCCGCCCGCCGGACGGACTTTTGGAGGTAATCCGGATCAGCACAATATCGCCATTCATAGCACCTTTGAGATCATTGGCATGAATGTAGACATCAGGATGGTCGCGGTCATCAGGAATCAGGAAAGCGAAGCCCTTAGCATGCGCCTGCAATCGCCCGCGCAAAAGATCCATCCGTTCCGGTACACCATAACGGTTATTCCGGGTCAGTACAATCCGGCCGTCCTGCTCAAGCTCGGAGAGCAAGTCCTCAAACGCCTTAAACGAAGCGCTGTCCTCTATCGCAAAATGGCTGACCAGCTCATCGTAAGTCAGCGGTTTATAAGCGGTTTCCCGCATAAAATCAAGTAATATTTCCTGTGCTATCAAATAAGTCACCTCGGCCCTTTCGCAGCATCGTATGCTGCCGGCAAATATGTACGTCTTGTCCTCTTTGGTTTTTCTTGCATCAAGTAAATTTTACCTCTATATACTTCATACCCTAGTATACACGAAATCAATCCCGCCCATCCCTGTTATGATTATCTCAAGGTTAACGCAGGCTCAAAAATCCAAAAATAAAAAGCCCCCGCCCCATTCCTTACAGAACAGGGCAAAGGCTTTGTGTATGAAGATTTAGTCAACAAAAACGGCAACAATGATTGACATGATGAAGAAACCGGCTGCCAGTCCAACTGTTACACGCTGCAATACGAGTTCCATACCGCGCGCTTTGGTTTTACCGAAGAGATGCTCAGCACCGCCGGAGATGGCACCGGAAAGACCTGCGCTTTTCCCTTTTTGCAGAAGAACGACCGCAATCAGACCGACGGAAAAAATCAGGAGCACAATTTTCAAAAAGATATCCATTCACTTCCACCTCCTACGTCCAAGCATCACTATCTATGGTAATTTAGATTTCACGGATTCATAAACAGCATTCTTATTTTATCATAGCACCAAAGGGATTACAACCTTTGATATGACAAGGCTTACGCCCTCCTTCTTAGCAAGACTAAGGTCAGCAAAATTATAGCGGAGCTGATTATAACAGGCGTTGCAAAAAAGGCATAGGCAATACCTTGCCAGCCCCTAATCACTAAGAAACTGAGCAATAGCAGGACCAATCCACCCGACAGTCCAGTAATTGCTAAATAATAGATAAAACAAAAAAAAGCCTGCCGGAAACCGGCAGGCTCTGTAAAGCTATGTCAAAAGAAATTATCTTTTGAGGTTGTAGAAGGATTTCAGGCCGTTGTATTGAGCCAGTTCACCCAGTTCGTCTTCGATGCGAAGCAATTGGTTGTACTTAGCAACGCGGTCAGTACGGGAAGGAGCACCTGTTTTGATCTGGCCAGCGTTGGTAGCTACAGCGATGTCAGCGATAGTGCTGTCTTCGGACTCACCGGAACGGTGGGAAATAACAGCAGTGTAGCCAGCGCGTTTAGCCATTTCGATTGCATCGAAAGTTTCAGTCAGTGTACCAATCTGGTTAACCTTAACCAGGATGGAGTTACCGATACCTTTTTCGATACCAGTTGCAAGACGCTCAGTGTTAGTAACGAACAGGTCATCACCAACCAATTGAACTTTGTCACCCAATTTTTCAGTGAGCAATTTCCAGCCATCCCAGTCGTCTTCGGACATACCGTCTTCGATTGTGATGATTGGGTACTTCTCAACCCAAGAAGCCAGCAGGTCAACATACTCAGCGGAAGTGTAGGATTTGCCTTCGCCAGCAAGTGTGTACTTACCATCTTTGTAGAACTCAGTGGAAGCAACGTCCATACCCAGGAATACGTCAACGCCTGGTTTGTAACCGGCTTTTTCGATCGCTTCGATGATTGTAGTGATTGCTTCTTCGTTGGAACCAAGGTTAGGAGCGAAGCCGCCTTCGTCACCTACAGCAGTGTTCAGGCCTTTGGACTGAAGTACGGATTTCAGGTTGTGGAAGATTTCAGCACCTGTACGCAGAGCTTCTTTGAAGCTTGGAGCGCCTACTGGCAGAACCATGAACTCTTGAACGTCGATGTTGTTGTCAGCGTGCTCACCACCGTTGATGATGTTCATCATTGGTACTGGCAGTGCCTTAGCGTTGAATCCGCCCAGGTAAACATACAAAGGAATATCCAGAGCTGCTGCAGCTGCGCGGGCTACTGCCATGGATACAGCCAGGATTGCGTTGGCGCCCAGCTTGCCTTTGTTAGGAGTTCCGTCCAGAGTGATCATCAGCTTGTCGATGCCCACTTGGTCAAGAGCGTCCATACCGATTACTTCTGGAGCGATGATTTCGTTTACGTTCTCAACAGCTTTCAGAACGCCTTTGCCCATGTAACGGGATTTGTCGCCGTCACGAAGCTCTACAGCTTCATGAGCGCCAGTGGAAGCGCCAGAAGGAACGATAGCGCGGCCTTTAGCGCCGGATTCCAGGTAAACGTCAACCTCTACAGTAGGGTTACCGCGGGAGTCAAGGACTTCGCGTGCATATACATCAGAAATAATAGTCATGTAAGTTAATCTCCTTTTAACAATGGTTTTTGTTATTGCAAAGCGTTCGTTAGGCTCCTGCTTATTTGCGGCTGGCAATCATGGATTGTCCGGTCATTTCCGCAGGCTGCGGAAGTCCCATCAGATCCAGAATAGTCGGTGCTACATCGGCAAGGATACCGGATTCGCGCAAAACAACATTCTCAGTGGTTACAATGAACGGAACCGGGTTGGTGGTATGAGCGGTGAACGGACGTCCCTGCTCGTCAAATACCATATCGGCATTACCGTGGTCGGCAATGATGATCGCAACGCCGCCCTTGGCAACAACTGCATCTACGACTTTACCCACACATTCATCCGTTACTTCAACCGCCTTAATCGTAGGCTCCAGCATGCCGGAGTGTCCTACCATATCGGGGTTCGCAAAGTTCAGGATAATGGCATCCTGTCTGTCGGCTTCGATTTCCGCTACGCAGGCCGCCGCCACTTCGTATGCGCTCATCTCAGGCTGCAGATCATAGGTTGCCACTTTTGGCGAGTTAATCAGGATACGGGTTTCGCCTGGAAGCTCTTCGTCGCGTCCGCCGCTGAAGAAGAAGGTTACGTGCGGGTACTTTTCAGTTTCCGCAATACGCAGCTGCTTCTTGTTGTTCTGTACAAGCACTTCGCCCAGAGTGTTATCCAGGTTCTTCGGCGAGTAGGCTACATAGCCCTGCACCGTTTCACTGAATGTAGTCAGGCACACGAAGTGCAGATCCTGCGGGAACAAAGGACCACGGTCGAACCCGCGGAAATCGGAGTTCGTGAATACCTGCGACAGCTGGATCGCACGGTCAGGACGGAAGTTCAGGAATACGACGGAATCGCCGCTTTCCACCACTCCTACCGGCTGGTCGTTGCTGTCCACGATTACACTAGGCTCTACGAATTCATCATACACGGAATTCTGGTAGGATGCAGTGATAGCCTGCAGAGCATCGGTATATTTAGGGCCTTCGCCATACACCATTGCCCGGTAAGCCTTCTCTACACGCTCCCAGCGCTTGTCACGGTCCATCGCGTAATAACGTCCGGATACCGTAGCAATTGTACCTACGCCAACTTCTTCGATCTTCGCGATCAGATCCTGAACGAACTTCTGTCCGCTGTCAGGCGCAACGTCGCGTCCGTCCATGAAAGCATGGATATACACTTCGTGCATATCTTCTTTCTTGGCCAGATCGAGCATGGCGAACAGGTGATTGATGTGACTGTGCACGCCGCCGTCGGATACGAGCGCATACAGGTGAAGCTTTTTGCCGGTGGACTTGGCGCTTCTTACAGCTGCAACCAGCGTTTCGTTCTCAAAGAACTCACCGTCACGGATCGACTTGTCAATACGGGTCAGATCCTGGTATACGATCCGGCCTGCGCCGATGTTAAGGTGTCCTACTTCCGAGTTGCCCATTTGTCCTTCAGGCAGACCTACAGCTTCGCCGCAGGCGGTAAGCGTAGTGTTCGGATATTGCTTCAGGTAACGGTCATAATTGGGTTTATTGGCTTGGGCAACCGCGTTGCCTTCATCCGTATTCCTCAATCCGAATCCGTCCATGATGATTAATGCTACAGGTCTTGGAGATGACATCCTTACAATGCCCCCTCAACGAGTGAAACGAAGGAAGCAGGCTGCAGGCTGGCACCGCCGACGAGAGCGCCGTCGATGTCGCTTTGACTCATATACTCCGTTACATTCTCAGGCTTCACGCTGCCGCCGTATTGGATACGGACAGCTTCAGCTGTTGCTTCATCGTACAGGTCTTTTACAAGGGTACGGATGTAAGCAATAACTTCGTTAGCGTCTTGGGAAGTGGAGGATTTACCAGTGCCGATCGCCCAGATTGGCTCATAAGCGATAACAACCTGAGCTGCCTGTTCAGCACTCAGACCGGCAAAAGCACCTTCAGTTTGAACCTTGCAAACTTCCTTGGTCTGGTCAGCTTCGCGCTCTTCAAGCTTTTCGCCGACACATACGATTGGAGTAATGCCGTGACGGAATGCCGCGTGCATTTTTTTGTTTACAATTTCATCCGTTTCGCCGAAATAAGCGCGGCGCTCGGAGTGGCCGATGATAACGTAGTCTACACCCAGATCTTTCAGCATAACGCCGCTGATTTCACCTGTGTAGGCACCGTTGTCTTCGAAGTGCAGGTTCTGTGCACCGATTTTGATGGATGTGCCTTTAACCGCTGCTACCAGTGCAGGCAGGTTGGTGAAAGGAGCGCAAATGACAGTTTCCACGCCTTCTACTTCTGCCTGGCCTTTAACTTCAGCGATAAAGCCTTCTGCTTCCGGAACGGTTTTGAACATTTTCCAGTTGCCGGCGATAATAGGTGTTCTGCTCATAATCTTGTATTGCCTCCTTCTTTGCCTCTTACTTGTCGTTCAGTGCTTCTACGCCAGGAAGTGCCTTACCTTCCATGAACTCCAGGGATGCGCCGCCGCCAGTAGAGATGTGATCCATTTGGTCAGCCAGCTGGAATTTTTCTGCTGCAGCTGCGGAATCGCCGCCGCCGATGACAGTGTAGCCTTCAGTTGTTGCGCAAGCCTGCGCTACAGCCTTGGTTCCTTCAGCAAAGATATCGATTTCGAATACGCCCATAGGTCCGTTCCAAACAACCAGCTTGGAATCTTTGATGATATTGGCGTAGATTTCACGGGTTTTAGGACCGATGTCCAGACCTTCCCAGTCAGCAGGAATTTCAGTAACATCTACAATTTTGGTGTTGGCATCTGCACCGAACTTGTCAGCGACAACAACGTCAACCGGAAGTACGAAGTTTTTGCCCAGTTTTTTAGCCTTCTCGATGAATCCGAGCGCAGCGTCGATTTTATCGTTGTCTACCAGCGATTTGCCGATTTCATAGCCTTGAGCTTTGGTGAATGTATAAGAAAGGCCGCCGCCGATCAGAACATTGTCAGCCAGGTTCAAGAGGTTGTCGATAACGTCGATTTTGTCCTTAACCTTGGAACCGCCGATGATGGCAGTGAAAGGACGCTCAGGGTTCGAAAGAGCTTTGCCCAGTACGGACAATTCCTTCTCCATCAGAAGACCGGATACAGCCGGCAGGAAGTGAGCGATACCTTCAGTAGAAGCATGCGCACGGTGAGCCGCGCCGAACGCGTCATTTACGAACAGGTCAGCCAGTTCAGCGAACTGCTTAGCCAGTTCAGGATCGTTCTTTTCTTCGCCCGGATAGAAACGGACATTCTCAAGTACAAGCACGTCGCCGTCATTCAGCTCAGCGATTTGCGCTTTAACAGCCTCGCCGACAGCTTCATCAGCTTTGGCTACCGGCTTGCCGAGCAGCTCGGACAGGCGCTCTGCAGCAACGGTAAGACGCATGGAATCAACGAATTGGCCCTTTGGACGGCCCATGTGGCTGGCCAGAATGACCTTAGCACCGTTTTCGATCAGGTACTTAATCGTTGGAAGGGTTTCGCGGATACGGGTATCATCAGTGATCTTGCCGTCTTCCACCGGAACGTTAAAATCGACGCGCACGAATACGCGTTTGCCTGCTACTTCTACATCACGGACGCTTTTTTTGTTCATGATTAGTCTTCCTCCACACCCAAATTTAGAAAGAGCGGAAACAAGGAACTTCTGTTTCCGCTCTATAGATGCTGCTTATGTTAAGCCGGTCTTACTTAGCCAGTTTTGCGAAGTGTTCCAAAGTGCGAACCAGCTGTGCAGTGTAGGACATTTCGTTGTCGTACCAAGCAACAGTTTTAACCAGTTGTTTGTCGCCAACAGTCAGGACTTTGGTTTGTGTTGCATCGTACAGGGAACCGAAAGTCATGCCCTTGATGTCGGAAGATACGATTTCATCTTCAGTGTAGCCGTAAGTTTCTGGATCGGAAGCTTCCTTCATTGCTGCGTTGATTTCTTCAACAGTTACGGATTTTTCAAGAACAGTAACCAGCTCAGTCAGGGAACCTGTAGCAACAGGCACGCGTTGTGCTGCTCCGTCAAGTTTGCCTTTCAGTTCTGGAATTACCAGACCGATTGCTTTTGCAGCACCGGTAGTGTTAGGGATGATGTTCTCAGCAGCTGCACGAGCGCGTCTGAAGTCACCTTTAGCGTGTGGAGCATCAAGAGTGTTCTGGTCGCCAGTGTAAGCGTGGATTGTAGTCATCAGGCCTTCAACCACACCGAACTTGTCGTTCAGGACTTTTGCCATTGGAGCCAGGCAGTTGGTTGTGCAAGATGCGCCGGAGATAACTGTTTCGGAACCATCAAGGATGTCATGGTTAACGTTGTAAACAACAGTTTTCATGTCGCCTGTAGCTGGAGCAGAGATAACTACTTTTTTAGCTCCGCCTTTAAGGTGCTTTTCAGCAGCTTCTTTAGTTGTGAAGAAGCCTGTGCACTCCAGAACGATGTCTACGCCGAGGTCGCCCCAAGGCAGTTCTTCTGGGTTACGGTTCGCAAGAACCTTAACTTCTTTACCGTTTACTTTGAAGAATCCGTCATGAACTTCAACGTCTCCCTGGAATTTACCTTGAGTTGTATCATATTTAAGCAAATGAGCAAGCATCTTAGCGTCAGTCAAGTCGTTGATTGCTACCACTTCGATACCTTCTACATTTTGAATACGGCGGAATGCAAGGCGTCCAATACGTCCAAAACCGTTAATACCAACTTTTACACTCATTGAATAGTTCCTCCTAGATTTCGTTTTATTTATTCAAGACAAGCCGTGAAGCTCGTCAAGACAACAATGTTAAGTATAATGCAAAATAACTGCGAAAGCTCCCCATATCCTGGAATCTATAGCACATGCTGCAACTCTGTGTCGATTTCTTTGCCGATTTCGACGGCAGCTGCCTCATCAATAACCAGAATATCCTCTTGCCCGAAGCGCAGCATTGCGTGGATTGCTTTGGCTTTGCGTTTGCCCCCTGCGATCCCGATGACGACCTCTGTACGGAGTATATCCTCTAAACGGAGCCCGATCGTACGCATGGTATGGACAACCTCGCCGGCTTCATTAAAATAGTAACCAAACGACTCGGCAACCGCACCTTCGGCCTGAATCTCCGAGACCGTAGTCTCATCCAGCCTGCGGCGGCGGGTCATTTCCAGGGCATCACCGATCCCATGGACAATGATACGCGATCTGCGGATAATTTGTACAATCTCGCCGATGTTCGAGTCATGCCCCAGCGACTGGTAAGCTTCCTCGCTGAGCAGATCCGGCACATGCAGCAGACGGTAATTAGCTCCGATCCGCTTAGCCATGGTAGAAGCAATCGTATTGGCCTGAATCTCCATGCTCTCTCCAAGCCCTCCGCGTGCAGGGACAACCCATGCATTCTTATAGGAGGCGGATAAAGGCAGGGTCAGCTGATCGGCCATCTCAGCCAGTGTAGAGCCGCCTGTTACGGCAATGGTATCGTCACCGCGCAGTACACCGAGAAAGGCCTTGGCGCCTGCACGTCCCAGCTCACGCTTGGTGAACGGAGATGATTCACAATCCCCAGGCACGATAATAACTTTACTAAGATCATACGTTGAGCGGATCTTCTCTTCCAGATCATCCAGGCCGAACAGGCTCTTGGCGATCGGCTCCAGCAGGTCAAGCGTTCTGCGACCGGCATCGCTAATACGCATGCCGACACTCTCGATCTCAATGAGCCCTTGCGATTTCAGAAGATCCGTCTCGGCACGCAGTACCCGCTCGGTCATATCCAGCGACGCGGCCAGTGTTCTGCGCCCAA
This sequence comes from Paenibacillus sp. fava2, assembly GCF_058313675.1. Taxonomy (NCBI): domain Bacteria; kingdom Bacillati; phylum Bacillota; class Bacilli; order Caryophanales; family Paenibacillaceae; genus Paenibacillus; species Paenibacillus sp. fava2. The sequence continues at coordinate 173,865 of NZ_CM177755.1, read as the reverse complement.
TAATATCGGACAGCATGATCTGATGTAGAATCGTGTAACGTCTCTTAAGGGTTTCCATGAGATCCGGCAGAAGCTGCTTTTGGATTTCCAATAAATTGCGCATGCTTTCACTCCTGCAACTTCGTCTTTCTCTATTCCCTTGTTCGTGGTCTCAAAATGTCCCGGGTTAACTTTTTAAGTCCCACTCATATTCTAACCAAATATTACGCGGAGTGCAAGTCATCCGAGAGTATAATTCTCAACCGCTTTTCATCTTATACATCTGTCACAGGGTGTAAGAGACGGACATCCCTTTGGGCACAGCCGAAACAGCCTGTCCTCTTCACGGATGAACGGAAACAGAATGTTTGGAGCCTTAAAGTTATTTTCGAGGACATCTTCAATGTTTATTGCAATTTATAAGTTCATGTATTATAATAAATTCTGTTGCGCCCGTGGTCCAATGGATATGACGTAGGCCTCCGAAGCCTGAGATCCAAGTTCGATTCTTGGCGGGCGCGCCATTAATTTCATGTTTGTACATAATTTAGCAGTAGTCCTACTGTTAATTAACCAAAGAGCCGCTTGTCGGCTCTTTTTTTTAAAACTAAGTTTGACTTTCTTTGACTTTTTGTTTGATTTTGTTTATCATGTGGTTAATACGGTAACAGTAAAAATGAACACATTCCGAAGAACCCATTCAAGGAGGTTTTACACGTGAGTTATATTCCTATGGTAGTAGAACAGAGCAACCGCGGCGAACGCGCTTATGACATCTATTCCCGCCTGCTGAAGGACCGCATTATTTTCCTTGGAACGGATGTTAATGACGTTGTAGCCAATTCCATCATCGCACAAATGCTGTTCCTGGCCGCCGAAGACCCGGATAAGGACATTCACCTGTACATCAACAGCCCGGGCGGTTCGATTACAGCCGGTATGGCTATCTTTGATACAATGCAATACATCAAACCGGATGTATCCACGATCTGCGTGGGTATGGCGGCTTCCATGGGAGCATTCCTGCTGAATGCCGGAGCCAAGGGCAAACGCTTCGCGCTGCCTAACAGCGAAATCATGATTCACCAGCCGCTGGGCGGGGCTCAGGGCCAGGCAACGGATATTGAAATCCGCGCCCGCCGCATCCTGAAGCTGCGCGACAAGCTGAACCGCATCCTCTCCGAGCGTACCGGCCAGCCGCTGGAACGCATTGAGAAGGATACAGACCGCGATTACTTCATGAGCGCTGCTGATGCAGCCGAGTACGGTATCGTCGATAAAGTTATCGAGAAGACACTGCCAGCCGGCGTGTAAGCTGAATAACAGCACAGAAGGCTGCCGGGACCCTCAAGGGTCCCGGCAGCCTTCTTTTACATTCTTATATATTCAGTTCCAGACCCGTATAAACTTAACCAAGCCGCCCGTAGCCCAGACCGTTCAGCTTGCCGGCAATAATCCGGTAGCCCCTGCTATTAGGATGGATATGATCAAGAAACAATAAACCGCGCTCATTGCCTGCAAACTCATTGTATATGGAGGCAAACCCGCAGACCCGGCTGCTGTAGCCGGCAGTATACCGGTTGAACTGCCGGACCCATTCCGTGGCTTCATCTATCTGCGGATAGGGATTGTACAGTCCGACAATACGGATGATGTATGGCTTACTCATGCCGGCCTTGAGCTGTGACAGCGTACCCATGATATCACTGATATTCCGTTTGCAGTCCCGCAGAGCCTTCTGCAGCAGCGGTGACAGATCACCGGGACGGCTGCCGGCTGCCTTGGCAGCTTTGATCAGGTCATTCCCGCCGATGGAGATTGTGATCAGGTCAGCCTCCTGTACGGCCAGGCGGAAATTATAATCGCCCTTCAGCCGCTGCTCCAGACCTTCCGTAGTCAGTCCGTTTACACCAAGGTTCGTCAGACGGATTGGCGTTCTCAGGCGGGCCTCCGCCATTCTCCGGTAGACCGGTACGAACCCGTTTCCGGGCAGCGCCCCGAAGCCTGTCGTCAGGGAATCTCCGATCGCTGTGTACTGATAGCTCATCCTTTTCTTCCCCCTTCCTGTTAAGCGGTACTTTCTACAGCTTATGAACAGGAGAGGCACCCCGTAACGGCAGGGCGTCCTTATACACAGATGCGGATACCTTCTAAGAGTAAAGAGCCCTCCGGCTTCCTGTAGGGAAGCGGAAGGGCTCTTATATTCCCAGGCTGTGCCTGCCTTATTTTAACGAAGCGAACGGGCTGCTACCGTCGGGCAGCAGTTCCTTGAAGGTAAAGTCAAACTGCGGGAACCCCGAAGCATATGCGGTGTACTCATACAGCTGGAAGAACACGACAAGCTTGCCTTCTTTTAAATAAAAATATTTCTCTGTGTTCAGTCCGGTAAATCCGCCAAGGTAGCCGCCCTCAGCCTTAATCCGCTTAGACAGCTTGGTGTTGAGCTCTTTTTTATAATTCGGATTGGCCTTCAGCAGATCACCGATCAGCAGGCGTTTACCGTCCTTCAGCGAGAAAGTAAAGGCATTGCGGTAGGTCATTCCGTGTGCTCCGCCTGTATATCCGTACTGTTCTGTAACCAGACTGAGTACCCCGTCCTTATTGTACGTAACCACATATCCGCCCTGAAAATCATAAGGCCGGTCATCCTCCGACCTGTTAGCGATCTGTTTCTCGGCATCTGCCGCATAATTAAGGACTAGCTGCTTGATCGTATCATTGATTGACTTCTGCGCCGCAGCATTAGCCAGCCCGCTCACCTGCGGGTAATCCAGCTTAATCGGAGCATCCTCTGACTCCTTGACGAAGCTCTCGGTAGTAATTGTAATGGCATTCTGCTTCTGCTTCATTACGTTCAGACGGCCGGTAGCTGCGCTCCAGTCGCCCTGGTAGCCCAGATAATCCGTCATCAGGTCAAACGGTATATACAGCCGGTTATTTATATTTTTGGCTTCATAGTCGCCCAGAAAATAATTATTTACAGAAATAGCTGTGCTGTAATCCGAAACCATCAGCTTGGTCAGTGTGTTGCCTTTGCCGATGGAATATATCTTATCCGCTTTATCATAGGTCACGGGCATACCCAGTGAATCCCGCAGAAAGCTGACAGGTATCCATATCTTGCCCCCGCTGAAAATGCCGGTCTGCTGTGTAATGCTGCCGTTCCATTTCAGCACTACCGTTGACTGATCCGACTTAGCCTGTACTGCAGTCGGTGCTGCCTGAGCGGCTCCTGCTGACAGCACTCCACCTCCGAGCAGCAGGCTTGCTGCCATGATTCCCGTTCCCCATTTGCGCGCTTGTTCCTTAATTATAATATTCATGCCGATTTCTCCTTCCGCAGGTACGATGATTGACTTGATGTTCCCCCTAAGACCCGGAAAGCCTGGCCCCCTGGTCCACTCCTCTTATTATAGAGAGTAGGGCTGCCGTGATTGTTACAAATTCCCTTACAGTTTCTTAAGCATTTACAGCATATTTAAAGGGTCTTGTTACCTTTCCTTAAACAAAATGAGAGAATTTCTACCCGAAAGTGTCTGATTAGCTAAAAAAAGAACCCCGCTACGCCATTGACGGCCGAAGCAGGGTTCCGTTATTCCAATTCCTATTTCAATTCATATACTACGCTGAGCTGGGTAGTAACCTTAACCTGGCCCGGTTCAACCGAAGTGCCTCCGGCAGTATCTGCAGCAGCCTTGCTCATTGCCGCATTTTCCATGTAGTACACAGGGTTATTGCCTACATCGTTCTGGGTTACGGTAACAACCTGGCCCAGGCTGCGTTTTGCCGCTTTAGCGATAGCTGCTGCTTTTACATCCGCGTTAGCCATAGCCTTTTCGATAACCTGCGCTTCAAAAGCGGAAGGATCTTCAATTGCAAACTGCGCGCTGCCGATGTTGTTTGCGCCTGCAGCCGAAGCAGCATCGAGCAGTGCTCCAACCTTGGTCAGGTCACGGTAAGCCACCTGCAGTGTGTGCTGTGCGATGTACCCTTTTACCTGCTGTCCGTCTTTTTCACTGTAAGTGTAGTTAGGCTGAACGCTGAACTGGGTGCTTTGGATGTCCTTATCGGCGATGCCCCAGGTTGTTTTGAGCTGTTCTGTCACTTTGGCGATTTTGGCTGCATTGGCCTTCTGCGCTTCCTGCGCCGTTGCGGCGGATGAATTCGCTCCGATCGACAGATAGACGATATCCGGCTTGATCGACAACTCGCCTTTGCCTGTTACGCTGACGATATTGCGGGTGATCTCTTCAGCGGCGTAAGCCTTCTCAGGTCCTTTGAACACACTGCTCAGCCCCATTCCTCCAACAATTAAACTTCCTGCCAGCAGTACCGCTCCAAGTGATTTGCCCCATTTCTTCATGCTTAACTTCCCCTTTCAGATCCTTTATTTGTTTGGTATCCTCTAGACGGGCCTCTTTGGTAAAAGTTGCATTCATATGCGCATTTTATAAACATTTTTTCGTAAAAGTAAAAAAAGCCCCGTTGGGGGCTTTTTGTAACTACATCGTAAGCAAGGCGGAAACCTATTGGTTCTCCAGCTCTTCCTTGCTGACAAGACTTGTCAAAGCGGTTACAGCCTGATCCGCATCGGCGCCATCCGCGCTGATATAAATCTCCGTGCCGGAACTGATCGCCAGGCTCATAATGCCCATGATGCTTTTGGCGTTAACTTTTTTATCGTCTTTTTCCACGAAAATCTCCGACGAAAACTTGTTGGCTTCTTGCACGAACAATGCTGCCGGCCGAGCGTGGAGCCCCGTCTTCAACCGAACAACTACCGGGTGCTTTGTCATGAAACGCTTACCCCCTATTTGAGATCTGCCCAAAAATTTCACATTAATTTTATAATATTATATCATTATAACCGCATCCACACTAGAAAAAAAATAATTAGCCGCCGCGGACTTTCTCCGCCAGCTCATCAATTTTGCGTAAACGGTGGTTTACTCCCGATTTACTGACATTCCCCTTCAGCATCTCACCGACTTCCTTCAGGTTGATGTCCGGGTGTGCCAGCCTGATTTCTGCGACCTCACGCAGCTTATCCGGAAGGCTCTCCAGCCCCACCTCACGCTGCAGCAGCTTGATGTTCTCAATCTGCCGGACAGCGGCACTGATCGTTTTGTTCAGGTTGGCCGTTTCGCAGTTGACGATGCGGTTTACGGAGTTGCGCATGTCACGCATAATCCGCACATCCTCAAATTTGAACAGCGCCTGGTGTGCACCGATCAGGTTCAGGAACTCGATGATCTTCTCGCCTTCCTTAATGTATAGGATAAAGCCTTTTTTGCGCTCTATGCAGCGGGCGTTCAGGTGAAATTCACCAGCCAGATCCACAAGCGCTTTGCAGTGCTCTTCATACATGGAAGCGATTTCCAAATGATAGGACGAGCCCTCGGGATTGTTTACCGACCCGCCGGCCATGAAGGCTCCGCGGAGATAAGCCCGTTTGCAGCAGTTTTTTCTGACGATTTCCTCGTCAATTCCATCATTGAAGATGAAACCCTCGGATACAATCCGCAGGTCCTTCAGGATCTCCTGCACCCGGCTGGGGATTCGGACAATATAGACGTTATTTTTCTTCAAACGCATTTTTTTACGCACGAGCAGCTCGATATGGACCTGGTAATATTTCTTAAGCAAAGAATATACCCGCCTTGCAATCGCGGCGTTCTCCGTCGAGATGTCCAGAACCACCTTTTTGCTTGAAAGCTGCACAGACCCGTTCATCCGGATCAGCGCCGACATCTCTGCCTTCTCGCAGCAGGGCGGGCTCTCCACCATCGTCAGCTCTTTTTTGGTAAGTGCCGCAAAAGACAAGGGGCTCACCTCTTTCATGTTCATTGAAGCTTGTTTATCTGGAAATCCAATCCTTCACCAGCTGGTAAATATGGTGGCTGAGCTTATCCGTATCATGCCTCAAATAGGTCTTGAACAATACCAGCTTATCAGCAATTACCTTATACCCGTTACCGTCAAGCACATCCCGGTCAAGCAGCACGGGGCGTGCGCCCTTCTCAGCATATTTGACCTGAACCTGCTCCGGGATCTCCCCGTCGTTGACAATCACATAATCGAACAAATGCAGCCCGATATGATCATATACGGCCTGGAGATGATCGCTGACGGTATAGTTGTCTGTCTCGCCCGGCTGGGTCATTACATTGCAGACGAAGATTTTGATCGCATCCGATTCTACAACAGCCTCCGCCAGCTTAGGCACCAGCAGGTTGGGCAGGATACTGGTGTACAGGCTGCCCGGACCGCATAGAATGGCGTCAGCGCCACGGATCGCTTCCAGCGCCTCCGGCAGCGGTTCCACATCTGCGGGCTCCAAAAACACCTGTTTGATCCGGCCGCCGGCTTCGGGTATTTTGGACTCCCCCGTAACAATGGTACCGTCAGCCATCTCGGCATGCAGGACCACCGCATCCCCGGCGGCGGGCAATACACGTCCGCGGACAGCGAACAACCGGCTCAGCTCCCGCACCGCAGTCACAAAATCACCCGAGATATCAGTAAGCGCCGCGAGAATGAGATTGCCGAGACTATGCCCGGCAAGTCCTTCTCCGCTGCTGAAGCGGTATCTCATAATCTGAGCCATAAGCGGCTCTACATCCGCCATGGCTGTCAGTACGTTGCGGATATCGCCGGGAGGCGGCATCTGCAGCTCACTGCGCAGAATACCGGAGCTGCCTCCGTCATCTGCCACAGTTACAATTGCTGTAATATCAAGCGGCTTCTCTTTCAAACCGCGGAGCATAACAGAAAGTCCTGTGCCGCCGCCCATTACGACGATCCGCGGACGTTTCTCTTGTTCTTCGGACACTTAGACCCCTTCTCTCGTTAATGCCGGTCACGCTCGGAATCCCGATGGCTGACCGCTACCGTCTCCGTCTCGCTGACTCCCAGCATTTTACCCAGATACTCGGATATGGCGACTGAACGGTGTTTGCCGCCGGTACAGCCGATGCCGATAATAATCTGGGACTTGCCCTCTTTGCGGTACTGGGGAATCAGGAAGTGAAGCATATCCAGCAGCTTAGTCAGAAAAGCCTGCGTTTCGGGCCATTTCATTACATAGTCATATACATCGCTGTCCTGGCCGGTCTTGGGCCGCAGTTGATCCACATAATGCGGATTCGGCAAAAAGCGGACATCAAACACGAGGTCTGCATCAATCGGAATACCATACTTGAATCCAAACGAAGTAATATTAACGGAGAGTGTGCTTTTGCCAAGGTGAGAAAATCTGGAGACAATCTTCTCCTTCAGCTGGGCCGGCTTCATGCTGCTTGTGTCAAGACACAGGGTAGCCGAATTCTTCAGCTCATCCAGCATCTGGCGCTCCAGCCGGATGCCGTCAAGCGGCATCCCCTTGGGGGCCAGCGGATGATGCCGGCGGCTCTCCTTATAACGCTGCACAAGCACGGAGTCCGTAGCATCGAGGAAGAGAATTTCGCAGCCGATCGTTGACTCATTTTTGATGTAGGTCAGCGATTCAGAAAGCGCCGTAAAAAATTCCCGTCCCCGCAAATCAATAACAAGTGCCACTTTGGCGATCTTGCCTTTGGACTGCTCAATCAGTTCAGCAAATTTCGGTATTAGCACCGGCGGCAGATTATCCACACAGAAAAAACCAAGGTCTTCCAAACTCTGAACAGCAATTGTTTTGCCTGCGCCTGACATGCCTGTAATAATGATCAGGGTGGCGCCGGCCGTTTCGGAGTGCTCCAATTCGGTCATGAGAGCGTTCCCTCCCTAAGATTAGTATATGAATAAGTCCCGCTTATTAAGAACGCAGCAAGAGACCCGCCGCACCAATAATGCCGGCATCATTTCCAAGCTCCGCAGGCACGATGGTAACGCCTTTCTGCAGCGGCTCTGGAGCCAGCTTGGCAAACACACGGCGCACCTCATCAAACAGAATGTCGCCTGCCTTGGACACTCCGCCGCCGACGATAAAGACTTCAGGATTCAGCACGGCAGCAACTGCCGCCATGGACTTGCCCAGGTAAAATGCGGCACGGTTAACAATGCGCAGCGCAACTTCGTCGCCGGCTTTTGCAGCATCGAATACTTCCTTCGCTGCAATCTTCTCCACAGCAGAAAGCGAAGTACGGTCTCCGCGTGCTACAGCGTCGTTAGCCATACGGATAATGCCGGTGGCCGAGGATACGGTCTCCAGGCAGCCCATATTGCCGCAGCCGCATTGGATGGCTTCCAGGTCAGGCACAACCGAAATATGGCCCAGCTCTCCGGCCAGACCGCCGAAGCCCTGATATACCTTGCCGTTAATGATAATACCGCCGCCGACACCGGTTCCCAGTGTGTAGCAGACGCAGTTCTCAATGCCGCGGCCTGCGCCGCTCCAGGCTTCACCCAGCGCAGCCACATTGGCATCATTGTCTATTTTGACAGGCTTGTTAAGGCGTCCTTCCAGGATGGAACGGATCGGCACATCTCTAAATCCTATGTTAGGCGCAAGAATGATGATTCCTTCACGAATGTTCGTAAATCCGGCAAGGCCTGCTCCCACACCGGCAAGCTGTTCCCAGGAGTACGGGGATTCTTCCACAATCAGGCGCACATACTTCTCGATGTTATCGATAACGGTATCGACGCCATCTGCAGTCCCCGTAGGTCCCTCGTAAGTATGCAGCAGGGTTCCCTCGGCATTGCAGATTCCAACCTTAATCGTGGTTCCACCTAAATCCACGCCAACGTAGATATTCTCAGACATGTAACAAGCCACCTTTTTCTATGCTAAAATAGTTAATCCTACGTACCCACTATAATAGAAGCCTCCCCTGCGGTCAAGGAAAGGCGGCACACCCGGCTATATACCCTACTCTAAAAACTAGGCTGGATAAAAGGAGGCTGGCAGAGCCGGCGTCGGGGGGTCCTTTTTCGGGCATATTAACGTTGTATGCGTTATCACTATAATCTATGACTTGTACACTGGGACAGGCATCCTCTCAGATGGGTTACAATCAAAAAATAGAATCAAAGGCATTTTTGCCTTTCATTTCGGACATTCCGCCCCGTTGGCGCAAATCAAGGGCATTTTTGCCTTTCATTTCGATCATTCCGCCCTGTTGGCGCATATTAAGGGCATTTTTGCCTCTCATTTCGGACATTCCGCCCCGTTGGCGCAAATTAAGGGCATTTTTGCCTCTCATTTCGGACATTCCGCCCCGCTGGCGCAAATCAAAGGCATTTTTGCCTCTCATTTGGGGTATTTCGCCCCGCTGGCGCAAATCAAAGGCATTTTTGCCTCTCATTTCGATCATTCCGCCCCGTTGGCGCAAATCAAGGGCATTTTTGCCTCTCATTTCGGACATTCCGCCCCGTTGGCGCAAATCAAAGGCATTTTTGCCTCTCATTTCGATCATTCCGCCCCGTTGGCGCAAATCAAAGGCATTTTTGCCTCTCATTTCGGGCATTTCGCCCCGCTGGCGCAAATCAAAGGCATTTATGCCTCTCATTTCGATCATTCCGCCCCGTTGGCGCAAATCAAGGGCATTTTTGCCTCTCATTTCGGACATTCCGCCCCGTTGGCGCAAATCAAAGGCATTTTTGCCTCTCATTTCGGACATTCCGCCCCGTTAGCACAAATCAAAGGCATTTTTGCCTTTCATTTCGGCCTTTGCGCTCCATTGGCCACTTTTGTAGCATCCGCTAGCTCATTAACAACGGACCGGCAGCTATAGCCGCTTAACATTACGATGGCTACACTCTTTAACCAGCAGAAAAAGGCGCAGGCCCTGAGGCCCGCACCTTATGAAGAATTAACTCTATTCCGACAAAATCCGTTTCTGGCCTTCCAGCGCGCGAATCGGGGCGATATTCTGGGTGAACTCCAGCGTTCCCATGTAACGGCCGGCTTCATCCCGGACTGCGAAGTAACGGATATAGATGAACTTATCCTTTATATTAATCCAGAAATCCTCGGCATCCTTGCGTCCTGCCTTGAAGTCTTCCAGCAGCTTCTCCACGACATGCACGCTTTGCGGCGGATGGCAGTTCTGGACGGTACGGCCGATTACCGCTTTGGTCCGGGCAAATATGCGCTCCTTACCGTGCGAGAAATAACGGACAACATCGTTCTCATCGATAAAGGTCAGGTCAACCGGCAGATGGTTCATGATGCTCTCCAACTGGTGCAGCGACAGCAGGCCGGTTTCAAACCGGATAAAGCCCTGCGGGCTTTCGCCTGCCTGCTGCTCCTCAGCAGAGACTGCTGCACCTTCCGGTTCAGGTGAACGTTCCGGTATCCACTCCTGCTCCGGCGCCGTCAGACAGAAGCCGATCTCGTCGCTTTCGCGGGCTATTTTAACCCACTCATCCTCAGTCAGCTTGTCGAGCGCCATCGGCAGCAGAATATTTTCTTCCTTAAAGATCATTTCGTTAACTTCCTGAATAATCTGGGCCAGCTGTTCACCGATCTCTTCCTTGTTGCCCTTGTATGAGCTTAGCTCTGCCTTGGCTGCTTTGATCATCGCCCGGATGCCGTCATCCACACCCCACATAACTTTAGTCGGCCCGTAGATACCGTACTTCTCCAGATAAGGGAACAGCAGATTCTCCTTGCGGCTGTAGTGCTTGTCAAGATCAAGCAGCAGACTCAGATCCTCCAGCAGCTTGAAAATCATTTCGTCGCCGTCATTCTTCAGGAACTTGCCGGCATGCAGCTCCAGACGGAAGTTAACCAGCCGCTCAATTTCACGGTTCTCCAGCTTGAAGGTGTGCACCGGATGACCGGGCTGCTCTTCCGGCTTCGAGGAACGGTGGATCTGCTCGATTGAGCCTTTAAAGATTGCGGTATGGACCGAACACAGCCGCTGGACCTCTTCTACCGGAATACCTTCCTCCGTCATCAGCGAGTGCTCCATTGCAGAAATTTCAGCTACTGTCACATCGCCAACCGCTTCAGCAAAACGGGCTTTGACCTCATCTACACTTTTACCGGCATGCAGCTCTTTAATAATTTCCTTGAGCATCGCCTGGCGGCGGGTCTGTTCAGGTACATCCACTTCACGGTTGTTAATTAATTCACTCATTATACTCTCTCCTTTATATGCGGAATGCTTCTATTCAACAATCTCGAAACCATGACGGACAAAAGTCTGCCTTACTGTTTCAGGATCCATTTTTTTCAGTTTGATTCCCTTCGACAGGGTCATGAACCGGCCTGCGGTCTGCAGCATCCCCGGTTTGGCAATATCCTGAAACCCCAGCTCCACCATAATGCCGGTTACCTCGGGATGCCGGCTCACCAGCTCGAATATGGACTCATCCATCTTCAGCACTTTGTTCATGGACACCATTCCTTTAACCCACTTATTGAGAACTCTTCTCAACATCAGCTTAGCATAGGCCATAACCGCAGATTGTGATTGCAATCACTAAGTTGCGGCTGGTATGTATTTTATTTTTTAAATAAATGAACTGCCGCCTGTGCCTTGCTGTTGCGCGGTTTACCGTCCAGGTTAATCAGCCGTTCCACGCACAAAAAAACCGGTAACCCGCATAAGCGGAATTACCGGCTTGATCCTGTAGTGATACTTCAAACTTTACTTATCGAGGCTTTCGCTCCAGTCATGCACCATTGTGCCTTCCAGATACTTCTCGGCATCCATAGCGGCCATGCAGCCGGTTCCGGCTGCAGAAATCGCCTGCCGGTAACGTGTGTCCTGAACATCGCCGCAGGCAAATACGCCCGGAATGTTCGTCTCCGTGGTACCCGGGTTCACTACAATATACCCGTTAGCATCTGTAGTAATCTGGCCTCCCAGGAAGCCCGTGTTAGGAGTGTGGCCGATTGCCACAAATACGCCGTCTGCTTCAATGAGCTCTTCCTGGCCTGTCTCATTATTGCGGACGGTTAATCCTTTGACTCCCATACCTTCGACTGTCACTGCCAGCGGGGTGCGGTTCAGCGCCCAGGACACCTTGCTGTTGTCGCGTGCCCGGTCCTGCATGATCTTGGAAGCACGCAGTTCCTCACGGCGGTGAACCAGCGTTACGCTGGAAGCAAAGCGGGTCAGGAAGCTGGCTTCCTCCATAGCGGAGTCTCCGCCTCCGACAACAATAATCTTTTTGCCGCGGAAAAAGAATCCGTCACAGGTGGCGCATGTGCTTACTCCGCGCCCTACATTCTCCTGCTCGCCCGGAATTCCCAGATACCGCGCGGAAGCGCCGGTTGAAATGATGACCGATTCCGCCTCAAGCACACCCAGCCCATCCACCTTCACTTTGAACGGACGCTGTGAGAAATCAACCGATTCCACCCAGCCGTTCTTGAACTGTGCACCGAAGCGCTCAGCCTGCTTGCGCATATTCTCCATCAGATCAGGACCGAGAATTCCCTCAGGAAAGCCAGGAAAGTTCTCCACTTCTGTCGTCGTTGTCAGTTGTCCGCCCGGCTGCAAGCCTTCAATTACGAGCGGGCTGAGATTGGCGCGGGCTAAATAAATAGCGGCAGTCAGCCCTGCCGGGCCTGTTCCGATTACAATCGTTTTGTACATCACTATGGCCTCCTTACGAGTAGGTAATGATTTATAAGAAGAAACAGCGGTGGGGCTTCAGAAGAAACCCTCTCACTGTTTCGCGTAAACAATATAAGGATGCAGAATCCCGCTTCATTTATACCTGCTTGCTTATATTACCTTGCCGGGGTTATACCTTCTCTGTTGAAGAAGGCAAATCCCCCTGCGCCATTTCCTGCTCTTCTGCCGAAACAGGATTTTCCTTCAGGCTGCTTCCGATCAGCCGCTGCAGGCTGATCAGCGCCGCTTCCTGCAACTTCTCCTCCTGGAGCGGTTCCTGCTGCAGCAATTCTCCGAGCACCTCGGACATCTCCTCGTCCTCAATCCAGCGGAGCGCCTCGGTAACCTGCACTCTGGTCCCGGAATCGCCGTAGCGCAGCGCCCAGAAGAAGGAGGCCCGCAGCAGCGGATTGCTGCGTACTTCAGCTGTGAAGCTGCTGGCATTGTTCTTCCACTGCTTCAGCTGCTCCTGAAAAGGCAGTTGATAATTATAGCTGACCGGCGACATTGCCGGGCCCTCTGCCAGCGCCTGCTGCAGCTGGGCGAGGAAAAAAGCCGGTACGGGCGATGCCGGATCAAGCTTGGCGGCCTGCCGCCAGCAGCGCAAGGCGTCGCTGTGCAATCCGCTGTTGCTCGCAGCAGCAGCGCAATAATGGAACAGGCTCGCGTCTGCGCCAACCTCTTCATCCTTCAGCAGGCGGCGGAAGTGACTATAGGCTGTCTTGTGCCGGCCCAGAATGCCCATCGTGGTGGCCATTTTGAACACATGCTCCTTATGGAAAGGCACGGTGGCCTCAAGCCTTGCAAGCAGCGTATCCAGCTGTTCACGATCCCCGGCATACTGCAGGAAAATAGCCATATTGCACAGGGCATGCAGATTTCCCGGGTCCTGCTCAAGCACCTCTCCGAGACATTCCTTCGCTCTTGCAAAACGGCCCATATAGAAATAGGCCAGTGCCAGATTGTTATGGGCTGCCAGAAAGTCCGGAGTTGCCTTGACGATCTCCTCCAGCAAATCCACCGCCTGGGGAAACTTTCCTTCCTCCAGCAGGGCCCGGGCACGGTCGTGCTCCACAACCCCTTCACGGCTGCGGATCTTGATCAGCGGAGCCGGACGGTCCAGCTCATACTGCAGCAGCTCCATCAGCTCCTCGGACTCCGCCAGATACTCACCGGCGGCATCCTGCTCCAGATACGTCATCAGCGAGCGCTCTGCCTCCTCGAAGCTCTCCATATTGGCATAATTGTTAGCCATGTAGAAGTGGCATTCGGTCATCGCCGGGTCGATCTTTTCCAGCACATGGGTCAGAATATCGTTGGATGCTTTATAATTACCCATCTCCGATAAGATGCCTGCCATGTTACAATGATTTACCGGATTCTCCGGCTCATATTCAACAGCTTTGCGAAAATTCTTTAATGCCTTATCATATTGAAAGCGGTCCAGCGACCGAACGGCTCTTTCAAAGAAAAAATTGGCATCCAGAGTCACCGGAATGACATTGCTTAACTCCGTCTCATCTGAAGTTCTCTCAATCATGGAAGCAAGGCACCTCCCTTTGTAAGCTTCCTTATCCTCACGCAAAAATAGGAGAGTTGTGCCGAAAGGGCACTCCGGGCTCCTATCCTAAAGCAGTCTATCGTTTCCATCTCTGTGCTTAGCTGCTTCACACAGTATAACACAAGTGAGCGGAGGATTCTCAAGCTAAGGGAAGGTGGCACCTAAGGAAAATAGATGAAGCGGCTTCTGCACCGCCGCTGGCACAGCAAAAAACGCGGGAATCAAATTCCCGCGTCTCTGAACAATTTATCAATAGATCCGCCTTCAATGATAATGCGTGTGGCTTCTGCCAGCATCGGTGCAACGGACAGCACTTTATAGCGGGTAGAGTGGTCGTCAGGCAGCGCAATCGAGTCAGTGACAACAATCTCATCAATATTGTCATGATCCATGCGTGTCAGCGCATCACCGGAGAACAGCCCGTGTGTCGCACAGACAATACTGTTGCCGGCTCCCCGCTCCTTCAGGCCCTCAACCACATTCACAATTGTCGTGCCGGTATCGATCAGATCCTCGATGATGATTGGCGTTCTTCCCTCAACATCTCCTATCACATGCGTGATGACAGATTCATTATGTGCCGGACGTTTCTTGATCATAATTGCAAACGGTGAATCCAGACGGCTGGCCAGCTTCTCGGCCATGGAGGCACGTCCTGCATCCGGGGAAACCACCACAGGGTTCGAGATATTCTTAACCTTCAGGTAACCGCTGATCAGATCAAGCGCAGTCAGATGATCCACCGGAATGTTGAAGAAGCCCTGAATGGCGGCCGCATGCAGATCAATGGTAATGACCCGGGTCGCCCCTGCGGTGGTCAGCACATCGGCAACCATTTTGGCCGAGATCGGCTCGCGGGGTGCAGATTTACGCTCCTGCCGGGCATAGCCGTAGTAAGGAACGATAATATTCACCGTTCTTGCCGAGGCGCGTTTGGCGGCATCAATCATCACAAGCAGCTCTACGAACAGCTCATTAATAGGATGAGCGAGGGATTGCACCAAAAATACGTCGCAGTTCCGGATGCTCTCCTCATAATGCACATAAATCTCACCGCTCTTGAAACGGGTCAGCTTAATCGGGCTGAGGGGTGCACCAAGACGCTCCGCAATATCTGCGGCCAGCTTCGGATTTGACGAACCGGAAAAAATACGCAATTGATGATGCTGCATAATACCCTCCTGGGATCATAATTTAGATCATAATTTAAGCTCAAACGGTACCGATGAACGGCGCCGGCCTTCAAACACCGCCAGCTCGCGGAAGCCGGTATTCCATAGCAGGCTGCGGGCTTCCTGCAGCCCGTCACCCAGCTTGGCCGGGTCGTGGGCATCAGAGCCGAGTGTAAGCGGAATGCCCAGCGTAAACGCCTCCTGCAATACATGCTCCGCCGGGAACATTTCGGCACAGGGCTTGGTCAGGCCGGAAGCATTCAGCTCCATGGCAATCCCGCTTGAGGCGATCGCCTTCAGCGCGCTAAGCTCCAGTTCCCTGGCTTCAGCCTTCTCCTCCGGAGTCTGCGGGCCGTAGCCAAACCGTTTGATCACATCCATATGTCCTATAATATCATATAATCCCGATAACGCCGACTTCCGTACGGCATCATAATAACGGCGGTATACCTCCATTACATCCTTGCCTTCCCAGCCGCCGGTCTGCCGGTGATCCGTAATATCCCACTCCCCGAGAAAATGCACAGAGCCGATCAGATAATCCCACGGATAGGGTGACAAAAGCTCACGGATCTGCTCCTCATAGCCTTCAATATAATCCGCCTCCAGCCCTACACGCAGATCAATGATTCCGCGGTAGCGCTCCTTCAGTGTCAGGCATTCCTCGACGTACCGCGGAAGCTCGGACAGCGGCATTGCCATTTCAGGGTAGTAGCTGTCCGGATCCACATGAATCAGCGGCAGATGATCGGACAGGCCCAGCTGCTGCAGGCCCAGCTCAATCCCGCGCTGCACATACTCCTCCAGCTTCCCTACCGCATGACCGCAGCGCTCATGATGGGTATGATAGTCGATATGCATCCTTCTACCTCCTCCTAGTCGCGGCGCGGACGTTCGTGGCGGGCGCTCAGCTCGTCCAGAATCTCATCCAGCGGCAGCTTGCGCTCCTGCAGGAGCACCAGCAGGTGATAGATCAGATCACTCACTTCGAGGCGGAGCTCGGCATTGTCTTTATTTTTGGCGGCGATAATCGTCTCGGAAGCTTCCTCGCCCACCTTTTTAAGGATCTTGTCTACACCTTTATCAAACAGATAGGTGGTATAAGCACCCTCCGGACGCTCGGCTTCCCGCTCCGCAATCACCCGCTCCAGCTCGCCCAGTACGGCAAAACGCCCTTCATCTGCACCTGCGGTGCGCTGAGGCGCAGCTGCCGCCTGACCGGTAAGCGGGATTTCGCGGTAAAAGCATGTATTTTCACCTGTATGGCAGGCAGGTCCCTCTGGAACCACCTTCACCAGCAGTGTATCACTGTCACAGTCGTAATGAATGGAAGTAATCGCCTGGGTGTTGCCCGAGGTTCCGCCCTTGTGCCACAACTCACTGCGGGAACGGCTCCAGAACCAGGTCTGGCCGCTCTCAAGCGAGAGCCGCAGCGACTCCGGATTCATGTAGGCGAACATCAGCACCTCCAGCGTACGTGCATCCTGAACAACAGCAGGCAGCAGCCCGGATTCGTTCCAGCGGATATTTTCAATAATGGCTTCTTGTTCTTGGCTCATCGGATTTCTACCCCTTTAGACTTCAAGTCTGCCTTCAGATCATGAATTGCAATTTCTTTATAATGAAAAATAGTAGCGGCAAGCCCTGCATCGGCCTTACCTTCGGTAAATACATCGTAGAAGTCACCGATCTTCCCGGCGCCGCCGGAAGCGATGACAGGAATGCCTACCAGGCTGCTCACCGCCGCTGTCAGCTTCAGGTCGAATCCGTCCTTGGTTCCGTCGGCGTCCATGCTGGTGAGCAGAATCTCGCCGGCGCCCATCCGTTCAGCCTCTTTCGCCCAGGCCAGCGCCCGGATACCGGTTGGCTTGCGCCCGCCGTGCGTGTACACTTCCCATTCGCCCCAAGCCTCATTATATTTGGCATCCATTGCCACTACAATACACTGGGAGCCAAAGCGGCGCGCCCCTTCAAGAATAAGCTGGGGATTGTTGACTGCGGCCGTATTGATGCCGATTTTATCGGCACCGGCGCGCAGAATCCGCTTCATATCGTCCGGAGTCGAGATGCCGCCGCCGACCGTAAAAGGAATCGCGATCTCCCCGGCGGTCTGGCGGACAACCTCCACCATGGTCGCCCTCCCTTCCACTGAGGCGGAAATATCCAGGAACACCAGCTCGTCAGCACCTTCACGGTCATAAATCGCCGCCAGCTCCACCGGATCCCCGGCATCGCGAAGATTAACAAAATTCACACCCTTGACTACCCGCCCGTCCTTTACGTCCAGGCAGGGAATGATACGTTTGGCTAACATGCGGCATCCCTCCAAAAGTAAAACCTTACCGTGTAAAATTTTCAGTAAAAATACTTAAAATCAAAAAAATTCGATCAAACCAACCAAACCTAGAGGCTTTTTCGATTAATAAAAGACTGGACCTTTAAGGCTTTTTTGATCAATAAAAGACTGGACCCTTAAGACATTTTCGATCCCCCTAAATCCCCCTTAGCCAAGGGGGACCCCAAGGGCCCCGGCCCTCTGGACACCCGGATAGCTGTCTTAGGAGAAACCGAGGCGCACCCGGCAACAAGGAGCATGCAGCGTAGCCCCTGCGGGGCCGCTCAAACAATAGGTGCTCCTGCCAATTTGCAAAACAGCAAAAACGAAGATTGGAAACTGCAAAACTGCAAAGCTGCAAAGCTGCAAAACCCTTTAAATTCTACTTGCTTCTATCTCTGCCCAAGCGCCGAAAGCGCTTCGGTCAAATTGATATTGCCGGTGTACAGCGCCTTGCCGACGATGGCCCCGCCGATTCCGCTTCCGCTATGTAAGTTAAGACGCAGCAGGTCATCCAAGACGGTAACGCCGCCGGAAGCAATGACTGTCCGTCCGCTGGCAGCAGCCATGGAGAGGATACCTTCAATGTTCGGGCCCTGCATCATGCCGTCGCGCGAGATGTCGGTGTAGATGAACGTTTCCGCCCCCTTGCCCGCGAGCTCTTTTGCCAGGTCCTCGGCACGCACTTCCGAAGTGTTGAGCCAGCCGTGGGTTGCCACATATCCGTTCCGGGCATCGATCCCGATAGCTACCTTATCCCCATACTTAGCCAGCACAGCTTCCGTAAAGGCATGGTCATTGATGGCTGCCGTTCCGATAATCACCCGGCTGACGCCGAGCCCGAGCAGCTTCTCCACATCAGCCAGCGAGCGCAATCCGCCGCCGACCTGTACAGGAACATTCGCGTTTTTGGCGATAGCGCCGATGATAACATCATTTACCGGATGGCCGGCTTTGGCACCGTCCAGATCAACGAGGTGGATGAATTTCCCGCCTTGCTCTTCCCACGATTTTGCCACCTCAACCGGACTGTCGTTGTAAATCGTCTCTTGGGCATAATCCCCCTGCTGCAGTCTTACACACTTTCCATCCCGGATATCAATTGCCGGATATACGATAAAAGAAGACATCTGGCGCCCCTGCTTTCCCTATAATAGATTAATAGCGTGCTTACGCCCGCTTCTGCCCGTTCTTGATCTGCAAAAAATTGCCCAGCAGCTTCATGCCCAGCTCCCCGCTTTTCTCCGGGTGAAACTGCATGCCGTACACGTTATCCCGTCCGACTACTGCCGTTACCGGATGCCCGTAATCTGTGACAGCAATCAGGTCACTTTCCTGCTCCACCTGTGCATGATAGGAGTGGACAAAATACACATGCCCTTCTTCAAGCCCCTCAAGCAGCGGACTTTGCGGCTGGCGGAAGCTTAAGCGGTTCCAGCCCATATGCGGCACCTTGAAGCCTTCACGTGCAGCGAAGCGGACGACTGCTCCAGGAAGCATATCCAGTCCGGTATGCTCTCCGTGCTCCACGCTGCTGCTGAACAGCAGCTGCATGCCCAGGCAGATGCCGAGTACCGGCTGGCCGCCGGCGGCAGCCTGCTTCACGATCCCGTCGAGACCGCTTGCCCGCAGCTGCTCCATTGCATCGCCAAACGCACCGACTCCCGGCAGGATGACGCTGTCCGCTGCAAAAATCTCTTCAGCCTTGCCTGTCACCAGACTTTCGTAGCCCAGCCGCTCCACAGCTTTGCTGACACTGTGCAGGTTGCCCATGCCATAATCGACGATTGCAACGGTCATGCTACAGCACTCCCTTCGTAGAAGGCACACCCTTTACTCGCGGATCGATCAGTGTCGCCTCATCCAGCGCCCGGCCCAGCGCTTTGAATACTGCCTCAATCATGTGGTGGGTATTGGAGCCGTAGTGCACAATAACGTGCAGTGTAATCCGTGCCTCCAGCGCGAACTTCCAGAGGAACTCATGTACAAGCTCCGTAGAGAAGCTGCCCACCTGCTGTGACGGATACTCGGCGCGGTACTCAAAATGCGGCCGGTTACTGATATCGATCACAACCTGCGCCAGTGCCTCATCCATCGGAACAAACACGCTGGCATAACGTTTGATTCCTTTTTTATCCCCCAGCGCCTCACGCAGCGCCTGTCCCAGACAAATGCCGATATCCTCGACAGTGTGGTGGTCATCAATATCAATGTCACCGCGGGCCTGCACCGACAGGTCGAACTGGCCGTGCTTGGCGAACAGATCCAGCATATGATTCAGAAAAGGCACATCTGTTTCCAGCTCGGCAACACCGCTGCCATCAACGCCAAGCGACAGCTTAATGTCCGTTTCATTTGTTGTGCGGCTAAGGCCGGCCTTGCGTTCCGCCAGCTCCTTATTGTTATTCTCCATCTTCTGCTCCACCCTTCGCTTCGTTCTCCAGTCTGATTTGAATTGCCCTTGCATGGCCCTCCAGACCTTCACGTCTGGCCAGCTCCATAATCGTCTCCCCGTCACGCAGGAGCGCTTCCTTACTATAGTAGATCAGGCTTGATTTTTTTATAAAATCGTCCACATCAACCGGCGAAGCAAACCGCGCCGTACCGTTGGTCGGTATAATGTGGTTCGGTCCGGCAAAATAATCGCCCACCGGCTCCGAGCTGTACGGGCCGAGGAAAATCGCCCCGGCATTCTCGATGCTGCCCAGCAGGCCCATCGGATCAGCCGCCACAACCTCCAGGTGCTCCGGTGCCAGCCGGTTGACTACCTCAATGCCTTCCTGCAGCGAGTCCACGACGATAATCGCGCCGTGGTTCTCGACGCAGGCGCGCGCCACTGCCTCGCGCGGCAGCTCCTTAAGCTGCCGCTCCACCTCGGCAGCCACGCTGTCCGCCAGGCTCTGCGATGGCGTCACCAGAATGGCCGAGGCCATTGCATCATGCTCGGCCTGGGAGAGCAGGTCGGCCGCGACGTAGGCCGGCTCGGCGGTATCGTCGGCGAGCACGACGATTTCACTCGGTCCGGCGATGCTGTCGATATCGACAGCGCCGTAGACCTCGCGTTTGGCGAGGGCAACATAGATGTTGCCCGGCCCGCAGATCTTATCGACCGGCACGATGCTCTCTGTGCCGAAGGCCAGGGCGGCGATGGCCTGGGCGCCGCCTACCCGGTAAATCTCGTTTACGCCCGCTTCAGCGGCGGCAACGAGAATGTAAGGGTCAATCCCCGCCTTGCCGCCCGTGGCCGGCGGGGTGACCATGACGATCTCCGGCACACCGGCAATCTGTGCCGGAATGACATTCATCAGCACGGACGACGGATAAGCCGCCGTGCCTCCGGGAACATAGACGCCCACCCGCTTCAGCGGGCGGATGATCTGGCCGAGGATCGTGCCGTCCGGCTGCAGATCCATCCAGGAATTTCGCTTCTGGCGGGCGTGGAACGCCCGGATGTTAGCCGCTGCTGCGCGGATCGCGGTAACGAATGAATCCTCCACCTGGCTGTACGCAGCCTGCAGTTCCTCAGGTGTCACCCGCAGCTCGGCTGCAGTCAGCACCGTGCGGTCAAACTGCTCCGTGTACCGGAGCAGCGCGGCATCGCCTTCTTTTTTTATAGTAGCTACGATTTGTTTTACGGTCTCGTTCTGCTCCGGCGTTCCGTACTCCACATCCCGCTGCAGCTTAAATTCCTTGCTCGACTTCACCTTCACCGCCGCTTCCCCCTTTTGCACATGTAAAGCTTTGTTCCTGTATCCCAGCGCCTTCTATCTTCGTGAGGCTGGCTGTTGCTTAGCTTCCCGTTATTATTTCAGCTGTAGCCCCGGCTCGCCGATAACGGCCTGCAGACGGTCGCACAACTGCTGGATTTCATTATTTTTCATCCGGTAGCTTACCCGGTTAGCCACTAGGCGGCTCGTAATTTCGAAAATGCTCTTCATCTCGACCAGCCCGTTATCCTTCAGTGTCTGGCCCGTCTCCACCATATCGACGATGCGGTCTGCCAGACCGATCAGCGGCGCAAGCTCAATGGAGCCGTTCAGCTTCACAACCTCTACCTGCTGGCCCTGCTCCCGGAAATAACGTGAAGCGACATTCGGATATTTGGTGGCTACCCGCTGCTGAATGCCCGGCTGCCAGTTAGGCAGGCCGATAATCGACATCCGGCAGCGTGCAATGCCCAGATCAAGCAGCTCATACACATCGCGATCCTCTTCCAGCAGGACATCCTTTCCGACGATTCCAATGTCCGCTACGCCATATTCCACATAGGTAGGCACATCAACGGGCTTGGCCAGAATAAATTCCATCCCTGCTTCAGGCAATGATATGACCAGCTTGCGCGACTCCTCCCCGTCCGGGGGAATCGGCAGGCCCGCCTGGCGGAACATCTCCGCCGCTTTATTGTAAATCCGGCCTTTCGGCATGGCTACCTTCAATATCTGCCCCATGTCACTTGCCTCCGTTTCTTATCACTCTTTACTACTGTATAAGTTCATCCGATCCTCTTCAGCTCAGCCATGCTCGCTTACAAAAGACACGAAGGTATAGATCTCACCGTACTGCCCGCCATCTGCCAGAACCCGCTCCGGGTCAAGCCGTTTTACGGTCTTCAGATCCTCCGGGCCTGCGGCAAGTCGGGTCACCACCATGTGCCCCTCGGACCGCAGCCTTGCGGCTTCCGCAAGTCCTTCTGACCGCCGCTGCGCGTCATACTGGATCAGAACCGGCAGCTCCTCTTCCTCCTGCATACCCGTCACCCCGTCCAGAATCCGGTTCGTTTTCAGGGAGAAGCCTGTTGACGGAACCGCCCGGCCGAACTGCTGCAGCAGGTTGTCGTAACGCCCCCCGCTGCATACCGGGAAGCCAAGCTCAGACGCATAGCCCTCAAATGTCATTCCGGTATAATAGGAGAAATCACCGATCATGGTCAGGTCGATCAGCACATGCTCCGACACTCCATAGGACACGAGCACTTCCCACACCTTGCACAAATGCTCGATGGAGGTACGTGCCAGCGGATGGCTGCTGAGCTCCAGCGCCTGCCCGCAGATTTCCTTGCCGCCGCGCAGGCGCAGCAGTCCGTACAGCTCATTCTTCTGGGCATCCGTCAGGTCCAGCCGCCGCAGCGTATCTCTGAAGGCTACATAGTCGCGGCCGAGCAAATGGCTCTTGAGCTCCTCCTGCGCCTCCGGCAGGTTCGGTACTGCTTCCTGGAACAAGCCGTCAAGGAAGCCCACATGGCCCATGGCAATCTTGAAGGACTTCACGCCTGCTGCCTGCAGCGAGGCAATCGCCAGCGCAACAACCTCGGCATCCGCCTCAGGAGAATCATCACCGACCAGCTCCACACCGGTCTGGAAGAATTCCGCCTCCCGGCCCGCCTCCTCTTCAATAGCCCGGAAGACATTGGCGTGGTAAGACAGGCGCAGCGGAAGCGGCTCATCCTTGAGCAGGGAGGATACCACCCGCGCTACCGGAGCTGTCATTTCTGAGCGGAGCACCAGCGCCTGCCCCCGGTTGTTCAGCAGTTTATAAAGTTTCTGGTCGGATGTAGAACTGGCCACACCAACCGTATCGTAATATTCCAGTGTAGGGGTTATCATCTGCTGATATCCCCAGCGGCTCATGCAATGCAGCACATCGTGTTCAATCTTGCGCAGCTTCTTGACTGCGCGCGGCAGATAATCGCGCACACCCGCCGGTTTTTCGAATCCCTTCGGCTTGGACATCTTCATTAGTCACCTCGTCAGAGTTCATAAAATATATATGTAATTCGCTTTACTATGGTAAAGTGGTAGTAAAGTAAAGTGGTGGGAACATCGTATCATGGACTGTCTTCCTACGTCAATAATACCTTACCTTTACGCGGATAACACCTGTCCTTCCGGCCACTCTCTTTACTTACCCAACTTCATACTTCATATCTTTGCCACTATGCTGAACGGATACTATAATGAATGATATAAATTGAACGCTATATTTGCTGTATAGGGATAGGACGTGACTCCAGAGAATATTTGGACTTCCGGCCGCTGTTGTCTACAGATTTCTTAATTTATACCGTTCTTAACGGTTGAAATCCCCAGACTGATTATGCTTACGTAGCGAGCTTTTCTGCAAAAAGCTTTCAGGCGGTCGCTAACGCTCCTACAGTTCCAAAATTCCCCTCCGCCACTTAACCCTTTTTTTAGTTTCTAGTTCAATTTATATAATATAAATCCACAGCATTTTTTGCATTCAGCGTTCCAAGTATCTATTCTCAAGCAGAAAGAAGGACTGTGAACTTGAATCCATCGTATATGATCGGCGTTGATATTGGAACTACAAGCACCAAGTCCGTCCTTTTCAGAGAGGATGGAAGCATCGTCACTCAGGCGAGTGAAGGTTACCCGCTGCATCAGCCTTCGCCTTCAGTCGCCGAGCAGGACCCGGATCAGATCCTGGATGCTGTCCTTCATACGATAGCAGCAGTGATGCAGCAAAGCGCAATCCGTCCGGACGGGCTGCTGTTTCTCTCCTTCAGCTCCGCGATGCACAGCGTAATCGCTGTTGATTCTGCCGGCAAGCCCCTTACCGCCTGTATCACCTGGGCCGATAACCGGAGCAGCGCTGCTGCCGCCCGTCTCAAAAATGAGCTGAACGGACATGAGCTGTACCTGCGCACAGGCACACCGGTTCACCCCATGTCACCTATTACCAAGCTGATGTGGCTGGGTGAGGAGCAGAAGGAGCTGTTCCGGCAGACTTATAAATTCATATCCATTAAGGAATATGTCTTCGCCAAGCTGTTCGGTAAATATGTTGTCGATCATTCCGTTGCTTCCTGCACCGGCATGTTCAATCTGGAGAACCTCGACTGGGACCCGGAGGCACTGCGTATTGCCGGAATAACCGCTGACCGGCTGTCCGAGCCTGTGCCGACTACCCGTGTAATCCAGGGGCTGCTTCCCGGCTTTGCAGAGCAGCTTGGACTGCTTGATTCCACACCATTCGTTATCGGAGCAAGCGACGGGGTACTGTCCAATCTTGGCGTAGGCGCAATTGAACCTGGTGTAGTTGCTGCTACCATCGGTACGAGCGGCGCCATTCGTACAGTAGTCGACCGCCCGCTGACTGATCCGAAGGGCCGGATTTTCTGCTATGCGCTGACCGAGAATCACTGGGTGATCGGCGGTCCGGTGAACAATGGCGGCATGCTGTTCCGCTGGGTGCGCGATGAGTTCGCCGCCTCGGAAGTGGAAACCGCGAAGCGCCTCGGTATTGATCCTTACGAGGTACTCACGCGTATAGCCGAACAGGTGCCTCCCGGCAGCAACGGGCTGCTGTTTCATCCCTATCTCACCGGTGAACGCGCCCCGCTATGGAATCCGGATGCACGCGGCTCCTTCTTCGGGCTGAGCATGACCCACCGCAAGGAGCATATGATCCGCTCCGTGCTGGAGGGCGTCATTTTTAACATGTACACCGTACTCCTGGCCATGGAGGAGCGCATCGGCCGCCCAAGCCGGATTCTCGCTACCGGCGGATTTGCCCGCTCCTCCCTCTGGCGGCAGATGATGGCCGATATTTTTGACCAGGAGGTCATCATACCGGAGAGTATTGAGAGCTCTTGTCTTGGAGCCGTCGTGCTGGGGCTGTATGCCACCGGGCGGGCCGGATCGCTCGATATTGTATTTGATATGATCGGCTCTACTTACCGGCATGAACCCGTAGAAGCACATGCCAAGATCTACAAGCAGCTCCTGCCTATCTTTATCTCTGTCTTCCGCAGCCTGGAGAGCCAGTATGAAGCTATAGCCCAGTTCCAGCGTGAACAGGCCGGAGAATAGGCAGCTACCCCTCCATAATGAAAAAGCGCCGGCATAGTCTGTATCATACAGACCATGCCGGCGCTTTATTTGTATTTAAACGGCTGCTTTGGATTTCGGTTTCTGCGGCGCGGAGCCGAAGAGCACCCAGGCCGGCTTAACATAACGGAAGGCTACAGCTACAACCACCCATGAGAGCAGGAGTGCCGCCAGAAAGCCCCCGGCGATAGCCGCCGTATAGGCCAGCGAACCGCCGTGAAACGGGATTTTCCGGTAAATAAACAGAACCGCCGGATGTACGAGATAAATACCGAACGAGCACGCGCCCACTGAGATCAGCATACGCGTCAGCAGGCTGCGGCCCGCTCCATAGAGCAGGAAAGACAGCTGCAGCAGCACCAGACAGGACAGCAGCGCATGAAGGTTAGAAAAGCCCTCATACCAGAGGCTGTTAATCACTGTCTTCTTGGTATAATTGTTGAACCACAGCTGCACATGGATAATGCCTGCCGCCGCCCATAACAGCCACAGTGCAATCCAGGCCCCGCCTCTGCCGGATTTCCAGCCCTCACGGGAAGGGATCAGCCATTTTTTCAGAGAGCTGTAGTACACGGCAACCGCCGCTCCCAGCAGGAAATAGGAGAAATAAGTGATCGAGAGACTGCCCTTCGACAGCTGCCAGTATCCGTTGTTCGTCATATATTTGTTCAGCAGCACGAAGCCCCATTGCAGGGCAAGCCCAATGACCGGTGCCCAGGCTGCAAGCTTTCGGGCCTTTTGCAGGCACCACAGCATAAGCGGAAACAGCACGTAGAACTGGATAATAATAATGATGTAATACAGATGGGTATAAGCCGTTCCCGTCCAGAGGTACTTCCACAGCTTGGCTGCCATATCCTCCAGCGGCATGTTCCAGGTATGCCCGGCCGTCATTTTCAGGATGAAATACAGCAGCGAAAAAATGAAATAAGGCACAATAATATAAATCAGCCGCCGGCTATAAAATTTCCCCAGTGTCTTCCCGCTGAGCGGACGGTCGATATAGTTATAAAACAGTACAAATCCGCTTAAAAATACAAAAGACGGCACTGCAAACTGGCTGAATTTATTGATGAACAAAAACGGATGAAACATGCCTGTGTCCAGTGTCTCCGATAATGTCCGTGAAGTGGCGTGAATCGCCAGTACCGCAAAAATTGCAATTGCCCGGAAAATATCCAGCTGCGGAATTCTTTCCTTTTGTCCCATTTACCTTCCTCCTGTTAAGCTCCGCATCTCTGATGCTCATAACCCAGCTTATAATTAGTCCCTTTTACAGCCCGTGATTCTCTTTCATCTCAGAGCGCACCTGCCCGCTTCCCGTCTGTCTCACCTTAGCATCAGGGGACAGCGAACGCGGCACATTGCCAAAAGCAATCCAGCCTAGCGGAAATCTGCGGAAGGCAAACTGCACAATAATCCAGCTGCCAGCCAGCGCAACCAGAAGTCCGCCATAGATAAATCCTACATAGAGCAATGAATCAGGCGAAATGCCGTAGCGGAACCGTCTGTACACAGCGAGCAGCAGCGGATGAATCAGATAGATTGCGAACGACAGCTCCCCCAGCCTTGTCAAAAAAGCAACCAGCCTGCGCGGAGCCTTCCTGTAGAGCAAAAAAGTTACGTACAGCAGCACCAGCGCCGACAGCATTGTATGCACGTTCCACAGCAGCTCGTACCACAGCGAATCAGTCCAGTTGCCGAAGCGGCGGGCTTCATACCATAACTGGACGTGGATAAAAGCTGCCGCCAGCCACGCGGTAAACAACAGCACTGTCAGCCTTTTATGCAGAGCCGTAAGTCCCCTCCAGGACGGCATCAGCCATTGCTTCACCGATTCGAAGTGAATGGCAATATAAGCACCAAGCATATAGTAAGCCAGGTAAGAAATCGCCAGACTGCCCTTCTCCACTATATGAAGCTGATATTTGTTCCAGAAAATAAACCCCCACTGCAGCGTCAGCCCAAGCGGAAAAGCCCACTTTACCCAGAATCCTGAACTTTGCAGCAGCTTCAATAATAAAGGAAACAGCAGATAGAACTGGATACTGATAAAGACAAAATACAAATGCGCATATGCTGACCCTGAAAAAAGCGCTCCAAGAAAGCCGGACAGGTTCTCTGACGGCTGCTGCATCAGTACCCCATTCACATATAATGTCAACGCATAGTAGCCGATTGAGGCAAGCAGATAGGGCAGCAAAATGTACTTCAGCCTGCGCCGGTAAAAGCTGCCGATCAGACTTTTCGAAACCGGACGCCCGTAATAATTGTAGAACAGCACAAAGCTGCTGAGAAAAATAAACGACGGTGTCCCGAACTTGAAAAAGATATTGATCCAGTTAAGCCAGTAATAAAAGGGTGAATTCAGCGCCTGCTCCCCGGCGGCAAAAGATGAAGAATGCACATGCAGAACGCCTGTAATCGCCAAGGCGCGGTAAATATCCAGCTGCGGCAGTCTTTCCTGTCTGGCTTCATTCATGATAATTATCCTCTTCTCTGCTTATTATGGCTGTTCATATAGACGCCAAGCGAGCGGAACATGATGACTGAACCCATCAGGAGGCCTTCCTATGCTGTTTATTCATTCTGATGTACATTCTGCAGCGTCCTTGTGTCAGCTACACCTTTATCATAAGTACAAGTATACCGCTTCTTTCGCTGCCGGGGCACTTAAAGCTTTCTGAATTTTTTAAGACAGATTAGTGAGTATCCGCTATAGCTATAGGCGATGTACATTAAAATAACCCTGCAGCTTCTGCGCCGGTACACGCATTCTGAAACTGCAGGGCTATTCCGGTATCCTGTCTGTTATTCTTCTTCCTGCAGCACTCCTGCGGAAGCCGGACGCAGCTCCCGGAGCGGATTACCACCGACAAAGGAGCCGGGGGCCACGTCCTTATGTACTACCGAGCCTGCGGCAACAACGGCCCCGTCCCCAATCGTAACGCCCGGCAGAATGGTCGTGTTCGCTCCGATCAGTACATTTTCACCGATAATGACCTCACCCAGACGATACTCCTTGATGAGATACTCATGCGCCAGAATCGTCGTATTGTAGCCAATAATTGAATTTTCACCGACCGTTATCTTCTCCGGAAAAAACACATCGACCATCGCCATAAGGCCGAACGCCGTATGCTTTCCCACCTTCATGCCGAGTATGCTGCGGTAAATCCAGTTTTTGACCGGCAAAATCGGACAGTACCTGGCAATCTGGATAAAGATGAAATTGCGCACACCCTTCCAGGGACTGACCGTACGGTAAATATACCAGAGCGAGTTATGCCCCTCGACCGGATAACGGGTAACTTTTCTCACGGTTCATTTCACCCTTGCTCCACAATAGTCAGTAAATCGGTCATGTCATGAATGATATAATCCGGATTATATTTACGCAGCGTCTCTTCCCCTTTAAGCGACCACGAGACTCCGGCAACACGAACGCCGGCTGCCTGGGCTGATTGGATATCGACTGCACTGTCCCCGACCATAAGCGTATGCTTCGGATCTGCATTCAGGTTGCGAAGTGCTGTCAGCACCGGCTCCGGGTGTGGCTTGGCGTGTTCTACGTCGTTCACGGTAACAATGGTCTCCATGTACTTGAGCAGATCAAACATCTCCAGCGCTCTAAGAGTAGTCGGCCGAATCTTAGTAGTGACAATACCCAGCTTGATCCCGCGTCGCAGCAGCTCGTCCATCGTCTCATTCACACGCGGAAAGGCTGCAATCAGCTCATCATGGTGAGCGTTGTTATAAGCACGGTAAGACAGTTCAAGTACACTTGTATCCACCAGCCCGGAGAAGGTGCTAATCTGCTGCTGCAGCGTTGTCCCCATATGAGGAATAATCTGCTCCCGGCTTAGCGGGGGCAGATTATTCTCCTTGAGCGCATGCATAAAGGAGTTGATGATCAGCTCGTTAGTATTAACAATCGTTCCATCCAGATCGAACAACACATATTCTATCA
This sequence comes from Paenibacillus sp. fava2, assembly GCF_058313675.1. Lineage (NCBI taxonomy): Bacteria > Bacillati > Bacillota > Bacilli > Caryophanales > Paenibacillaceae > Paenibacillus > Paenibacillus sp. fava2. The sequence goes on along the minus strand of NZ_CM177755.1, from coordinate 144,447 downwards.
TTTCAATATTTACTCCTTACGTTGCTCATTCTCCGCTTTGTCTGCTTCAGACTGTACATCCTGCGGGGCTTTCTGCGTAACCGCGGCATGCTCCGGCACAACCGGTTCACTGGCTGCAGCCTTGGTGCTGACAATAGGGTCAGAATAATAAGCATTCGCCTGGCCGGTCACTCTGCGTACGACAATAATGATAATCGCCGCGATGATAATCAGCAGGGCAAGCAGCTGTGAGATACGGATGTTCCCGTATGCCGGATCGAAATAGCCCTGTTCAAAGCCCAGCCATTTCATCGGGCTCCAGAGCCCGTCAATCAGTGAAGCTACACCGCTGCTTCCGTTGAAGCCCAGGCTGTCGGTACGCAGCGCTTCAATGAAGAAACGTCCAATGGAGTACCAGATGAAGTAGGACAGGAAGATCTCACCGGCCCGTACGAATTTCTGGCGGCGCAGTACCATCAGCAGCGCAATCCCCAGCAGACTCCACAGTGATTCATACAAAAACGTCGGATGGTGAAACGCATCACCTATGTACATTTGATTAACAATGAAGTCCGGCAGATGCAGCTTGTCACGCAGGAAAGACTCTTCGATCGGCCCGCCATAGGCTTCTTGATTAACAAAGTTGCCCCAACGGCCAATCATTTGTCCGGCAAGCAGACTCGGTGCGCATATATCCACGATTCGCCAGAACGGATAACCCTTATAGCGGAAATAGATAATGCCACAGATAATAGCTCCGATTAAGGCGCCGTATATGGCAATACCGCCGTTCCAGATTTTAAAGACATCAATCAGGTTGTCCTTGTAATCGTCCCACATGAAGGCAACGAAGTAGATCCGCGCACCGATAATGGCCGAAGGCACACCCAGCAGCAGCAAATCCATGAAAAATTCCTGCGGAATATTAAACCGTTTACCCTCCCGGATGGCCAAAAACAGGCCTACAAGCGCCCCGGTCCCCAGGATCAGACCGTACCAGTGTACCGGAAGCGACCCGATGGAGAAAACAATGGGATTAATCGCCAATGAGAAAAACATGTTCACATACTCCTCCTAGTCCAGATCATCCATGTCCTCAGAGATGGTGGCTGTAAGTTTATTGGTAAACTGAAGAGCTGCGTTAAAGCCCATTTGCTTCAGACGGTAGTTCATGGCCGCAACCTCAATAATAACGGCAAGATTTCGTCCCGGACGTACCGGAATGGTTACAAGTGTAACATCCGTATCTATAATCCGTGTGGTCTCCTCGTCCAGTCCCAGACGGTCATATTGTTTGTCCTGCTGCCATGCTTCAAGACGTACAACAAGCGTTATCCGTTTGTGATTACGGATGGCACCTGCACCAAACAAAGTCATTACATTAATAATCCCGACCCCGCGGATTTCCAGGAGGTGGCGGATCAGCTCAGGCGCGGTTCCATGCAGCTGATTATCCGAGGTTTGGCGGATTTCCACTGCATCATCGGCAATCAGGCGGTGTCCGCGTTTAACCAGCTCAAGTGCCGTTTCACTTTTACCGATACCGCTGCTGCCTGTAATCAGCATCCCCACACCGTTAACATCGACTAGAACCCCATGAATGGTTGCAGTAGGAGCCAGTCTGCCTTCCAGGAAGCTGGTCAGCCTGCTGGAAAAAATCGTTGTCGCCATCGAGCTGCGCAGAACCGGAAGCCCCTTCTCATTACTGGTGTCAATCAGCTCCTGCGGTACATCCAGTGCTCTTGTAATTACAATACATGGTGTATTGTCAGTGCAAATTCCCTCGATGCGGCTCTTACGCTCTTCCTCGGGAAGCATGGAGAAGAACGCCAGCTCTGTTTTGCCGAGCAGCTGCACGCGCTCTTCTGGGTAATATTCGAAATAACCGGCCATTTCCAGCCCCGGACGGTTGAGGTCATCCACTGTTATCGGTCTTTTGAGACCTTCATGCCCGGAAACCACTTCTAATTGAAAATGCTGTACCAATTCAGATACTTTTACCTTCTTAGCCATGTATGTTCTTCCTTTCGTCGCCTGCGGTAAGTCCGCTGTCCGCGTCTGGATAGCTATTCTTATAAACCCAACCGTAGGTAATTCTCCTGCTATCTTAATGGATAATGTCTATGAATGCAATCTTAATGCCTGTCTCTCTGCTTATTCCCGCCGGGGCCAACATATCAAAAAGGCCGCCCTTTCAGGCGGCCTCTCTCAAGCAGGGAAGATACTGCTATCTTAGCCCAGCAATACGTTCAGTTCGGATTCTTTATCGAAGATATGAACTTTGTTCATATCGATTGCCAATTTTGGCTTGCTGCCTTCACGGGTAGTGGAACGTCCGTCTACACGGGCGATTACAGTTCCTGTGCCCACGCCGCTCAAGTAGAGGAGCATTTCGTGACCAAGGTTTTCTGTAACGTCTACCAGGGAAGAGAAGATTGTGTTAGGGGAAGCTTCCAGGAATACTGGCTCTTCATGGATATCTTCCGGACGAAGACCAAGAATTACTTCTTTACCGATGTAGCCCTTGCTGCGCAGGATTGTTGCTTTGCCGCCTGGAACTTCAACATCCAGGTTTTCAGCGCGGAAGCGAACTGCACCGTTAACATCGCTCAGGGTACCATTGATAAAGTTCATTGTAGGGGATCCGATGAATCCGGCTACGAACAGGTTAGTAGGCTCATTGTACAGCTCTTCAGGGGAAGCAGCCTGCTGAATGATACCGTCGTACATAACTACGATACGGTCACCCATTGTCATAGCTTCTGTCTGGTCATGCGTTACGTAGATACAAGTGGTTTCAAGACGTTTAACCAGCTTAGTGATTTCGGCACGCATCTGACCACGGAGTTTAGCATCCAAGTTGGAGAGCGGCTCATCCATCAGGAAGACTTGCGGATCGCGGACAATCGCACGGCCCAGAGCGACACGTTGACGTTGACCACCGGACAGAGCCTTAGGTTTACGTTCCAGCAAGTGCTCGATATCGAGGATCTTCGCAGCTTCGCGTACTTTCTTGTCGATTTCTTCTTTCTTCACTTTACGCAGTTTCAGACCGAATGCCATGTTCTGATATACGCTCATGTGCGGATACAATGCGTAGGATTGGAATACCATCGCGATGTCGCGGTCTTTAGGAGCAACGTCATTAACTACACGGTCGCCAATGTACATTTTTCCTTCAGAGATTTCTTCCAGACCTGCGATCATACGCAGTGTTGTGGATTTACCGCAACCGGAAGGACCAACCAGTACGAGAAATTCCTTATCTTTAATATCAAGATTGATATCCATTACTGTTGCTTTATCGGAACCCGGGTATTTTTTGAAAATGTGCTCTAAACGTACGCCTGCCATTGTATTTCCCCCTCGAGTTAATTAATTAGGATAAAAATAAATCGCTTTCTTGTACATTTATCTTACCCCAGACGTGCAGAACTGGCTATTTGTAACGTTCACAAAAAACCTATTTTCTTTTCGTCACTTTATACAATAACATGGCTAACTTCACAATGGCCGCATCTCCGAAGCTCCGTACATCAGCTCCCGTTTCCTGCTTGATCTTATCCAGCCTGTACAGCAGTGTGTTGCGGTGGATGTACAGCTTCTTGGCCGTCTCACTTACATTGCAGTCCATTTCAAAGAACGTCTCCAGTGTAAGAAGCATCTCCTTGTCCGCCAGTACAGAAGAATAATCGCCGATCTGTCCAAGCAGCTGCCGCCGCCGGCTGTCGGGAATGCTATTGATCAGGCGCTCCATATGCAGCTCCCACGGTAGATGGATATAATCACCGACCTGAAAGATCCGGCCAAGCACTATAGTCTCACGCAGAAGAGCCACTGAGCCTGTCAGGCCTTTTACCGGAATAATTGCCGGGGCCACAGCCAGATGGAATACCCCCACCCACTCACTGGCAATCAGCTCATGCAGTCCCATGCAGGTCTGTGCCAATATCTCATCTTCACTTTCTTCCTCGTCTTCCTTATCATCTCCGCCGGTGAGCAGTTCCTTACGGGCCAAAATTAGCCATTCCTTCTCCTGCAGGGGGATAAGCAAAATTTCATTTTCGAAATAATTGCGCAGCAGCTTCATTAATGTGCGGTAGGTCATCTGCGGGTTATGCATATTTTCACTGACCAGCAGAAAAGGAATCATATCTCCGAATAAACGGCCCTTAAGTGCCATATCATCAGGTATTTCTGCATCAATCTTTTCCTGCTCCAGCTGGGAGTTAAGCCAGACGCTGAGCTGACGCGCCTCTACCTCGCCCTCTTCCTTAATGCCGGTAGCCTTGAGGGCGACAGCATAATTACGAGCCGCATAATTGACCAATTGCAGCTCCAGCGGAGACAGACCTTCCATCTCGACCCAAAGTGCGGTGAACCGGCCCTCATTCTCATACAAAGGAACCCATAGATGTCCTTCATGCGTAACCGGCTGGTCCTGCTGTTCAGTACCTGCACCAAAAAGGGAAGCCGAATGCTGCCTCCCGAGCTGTTTGATTCCGGTTCTTTTTCCCGTGAGCTGCTCCAACCTTTGACGCAAAGCCTCACTATCCATAGTCACCATGCTCCACCACTTTTGCTCTTTTCGCCTATTTTATCATATTTTGCAATAAGATGCGGCAAGGCCCTTCTAAAGGATATTGAGATCTAACATGAATTCTTTTAATCAGTGCTTTCATTACTGTAAACTGCATATTTGGACATTGGAAGTTTAGGGGGATTAAGCTTTTTAAGCACTTTATTCATCCAGATTCCGGCAATCGCCCCTTCACCCATAGCAACCGTAGCCTGTTCGGCATGAACAGCAAGATCACCAGCTACCCAAAGATGCTCGACATTTGTCATTAAAGAGCGCTTATTGGCTTCCACATGTTTATTCTTATGGAGTGTTACTCCCAACTGGGTAGCAAGCTCCGAATGAACGGGATTTTTGCCAAAAGCTATAAACCCCCGCTCAGCCGGAACCGTTTCCCCATCCTTCAGAACAACCTGCCTGATATATCCGTCATTTTCATGAATAACCTCTGCAGCTGCCTTTTCAATGTACCTGATTCCCTCATCAAGGAGACGGTCTATATTTTCTTGAGAAACAGGGTCACGTTCATGATTGATATAAGTAAGATCCCCGGTACGCTCTCGTAAAACAAAAGCCATATTCGCACCGGCATCACCAGAGCCCAGAAGGACCGTCTGCCGGTTCTCAATTTCGTAGCCGTCGCAGTCAGGACATACGTAGAGGGTTCTGCCCATGGTTGCTTTTATTCCCGGAACTTCCGGGAAACGGTCCATTACCCCTGTTGCAAGCAGCACGGTTGTCCCATTATACTGTTGTCCCTGCTGTCCTGTTAACAGGAAGTGATCCGCCCTCTTTTGCGCCGTAACGATTCTGTCCGTTATAAAGTCCACACCTGCTGTCTGAGCTTGCTGCCTGCCTCTATGGCGCAGCTCCTCACCCGATATACCATCCGGCCAGCCAAGTATATTATGATAGCTCCGGCACAGCGTTGATCTTCCCACGCCCGCATCAATGACCAGTACACGGTGCACAGAGTAGCGTCCTAATTGTATAGCTGCTTGAAGGCCGGCAAACCCGCCTCCAACAATAATCGCATCATATCTCACTGGAATACCCTCATTTCTGTTCGTTATTATAAACTTATAATTAAACGAAGCAGAAATTTTTAAACTGGATATTGAAATAAAATGAAAATGTTCCAGAAAACACAAAAAAGCCACCATCCGGAGATGATGACTTTCTGTTTGGAATGAGCCATGAAGGACTCGAACCTTCGACACCCTGATTAAAAGTCAGGTGCTCTACCAACTGAGCTAATGGCTCATAAAACTGGTGGAGGCTGATGGATTCGAACCACCGAACACGTACGTGAGCAGATTTACAGTCTGATGCGTTTGGCCACTTCGCTAAGCCTCCACAATATGGTGGCGCGGGAGGGAATCGAACCCCCGACACAAGGATTTTCAGTCCTTTGCTCTACCGACTGAGCTACCGAGCCATAAAAACAAGCCGAAAAAATAAAAATGGCGGAACCGACGGGATTCGAACCCGCGATCTCCTGCGTGACAGGCAGGCATGTTAGGCCAACTACACCACGGTTCCGCATTTGTAAAAAGAATGGTGCCGGCGAGAGGACTTGAACCCCCAACCTACTGATTACAAGTCAGTTGCTCTACCAGTTGAGCTACACCGGCACGGTGTAAAAGTGTACTAATGATGAAAATGGTGGAGGCTGAGGGGATCGAACCCCCGACCCTCTGCTTGTAAGGCAGATGCTCTCCCAGCTGAGCTAAGCCTCCGGGAATATGGTAGCGGCAGAGGGGATCGAACCCCCGACCTCACGGGTATGAACCGTACGCTCTAGCCAGCTGAGCTACGCCGCCACAATAATTAGGTTATGGATTTAGGAATGGCGGAGAGAGAGGGATTCGAACCCTCGCACCGCTTACGCAGTCTAACCCCTTAGCAGAGGGTCCCCTTATAGCCACTTGGGTATCTCTCCAAACGATCTGGTGCCATGTAAATCCATACAGGAACTTGATTCCTGAAAACTGAATCCGAAACGAATCTGCGATTTATCTATTGGATAAGCCCTCGACCGATTAGTATTGGTCAGCTCCATGCATTGCTGCACTTCCACCTCCAACCTATCTACCTCGTCGTCTTCAAGGGGTCTTACTAATTGGGAAATCTCATCTTGAGGGGGGCTTCACGCTTAGATGCTTTCAGCGCTTATCCCGTCCGTACGTAGCTACCCAGCCATGCTCCTGGCGGAACAACTGGTGCACCAGCGGTACGTCCATCCCGGTCCTCTCGTACTAAGGACAGCTCCTCTCAAATTTCCTGCGCCCACGACAGATAGGGACCGAACTGTCTCACGACGTTCTGAACCCAGCTCGCGTACCGCTTTAATGGGCGAACAGCCCAACCCTTGGGACCTACTTCAGCCCCAGGATGCGATGAGCCGACATCGAGGTGCCAAACCTCCCCGTCGATGTGGACTCTTGGGGGAGATAAGCCTGTTATCCCCAGGGTAGCTTTTATCCGTTGAGCGATGGCCCTTCCATGCGGTACCACCGGATCACTAAGTCCGACTTTCGTCCCTGCTCGACTTGTAGGTCTCGCAGTCAAGCTCCCTTATGCCTTTGCACTCTTCGAATGATTTCCAACCATTCTGAGGGAACCTTTGAACGCCTCCGTTACTCTTTAGGAGGCGACCGCCCCAGTCAAACTGCCCGCCTGACACGGTCCCCGTACCCGTTTAGGGTACCAGGTTAGAACCTAGATACGATCAGGGTGGTATCCCAACGGCGCCTCCACAGAAGCTTGCGCTCCTGCTTCTACGGCTCCCACCTATCCTGTACAGATCGTACCCAAATTCAATATCAAGCTGCAGTAAAGCTCCATGGGGTCTTTCCGTCTTGTCGCGGGTAACCTGCATCTTCACAGGTATTAAAATTTCACCGGATCTCTCGTTGAGACAGCGCCCAAGTCGTTACGCCATTCGTGCGGGTCAGAATTTACCTGACAAGGAATTTCGCTACCTTAGGACCGTTATAGTTACGGCCGCCGTTTACTGGGGCTTCGGTTCATAGCTTCGGGTTACCCCTAACCACTCCCCTTAACCTTCCAGCACCGGGCAGGCGTCAGCCCGTATACTTCGCCTTGCGGCTTCGCACAGACCTGTGTTTTTGCTAAACAGTCGCTTGGGCCTTTTCACTGCGGCCCCCTCGGGCTATTCACCCTACCGAGGCACCCCTTCTCCCGAAGTTACGGGGTCATTTTGCCGAGTTCCTTAACGAGAGTTCTTCCGCGCGCCTTAGAATTCTCTTCTCGCCTACCTGTGTCGGTTTGCGGTACGGGCACCTTCTCCTGACTAGAGGCTTTTCTTGGCAGTGTGAGATCATGACCTTCGCTACTATAATTTTCGCTCCCCATCACAGCCTAGCCTTACGATGTGCGGATTTGCCTACACACCAGCCTCACTGCTTAGACGGACATCCATCAGTCCGCGTCACTACCCTCCTGCGTCACCCCATCGCTCATAACGGATTACGGTGGTACAGTAATTTCAAACTGTTGTCCTTCGACTACGCCTGTCGGCCTCGCCTTAGGTCCCGACTTACCCTGAGCGGACGAGCCTTCCTCAGGAAACCTTGGGCTTTCGGCGGATCAGATTCTCACTGATCTTTTCGTTACTCATACCGGCATTCTCACTTGTATGCTGTCCAGCGCTCCTTACGGTACACCTTCAACCCACATACAACGCTCCCCTACCCCTGATGCAAAGCATCAAGCCATAGCTTCGGTGGTGTGTTTAGCCCCGTTACATTTTCGGCGCAGAGTCACTCGACCAGTGAGCTATTACGCACTCTTTAAATGGTGGCTGCTTCTAAGCCAACATCCTGGTTGTCTGTGCAACTCCACATCCTTTCCCACTTAACACACACTTGGGGACCTTAGCTGATGGTCTGGGCTGTTTCCCTTTTGACAATGGATCTTAGCACTCACTGTCTGACTCCCGGCAAGAAGTTAATGGCATTCGGAGTTTGACTGAGCTTGGTAACCCTTGCGGGCCCCGCACCCAATCAGTGCTCTACCTCCATCACTCCATTCACCGAGGCTAGCCCTAAAGCTATTTCGGGGAGAACCAGCTATCTCCGAGTTCGATTGGAATTTCTCCGCTACCCCCACCTCATCCCCGCACTTTTCAACGTACGTGGGTTCGGGCCTCCAGTGCGTGTTACCGCACCTTCACCCTGGACAGGGGTAGATCACACGGTTTCGGGTCTACGTCCACATACTAAGTCGCCCTATTCAGACTCGCTTTCGCTGCGGCTCCGGCTTCTCACCTTAACCTTGCATGTTAAACGTAACTCGCCGGTTCATTCTACAAAAGGCACGCCATCACCCATAGATCGGGCTCTGACTTTTTGTAAGCACACGGTTTCAGGTTCTATTTCACTCCCCTTCCGGGGTGCTTTTCACCTTTCCCTCACGGTACTGTTTCACTATCGGTCGCCAGGTAGTATTTAGCCTTGACAGATGGTCCTGCCGGATTCATACGGGGTTTCACGTGCCCCGCACTACTCGGGATCCGTCTCGGAGAGAACACAGTTTAGGTTACAGGGCTTTTACCTCTATCGCGGGCCTTTCCAGACCTCTTCACCTACCATATTCCTTTGTAACTCCATGTGAGACGTCCCACAACCCCAGGAGGCAAGCCCCCTGGTTTAGGCTGTTCCGCGTTCGCTCGCCGCTACTGACGGAATCACTATTGTTTTCTCTTCCTCAGGGTACTTAGATGTTTCAGTTCCCCTGGTCTGCCTCTGCGTATCCTATGTATTCAGATACGAGTAACTGCGAATTACCACAGCTGGGTTTCCCCATTCGGACACCCCCGGATCAAAGCTTGCTTACAGCTCCCCGAGGCAGTTTCGTTGTTCGCCACGTCCTTCGTCGGCTCCTGGCGCCTAGGCATCCTCCGTGTGCTCTTATTAGCTTAACCATGCGTTTTCCGTTAGGGAAATCGCCAGCATCACTATTAATTCAAAACTTGTTTACACAAGTTCAGCTTAAAGGAATGTTCTAAAACGCAAATTCGTTTCGGTATCCAGTTTTCAAGGATCAAGATATTACAAGTATTCAAGTAAATCATTATGGTGGAGCCAAGCGGGATCGAACCGCTGACCTCCTGCTTGCAAGGCAGGCGCTCTCCCAGCTGAGCTATGGCCCCATAAAGTATAATGTTGTAGATGTTATATGGTGGGCCTTGGTGGACTCGAACCACCGACCTCACCCTTATCAGAGGTGCGCTCTAACCAACTGAGCTAAAAGCCCATATAACATAACATGGTTTCAACCATAGAATGGTTGTCCGCTTGGCAGCGTCCTACTCTCCCAGGACCCTTCGGTCCAAGTACCATCGGCGCTGGAGGACTTAACGGTCGTGTTCGGGATGGGTACGTGTGGAACCCCTCCGCTATCGCCACCAAACGGGATGAAAGGATTGACCTTTCAAAACTGAACACGAGTGAGTAACTAACCGACCGGTTAGATTTAAGATTTGAATGTCATCATTGCAGATGACGATTCTCCATAGAAAGGAGGTGATCCAGCCGCACCTTCCGATACGGCTACCTTGTTACGACTTCACCCCAATCATCTACCCCACCTTCGGCGGCTGGCTCCCTTGCGGGTTACCCCACCGACTTCGGGTGTTGTAAACTCTCGTGGTGTGACGGGCGGTGTGTACAAGACCCGGGAACGTATTCACCGCGGCATGCTGATCCGCGATTACTAGCAATTCCGACTTCATGCAGGCGAGTTGCAGCCTGCAATCCGAACTGAGACCAGCTTTGCTGGGATTGGCTCCACCTCGCGGCTTCGCTTCCCGTTGTACTGGCCATTGTAGTACGTGTGTAGCCCAGGTCATAAGGGGCATGATGATTTGACGTCATCCCCACCTTCCTCCGGTTTGTCACCGGCAGTCACTCTAGAGTGCCCAGCCTTACCTGCTGGCAACTAAAGTCAAGGGTTGCGCTCGTTGCGGGACTTAACCCAACATCTCACGACACGAGCTGACGACAACCATGCACCACCTGTCTCCTCTGTCCCGAAGGCCGCCCCTATCTCTAGAGGATTCAGAGGGATGTCAAGACCTGGTAAGGTTCTTCGCGTTGCTTCGAATTAAACCACATACTCCACTGCTTGTGCGGGTCCCCGTCAATTCCTTTGAGTTTCAGTCTTGCGACCGTACTCCCCAGGCGGAGTGCTTACTGTGTTAACTTCGGCACCAAGGGTATCGAAACCCCTAACACCTAGCACTCATCGTTTACGGCGTGGACTACCAGGGTATCTAATCCTGTTTGCTCCCCACGCTTTCGCGCCTCAGCGTCAGTTACAGCCCAGAAAGTCGCCTTCGCCACTGGTGTTCCTCCACATCTCTACGCATTTCACCGCTACACGTGGAATTCCACTTTCCTCTTCTGTACTCAAGCCACCCAGTTTCCAGTGCGACCTCAGGTTGAGCCCAAGGTTTAAACACCAGACTTAAATAGCCGCCTGCGCGCGCTTTACGCCCAATAATTCCGGACAACGCTTGCCCCCTACGTATTACCGCGGCTGCTGGCACGTAGTTAGCCGGGGCTTTCTTCTCAGGTACCGTCACTCCGGTAGCAGTTACTCTACCGGACGTTCTTCCCTGGCAACAGAGCTTTACGATCCGAAAACCTTCATCACTCACGCGGCGTTGCTCCGTCAGGCTTTCGCCCATTGCGGAAGATTCCCTACTGCTGCCTCCCGTAGGAGTCTGGGCCGTGTCTCAGTCCCAGTGTGGCCGTTCACCCTCTCAGGTCGGCTACGCATCGTCGCCTTGGTGAGCCGTTACCTCACCAACTAGCTAATGCGCCGCAGGCCCATCCCTTATCGACAGATTGCTCCGCCTTTTATCCTTCCCTCAGGCGAGGAAAGGGATTATCCGGTATTAGCTACCGTTTCCGGTAGTTATCCCAGGCTAAGGGGCAGGTTGCCTACGTGTTACTCACCCGTCCGCCGCTAAGCTCACCCCGAAGGATAAGCTCCGCTCGACTTGCATGTATTAGGCACGCCGCCAGCGTTCGTCCTGAGCCAGGATCAAACTCTCCAATATAGTATTGAAAAGAGCGATTCGCTCATTTTGAAACATCTGACGAGAATTTACATTCTCAAGATGAATTTCTAAAGCGTACAAGACGCTGCAAAAATCATCAGTTTTGGAATCACCGAAGTGATTTCCGATACTCACTCGTTGTTCAGTTTTCAAAGATCAATTTGTCGCTTTTCTTCAGTGTCGCGCTTGTCAGCAGCGACCTTTATAATATATCATAACACCTTCGATTAAGTCAAGCGTTTTTTTAATTTCTTTTTCCGCTTTCCTTTTGAACAAGTTATTGATGATTAGCTTGTCCGAAGGGCCGAGAATTAATGTACCATAAATCCTTAGGCCCCGTCAACCTTTAAAACAAAGTTATTTTTAAACCAAGCAGCATCAGTACTCCCGGCAGTCCTAAAACCGTTACTGCGCCTATCGTCGCCGGATTTATGGGTATATAGACTTCAGTTAGCAGACCTGAAAAATTAACAATATAAATCCCTACTGCCGCAAGCACCAGGTGAGTTCCGAACACAGTAAGCCAGCCCAAGCCCAGCTTTTTACGGAATATAATTAAGCCCAGCAGAAGTAATGACCCGACCAGAACAGCTAACGCAATTGTCCGCATCCCTCTCTCTCCCCACTCATATAAATTAGCCAACCGTATCACAACCGGCTACGGTTAATCCCCAGGATTTTTGCGTGCTTAAGATGGATCTGATACTTACGCTCGGCAGCCTCAAGAATAAATATGGCGTAATCAATCTGGTCCTGGCCCAGAGCCTCATTAAACATCAGGTGTGCCCTCTCCCACTCCAGCTGAGCATTACGAACCTCCAGGAACACACGCCAGTCCTCATCCACACTTGAATGCCGGAAAATTTTATCGCTGCTTTCCTGCCTGGCACTCCCCCACCACCGCATACTATACTCCCCCTTATGAAGAATTGAGCCTTTGCAGGCCAAACTGAACCGCTGCATATTCTCATTCATATCGGCGGGAGGACAAACTTAGAACTTAAAAGCGTAAAGCTCCAAATACATTGATGGCAACACTTAAAGAAAAGGAGCAGCGTTTAGTTATAAACAAAAAAAGAAGCCCCGCGGGGCTTCTTTTCTGCATACAGCTATAGCATATCCGTTACAAGGCGCCTCACAGCTCCCGTCGGCCCTCCAGAGCTTTGGACAAGGTCACTTCATCCGCATACTCTAAGTCGCCTCCAACGGGCAATCCGTGGGCTATTCTCGTGATTTTGATATCAAACGGCCGGACAAGACGGGAAATGTACATAGCTGTAGCTTCCCCTTCGATATTCGGGTTGGTCGCCATAATAAGCTCCTTGACCCTTTCGTCGCTCAGCCGTGTCAGGAGCTCTTTAAGCCGGATATCGTCCGGACCAATCCCCTCCATCGGAGAGATTGCCCCCTGCAGAACATGATAATAGCCGTCAAACTCCTTGGTCCGCTCGATGGCAACAAGATCCTTGGACTCCTGAACCACGCAGATTACCGAGGAATCGCGGGTTTTGTCCTGGCAAATCCGGCAAGGATCGGTATCGGTAATATTACAGCAGACCGAGCAATAGTGAAGATTTCGTTTGACGCTGACCAGCGCCTTGGCAAAATCAATAACTTCGTCCTCTTTCATGTGCAGCACATGAAAAGCCAGCCGGGCTGCTGTCTTTGGCCCGATTCCGGGCAAGCGCGTAAAAGCATCAATCAGCTTGGCTAGCGGTTCTGGATAATACAAAGTGATGATTCTCCTTTAGGCTAGAGTGTAGCGGGCCTAGAACAGTCCCGGGATCTTCATTCCGCCAGTGAATTTGCCCATGTCATTGTTAGCCAGTTCTTCCGCTTTGGTAAGTGCATCGTTAACAGCAGTGATCACAAGATCCTGCAGCATTTCTACATCATCCGGATCTACAGCTTCCGGTTTGATCTGAATGGACAGTACTTTTTTGTGTCCGTTAACCTGTACGGTAACTACTCCGCCGCCGGATGTTCCTTCGATGGTTTTGCTGCCCAGCTCTTCCTGTGCCTTGAGCATTTGCTCCTGCATTTTCTTGACCTGTTTCATCATTTGATTCATATTATTCATTGGTCGTCTCTCCTTTGGAATGCGCTTGTGCGCTGATAGGCTTAAAGGTTACTCCTTTATGACAACAAGGTCTTCCCCAAACAGCTGGATCGCCTCGTCAATCCATGGTTCACTCTTATCTTCCGCGGCATCGTGCTCATGTTCCAGCCGCAGCTCCTCACTTCCCGGTTTGGCAGCTGATTTCTGCGAGGCCTCATTCCAGTCACGCAGCATCATTGTCACCAGTCGATACGGCTTGCCCAGACGCGAAGCAAACACATTCTCGATTACCTGCCTGTTAGCCGGCTTCTCGGTAGTATCCCGGTGGATAGTATTCTTAAAAGCCACCAGCACCGCATCATCCATCACCGATACCGGCTCCCCGTCAACAAACCAGGCGTGAACCGTAACCCGTTCTTCCTTCACGGCCTGGAGCACATTACTCCACTGTTTATAAACAGCATTAGAGTCAGAGCTATCCTTACTGGCAATGAATTTATCAAGCTGCGGAGGCAGCTTGGAGGATGAAGAGACACGCGGAGCCGGGCTTGCAGCAGGGGTCTGGCGCTGCGCAGCACCCTGATCCCGTCCGCCCCCGGATACTCCGCCCGCTTGAATAGCCTGCTCAAGCTTCTTCTCCAGCGCGGCAATCTGACGCTTCAAGGCTTCCAGTTCGCCCGCAGCTGCAGGCTGGCCGCCGGCCGCCGGCTCCCGCAAAGCATCAGCCGCTGATGAAGAACCCGATAACGGCGGTACAGCTTCCTGCTGCATGGTGCACAGCTTCATCAAGGCTACCTCAAACAGTGTCTGGGGATGGGTTGCATATTTCATCTCACCAAGATAGCGGTTTAAAGTCTCAACGATCTGAAACAGCCTTTCACGGGAGAAACCATTGGCCATATCACGGAACTCTGCAGGATTAAGCACACGGTCCGTAAGCTTATCGGCACCAGGGACCATCTTGATCATCAGCAGATCCCTGAAATAGTACAGCAGATTCTCCAGACACTTATCAGCGCTCTTACCTTCCTGCATAAGCTGCTCCACCAGTTCCAGCAGCCGCCCCATATCTCCTTCAAGAATGGCAGTGGCGAGCTTTGCGAACTGTTCGGAAGGAATGCCCCCGGTCATGCCGAGCACCTGCTGATAGGTCACTTGGCCGTCTGTAAAGGACGATATCTGGTCCAGTATGCTGAGCGCATCGCGCATCCCCCCGTCGGAGAGCCTAGCGATATACTGGAGCGCATCGGCATCTGCGGTAATACCCTCTTTCTGGCAGATCTCGTTCAGACGGCCGCTCTGTTCCTCCAGAGATACCCGGCGAAAATCAAAACGCTGGCAGCGGGATATTATCGTTGCCGGCAATTTATGGGGCTCTGTCGTGGCCAGTATAAACATTACATGCGGAGGCGGCTCCTCCAAAGTCTTCAGCAGGGCATTGAACGCCTCTGTTGTCAGCATATGCACTTCATCAATAATATACACTTTACGGCGTACTTCGGTAGGCGCGTATTTCACCTTATCCCGCAGGTCGCGTATTTCCTCAACACCGCGGTTGGACGCCGCATCAATCTCCTGAACGTCCATGATATTGCCCGAAGTGATCCTCAGGCAGGAAGGACATTCATTGCACGGCTCCGGGCCCGGCCCGCGCTCACAGTTGACCGCTTTGGCGAGCACCTTGGCCGCACTGGTCTTGCCGGTTCCCCGCGGGCCGCTGAACAGGTAGGCATGAGAGACCCGCTGTTCACGGATTGCATTCTGCAGCGTCTGGATAATATGCTGCTGCCCTACCATGTCCTGAAACGACTGCGGCCGCCAAGCACGGTACAGCGCGATATGTTCCACTATGCATTACCCTCTCTTAGACTGCCGCTTTCCGGCATTTGTCGCTAATTTATTATACTATATTCACCAGACTTTGACCAAAAACAAAAAGCATCTTCGCTTGTGGCAAAGATGCTGTTAATTAGCTGATATTAAACCGTGCACCTGTTATTGATGACTGCGATCCAAGCGGCAACCCTACGGAACTGCTCGGGCTAGGCCACCCTCCGGCACAAGAGTAAACTTGCTTATGGCTGCTTCCTTCCGGACCTGACCAGGTTCACAAGCACTCATTGCGGAGGACCCAACCGTCAACACAGCCCATAGGAACCAAGGCCTCACATCGACAGCACCTCTAACAGGAATTCAACCTCGCTACAGCGGATTGCGAGTTACAGGGCACCGCTACCTCCCCGTCTAGCACGGCGAAGATAAGTATAGCTCACACCCCGGCAAAAATCAACCTCTCCCTGGAAGTGGCAAATAAAAACTCCCCGGATATTTCATCCGGGGAGTCATCCAATGCTAAGCCGCAGCCCAGCGCTGGTAATTAGATACCGTATTTCTTCTTGAATCTATCGACACGACCACCAGCATCCAGGAATTTCTGCTTGCCAGTGAAGAACGGATGGCAGTTGGAGCAAATTTCGACGCGCAGTTCCTGCTTAACAGAACCGGATTCGAAAGTGTTGCCGCAAGCGCATGTCACATTAGTAACGTGGTACTTCGGTTGAATGGCTTCTTGCATTTCAATTTCACCTCTCTTGCCCTAGGCCTCATGCGGACCCAGAGTTATTAAACACACAACGACATTTTAGCACGAAATTTGGGACACTGCAATATCTTTAAAACAGAGCATCCCAGATCCGCTCAAAGCGTGATGCGCCGTTCCTTCACGCGGGCCAGCTCAGCCGGGGGCACATGTGTATAAGAGCCAATCACCACATCCGGCAGCTCCTCGCGGAAGATATCAAGCATGGTCTTCATCCCCAGAATCTCCCCCCGGGCAGGAGGAATAAGTCCCAGGTAGCTCTCAGGGTCAATATTAAGATTGCGCATCTGAATCAGCTTGAGATCGGAGCGTCGGCAAAATTCAACCATCGCTTCAATCTCTTCCTCCCGGTCTGTTACTCCCGGGAAGATCAGATAGTTAATTGAAGTATATACACCCTGGGAAGCTGCATATTTCAGTGACTTCTCTACATTGGCAAGCGTATATCCGCGCGGCTTGTAATAGGCATTGTAGTGATCGTCCAGTGCACTGATGGTGCTGACCCGCATCAGGTCAAGCCCTGCATCCACAATCCCGCGGATGTGGTCGCTGAGTCCGGCATTTGTATTGATATTGATGTATCCCATATCTGTAGTTGCCCGGACTTCACGAATCGCTTCAATAATCAGTTTAGCCTGGGTGGAAGGCTCACCTTCGCAGCCCTGCCCGAAGCTGATAATGGACTGCGGTGTCTTCAGGTGCTCCAGCATGACCTGAGAGATTTCGCTCACTGTTGGCCGGAAGTTCATCCGGGTCTGCGGAGAGACAAATCCGCTGTCGTCAGGCTGTTCTGAAATACAGCCGAAGCAGCCGGCATTACACGAGTAGGAGACCGGGACAGCTCCTTCCCAACGGCCCAAAAAGGTATTGGAGGAGGTAAGGCATTCATAGCCGAGGGCACAATTCGAGAGATGGTCATACAGGCGGTTATCCGGGTATTTGGCCCGCAAATCACCTACCCCCACTTCAACTTCTCCCCGGTCACAGTTGAGGGGGTTCCACTTCTCCGGATCATCCGTCGGATCTGCAGCAACATAAAAGCCGCCGTCCTTCCACACTACAGCTGAATAGCCGAAGAGCGGAAGCTTATACGACTTGTCTGTCTTGACATAGCCGGGAAGGCACAGTCTCGTATAACCCTGCGGCAGCAGTGCACCGACTGCTTGTGACCCCTCCGGCAGCGGCAGCATTTCGCCCGTCTCAGGATTCATGCCTACTGCACGGGTGCTTGGCAGCCCTACGAGGGTAGCTCCTTCCGGCAGCGGGATCAGCTCCTCCTCCAGCATCTCAACGATCATATCGCCGCTGCGGGCAAGACCATACAGCTCCGGATGATCATATACATTTCCTTGTTCATCGGCATATACCAGATACATGTTAATCTCCTCTTATTCTCTATTCTCAGGTTGTAGGGACAGAAGGTGTCTTGGGCCGCGAAGTACGCCGTGCAGATGCACCGCTATTGGAGGTTCCACCGCTGCTTGCAGTACCGTTTGGTGCCGAATCCTTGCTTCCCGCCACATCGAACGAGGCCAGGAATTCAGCGTTAGTCTTGCTGTCGCGCAGCTTTTTGAGGAAGCCTTCCACGAAGTCATACGACTCGTTCATATTTTTGCGGATAGCCCAGATGGTATCCAGTTCTTCCTTGCTCAGCAGCACTTCTTCGCGGCGTGTTCCGGAACGCCGGATGTCGATAGCCGGGAAAATACGGCGTTCCGCCAGCTTGCGGTCTAAGTGAAGCTCCATATTGCCCGTACCTTTAAATTCCTCATAAATAATATCATCCATACGCGATCCGGTATCAATCAGTGCTGTAGCAAGTATCGTCAGGCTTCCGCCCTCCTCCACATTGCGCGCAGAACCAAAGAACCGTTTTGGACGATGGAAAGCAGCAGGATCAATACCTCCACTGAGTGTACGTCCGGATGGAGGAACCACAAGGTTATAAGCACGTGCCAGCCGTGTAATGCTGTCCAGCAGAATGACAACGTCCTTCTTATGCTCAACCAGACGGAGAGCGCGCTGCAGCACAAGCTCAGCAACTTTGATGTGATTCTCAGGCAGCTCATCAAATGTAGAGGCAACTACCTCACCTTTTACCGAGCGCTGCATATCCGTTACTTCCTCGGGGCGTTCATCAATCAGCAGTACAAACAGTTCAATCTCAGGATTATTAGTGGAGATACTGTTGGCAATTTCTTTCAGGAGGAGCGTTTTCCCTGCTTTGGGAGGTGCTACGATCAAACCGCGCTGCCCCAGGCCTACAGGAGCAAGCAAATCCATTATTCGGGTAGACAGATGGGTAGGGGATGTCTCAAGCGGCAGCTTGTCTTGCGGATAAAGAGGTGTAAGCGCCGGGAAATGCAGGCGTTCCGCTGCACTGGCAGGATTCTCGCCGTTAACGGCATTCACTTGAAGCAGACCAAAGTACCGTTCATTTTCTTTGGGTGTGCGGCATTTTCCTGATACAAGATCGCCGCTTCTAAGATCAAACTTACGGATTTGCGAGGCTGAAATGTAAATATCCTCCGGACTGGGCAAATAGTTAATTGGCCTCAGGAACCCGTATCCTTCCGGCAGAATTTCCAGCACGCCCTCCATAAACATCAGCCCGCTCTGCTCCGCCTGTGCCCGGAGAATAGCGAAGATCAGCTCCCGTTTCTTCAGCTGTCCGTAGTAAGGAATCTGGTATTTCTTGGCCAGCTTATACAGCTCGGTCAGCTTCATTTCTTCCAGATCGGAAATTTGAAGATCCATGTAATAACCACCTATTCAATTTTTATAAAATATAAATCTATTAAATTGCTCATTAGGATAGGATTACCCGATTTGGAAGGAGATATGCAGCACTTTCACAAAAATCCCCTTCAAAAATCAGATAATCCTATGATTTAATCTTCCTCGCGCCAGATTTCAGCACCAAGATCACGCATATTCGTTACCAGGTTGTCGTAACCACGGTCGATATATTCTACGCCTGTCACTTCCGTAATTCCGTCTTCAACAGTCAATCCGGCAATAACAAGCGCTGCACCAGCACGCAAATCAGCCGCTTTTACCTTGGCTGCATTAAGCCTGCCGCCCTCAATAATCGCCGAACGCCCTTCAACACGGATCTTTGCGCCCATACGCACCAGCTCGGGAACATGCTTGAACCGGTTGCTGTATACGAAATCACTTAATACACTGACCCCTTCAGCCTGGGTAAGCATACTTGTCATAGGGGACTGCAGATCCGTAGCGAAGCCCGGATAGATCAGCGCTTTTACATCGACATGCTCATATTTGGGTCTGCCGATAACGCGGATGCTCTCATCCAGCTCCTCAATACCAACCCCCATCTCCAGCAGCTTGGCCGTCAGCGCCTCCAAGTGTTTGGGGATCACATTATCTATCAGCACATTGCCGCGCGTTGCCGCCGCAGCAATCATGTATGTTCCAGCTTGGATCCGGTCGGGAATGATGGAATGGCGGCAGCCATGCATCTCGGTAACGCCCTCAATCCGGATGGTTTCTGTACCGGCGCCTTTAATAACAGCGCCCATTGAGTTCAGCAGGGTAGCTACATCTATAATCTCAGGCTCTTTGGCCGCATTTTCGATAATTGTAGAGCCTTTGGCCCGTGAAGCCGCCAGCATAATGTTAATGGTTGCACCGACGCTGGATACGTCTAAATAAATTTTTGCACCGCGCAGTTCCTTGGCATACAGATGAATAGAACCATGATCGTTGGTCACGGTTGCCCCAAGTGCCTCAAAGCCTTTGATATGCTGATCAATCGGACGGGGCTCGAAGTTACAGCCTCCAGGCAGACCTATAGTCGCCTCTTTAAATCTTCCAAGCAGCGCTCCCATCATATAATAAGAAGCACGAAGTTTTTTGACTGGTCCGTTAGGCATGGGAATGGAAAGAATACGGGAGGGGTCGATTCTCATCTGGCTGCCTGTCCAGGAGACAGTCGCGCCAAGCTCTTCAAGAATTTCGGAGTAAACGGCTACATCACTTAGGGACGGCAAATTATCCAGAACAACTTCCGATTCAGCTAAAATAGCAGCAGGAATAAGCGCGATCGCGCTATTCTTCGCTCCGCTGATGGTTACAACGCCCTTTAGCGGACGTCCACCGCCAATCATTAATTTTTCCATAGAATTATCTGTTTCCCCCTACGTGTATTGCAGCTTGCCCTGGCAATACCTGCTGTGGCTTATTAGTGTGAAGAAGAAACGGCTGCGCCGCCCTTTAAATAAGGACGGCACACGTTTCATTAAAAAGAATATCCATATTAGACGGTCTACAATATTAAACAGCTTGTCCGCCTGGGGCGAGTCAGCTTAGGCTTTGTTGCTGGAACCGAATTCGCGGATTTTGCCGATAACGGTCTGTTTGATAGCTTCACGGCCTGGTGCAATGAATGTACGAGGATCGTAAGCATCTGGTTTAGCAGCCAGCACTTCGCGAACCACTTTTGCGAATGCAATCTGGTTCTCAGTGTTTACGTTGATCTTGGAAGTTCCCAGGGAGATGGACTTCTGGATATCGTGCAATGGAATACCGGTACCGCCGTGAAGAACGAGCGGAAGCTTAACAGCATCGCGGATTTCTTCCATTTCTTTGAATCCGAGGTTAGGCTCGCCATGGTAAGGGCCGTGTACGGAACCAAGCGCCGGAGCCAGAGTATCAACGCCGGTTTCTTTAACCAGAGCAATACACTCGTTCAGGTCTGCATATTGAATGCCGCCGATAACGTCATCTTCCTGTCCGCCTACAGTACCAACTTCGGCTTCAACGGAAACGCCTTTAGCATGTGCGTACTCAACAACTTTTTTGGTCATTTCGATATTTTCAGCGATTGGATGGTGGGAACCATCGATCATAACGGAAGTAAATCCGGCATCAATAGCGTCTTTACATTTGTCAAAGCTGGAGCCGTGGTCCAGGTGAATGGCAACAGGAACAGTGATCTTCATGTCGTGAATAAGTCCTTCAACCATCTTCACTACAGTAGTGAATCCGCCCATGTGACGCGCAGCGCCTTCAGAAACACCAAGGATTACCGGGGATTTCTCTTCTTCAGCTGCACCAAGAATCGCCTGAGTCCACTCCAGGTTGTTAATGTTGAACTGGCCTACTGCATATTTTCCTTCAAGTGCTTTGTTTAACATGTCAGTCATCGATACTAATGGCATGGTTTCAATCCTCCTAAGAATGTTGGTTGCTTATATATAAGCCCACATCACATACAGGCTTATTATAGCAC
Organism: Paenibacillus sp. fava2; assembly: GCF_058313675.1. NCBI lineage: Bacteria > Bacillati > Bacillota > Bacilli > Caryophanales > Paenibacillaceae > Paenibacillus > Paenibacillus sp. fava2. The sequence goes on along the minus strand of NZ_CM177755.1, from coordinate 122,884 downwards.
ATCCTGTGTCAAATACTAAATAGGGTACACAAAAAAATGTCCCGGTGGGACGATATTTATCCAACCCTTAAAAAGGGCAGGCTTATCCTGATTTAGCTTATCCATAGAAGACCCTCACCAAACCATTAACACCAACAATGCTGCGGCATATTAACCGGCTTGCCCCTGAAGGTGCGTATTTACCGCCACCCGCATTTCATCAATGTCAAACGGTTTGGTAAAATGCATTAATGCGCCAAGCTTTGTTGCCTCCTTGATCATATCGAGCTCACCATATGCTGTCATCATAATAACCTTTATAGCCGGATCGAGCTCTTTCAGATGCTTGAGGATTTCCAGTCCGTCCATACCCGGGATTTTCATATCCAGCAGAACCAGGTCCGGGGATTCCTTCTGGACGATTTCAAGCGCCGCCTTTCCGTTAGCAGCCTGATAAGTGACATACCCTTCGCTATTAAATACTTCCATCAGGAGAATCCGGATTCCGTTCTGATCATCGACGATTAATACTTTTCTCTTTTCCATATCATACCCTCCCAGATATAAGGCAGATTGTCTATGCCGCGCCCTCTCACAGCTGACGGCCCGTTATGACTGTTCAGTCTATACGAAACCTATAATTCGTGCTTTGTTGCCAAAATCCTGCTAATTGGATAAAAAGGGTAAATACATTCCATTAAATGGTGGAATGCCGGCTTCTGGGTTCGGTCATTTCTGCTTCTATATCTAAAAGAAGACCTCCTTGCGGAGGCCTTCAGCCGGCTATCAGTACCGGCATAACATATACGTAAAGACTGGTTTATGACTTACAGCTGCTCTGAATGTGTCAGGGAAGCTTTGACAAACTCGCGGAACAGCGGCTGCGGACGGTTCGGACGGGAAGTGAATTCCGGATGGAACTGCACTGCCAGGAACCAAGGGTGTCCCGGAAGCTCCACAATTTCGACCAGGCGTCCGTCCGGTGATGTTCCGGAGATAATCAGGCCCGCCTTTTCAATCTCATCGCGGTAAGCATTGTTAAACTCATACCGGTGACGGTGACGCTCATACACCAGCTCATCATCATAGCAGGACATTGCCAGGGAATCCGGCAACAGTTTGCATGGATACAGGCCAAGGCGCATGGTTCCGCCCATATCTTCAATATCCTTCTGCTCCGGCAGCAGGTCGATCAACGCATGCGGTGTAGCCGGATCGATCTCCGAGCTGTTCGCACCAGCCAGTCCCAGAATGGAACGGCCGTACTCGATTACTGAAACCTGCATCCCAAGGCAAATGCCGAAGAATGGAATGGACCGCTCACGCGCATAACGGATTGCGGAGATTTTACCTTCAATCCCCCGGTCTCCGAAGCCGCCCGGAACGAGGATGCCGCCGATGCCGCCAAGCAGCTCGTCCACATTCTCATCCGTGATCAGCTCAGCGTCAACCCAGCGGATTTTGACTTCTGCGTTGGCTGCAAAGCCGGCGTGGGACAGAGACTCCACAACACTCAGATAAGCGTCATGCAGCGCCACATATTTACCGACAATGGCAATTTCAACCGTGCGCTCAAGCTGCTGAATCCGGCTCAGCATGCTCTCCCACTCACGCATATCCGGCGCCGGCGTAGTCAGCTTCAGGTGGTTGACTACAATTTCGTCCAGGCCTTCGTCACGCAGATTGAGCGGAACTTCGTATAGAGTGGAGGCATCGCGGCACTCTACTACGGCATTCTTGTCAATATCACAGAACAGGGCCAGCTTAGCCTTCATGTCATCAGTCAAAGGATACTCCGTACGGCATACAATCACATTCGGCTGAATTCCGATGCTGCGCAGCTCTTTCACGCTGTGCTGTGTCGGTTTGGTTTTTACTTCACCGGCAGCCTTGATATAAGGAATCAGGGTCACGTGAATATACATTACATTTTCCCGGCCGATATCGCTCTTGATCTGACGGATCGCTTCCATGAACGGAAGACTCTCGATGTCCCCTACGGTACCGCCGATTTCAGTGATAACTACGTCAGAGCCTGTCTCGCGTCCGGCACGGAATACGCGTTCCTTGATTTCATTCGTGATGTGAGGGATAACCTGAACCGTTCCGCCCAAGTATTCACCGCGGCGCTCTTTGCTGATGACCGAGGAATAGATCTTACCTGTCGTCACGTTGCTGTTCTTGGACAGATTAATGTCAATAAACCGTTCGTAGTGTCCAAGGTCAAGGTCTGTCTCCGCACCATCATCCGTTACAAATACTTCCCCGTGCTGATAAGGGCTCATTGTCCCCGGGTCTACGTTAATGTAAGGATCGAATTTCTGGATCGTCACCTTAAGACCTCTGTTTTTGAGCAGCCGGCCCAGCGAAGCGGCTGTAATGCCCTTGCCCAGGGAGGACACGACGCCACCCGTTACAAAAATATACTTTGTCACTGTAAAACCCTCCTAAATAAAGTCCAGAAATTCAGGCGACGCTTCTGTTTATCGTAACCCTTTTTTCCATCATCAAACCGGGGGAAACCAAAGTTACTTCCGCCGCCCAAAATGAAAGGCGATCATCCCAAGTAGAAACGGCTTCGCCGTTCTTCAGGGAAGGCGGCATCCGTTTCTGCAAGAAATATCAGACCTGTGTAAGTCCCTAGACATATACTGCTGATATTTTGAAAAACACGGAAAAACCATCTAAAAAAATAAAAAAAGTGACACCCGTAGAGCCGGGGCACTTTTTATTTTAGAAAACATATTAACTTTCATTAGAAGCCCATGCAATAGTTTACTCTGGCGGTACCACCCGTGTCAAGGGAGGAATTAAGCCTTCTTACGATATTAATAATCGTCGTCTCCGTCGCCGTCAGCATCCCCATTGTCATCTTCTTCAGAATCCTCTTCGTCCTCGTCTTCGTCGATGTCGTCATCATCAATAACCACATCGTCGTCAACTTCCTCTTCGCTGTCGTCGTCGGAATAGAGGTCGTCGCGGTCTTCGTCGATCGCATCGAAATCCTCTTCCTCAGCAGAGTAGTTATCATCCTCTTCGGTGAAGTCATCGTCTTCCAGATCGTCGTCCTCATCGTTGATGATACGCGGACGCTTGGAGTTGCCGACTGGATCATCGGAGCGCTCAAGCGGATACCAGCGTTTGAGTCCCCACAGGTTGGTTCCGACACAGGCAAAACGCCCGTCGATGTTGATCTCGGTATATAACTGGGCAATCGTATCGTTGGTTTGTTCTTCGGTCATACCGCGCAGCTTGGCCACTTCAACCATAAGGTCACGGTAATAATAAGGCGTATTAGCCGCCTTGAGCACCAGGAAGGCCAGGTCGACCATCGGCATTTCTTTAACTTTCTCAGGGTCCAGCTTTAAATTGAGTGGCGTACTCACTAAAGGACACTTCCTCTCACGCATATTAACAAAACTAAGTAAAACCTATTTGAGTGCAAAATGCAAGTCAAATGCGGCAGGAAGACGGAAATGAACAGGAATAATATGTAATATGCCCGCAGTCATTAAAAAGGCGGAGGATATTCCTCCGCACATGACTGTATCCACGCCAAGGATCGGCTCCTTACGGGATGTTGCAAAGAGAACTGAATATCTCTTCTGTTTATTTTATGTGATGCACCGCTTTTTGACACGATGGGCAGCCTATTTCGCTAAAAAAGGGCAAGTTCCCATTCGGACGTCTGCCTCCCCTCATACAATATGGCAGCACGGCAGCGAGGAGGGGACGGCGTAACCTATGGATTATTACGGATTTTGGCAGTTGCTGCTTGAGGAGATTTCGGCTGCCCCCAAAAATGCGGAGCGGCGCATTGTGACCTTCAATGATCACCGCCAGTATGCCGGAGCTCTGTCACAGTGGAAATCCCTGAAGGCGAAGCGCCCGGGGCTGCGGCAGGTTCAGGTCTCAAGTCTGATCAAGGCTTTTTTTGTACCGGCCGCAGGAGCGGAAAAGCTGATGGACAAATTCGCCGCCTCCTTAAGCATAGAAGAAGACCTCAGAATCCAGGTTCACTCCCTGGCGGGTGAAAAAACAGGTGCCGCGATGATGCCATGGGGCGTGAAGGCGATTCATGCCCCCCAGGCCTGGTCCAAATCCACCGGCGTCCATGTGAAAATCGGTGTCATTGACACAGGGGTCGATTACCGGCACCCCGATCTGAAGCATTCGCTCGCCTCCGGCGTCAATCTGCTCCACCGCGGCATGCTGCCGCTGGATGACAACGGGCACGGTACACACATTGCGGGCACGCTGGCGGCAGCAGGCGGCACCCGCGGCATGATGGGCGTGGCCCCGCGGGCCTTGCTCTATCCGGTCAAGGCTTTTGACCATAACGGCTCTGCCTATGTGTCCGACATTGTGCTCGGCATCGACTGGTGTGTGCAGAACAAGATCGACATCATCAATATGAGCTTCGGCATGAAGACGCGGAGCAAGGCCCTGCATGATGTGGTGATCAAGGCCTACCGGGCCGGAATCGCCATCATCGCCTCCTCCGGCAACGACGGCAAGCGGGGCGGGGATTACCCGGCCCGCTATCCCGAGACGATTGCCGTCGGCGCCCTTGACCGGAGGCACCGCGTCGCGGCCTTCAGCAACCGCGGCCCGTATATCGATGTATACGGGCCCGGCGAGGGCGTGCCCTCCTGCTGGCTGCGGGAGGGCTACAAGGAAATGAGCGGCACCTCCATGGCGACCTCGCATGTCACCGGTGCCGCGGCCCTGCTGCTCGCGCTGCGTCCGGCGCTGACGCCGCGCGAGCTGAAGCAATTGCTGCGCCGCACGGCCCTGCCGGTGCGGCTGCGCAAGGGCCAGCGCCGTGCCGCCCTCGGCGGCGGCGCAGCAGATGCCCTGCGCCTGCTGCGCGCAGGCGCAAGAGCCAAACAGGCCGCCGCCGCTGCCGCGAAGGCGTAGGCCCGTAGAGGCCCCGCCGCGCACTGCGGCGGGGGACAGCCGCCGGGCGCAGGGCCGGCGGCACCAAAAAGCACCGCCTCCCCGTGGAACGGGGGGCGGTGCTTGGTGTGCTGAGCGGGTGTTACATCCGCTCAGGAGCAGTTACGCCAACGAGACGCAGGACGTTGGCGATGGTGGTGCGGGCCGCGCCCAGCAGGGCGAGGCGGGCCACGGTCTGGGCAGCGTCGTCAGTGATGACGCGCTCAGCCTTGTAATAGCTATGGAACTGCGCAGCCAGATCGTACACGTAGCGGATCAGGCGGTGCGGCGCATAGCTTTCGGAAGCAATAGCAATTTCGGCAGGAAGCTCGCCGATCTTGCGCAGCAGGTCATATTCATGAACAGCTGTCAGCTTGCTGAAGTCAATCTGATCGATGGCAGGCACGGTAATGCCCTGCTCCTCAGCCTGGCGGAAAATACTGCAGATCCGCGCATGCGCATACTGCACATAATAGACAGGATTCTCATTGGATGTGGAAATGGCCAGATCCATGTCGAAATCAAGATGGGAATCCATGCTGCGCATAGTGAAAAAGTAGCGGATCGCGTCGAGGCCGACTTCTTCCATCAGATCTTCCATTGTAACGGCCTTGCCGGTACGCTTGGACATTTTGACTTTCTCGCCGTTCTGGAACAGGCTGACCATCTGGGCAATCAGCACGACCAGCTTCTCAGGGTCATTGCCGAGCGCAGACATCGCTGCCTTCATCCGCGGGATATAGCCGTGGTGGTCGGCGCCCCAGATGTTGATCATGGTATCGTAGCCGCGCTCATACTTGTCGTTATGATAAGCGATATCCGGTGTCAGGTAAGTGTAGGTGCCGTCGTTCTTGATTAGCACGCGGTCCTTGTCATCCCCGTATTTGGTTGTATTGAGCCAGGTAGCGCCGTCCTGCTCGTATACCTCGCCGCGGTCGCGCAGCTCATCCAGCGAGCGCAGCACCTGGCCGTTCTCGTACAGCGAGGTCTCGCTGAACCAGATGTCGAAATTGACGCGGAAGCGTTCAAGGTCGCGTTTGATCTTGTTAAGTTCCTTCGTAAGCCCGTAGGTACGGAAAAATGCCGCACGGTCTCCCGGAGTCATCTCCAGCAGGCTGTCGCCCTTTTCGGCAACGAGCTCCTTGGCAAAGCCCTTGATGTCCTCACCGTGGTATCCGTCCTCCGGCATTTCCGCCGGCTGGCCGAGCTCCTGTAGGTAGCGGGCCTCGATCGATTTGCACAGATTGTTCACCTGGTTACCGGCATCATTAATGTAGTATTCGCGGGTTACCTGGTAACCGGCAAAATCAAGCACATTACACAGGGCATCGCCGACCGCAGCGCCGCGGGCATGTCCAAGATGCAGGCTGCCGGTAGGGTTCGCGCTGACAAACTCCATCTCCACCTTTTTGCCTTTGCCTGTCTCAATCCGGCCATAATTGTCGCCCTGCTCTGTGACAAGACCGATGACCGGATAAAGGTAGCTCTTGGAGAGCGTGAAGTTGATGAAGCCCGGACCGGCGATCTCCGCTTTTTCAATAGAGGCTGAAGCAGTGTCCAGATGCTCAATAATAGCTTCCGCAATTTGACGCGGATTGCGCTTGGCGATCTTGGTGAGCTGCATAGCTGCATTGGTCGCCAGATCTCCATGAGCCTTGTCCTTCGGCACTTCCAGCGCAATGGCCGGAAGCTCTTCCTGTGTTACGAGACCGGCCGCCAGAATAGCATTAGCAACCGCTTCTTTGACCCGCTCATTGGCAAGCTGCAGCGGATTTAAACTTTGTGTCATGATTGTGGTTCCTCCTGTATATACAAACTGATAGCGAACTGTCCTGATAACTCCCCGTAGACGTACAAGTCATACTCCCACGAGACCTCCAGCGAACGTCCATTACGCGTAATATCCAGCTTCCGCGTGTCGGTCGAGAGATTAAACTGGGCGTACGGGGACCGGTAGAAGCCCGGCAGGAGCCGTCCTGTCTCAAAAGACTGCTCAGACTCAATGCTCCCGTGCCGGATCAGCTTCAGTTCACGGCCCGTAATCTTGATCATCGTACGGACAGATACAGCCTCTCCCTGCGGGCCCTGCTCCGCTTCTTCATAACGGATAAACAGCTGCTCCCCTTTGGAGATGACTTCACCGGCAGCCTTAATCACATTCTTCTGCCCGTCCTGCCGGCTTTCCAGCGTAACAGTAACACCATATTTGGCGGACTGTAGTTCAGACATGCTCTGTTCCTCGCTTATCGTTCTATTCATAAATTCAAGGCATATTCGCTTACCCATTGTACACTAAATCCAGTCCGGGTGAGCAATACAATTGAACTTTTATTTTCCCTTTAGGATCAGCCGTGGCTCCAAAGAATGTTTGGACTTCCGGCCGCTCCCCTTCTTCAAATTTCTTCAATTCATTTAGTTACAACGGCAGCAGCCGCAAGGTATCCTTGGCCCGCAGCTGCTCTACCATGGCATGCCAGGCGGCTGGCTTATCTTCGAGCACCGCATAATAGCGGGTCAGGAAGTCAGCCACCAGGGAGGCCTCTACCGACTCCAGCCCCTCTTGTCCGGGCATGAAGCAGAGATCCAGACCGGTTACAGCTTCGCCGTCGCCCTGCCAGGACGGGTGGACATAAGGGAAATCAAGCCGCTCATACCCGAGATGGGACAATACCTCACGGCGGACAAACGGATCCATCGGCTTAACGCCGCCGAAGCCGAAATCCTCCACCCGGTACGGATCATAAATCTCCGCGAACATGCCGTACAGCTCCTTGCCGTTATCTGCTGCAAGCTTCCCCAGATCCTTCAGGCGGCTCCCGGCCAGAAAACGCCCGATCCCGAGGCCCTCACGGCCGATTACGGTGAAGTCGGTCATCGCTACGTTCCAGTCCGGATAGTAACGGTATTCTGTAGTCCCGACAACGTTGCCTTCATGGACGGCTGCGAACGCACGGATTCCCGGGTCTTCCAGCGGCTCCTGCCACAGGCTGTATTCCAGCACCTCTTCCGGCGGGAACACCTCGCTCAGCAGATTATGTACTTGTCTGAATAGCGGATCAGAAAGGCTCGTAATTCTTACATATTCCATAGTAGAATCTCCTCCTGTGTTATTCTGATTGGGCTCTGCTTTTAGCCTGTCTTTTCTATAAAAAAGGATTGCGCCACTCCATTAGCGCAGCGTAATTGCAGGACTCCTCATCCTCCAGGTAGTCCGCTGCCACACCAAGCGGCGACCGCCCGCAGCGCAGCAGGAACGTTATGACCGGATCAGCCAGCTGCCCGCCGATAACCTCAGCAAGATACGCCTCTGCCGATAGCCGGGAGGCCTCTTTATGATAGCCGGGCATTCTTCCCGCACCCAGCAGCCGCTCAAGCTTCTGTTCTACGACCACATGATACAGGGACTGTACCAGCTCCTTGCCCAGTCCCAGCTTGCGAAATTTGGGGCGTACACACAGATCCGCAATATACAGCGTATTGCCGTCCGGCTGATGTGTGGTGATATATCCGTCTGCTGTTACTTCAGACCAGGTATGACTGTGATGTGCCGATTCTTCATTAAAAAGAATTTTGAGGCTCGTAACCGACCCGGCCAGTTCACCATTCACTTCTGCGCAGAGCGCCCCCTCCGGGAACAACTCCACATGATTGTGCAGCTGCTCCCGGTTCCACAGAAGCTCTGCCGGATAAGGAGGCGGAAAAGCTTCCGATTGTATCGTAATCAGCTCGTCAAAATCCGCCGCCGTATAATTCCGGATAACCGCAGGAACCGGCACTTTACCGTCAAAGGCATAAAAGCTTTTAGTATACATCCTTGCCTGACTCCTTTATGTCCAGTCTGTGTACAGGTCCGTTCTCCGGTCACGCCAGGTGGTTACCGAGCCGCGCTCACGCACCCGGTACAGCAGCTCCAGGTCCAGATCAGCGGTAATAATCATATCATCGTTAATCTCACCTTCGGCCAGCAGCCCTTTTGGCGGAAAAGGAACATCATTAGGTGTGATAACAGCAGCCTGCCCGAAGTTCGCACGCATCAGATCAACGGTTGGCAGCGACCCGACGGTTCCAGTCAGCACAACATAAATCTGGTTTTCGATCGCACGCGCATGGCTGGTATAGCGGACCCGGTGGAAGCCGTGGCGGTCATCCGTGCAGGACGGGCAAAAAATGACGTCAGCCCCCTTGGCTCTCGCCATCCGCACAATTTCCGGGAATTCAATATCGTAGCAGGTCAACATGGCAATGGTTCCTTTATCCGTCTGAAAGACCTCCAAACCTTCTCCGGCCCCCATATTCCAGCCTTCTACCTCAGCGGGGGTAATATGAAGCTTAGCCTGCTCGGCAATTTTTCCGTCCGGATAAAAGAGGTGCGCCACATTGTACAGCTTGCCGTTCCGGCGCAGCACATGGGTGCCTCCGATGATGTGCACATTATATTTGCGGGCAAAACCGGAGAACATCTCCCGGTACTGCTCCGTAAACTGCGGCAGGTCCTCAATACCCAGAGCGTTACCCTGCCCGTCCCCGATGGACATCAGCTGAGTTGTAAGAAACTCCGGAAAAAGGATAAAATCGGTGCTGAATTCCTCAGCCGTCTTAATGTAATGCTCACACCGGGCAGCAAACTCATCAAACGAAGTTATCGTATGCAAATGATATTGAACCGCGGATACGCGAAAGGCCACTCTGCATTCCTCCTAGCATTTGTCCACAGGCTCCGCAGATACACGGCACATTCCTGTTAAAGTAAATCAAATTTTATCATACTGGCGGCCAAAATCACACTCGGCGGAAAAACGTAAAAAGGCCCTCTTGTTATCCGCCCGCAAAAAAAGCGGCCCCGGAGGAGCCGCACTGTCATTAGTATAGAGTCGTTATTTTGTTATTTTTATTTTCCTTTAAAAGCAAACATCTCCGTCCAGGTCATGCCGCCGTCCTTGGTCGCATAAAGGGATGAAGTGTCGGCGCCCTTGACTGCCATCCAGCCCGCTTTGCTGTCGGGGAAGGAGATCCTTGCTTCATATCCGGCAATTGCCGGCAGGTTGCTCCATTGCTTGCCCGCATTCACTGTGCGGCCGACAGCCACCTGTTCACCTGCAGGCGAGTAGCCGGCCAGAAAGGCTGTGCTGCTGCCGGCCAGCTGCATGTTGGCCGGTTTGCCGGAGGCAGGGCCTTTCTTCAGCTGCGCTGATCCGCTCCCCGGTGCGGGACCGCCCCCTGCCGTCTCCTGGGCGATTACGCGGGCCCAGCTCTTTCCCTGATTACCGCTGGCGTACAGCGAATACGAGGTCTGGGACATGCCCGATCCTCCGTACAGGAGTGCATATACCTGATCACCCTTGGCATATACCTGTCCGTACTCCGGGTAAGCAAAAGGTGATTTGAGTGCCAGCTTCCAGGTCGATCCGCCATCAGTGGTTTTCATAACCCGGTAGCCTTCGCCCGGTGCCACCACAACTGCCCAGCCGTTATTGCGGCTGGTAAACTCTGCACCGCGCGTGTTAGCCGGAGTCTTGATCTGGCTCCAGCTCCGTCCCCCGTCCTCTGTATAATACGCAAAGGCACGGACATAACCGAAGCCGTGCTTGCTGTCTGTAAATGCGATCCGTTCAAAGCCTACCTGTGACTCCGAAATTCTCTTCCAGGTTGATCCGCCGTCCGATGTGCCGATTAGATAGGCCCCGTTCTGCTCCTGAACCGATGCTAATGCCCACCCGTGCACATTGTCTGGGAAGGAGATCTGCCGAAAGTTCCACTGGCCTTCATAGATTTTCTGAAAATGGCTGCCGCCGTCCGATGTGCCGATCATAAAGCCTTTACCTGCAGCCCGTCCTGTATCTGCACTGAGAAATGCCAGATCATTGAAGCTGAGCGGTGTCTCTTCAGCAGCCAGATACTTGGCCTGCAGCTGCTTCAGCAGACCATGGTCTCCGGCGCCCGCCGGTGCCGCTGTTGCATGTACCGGAGCTGCTGCACCCCAGGACGAAACCGCGAGCAATCCCGCGGAGAGAATGGTTAGTGCTTTTAGATGTATCTTTTTAGTCCAATTCATGATGACACCTCCTGTGATATATATACCCTTTCCTGTCAGCACTACTCTGTTATACTCCCCGTCCGCAGTTCTATCTACCCTGAGAAGGTCACAAAAAGAAGACAATTTGGTTACTGCTGCCTCCGGCTCTGAATATCTGCCCGTTTCCTTTCCCATAATGAGAACTAACCGGAACTATCCTAGCGGATGAAGCCGCCGGCCGTTTTGATTCTGAGAACAAGGAGCCTGAAGCCATGCCGCGCGATTCTGCTAACCCGAAAGTCAAGAGACACCGCCTCCGCCGGCTGATCCGGCTGGCAGCTGCCATGACTGTGCTAATGGTGCTTGCTGCCGGAGCACTACTGGGCTATCTGTATAACAAACCTCTTCCGCCGATCGGCGATGATATCCGCTCCCGGCTGCTGGATGCCAGAGGCAATGTGCTGAGCACCTTTACGACCGACGGGCGCAGCCGTAACCCGGTATCGCTGGACCAGATCGCCCCTGAGCTTATCCAGGCTACCCTGGCCGTAGAGGACCGCAAGTTTTATAGTCATTCCGGTTTTGACCTGAAAGGCATGGCGCGGGCGGTGCTGGCCAACCTGGAGACAGGCGAGCGCTCCCAGGGGGCCAGCACGCTGACCCAGCAGCTGGCGCGCAACCTGTACCTTACCCATGAAAAAACCTGGACCCGCAAGGCCAAGGAAGCGGTCTACACCATGCAGCTGGAGATGAAATACAGCAAAGAAGAGATTCTCAATATGTATTTAAATGAAATCTACTACGGTCACGGGGCTTATGGCATTGAAGCAGCCTCCCGCATGTATTTCGGCAAAGCGGCAGCAGATCTGAATCTGGCGGAAAGCGCACTGCTGGCCGGCATCCCCAAAGGCCCGACCTATTATTCACCTTACACCCATCCGGATAACGCCAAAAAGCGGCAGAGCATTATTTTAAACTCTATGGCCCAGGTAGGAGATATTACAGAAAAACAGGCCGAGGAGGCCGCCCGGACCGTTCTCAGCTTTAAGCCGCAGGGCCAAAAGGATACCGTCGTGCTTGCCCCTTACTTCCGTGATTATATACGCGGGCTGGTCACCGACACGCTGGGGATCAGCAATGACGAGCTGGAACTGGGCGGGCTGAATGTGTATACCACGCTTGACCCTGATATGCAGCAGGCAGCTGAAGAAGCCGTGGACAAAGGGATGGACCCGGCCAGTGAGCTGGAGACCGCCCTCGTCTCCATTGACCCGCGCACCGGCTATATCAAGGCAATGGTCGGAGGGAAGAACTACCGTTCCAACCAGTTCAATCATGCCCTGGCCACTACCCGGCAGCCCGGTTCATCCTTCAAACCGATTATGTATCTGACTGCGCTATCCTCCAAAACGATGACCGGCCTGTCGGTTTTTAACAGCCAGCCGACTCTGTTCCATTACGACAACAACCGTAAAACGTATCAGCCGAAAAATTTCGGCGACAAATACCTGGGCGAGATCAATATGCGCCAGGCCATCGCCGCTTCCGACAATATCTATGCTGTAAATACGATTTTGAAAATCGGCGCGGACCATGTCGCAGAAATGGCTTCCAGGCTGGGGATAAAAAGCCCGCTGCAGAGCGTGCCCTCCCTGGCGCTCGGCACCTCACCTGTCAGCCCGCTTGAGATGGCTTCCGCCTTTGCCGTTATCGGAGGCGGAGGTGTCCGCCAGCCGGTGACGGCCATTCTGAAGATTACAGATTCCAAGGGGAATCTGATCTACGAAGCCCCTCGGGCCGGGGGGGAGCAGGTTGTTGAGCCTGCGGCAGCCTATGTCCTGACCCGGCTGATGGAAGGCGTCTTTGAGAGCGGCGGCACCGGTAACCGGGTAGCCTCTATTATCAAGCGCCCCGTAGCAGGCAAGACCGGAACTACAGACACCGACGGCTGGATGGTCGGCTTTACCCCCGAGCTGTCCACTGCAGTCTGGGTGGGATATGACAAGGGACGCGATATCGCTACAGCTGACGGTAGACGGGCTGCACCCATTTTCGCCGAGTATACCGAAAAAGCGCTGGCCAATGTGCCTCCCAAGATTTTCCCGATTCCTGACGGCGTTGTGAGTGTCTACATTAATCCCGAATCCGGCAAGCTGGCCACAGCCGCCTGCCCGGAGAAGGAGCTGGAGACCTTTATCAGCGGCACGGAGCCAACAGAGTATTGTGATGAGCACGCCACCGGCGGGGAAACGGCCCCTGCTGAAGAATCGCCGGCTGCGCCGGCCAAGGAAGAGCACTCTCTGTGGAGTGATATCAAGCGCTGGTGGCTGAACTAGCAGCAGTTGCAGCAGACCGGCCACTGGGGTACGATGAGCCCATAAGCGGCAAGCTGTGCTTGCCGGGAAAGGTGCCATCCCGATATGAACCGTAAAGATAACGAACCTGCAGGGTACGGGCTTGTCCCGCCTGAGCTGTACAGGCTTCCGGCTCTGCAGGCTGCACCGCTTCTCCTGGGCCAGCACCTGGTGCGGCGCACAGAGGACGGGGAGATCCGCTGCCGCATTGTAGAAACAGAGAGCTACGGGGGCTTAGAGGATAAGGGCAGCCATGCCTTCGGCGGCCGCCGCACCGCCCGGACGGATGTAATGTTTCAGGAGGGCGGAACTATCTATGTCTATCTCATATATGGCATGTACCATTGCCTTAATGTCGTTACAGCCGGGGAAGGCGATCCCCATGCTGTACTGATCCGGGCTGTAGAGCCGCTGACTGATGCCGATGCGGCTCTGATGCGCTTTTACCGCGGCAATGCCGGCCGCAATCCGGCCGGGCTCTCCGGCGGGCCCGGCAAGCTATGCCGTGCGCTGCGGATCGACAAGAGCCTGAACGGGCTCCGGATTGACTGCGGAGACAGCCCGCTGCGGCTGGAGCAGGGTGAACGTCCTGAAGCCCTGGATATTGTTCAGGCTCCGCGCATCAATATTCCCTATGCAGGAGAATATGCAGGGCTTCCCTGGCGCTTTTATCTCCGGGATAATCCTTATATTTCAGTCAAGGATAAGCTGGAAACACCCTTTATTCTGGGCTGAATCCCGCCTCTTCGTTTCCGCCTGTTTCGGTGCCCGTATATTGGGTAAAAGGAATAGAACCCTAATAAGCCGCCTGCTCTGGTTGACCAGAGCAGGCGGCTTCCCTCATGTTCACCCAATTGATAAATGAATGCGCTTTCCCCGTTCTCTAAACTTACAATTACTGCTATAATCGTAGATATCCGCAAAAAAATATAAAGATGTAAATGAGGGACATGAGATGAAGGATACAGGCATGATCCGGAGTTTAGACAGTCTTGGCAGAATTGTGGTTCCTGTAGAAATCCGCATGACACGCAACATCGAAATTGGAGATCCCATCGAATTTTTTATCCTGAATGATGAGATTATTGTACTCCGGAAATACACTTCGACCGAATGTACGTTTTGCAGGAGCCTTGACCATGTGACTTACTACAAGGATCAGTTTATCTGTAATACCTGTCTTAAGGAGCTTGGCGATCCCGGCCGTATTCCGGAAGAAGCCGAACCTCTGCAGGAGGCTAATGGAGAGAGCTCTGACCCTGCCCGCAGCGGCCGCCGGACCAAGACTGAGGAGATGAGCCAGCGTCTGGAGAAGGCTATGGCCGAGCATCCCTATGCCAACCAGAAGGCGCTTGCAGAGGTGCTTGGCATCAGCCAGGCCAGAGTAAGCCAGCTCAAGCGCAAAATCAGTTCATCCGGCAAGTAGAAGCACTGCCTACATCCATGATCCCTCAAGAATTATAATAAGGGCTTGAACCTTCCCGTTGTGAAGGTTCAAGCCCTTTTGTCCGTCTAACCCGTTATCCGGCTGCCTGCTATTCACTCAGCGCGTTTTTTAGCTCATCAGAGGTGGCTGCCCACCAGTCCGCATTATGGGACATCAGCAGTGATTTCAGCGCCGCCTTCTCCACCGGTCCCAGACCATCGAGAATGATCTTGCGCTTCAAGGCAGCATCCAGCTTGTTCACATGGTCGGCAAGAATCTTCCAGCCCCGCCGTGCCTCGGTATCGATCCACATTTCACAGGCCGTTATGCCGCCGTAGAGCTGTCCTTCCGGCGTGCGGTCCACCGCGACCCAGACTACCCAAACCTGTCTTCCGTCCGGTACCTCATCACGGTTCATTGAAAATTTGATGCCTTTCTCTACCTTGCTCTTGGCATGCATGGCACCAATGTCGATAACGGCTTCACCGCCGTCGATAATAACCGGCGATACATTGTTGAGATCAATGGAGCCGGCACCAAAGCCTTTATGCTTGCTTTTTGCGTTCACAATATTCAAGGCAATCTGCTTTTTGCCCTCCGGTTGTACGTTATCCACAAGTGCACATCCTTCCCTTTTACTATATAAGATGAACTTGAGAATGCCAAAATCAACATTCTCAAGTTCACGTTCTACAATAATTTAATTTTAGCTAATAATGCGGCGATTGCAAACATATACATCCCGTAGATGCTTGTCACGGGAGGAATCACAGTATGAAGCCACTGTCATTAAGGTTCATGATCATCTCTGCGGCCCTGGCCGCCCTCATCCTGCTGGGAGGCTCCCTCTGGCTCCTGAGCGGGCTCAGCCCTGCCGCACAGTCTGCCGCTGCCCCAAAAGAGGCCAAGTCCCCTGCTGCCGTGTCTCAGACCAAGGCTGTGCAGCCTGTTCTTCCCGAGAGCAAGCCGCTTCCGGTCTCTGAAGCATTAAGCCAGCGGGTAACCGAGTATCATATCGATGTGCAGCTGGACGCGGATGCCCGGGCGCTCCAGGGCGCAGAAACAGTTACCTGGATTCATCCCGGCCAAAAGCCCGTACAAGAGCTCTATTTTCACCTGTATCCCAACGCTTTTGCCTCTGAAAAAACAACATTTATGAAGGAATCAGGCGGTGAGCTGCGCGGTGATACCATGCCGGAGAACGGGTTCGGCAGCATGACGATAACGGACCTGCGCACTACCGAAGGGGTATCCCTCATGCAGCGTATGCAGTATGTGCAGCCCGATGACGGCAATGTCAACGACAAGACCCTCGTCAAGGTTCATCTGCCGCAGCCGGTAAACGGCGGAGAAAGTGTCACGCTTAAAATCCAGTTTGAGGTCAAGCTGCCCAAAATATTCGCCCGTATGGGGACTGCCGGCAATTTCGTGATGGCCGGACAGTGGTTCCCCAAGCTCAGTGTATATGAGCCCAAAGGAACAAGAGGCGTTCAGGAGGAGGGCTGGGATCTTCACCAGTACCACGGCACTTCAGAGTTTTACAGCGATTTCGGCATTTACAATGTAACGGTCTCCGTTCCTGCCAACTACATCGTAGGCGCTACCGGCTTTCCGGTCAAAAACGCCCAGATCAGGCAGGACAGGAAAATCTATCAGTTCTACGCTGATGATGTCCATGACTTTGCCTGGGCTGCGTCCCCTGATTTTGTCGTTGCCGAGGAGGCCTTCTCCGCCCCGAATGTGCCGGGTGTACGGATCAAGCTGTATTTGGACCCGCTGCACAAGGATCTGCAGGAGCGGTACTTCCAGGCTGCCAAGGCTGCACTGACTGCTTTCAGCAAATGGTATGGTCCTTACCCTTATTCAACCTTATCAATTGTGGTTCCGCCCAAGGAAGGGAACGGGGCTGGCGGAATGGAGTACCCGACGCTGATTACTGCCTTCGGCGCAGCCGAAAGCTCCCCCGGCATGTCGCTTGAGCGCACTGTCATTCATGAGATCGGCCATCAGTACTTCTACGGCATGGTGGCCAATAACGAATTTGAAGAGGCTTGGCTGGATGAAAGCTTTACCTCTTATGCCGAAGACCGCCTGATGGAACAGGAGTACGGGGTCAGTTCCAGCGCTGCCCTGCAGGCCAGCATGGTCACAGCACCTCAGCAGCTTAATCTCGAGACCTGGAAATATAGCGCCGCTGACGGGTATACCCGCAATGTATATATCCGCGGCAAGCTGGTCCTCAAGGATATCGAACAGCAGGTCGGCACCAAAACAATGGATGCAATCATGCTCGCCTATGCCCGGAAATACAGGTTTAAGCATCCTTCCACAGCCGATTTTCAGAAGATTGTCGAAAAAGTAACCAAGCAGTCGTGGCAGGATTATTTTGACCAGTATGTCTACAGTGGCGGTGCCCCTGACTTCTCCGTTGACCGCATCACCACCGGCGCTGGAAAAAACAGTACTGATGGAGAAGAGGCCCGCTATGAGGCAACGGTGGAAGTGAGCAATAAAGGCAGCGGATATGCCAATGTGCCGGTAAAATTCACTTTTTCCGACGGTTATACCGTACAGCAGTTCTGGAACGGAGAACAGAAAACAACTGCTTTTCAGCTATCCTACAAGGCGCCTCTTGCTTCTGTGGATATCGACCCCGGACACTCCATCCTTCTGGAGAGTAAACATCTTAACAATTTCATGCTGGCGGAGCTTGCGCCCAAGACGCTCTCGCGCTGGACACTCAGTGTAACCAAATTGCTTGAAACTCTGCTCGGAACTCTAGTCTGGTGAGGTGAAGGATAGTGAAAAGCGCGATTTCCCGCAGCTGGATCAGCATGAAGGAGCAATTTTATATCCTGATTCTGCTATTTGTCTACCGGCTGCTCTGGGGCTATTTTTTGTACAGGTTCGTCAGGTCGGCTGTCATTCCGGTTCTGCTTCGCTATCCGGATACCCATGCCGGCGGCAGCGGACTGGGCAGGCTGCTGTATTATATCGAAGGGCAGGCGGCCTTGAACGGTGACCCGGCGGTGCAGCGCTGGCTCTGGCTGCTGCTCGCGCTGTCGCTGCTGCGGCTGCTGATCTCCCCCTTTATCCGCGCCGGTCTGCTGCATGAGCTGCATCAGGAGCGTAAGGGTGAACGCGGATTGTTTTTTTTCCCGGGGATGAGACTTTACGGGCTGCCGGTGTTTATCTTCAGTCTGGCGGAATGGCTGCTGTCTGCGCTCCCGCTTTACTGGCTGCTGCCCAAAATGTATACACTGCTGTTAGGCGGTTTATTAGATTATAAGCTCCTGCTGAAGCTTCTGCCCTATCTGCTGGCCTGGATGCTGTATCTCTACATCGTCCGTACGGTGCTACTCTACATGCAATTCGGCTATACTGCCGGGACAGGCACGTTCTCCGCTCTGCTGGCCTATCTCAGGCTGCTTGCTCCTTCAACCGGTGCTTCACTTGTGCTTGGCGCAGGAGGGCTGCTGACGTGGCTGCTGTCGGCTGTAACCGCCCTCTTCTATCCCGGACTGCCGGCGCTGCTCTTCCGCCAGTTCGCACCGCTTCCATCCACCTTATTCAAAATGTGGGGAATCGCCGCCCAGTACCAGCTATGGAGCAGCAAAACATTTCCACAATAATTTTCCGCCAAAACGGCATATTAAAAGAGTCACTGCCTCTGTTTCAGGGGTGTGACTCTTTTGTGCTTAACAATGAATTAACGTAGAGTTTGCAAAACATCAAAACCTCTGATACAATGATGCCTGTACCACTGGTAACAACTTTGTAATCTTTTGAAACTATTTCGACTAACTGTATGTACCTTATACACTTCAACATTGCCAATCAACAGTCACTGTTCTGGTGCATAAAACGCCAAATTCCCAGCACCGGGAAGTGGGGGAACCATATTTTGGGTGAATTGATCTCGCTTTAGAGGGGTCATAGGGGAACCTTCTACCGAATCCTTAAGCTAACCTCGCAGGCCTTGGAAGGAGTACATCTTTTGAAAAGTCACAATTTGTTCCGCACACATTTAAAAAAGAAATGCACCGCAGCAGCACTGGGTCTTGTGATGGTATTCACTATGGGCGCCACCAGCGTCTCAGCTGATTCCAAAATGGACGCAGTTATCTCCAAAACCATCGGAGTTTCATACAAAACCGGAGGTACAAGTACCTCGGGATTCGATTGTTCGGGATTCACCAAGTACGTATTCAAGAGCATCGGCCTTACCCTGCCCCGCACCTCCAAAGCACAGTACAGCATTGGAACAGCTGTTTCCAAAAGCAATCTGCGTGCCGGCGATCTTGTATTCTTCAATACGCTGGGTAACGGAGTTTCCCATGTAGGCATTTACGTCGGGAACGGCAAATTTGCACAGTCCTCCAGCTCAAAGGGTGTAAACATCAGCTCGCTGAGCCAGGCTTACTGGGCCAACCGCTACGTTGGCGCCAAACGAGTAATGAGCACAACAGCTTACCAGGCTGTTGCTTACGATTGAACTTTCCCCTCACATTTAACCTCTGACACATAATTGTAACTAAACTGGCCCGGATTTGATTATTGCCGTAATCATTCCCGGGTTTTTCCTTTTTGTTTCCTTATTCTACCTTTTACACACATCCAGGGCTTATGAAACACCCCTCTTACTAAAAATTCCAACATTGTTTCAGAAAAAGCTTACTTTCCACGTAAATTTGAGTCTTTTTAAGCAGAAATCTCTCTTAAAAAACGCAAATATTATGCACTAATATGTTTTAAGTGATTGCCAACGGCCTCTGTCTTTGCTACAATTATCGCAGTGAGCGTTTAGTAACATTTTTGTAATTAATCAACCGGGTTTTTCAAACGTTTTGTCATAATGTTCTGCCAGCTAATCCTAATCAACAGTCGTGCCGAGTTCCCTTACGAAATAAGGGAAACGGGGGAACCAATTTTTGGGTGAATTGACCTCCTATTCACAGAGGGGTCATAGGGGACCTTCAACCGAACCCTTAAGCTAACCTCGTAGGCATTTGGAAGGGGTATTTACTTTTGAAGAAGAAGTTAGCCGCCGCACTACTCAGTTTTTCTATTATGCTTACCATTGGAGCAGGAAGCGCTTTCGCGGATTCCAAAATGGATAAAGTCATCGATAAAGCCATCGGAACCAAATACGTGTCCGGCGGAGTATCGACCAACGGCTTTGATTGCTCCGGATTCACCATGTATGTCTTCGATAAGATTGGCATTAACCTGCCGCACCAGTCCGGCTCCCAGTACCAGATGGGCACTGCCATCTCCCGTGATAATCTGCGGGAAGGCGATCTTGTATTCTTCAATACAAGCGGCCGCGGTGTATCTCATGTCGGCATTTATGTTGGAGAAGGCAAATTCGCACATGCTTCAAGCTCAAAGGGTGTAACCATCAGCTCGCTGAGTGACAGCTACTACGTCAACCGCTACGTTGGCGCGAAACGGATCATGAGCACAGATGCTTACCATGCAGTTGCAACTGATGTTGAAGACAACGATGATGTTCAATAAGTAATGATTAGACAGGTGCTTTTCCAGGATTTTTGCCGAAATCTTGGAGGGCTCCTGTTTTTTTGTCTATAAAACTACTTACCCCTCCCCTAACGCATAAAACACCTTAAATCGCTTTTTTCCGCTATTTCATAAAATATTTTTTGCGGTTTGTCAAGTTTCTGCCGTCCTGCTAATTTCCTGAGTTGAACCCGCCCTGTTTTGTATATAATTAAGTATACGATATAGAAACGCGCCCCCCTGAAAGGAGGCCTGTGGCCTTATGAGCAGTTACGCTGTCACTTTTTACGTGGTGCCGATGGAGAGCAGTCATGCCGAAGATATTTGCGGATGGGATTACAGGCCGCCTTATAATATTTACGGATGGCTGCCATGGGAGCAGATGCAGGCGCTTGGCATTGAATTTGGAGATCCGCAGCTGCGTACAGAGCAGTATGTATCTGTTGTAGACGGAGAAGGGGATCTGTGCGGATTTGCGCAGCTGTTTCCGATGGAAGGCGTGGTCCGGCTGGGAATCGGCATGCGCCCCGAGCTGTGCGGGCATGGAAGGGGGCATTCCTTTATGAATGCAATCGTTCAGGCGGCCTTGGAGCGATATCCCGACCGGGAGATTGATCTGGAGGTGCTCACCTGGAATCAGCGGGCTATCCGGACATACCAGAAGTGCGGATTTACGATTACTGATACGTACGAACGCCGTACACCAAGCGGAGATAAGCCATTTTATTGCATGGTCTATAATAAATAACTCCATGCTGGGGTTGAAGCCCACAGCCGCACAATAATCGTTCATTTTTTTGACACAAACTCTATGATAACGCTTTACCTTTCTGTATAATGAAGGAAGCAGCTTACACGGAGGGGACGATGGAGATGCAGAAATGGATCATGAGCGGTTTGTTTTTTGCCGCGTGTGCTTTTGCGGTAGTGCTCTTATTCACATTGCCCGGCAAAGAGGAAGTCGCGGAAGAAAATAAGCCTACAATGCCTCAGGTTACCCTGGATGCCGCAAGTGCGGAAGCCGCTGTCAAAACCAACTGTATTTCCTGCCATGGCGATCAGCTTCAGGGCGGTGTAGGCCCAAGCCTGCAGCATGAAGGCAGCGAACGTGATGCCGAGAGCATCTACAGCATTGTGACCAAGGGACGCGGACAAATGCCATCCTTTAAGGATAAGCTGGCCCCTGAGGAGATCGCTAACGTTGCTTTATGGCTCGCAGAGAAAAAGTAGAAGATCGCATATTCATTAAAATGCCCGTACAAGGACTCCAGCTGGTCCTTTGTACGGGCGTTTTTGTGTGCAGCGGTTATATTAGACCGTGTCCTAACGTGCTTTGTCAAAGGCTTCATTGAATTCATGAGCCTGGCGGATATCAAGCGCCGCAAGGCCGCTCTCTTCTTTTGCCGATAAGCGCAGGGTGACGGTTTTGTAGTCAATCGTTATATGCGGATGATGATCAAAGGCCTCGGATATGGCGGCCACCTCATCCACAAAAGCAATGCCCTTCATATACTCGCTAAACATGTACTTGCGTACCAGCGTTTCTTGTTCCAGCTTCCAGCCCTCCAGCTTACCTATCTGCTCATGCAGCTCTTCCACTGATAATTGCAATTTGCTTCCTCCCTTACTTTATTAGCAGTAAAGTCTTTAGACGTATACTTTCTGATATTTTAAACAAAACATCCCTCAGCTTCTGAAAGTCCAAGGGATGCGCCAGGATGAAGGCTTTTTTTCGGTTTAATGTATTCTGAAATCCCGGCAAATAGCACTCGTCAGCTCAATTTTACCATGGCTGCATGGAGAGGGGCAAACCCGGGCCCATTGCTGCTGCCCCGCTAGACAAGTACTACCGAGGCCAAATCTTCCTCACCAAGCAGAATGTTGATCCTGTGGGTCTCTTTGTCATAGATGACAACTCCGCTGCCCACATGAATTACAGGCTCATTGCCGAGCCCGTAAAACAGATCCTCGGCCAGGGCTTCCCAAACCTCAAGCTTGGATTCCTGCGGCAGCTCCTGCCACTCGTCAGGTTCCATCTCAAAAAATTCATAACCGTCTGAAATACGGCTGACGGCCTCCGTCAGTTCCTTCAAAATTTCACTGTAATCTCTGCCGTGCTTAACACCCACGTCTATCACTCCGTTTTCTTCACAGATGAATAATAACTTACCCTATCCATTATAGCCGAAAAAATGACTTCACAAAAAAGGGAATGCTGTCGATAAATAAGAATATACGTGATTTCATTCCACACAGGGTGTCCCGCTGCTTTTCAAGGATGATACAAGCGGCTGTGACGGATCACTTTTTAATTCTCATGGACGAGGTGCATAATGGAAATTTCAACATTACTTGGTTTGATTTTTGGTCTGGTTGCTTTTCTTGGCGGGATGGTGCTGAAGCATGCCCCGCTCACAAGCTTAAATAACCCTGCGGCTTATGTCATCATTCTCCTGGGTACCGTAGCCTCCGTCTTTGTGGCCTTCCCGATGGCGGAGCTCAAGACAATCCCCAAGCTGTTCAAGCTGCTCTTCATTCAGCAAAAGATGGTCAAGAAATCCGATTTGATCACCACGTTCATGGAATGGGCATCCATTACCCGGCGTGAAGGACTGCTGGCACTGGAATCGAAGGTTGATGAAATTGAAGATGATTTCCTCAGAAACGGTATGCGTATGATCATCGACGGCAACGATCAGGAGTTTGTCCGTGATGTATTAATGGAAGATATTCATGCAACTGAAGACAGACATAAAGCCGGTGCCCTGATCTTCTCCCAGGCAGGCATGTATGCCCCTACGCTTGGGGTACTCGGAGCGGTTGTCGGACTGATCGCCGCCCTTGCGGATATGAGTGATATGGATGTGCTCGCCCACGCGATTGCAGGGGCGTTTATTGCTACACTGCTCGGTATTTTTACCGGTTATGTAATGTGGCATCCAATGGCCAACAAGCTTAAACGTATCTCCAAAAAAGAAATCCAGCTCAGGCTGATGATGGTGGAGGGGCTGCTGTCCATCCAGTCCGGGGTCTCAACCATTGCGATCAACCAGAAGCTGTCTGTCTTCCTTACACCGTCGGAGCGTGCCAAGCTGAGCGCAAAGGAGGGCGGCTTGAGTGAGCAAAAAGACTAGGCATGAAGAGCACGAAGAGCATGCCGATGAATCCTGGCTATTGCCCTATTCTGACTTGATGACGCTGCTGGTCGCCTTGTTCCTTGTTATGTACGCTATGAGCGCCACTGATGCCAAGAAGTTCGAGGAGATGAGCCAGGCTTTCAGCTCCGCACTGAACGGCGGTACAGGTATTCTCGACCAGCGGGCTGCTTCGCCCACACAATCACAGCTGGATCAGGGCAAACACGATAAGATGGATAATGTGGTTGCTCCCAATACAGGCGAATCCGAAATTGCCAAGCTGCGCAAGCAGGAGCAAGAGGAACTGGAGAAGCTAAAGAAGCAGTTTGACCAGTATATCGAGAAAAACGGGCTTACCGATCTGCTCAGCACCAAGCTGAATCAGTCACAGCTGATGATCACAATCAGTGACAACGCCCTGTTTGCTTCAGGTGAGGCCGATGTTAAGGATGAATCCCGTCAGCTTGCCAAATCGATTTCCAGTATGCTGCAGCAGTTTCCTGATTATAATGTACTCGTACAGGGGCATACCGACAACGTCCCGATTTCCAACAGCAGCTATTCATCCAACTGGGATCTTAGCGTAGACCGGGCCCTTCATTTCATGAAGATCCTCCTGCTGAACCCGAACCTGGACCCGGTAAAATTCAGCCCGATCGGCTACGGTGAATATCATCCGATCGCTGATAACTCCACGGCTGCCGGACGGGCCAAAAACCGCCGCGTGGAAGTCTCCATTCTCCGGAAATACACCGAATCAGCGGATACTACAAGCGTTGCTCCTCCTGCTCAATAAACGGGACTCCGCAAAGAATAAAGAGCAAAGAGCTGCCTCCCGGGATACCCGGGAAAGCAGCTCTTTCTTTGTAATGGCTGGCTATTGCAGCTCATAGCTGAGCATAGCCCCCAGCTCCTGTTTCTCCTGTATGGTCAGATCACGCCATTCCCCTGTCTTGAGCGCGCCCAGATGAATATTCATTATGCGGATACGCTGCAGGTGTCTTACCTCGTAGCCAAAGGCGCTGCACATCCGGCGGATTTGCCGGTTTTTGCCCTCGGTAAGAATGATGCGGAATACCCGCTCCGAGATCCGGGTTACTGTGCAGGGGAGGGTTTTGCCGCCTAGAATCTTTACCCCGCTCGACATTGCAGAAATAAAGGAAGGCGTAATCGGCCTGTCTACAGTTACTATGTATTCCTTTTCGTGCTTGCCTTCAGCCCGCAGTATTTTATTGACGATATCGCCGTCATTTGTAAGCAGAATTAATCCTTCGGAGTCCTTATCGAGCCGGCCAATCGGAAATATCCGCTCCTGATGCCCGACAAAATCAACAATATTCCCCTGGATATGCGCCTCTGTGGTAGAGGTGATCCCGACTGGCTTATTTAAAGCGATATAGACCACCTGGCTGCCTGTTTCAAGCGGTTTGCCATCAATCAATACCTGATCTCCCGGCACAGCCTGGCTCCCCAGTACAGCAGGTTCACCGTTAATTGTAACTCTTCCGCTTTCGACCAGCTTGTCTGCTTCACGGCGTGAACAGTAGCCTGTGTCACTGATGAACTTATTAATTCTCATTTCTGTCCTCACTCCGTTCCTTATTCAATCCTTCACTCAGGTCTGATTCTATGCAACCGGCAGTATAATTGTAATCTCGGCTCCGCACCCGTATTCACTGCGGATCTCCATGCTGCCTTTGTGAGCCTGGATAATCCGCTGGCTGACCATCAGTCCAAGACCGGTTCCCGTCTCCTTATTTGTAAAGAAGGGCTCTCCCAGCTTGGGCAGCATCTCTTCCGGAATTCCCTCTCCCTCATCTGAGATTACAATGATAACAGAATTTCCTTCGATCCGCTGCAAAACGGTAATAGTGCCGCCTGCGGGCATCGCTTCAATTGCATTTTTGACGATATTAATAAAGACCTGCTTCAGCTGGTTCTCTTCACAATGTACTCTGGCCGGCTGTACGGAGAGCTGTGCTTTGAATTCGATGCCGAAAAGATGTGCCTGGCTGTCCAGCAGAGAAATGACATCATTCAGAATATGCCGGATATCCTTCTCCTGAAAGTGGACAGCCTGGGGCTTGGCCAGGATCAGAAATTCGCTCACAATCAGATTGATCCGGTCAAGCTCGGACAGCATCAGATCAATATGAAGCGGTATAAGCACTCCCTTCTCCCTCTGAAGCTGCAGAAATCCGCGGAGAGTAGTCAGCGGGTTACGGATCTCATGAGCTACCCCTGCCGCCAGCTGTCCTACTGTCG
This sequence comes from Paenibacillus sp. fava2, assembly GCF_058313675.1. Taxonomy (NCBI): domain Bacteria; kingdom Bacillati; phylum Bacillota; class Bacilli; order Caryophanales; family Paenibacillaceae; genus Paenibacillus; species Paenibacillus sp. fava2. The sequence goes on along the minus strand of NZ_CM177755.1, from coordinate 97,252 downwards.
TCAGTTTCTCTGAGCGTCTGAGCAGCTCCTCGATCCGGTTGCGTTCGGTCATATCACGCGATACATGTACAAAGGCCTGAGGACGGCCCTCTTCATCCCGGATCATTGAGGTGCTTACACTGACCTCAACTAAAGATCCGTCACGCTTCAGCCTGAGGGTCTCCACGGGCGGCAGAGCAGCACCTTCCTTAAGTTCCCTAAGTCTTATATCCTCCTGCCGCTGTACGGTCGCCGGCACAAGATAAGGCGGCTTGATTGCGGCATCAGCTGCATTCCAGCCGTACAGCTTCTCAAAGGCCTTGTTCGTGCTGGTGATCCGACCTTCCATATCTACGGTATGGATTGCATCCGACGTGCCGTTAATTACCGATTCCAGGTGCTCCTTCACAGCCCGGTTCTCTTCCAGCGCCCGTCCCAGCTGGTTGGTATGCTGATACAAGTGCTCAGCCATCACATTGATCCGGCTCGCCAGCTGGCCCAGCTCATCGCCGCTTGTTACATTTAGCGGGGACTCGAAATTTCCCTTGGCCACATCATTGACCTTACGCAGGATATCCTTAATCGGACGTGTAACGATGCCGGACAGCGCGTAGCTGCATATGAAAAAAATAACCAGTAGCAGCACCGATGTCGTAATATCACTTACCAGCTCCTCATTAATGACGGAGGAAATTACCGAGTAATCCATGACTACGCTGATGACATAATCATCGTTGCCGGGCAGAGCAATCGGAATGAAGCTTTTAAGCACTCTTTTGCCCAAGGCTGATGTATCAATGGTTACTGGAGCTTCCTTCCTCAGGGCTGTCATCATTGCAGACTTATCCTCGCCAGGATTGCCAAAAATGTACGTTCCAAAACGGATGGGACGGTTGCGCAGCTTATGATTGACACTGTCTGTACCGTCCGGCTGCATGGTTTCGGAACCAAAGGTCTTAGGATCCATCCCCGTAATCTCCAGTAGCCCCGGGTTAACCTCCTTGGAGCGCCGGACGATCTCTTCCGGCTCCATAATTCTCACGTAGTCACTGACAGCTGTACTCCGGATATACGGATCTATAATATAATTTCTTGACGGATCACGGTAATAGCCCCACTTCTCAATGTACTCCGGATTGGAGGTGGAGTACTCAAAGGGGCCGGACCAGAAATTATCAAGCGTCTGCCCCTGCTGAACGGATACCTTCTGGCCGGCAAACAGCTCAAGAAAAGCAACATACCAAAAACCCATACCCTTGGTAGACAACCCAAGCTCGGCAGGATCTGAGGACTTAGCTACTATAATATCATCTTCAGTCTGAACAAGGAGCGAAATATTAGACACCCCCAGCTTGTCCGCCAGAAGCTTCAGCTGTGAGTTTTTCACATTGCTGATGTCCGGGTCAAGCTCCTCAGCAGCCAGAATAGCAGCCAGCCGAAGATTATAGGCCATCTGCTGCTGCACGTAATTGGAGCTGTAATTGCTCTGCTCGACAGAAACGGCAATCTGCATGGCCGTAGTCTTCATATTATTCTTGCTCTCGGTAAGCAAATTATTCCGGGCCGCATATAGATTCAGCATCAGATTCAGTCCCAGTATTAACAGCACTGACCCGAAAATGATTGCCGATAATTTTGTTTTAATGGACAAGCTGTTTGTTCACCTCTTATCAGCTGGTAAAAAAATCAAGCGGAGCATTCATAAATATCATACCTTCTGCCCCTTCATTTGAAAAGAGATTTCAAAGGGGGTTATCCACGTAAAGCATTGAATTTTGAGGATGGTTTCTCTACAATAATGAAGGAAATCATGAACACCATCCACAGCATATACACATATAAACAGGTTATTAAGCTTTAATGTGTACAATAATGTGTATAAGTGGGCGGTTATCCACAGAGTTATGCACAATTTGTTCAGAGCGAATATTTGTTCGTTGTACAAGGATTGTTTGAGGAAAGGAAAGATGGGCTTGAATATATACAAGGATGAACTGTCGCCCGAGGAGCTGACCATACATGAGTTTTGGATGAAAGAGGCGATTGCCGAAGCGCGTAAGGCAGAGAGCCTGGGTGAAGTGCCTATCGGTGCGGTAATCGTTCGTCACGGGGAGATTATCGGGCGCGGCTACAATCTGCGGGAAACTACGCTCGATTCTACCGCCCATGCCGAAATGGTCGCAATCCGCCAGGCAAGTGTTGCACTTAATTCCTGGAGGCTGCTTGACTGCCAGCTATACGTTACACTCGAACCCTGCCCCATGTGTGCGGGAGCAATGGTTCAGGCCCGGCTGCCGCTAACCATATACGGTACTGCCGATCCAAAGGCAGGCTGTGCAGGCACCCTTATGAACCTGCTCGAAGAACCAAGATTCAATCACCGGACCGGAATCATTCAAAATGTACTTCAGGAGGAATGTGCAGAGCTGCTGACTTCTTTCTTCCGCCGGCTGCGCCGGAAGCCCAAGCTCTGAGGCATTAGCGTCCCTCCCCCCTGCCATACTGTTTCTATAATTATTATGGGAAAAGGAGAAAACCTGTTATGTCATTTAAGCTCTACAATCACGCGCAAGGTATCTATCTTTCATTACTGCAGCTGCAGGATGCACAGGAGCTTCTGGAGCTGCGTCTGCGCAACAAAGAGCATCATCAGCGGTTTGAACCGCTGCGCGAGGCTGATTATTTCACCCTGGAGAGCCAGCAGCTGCTGGTCAGCCAGCGGTTGAGCGACTCGGAGCAGGATAGGGCTTATATGTTCGGCATCTTCCTGTCTGACGGACAGCTGATCGGTCAGATTACACTTTCCAATCTGGTGCGCGGGGTAGCTCAGTATGCCGATCTGGGTTACTTTATGGATTATGCTATTCAAGGCAAAGGTCATATGACTGCCGCAGTAAGCCTGATCCTGGAGTATGCCTTCCGTGCCCTTGCATTGCACAGAGTACAGGCTTCCATCCTGCTGCACAACGATGCTTCTCGCCGGGTGCTGGAGAAAAGCGGTTTCCAGGCTGAAGGCATAGCCCGCCGGTACCTCAAGATCAACGGCGAATGGCAGGACCACCGGACCTATGCGATTCTGGCCGATGATTTTTTTGACAGCCCGCTCATAGCCCAGACATAACAAAAAACCTGCAGTGTGCACTCGGCACTCTGCAGATTTTTGTATAGGATAACGATTAATAAGTGCTCATTCCGCCAAATTGCTGCTGCAGCTCTTCCATTGTAACGACATCCTCACCCTGCGGGATACCGATCACGAAGGTCTGCTTCTCATTGATTTTGCTGTACTGATTAGTTCCGGTTAGTGCGAGATTGATATTCTGCCCTTGCTCGGGATCCTTAACTACCACATCCATCAGCAGATTCTGATACACTGGGAAATCATCCTTGTTGATGGCTGTGTTCAGCTGGAAGTTGTTAACTGTCAGATAGGAGTCCAGGTCAGCTAAGCCTTTATCGAACTCTGCCCGGGCCTCACCCGATTGGAGCTGCTGTTTAATATCCGCGAGCTTGGCTTCGTCAATCTGCAGCATTTCCTTGTACTCTTCTTTGCCCAGGATATCAATGATCTTAGGCAGTGCATTGTTCACCAAAATGGTAAGCGCCTCTTTGACATTGCTGTTTGTCACCTGGAACTGGACAACCTGCTTAGCATCGACGCCTTCAGGCAGTCCCGCATCCTCAGGCTTCACATTTTTGAAGTACGTCTCTTCGTCATATTCGCCCAGCAGCGTGCTTACTACCTCATTGGAAAGATCCTGGACTTTCTTGGTATCCACTGTCCCCGGCGTTACACCCACTCCCTGCTGTTCAGCAAGCTCTTTCGGATCAAGCTCCAGGAACTTGCCAACGATGGTCTCCGGAAGCGGCAGGAACGGGATCGACGGGATTTTGACATACATCTTATCTGTTGTCAGCACCATCGGAATGTTGAAGGACATGGCCATATCGCCCTTCAGATTCAGCACCATTGTTAATTCGGTCTGCATCGGATCTGACTGATGGACGCCATTAATGGAGATATCAGCGTTCTTAAGCATATTGAGCACCATGCCCGTAGTTTCATCCCCAGCCCCCGCAGGTGCATCAATCGTCAGATTGTTAATCGTAAGTACGCTCTTCATTTCGTAAGAAGTCATCGTTAACGCCTCTTTTGCAGACGACGATATCGCTTCTTTCGGTGACTCCTCTTTACTTGCACATCCAGGTAAAATAACTGCAGCTGTAAGCAGCAAAGCCGCTGCGGAAAGCCCCCATCTTTTAATCATTATTGTTCTCCTCTCCCATGTAAAAATATTACTTCCCCATGTTAATGATAAACCAATTAGCAAATATGAGAAACATTACGTTTCAGATACTGCCCGGGTTCCAATCTAACCTTGCGGGTTATTATGATCCACATGATTAGCCTGCTTTACCTTTTTGGAGCCTGATAACGGCTCGGGACCGGAAGAATGATGCTCTTGTCTGGACTTCCGATTTGTTTCCGTTCCCGGTACAGGCACGCTTTTTGGCTTACTCATTTTACATCTCCTCCTAAGGATTGGTCAGATTCTGCAGCGCCTGGGCGCATTCGTGAATCTGTCTGGTATACTTTTGCGCCAGCTGCTGGACAGCATCGGTACGCTCATCCGTATGACGCCCTGCTTGCTCCACATCAACCAAATCAACGGCAACCTCCCGGCTGTCCACATAGGTACAGCGAAAATCCAGGGAGTAAGCCTGATGGCCGGCAGCGTTAAAATGAATGAGCAGGCTGTTCTGGTCTGCCGCATCCCCCTGCAGGCTAAAGCTGTCCCCGTCTTGCATCAGCGCAGGCAGGCGTTCCTGCCAGGCTGAAATCAGCGTATTCTGGTCCAACTGCATTTCTCGGTTCATTGTTATGATCAGCCTCCTTCTCTATTACATTGCGGAGAAGCAGAGGTTTTTATTCCTGTCCGCAGCAAAGGTGCATGAATCCGGCATGGATCTCTATGACCGCCGGCAAGCATAAAAAAGCCGTCTTCCGGAGAAGACGGCTTCTATCTGCAGATCATTGTAATTGTAATAAAAGAAATGGCGGAGAGGATGGGATTCGAACCCATGTGGGCTTGCACCCTAACGGTTTTCAAGACCGCCCCGTTATGACCGCTTCGGTACCTCTCCATAATGCATCTAAATTTCACATGCATTAGGAATTGTACCACATTTCGCGAACAATATGCAAGTACTACTGAGAAACTTTTGGTGTAATTACTTTTGTGTTACGCATGTATGGCTGAAGCACTTCCGGAATCAGTACACTGCCGTCTTCCTGCTGATAATTCTCCAGGATCGCTGCCACAGTCCGTCCTACCGCCAGTGCCGATCCATTGAGGGTATGAACAAATTCCGGCTTGGCCTTAGGCTCTTTGCGGAAACGGATATTAGCCCGGCGGGCCTGGAAGTCTTCCGTATTTGAACAGGAGGAAATCTCACGGTACATACCGCTCTCCGGCAGCCACACCTCGAGGTCGTAGGTCTTGGCCGATGTGAAGCCCATATCACCTGTACAGAGTCCCAGAACGCGGTACGGCAGCTCCAGCAGCTGCAGCACGCGCTCAGCGTCTGCTGTCATCTTCTCAAGCTCCTCATAGGAGCTCTCAGGCGTGGTAAGCTTTACAAGCTCCACCTTGTTGAACTGATGCTGGCGGATAAGCCCGCGGGTGTCACGGCCTGCTGAGCCGGCTTCAGAACGGAAGCAGGAGCTGTAAGCGACAAAATACTTAGGAAGGTCCGCAGCAGTCAGAATCTCCTCACGGTAATAGTTCGTTACCGGTACCTCTGCCGTCGGAATCAGGTAATACTCTGTATCCCGCAGCTTAAACAGATCCTCTTCGAACTTCGGCAGCTGGCCCGTACCGTATAAGCTGTCCTTATTTACAATCTGCGGCGGCAGCATTTCTTCGTAATTATGCTCTCCGCTGTGCAAATCCATCATGAAGTTAATCAGCGCACGTTCAAGACGCGCTCCAAGCCCCTTATAGAACACAAATCTGGAGCCTGTGACCTTGGCGGCAGCTTCAAAATCCAGAATATCCAGCTGCTGTGCAAGCTCCCAATGGGATTTCGGTGTGAATCCGAACTCACGCGGCTGGGACCAGCGCCGGATTTCGACATTATCTTCTTCGGACTTGCCTACCGGCACCGATTCGTGCGGAATGTTAGGGATGCTCATCGTCAGCTCATCAATCTGTGCCTCAAGCTCACGGACTTCATCATCCAGCTCTTTAATCCGGTCAGAAACGGTACGCATCTCTGCGATCAGGTCATCAGCCGGCTCTCCGTTTTTCTTTTTCTTGGCTACATCGCCTGAAACAACGTTACGGCGGTTCTTGAGTCCTTCTGTCTCTTGCAGCAGTTCCCGACGGCGCAGGTCAAGCTGCGGGAATCCGGCAATCAGATCAAGCGATTTACCACGGTTGTTAAGCGCTTCTTCTACTTTAGCGTAGTCGTTGCGCAATACTTTTACATCTAGCACAAAGTTTCCCTCCTGAAAACAGCCTAGACTCTTTCAGATTGCCGTTTGCAGCATTGAAAGAGTCAGGTTGTTCTTATATGCAGTTCTATTGTGTGGCTGCAGCCTTAGCCTTCACCATATCGGCAAAGTACTGATGCAGCCGGTAATCCTCTGTCAGCTCCGGATGAAAGGAGGAAACCAGCAGATTGTCCTGCCGTGCTGTAACAATCTCATTATTATAAACGGTGAGCACATCAACCTCAGGACCTACTTCACTTATAAGCGGAGCACGTATAAATACAGCGCGGACCGGCTCGCTAATTCCTTTTACATCGAGGTCACATTCAAAGCTTTCCCGCTGGCGGCCGAAGGCATTCCGGGCCACCGTTATATCCATCAGCCCCAGATGAGAATCTTCGCCGCCGGCAATTCTCTTCGCCAGTACAATCATCCCGGCACAAGTGCCAAAGATGGGCTTGCCCTGGCCCGAAAAATCGCGTATAGCTTCAATAAAGCCGTACTTGCGCATCAGCTTGCCGATTGTTGTGCTCTCGCCGCCGGGAATAATCAGGCCGTCCACTTCCTCTAGCTGCTCAACACGCTTGATGGGAAGGCCTTCCGCTCCGGTCTTCTCTATACTGACAATATGCTCTGTTACAGCGCCTTGAAGCGCCAACACTCCTATTCTCATCCGCCAACCTTCTCTCTATTAACGGCCGCGTTCTGACATGCGTTCAGCCGGAGTCAGAGTGGCGATATCAATCCCCTTCATCGGGGTGCCGAGATTCTTGGATACCTCAGCAATCAGTCTGTAATCGGTAAAGTGAGTTGTTGCTTCTACGATTGCGCGGGCAAACTTCTCGGGATTATCCGATTTGAAAATACCAGAGCCTACAAAAACACCATCTGCCCCCAGGTGCATCATCAGCGCAGCGTCGGCAGGAGTTGCCACACCGCCTGCGGCAAAATTAACAACCGGCAGCTTGCCAAGCTCATGAACTTCGAGCAGCAGCTCATAAGGGACACCAAGGGTCTTGGCTTCATGGTACAGCTCATCCTTGGACAGGCCGGTAACTTTGCGGATCTGGCTGTTAATGTAGCGCATATGCCGCACAGCTTCAACGATGTTGCCTGTTCCCGGCTCACCCTTGGTACGGATCATGGAAGCCCCTTCGTTAATGCGGCGCAGAGCCTCTCCGAGGTCTTTGGCTCCGCACACAAAAGGAACAGTGAACTCGCGTTTGTCGATATGGAATACTTCGTCAGCAGGCGTAAGCACTTCGCTCTCATCCAGATAATCGACGCCCAGCGATTCAAGCACTTTTGCTTCAACATAATGGCCGATACGGGCTTTGGCCATTACAGGAATGCTTACCACTTTGAGAACTTCCTCTACAATAGTAGGATCAGCCATACGTGCTACGCCGCCTGCGGCGCGAATATCAGAAGGAACACGCTCCAGCGCCATTACGGCTACTGCACCTGCGGCCTCAGCAATCTTTGCCTGCTCAGCATTCATGACGTCCATGATGACGCCGCCCTTTTGCATTTCTGCCATACCTCTTTTTACCCTCGATGTTCCTGTTTCCATGTCCTGACCCCCCGATTTTATTACTATATCCCGCTAATAATTAGAACAGATCCTTAATTCCTGTAAACAAATCACCGAAAAAATCGCCGATTGCCCGCATCAGCAGCTTAAACCAGCCTGCTTTTTCTGCTTCCTCTGCTGTGATCAGATTGACCGTTTTCTGCTGGGCCTGTTCCATGCCTTCAATCTTATAGGTGTAAGTTACCTTTCCGACTGCGGTAGCATTGGCAATAGGAGCAACGAGAGTGGAGGCGTCGTTGACAGCAACAGCCGTTTCGATTGCCGGGTTCACCGTTCCTTTTGGCACAATAAAGGTTACACCGGCGTCTGTAACTACAGGTACGCTCTCGTTTTTGCCCTTTTGTACAGGTACGGTTTCGTTTCCTGCGATCACAGACTTGGCGGCTACTACCTGCTTGATTTCAAAATTATTGAAGCCATAGTCAAGCACCTTCTTTGTCTCTGTAAAGCGGTGTGCTTCCGAATCGGCTCCCATAACTACACTGATAAGACGCATACCGTCACGCACTGCCGTACCGGTAAAGCAGTTTCCTGCCTTGGTAGTGTGTCCTGTCTTAAGTCCGTCAAGACCGGGATATGCATAAGCCTTAAAGTTCGCTATGTCCTTATTGGCTTCGAGCATCCAGTTGTAGTTAATCATCGGTTTGGCATCGCGCTCACGGAACTTATAGGATTGGATCGTTGTAAACTCAGTAAAATCAGGATGTTCAGTTACTATATATTTAGCAAGTATAGCTGCATCCATTGCAGACATGACCGTTTCGCGGTCCGCTTCCGGACGGTACTTGGAAGGCATATCTGCCCGGTCAAGACCGGTCGAGTTAATGAAATAAGCCGTCTTCATCCCCATCTTCTGGGCGGTCTCATTCATCAGGGTCACAAATTGCTGTTCCGAACCGGAAACCAGCTCTGCCAGTGCAACAGTAGCATCATTGGCTGAGCCCACTGCCATAGCTATGTAAAGCTCTTTAACTGTATGTTGGTCACCCTGCGCCAAAAAAATCCGGGAGCCGACCTGCTGGGCCGCATTTTCCTGAATAGTAACCGTCTGATCCCAGGAAAGCTGTCCATTATTAACAGCTTCTGTCACAAGGTATTCTGTCATCATCTTGGTCATACTGGCCGGAGGCAGCGCCTCATCGGCATTATACGATAGAAGAACTTCTCCGGTTGTAGGCTCAATTAATACAGCTGAGCTCACATTAAGCCCCAGAGATTCTATCGAAGGAATTTTAGCTGCTGCTGTATTCGTCGCCGCCGTGCCTGTACCGGTTGTGCCTGCTTCTGTTGTAGCCGGAGTCTGAACCTCGCTGGCTAATACTGCGGAACTTACTGGAGAAGCTAACATATTTAAAAGCAGACCTACTGTCGCTGTCTTGATCACAAATTGCTTGCTGCTGAATTTACGCTTGTGCTTCAAAATCAATACTCTCCTTTGATCCTCATATCCATTGCTTGTTCTATTCTAACACAGGGGTATCTGCAAAAAAAGACAGGCAGAGCGAATTATGCCCTGCCTGCCCGTATTTTAGCGAATTGGCGCAATTACAAGGAGTAGTTAGGCGCTTCCTTGGTAATCTGCACATCATGCGGATGACTCTCACGGAGTCCTGCTCCGGTAATCCGGATAAAGCTGGTATCGTTCCGCAGCTCAGTCAAGGTCTTGGTACCGCAGTATCCCATACCTGAACGGAGTCCGCCGATCAGCTGGTGAACGGTATCGGAAAGCGGCCCTTTAAAGGCAACTCTGCCCTCGATTCCTTCCGGAACCAGCTTCTTGTCATCATCCTGGAAGTAACGGTCCTTACTTCCCTGCTTCATAGCACTCATACTTCCCATCCCGCGGTATACCTTGAACTTACGTCCCTGGTACAGCTCGGATTCTCCCGGGCTTTCTTCTGTTCCGGCAAACAGGCTTCCCATCATTACTGCAGATGCACCGGCAGCAATCGCCTTAGTAATCTCACCCGAGTATTTAATCCCGCCGTCTGCGATAATCGGTACTCCATACTCCCGAGCGACTGTTGCGCAATCATAGATGGCAGTAATCTGCGGTACACCGATACCGGCAATAACTCGGGTTGTACAGATCGAACCCGGTCCGATACCAACCTTAACAATGGATGCGCCCGCTTCGATCAGATCACGGGTAGCTTCACCGGTAGCTACGTTTCCGGCTACAATCGTGAGGTCAGGGTACTTGGCGCGCAGATTGCGAACTGCTTCAATAATATTGATATGGTGTCCGTGAGCCGAATCCACAACAAGCAAATCGACACCGGCGTCAATCAGGGCCTTGGCACGTTCATCGGCATCCTTCGAAATGCCGATAGCTGCACCTACGAGCAGGCGGCCTTGTGCGTCCTTCGCTCCGTTAGGGAACTGAATCGCCTTCTCAATGTCTTTAATAGTAATAAGCCCTTTGAGAATGTTATCGTCATCAACCAGCGGCAGCTTTTCAATCTTGTGGCGCTGCAGCATAACCTCTGCTTCCTGCAGGGTTGTACCGACAGGAGCGGTTACCAGATTATCACGGGTCATATATTCGCTGATCGGCGCACCGTAGTCATGAATAAAGCGCATATCACGGTTAGTAATAATGCCGACCAGTTTGTTGTTTTCATCAACAATCGGTACTCCGGAGATGCGGTATTTACCCATTAAACGTTCCGCATCGGATACCAGATGATCCGGTGTGAGGGAGAAAGGATTAGTGATTACGCCGCTTTCGGAACGCTTTACCCGATCGACTTCGCCAGCCTGCTGCTCTACAGACATATTCTTGTGAATAATGCCAACTCCGCCTTCACGGGCAATTGCAATGGCCATTGCTGCTTCAGTTACGGTATCCATTCCGGCACTGATAAGGGGAATATTGAGCTTCACATTGTTACTCAAAACCGCACTCAGGTCCACTTCTTTAGGCAGCACCTCGGATTTACGCGGTACCAGCAGCACATCATCAAAAGTCAGTCCTTCTTTACCAAACTTATCTTCCCACACCTGGGTCATTCCTCCTCGAATTGTCGTTCTAAACGTCCGCAAACTTTATAAATGAAGAAACTTCGGTCGGGCCAGAGTCCATATCCGATAGACACCGTCAGGAGTAGCGAAGCTGCATTAATGAATATCTTCAATTAAGGTTTGAGATGCTTGTCCAAAAATATATTATTGCCATCTTAGCAAAGGCCTTTTAGCCTGTCAAGAATATTACATCATCCTGGAAAGGTTTCGAAAAAAGCCTGCCGCGTAAGCGAATTCTTGGACCTTAGTCCATTCACAGTGGACATTTGGAAGGGAGATAACCACAGTTGTTTCTGCAATTAACAATCATTATAACAACAAAAAAACCATTGTCGATTACTCAACAATGGCTTCATGTGCTTGGCGGCGTCCTACTCTCCCGGGACCCTTCGGTCCAAGTACCATCGGCGCTGGAAGGCTTAACGGTCGTGTTCGGGATGGGTACGCGTGGAACCCTTCCGCTATCGCCACCAAACATGCGTCTGTGAAACAGACGCTGCCGCTAGACATTTCGTTCATCACCCGAAGTGCGAATAAATGTCGTTGCGTTACAGGCTTGATCACCTGAAAACTGAATCCGAAACGAATCTGCGATTTATTGATTGGATAAGCCCTCGACCGATTAGTATTGGTCAGCTCCATGCATTGCTGCACTTCCACCTCCAACCTATCTACCTCGTCGTCTTCAAGGGGTCTTACTAATTGGGAAATCTCATCTTGAGGGGGGCTTCACGCTTAGATGCTTTCAGCGCTTATCCCGTCCGTACGTAGCTACCCAGCCATGCTCCTGGCGGAACAACTGGTGCACCAGCGGTACGTCCATCCCGGTCCTCTCGTACTAAGGACAGCTCCTCTCAAATTTCCTGCGCCCACGACAGATAGGGACCGAACTGTCTCACGACGTTCTGAACCCAGCTCGCGTACCGCTTTAATGGGCGAACAGCCCAACCCTTGGGACCTACTTCAGCCCCAGGATGCGATGAGCCGACATCGAGGTGCCAAACCTCCCCGTCGATGTGGACTCTTGGGGGAGATAAGCCTGTTATCCCCAGGGTAGCTTTTATCCGTTGAGCGATGGCCCTTCCATGCGGTACCACCGGATCACTAAGTCCGACTTTCGTCCCTGCTCGACTTGTAGGTCTCGCAGTCAAGCTCCCTT
>NZ_CM177755.1:0-80000 GCF_058313675.1 Paenibacillus sp. fava2 | reverse complement strand
GGGGAAATTTCAACCGGATGCCCCATAACAAACGTAGGCTGAATAAGCGTTTCTTCAACGAACTGCTCGAAGAAGGCATTCAGGATATGGCCAAATGTCATATGCTTTTCAACCGGAACACGATGCTCCTTAGCCAGACGCTGCGCTTCCTCATCTGTCATATGAACGCCAAAGTCAACGCCTGTAACTTCCTTTACAGCATCAACCATAGTAACACGGCGCCATCCCGGAGACAGGTCGACTTCATGTCCCTGATAATTAATCTGCTGACTGCCAAGAACCTCCTGGGCAATGTGAGCAATCATATTTTCGGTCAGCTGCATAATGTCCTTGTAGTCGGCATAAGCTTCGTACAGCTCAATCATTGTAAATTCAGGGTTATGGCGTGTTGAAATCCCCTCGTTACGGTATACGCGGCCGATTTCGTAGACTTTTTCCAGACCGCCGACGATCAGGCGCTTCAAGTGAAGCTCAATGGCAATCCGCATATACAGCTGCATGTCCAGTGTATTGTGATGAGTAATGAACGGACGCGCAGCAGCTCCCCCGGCAATAGCATGCAGCGTCGGAGTTTCCACTTCAAGATAGCCCAGCGAGTCCAGATAACGGCGCATCGACTGGATAATCCGTGAACGGGCAATAAACGTCTGCTGAACCTCAGGGTTGATGATCAAATCAACATAACGCTGGCGGTAGCGCAGCTCGACATCCTTCAAGCCGTGGTATTTCTCAGGAAGCGGAAGCAGGGATTTGGATAAAACCTCAAGATTGCTTGCTTTAATTGAGGTTTCCCCTGTTTTGGTCTTGAACAACGTTCCGCGAACCCCGATAATGTCTCCCAAATCCAGCACATTGAATGCCGCATACTGTTCTTCAGGAATGCTGTCCTGGCGCACATAGATCTGGATTTTGCCGCTTAGATCCTGGATGTGGGCGAAGCTGGCTTTTCCCATTACCCGTTTGGCCATAATACGGCCGGCAATGCTTACATCAAGATTAAGCTCGTCCAGTTCTTCCTTAGTCTGTCCGTCATATTTAGCCAGAAGATCCCCGGCGCCTGCTGTACGCTCATACTTTTTACCAAACGGGTCAATTCCCAGTGCACGCAGCTCGTCCAATTTGGCACGACGGATGCGCAGCAGCTCGCTGAGCTCATTCTCCGTATTCTCCACCGTATTCAATTCCTCGGTCATGTTCTTTCATCCTCTCTAAAACCATCATGTCATATACATAAGAAGAAACGGCACCCCAGGCTTAGTCCGAGGGCAGTCCGTTTCAGAGCAAAATCCGAAAAAAGCTTCCCTAAGGAAGCTTTCAGGGGTGTAACGGTTAGTTACTTCATTGTGATATCAAGAATTTTATATTGAATAACGCCTGCAGGAACACTGACATCGACGACTGTACCGACTGTTTTGCCCATAATGGCTCTGCCAACCGGACTTTCGTTGGAAATCTTGTTGTTAAGCGGGTCCGATTCTGCTGTTCCGACGATAGTGTATTCCATTACGTCGCCATACTCCAAATCTTCAACGCTTACAGTTACTCCTACGCTTACCACATCGGTAAGAATCTCGTCGCTGTTGATAATCCGGGCGTTGCGAAGCATTTTTTCAAGAGTAATGATACGGCCTTCAATAAAAGCCTGCTCGTTCTTCGCGTCTTCATACTCCGAGTTCTCGCTGATATCTCCGTATCCGATTGCCACTTTAATCCGCTCGGCCACTTCACGGCGCTTAACAGATTTGAGGGTCTCCAGTTCTTCTTCCAGACGTTTAAGTCCGTCCGGCGTAAGGATGACTTCTTTATCGCTCATCTCAACCGATTCTCCTGTCGTATACATTTATTGAAAACACCATACTATATGCGAATCCGGAGGGATCAGAACCCTCCCTGCTGCATTAACACTTGCTGTAACGGCGATTTTATACTGTGAAATTATATTGGAACCGTTACTAAATGTCAATGATGTACGAGAAACACCGTTTATTCGGGCATTTGCCCTGTTAAAGTTGCTTGATCATCTTATTATTCGACATTTATCATGGAAGAGTTTATCCCCAATCTCTATTCTTTAAGAAGCAGATTACTAATAAGGGGAGAAAACGAAGATGTGGAAGAAGTTAATTTGGGCTGTACTGATCCTTGTCGCACTCACTCTGAGACAGGTACCAAATGCCAATGGTGCAGGCGCTGGTGACCGGCGTGTCAGCATCACTCTTCATTTTGAAAGCGATAAAGAGACTAACCGGTACATTCCGGCCGTAGTGGTAGACACCATAATGTACTCAACCGGTGAGTCGAAGCAAGAGAAGTACGTTTTTGAAGATAAGGCCTTTGCTCCTCCTGAAGGTTTCGAATTTGACGGATGGGGGGACGCCCAGCAGACCGATCAGAGCAGTAAAAGCAGGCGCTATCTCCGCTCGGGGCAGGAAGGGCAGATTGTAAACACCGCAGAAGGGATTAAATATTATTCAATATTCACGCAAAAAGAGTATACCGATAAGCTCATTGATGAATGGAGAACTTACGACGATGATATTAGCGAAACAAGCCGGATATACGAATTTGATTATACAACCAAGCAACTAAAGGTACTGCGCGAGACCAAGGCCCATCAGACGCTCCCTACAATCACCTATTCCTATGTAACCGAGCTCAGAACCAAGGAAAAAATCAAAGTAATGGATGGTTGGGATTACATTACTACAGGAACGCAAGTAGACCAGCTATACGCATCATCTGATATGTACGGAATGATTGATTATGCAGCCAAGACGATCAAGCTGTTTTCTTTATCCAACAATACATACATCACAGCAGTTCCCTCTTCTACAGTTGATTGGGTAATCAACAGTCAGGATATGTCCAACAATTTCCGGCCTGTAGAGGGAATATCGTTCAGCGGGAATTATGATTTTATTTTCCGGAAAAACAAGAAAACGTACGCCATCACAGCCGGGCACAAAATTACAGAGATTAAAGAAACGAAGCTGGACTGGCATCAATACCAGTGGCGGCTGGTTATCAACAATCATGTATTCGGGAAAAGATGGATAGACGGATGGCACTATATTATTAATACCGACAACAATAAGGTGACTAAAATCTCGGAGCGGAACACTTTTGTCCGTGAAATCGCCATCTCGCCGGATCACCGGTACTTAGCTACAGTCGAGGCCGCCTATGACACTTCGAAATCCAGCAATTCGTATAATGACGAACAGGTCCGTATCTATGATATCAATAAGCAAAAAGTGGTCCGGACCGTCAAGCTTCCTTACCGTGATGTTTATGCGGACCAAGTATTCTGGCAGTCTAATACAGTGCTGCAGTATCGTCCGTTCGCCTCCAGCAATTCGGTTCCTTATATCCGCAACGTGAACATCGACGTTCTGACCGGCATCGTCACCAAGGATCAGTACCGAAGCGAGGCTCAAAAAAAGGATTACGTTCTGGAAATAGCGAATTCCGGTACATATTTCAGCTTAGTAGAGCCTTTAATGATTGTGTACAAGGGCAAACCGGTGGTCTATAGCAGCCAGTCATCCTTTGAGGGAGTAAATGGTCTGGTCTATTGTTCAGTCAAAGATTTGGCCAAAGCATTGGGAGCAGGAATCTCCGCCGGAAGCGGCAAGCTGACCCTCTCTTTAGGAGGTAAAAAAGCAGATCTGGACCTCCGGGCCGAAGATACGATTATGCATAACGGAACTGCCTACGCACCGATTAAACCGATTATCACCAAGCTGGGACTGCAGTATGAGCGGGAAGGTTACGACTCCCGTTTAGTGACAATTGAGTAATCAACAGACCTTCTGCTCTTGAAAAAAAAGGGACAGATGCGAAGCCCGCATCTGTCCCTTTTATGAATATGCCATTACAACGCTATAAGCGCAGCTTCGCTGTCCTGATCCTCTTCATCCTTGAGCTGGGCGACAAAATCATGCAAAATCCGCACCATCTCATCCCGCTCCGTTCCTTCCATGATGTGATCCTTCACCCGTGCTGCAGCCCTGAAGCCTTTGAGATACCAGGCCAGGTGCTTGCGCATCTCGCGTACAGCTACAGCTTCTCCCTTGAGTGCGATCAGACGGTCCATGTGAAGAATGGCTACCTTGATCTTCTCTTCTGCTCCAGGTTCAGGCATCAGCTCGCCAGTACTCAAATACTGCACAGTCCGGTACAGCATCCACGGGTTGCCCAGTGCTCCGCGGCCGATCATTACGCCGTCACAGCCGGTCTGGTCAAGCATCGCCCGCGCATCCTCAGGTGTATTGACGTCACCGTTGCCAATGACCGGAATGGATACGGCTTCCTTGGCCATTTTGATATACTTCCAGTCGGCACGCCCGGTATAGAGCTGCTCACGGGTACGCCCGTGCACACTGACCGCCTGGCCTCCGGCACGTTCGACAGCACGTGCATTCTCTTCGACAAAAATATGCTCGCTGTCCCAGCCAATACGCATTTTGACAGTAACCGGCTTATCGACTGCTTCTACAACAGCCGATACCATCTCATAAATCTTGTCGGGGTTCAGAAGCCAGCGCGCACCGGCATCGCACTTGGTTACCTTGGGAACAGGGCAGCCCATATTAATATCAATAATATCAGCGTTAGTCTCTTTATCGACTACTTTGGCTGCTTCAACCAGAGACGCCCGGTCACCGCCGAAAATCTGCAGGCTAAGGGGCTTCTCCCGCTCATCGACAAACAGCATTTCACGCGTACGCTTGTTACCATGCAGAATCGCCTTGTCACTGACCATTTCCGCACAGACCAGGCCTGTGCCGAATTCTTTGGCAATCAGGCGGAACGCCGGATTACATACGCCGGCCATCGGTGCCAGAACGACCTGATTCTTCATTTCAATACTGCCTATTTTCAGCATGCTCATTCACTTCCTTACTGTACTGTTGTATATAAGCTCTACGTATCAAAAAGCGGAGGCTCAAATCGAGGGGTTCGCCAGCTCTTCGGCTGATACGCCGAGAACATCCGCAATTTTATTTAAAATTTTATCCTCTAGACGCCGGTTTCCCCTCTCCACTGCACCCAGTACGGCTAGGGAAATTCCGACAGAATCCGCCAGCTGCTGCTGGGTATAGCCTTTCAGTTTCCGGAATGCTCTGACCCGTCTTCCCATTCTTTTGATGTCCACAAGCGCATTCCTTCCTTTCCGTCCAATTCTTGAAGCGCTGCAGCAAGCTTGCTGTGAAGTGAAACCCCTGACTGATCCTGCGGCACAATATCGCTCAGCGGAACCAGTACAAATGCCCGCTCCATCATCCGGGGATGCGGCAGCGTTAAATCTGGTGTATCCAAAGTCTGGCCTTCCACCCACAACAAATCCAGATCAACTGTCCGCGGACCGTAACGGATATCCCGTACACGGCCAAGCTGGTTCTCAATCTCCAGCATGACTTGGAGCAGAGCTTCAGGTGCAAGCGTAGTGCGGAGTGCAGCAGTCATATTCAAAAACTGCGGCTGATCGAGGTAGCCGACCGGCTCTGTCTCATATATTCTGGAGCAGCGCACTACTTCTACGGCTTCATGCTGGCCAAGCCTGTGTAAGGCTTCCTTAAGGGTCTCCTCACGGTTACCCAAATTAGCCCCTAAAGCAATATAAGCCTCTGATGACTCAGAGGTGGAGTGTATGTTCATGGACTTGTCTCACTTTCTCGTTCTACGCAGCTCTACGGTCACACCCTCAAAATGAATGTCGAACGGCGGATGCGGCTTGGTCACTTTAACCGTTACCGCATTGATAATAGTATAAGTGTCCAGTAACACGGATGCAATATGTTCCGCCAAAGCTTCAATTAACTTAAAGGACTTTGTTTCGACAATATTTTTGACTGTGTAATGCACTTCGGCATAATTTACGGTCTGGGTGAGATCATCGTTCTGCCCTGCCGCCTGAAGGTCAAGCTCCAGTTCTAAATCCACATAAAAGCGCTGGCCGAGCTTGCGTTCCTCTTCAAACACCCCATGATATCCATAGTATTCCATGCGGTGCAGCTTCATTTTATCCATATCGGGTACCTGCCTTCATATTTAAAATAATCCGCCGCTCTTATCCGGGCTATTCCCGAACCTGCGGCGGGGAGGAGTATAACATGGCATCGCACATCTGGACGGTACGTCTGATTGTCGCTACATCATGTACCCGAACGATCTGACAGCCTTGGGCAATGCCAAAAGCCACTGTCGCAGCAGTCCCCTCTACAACATCATCGGCCGGGAGATCCAGTACGGTGCGGATGAATTTTTTGCGCGAGGTTGCCAGCAGTACCGGATACCCCATTGCAGCCAGACTGTCGAGCGCCATCATTGCCTGCAGATTCTCGGTATAGTCCTTGGCAAAGCCAATTCCCGGATCAAGAATGATATTATCCGGCTTGACCCCTGCGGCTAACACCAGCTCAATGCTGCCCTGCAGATCAGCAGCCATATCGGCTTGCAGCTCCTGATAGTTGCGGTCATGGCGGTTATGCATCAGAATAATCGGACATCCGGCTTCAGCGGCTACTGATGCCATATCCGGGTCCGCCTTTGCCCCCCACACATCATTAATGATGTGCGCCCCCGCCTTGATAGCCTGACGGGCAACCTCTGCCTTATACGTATCTATAGAAAGAACCAGCTGGGGAGCAGCGCGGTGAATGCTCTCAATTACAGGCAGCACCCGGTCCAGCTCCTCCTGCATACTTACCGGCTTATGCCCCGGCCGCGTTGATTCTCCTCCAATATCAATGATATCGGCTCCTTCTGCCGCCATCTGCAGCGCATGCTCCACAGCCTTGTCCGGCTCATTCCAGAGGCCCCCGTCCGAAAAGGAATCGGGCGTTACATTCAGGATGCCCATAATTAAGGTCCGGCTCCCCAGGGTCAGCATGCTGTCCGGGAAACGGTAGGTGCGTTTATAGATCACAGGTTTCATCTTAGCGCTTCCGTCCTTTCTCTGTATAACCTGATCAGTTCGGCTGTGTGCCTTCCGCAATAGCCCTTACCTGCCTGAAAAGGCTCGTTGCCCTGCCACAGCATGGTTACAGGAACAAGCTCCTGTATAGAGTTCGTCAAAAAGATCTCATCAGCCGTGAGCAGCTGCTCCCACCGGTAGAAGCCCTGTTCAGTCTGCAAACCGGCTTCCCGGGCCAGCGTGAGCACCATTTCCCGGGTAATGCCCGGCAGGATGCCTGTTTCTATATCAGGTGTGTACAGTACACCGTCGTTGATAAAAAAGACGTTACTGACAATGCCCTCTGCAATAAAACCTTGTCCGGTCAGCATCAGCCCCTCCGCTCCGCCGGCAGCAGAGACATATCCGGCCAGCTCGCGCTTAGCCAGAATGTTATTCATGTAATGCAATGACTTCAGCCTCACCGGACCCTCGGGTGTATTGCGCGGTGTGTTCAGTAACTGCACCCCTTTGCCTTCCAGATATAGCGCAGGGTCCGGCTTCGGCAGCTCCTTGATATACAACAGGTGATTAGGCTTGCTGTATTCTCCGGACGGAAGTCCCAGTATATCCTCACCCGCAGTAACGGTATACCGGATATAGGCTTCCTGCAGCTGATTGGCATCCATAACCTGCTTAATCCATTTGCGCAAGGAAACTTCATCTGCCTCAAACGGAATTCCCAATTGTCTGCAGCCGTCCGCCAGCCTGTCCAGGTGCTTCTTCAGCAGAAAAGGAATCCCGTTATAGGTGCGGAAGGTCTCAAACAGGCCCATACCGTACAAAAAGCCGTGATCCAGAGCGGACACCACGGCGTCTTTGGCCTCAACTGCTATATAATTTAATCCTATATATTTCATGCCGGTTCTCCGGCTCTCCGTTTCAGAAAGTTGCGGAGCATGGTGTGTCCATGATCGGTAATGATGGATTCCGGGTGGAATTGCACGCCTTCAATCGGGTATTCCTTATGACGCAGTGCCATAATTTCACCTTCGGCGGTCTCGGCGGTAATCTCCAGGCAGTCCGGCAGACTCTCGCGCTCTACAATCAACGAGTGGTATCTTGTAGCCGTAAACGGTGATTCCATCCCTTCAAAGACAGAGGTACCGTTATGGTGAATTGGCGATGTTTTGCCATGCATCAGACGCTCCGCACGGATTACATTGCCGCCGAAGGCCTGGCCGATAGCCTGATGACCCAGACATACACCAAAAATAGGGATTACCCCCTTGAAGTGCTGCAGCAGCTCGAGGCTGATACCCGCTTCATTCGGTGTGCAGGGTCCCGGTGAAATCAGAATATGGTCGGGCGCCATAGCTTCAATCTCCCCGATTGTAATCTCGTCGTTGCGGTGCACCTTTACTTCCTCCCCCAGCTCGCCTAAATACTGCACCAGGTTGTAGGTAAAGGAATCATAGTTATCGATAACCAAGATCATAATGCTGCTCCCCCTTTGGCTCCGCTAGCGGCTTGGGATTCGTGCTGCAGCTCGCTGCAGAGAACCGCCTTTACCACTGCTTTGGCTTTGTTATGGCATTCCCGGTACTCCCGGTACGGATCGGAATCAATTACGATGCCAGCACCTGTCTGAATGTATCCTACTCCATCTTTCACTGCCAGTGTTCTTATTATAATATTTAATTCCATATTTCCGTTATAGTCAATCCAGCCCATCGAGCCTGTATAGGGTCCGCGGCGGACCGGCTCCAGCTCCTCGATGATCTCCATCGTGCGCACCTTGGGCGCGCCGGTAATAGTGCCGCCGGGAAATAAGGCGGCCATGACATCATAAGCATCTTTGCCGGAGGCGATGCGCCCCTCCACCTGCGAGACGAGATGCATGACATGCGAGTATCGCTCGACGGTCAGCAGCTCAGGCACGCTGACCGACCCGTACGCAGCGACACGGCCGATGTCGTTGCGCTCCAGATCGACAAGCATGACATGCTCGGCGATCTCCTTCTCGCTCCCGCGCAGCTCCGCCTCCATGGCGGCGTCCTCCGCGGGAGTGAGCCCCCGGCGCCGGGTGCCGGCAATGGGGCGGGCGCTGATCTTGTCCCCGTGCAGCTTGACGAGCAGCTCCGGCGACGCGCTGGAGAGCGCGAAGCCGGGCGAGCGGAGCAGCCCCATATACGGGGACGGGTTGAGCTTGCGCAGCCATTCATAAACATCCTCCGGCGGAGACTTCAGCTGCGCCTCCTGGCGCAGCGAGAGGTTAACCTGAAATACATCGCCCTGGCGGATGTATTCCTGGACATCCAGCACAGCCTGCTGGAACTGCTCCGGAGAAAAGGCTGACTGCATGCCCGGCCATTGTCCGGTCAGGCTGACGTTCTCTTCAATTGCCGCAACAATGCATCCGGCTTCTGTCTGCGAGTGCTCTTCGGGTACTGAAGCTGTACAGAGCAGCTCCCATTGCTTCAGCATTTCTTCGGCGCGTACCACTGTCTCATCATAAAGCGCCTGAAGAGCAGACGGATTCCTTCTGGCCTCCTCCGTTAATGGAGCATGGACAGTGCAATAAACCCTGTCTTCCTGGCTGTCATAGATCCAGAGCTCCTCAAAGCGCATAAACAGGTAGTCGGGAAACCCCGGATGATCTTCTGCCAGTGAAGGCAGCACCTCCAGAGAGCGGACTACATCATAGCTGAGAAAACCAATACAGCCGCCTGTAAACGGAGGCACGCCGGACGACTCCAGGCGTGGTGAAGTAAATTCGTTCATCCAGCTGTGAAGCACATCCAGCGGTTTGCCCAGCAGCTCTACAGGTCCATTCTGGCCGGCATCGGCGCCGCTCTGGGCTGCTTCCTGCAGCCGGAGCACTTCAGCCCGTCCATCCTTCCCTTCAAGCACGGAAACCGGCTGCAGTCCGAGATAAGTGAACCGTCCGTCCTTACCGCTCTCCAGTACTACCGAGTAAGGGGAAGCCTGCTTCCAGGCGCCTGTCCAGGAGGCGGGCAGACCCGGCTGGACCTGGGGGGATTGTATAATTAAAGGAAGAAGGCTCCAGCTTCCATTATTCCATTGCTTCCAATCCTGATACGCTGTTAAGATCTCCAAAGCTATCCTCCTACAAATATGTGATTCGTAAGCTTATTCACGTTTATTGCCTGTCAGTATACTGTACTTCCGGCTGGTTTGAAACCCCTGATCGCAGTTTTCTGCAAAAATAACTGGATTCGTGTAAATCTAAATATCTCCACAAAGCGGAACTTTTAAATATAGTGAATTCAGGGAGCTGCGGAAACCCGAAAACACGTACTATTAAAAAGAGCCTTCACTATCCCTGTAAAAGCGGATAGGAAGGCTCCAGTAAACGTTATTTAGTAACTTAAACTTCGAAGTTGTAGAGCGGTGTGCTCAGGTAACGTTCACCGTTACTTGGGATGACAACAACCACTTTTTTGCCTGCGCCAAGCTCTTTGGCCACTTTGAGCGCAGCAAACACAGCAGCACCGGATGAAATACCGGACAATACGCCCTCTTCTTTGGCAACACGGCGAGCCGTTTCGAATGCTTCATCATTCTCAACGTGAATAATCTCATCGTAGACATTCTGATTCAGAATCTCAGGGATAAAGTTCGCACCGATCCCCTGGATTTTGTGCGGGCCTGGTTTGCCGCCGGCCAGAATCGGGGAAGCTGCAGGTTCTACAGCATATACCTTCACGCCGGGATATTGCTTCTTCAGCACTTCACCCGCGCCGGAGATGGTTCCGCCTGTACCAATACCTGCAACAAAAGCGTCGAGAGGACCGCCAATGGATTCGATGGCTTCAACAATCTCAGGACCTGTAGTTTCCAGGTGAATTTTGAGATTGGCTTTGTTCTTAAACTGATCTGCAAGGAAGTAGTCCGGATTCTCGGCCAGGATCTGCTCAGCCTTCTTAACCGCGCCGTTCATACCCTCGGAGCCCGGAGTCAGGACGAGTTCAGCACCGTAGGCACGCAGCAGGTTCCGGCGCTCAAGGCTCATCGTTTCAGGCATAACAATAATCGCCTTATAACCTTTGGCAGCTGCAACCAGCGCAAGTCCGATACCTGTGTTGCCGCTTGTAGCTTCTACAATTGTTCCGCCAGGCTTAAGCAGACCTTCCTTCTCAGCTTCTTCAACGATGCTGAGGGCAATGCGGTCCTTAACACTGGAGCCCGGGTTCTGGTATTCCAGCTTCAGGTAGATCTCCGCAGAACCTTCCGGAGCAATCCGGTTCAAACGGACGAGCGGTGTGCCACCGATCAGATCTGTTACACTGTTAACGACTTTAGCCATGAGCAAAAACCTCCTTGGAATATTAAATGATATATGAGTACGTAACTTGTGACGGATGTCTTCAGCATGTAATTCCAGGTGTTGGATGTATAACGGCTTATCTCATATAGAGGGCGGTAGGTCTGCACCAGGATATTATTACCGCAGCGCCAAGTTATAACGCTGTCTTAGCGGCCGTCTAGGATCATCCGCCGCCGATCATTCCCGACTAAAACGGTAGGTTTTACATTTATCCTCATATTATCAATCTTGCAGGCTGTTGTCAACATATATCGCTGTCTCATATTTCTTACGCAGGTCGCTTTCCACCTGCTGTAACGGTGCTGCCTGCTCAAGTGCCAGCTCACGCCGCACCTGTGCTCTGATTAGAGCTTCATCCTCCCGGGGCGGATCAACAATACTCTCCAGCCGGATTACGGCATAATCCTCACCAGCCGGCAAGGGACCAGCAATATCGCCCGCTTCAAGCCCGGCTGCTGTCTGGAGCAGCTCGGCCGGCCAGAACGGGTCATTTTCCTCCACCATGCCGATGCTTCCGCCATGCTCCCTGCTTTCAGGATCAGTCGATACCTCTCTGGCCAGGGCAGCGAAATCCTCACCCTGCTCCAGCCGGTCCATTACCGACTCCGCCTCTTCATAGGTATCTACTCTAATGATAGCCAGCTGCATTTGCTTGTTGGGTGCAAAACGCCCGGCGTTCTCGGCCAGATACTCATCTATAGCCGCATCGCCGACCGTTATGCCCTCTGTAGCCACTGCCTGAAGGGTCAGCCGGTATACGGCCTCTTCGCGGACTTCCTGACGGGATAATCCAAGCTCAGACTGCATTTGGGCATAATATTGTTCTTCAGAGCTGTATCCGGCCATACTGTACCTGAGCTCCTCCTCAATATCTGCCTCTGTTACAGTGATGCCGAGCGCCTTAGCCTCTTTATCGACTACAATGTGATTGAGCATAGCCAGAAGGACTTCATCTCCATGCTTTTTCTTGAGCTCATCCATCCATTCCCTGTCCGTTATCCGCTGTCCGCCTGCAGTTGCCACATCCGCAGACTCCCCCTCCACAGCATCTCCCTTAAGAATAGCCATTGCCCGCAGGCTCCAAAAAAGCAGTCCGCCGAGCACCATTGTACCGACTGCAAGAATAACAACCGTATTGCGCAGTGCGCGTTCTTGTCTAGTCATCATCTTACAGGCCTACGATCTCGCTTGATCCAGGATAGCCTGCATTTCATCTTTATTAAATAAATAGGCTTCGTTGCAAAAATGGCATACAACCTCCGCCTGATCATCTTCTTCTATTAACCGTTCCAGCTCATGCTGGCCCAGACTGATCAGTGTCTGCTCCACCCGTTCCCGTGAGCATTGACATTTAAACACAATATCCAGCCCATCATGGATAACCGCATCCGGTAAAAGATATGTCAGCATCTCCTCCGGCTCAAGACCCTGGTCCAGCAGAGCCGTAACGGAAGGCATTGTGCTCAGCGTCTGCTCAATTTCGCTGATCTCGGCATCGGTAAGCCCCGGAAGCAGCTGGATAATAAAGCCGCCGGCCACACGGACCGAGTTGTCGGCTTCAACCAACACGCCCAGCCCGACCGCCGCCGGTGTCTGTTCTGAAATCGCAAAGTAATAAGTAAAATCATCGCCCAGCTCGCCCGAAACGATCGGTACGCTGCCGCGGTAAGGCTCCTTGAGCCCCAAATCCTTACTGACATCGATAAACCCTTCCGTTCCTACGGCTCCTGCAACATCCAGCTTCCCCTGACTGTTGCTCGGCAGATGAACATGCGGATTGCTTACATAGCCGCGCACTTCCCCGCGGGCATTGGATTCAGCGGTAATCTGACCGATCGGCCCGTTACCTTTAACCATCACCGCAAGCTTCTCTTCCCCCTTGAGCATGGCGCCCATCATGGCTGCAGCGGTTACTGTACGGCCCATCGCAGCCGTAGCTGTCGGGTAAGTATCATGTCTGCGCCGCAGTTCCTCAACAAGCTCTGTTGTCCGGACAGTAAATGCCCGGACTCTGCCGTGCAGCGCAGTTCCCCGGACCAGCCGGTCTTTTTTCTTTTCCATTGGGCATACCCTCCTGTCTCTGAGCCTGATTCAGGCTTCTTTATCTTTACTGGTTACGGTCATAAATAATACGCAGGCCTTCGAGTGTCAACATAGGGTTCACTTCATCTATACAGTCCGTTTCCCCGGCAATAAGGGTGGCCAGACCGCCTGTAGCAATAACCTTGAGCACCGGCGCGTTCATCTCCTGCTTGATTCTCCGCACAATTCCCTCAACCTGTCCGGCATATCCAAAAATGATCCCGGCTTGCATGGCATGTACGGTATTGCGCCCAATCACCTTCTTCGGCTTCTCCAGCTCAATCCGCGGCAGCTTGGATGCCCGCTGATATAGAGCTTCTGTGGAAATGCCGAGTCCCGGAACAATAGCTCCGCCCAGGTAATTGGCCCCGGCATCAATGCAGTCAAAGGTAGTTGCTGTACCGAAATCAACGACCACAAGCGGGCATTTGTATTGCTCGATAGCGGCGACTGCGTTGACAATCCGGTCAGCCCCGACTTCACGGGGATTCTCATAACGCAGGTTAAGTCCTGTCTTGATGCCGGGACCGACCAGCAGCGGATCTTTACCGATATATTTTACGCACATCTCCACAATTACTTGAACAAGCGGGGGCACGACAGAGGAAATAATGACACCCTCCACGTCCTTGAAGGAGATATTCGACATCTGAAACAGATTGTGAATGAGCACGCCATATTCATCGACTGTGGACTGGCGGGCCGTACTGAGCCGGAAATGATGCAGCAGCTCACGCTTACGGTATATGCCGAGTACAATATTAGTATTCCCGATATCAACTGCAAGCATCATGACAGCGGCCCCTCCTTCCGGGCGTTAAGGTCCAGACTGATGTCCAGACTGTTGAAGGAGTACGTCAGCCGTCCGACAGAAATCACATCTACTCCGGATTCCGCGATACGGCGCACTGTCTCCAGAGAAACATTACCGGAAGCTTCCGTTTTGACATGAGGCGATTTGGTCTTGATTCTTCTGACGGCTTCCTTCATCAGTTCAGGATCCATATTGTCGAGCATTATAATGTCTGCTCCTGCTGTAAGGGCTTCCTCTACCTGCTCAAGGCTCTCTGTTTCCACCTCAATCATCATGGTATGCGGAATATTAGCCCGGGCCCGCCCTACAGCCTGAAGAATACCGCCGGCTCCCTTAATATGATTATCCTTAATCATCACAGCATCGTATAAGCCGAACCGGTGATTTGCCCCGCCTCCGACGCGCACAGCGTACTTCTCAAGCATCCGGTGGCCCGGTGTCGTCTTTCGTGTATCAACCAGCCGTGTCGGCAGACCATCCAGCACCTCTACAAAAGCGGCTGTCCGCGAGGCAACTCCCGACAGCCGCTGCATCAGATTAAGCGCAAGCCGCTCACCGGTCAAAATGGCATGGGTGCTTCCTTCCACTTCGGCAATTACCGTTCCTTTAGACACATTCTGCCCTTCTTGAACCAGCGGGGTAAACACGAGCGACGGGTCAACGACTTCAAATACCAGCTCTGCTACAGGCAGACCGCAGATCACACCGGCCTCCTTTGCATGAATAATCCCCTTGGACTCGTGGCCGGCCGGTATAGTGGTCCGGGTTGTAATATCGCCTGAACCGACATCCTCCTGCAGCCAGCTTTTAATCAGCTGTACCAGTTCTTCATTATATCCATTAAACATCATCACTAAATTCCTCCACTATGCCCAGATCACGGATCTGGAGCAGATGTTTCTGCCACTTCGCATCATCGCGCAGCGGATAATCCTCCCGGTAATGGGCTCCGCGGCTCTCCTGCCGTGAAAGTGCCGATTCAGTGATCAGCAGACTGCAGGTAAGCATATTGGCAAACTCATATTCTTCACGCTTGGTAAGCGCAGCAGCAAAAATCGGCAGCTGCCGCTTCAGTTCATCAAGTCCTTTATTCAGCATTCCCTCATCGCGCCGCAGCCCCGCATAACGAACCATTACCTTCTGAAGTTTCAGCCGGCGTTCCACAATTGCCTGAATCGGTGTTTCTGTGCGTCCTTCATTGCAGCCTGCCGACAGGCTGGTCCAATCGGCCGGAGCAAGCTCACGGATGCGTTCTGTAATCCGCCGTCCGAACACTATAGCTTCAGACAAGGAGTTGCTGGCCAGCCGGTTTGCCCCCTGTACTCCGGTTGAAGACACTTCCCCGCAGGCAAACAGGCGGGCGATATTGCTCTCCCCGTTCAGATCGGTTTTGATGCCTCCCATCATATAATGCGCAGCAGGAGCCACTGGAATCCAATCACTTGTAATATCGAGTCCGTAGCTCATGCAGGTTTCATAAATGGTCGGAAAACGGTGCTTCACCATATCAGCCGGCTCATGGGTAATATCAAGATAAACAAAGGTGGATTTGGTCAGCTCCATTTCACTGACTATGGCCCTTGCCACAATATCACGCGGTGCAAGCTCAAGCAATTCATGATACCGTTCCATGAAACGTTCCCCGTGTATATTGCGCAGTACGGCACCCTCGCCGCGAACCGCCTCCGAAATCAGAAAGCGCGGTGCTCCGGGATAACAAAGTGCTGTCGGATGAAATTGGATAAACTCCATATCCCGTATATGGGCTCCCGCCCGGTAGGCAATGGCCACCCCGTCACCGGTAGCTACCTCAGGATTAGTGGTATAGCGGTACAATTGCCCCGCTCCCCCGGAACAGAGGACGGTAGCATCTGCCTGCAGAAACAGCCTTTCGCCGTTTGGCCGCTGTACCAGGGCTCCGGCGCATTCGCCTTGTTCCGTAATCAGATCAATGACAAAATGATCATCCCAGACCTCAATATTCCTGTCCTGCTTCACCTGCTCTATAAGCGCCCGTACGATTTCATATCCGGTAGCATCACCGTTGGCATGCAAAATACGGCGGTGGCTATGGGCCCCTTCCTGGGTTAAAGCCAGTACACCGTTCTCTTCATCAAATATAGTGCCCAGCCGGATCAGCTCACGCACACCCTCCGGACCCTCATTAACCAAAACATCCACCGCAGCAGAGGAGTTCAGCCCGGCACCCGCCATCAGGGTATCCTGCCGGTGATACTCCGGAGAGTCTTCTTCCGAAAAGGCCGCAGCAATTCCGCCCTGTGCATACCGGGTATTGCTCTCCATCAGCGACTTCTTGGTAAGCACTATAACTTTCCGGTCCTCAGCGGCTTTGATGGCAGTGAACAGCCCTGCAATACCTGAACCGATTATAATAACGTCTGTTTTTACTGCAGGAAGCCCGCGAACATCGAAATCTACTAAATATTGTGGAATCATGACCGCTATTCACCTGTTTCAACGAAAGAGTAGCGCATGCTACCGGACTTGTAGCATGCGCTCTAGGGAGGTTCTGGCTTTGTCGGCGACAGCGGGCGGTACGTAAATCTGCGGCTTCATCGTCTCCAGGCACTTAACCAGCTTCTTTAAATTATTAACCTTCATATTAGGACATACGAGGAATTTGGTTGCAAAATGGAACTCCTTATCAGGACTGTCCATGCGCAGCTGATAGCCCGTTCCATCCTCTGTTCCAACGATAAACTGCCGGCGGTCCGATTTCCGGCAATAATCGATAATTGAGGTGGTGCTGCCTACATAATCCCCCATTGCAACAACCTCCGGCCGGCATTCCGGGTGAACAACAAATTCGGCTTCCGGATACTTGGCCTTCATTTCAATAACATCTTTAACTGTAAGCATATCATGGGTGTTGCAATAGCCTTCCCAGATGATCAGGTTCTTTCCGGTCTTTTGCTGAACATAATGGCCCAAATTTTTATCAGGCACCCAGATGATTTCTTCCGCATCCAGCGACTCAATGACTCTGACCGCATTAGCCGAGGTACAGCAAATATCCGTCTCCGCCTTAATCTCAGCAGATGAATTGATATAAGTGACTACCTTGGCGTTCGGATGCTGAGCCTTAAGCCTGCGGAGCCCGTCTACATTGACCATATCAGCCATAGGGCAGCCGGCGCGTTCGTCTGGAATGAGTACTGTTTTGTTCGGAGCAAGAATTTTAGCGCTTTCCCCCATAAAGTGAACGCCGCAGAAAACAATGACCTCTGCATCTGTCTCTGCTGCCTTTTGAGCAAGTAAAAAAGAATCACCCCGGAAATCCGCTACCTCCTGAATTTCGTCACGCTGATAATAATGAGCCAGAATAATTGCATTACGTTCTTTCTTAAGCTGTTCGAGGCGCCCACGAAGTTCGCGGTTCATTTCCTGCTTGCGCTCAAGCGCCAGAGCTTCCACGGTTAATTGTCCCCCTTAATTCTAATGGCTTCTATGCCGTTCAATCCTTATAAGATCCCAATTTCACACTGTCCCGCACAGCCACCCGGCTCTGCTATATCATGAATCTTCTAATATTTAATAGTTAATCACTAATGTACACAACGTTCCCCCCACTGTCAATGTAACGAACCATACACAGCAGGTTTTGCGGGAACAAATGAAAGAACGGCTATGGATTGCAGTCTTGCCCACAGGTTATATCTCCATAAAAAAACCGGAGAACCTTCAGGTTCTCCGGTGCGCCATTCTTACAGGCTTCTTCATTCATTAGACGAGGTTGCCGCCTCCGTCTTTGTTGCCGCCGTTCGGATCATTGCCTTCTCCGGAATCCGGCTTGTTCGGAATGTCCTTGGTCAGATCAGGCAGGGTTGATGGTGTTTCATCATTTTTGCCCTGAATGCGTACACGCACATCACCGATCGAATCAATAACTGGCTCGCCGCCTTCATGTGTAACACCTTCTACTTCAGCCGGCTTGCCGTCTTCAGTCAGGTAACCCTGTTCGATCAATTCCTTGATCTGATCAAGCTCCAGTGTTTCCTTTTCAAGGAGGGTGTTTGCAATCAGGTGCATTTCCTTGGAATACTTGGTCAGCAGCTCACGGCAGCGTTCATAGCAATCCCGGATAAAGCGCTGCATTTCCTGATCAATTTCGTATGCGATGGAATCACTGTAGTTCTGCTCATGCCCGATATCACGGCCCAGGAAGACCTGGCCCTGAGAAGTGCCGAACTGCATTGGACCCAGCTTATCACTCATACCGTACTGCATAATCATACTGCGCACGATGCTTGTTGCCTGCTGGAAGTCACTATATGCGCCAGTACCGATTTCACCGATGAACATCTCTTCGGCTACACGTCCGCCGAGGAGTCCGGTTACTTTATCAAGCAGCTCCTGCTTGGTAACCAGCATCCGGTCTTCCTTAGGAAGCATGATGACATATCCGCCTGCGCGTCCGCGCGGGATAATAGTAACCTTGTGAACCATGTCCGCGTGCTCCAGGAAGTAGCCTGCAATCGTGTGGCCTGCTTCGTGGTAAGCCACGATGCGTTTCTCACGGTCGCTGATAATGCGGCTGCGCTTCTCGGTACCCACGATTACGCGGTCGATGGCTTCATCAACTTCGCGCATGCCGATATCCTTACGGTTGCGGCGGGCGGCGAGCAGGGCCGCTTCATTCAGCAGGTTCTCCAGGTCAGCCCCGGTGAATCCTGTAGTACGCTTCGCAATGACATCAAGCTTAACGTCTTTGGTCAGCGGCTTGTTGCGGGAGTGAACCTTCAGTACAGCTTCACGGCCTTTCACATCAGGGCGGTCAACCGTAATCTGACGGTCAAAACGTCCCGGACGGAGCAGTGCCGGATCGAGTATGTCTGCGCGGTTGGTTGCCGCGACGATAATAATGCCTTCGTTGCCGCCAAAGCCGTCCATTTCGACGAGCAATTGGTTGAGTGTCTGTTCACGTTCATCATGTCCGCCGCCCAGTCCGGCGCCGCGCTGACGGCCCACTGCATCAATTTCATCAATGAAAATGATACATGGCGCGTTCTTCTTGGCATTCTCGAACAGGTCACGTACACGGGAAGCACCGACACCGACAAACATTTCTACAAAGTCAGAACCGGAGATACTGAAGAATGGAACGCCTGCTTCACCGGCTACTGCACGGGCAAGCAAGGTTTTACCTGTACCCGGAGGGCCGACGAGCAGAACCCCTTTAGGGATACGCGCACCCACCGCAGCAAACTTGCGCGGGTCCTTCAGGAATTCAACGACTTCAACAAGCTCCTGTTTCTCTTCATCCGCACCGGCAACGTCTTCGAAGCTGATTTTCTTCTTCTCTTCGTTGTACAGGCGGGCTTTACTCTTGCCAAAGTTCATTACTTTGCCGCCGCCGCCCTGTGCATTATTGAACAGGAAGAAGAACAGGATGAACATAATAACCAGCGGGATAATGGAAGAAAGGAATGTCAGCCAGATGCTGTCACCCTCCATTTTCTTCTGGGTCAGCTCGACGCCATTGGAATCACTGGCGGCAATGAGCTCATTAATCGCTGCATCTGTAGGAGGTACATATGTGGAGAAGTTTTTCGATTTGGTATCAGTCGGCAAATTCTTGTATTCGCCGGTAACCAGAAAAGCGTTACCTTCAAACTGAATCGTCATACTCTTCACATTGTTAGCCTTGATCTCCTGCCGCAACTCATCGTATCTAGGGAAATCGGCGGATTCATTTCCATTGCTGACAAACTGGACAATGCCCACCACGACTAAAAATAAAATCAAATAAAAACCAGAATTCCGGATGAACCGATTCATCCCCTACCTCCTCTCACAACGCTCAAGTTATTGTACCATAGCCTGCCCGGGGTCCTCAAATAACGTCAGGCCCGGGAATCTGATCCTTGGATCTAAGGCTGTCGAATAGTTTATTTGGTGTAAATTTCAGGCTTCAGCACACCGACATAAGGGAGGTTCCGGTACAGCTCGGCATAGTCCAGACCATAGCCCACCAGAAAGGCATCAGGAATCACAAAGCCGGTATATTCAGCTTCAAGAGTCACTGCACGGCCTGACGGCTTGTCGAACAAAGTTACTACTTTAATGGAAGCAGCATTGCGGCCCTGCAGCATGTCGATCAGATAGCTGAGCGTAAGGCCACTGTCGATAATGTCCTCAACAATCAGAACATCACGGCCTTCGACCGAAGTATCCAGATCCTTGATGATTTTGACTATACCGGATGATTTGGTCGTGCCGCCATAGCTGGATACCGCCATAAAGTCCATTTCGACAGGTACTGTAATCACTTTAACCAGATCTGCCATAAAAATAAACGCGCCCTTGAGTACACAAATTACTAAAGGCGTGCGTCCTGCGTATTCTTCGCTCAGCTGGGCTCCAAGCTCCCTGATTCTTTGTTGAATTTCCTCTTCGCTGATCAAGATTTCCTGAATATCATTCTGCAACTTGCGAACCTCCTAAGTTATACTATGAAAGACTTACTTCGACCATTACGCTTCATCGCTTTTCTCCAGCTCCTCCAGAGTCAAAAGCAGAACCGAGGCCGTGTGCCGCCCTACTGCGGCATGCATCGAGCGTCTAACGCCCGGAATCCAGACGATATTGCCTGCAGCATCACAAACGAGGGGAATTCTAGAACGTTCGGAAGAAGGTATTTTATCGTCAATGTAAATATCTTTTACCTTTTTGCTTCCGTTTAATCCCATAACCCTAATGGTATCTCCAGGCAATCGGGAACGGACAGTCAGCGGCATGGCCAGCTCCGTGCTGTCAAACCAGGCTGATGTCTTCCCTAAATCCTCCCCCTGTAAAGCAAAGCTCTCCCTCTCCAGCACCGTCATCGTCATTGCTTTGCCAATCTCCGCGATTTCAAGGCGGGGAAGGCGCAAGGACAACCGATATGTATAGCTAACCTGCCGCTGCTGAGGCTTGGACGAGAATACAATGGTATCATACTGCCGCACACAGATCAGCCCTCCACCTAAGTCCAGAGTCCAGACGGTGGGGTGTTCCTGCAGCGTTCCCCGGCGTACCGCTTCAATCTTTAAAAAATCAGGTGATAAAGCATCCGCCGACAGATAATTTAATATTAGTTTAATCAAACGCCGTTGTAAAGCGGACGGCACGGCCGCAAATGCAGCTCTTTGCAAGGTGTATTTTCCATGCTCCGCCAAAACCAGCTCTTCGAAGCATTCTAATGCATTCGCCTCCATAAACTCATCTTCCGCCCCGGTAATTTCGGACAGCTGAAGGAGCGACTGTTTCACTTTGGGGTTATATTTCTCCAGCATGGGCAGAAGCTCCAGCCGGACCGCATTCCGCTGATAATGAGTAAGCAGATTGCTGGCATCCAGGACGTACGGATATCCCTGCTCCTGGCAAAGCCCGATAAGAGCTGTTTTGTTAATACGCAGGAAGGGGCGGATGAGTTCCACCTTTTTTTCGGTTCTTTTCCAGCGCATTCCGGCCAGTCCCGAAGGACCGCTTCCGCGCAGCAGCCGCATAAGTACGGTCTCTGCCTGGTCATCCGCATGATGTGCCAGCGCGACCGCACGTGCCCCGTAACGGCGGGCTGTTTCAATCAGAAACCCATACCGCTTCTCCCTGGCAGTCCCCTCCGGTCCTAATCCGCTGCGCTTGGCAATCGAGGGAATATCGAACTCGGCCAGCTCAAACGGTATCCCGAGTTCACCCGCAAGCGCCCGGACAAATCCGGCCTCTTCCATTGATTCTTCCCGGAACCCGTGATTTACATGGGCGCATACCAGTTTTAGCGGTGTCCATTTCCGGGATATTTCATGCAGGATACGCAAAAGAGCCACAGAGTCCGGCCCTCCGGAAACTGCGACTATAAGAGTGTCATGGGGCGCCCACAGCTCATGCTCTGCCGCGGACTCCATTACAGACTGCACCAGTCCATTCATCTGCTCCATCTACGGCTTCCTTTCCTGCCTGTTGATATACAGGTGCTTCAGCTTCATGCTCAGCCCCGGATCATATGTATAATGTCAAAACCGGATTACCCAGTAAATTGTAAAAGCCAGTACAAACAGTGATAACATAAACGCGTTCTTGAGCCAGCGCGGTGTAGCCACTGTCTCCTTAGCCGGTTTCCGCTGCCCGTAGATATGCTGCTTCCAGACCGCTGCCGCCTGTGCCGATCCCGGGAAGCCGCCTTTAAGTGCCAGGCACAGCCAGGAGGATAGCTTCTTGTCCGGGAGACTTCGGGCCAGACGCATCAGATCTTCCACATTCCGGGTCTGCGGAAGCTGCTGGGCGCATGCCTTGAGTCCATCCTCATTTAGCAGACGCAGACATAATATAGCAAAAGAAAACAGGTCGTAGCTCTCGTCCCCCGTACGGCTCCCGGCATTCCAGAAGCCGCGGTCATGCCATTCGGTAAACTGCTTGACGCTGCGCCCTATCGGGCTGGCTCCCCCGTAATCAATAAGCTCGGCGTCCCCGTAATCGGATACCATGATATTCTCCGGCTTCAGGTCGCCGAACACAAAGCCGCATTCATGCAGCTTCTCCAGCTTCTCCAGCACCCGGAGTCCCACCAGTCCCAGCCAGGTAGCTCCTTGTCTTGCCAGAAAATGATGCAGCGGCCGTCCCTCCACATAACGCATGACGTAAAACGGTTCATTGACGCCATCCTTAAAATCATCCGATTCCAGCAGGTACGAGGACAGCGGGGACTCACGGCGGGCCCGGTGTTCGCTGCGCTTGCGGCAGGACTGAAGAGAGGTCAGCACATTGATTTCGGACTGCAGCTCAAGGGTATCGTTACCTACCTTCAGCGCATACCTCTCCCGTCTGCCTTCCCGCTGCACGAGATATACGGTTCCGTTCGCCCCTTTTCCCAGCATCCGTTCGACGACATAGCGGTTCCCCCGCCATTTGCCTGTAATTACTGTGCCTACTGGATAGGGTGGATTAGACGACATACCCACCAATCATCCCTTCTCGTTCATCATGCTCCGCGCGATCAACGCGTTCGCGTTGTTCATCCAGTTTATCATAACGGTAATGCTCAAGCACACTGAAAATCGCCGGACCGGTCGGAGTTGCGCCTCTCATCTTTAGCCTGCTGAAAAGAGAGCGGACTTCCGATACATTGCTGCTCCAGTCCATATCAAGCGTTGCCTCCTCGCTGCTGGACCGTCCCGGAAAATGAAATACGGCAATTTCACTGCGCCCTTCACGGGCTTCCAGACTAAGCGCCAGGTCACGGATTGCTTCCTCTACCGCTGCAAGCTTGGGCTTCATGCTGGCACTTGCATCAATAAGCAGGGCAATGCGCAGAGGCGTTGTTTCAGTAAGCTCATCCACTACTGTTACCACCTGTGAGCGCTTGGCCGGCGGCAAATCCTCCAGCGAGCCTTCACCCAGTATTTTTTTCACCTCTTTATTAACCGCCTGCTGAATGGTCTGAACCACGGTCTTCCGCGTCATCATCTGCATCGTCTGCGCAAGCTGCGGTGTACCTACAATCCGGCTTAAGCCCCCGCCGGCCTTGGCAATATCAGCAATTTCCCGGCTGCCCAGCTCCCCGATTGTTCCATAGTCGACCACACCGACAACATTTACGGTGATTCCCTCCTGCCGGGCATGCGCCGCAGCCATCACCGGACTTTCCCCCACGTTTGAACAACCGTCAGTAATGAGCAGAATTTGTCTCATAACCCGTTCACTCCCCTTTGCCTTGTCTCTTTTCTAGCATATCCAAGGTTGAGAGATTTCAAACGCCGCTTAGGCGAGATTTTCAGGTGAAAAGCACTTGTTAAATATAGGGCAACTACGAGGAACTTTTGGGCTTCCGATCGCTGTTGTCCTCCGATTTCTTTAATTGATACCGCAGTTTTCGGTTGAAATCGGAGGACAAACTATTCTTTGATAGAATACCTGACTCTGCCTATCAGCTTACCGTACGCGGACGCTCCATCCGTCCGATTCCGGGCAGGTGCAGGCTGGACCACTGCGGATGATAATGATCCAGACGGCTGATGACAATGGTCATGTCATCATGAATCTCATTCCCCTGATAGCGGATCACCTTCTCCAGCAGCTCGTCGGCCATATCCTGCGGATCAACGCCTTCAAGCTCCTGGATCAGCCGCTTCATCCATATCTCTTTATTAACGGCATATCCGGGCGCATCGTAAATACCGTCGGTCATCATAATGAGAATATCCCCCGGACGCAGCTGCATGCTGATAAGATCGACCTCAATATCCTTAATGATTCCAATAGGCAGGTTGCTTGAGGTAATCGGAATGACCTCACTGCCCCGCCGGATGAAGCTTGGCGCAGATGCAATCTTCATAAAGGTAGTCTGCGCGGAGTACTGGTCAATCAGCGCCATATCCACAGTGGCATAGAATTCATCCGGTGAACGGAGGAGCAGAATGGAATTGACGGATTTGACGGCCAGCTTCTCATCCATTCCCGACTGCAGCAGCTTCTCAAGCATCGACAATGCGGCGCTGCTCTCCATGCGTGCCCGTTCTCCGTTGCCCATGCCGTCACTGACAGATACAGCAAAGGTTCCATTACCCAGCTCTACCGTGCTGAAGCTGTCTCCGGACAGGATATCGCCGCCCTTTGCCGCACCTGCTACACCTGTGCTGACTTCATATGCCTTGGCTGAACCAAAGGTAACCATCGACAAGCCCTCACGCGGATGGACGGCCGTCTCACTGACTACGGAAATATTTTCCTCAAGGATGTCAGAGAGCAGCGGTGCAATCATTTTGCGGCATTCATCGAATCCCCTTGTATACGCATGTACAATTTCTATTTCAACCCTTCCGGGGTCCAGACTTAGAATCTCAATACTGTGGATGGACAGCCCCAGCTTCTCCAGGGCCTCGCGGATCTGGCCCTCCTGACGGTACATGGCCTGTCCTTCCCGTTTGATCTCCCTGGCCAGGTCCTCCATGACCTGGGAGACGCCAGACAGCTGCTCGGCCACAAATTGCCGGCTGTCGTATATTTGCCGCTTCCAGCGCATATCATGCTGGTAAAGCTCATATTGCCCTTTCATCACTTCCAGAACATCGGCTGTCTTCCCGCAGATCCGGTTCCATTCGGGGGGAAGCTGGGCGGCCGTAATATCCGGGCATTCTTCTACAGTGGTCATCATATCGGTCATGTATCTATAAGTCTGATAGAATTTGGCATCCCAGCAGTGCGTCCGCCGGATGCAGCCGGCGCAGGCTCCCTCTGTGACGGTACTCATGAAGTTTTCCATTTCACGGTCGCTTTTGCCTGCCTCGGCAGCACGGGGAATCTGGCCGAAGCTGCTCGACAGCTGCTGAAACACCTGAGAAAACTGCGTCACCCGTTCAGCTGTAATATCCCGGACTCTTCGTGCATATTCATGCTGGGAGCGGCTGTGATCGGCAGTACCGGGAACATACTTGGCAATAGCAGTAATAATTCCTTTCGGTGTTAGAAGAAACATCACTACAGCAGCGCAGGTTTCCCAGGTGGAGGACATGACATCACCGGGACCGAGGAAATAGACAGATAGAATGGTTGAACCGAGCAGCATCCCCATGGATACGGCACCTTTGCGTCCCGACTGCATCATACCGGACAGCATGCCGGAAAAAGCAAGCAGGCTCATCTGATAAATGGCACCAACATTGGCAAGACTGAGAATCAGACCGGTTACCACGCCGACCGCGGCTCCAAGCGGAGCTCCCCCGGCCAGCGCAAAGAGCAGAATCAGGTATCTGGACAAGATATGTTCAAGGGACAGCCCGCTTACTGTCCAGCCCACAAGGCCAGTCATGACAGACGCAAGCAGAATGATCAGGCATAGAATCTCGTCGCTGCGCAGCGCCCTGCTCTTCATTTTGAAGGTAAACAACGGAAGCGCCTGCAAAAATACCAGAGTCAATACAAATCCCAGCAGGGCATCTACCGCACACATCAGCAGCGGGTACCAGGCAATCGACGGCCCGATTACAATCCGGAACAGTCCAACCATAAACGACGATACAAATACCATTAACGGTGCATAAGAAAGGTCCACCCGCTGGAAGTTCTCCAGACCTTTATAGATTAGGAAAAAGATAATCAGCTCTGATGCTACGACAATCGCTCCGGGAAATGGTGTGAACAGGCTTCCGAGAATAACCGCTGCCGCCACCGGCAGCACGGAATCTTTTCTCATAAACATAATGACAGCAAAGTAAGCGGCAGCAAAGGGTGACAGCTCGTCCAATATCATGGCCCGTCCTAACAGAAAGCCCATAAGACTCAGCAGCAGTGTCCATTTCTTCACCGATATCAGCTGGAGAAGCGGCTGTTTCATCATCCAGTTCTTCACACGCATGCCCCATGCCTCTCCCTTCTGCTCCTTGTCCTTGCTCCCGGCTCTGGTCCACTCCGGCAGATTCACCACATTGCTTTTGTTCATTCCTTCGCACCACCCGTTTGAGAATTTATGGTTCTCATTATAAGCGCACGATTCTATGAAAGTTTGTCAGAAACAGAGAGCCGTTCCTGAGAAATTTCCGACAAAAAAGCCAGAGCCGACATTATATGGAAATTCGCATCCAACCCTTACAGGTCACAGGATTGACACGTCTTGGAGCTGCCCGGACAACAAGCAGCATAAAACCTGACAGCGTACATTCGTCAGCGATTGCCCCGGAGATATGTGAAATCGGCAAGGATGCTGTCGTCAATTTGTCCGGCAACGACAAAAAAAATCCCACTTAGCGGGCCTGAACATGGAAGCCAGCCCCGGATACTTTGCGGGGACCCAAAACTTATAAATTATGATCTAACAAAAAAACCGCAGCGGCATTATGCCCCTGCGGTTATTTATGCTGTACCCGTACCTTATTACACGCGTTTGGCTCCACGGCCGCCGCGTTTTCCTTCAGTGTTCTTCTTGATCGAAGACATCCGTTCTTCGCTATCTTTCAGGAAGCGTGACATTTTATCCTCGAATGAAGGTTTACCGGCTGCAGGCTTGAATGGACGCCCACCCCGTTCACGATTGTAACCACCGCCGCCTCCACCGCCGCCGCTGCCTCCGCCAAAACGGTCTCCACCGCTTGGACGCTCAGGTCTGGGAGCTCTTGGGGGACGTACTTCTGATGCCGGCTTATCAACAGCCTGCTTGATGGAAAGTCCGATCTTGCCGTCCTTGTCAACATTGATCACCTTGACGGTCACTACATCACCAATCTTTAAATGATCGTTAACATCCTTGACGTAGTTATCGGCGATTTCCGAAATGTGAACGAGACCTGTGACACCTCCTGACAGATCCACAAATGCTCCGAAATGCGTGATGCCTGTCACCTTGCCCTCTAACTTGGTGCCCACTTCAATTGCCATAGAATAAAATGATCCTCCCTTAAAAATATACAGACGAATATACACTTCATCCAGTCTGCGGTGATTTGATTATACAGTAAAGAGCAAATCAAGGCAACACAGCGAAAGCCTGATTTGGCCTGCTTTATTCCCCTGATTGCTCTGTACGGATAGGCAGTTCGCCCGGAAGATACATATTGTACCATTTCCGCGCCAGCTGACCGATATATTCATCATCATTAAGCCTCGATACGTCGTATTTCAGCTGGTTAAGCGAGGCCGTTACACTTGCATTCGTTGCCTGCTTTTTGGCAAGCACCTCACTCTTGTCCGCTATCGAAGCGCTCTGGGCAAAGAAAATGTAACCGGACCAGCTGAAAAATACAGTCATTACCGCAAGCCATATGAACTTTCTTCTCTTCGCACCTGCGGCCAAAGCCTTGCTTGCTGTTCCCTTCTCTTCCGCAGTAAATCTGTTCATGCGTCGTACCCCCATTGTTAGGTCAGCGTTTCCGCCATGCGGTTATCCATTCAATAGATCTCTTAAACCAGGCAGACTGATAGATTCTGGACAGATGTGGAGAGATCCATCTTACTGGAAATACCCAAATGGGCTTCGTTAGACGCAAGAGCAGCTTCAGAATAAATAACAGGATGCGGCCGAGCAGCAGCAGCGTTCCTCTACAAAGCCTCCAAAGCCAGCGCAGCGGTACACCTATTAAGATTTCCAGGGTTCTCCATAGCAGTCTGCACGTATACTGGACCGACTGAATTAACATTACCACAAATCGCCGCACCGTAACACTGAAGATCAAAAAATAGATCCATACGCCTAGAAAGAGCCCCAAAAAGACATAAAACCTCAATTGCCCCTGATTTCCGGCATACAGCATGCGGAACACAAGCAGCGCCGCCCATATCCAATACAGCAGGTCCAGCAGCGCATTCAGCCATTTGGGAAAGCTCAGCTTCAGCGACAGCACCCGGTAGCTGTCATAAGTCACTCCCATAGCTGTACCTGCCAGTATCATATAGATCAGGGTCATCCACTGAACTGCCGGATTCATTTAAACAGCTTGCCCAGTAAGCCCTTATTTTTCCCCTGTGTTCCGGGATCGAGATAAATCAGGGAATGGACATTGCCTTCCAGCGACAGAATACCGTTCTCCAGGCTCAGGTTTTTGATATGTAAATGACTGCCGCGGATGGTGAGATGGCCAAGCTCCGTACGGAGCAGGAACTCCTCGCTGTCGAAGCTTTCTACATTCTGCACACCTGTCAGCTCCAGCTGCTTGCGGCTGCGCATGTGCAGATCATGCTGCTTACCTACTTTGACTGGCTCGATCATAGCATGTACCCCTCCTTCTTGATTCTAATCTATGGTGATCGGTGGGGTAATAGAACTGGCTGAATCTCCGGAAAATATAAAAAAGCACAGCTCTACGTAACGTAAGCTGTGCTTGTGGTTATAGCTGTCTGCCTCTACCAATCAAGACCGCTGCTTTTGGCAACAGGCTCCTCGCGGAGCAGGGTGTACATGCCGGCCGCCTCATCCTTGCGGGTGGTTTCAACCAGCTTTTCCACTTTGACTGTTACAAGCTTCTGGCCGAACTGCACTGTAATCTCGTCGCCGATCTTTACTGTGCTGCTTGGCTTCGATTCCTTACCGTTAATCAGCACCCGGCCCTGTTCGGACACATCCTTGGCCACTGTGCGGCGCTTGATTAGCCGGGACACTTTCAGATACTTGTCCAGACGCATTAGTTAACGGCTTCTTTGAGCTTGTTGCCAGCCTTGAAGGCCGGTACAGTCGATTCAGGGATCTCAATAGGTGTGCCCGATTGCGGGTTGCGGCCGGTACGGCCGGAACGTTTGCGGGTTTCGAAAGTACCGAAGCCGATCAGCTGTACTTTATCGCCCTTGGACAAAGCATCGGTAATTTCGCTAAGTACTCCGTTTAATACGGCTTCTACATCTTTTTTGGCCAATCCGCTTTTTTCGGAAATGTTGTTTACCAGATCTGTCTTGTTCATAATTTGAAGTTCCTCCTAG
Source organism: Paenibacillus sp. fava2 (assembly GCF_058313675.1). Classification (NCBI taxonomy): domain Bacteria; kingdom Bacillati; phylum Bacillota; class Bacilli; order Caryophanales; family Paenibacillaceae; genus Paenibacillus; species Paenibacillus sp. fava2. Next base: position 50,459 of record NZ_CM177755.1, on the reverse strand, counting down.
GATACAAAAAAATAAATGAAACGCGATAAGCTGCCAAAATATGCCGCTGATCGTCATTTCGTCTTTATGATATTCTTGATGCCGCCCGGAAATCCTGCCGCAAAACGTCGTTTTTTTGAAAAATCGCCTACTCCGGCTCCAGGCACTACTACATTATAAACCCTATACGGCATTTGGAACCAGAAATAAAGCCTTATTCCCAGCATTGCCGCTTCCTGCCGCAGCTATACGGTCACAGTAACATTTTATGGAAAAGGACTCATTTACAGATTCAGATCTACCTATACACGGCTATTTCCGCTCCTGAATCTTGGCTTCCTGCCATAACTGCTCCATCGTCTCCAGACTGCTCTCCTTCGCACTTGTGCCCCGGTCCTGCAGCTGCCGTTCGATATAAGCAAACCGCGATACAAATTTACGGTTGGTGCGGGTCAGCGCCTCCTCCGGATCTGCACCGATGAAGCGGGCGGCATTGGTTGCCGCAAACAGCAAATCCCCCAGCTCCAGCACCTGCTCCTCCGCCGCTGCGCCGCTCTCGATGGCCTCCTGCAGTTCATCGACCTCCTCGCGGATTTTGGCCAGAACATCCGTTATGTTATCCCAGTCAAAACCGACCTTGGCGGCCTTCTTCTGCAGCTTGTAGGCTTTCATGAGTGCAGGCAGATCACGCGGAACCCCGCTCAGTGCTGACTCCGACTCGGGCTTCACACCCTTCAGCCGCTTTTCCTCCGCCTTCATCCCGTCCCAGTTCTTTAAGGCTTCGTCCGCGTCGGCTGCGCTCATATCGCCAAACACATGCGGGTGGCGGAAAATCAGCTTGTCATTCAGACCCTCAATAACATCATAGACGCTGAATGTGCCGAGTTCCTCTTCAATCTGTGAATGGAGCATAATCTGCAGCAGCAGATCGCCAAGCTCCTCCTTCATGTGGTCCGGATCATCCTCGTCGATCGTTTCCAGCACCTCATAGGTTTCCTCGATCAAATTTTTGCGCAGTGATTCGTGTGTCTGTTCACGGTCCCACGGACAGCCCTCGGGGCTTCTCAGGGTATCGACAATTTCATGGAGCCGGGCAAAGGTGCGCCGGCGCGCGTTCTCCGCACGGTTCGCAGGGACATAGACCAGAGACAGATTACCGTACCCGTCAATCCGGTCCAGCTCATATAGCGGCACGCGGAGAATCTGCTCCTCCTGCTCTACCCCAAGGGCATGTCCGACAATCACTTCGTACTCAGCCGGGTACAGCTCCATCAGGCACAGCTTAGTCTCGGAGGCCGTAAAGCTGTCATAGACCTGTCCAATCAGTGTATGCAGCTCAGGCTGGAGCTGTGAGCTGCGGATGCCTGAAGCATCCAGTAGCTGAAAGCCTTCAATCGGATCGAAGCCGAGCCGCACAAAAGCCTCATCCAGAAAGCTCTCGCCGCCGAGAATTTCAAGCGTAATCCCTGCTTCAGGGCAGCGCCGGCGCAGCTGGGAAACGGCCGACTCCGCTACCATCGGATGGCCCGGAACCGCATAGACCATTTCGGTCCCGTCAGGTGCAGCAAGCGCTTCTTCTATTAACCTCGAGGTAATGGCTTCGTAGACCTCCGGGAAAGAGTCCAGCGACTCATACAGCCCGTCAAAGGACTGTGAGGCAATCTCAAGCTCCGCGAGAGCTGCCATCACGGGATGCTCGGCAGTCCTCACGTATACTACGGCTGCCGCCTTCAGTTTTTTGATAATCCCCAGCGTCAGCCGGTCCGGATTGCCTGATCCCAGACCGACTACTGTTAATCTTGCACTCATTCCGTTCCACTCCTTCTGGACCTGACCCTTTACCGGCTGAACCGGGGGCAGGCCTATAACATGCCATTAACTTTTACCTGTCTAAATGAAAAGGTTAGGGATAAAACCTGTTGTCCGCTCTGCTGACTCCCTCTAAGGGAACAGGCGGAGCCTCTTAAGCTTGTCCGCAAGCTTAGGGCCGAAGCCCGGCAGCTGACGCAGCTCGCTCTCGCTGAGCAGCCGCAGCCTGACTGCGCCCAGCCCAAAGACCGCGCAGCCTGCCAGCACGCCCAGCAGCGTCTGCACCAGGCTTGCCATCCGCCCGCCGCCGAGGCCGGCGGCGGTAAGCGTCAGCGCCGCGCCGCTGCTCATTGCGGCAGCGGCCAGACCCAGGCCCGCCAGCAGCAGCGCGGGCCGAAGCCCGGCATCTGCGAGGCGCAGCCGCAGATGGCCCTGCCGGTGCAGCAGCAGCACGTTCAGCGCTGCTGCGAACCCGTGCGCCGCCACGCTTGCGATGGCAGCGCCGGTAATACCCTGCTGCGGCACCAGCAGCAGGTTGAGGGCCGCCTTCAGCGCAGCGGCGGCTAACAGGTGCAGCGCCGGCGCGCGCACGGCGCCCAGGCCCTGCAGCAGCGCGGCAGAGATGATGCTGATCGTACCGCCGGCGGCGGTAAAGGCCAGCCACATCATAGTGCCGCTGCCTGCGGCATCGCCGTACAGAGCCACGTTAACCGGCTCTGCCAGAACCGCCAGGCCGACCGAGGCGGCCAGGCCCAGCAGCCAGAACCAGCGCAGCGACAAGCTGCAGCGGGTTCTTATCAATGCATCATCGCCGCGGTACTTTGCCTCCGCGAGCGCCGGGATGAAGACGACCGACAGCGAGGTCGCCAGCATGGTGACGATCTGCACGAGCGGCAGACCGCGGTTATAGATGCCGAACTGGGCCATGGAGACCGTCTCACCGTAAGCGGGCGTCAGCAGCCGCGGTACGGTGAAGACATCGACCAGCCCGATCAGGGGCACCGCCAGCGCCCCCAGCATCACCGGCAGGCCGTAGGCCAGCAGCTGCCAGGCGGACGCCCGTTTGATCCGGCCTGCACCCGCAGCATGGAAACTGCGCGGGGAATGCCCGCTGGCAGTTGCAGCCGGAGCAGATCCGGGCTGCTGCCCGCTTGCCTGCCGGCGGTGCCGTCTCCAGAAGAGCAGCATGACCAGCAGCCCGGCCGCTCCGCCTGCTGCCGATCCGAGCAGCGCACCAGCAGCAATCTCTGCAGCTCCAGCCCCGCGGCCTATCAGATACAGCAGCAGCGCGATCATGACAATGACGCGGACTGACTGCTCCACTACCTGTGAGACAGCAGTCGGCATCATATTATGCAGCCCCTGAAAGTAACCCCGCACAGCTGCCATAAGCGGAACAACCGCCAGCCCGAGGGCGCTGGTATGCAGAGCCGGAATAATGTGCGAGTTGCCCACAATTCGGGCAATGACAGGAGCGCCTGCGTAGGTTAGCATACCGATAATAATCCCGCAGACCGCCGTTAGAACCGCTGATAGCCGCAGGACCCGGCGCCCCTCCGCTTCGTCGCCCCCGGCGGAGGCTTCGGCTACAAATTTGGAGATGGCTGACGGCAGACCCAGCATGGCTACCGTAATCAGCATCGTATACAACGGATTAACCGTGTTATAAATGCCGAATACGGCGTCACCGCCCAGATTTTGCAGCGGTATTTTTTGCAGGGTACCGATAAGCTTGGATACAATGGCTGCCGCGCTGAGAATAAATGCTCCTTGCAGCAATTTGGAGCCGGTTGTGCCTGATTTCATAATTTACCTGCTTCTGCAGCAATAACCGCTATAATAGGATGAATTTCTATATTATACCGCAAGCAGGCAGACGACAAAACCCCGCTCCCCTTGATCTCGGATCAAAAGGAAAGCGGGGCTCCCGGCACCAAACCTTCTACTGCTCCATTTGCTTGCCCAGGAAGGCAGCAGCAGTCTCGGCCATCTTTATTTCCATCTGTGACATTTTTACAGAATCGTCCTTGTTCATCAGTACAACACAGCCGATCGGATCACCGCCGGAAATAATGGGGGCTGCCACATAGCTGGACAGCAGCTCGGAATGCTCTTTACTGATGTCATAATTTCCGCCGTTCGTCTCCAGCATGGTCTTGCGGCTCTCCATGACCTTCTCGAGCAGCGCCCCGACCTGCTTGTCCAGATATTCCTTCTTGGAGCCGCCAGCCAAAGCGATAAAGCTGTCTCTGTCGGTAATCATTGTGATATGCCCTGTACCCTCATAAAGCGATTCCGCGTATTCTTTGGCGAAGTCGCCCAGTTCCCCGATAGGAGAGTACTTTTTCAGTATGACTTCACCGTCGCGATCAACGAATATTTCCAGCGGATCCCCTTCACGGATACGCAGTGTACGTCTAATCTCTTTAGGAATAACAACACGGCCCAGGTCATCAATACGGCGAACAATACCAGTAGCTTTCATTTCACATGTTGCCCCGCTTTCTTAAGAAGTATGGTCCAACTACTGTCCATTACGGGAAAGGATAATCCCGGTGATTTATCGTAATATCTGACCATAGTATTCATCTGTTCCCAATTCCTTATACATGCCCGGCTCTTAAATAAACACAAGCTCCAGGTCCGTACATTATCCGGGTATTCATACCAAGCTTGTGCCTGTTTGCCCTTTCGTATACATACGCTCTTTACGCGAAAAAAAGCCATCCCTCGCTTGGAAGCGTCAGGATGGCTTGTCCGTCTGTGCATATTATTGGGCTGCTTCTGTAGCAGCCGGTGTTGCGCTTGGTGCTGCAGTAGCTGCAGCTCCGTTATCCGTTGTTCCGGATTCTTCAGCAGCAGCGGTGCTCTTAGGCAGATTGATCTCGATATTCAGCGAATCAAGCTCCTCATCAAGGAAGGTCTCCAGGTTCTTCGAAGCCAGCGTGCTCTTGACGGTTTCCTTCTGCTCGTCAGTCAGCTTGTCAAAAGCGGTCTCTGTACGTGACTCCACTTCAATGACGTGGTATCCGAAGCTGGTTTTTACCGGATCACTGATGGTGTTCAGCGGCAGGGTCTGTGCAGCCTGTTTGAATTCCTCCACATAAGTGCCCAGAGCCTTGTCTTTGTATTCACCGCCGGACTCAACCGAGCCGGTGTCATCAGAGTATTCCTTGGCAATTGCCGCGAAATCACCGCCGGCGTCAAGCTTGGCCTTAACTTCGTTAGCGCGCTTCAGTGCATCCTCATCCGTCCGTTCCTTGCCGTCAGCATCAGTCAGACCGACCAGGACATGACGCAGTGTAGCAACGGTATAGTCCCCTTTGGTTGCCTCATACTCAGCCTTGACTTCATCGTCGGTAATTTTCAGCAGCATATCCTGATAAACGGTGAGTACACGCACCATGTAGGAGCGAATGTCTGCTTCAGTCAGATCCGCTTCCTTCAGAGAGCTCTCATAAGTGTCGCCCAGCGCCTCTTTCATTGAGCTTACCTGCACATCCGCTTCTTTCTCGGCCTGCTTCTTCGCCTCATCCGTAGCTTGTCCGGCCAGATATTCAAAGGCAACCTCCTGCTTCAGGATGGATTCCTTAAAGGCGTCAATCTCCAGGTATGCCGCCTGCTGCGGAGAAAGGAACTTCATGACCTTGGTATCCAGATCGAATTCCTTCTCTGTGATCGTGCCGTCCTTGTACGTTGCGACTGCCTGGGTGTTATCCTCGGCTGCGGTGTTACTATTATTGCTGCTGCAGGCAGACAGCATGGAGAAGGAAACGGCTGCGGCTAAAGAAACCAGCAGCACCTTCCATGATTTTGTTTTATTTACTGACATTGTGTAATTCTCCCTTCGGTTTTAACGACTCTTTGGCTGCCGCCAGAAACTGCTCCAGCAGATCAAGCAGCTCTTTATCACTAAGATCCTTGGCTTTGATGCGGATGCCGGCCTTGGCCTCTCTATCAAATTGTACACGTCTTTCGAAGCTATTACCAACTTTGGCGAGCTTAGCCGTATCAAAGGCGGCTGCGCCCCCCTCATGGAAGTTAAGCGACACCTCATCACTGCGCCGGACCATGGACTCCATGCCGTACAGCTTACCGTATACTTTCAGCCGGGCAACCGACAGCAGATTGACGACAGCTTCCGGTAATTCACCGAACCGGTCAAGCAGCTCGTCCTCCAGCTCACTTGCATCCTCAAAGGAAGCCACTGCCGCAACTTTTTTATAGATTTCAATTTTCTGGATGCTGTCGTAAATATACTCTGACGGAAGATAGGCGTCAATCGACAAATCAATGACCGTATTCCCCTGCTTCAGCGAAGTATCCTCTTCGCCGAGCACAGTAACCTTCCGCTTGCGGATTTCCTCTGCAAGCATTTGTGAGTACAGATCAAAGCCGACTGAAGCAATGAAGCCGTGCTGCTCTGCACCTAGCAGATTTCCCGCTCCGCGGATAGAGAGGTCACGCATGGCAATTTTGAAGCCGGAGCCGAGCTCAGTGAACTCCTTGATCGACTGCAGTCGCTTCTCGGCTACTTCTGTCAGCACTTTGTCCCGCTGATACGTAAAGTAGGCATAGGCAATACGGTTGGACCGCCCGACACGCCCGCGCAGCTGATAAAGCTGGGACAGGCCCATCTTGTCGGCATCATGGACAATCAGGGTGTTAACGTTAGGGATGTCGACCCCTGTCTCAATAATGCTGGTGCTGACGAGCACATCATACTCCCCGTCAAGGAAGTCGAGGATGGTTTTTTCCAGCTCCGATTCCGACATCTGCCCGTGTCCGACGCCGACACGAGCTTCCGGAACGAGCGCAGATATCTGTGCTGCCATCTCATGAATCCCCTGTACCCGGTTGTACAGATAGTAAACCTGGCCTCCGCGGGCCAGTTCACGCTCGACAGCTTCACGTGTAAGAGTGTGGCTGTGCTCAACCACATACGTCTGTACGGGAAAGCGGTTCTCCGGTGGCGTCTCTATAACGGACAAATCCCGTACGCCCAGCATGGACATATGCAGTGTACGCGGTATAGGCGTTGCAGTGAGGGTCAGGACATCGACATTTGTCTTGAGCTTTTTAAGCTTTTCCTTATGGGTTACTCCAAATCTCTGCTCTTCATCGACAATCAGCAGACCCAAATCCTTAAAGACCATATCCTGCGAGAGCAGCCGGTGTGTTCCGATAACTACATCCACGGTTCCCTGCTTCACGCCTTTAATCGTTTCATTCTGCTCCTTGCGGCTGCGGAACCGGCTGAGCACCTGAATGTTAATCGGGTAATTGCCAAAACGCTCGCGGAACGTCTCATAATGCTGCTGGGCCAGAATGGTGGTCGGTACAAGCACAGCTACCTGCTTGCCCTCAATCGCCGATTTGAACGCGGCACGAATCGCAACTTCGGTTTTGCCATAGCCTACATCGCCGCACAATAGCCGGTCCATCGGACGGTTCTGCTCCATATCCTTTTTGATTTCTTCGATCGCCCGGAGCTGGTCGCGCGTCTCTTCATACGGGAACATTTCCTCGAACTCGTGCTGCTCCTGTGTATCCTTCTCGAACCCGTAACCGAGTGCGCTCTGCCGTTCTGCATAGAGCTTGATCAGGTCATCGGCAATATCCTGTACAGAGGAACGAACCTTGCTGGTGACTCTCGTCCATTCGTTGCCGCCCAGCTTGTATACCTTTGGCTCCTTGTCTTCTGAGCCGACATATTTCTGAATCAGGTCAATCTGGTCAATCGGTACGGACAGCTTGTCGCCGCCGGCATACATGATATGCATATAGTCACGGTGAATTCCGCTGACCTCCAGCGTGCCGATACCCATATACTTCCCGATACCATGATTCTGATGAACGACATAATCTCCGATTTTGAGCTCGGTATAGCTCTTGATCCGTTCTGCGTTATCAATTCCCTTGGACAGCTTGCGCGCTTTACGCTGCTTCTGGGAGAACATTTCACCCTCGGTGATGACGGCCAGATGAATCGACGGCAGCTCAAAGCCTGAGCCCAGGTTACCCTGAAGCAGCGTCGGCTCTTCAATACCGTAATCGTCGAGCACCCGGCGGACACGCTCCATCCGCTCCTCGCTGCTCGCTAGCATTACTACCTTCACGCCTGACTTCTGCCAGCGCTCCATCTCCGACTTCAGTACATTCATCTGCCCATGGAAATCCTGCATGCCGCGGCTGATGAAGCCCAGGATGTTCTGCGGCTGGATATGGGGAACCTGACGCAAAAAGATCGACATGAACAGGCTCTGGAATGGGCGCCGGTACATGATAACATCATTATCTACCGAGAGATGCAGATCGGGCAGATTCTTCCCGTTCTGAAGAAGGTGCAGGTTCCACTCGGATTCGTCACGTTCCAGCTGCTTCGCCGTTTCCAGCAGCCGGGCCGGCTCATCCAGCACCAGCAGGGTATCCCCGGCCATATAGTCATACAGATGCGTACGCTCAGGATATAAGAGACTGATATATTTATAGATTTCAGGGAAATAGGTGCCTTCACGCAGCATTTCAAGCTCCCGGCCCATTTCCTCACGCAGACGAAGCTTCGCCTGGCGGTCGGTCATTTTCTCCAGCTGACGCTCCAGCATCGCCGCTGCCGCCGTTGCTGCCGACTCAAGCCGGGACTGGTCGGCAATAATTTCTTTTGCCGGGGTAATTTTTACATTCCGGACTTTATCAATAGACCGCTGATCTGCCGGATCAAAGGTACGGATCGAATCGACCTCATCATCGAACAGCTCCACCCGGTATGCCAGCGGAGAGGTCATCGGATAGAAGTCAATAATGCCCCCGCGTACACTGAGCTCACCGCGGTTCTCTACACGCTCTACCCGCTCATATCCCATCTCAATCATCGACATCAAAAATTCGTCAAGAGAGAGGGTTCCCTCCTGCGATATAGTCAGCTGTGCTGCTGCCATCACATGAGGTGCAGGCAGCAGCCGCCGGACGCCGGAATAGGGAACCACGACAACTCCGCGGAAGCCCTGTGCACACCGGGTAAGCACATCAATCCGCTGGGCGAGCGTCTCCGGACTGGACACTGCGGCTTCAGCCGCAACCAGCTCGTTGGCAGGATAAAGCAGCACGCGGTCAGGAGAAAGCGCTTCCTGCAAATCCTCAGCCATCTTCTGGGCCGAGAACATATTATGCGTTACTACAAGCAGCGGCCTGGCGAGCTCTTCATGCAGTGCAGCCAGCATAATTTGTCTGGCCGAGCCGGACAGCCCCGAGATCAGCTGCTCCTTCATGCCTGCTGCTACGCCACGGGTGACAGATTGAAAATCAGGATCTTTGGAAAAAGCCTCTATAAGACCGTGTAACAACGAAAGACACCTCTCTAACTGAACAGGCCGGCAGTGATTTATCGATCACTGCCTCCCGTTATGATTGAAATCGAAAACAAGCCTTAGCATTTAGGCCAAGGCTTACGGTTGACAACAGAGACAGCCGCATTCATGTTACTGAAGCGGACTGGCCAGGAGGCTCAGTTCAGGATTGTTATCCAAGGCTTGCTTGCAATAATCGCAAGTAACCTTCACCGTGATTTCGCCGTCTGAATCATACGCTATGATGTCTCTGCGTTCCGCAGGGGTCAAGGAGTGAAGGCCCAGCTGTATTTCTGTAGCGCTGCTTCTATTGATGCTTCCCAGAAATGTCCGGCAGTGCCTGCACACGTAGTGTATTGCCATCTATATGCCTCCTGAAGGTAGTATATACCCTTCAGTATGCCCCGTACCCTGTGTATTTAGCCCGGAACAGGGGCACGGGCGCTGCTGTTAACCGTTGAATTTGGCCATTGTCTGCTCAAAGGTATGCTGCAGACTGAACTCCAGTGCATCACAGGTATCCAGAATCATCGATTTCAGCTTCTCCCCGTCCTTCTTGGGGAAGGTAGAGAGCACATAATCTACGATGGCATAGCCCGGCTCCGGACGGGAAATGCCCATCCGCACCCGGTTGAAGCTCTGGGTGCCAGTATGCTGGATAATTGATTTGATGCCGTTATGGCCTCCGGCGCTGCCTTGATACCTTAGCCGGATTTTGCCGATTTCAGTATCCAGATCATCATACACTACAATCAGGTCCTCAAGGGCTACTTTATAATATTCCATATAGGCGCGAACCGCTTCTCCGGACAGGTTCATAAAAGTCATGGGCTTAATCAGGACGGTCTTGACCCCGCCGATCATCCCTTCACCGATCACGGATTTGCATTTGTTCTGATTAAAGCTTATTCCGTTTCTGGCTGCAAGCTCGTCGAGCGCCATAAACCCGACATTGTGCCTTGTCTTGGCATACTGGGTTCCCGGATTTCCGAGTCCAACAATCCATTTCATGATTCCGGCCTATCCTTTCTATCCTCTCGTAAGCAGAAGAGTTCCGTTTTTGGTACAATGAGTTGTATATACTCCAGAGACAGGTGATGAACGATGCCACATCAGGGCGAAATCTTAACGCTTCAGCGCCATTTCCAGTATCACATTCAGTATGCTGTGCCTGTCGAGATCTACAGGGACGATGTGTTCGTGGCTATCGGTGTAGTTACGGCCGTTGACGAGGGTTTTGTTGAATTGCAGGGCACCCTCTACAACCGCGGCATCTTTACCTTTGTTTCCCGTCCGGGGTACTAGAAGGCCAGCATACGCCGATAAGGGTTACATCTTCCGACACCGGAGGTGTAACCCTTTTTTTGCATATCAGATTCAGCCGGCGCACCGGCTTGTCCTACTCGATCTCGAACAGTTTGCTGATTGACAATTCCTCGTGAACGCGGATAATCGCTTCACCCATCAGCGGAGCCACAGACAATACCTTCAGCTTGGAAGTCGGATTGGCACTGCGGATCGGAATGGTATCCGTTACGATAATTTCCTTAATCGGCGAATTCTCCAGGCGTTCATGCGCCGGACCGGACAATACAGGGTGAGTACAGCAGGCGTATACTTCCTTCACGCCGCCTTCCATCAGTGCATTGGCCCCTAATACGATTGTACCGGCTGTATCGATGATATCATCGATCAGAATCGCCGTCTTGCCTTCAATGTTACCGATAATATTCATAACTTCACTGACATTCGGCTCCGGACGGCGCTTGTCAATGATCGCCAGCGGGGCGTTAAGGAAATCAGCAAGCTTTCTTGCGCGCACTACGCCGCCGTGGTCCGGTGAAACGACAACCGGATTCTCAATCTGTTTGGAGCGGAAATACTGCGCCAGAATCGGAACGCCCAGCAGATGGTCGACCGGGATATCGAAGAAGCCTTGAATCTGCATAGCATGAAGGTCCATGGTAATAACACGGTGCGCGCCTGCCTTCTCGATCAGGTTCGCTACCAGCTTGGCCGTAATCGGATCACGGGAGCGTGCTTTGCGGTCCTGACGCGCATAGCCGTAGTATGGAATAACTACGTTGATGCTCTTGGCCGAAGCGCGTTTGAGCGCATCCACCATAACGAGCAGTTCCATCAGGTTATCATTAACCGGGCCGCACGTGGATTGGACAATGTAGACATGGCAGCCCCGGACACTTTCCGAAAGCTTAACCTGGATCTCTCCGTCACTGAAGCTTGTAGTGTGTGACTCCCCCATCGGAATGCCGATATAGTCGGCAATCTGACTGGCCAGCTTTGGATTGGAGTTACAAGTAAAGATCTTTAATTTTGAATCGCAATAAGTCATAAAATATAAACCCTCCGTGACGGAATTTAACTTCCAAGCAGCGCCGGACAACCCTTGTGCTCTGTCCGGCGCTCTGGCTTTGGCCTTTACGATGGACTAAGACTGTTCTTTCTTGGCTTTGGCGCGGGCGCGGATCTTATCCGCATACCCCGGCTTATTCTCCTGTCTTACTCTGGCCACAGCCAGATCATTCTCCGAAACAGAGCGTGTAATCGTCGAACCTGCTACAACAAAAGCCCCTTTGCCCACGGTTACCGGAGCAATCAGATTGACGTTGCTGCCGATGAAGGCATCATCCTCAATGGTGGTCTTTGCTTTATTATATCCGTCGTAGTTAACGGTAATTGCACCGCATCCGACATTGACGTTCTTGCCGACAGACGCGTCCCCGATATAGCTTAAATGCGATACTTTGGAGCCGTCGCCGATTGTGGCATTCTTGACCTCTACAAAATCGCCGATCTTCACCTCTTCACCAAGCACCGCGCCCGGCCGCAGATAAGCGAACGGACCGACAGATGCCCGTGCCCCGACGGTAGCCTGGCTCAGCACGGAATGCTTCACGGAAGCGCCGTCCCTGATTTCGGAATCCTCAATATCACTGGAAGGTCCGATCACACAGCCCTCTCCGATTACAGTCTTGCCTTTGAGCAGAGTCGAAGGGTGCAGAATGGTATCGGCACCAATAACAACATCCGCTCCGATATAAGTCGAGGCCGGATCAATGATCGTTACCCCGTTAAGCATATGTGTCTTGTTGATCCGCTGGCGCATATGTCCCTCTACTTCGGACAGTGCGAGCCGGTCGTTAACGCCAATAGACTCCGCAGCGTCATGAGCCTGATATCCCAGAACGATATCACCCTGTGCCCGGAGTATGCCGATACAATCGGTTAAATAATATTCCTGCTGATTATTGTTGTTCGTCACCTGTTCCAGCGCGGCGAACAGCTTAGCATTATCAAAGCAGTAAGTGCCTGTATTAATTTCCTTCACAGCCGCCTCTTCCGCCGAGCAGTCCTTCTGCTCAACAATCTTCAGCACACCGCCTTCTTCTCCGCGGATAATCCGTCCATAACCCGCAGGCTGGTCCATTACAGCAGTCAGGATAGATGCTGCCGCCTTCTGTCCTTCATGCAGTGCCATTAATCCTTCCAGCGTTTCAGGCGTGATAAGCGGGGTATCTCCGCAAATGACAATCGTCGTGCCTTCTTCACCGCCGAGAAGTTCCTTAGCCTGCTTCACTGCATGCCCGGTCCCGAGCTGGGTTTCCTGAAGCACATATTCAGCATTCTGGCCCAGATAAGCCTTCACTGCGTCTGCTCCATGTCCGACTACTACAATATTGCGTTCACATCCGGTCGCCTTTACGGTATCAAGCACATGCCCTACCATCGGCTTGCCGCAGACGGGATGCAGTACTTTGTATAATTTAGATTTCATGCGCTTGCCTTGACCTGCAGCAAGTACAACAGCCATTCTTTTCAAGAATGCCAACCTCCTACTTCTTGAGCTCACTACTGAATATATCTCATTCCGGGCAAAAAGAAAAGAGAACCATGCTGCCATGGTTCCCTTTTCTTCGAACCCCAATTGAAAACGGCCTGACCTTACGCCACCCCTTACGGGCAGGCGTTCTTCAGAGAAAGCACGCTTAGCGCCTAAGCTCCCTCTTCAATAACTTCCTCTTCTTCCGTAGCGGCGCGATCGTACTCGGCCAGAACCGCAGATTGAATCTTTTCGCGTGTTCCCGAAGAAATCGGGTGTGCGATATCGCGGAATTCACCGTCCGGTGTACGCTTGCTGGGCATTGCAACGAACATCCCATTATTACCGTCGATGACGCGAATGTCATGAACAACAAACTCGTTATCGATGGTAATGGATGCGATTGCCTTCATTCTCCCCTCAGAGTTGACGCGGCGGAGTCTGACATCCGTAATTTGCATGTGTGTGTTCACCACCTTTTTCCATCAGAGACTTGGTGTATAATTCCACACAGCAAAGCGAATTCCTTCTTTTTGATTCCAAAAAATGACTACTAAAGAAGATTATTTTTGCTAAATCAGCGTTTTCGACACATTTCGTGCTATTTTCTAATGGTTCCTCATGTTTTCGACACTTTACTGCACTTTGCTAAGCCGTCGATTCTTCCCCTCCTAAGAGGAAAAATAGTTACCGGGGTGCGCGGAAATTCTCCGCTCCCTGGAGTCCACTTCGGTCAGCTTCACCAGAGACACATAATCATGCAGCAGCCGTTCTTCCGTCTCTACCGCACCTGACTCAACTAGCACGCCGACTCCGGCAACCTGGGCGTTAAATTCGCCGAGCAGATCAACCATACCGCGTACCGTACCGCCTGCCTTCATGAAGTCATCCACAATCAGCACGCGCGATTTCTCGCGCAGCGCCCGTCTCGACAGGGACATCGTATGAATGCTCTTATGGGAGCCGGACACATAGTTGATACTTACCGCCGAGCCTTCCGTCACCTGATGGTCACGGCGGACGAGCACTACAGGCAGACCAAGCTGGGCGGCTGTAGCATAAGCAAGCGGAATCCCCTTAGTCTCTACAGTCATTACCACATCAATATCTACGCCGTAAAAGGCGGTGGCAATGATTTTGCCCGCCTGCTCCATTACGGAAGGGAGACCCAGCAGGTCGGACATATACAGATAGCCGCCGGGAAGAATCCGGTCACTCTGCTCAAGCTCCCCGCACAGGCGGTTAACAAAGGCCAGCGCCATATCTGTCGGCATGCGCGGAATATAGCGTACACCGCCGGCTGCCCCGGCCAGCGTCTGAAGCTCGCCCATGCCCTCCCCTTCAAATACCTCTTTTATAATAGCCAAGTCCTCACTGATGGATGACTTCGCCGCACCGTACCGGTCCGCAAAGGTGGATAACGGCAGCAGGTCATGCGGTTTCTCTAGCAAAAATTGGGTCATATCAACCAAACGTTGGCTTCTTTTAAGTTTTTTCACGGAATACTCCTCGCCAAAACCGAATATTATTAAAAATAATATCATTTTTGTACGGAATTACACAAGAAGAAACGGACCTGCCGCCCTTTTCGGGAAAAGGTTCCGTTTCTCCAAAGGTTAAGTCAGCGAGCGCACAGCGTATACTTCCTTGCAGAAGCCGCGCAGCCCGTTGTAGATTCTAGCCACCTTGGATTGCTTAGAGACCAGGCCAAATACCGTCGGCCCGCTCCCGGACATCAGTACTCCGTCAGCCCCCAGCTTCACCATGGCTTCCTTGAGCTGCTGAACCTCAGGGTGCAGCTTCAGGGTCACATCCTCCAGCACATTGCCCAGCCGTGCGCAGACTGCCCCAAAGTCTCCTGCCTCAATAGCCTCCTGCATCCGTGAAGCCGATGGATGCACGGCGATCTGATTGGCCCGCACACGGCCATATACTTCGGCTGTAGAGACATTGATCGGAGGCTTCGCCAGGATAACCCAGCACTGCGGCGGATTCGGGATCGGCGTCAGCTTCTCCCCCCGGCCGGTGGCCAGAGCCGTACCGCCAGTGACGCAGAACGGGACGTCCGAGCCAAGCTCGGCGCCAAGCTCCTGCAGCTCCTCTGCGGGGATATTCAGGCGCCAGAGCCGGTTCAGGCCGCGCAGCGTAGCCGCGGCATCACTGCTGCCGCCGGCAAGGCCGGCAGCGACCGGAATTCTTTTGTCCAGATGAATATGTACTCCGCTCTTCACATTGTAGCGGTCTTTAATAAGCCTCGCTGCCTGAAAGGCCAGGTTCTTCTCATCAAGCGGTATATATCCGGCCTGGCTAGAGATGATAATGGAGTCACGCTTCAGCTCAGACAGCTCCAAACGATCCGCCAGATCAACCATTGTCATAATCATTTCAACCTCATGAAACCCGTCAGCACGCTTGCGAAGCACATCCAGCATCAAATTAATTTTGGCTGGCGCTTTTTCATACATTTTCAAGGCGTTCACCCACCCTCAGCTTTTCCCGTAAAAACAACTTAACATATTATATGAGAAACTTGTAATGAAGTCCATGATCAAAAGTAAAGCCTGTTGCGGCAGGCCAAAAAGAGGGCCCTGCCGGTCAGGCAGTTCCCTCTTTTACGGATCTGCTAAAAAAGACAGATTATATATCCGACTTACGGGCAGCCTGCTCGGCAAGCTGGATAGCCCGCTTCACCATATTGCCGGCGTCCTTGGCCCGGATTCCGCCCCAGCCGTCCTTTTCCACCGTTTCGTAAAAGCCAAGCTCCTTGGCCAGCTCCGTCTTCAGTTCTTCTGACATCATACCCCGTCTTCTGCGGCTCATAGGTAAAAGTCCTCCCTTACAGTAGTGGATAAGAAGCATATTGCCCCTATAGTATGCTGCTGCAGGGCGCTGCCCATTCCCCGATACCTGTACTTGCCCCAACAAGACGAAATGCACAAACAAAAACAGCCCCTTGTAGGGACTGTCCTGTAATGCGTTAAGCCTTAATATACACAACCTGCATCTGCCCGTCATCTTCATAAACAGTGATTTCTACTGATTCAGTGAGGATATCGGCATAGCTATAGGAGACACGCTTAAAGGTCTGCTGCTCCTGATCCAGTTTGACAATAAAAACAGAAGGGTACGTTTCTTCCAGGACACCGGTGCGTTCAACGGTCTTACGGCGGCCACCATTAGCCCGCAACGTAATCTTATGACCGACGTGAGCTTCGAGACTGCGTTTGATTTCCAACAGCGCGTTATTAGCCATTGCCTGACGACCACCTCTTTCCTTGTCCCATTATACAACTTTTCACAAACTTTGTCAAAACAAATAATTAATTATAGATGATGCTAAAATAGTTGTCAACGGAATTTTTTTGAGAGAGTAGATTGCTGTTATAACTTAATTGTTAGCGGCAATCTTACTTTTAGATATGCATTCATTTCTTTGCCCCCAAACACATAAAAAAGAAGAAGGATAGCCCTAATGACTATCCTTCCCCTCTTATGTCCCGGTCATTCTCCAATTATGGAGATAAGTACTATATGGCCGACGGTGTTACCTTTAGTGTAGACAGGTTCTGCAGCCGCGGCATACCGATCCGGAAGCTCCCCCTGGTCTCAATACCGCCTATTCCCATGCTTCCGCTAATCGTATGGCCCAGCACATCCCCCAGGTTCACTGTCTCACGGACCGAGGTGAAAGCTGCCTTGGCTGCGATATACACAGGGTCCAGGGCGTGGATCAGTATTCTTCCCGGGGAGCTGGCAAAGTTGGCCCCTGTCCCTAGAAGTGCCTCAAAGTGGGACTGGCATGCCCCGGCCACGATTGTCAGGGCGTCAAAGTTACGTTCATACTCACGCGCAGCCTGAATTGCCGCCACAAAGTTCTGTGAATTCTTGTAGCTGGCCAGGCTGTAAAGATCATAAGTATGGGGCTGCTTCAGCACACCGTCATGGCCTGTGATGACCACAATATCCGGACGGACGCGCGGCAGCAGCCGGTAGAGCGTCTCTGCCATTTTGGATTCATGCACATGATGCCCTTCAGCCGGAATCCGCAGCTGTTCGTAGAGGCTCAGGCTTTTCCGCAGATAAAGCTGATCCCCGTCCAGGTGCAGCACTTTGCCAGGCACCTCAAAATAGGCCGTTTCTTTGGGCGTCTGGGGCCAGCCGGCAGCAGCGCTCTCCCCGCTCCGCTGGCTCTGCTCCTGGCGGTCCCTTCGCAGCTTGGTCAAAGACTCGGTAGCTTTGATCTGCGCCTGCTGGCCGCGTTCTGTGATACGGGTGGGCGGCACCTGGATCAGGTCATCCAAGGGGGAATCTGCAAGCAGGCGAAATTCCGTACCTTTGATGACGGCTGCATTCTGTACTATATTTTCTACCCGGAAGGTCACATCTCCGCCATATGATTTACGAACGACCAAATCTCCTAAATTCATTACAACACCACCTCTACCCCCATCGTATGGGCAAAGGCCCCGGTTGGTTCATAAACCGGCTTATTTTCGGAAATTAGATATTCCCGCCCCTGATGCTATTTAACTCCGGCTGCCAGCAGTACTGCGCTCAGCCGCGCATACTCGGCAATGCTCAGCGTCTCCCCGCGCCGGCTGGGTTCAATTCCCGCTTCAGCGAGCAGCGCCTCAAGGCGTTCACGCCCTTCACCGGGGAAGAAGCGGGCCTTCAGGTTGTTGGCAATCGTCTTGCGCCGCTGCGTGAATGCAGCCTGCACCACCTCAAAAAAGTGCTTCTCATCCTCCACTTCAACCGGCGGCTGTTCCCGCACCTTCAGGCGGATTACCGCAGATTCCACATTCGGCTGCGGAATAAACACCGTGCGCGGCACAATGCAGACCAGTTCAGGCTCGCTGTAGTATTGGACTGCTATGCTGAGGCTGCCGTATTCCTTGCCGCCCGGAGAGGCCGCCATACGTTCAGCAACCTCCTTCTGGATCATGACAACAATATTATCAAGCGGCAGCTTCTCTTCCAGCAGCTTCATGAGTATAGGTGTGGTTACATAGTAAGGCAGATTAGCTACAACACTTACCTTATCTACCGCGGCAAAATCCTCAGCGAACAGCTCCTGCAGATTCACCTTCAATACGTCGTCATTGCGTACTTTGACATGCGGGTAAGCCGCCAGCACGTCGCGGAGGATCGGGATCAGCCTACGGTCAATTTCCACCGCAGTGACGGCGCCTGCCTCCAGTGCAAGCCGCTCCGTAAGCGCCCCGATGCCAGGCCCGATCTCCAGGGCTCCTGAAGAGGCGGTGAGTCCGGCTGCATCGACAATTTTGTCCAGAATGTTCTGATCAATCAGAAAGTTCTGGCCCAGGCTTTTTTTAAACGAGAATCCGTACCGCTGAATAATTTCCTTTGTCCGTGTCGGGGACGAGATATGGTCATGTCCGCTCATATGGTGATGCCTCCCTGATCAATTTGCGTAAGTGCCGCCTGAAACTCCTCCCGGGTAATCCCAAACATCGCCAGCCGTTTATACAGCTGCTTGCCGTTGCAGTAGCCGATACCGAGCGCATTGCCGAGCGCCATTCTCCGCTCAGCCGCTCTGGGATGCACCAGCATCCCTGCCGCCATAAGCTCGTCCAGGCCAATCAGCGCAGGTGCACCCTCAAAAGAGGTATGCACATTGGCCAGCGCATGGCGGATCGCCTCAGGCGAGGCATTTTCCACTCCAATATCGCCTTTGCGGGTTGCATCCTTCTCCGGAATAAAGGCATGCTTGCAGCCCGGAACCTTGGACGAGACAATCTTGCGTATGCGCTCACCGGCATGGTCGGGATCGGTCAGGATGATGACTCCCCTGCGTTCCATAGCCAGCGCAATTTTGGCAATCACCTTGCGGTCAACTGCAGAACCGCCCGTCTCTATTGTATCGGCCTCCACCGCCCGCTTGACGGCTACCGTATCACTTTTGCCTTCCACTACAATTAATTCTTTGATCATCGCGATGATCTCCTTCCCTTACAACACAAAAAGAAGAGGATTCGCTCCCCTTCTTTTTGGCTAAAGAATGTATAAGTGATGAGCTAGCCCGTTCATAAAGTGCTACCCTCACTATATCGTATAAACCGCTAATTTGCAAAAACTGCCGCCTTAATTCAACTCCGGCTTCACTGGTCCAATTACGTATACCGTCCGGGACTTCCGTCCGAAATTACGGGCATGGCTTAATGAATCGTAGTAAACATCGATCTTGTTGCCTTTAATGGCACCGCCTGTATCCTCTGCACGGCGGAAACCCAATCCCTCAATGTACACCCACCAGCCGATAGGTATTACATCCGGATCAACAGCAATGGTACGGCCTTCAGTTACGCGTGTTCCGGAAGCCGTCTTTGTTCCGATGCCCGGTTCTTCAGAAGAATAAGCTGTCATCGACACATTCTTGATCATTTTCTTATATTCAAAGTCTACGCCTGCCTTGTGCACGACGTTGGTTGTTGCCGCTACTTTTTTAGCAGAACTGGAGGTAGTTGTTGTTTTGGTTTTGGTTGGGGTTGCTGCAGCAACAACAGGTGTCGGAAGCTTCTTGATACCAACGGCAATGATCTTGTCTTTGGTAACGGTCTGCACTTCCTTGCCGATCAGGGTCTTCGAGACCAGCTCACCATCCTGATAGATCTTCTGGTAATGCTGGATGATGGCTCCCGGCTTGCCTGCCTGTGCAACTCTTACGTCTCCCTTATACAGGGAGGGATCTGCGGTTTTGATGACTTTGAAAGGCAAACTTACCGTCTGCTGTACCGTTTGCTTGGTAATACGGACAATCTTGACTTTCATGTCAGGTGTAACTGCGGTGTCTAGCGAAGGGAAAATCTTGTCGTCGCCATCCAGGCTGTAGCCCAGCTTGGTAATAGCGTCCCCGAGTGAATCCTCGGTGGTATACAGCGTCTTGGTTGCGCCGTCTGCAGTAAGCGTAAGCTTCTGCGCACGGGTAATGGTAACACGGTCTCCGTCCTGTATTTCATCGCTAAGACCTATCGATACTACGTCATGCGGCGTAAGCGTAATCTGTTCTTTGGCCAGCACGTCGCTAAGCAGCGCCTCACGCGTTTCGAGCGTCAGCACTTCTCCGTCTATTACTAAGTTGATTACTTTATTACCTTGGCCGTGTACGTACAGCAGAATTAACAGTGCGATAACAATGGATACCGCACCTGCAAGTGAAAGTACGCGAGGATTCACTTGCTTGAGCCGTAATGCGAATGACCTGCTGGATGATTGCGAATCATGGGATACTTCTGGTTGGAATACGCCCATTCTCTCCATCCTCCTTACATAGCCCCGTCGTCCAAATAGTATATCAAAGTTGACTGAATCATATCTGACGAAACTAAGTTTGAGATTGCAACAGGATACGCCCGCATATCTTAAGCGTTTCCTGCTCATGGATCGCCTGCCCGGCATAATGACTCCCAGAACCTGTTATATAACAGTATGCTGGGGACAGCCGCATTATTCATAACAAAAAAAGCCCAAAAGAGTTCTATAGAGGACTCTTTCGTGGCTTCTCCGGATGTTAGAATACGCGGGAATGTGTATGCACGAGGTTTCCTCTCTTACTTGCGCTTACGGGGTTAGCTGTCGGGTTCGGGCATAAGAGAGACGCCCTATTTCAGGTCACCCGCTCACGGCGGTTGCCCTCAAATTCACCCCAAAGACCACGTGAAGAAATCAAATAAAGTCTGCGGCATTTCTTGTGTTGTACTCTATGTACGCCCATGCGGCAGTGCATTATTGGTTCCCCCGTTCTCCATACGGAGACTCAGCGAGACGATCCATGAATCAGTGACTGTCACAGTAACAACAGCTCACTGCACTGAAAAGATGATATCCTGTTTTGATGCATGTTGTAAAGGACGGTTCAACCACGTTTACGCAAAAAAATGATTAAAATATTGTAATATTCGCCCATTTTGAGTTTAAAAAGATTTAATATATCGGTTATACTTCTTTTTTCACCGCTTTTACTCCCGATTTCAGACAATACCAAATCGTACCAGTGCGTTCGTATACGTAATTTCCGCTAATTCCTGTAAATCAATCCCTTTTATTTCCGCCGCAGCTTCTGCAACTAATTTTACATAACTGCTCTCATTCCGCTTGCCTCTGAAGGGGTGCGGAGTCAGATAAGGGGAGTCAGTTTCGATCAGCAGGCGATCTAGCGGTGTCTTCGCCAGCACCTCTTTGGGCACCCTAGCATTCTTGAAGGTGACCGGTCCGCCGAAGCCCAGATGGAAGCCCAGATCGAGGCACATTTTTGCCGTTTCCCAGCTGCCGGAGAAAGAGTGCATGACACCGCCCACCTCATTCGCCTTCTCTTCCCGCAGAATCCGCACCACATCCTCATGGGCATCACGGTTATGAATACAGATTGGCATGTTCAGCTCACGGGCCAGCCCGATCTGCTTGCGCAGCACCTCATGCTGTACCTCTTTCGGTGAAGTATCCCAGTAATAATCCAGACCGATTTCCCCGATGGCCACCACTTTGGGATGACTGCACAGCGAAGCAATCCACTCGAGATCCCCTTCCTTCATGTCAATTGCATCAACGGGATGCCATCCGACGGCTGCATAAATATAATCATAGGTCTCGGCCAGCTTCATGGTGGTCGGGATCGTCTCACGGTTAAAACCGATATTAATCATCTTCGTTACTCCGGCTTCCCTTGCTCGGGAGATCACTTCCTCGCGGTCTTCGTCGAATTGTGGAGCATCCAGATGGGTGTGTGTGTCAAATAGACGCATTATACAGCTTCCTTTCTGTCTTCATTTCTATGATGAATGCCAACTTTTTTTGTATTATTTTGCAAAAATCTCTGCGATCGAGGAAGGCAGCAGCGGAAGAGCCTTTTGCAGCTTGTCCTGCGGGAAATATAGATGATATCTGCCGCGGTGAATCCCGCTGATTGAGCGTACAATATCAGAGACCTCGGATATTTCCCGCAGTTTATCATGGCGGTCAAGCAGCAGAATCTGCTTGCTGTCAAAAGCATCGCCCGGACGGAATACATCATAGGGGAGATCTGTCGGAAAATCGATTTCCAGGTCATATTCGGCATTTAGTCCGGCACCGGCAAAGCTGCGGCGGATTTCGCCAATGGTCTCGGAATCGAGATTCTCTATCTCTACATATTTATACAGTTTACGGTGTATAAAACGGCAGCACAAGTCGCTCAGCAGCTCATCCTGCTCCAGTGTCCATTGCATAAAGGCTGTCTGAATCATGGCTTCATCCAGCAGGAGATACTGCTCCACAGTCACCTCGCCCCTGAACAGGTCCTTTAAAGGCTCAATCATGAATCCAAAGGCATATCCGTTCTGGAAAAGCTCCTTCGCCCTGCGGAAAATCTGGCGGAGTATAATCTCCGAGCTGCGGGTTACCGGGTGGAAATACACCTGCCAGTACATCTGGTAACGGGACATCAAATAATCCTCTATGGCGTGCATGCCGGACTCTTTAACGACTACTCTGCCATGATAAGGGCGCAGCATCCGGAGAATACGGTCAATATCAATGGTTCCGTAGTTAACTCCGGTATAATATGCATCGCGAAGCAGATAATCCATCCGGTCGGCATCAAGCGGCCCTGATACCAGGTTGACCACAATTTCATGCTCATAGGTTTTGGAGATAACCGAGGCCACTTTCTGGGGAAAATCTTCAGCAACATCCTTTAGAATGGCTGTAATCTCTGTGTCCTCCAGAATGATCCGGCAAGTCCAGTCTTCATGATTCATTTCGAAGGCTTCCTCTATGGAATGGGAGAAGGGGCCGTGTCCCAGATCATGCAGCAGTGCTGCACACAGGGTCAAGAGGCTCTCTTCCGGCATCCAGTCCTTATAACCGCTCCGTTCAAACTGGGAAATAATCCGCCGTGTAATTTCATACACCCCCAGCGAATGGGAGAACCGGCTGTGCTCTGCTCCGTGGAACGTAAGATAGGAGGTGCCGAGCTGGCGGATACGCCGCAGGCGCTGAAACTCCCTGGTATTAATCAAACGCCAAATAATGGTTTCCTGCACATGGACATAATTATGGACCGGGTCCTTAAAAACCTTCTCCTCTGACAGCAGCTGTTTCACAGGATCAACTCCTTCACCATAATTTTATTAGTAATTCATTGGTATTAAGTCTATAATAATGAATAATGTCATAGTTTGTCGAATAATGGTAATTTGTATATCCGCAAATCGACAACTCAATTTCATGCACTTTTCGGGAAAACCCGGATAACTGCAGGGGTTGCGAAAGCTTTCTTTTAAAAATTCCTTAAAATTAGCCTCAAAAAAGGTTGACTGTTTTGGGAATGGTTGGTATTATAAATATCATAAAACGGTGAACAATGTCGAATAATGACGCTTTTGAACTTTGAGAGGAGCAAGATTGCAATGATGAAATCAACAGGGATTGTAAGAAAAGTAGACGAGCTTGGACGGGTTGTTATTCCGATCGAATTGCGCCGTACTCTGGGCATTGGAGAAAAAGATGCGCTCGAAATTTACGTGGACGGTGAGCGGATCATGCTGAAAAAGTACGAGCCTGCCTGCATTTTCTGCGGCAACGCCGAGAACGTTACTTATTTCAAGGGAAAAATCGTTTGTCACGAATGCATTTCTGCTATTCCTACCCCTGTGACAAATTAAATCAAATCGGTTATAATAGGAACTAATCCAATTGTTAATTCTAACCTTTTTATATCTCCTTGGCCTCCCGTTTATGCGGGGGGTATTTTTTTGCGGTTATGATGGGGCTTCCCCCGTTTTCCCCCTTTAATTTGTATCTTTTACTTCTTATAAACCTTAAACCATAATAATTAAGCCAACATAAAATGTCTTTACTTACCCTCCCAAACCCTCCCTGACAGGGAGGGCCCCAAAGGGCCCCGGCCCTCTGGACACCCGGAAGCTTGTCTGATTAAGCAGCAACGCGGACAAAAGTATTGTTCGGCGGAAGACCGGTCCTTTATCGGGCAAGCCCTCAGGGCCTTGTCATGCGAGTGACTCCCTTATAGGCGGTTTGCCTATGAGGGCTGCGCAGGGTGCTCCCGTGATGAGGATGAGGAGAAACGCGCTCTCCCTTCGGGAATCGCTCACAGCGGTGAATAGCTATATTTTAGACAGTTAAATTACTCCATATTTTATGGTAAATATTTTAGTATGCAATTTATACACTTATATCCATATAGAACCTCAAAATTGAGTAATTTCCTTAATTATAAATGTATAAAATACATTTTTAGCTAATAAAAGGGACTATTTGTGCCAAATAGGTGTACAAAATGAAATTATTTCTATAAATAAATTGATATGAATTGATCCAACAGCTCGTTTGGAGTTTTGAAGCTTCTTTATAGGAGAGCTTAAGGCAGAACGCTTACCCTCTGCTCCCTCTTACTCCTGCTCCAGCAGAGCATTATAAATATCCCGTTTAGCCAACCCGCGGTCGGAGGCTGCTTTTTTCATAGCGTCCTTACGTGTCAGGCCAGAGGATTCATAATGGGCAACATGCTGTTCAATGCTCAGCTCACGCCACCAGGAAGATTCGGCCAACTCGGCCTCCTCCTTGCTTTCTCCCTCAACGACAATGACGTATTCTCCAAGCGGCGGATGCTCGGTCAACCAGGTAATACACTCCTCAATCGTGCCCCGCAGAAATTCCTCATAGCGCTTGGTCAGCTCACGGGCCAGGACGACACGGCGGTTGCCGAAAGTCTCCTGCAGGTGAGCCAGCGTCTTGGCTACCCGATGCGGCGATTCGTAGAAGAGTAACGTGCTCTGTTCTGTACGCAAGCCGGTTAATACAGCGCGGATATCTTTGCGTTCACGCGGAAGGAATCCGATGAAGGTAAAGCTGGCGGTCGGCAGTCCGGAGGCAATTAAAGCTGACAACGCTGCGTTAGCTCCCGGGATCGGAATGACCGGAATACCGTGGCTGACAGCGAGTGCAACCAGGTCTGCACCCGGGTCGGAAATGGCCGGCAGACCGGCGTCACTGACCAGCGCCAGATTTTTACCTTCTATTATATAGCGTATTAATTCCGGTCCGCTGGCCGCCTTGTTATGCTCATGATAACTGAACAGCATCGAAGGTGTTATTTCGAAATGGCTTAGCAGCTTGCGGGTCTGTCTCGTATCCTCGGCGGCAATAATGTCACATTCCTGCAAAGTGCGCACGGCCCGGTAGGTCATGTCCTCCAGATTGCCGATCGGCGTAGCGACCAGATACAGGCTGCCGCTTCCCCCTGGCGCACCTGTGGCGGCTTCTGAATTTTTTTGAAAACTGCTCTGGCATTGTATGGTCATTGGCTGTTATCCTCTTTGTTTCCATAATAGATGTCCATGATTTCCGGACAGTATTGATTGTCATCATTATATACGATGAGCGGCGGTTGTAAACGCACCTCAGGCTTTCCGTCCCTTGCCGCTTCAATTAATACCATATTGGCTTCCAGATGAGCCCTCGGGTGAACAAACCGGATAATCTTCGGCTCCAGCCTGTATTGTCTCATTATACTGATGATGTCTACAAGCCGCTGGGGTTTATGCACCATACTAACTTTGCCTCCGGTACGAACGAGCCGGACACAGGCCTGAATGACCTCCTCCAGTGTACAGCCGATCTCATGCCGGGCCATAGCCTGGTGCGTATTCAGCTTGAGATCGCTTCCGTTAAGCGGCATGTACGGGGGATTAACGGTGATTGCATCATAAACACCATACCCGGCTATGTTATGCAGCTCACGTAAATCACCCTCATGAATCTGCACCCGCTCCTCCAGGCCGTTCAGGGCGACACTGCGCCGGGCCATATCCGCCAGACGGGGCTGAATCTCAATCCCTTCTATAGAAGCTTTGGTCCGTGTGGTCAATAACATGGGAATAACGCCATTACCGGTGCATAAATCAAGTACTCTGCCCCGCGGCGGAATGCTGGCGAAACGGGCCAGTAATACAGCATCCATTGAAAAGCTGAATACCTCATCGCTCTGGATAATCCGCAGATCATGAGTCAGCAGATCATCAATCCGCTCCGAGGGCTGCAAGGGCACATGTGCTTCGTTAAAAGAATTTGTCATTGTAATCTCCTAAAGTGTATAAATTCAAAAAAAACCGTAGGCGTAAATCTCCTACGGCTGGATATCCTCATTTATTAAGAAAAGAAAGACAGAACAGGCAGTCACCCTCTGTACGCAAATGTCCAAAATAGACATTGCAGATGTGAAAGCCCTCGTGATACAGCCGGGCCAGATTATCATAACCTTCCCCGACGACCTCCTCTGTTCCTTCAGCGGCAGCCAGCAGTGCTTCTGCTTCAGCTGTATCCACGGCCGGATCCAAAGGTGCTTCCCTTTTCAGTATTTTGCGGAGCTGTTCATTTTCCAGACTGAGCCTTTGATTGGCTTCCATTAGTTCCTTGACCGTCTGTTTCCAATCTCCGAGCGTGGCGCGCATGGTTTCCATCTGCGCTTCCATCTCCTGCATGTGTGCAAATATATTTATCTTCTCCAAGTTTCCACCCCGAAAGTAACCTTATATGGTTTACTTGACGACAACATCATCCATTGGAAGTTCCTTAACTTTGCCCACTTCGAACAACTGCACATGAACCGTTCGGCTTCCGGCGTTAATGCCTACTACCTTGCCTTCTCCCAGTGAGGTTATAACGAGCTTGCCTACGGCCGGCATTTCTTCCTTCGTGCTTTCGTAATTATCATGCTCAAACTTCAGACAGCACATCAGCCTTCCGCATAAGCCGGAAATCTTGGTTGGATTCAGCGAAAGATTCTGATCCTTGGCCATCTTGATCGATACCGGCTCAAAATCGCCCAGCCAGGAGGAGCAGCATAATACCCGTCCGCAAGGCCCAAGGCCGCCTAGCATCTTCGCTTCATCACGTACACCAATCTGCCGCAGCTCAATCCGGGTCCGGAAAATACTTGCCAGATCCTTGACCAGTTCACGGAAATCGACGCGTCCTTCAGCGGTAAAATAAAAAATAATCTTGTTGCGGTCAAAAGTGAACTCTACATCCACCAGCTTCATTTTGAGGCCATGATCGCGGATTTTATTTAAACAGGTGTTGAAAGCATCCTTTGCTGCACCCTTGTTCTCCTCCACCACACGGGCGTCGGTTTCACCGGCGATCCGCATGACTTTTTTGAGAGGCAATACAACATCGGCTTCCTGCACCTCTTTTTTGCCAACGACAACCTTACCGTATTCAACCCCTCGTGCCGTCTCCACAATAACGCATTGATCACGTTCAATCGGGAAATCAAGCGGATCGAAATAATATATTTTACCCGCTTTTTTAAAGCGGACGCCTACTACGCTGTACAAAAATTAACCCCCTTGTTTGCCGGTAAAAGGAACCCTTAAGCAAATCCGCTCCCTGGTGATCTATGCTTGTCCTTCCTTATCCGTGAAACCCTTACTTCCAGGCTGAAGCGTTGATCCGGAGGATTATATTAAACTAAACCTTTAGCCTTCCAATCGGATTAAAAACTGCTCCAGACAGAGCGCCGCATTGGCATTGGAACGGAGCTTGCGCTTGCTCTCCGCTGCGAATTCCATGTAGGCGACCCATTGTTCTGTGCTCCGCTCGCGGGCATGTCTGGAAATAAAGTCTAACTGATCTATGAAAACGATGCTTTCGTGTCTGCGGTACAGGAAGTAGAGCATATCTTTGAACCAGAGGTGGAACATGCTGAACAGAGTATCCAAATGTTCACCGAGCCCGGTCTTGGCCAGCTTCTGCCCGGCTGTTGCCACTGCAGTGCTGCCCTTTCCCATAGACTCCTTTGCTAATTGTAACACTAGATTTCTCATTTCTGCAAACCAATTCTGTGCCAAAAGTTCCCTGCAGCCATCGAGTCCGGAAGTGAGCGAAACGGCGCACCGCGCCAGTGCCACCGGGACGCCCTCCCCTGCCAAAGCCTGGAGCATTATATCCGGATGCAGCGGGCTAAAGGGGATCCGCTGGGTTCTCGACTGAATTGTAGGCAGCAGGGAACTGCTGTTATCGGAGATTAGAATGCCCACTGCGGGCGCAGGGGGCTCCTCCAGAAATTTAAGCAGACTGTTGGCGGCCTGAACCGTCATTTTGTCCGCTCCTTCTATAATGTAAACCTTCGGGTTAACTCCTTCTGACCGGTAGGAGAACATACGCTGCAGCTCGCGGATCTGATCGATCTTAATACTCGCCCCGTCGGGTGCCAGCAGTGTCAGATCAGGATGATTCCCGTGCTCCACCTTGCGGCACTCCAGACATTCCCCGCAGGCATCATCCTTAAGCCTGGTACAGAATATGGCCTGGGCAAACATCAGGGCTGTCTTCATCTGCCCGCTGCCGGAAGGTCCGGTGAACAGATAGGCATGGCTGACGGCATCCTTGCGGAGCGCGTTCTGAAGCAGGCGCTTTGCATCCTCCTGGCCTAATATATCATGAAAAGGCATAAATTCCTCCAACTTCTTTTAAAAAGAAAGATTGATCAGCATTCCACGGATTTCGCCGACCCGTCCAAGCAGATCGATCCGGCCCTGCTCGCTCTCCAGCAGATCATCTGCCAGATTCAGCAGGGCAGCATCAATTTCCTCGAGCAGCTTGTAGCGTTTGCCGCGGCCGCGGCGGTCCCAGCCTTTTGTTTCTTTTAGAACTACACCGCGCCGTGCCGTCTCTTCCAAAAAACGTTTGACCATATTTCTATATATAGCTAGCTCACGCACCGTCATTGATTTCGCCAGCCGGTCACCCTGCTGTTGTATATCTTTGATCTGACGGTTGAGCTCATCCAGTGTCTTCTGTTCACCCTGCTGCTGAAATATATCGTTAAATGTCCTCTGCTGGACAGGCCGCCGTTCTGCATCGGCATTCGGCATTTCACTTTTTAGGGGCCTGTAGCCCGGGTTAATTTTCACAGCTATCTACCGCCCTTATTATGCTCAATAATGCTCAAAACGATCGACAGGAAGTACAAATACTGTAGCTCCGCCTACCTGGACTTCAACAGGAAGCGGCAGATAGGAATCTGTGGTTCCGCTCATCGGAGTGACCGGAGTAACGAGCTGTTCGCGCACCTTGCAGCTATTGCGGATTACGCCGAGTACCGCATCTACCTGGGAATCATCTACACCAATCAGGAATGTTGTATTTCCCGCCCGCAGAAAACCGCCGGTACTGGCCAGCTTGGTGGCGCGGAAATTGGCTTTGACGAGTTCGCTGGACAACCGGTTGCTGTCTTTATCCTGGATAATAGCAATGATTAGATTCATCTCGCATTCCTCCTAAAAGTTTGGGTTAAAAGCTTGCTTTATTGAAGTGTACCTAGAGTACTATTAGACATTTTTCTTAAAAATCCTTTAATATCCGTTCTTTCAGGGTACGGACGATGTCCTGCTCCACCATATGAATGGGACGATTGGCATCAAGCACCACTACACGCCCGGGATCAGATTCCACCACCAGCTGATAGCCTTGGCGCACCTTCTGGTGAAAAGCCAGGTTCTCCAGATCAAGGCGGTTAATTTCCCTATCCTGGTTTGCAGCAATTCTTGCCAGACCCACTTCCGGATCTACATCAAGATAGAAGGTAAGATCCGGCTTGCGGCCGCCGGTGGCAAATTCATTAATGCTCCGCACTTGCTCAATTCCCAGTCCTCTTGCATGCCCCTGATAGACGAGGCTGCTGTCGACAAAGCGGTCACAAAGTACAGTTAGGCCCTGCTGTAATGCCGGCTCAACTACCTCCGCCAGATGCTGGCTTCTTGCAGCCGCATACAGCAGCGCTTCCGTCCGCGAATCCATCGCCGTATGGGCAGGGTCAAGGATGATGGAGCGGATCTTTTCGGCAATTTCAATGCCCCCCGGTTCCCGCGTAATGATATAAGGCATGGAATGATTCTGCAGATAAGCTGCTACCCTGCCCAGCACCGTTGTTTTTCCTGCTCCATCGCCTCCCTCCAGAGTAATGAAAAAGCCTTCGCGTCCCACTTATACTTCTCCGCCCTTCTTAATGTTGTAAACTAAAATATACTGCAATGCATGATCGGCACAGGCCTGAAACTTGGCACCGCCTTGCCTGAGTGCAATCAGCCTTTCGTATACTGTTTCATTTATGACTTCACCCGGATATAAAAGCGGTATCCCTGGCGGATAAGGAATCACCATCTCCGCTGCTGTCCTCCCTATACTGTATTCGAGAGGTACACTTTCGGTTTCTGCTGCTGATACCGGCTTCAGGGAGAACCTCACCGGCTGCGAAAAATGTTGACGATTAAAAATGTTCCACGTGGAAATATTACCTGGCCGGGATAATGCTGCTGCCGGGGCGTCTGACCTGTTAGGGTCAGATGGCGATACCGTAGCTTTAGACCGATTAAGACCCATTACGGCTGTCGGAGCTTCAGCTCCGTTAGGATCAGATGGCGATACCGTTTCGGTAGCTATCCCTCTCAGCGCGCCCAGCAGCGCGGCGGACTCCTCAGCCTTCGAGCCGAGGCTGAAGGCCAGTACTACGTGCCGGTCGTCGCTCATCTCCGGCACGATGCCCTTCTCTTCGAGCCTGCGCTGCAGCTCGAAGCCCCCCAGGACCCCGGCGGCGTCATAGATGACCGCCTTGAAGGGGTCCTGGGCGGTGTACGCCGCCGTGCCGGTTGGCGGCGTGTCTTGTCCGGCGGCTGCGCCAGCGCCGCCGGGGGGCTGCTGCTGCACCGGAGGCTGCAGCAGCCCGAAGCGCGGCAGCTCCGCCAGGCCGCGCTTCAGCACGTCCACGGCGGCCAGCCCCGCCGTGAAGGCACTGGCGCGCCCGGTGTGCACCAGCCGCCGGGCCAGATCGAGCGAAGCCATCAGCGGATACGATGGGCTGGAGCTCTGAACCATGGCCAGCCGCTGCCGCAGCAGCGTGCGGTCAAGGCGAGGCCCTTGTACATGCAGCATGGCGCCCATTGTCAGCGCCGGCAGCATCTTGTGCGTGGACTGCACCACGCCGTCCGCGCCACAGGCAAGCGCCCCGGCCGGCAGCGCCGGGTGCTGCCCGTAATGCGCCCCGTGCGCCTCGTCGACCAGCAGCGGAACGCTGTGGTCATGGCAGATGCGCGCGAGGGGCGCGAGGTCCGTTCCCATGCCGTAGTAATTCGGCATGGTCACCAGCACGGCGGCGGCTTCCGGGTAGGCTGCGAGGGCAGCCTGTACCGCTTCAGCCGCCGGGGCGACCGCCAGGCCGCTGTCCGTATCCAGCTGCGGCTCCAGAAAAACAGCATTCACGCCGGCCAGCATCAGTCCGTGTATCACGGATTTATGGACATTCCGCTGAAGAATCAGCGTCATCCCCGGCTCAGGACATACGGTTAAGATAAGCGCAAGATTGCCGGCAGTACTGCCGCCAACCAGCAAAAAGCTCTCCTCCGCCCCAAAACAGTCCGCCGCCAGCTCCTGTGCTTCCTGAATAACACCCTCAGGATGATGAAGATCATCGGTCCCGGTAATCTCGGTCACATCGTACTTCATAATCTCATCCAGATATCCTGCCCCTCCGCCGGTGCTATAAGCATGTCCGTCCTTGTGGCCGGGCACATGATAAGATATATTACCCTTAAGTCTATATTGTTCCAGCATTTCATATATAGGTGCCCTGCCAGGCTCTAATTTGTCCATGTTCAATATCCTTCCTGGGGGGTTACCTCTATTTTAACGCAAATACGGCCAAACGCCTATAATACCATGCAAAAGCTTCGGCTGCACAGCAAAACGGCTCCTCCGCACCCATACAGAACGGGGAAGCCGTTATACAAATTGCCTGATATGCAGCCATTGCGACACTACTTCACCGCCCGCTCTCTTTTACGCCTTTGTTGTTGTTACTCTGTCCCGTTCAGGCGTTCTTTTGCAGTCCGATTTTCTTCATCCGGCCAATGAAAAAGCGGTACTTGATGTCTTCAGCATCGGTACGCACCATTTCGCTCTCGCAATCCTCACAAATAAAATGCGAGACAATCACAATCCCTTCCTGCTTCAGCTGCCCGCAGATAATGCAGGACTGCTCGGTTTGCTGTTCCATAACCATCCCACCTTGACTCTTTTAAGAACAGTATGTTACACCTTCTATTATTTTAAACCTTTTCATAGTTTTTTCCTATACTGCCCTGCCCGAAATATATATATTCCGCAATACGCCTAACAGTGACTGTAATACCTGAGTTTAACAAAACACCTGAATCTTCCGATATTATTAACATGAGTACTCACGAGGAGGTCTGAAATTTCGCTATGGAATCCAACACCAAAGGCGCAGCAACATTCTACCAATACAAGCTTATCAAAAAAATAAATCTGACGAACACCAAGCTGCGCATATATTATCTGCTTCCTCTGGTATTTCTGATACTGGAGAGCATATTCATATCCTGGTGGAGCTTTCTGTACATGCTGGTTGCTGCCCCTGTTATCTTGTGGATCCAGTATGTCATCTCACGCTCGGTATTGCTTATTACCGGACATCCAATCGCAAAACGCTGGAAAATCTCCCTGCGTCCGCCCTGGTTAGGTTATATGCCGGAGCAATACATCAGCTACAGCATTTACCGAAAAGTTCAGCTGCACAATTTCTGGATTGGCTTTTGTGTTGCTGCACTCTTCATAGTGTGGGTACCTGCTGCTTTCACTGCTTCTCTGGCCGTCTGCCACCTCTGGCTGCTTCTGCCCCGCTTATACGTACTGTTCATGCTGCGGGACAATGAAAAGAGCGGGATGCTTAAATTCAGCCCGGCCGACGCCTCATACTATGCACAGTGAGTCCTAGAGCCCATACATACATCACCGCAGAATTGGAGCATAATTAAAGGCCAGGACCCATTAGAAAACAATAATCGCCGTCCAGATGGACGGCGATTATCTATTTACTCTTAAGCCCTTTAATGGCTACTTTCTTTTCCTTGGGGATCATGACTATAAAGTAGCCGTCGTGCACGGTTAGATGAACGATTAATCCATCTTTTTGAAAGACTCGGGAATTCCCCGCATCCTCATCCCCTCTTTGTTCCTTCCAGCCCCAGGCTTCGATAGCCTTCAAATAAGGATCAGGCAGCCCTTCCTTCTCCCTAAGTCCGGATAAAGAATAGCGTACATAATCCATAGCAGCATTTGTGGTCGTTCGATCAGGAGAGCTTGCCTCCTTGGGAACAGGAAAGCTCTTTTCATTTAGAGCTCCTTCAAAGCTATCCCAGCTAGGCTCCTTAGACCCACAGCCGATCAGCATAACACTCAATATACAAACAAGTAGTAATATCCACATGGGCCGGTTCCGCTTCATACCTTAAAACCTCCTTACAACCACCATGCATCAAAAGACACAAGAAAATTCAAAGTTAGAATTTATCAGTAGTTCATTCGTATTAAGGACTATGCTTAATATTTGCACATTTCTATTATACTTGGATAACCCATATCGTCGGTAACAAAAATGTCACTCAATTGAAAGCGTTTTATTACAAAATTTTCTCTTCTGTACACCCTTTCAAGCCTGTAAAAAGAACAAAAAAGCCATTGTCGATTACTCAACAATGGCTTCATGTGCTTGGCGGCGTCCTACTCTCCCGGGACCCTTCGGTCCAAGTACCATCGGCGCTGGAAGGCTTAACGGTCGTGTTCGGGATGGGTACGCGTGGAACCCTTCCGCTATCGCCACCAAACATGCGTCTGTGAAACAGACGCTGCCGCTAGACATTTGGTTCATCACCCGAAGTGCGAATAAATGTCGTTGCGTTACAGGCTTAATCACCTGAAAACTGAATCCGAAACGAATCTGCGATTTATTGATTGGATAAGCCCTCGACCGATTAGTATTGGTCAGCTCCATGCATTGCTGCACTTCCACCTCCAACCTATCTACCTCGTCGTCTTCAAGGGGTCTTACTAATTGGGAAATCTCATCTTGAGGGGGGCTTCACGCTTAGATGCTTTCAGCGCTTATCCCGTCCGTACGTAGCTACCCAGCCATGCTCCTGGCGGAACAACTGGTGCACCAGCGGTACGTCCATCCCGGTCCTCTCGTACTAAGGACAGCTCCTCTCAAATTTCCTGCGCCCACGACAGATAGGGACCGAACTGTCTCACGACGTTCTGAACCCAGCTCGCGTACCGCTTTAATGGGCGAACAGCCCAACCCTTGGGACCTACTTCAGCCCCAGGATGCGATGAGCCGACATCGAGGTGCCAAACCTCCCCGTCGATGTGGACTCTTGGGGGAGATAAGCCTGTTATCCCCAGGGTAGCTTTTATCCGTTGAGCGATGGCCCTTCCATGCGGTACCACCGGATCACTAAGTCCGACTTTCGTCCCTGCTCGACTTGTAGGTCTCGCAGTCAAGCTCCCTTATGCCTTTGCACTCTTCGAATGATTTCCAACCATTCTGAGGGAACCTTTGAACGCCTCCGTTACTCTTTAGGAGGCGACCGCCCCAGTCAAACTGCCCGCCTGACACGGTCCCCGTACCCGTTTAGGGTACCAGGTTAGAACCTAGATACGATCAGGGTGGTATCCCAACGGCGCCTCCACAGAAGCTTGCGCTCCTGCTTCTACGGCTCCCACCTATCCTGTACAGATCGTACCCAAATTCAATATCAAGCTGCAGTAAAGCTCCATGGGGTCTTTCCGTCTTGTCGCGGGTAACCTGCATCTTCACAGGTATTAAAATTTCACCGGATCTCTCGTTGAGACAGCGCCCAAGTCGTTACGCCATTCGTGCGGGTCAGAATTTACCTGACAAGGAATTTCGCTACCTTAGGACCGTTATAGTTACGGCCGCCGTTTACTGGGGCTTCGGTTCATAGCTTCGGGTTACCCCTAACCACTCCCCTTAACCTTCCAGCACCGGGCAGGCGTCAGCCCGTATACTTCGCCTTGCGGCTTCGCACAGACCTGTGTTTTTGCTAAACAGTCGCTTGGGCCTTTTCACTGCGGCCCCCTCGGGCTATTCACCCTACCGAGGCACCCCTTCTCCCGAAGTTACGGGGTCATTTTGCCGAGTTCCTTAACGAGAGTTCTTCCGCGCGCCTTAGAATTCTCTTCTCGCCTACCTGTGTCGGTTTGCGGTACGGGCACCTTCTCCTGACTAGAGGCTTTTCTTGGCAGTGTGAGATCATGACCTTCGCTACTATAATTTTCGCTCCCCATCACAGCCCAGCCTTACGATGTGCGGATTTGCCTACACACCAGCCTCACTGCTTAGACGGACATCCATCAGTCCGCGTCACTACCCTCCTGCGTCACCCCATCGCTCATAACGGATTACGGTGGTACAGTAATTTCAAACTGTTGTCCTTCGACTACGCCTGTCGGCCTCGCCTTAGGTCCCGACTTACCCTGAGCGGACGAGCCTTCCTCAGGAAACCTTGGGCTTTCGGCGGATCAGATTCTCACTGATCTTTTCGTTACTCATACCGGCATTCTCACTTGTATGCTGTCCAGCGCTCCTTACGGTACACCTTCAACCTACATACAACGCTCCCCTACCCCTGATGCAAAGCATCAAGCCATAGCTTCGGTGGTGTGTTTAGCCCCGTTACATTTTCGGCGCAGAGTCACTCGACCAGTGAGCTATTACGCACTCTTTAAATGGTGGCTGCTTCTAAGCCAACATCCTGGTTGTCTGTGCAACTCCACATCCTTTCCCACTTAACACACACTTGGGGACCTTAGCTGATGGTCTGGGCTGTTTCCCTTTTGACAATGGATCTTAGCACTCACTGTCTGACTCCCGGCAAGAAGTTAATGGCATTCGGAGTTTGACTGAGCTTGGTAACCCTTGCGGGCCCCGCACCCAATCAGTGCTCTACCTCCATCACTCCATTCACCGAGGCTAGCCCTAAAGCTATTTCGGGGAGAACCAGCTATCTCCGAGTTCGATTGGAATTTCTCCGCTACCCCCACCTCATCCCCGCACTTTTCAACGTACGTGGGTTCGGGCCTCCAGTGCGTGTTACCGCACCTTCACCCTGGACAGGGGTAGATCACACGGTTTCGGGTCTACGTCCACATACTAATTCGCCCTATTCAGACTCGCTTTCGCTGCGGCTCCGGCTTCTCACCTTAACCTTGCATGTTAAACGTAACTCGCCGGTTCATTCTACAAAAGGCACGCCATCACCCATTAATAGGGCTCTGACTTTTTGTAAGCACACGGTTTCAGGTTCTATTTCACTCCCCTTCCGGGGTGCTTTTCACCTTTCCCTCACGGTACTGTTTCACTATCGGTCGCCAGGTAGTATTTAGCCTTGACAGATGGTCCTGCCGGATTCATACGGGGTTTCACGTGCCCCGCACTACTCGGGATCCGTCTCGGAGAGAACACAATTTGGGCTACAGGGCTTTTACCTCTATCGCGGGCCTTTCCAGACCTCTTCACCTACCATATTCCTTTGTAACTCCATGTGAGACGTCCCACAACCCCAGGAGGCAAGCCCCCTGGTTTAGGCTGTTCCGCGTTCGCTCGCCGCTACTGACGGAATCACTATTGTTTTCTCTTCCTCAGGGTACTTAGATGTTTCAGTTCCCCTGGTCTGCCTCTGCGCATCCTATGTATTCAGATGTGAGTAACTGCGAATTACCACAGCTGGGTTTCCCCATTCGGACACCCCCGGATCAAAGCTTGCTTACAGCTCCCCGAGGCAGTTTCGTTGTTCGCCACGTCCTTCGTCGGCTCCTGGCGCCTAGGCATCCTCCGTGTGCTCTTATTAGCTTAACCTCGATTTTTCCTTCGGAAAATATCGGACATTGAATGAATTCAAGATCTTCATTTCCTTCACAGAAAAATTCGTATCAACTAATAACTATTTCAACTTGCTTACACAAGTTTCAGCTAAAAGATGTTCTAAAACGCAAATTCGTTTCGGTATCCAGTTTTCAAGGATCAAGTTGAGAGCTTAAACTCTCAAAACTGAGCAACGAGTGAGTAACTAACCGACCGGTTAGATTTAAGATTTGAATGTCACCATTGCAGATGACGATTCTCCATAGAAAGGAGGTGATCCAGCCGCACCTTCCGATACGGCTACCTTGTTACGACTTCACCCCAATCATCTACCCCACCTTCGGCGGCTGGCTCCCTTGCGGGTTACCCCACCGACTTCGGGTGTTGTAAACTCTCGTGGTGTGACGGGCGGTGTGTACAAGACCCGGGAACGTATTCACCGCGGCATGCTGATCCGCGATTACTAGCAATTCCGACTTCATGCAGGCGAGTTGCAGCCTGCAATCCGAACTGAGACCAGCTTTGCTGGGATTGGCTCCACCTCGCGGCTTCGCTTCCCGTTGTACTGGCCATTGTAGTACGTGTGTAGCCCAGGTCATAAGGGGCATGATGATTTGACGTCATCCCCACCTTCCTCCGGTTTGTCACCGGCAGTCACTCTAGAGTGCCCAGCTCAACCTGCTGGCAACTAAAGTCAAGGGTTGCGCTCGTTGCGGGACTTAACCCAACATCTCACGACACGAGCTGACGACAACCATGCACCACCTGTCTCCTCTGTCCCGAAGGCCGCCTCTATCTCTAGAGGATTCAGAGGGATGTCAAGACCTGGTAAGGTTCTTCGCGTTGCTTCGAATTAAACCACATACTCCACTGCTTGTGCGGGTCCCCGTCAATTCCTTTGAGTTTCAGTCTTGCGACCGTACTCCCCAGGCGGAGTGCTTACTGTGTTAACTTCGGCACCAAGGGTATCGAAACCCCTAACACCTAGCACTCATCGTTTACGGCGTGGACTACCAGGGTATCTAATCCTGTTTGCTCCCCACGCTTTCGCGCCTCAGCGTCAGTTACAGCCCAGAAAGTCGCCTTCGCCACTGGTGTTCCTCCACATCTCTACGCATTTCACCGCTACACGTGGAATTCCACTTTCCTCTTCTGTACTCAAGCCACCCAGTTTCCAGTGCGACCTCAGGTTGAGCCCAAGGTTTAAACACCAGACTTAAATAGCCGCCTGCGCGCGCTTTACGCCCAATAATTCCGGACAACGCTTGCCCCCTACGTATTACCGCGGCTGCTGGCACGTAGTTAGCCGGGGCTTTCTTCTCAGGTACCGTCACTCCGGTAGCAGTTACTCTACCGGACGTTCTTCCCTGGCAACAGAGCTTTACGATCCGAAAACCTTCATCACTCACGCGGCGTTGCTCCGTCAGGCTTTCGCCCATTGCGGAAGATTCCCTACTGCTGCCTCCCGTAGGAGTCTGGGCCGTGTCTCAGTCCCAGTGTGGCCGTTCACCCTCTCAGGTCGGCTACGCATCGTCGCCTTGGTGAGCCGTTACCTCACCAACTAGCTAATGCGCCGCAGGCCCATCCCTTATCGACAGATTGCTCCGCCTTTTATCCTTCCCTCAGGCGAGGAAAGGGATTATCCGGTATTAGCTACCGTTTCCGGTAGTTATCCCAGGCTAAGGGGCAGGTTGCCTACGTGTTACTCACCCGTCCGCCGCTAAGCTTATCCCGAAGGATAAACTCCGCTCGACTTGCATGTATTAGGCACGCCGCCAGCGTTCGTCCTGAGCCAGGATCAAACTCTCCAATAAGGTTTTTCCGAGCGGTTACTCCACCCGAATCACTCCGAGGAAATAACCATCCGAAAACTATTGTCAGAGCGATTCGCTCATTTTGAAACATCTGACGAGAATGTTACATTCTCAAGATCAATTTCTAAAGCGTACAAGACGCTGCGAAAGTCATCAGTTTTGGAATCACCGAAGTGAATTCCGATACTCACTCGTTGTTCAGTTTTCAAAGATCAAGCTCGTTGTCGCCTTCGATGTTCTCGTCAGCAGCAACTCTTATACTATATCATTTCCAACCATTCAATGTCAAGCTCTTTTTTAATTTCTTTTTTCGAGCTTGGCGTCGATGCTTTTCAGCATTTCTTGGCCGGAATAAGAATATACCATGTCCAGAAATAGAATGCAAGCATTATTTTTGAAATATAAAAACAAAAAGCTGTACTCACATCCCTTTTCCTCAAAAAGAGGATCCGGTCATAAGACAGCTCTACTCCGTTATATGCATTGTGGCATAGCGTTAAGCAATAATCTCCATAATATGCAGCTCGCGCTCCACCATGAGATTAACAATCCTGCCCTCTACTTGGACCATAGGCCGTGTAGGATTGCTGCGGTCCGTGAAGATGATCTCTCCATGGCGTCCGTCACTCAGCTTGATTCTGGTTCCGTTATATAGATCTGTTGTTTTCTGAATGAAGGTCTGAACAATAACCGGATCCAGCTTGCCAAAACTCTCAGCCAGAATCTGTTCAAGTACCAGATAAGGCGACTGTGCCTTTCTATAAGCCTTTCTCAGCGTCATTGCGTGGAAGATATCTGCTACAGCCACAATTTTGGCGTAGAAATGAATCTGGGTCCCTTCCAGACGCAGCGGATAACCTGACCCGTCTATTTTTTCATGGTGCTGAAGTGCAGCAAGCCGGACACCTTCATTGATTGCCGTAACATTACGCAGCAGCTGGTAGCCGTAGGTTGTATGTCTGCGCACTTCTTCTAGTTCAGCTCCTGTCAGCGGCGTCGGCTTCTGGAGCAATGAGGCATCAACCTTCGCATTTCCGATATCATGCAGCAAGCCGGCAAAAGCAGCCTGCATCCAATCCTTTTGCGGATAGCCGCACCATTGGGCAATTTTATATGAGGTTAAGGCTGACAGTACAGCGTTATGATAATTATAATCCTCCTCATGAATGACACGCGGAGAAAATTTTAAAACATGATAGTCCTTGAGCTCATTGATCAATGCCTCCAATTGACTGCGTATCTCCAGGATCGGCAGCGGGGCAGCAGCCACAGAACGGTAAAATTGCTTAACCAGGGCCAGCATTTTGTCGTATTCGTCATGCAGCGAAGAATGGCTCTTGGCAAGCAGTGACTCATCCACCGTTGCTCCTGCTTTAACAGGTGTAGCTTTGGCTGCCGTTTTGGCCGGCTCAGGAGCTTTATTCTCACTCTGTGTACCCTCAATTTCCACGTATTGCACTAGAAATGCCTGCAGTATCTCGATATCACGCGGCAGGATTACTTTCCCTTTAGTAAAAAGCAGCCCTCCCAATGGAGTGTTGACATCTTTAATAATTTTCGAACCCGGTTTTACTTCTGCCACGGATATACTTGGCATACACTCAGCCCCTCTGTTTCTGTAAAACTTGCCTACTGTTTAATCCTCTAATTATATTATGGATATTTGGAAGCGACTAGATAGCGTGCAGCCAATTCCGTAAAATTAATTAAAAAAAGCACAGGTTTCTATAATCAGAAACCCGTGCTCCTTGTAAAAGGTTCTATTCCAGACTATCTTCTTCACCCTCAGCGTCCGCCAAAGGCTCTGATTCAGTCACTCCCTCTTCATCCACTGCCAGTGCGCCTTGTCCTTCTTCCCCATCCTCATGACCAGGAAGCTCGTCTTCTTCTTTATCCGCTCTGCACAGCGTAGCTACAGCATCATCCTCACGGATGTTAATCAGTTTAACACCCTGCGCATAACGGCCCATTGTCGAGATTCCATCCATGCTGGTACGGATCAGTGTTCCGCTGGTTGTGATAATCATCAGGTCCTCATCACTCTTAACAACCTTCAGACCCACTACCAGACCGTTTTTGTCAGTAAGGTTAATCGTCTTGATCCCCTTACCTCCGCGGGTCTGGGAACGGTAATCGCCAGCAGGCGTCCGTTTGCCGTAGCCTTTGGCTGTTACGATCAGGACCTCGAGATCCTTATCTACGCAGTCCATTCCAATGACATGGTCATCTTCATCAAGGGTGATCCCCTTAACGCCGGTTGCACTGCGTCCCATAGAACGGACATCATTCTCAGAGAAGGTAATGGACATTCCGCGAGCCGTACCGATAATCAGATTCTGCTCACCGTCGGTCAGCTTCACCTCGATCAGGGAGTCCTCTTCACGAAGGTTGATTGCGATGAGACCGCCTTTACGGATATTGTTGTAATCCTCAAGCGGTGTCTTCTTCACAATACCTTCGCGGGTAGCAAAGAACAGATACTTATCGCTGTCTGTCTCCTGCACTTGAATTACAGCGCTGATCTTCTCACCCTGTTCAATTTGAATCAGGTTGATGATCGGCGTTCCACGCGCTGTGCGCCCAAGCTCTGGGATCTCATAGGCTTTGATCCGGTATACCTTACCCTTATCGGTAAAGAACATCAGATAGTTATGGGAGTTGCTCACGAAGAGATGCTCCACAAAATCCTCATCCTTGGTATCCATTCCGATTACACCGCGTCCGCCCCGCTTCTGGCTGCGGTACGTGCTGACCGGCAGACGTTTAATGTAGCCGGTGTGTGTAATCGTAATAACGACCTCTTCACGCGGAATCAGATCCTCATCCAGAATACTTTCTTCACCCACCGTAATTTCAGTCCGGCGTTCGTCGGAATATTTATCGCGGATTTCCTGCAGCTCGTTACTGATAATCTCCAGGACAAGATGCTCGTTAGCCAGAATTTCCTTGTACTCGGCAATTTTGGCTACCAGCTCGTTATATTCGTTCTCGATCTTCTCCCGTTCCAGTCCGGTCAGACGCTGCATCCGCATATCGAGGATAGCCTGTGCCTGCTCGACGCTGAGATTAAATCTTTCCATTAAGCCTTCGCGGGCAATATCCGTTGTGCGTGAACCTCTGATTAGCGCAATAATCTCATCCAGATTATCAAGCGCTATACGAAGACCTTCCAGAATATGTGCACGGGCCTCAGCCTTCTTCAGATCAAAGATCGTCCGGCGGCGGATAACTTCAATCTGGTGCTGCAGATAGTGATACAGCACATCACGGAGATTGAGAATTTTAGGCTCGTTGTTCACAATCGCCAGCATATTAATGCCGAAGGTCGACTGCATAGCTGTATGCTTATACAGATTGTTAAGCACAACGTTAGGATTAACGTCGCGGCGCATCTCGATAACAACACGCATACCGGTACGGTCTGACTCATCACGCAGATCCGTAATGCCTTCGATCCGCTTCTCACGGACCAGCTCGGCAATTTTCTCTACCAGTCTGGCTTTGTTAACCTGGTAAGGAAGCTCATGCACAATGATCCGGGCCTTACCGTTATTTTCTTCAATAGTCGCCTTGGCGCGCATCGTAACAGAACCGCGTCCGGTGCGGTAGGCCTGGCGGATACCCTCACGGCCCAGGATATACCCGGCTGTCGGGAAGTCAGGACCCTGAATATATTCCATAAGCTCCATTGGGGTAATATCCGGATTCTTGATCATGGCCTGTACGCCGTCAATGACCTCGCCCAGATTATGCGGTGGAATATTGGTGGCCATACCTACTGCGATCCCTGATACCCCGTTAACGAGCAGATTCGGATAACGGGCAGGCAGAACTACAGGCTCATGCTCTTCACCGTCATAGTTAGGTGCAAAATCAACCGTTTCTTTGTTAAGGTCCCGCAGCATTTCGCCTGCAATTTTGGATAGACGTGCTTCTGTATAACGCATTGCCGCAGCCATGTCACCATCAATGGAACCGAAGTTCCCGTGGCCGTCTATAAGCATATAACGCATAGAGAAATCCTGAGCCATACGTACCATGGTCTCATATACGGCAGAGTCACCGTGCGGATGATACTTACCGATAACCTCGCCGACGATTCTCGCTGACTTCTTATGAGGTTTATCCGGAGACATTCCGAGTTCTGACATTGCAAACAGAATGCGCCGGTGAACAGGCTTGAGTCCGTCCCGCACATCCGGCAAAGCCCGGCTGACAATGATGCTCATCGCATAATCCATAAAGGATTCGCGCATTTCCTCGCCAATGTCCCGGTCTTTGATTTGCGGGTTATTTTGTTCAGCCATGAGTTGCTGGACCTCCTTCAGTTAAAAACCGCTACCCTTAATTATATTACTTTCACAAAAACAGCACAATTAAACAGGGTAGCCTTATATCTGCTATTATTCATTTCTTTTAGCACCGGCTAGGGTAAATGCCCTTTCCGCCAATGCCTCCAGTACATAGACTATACAGACAAGTGGAACGGGTTTATGACCCTATTTTAAGGCCATACAGGTATAGCCCCATATCCTAATATTATAACATTATTTAGTTAACTTGTCCTGACAATTAAGAGCGCAATCTGCAATTAAGAAATAGGCCGGGAGGAAAATAATGAGGATTCAACGCGTGTCCAGCAAATGGGCCAAAACCAGAGTCATCCTGCAAAACCGCCAGCTGGCGATCTTTATTCCGGAAACGCGAAGATACAGTCTGGACCATTTGACCGAACTGCTTGATGTCTACGGCACTGTATATATTAAGCCTGACCGGGGTACTTACGGTATTGGGGTAATGCGGGCTGAACGGCGTATCGTACATTTAAGTCCGGGCGGGCAGACAAGGGACCGGGAGCCAGCAGGTGAAGAAGAAGATGATGAGCCTGTACCGCAGGAGCAGGTTATGTACGTACTGCGCTATGCAAAAGATGCCGAGGTATATAACTCAGCCGCCGAGCTCCATAATGCCATTCTCCCCAAGCTGAAGGAGCGCCCTTATCTGGTGCAGCAGGGCATTGATCTGCTTAAGTATCATGAACGGCCGTTTGATCTTCGTGTGCTTACGCAAAAAACACCTTCAGGCGGCTGGGAAACAACCGGTATGCTCGGAAGAGTAGCAGCACCGCAGAAAGTAGTTACCAATTATCATAACGGCGGCAGTATTTTTTCAGTTGATGCTTTGTTTAAAGAGCATATGAGTCCGGGAGAGACAGCCGGCATGATTCAGCAGCTGAAGTCACTGGGAGTCAGAATCGGGAATCAGCTTGAAACCGCATATCCGGGGCTGAAGGAAATCGGGCTTGATGTCGCACTTGATCAGCATCATGATCCGTGGCTGCTGGAGGTAAATACGCTCCCCGCCATTATGGTGTTCAAAACATTCCCCGACAAATCGATATACCGCAAAATCCGCCGTTATGCCATAGCTTATGGACGCCTGAAGAAACCCCGGTCTGCAGCCTCTGCCCGCAAAAAGCTTGTTGCCAGACCGTAAAGCCTAAAGATAACAAGTGAAAAAGAACCTCCGGCCCGCTATTCAATCTGAATAGAGAGGTTGGAGGTTCTTGTCATAGTAAAAATATTAAACGTCCAGGTTACGGACAGACTGCGCATGTTCCTGGATAAACTCACGGCGCGGTTCTACGTTATCGCCCATCAGCGTATCAAAGATACCGTCAGCCAGTATGGCATCTTCAATGGTCACCTGAAGCATAGTACGGCTCTCAGGATCCATTGTCGTATCCCACAGCTGCTCCGCATTCATCTCTCCAAGTCCTTTGTAACGCTGAACATTGACTTTCACATTTTCGCCGAAGCCGGCAATGATCTCATCACGTTCCTTCTCGGACTGCGCATAGCGGATTACCTTGTTACGCTCAATCTTGAAGAGCGGCGGCTGGGCAATATAGATAAAGCCTGCCTCGATTATCTTCCGCATGTAACGGTAGAAGAAGGTCAGCAGCAAGGTACGGATATGGGCTCCGTCGACATCGGCATCGGTCATGATGACGATTTTGTGGTAGCGCGCTTTGGATATATCAAAGTCATCGCTGATTCCTGTACCCAGTGCCGTAATAATCGCCCGGATTTCAGCATTGGACAGAATGCGGTCAAGCCGCGCCTTCTCAACGTTCAGAATCTTCCCGCGCAGCGGCAGGATCGCCTGGAAATGACGGTCGCGTCCCTGCTTGGCAGATCCGCCGGCAGAATCCCCTTCGACGATATACAGCTCACTGATTGAGGCATCCTTGGACGAGCAGTCAGCCAGCTTACCCGGAAGGGCGCTGACTTCAAGCGCGCTC
Source organism: Paenibacillus sp. fava2 (assembly GCF_058313675.1). Taxonomy (NCBI): domain Bacteria; kingdom Bacillati; phylum Bacillota; class Bacilli; order Caryophanales; family Paenibacillaceae; genus Paenibacillus; species Paenibacillus sp. fava2. The sequence goes on along the minus strand of NZ_CM177755.1, from coordinate 5,605 downwards.
TTACGGCGTGTCAGCTCACGTGCTTTGCGGGCTGCCTCACGGGCACGGGATGCCTGCAGCGACTTCTCCAGCACGCGCCGGGAAACCGCCGGGTTCTCCTCCAGGAATTCCTGCAGCTTTTCGCCGAACAGCGATTCTACTACGCCGCGGACTTCACTGTTCCCGAGCTTTGTTTTTGTCTGTCCCTCAAACTGCGGTTCAGGAATCTTGACGGAGATAATTGCCGTCAGTCCTTCACGAACATCGTCACCGGTCAGATTGCCGCTGCTGTCCTTGATAACGCCGGTTTTGCGGGCATAATCGTTAATAATACGGGTGAGGGCACTCTTGAAGCCTGATTCATGCGTTCCGCCCTCATGCGTATTAATATTATTGGCAAAAGAGTAGATGTTCTCTGTATAGGAATCGTTATATTGCAGGGCTACCTCAACAGCAATCATATCCCGTGAACCTTCCACGTAGATCGGCTCTTCGTGCAGCGCTTCTTTTTTCTCATTCAGGTATTTCACATATTCAACAATACCGCCGTCATATTTGAATGTATTGCTGGTTCCCGTGCGCTCATCCAGCAGCGAGAGCTCAATGCCCTTATTCAGGAAGGCAAGCTCACGGATACGGGTCAGCAGGGTTGTATATTCATAAACCGTTGTCTCGGTAAAGATCTCCGGGTCCGGAAGAAAGGTTGTGGTTGTCCCGGTTTCATCGGAATCCCCGATGATCTTGATATCGTACTGCGGAACGCCGCGTCTGTACTCCTGCCGGTAGGCATGGCCGTCACGCTTGACGGTAACCTCCACCCGCTCGGACAACGCATTTACAACAGAAATCCCCACGCCGTGCAGACCGCCGGATACCTTGTATCCCCCGCCGCCGAACTTACCACCGGCATGCAGAACCGTCATTACAACCTCAAGCGTGGATTTCTTCAGCTTCACATTCTCGCCGACAGGAATACCCCGCCCGTTATCAATTACGGTAATACTGTTATTTTCATGAATAATCACTTGAATCCGGTCGCAAAAACCTGCCAGCGCCTCATCGATACTATTATCGACAACCTCCCAGACCAAATGATGCAGACCTTTGGCGCTGGTAGAGCCGATATACATGCCGGGACGCTTGCGAACGGCTTCCAGCCCTTCAAGCACCTGAATCTGGCTCTCATCATATGTCGGTTGATTCATTGACATGCCTTCACCTACTTCTTTCAGATTATCTCTTGAAATCTCAACGATTTATATTTCAAACAAGATTTTGGCTCTTTTTTTGAGAGTGGAGGAGGATATGGGGGAGTAGTAGACCGTATTTTTAGTGACGACGATAGATTTTGCTTCCTCTTCACCGATCCGCTCCAGCTTCTTGTCCTGGCCGGAATGAAGGATGAACTGTTTCGACACCTTAGAGGATTTCTCAATCGATATATCAAATATAGCTATCAGCTCTGAGGATCTTATAACCTTCTCCCCGCCCAAATGAATATACATGCTCTGCCTCCGCTCTTTAATTCTCCACTTTTCCATCATGAACATGGTATAGGCTTGCGCCTTTCAGCTTATCCGTATTCAGAGTCTCCACCCCGGTAGCAGTAATGAAGGTCTGTACCTTGCTCTGGAAGGTCTCTATAAGCTGGGTCTGACGATAGGGATCAAGTTCGGACAAAACATCATCAAGAAGCAGCACAGGATACTCTCCGATCTCCTCATGGATCAGTTCAATTTCCGCCAGCTTGAGCGATAAAGCTGCCGTACGCTGCTGTCCCTGGGAGCCGTAGACCTGAGCTTCTCTTCCGTTGATAAAAAAGGACAGGTCATCCCTATGGGGACCCGTCAGCGTCATGCCGCGCCTAATTTCCTGTTCTCTCGTTTGTGATAACTTTAACATAAATTTGTCCAATAAGACAGCTTCATCTTCCTCTTCACGCTCTCCAAAGGATGGAACATACTGCAGTTTAAGCTCTTCCCCGCCGTTCGTAATGCCCCGGTGAATGCTTTCTGCCCATATCTGCAGCTTCTTTATGAATTGTTTCCTTTTTTTGACGATTTTAACACCATGCTCTATAAGTTGGGCATCCCATATTTCCAGCAGCTCCTTGCCGGCAGCCTCTTTGCCCCAGAGCTGTTTCAGCAAATTCCCCCGCTGAAGCAGCACCTTCTGATACTGCTGTAAGTGAAAAAGGTAGCTGGGCTGCACCTGGCCGATCTCCATATCGAGAAAACGGCGGCGTATACCCGGCGTACCTTTAACAATCTCCAGATCCTCCGGAGCAAACATGACTACATTCAGCGAACCGACAAATTCGCTTAGCCGGCGCTGTTCCAGTCCGTTTATTTTGGCCTTCTTTCCCCCTGCGGACAAGGTCAGCTCCAGCTTGAGATCCCCGTATTTGCGCTCAACTTCAGCAACAATCTGTGCGGAGCCTGCCGGAGCATCAAAAGAAATCAGCTCCTTGTCCTTGGAGGTGCGGTGGCTTTTGGTCATGGCCAGTACAAACAGAGCCTCCATGAGGTTGGTTTTGCCCTGGGCATTCCGGCCGAGAATCAGGTTGACATCGCCCAGGCTTTCCAGACGCAGCAGTTCATAGTTGCGATAATGCTGCAGACCGATATTTTTAACAAACACGAAGCTAGGCCTCCCCGAAGTACTACTCTTGTATTCCGCCGCTTTCAACCTCGAAAACGCCGTTATCCTGAACCTCTATTCTATCACCAGGGTAGAGCTTTCTTCCACGCCGTTCTTCCACTTCACCGTTAACAAGCACATGCCCCTCCTGCAGCAGAGCCTTGGCCATTCCCCCTGTGGATACACAATCGGAGAGCTTCAAAAACTGGTCGAGCTTAATATATCCACTGTGGATAAGTATTTTTTTCATGATTTTTATCCTTTCCACCACTTATCCACAGGTCCGTGAACAGCGGCATTTAGTTAGTTGTGCGGTAAGGCAGGATAACATACAGGCTGCGGCTTTCGTCAAGCGGACGCAGAATAATAGGGCTCATCATACCGGTAAAAGCAATTACCAGCTGCTCGCTTTCGACAACCTTCAGCACATCCAGCATATATTTCGAGTTAAAGGAGATTTTGAGCGGCTCGCCTTTGAAATCAATCACTTCCAGCTCTTCCCGGACTTTACCTAGCTCTGAGGAGCTGGAGGAAATTTCAACGTCACCGTTATCCAGCGTCTGCATGCGGACAATATTCGTTTTTTCTTCACGGGACAGCAAATAAGCACGGTCGATCGATTCGCTTAACTTTTTTGTATCTAAAGTCAGTTCTGTTTTGTAGGCTGTGGGAATAATTCTAGAAGTATCCGGATAAATGCCGTCCAGGATGCGGGAATAAAACAGGACTTTATCAATTTTGAACAGGACCTGGTTATCGGCCACGACAATATCCACCAGCATGTTCTGGTCCGGAATGATTTTGCTAAGCTCGTTTAGCGTTTTACCGGCAATGACCACATTGGAGAACTGGACATTTTCGGTGCCTTCCAGATGTGCAGCTCTTGTCGCCAGGCGGTGGCGGTCGGTTGCTGTAAATTTGAATTCATTATCGGCCAAGTTCCACAGGATACCGGTAAGAATCGGTGTTGTTTCCTGAGTGGAAATGGAAAAAGCGGTCTGCTTGATCATGTTCTTGAGCAGGTCGCCAGGCAGGGAGATCGTTTCGTTCTCCTCAATGCTAGGCAGAACCGGGAATTCTTCCGGATCAAGACCAACGATCTGAATCTCGGTGGAACCGGAGGAGATATAAGTCTGGAAGCCTTCCTTCACTTCCATGTGGATTTCTTTGGAGGGCAGCTTTTTGATAATTTCGACAAAAAACTTCGCTGGAAGCACCACGCTCCCCGGCTGCTCTACCTTAACGATCGTATGGCTGTCGTTTTCTGCGGGAATAAAGGATTGAATGGAGATATCCGTATCGCTTGCAGTAAGTGTGACACCCTGATGGCTAACCTCAAATTTAATACCGGTGAGGATCGGAATGGTTGTTCTGCTGGAAATCGCCTTGGATACATGTCCGATGGATTCATTGAGCTCATTTTTAAGAATGCTTATTTTCATGATTTCACTCCTAGCTGGAAAGTTGGGATTTTGAGCTTTGTTTAGCTTCTTTTACAGCTGCTCTTAGAAGATTAATTATTATAGATCTTTAATAGTATTAGTAGTAGGGGCTCCGTTTATGTGGATAAGTCTCCAAAACAGCATAAAATTAAGCCTACCCACATGTGTATAGATTGTGTATAGGCTCTTGATTCCTCTTAGGAAGGATTTTTAATTTTCTCTGCTAGATTATTTACCACTTTGTACAACTCCTGATCGACCTTTAATGACTGTGTAATCTTCTCATGAGCATGAATGACGGTGGTATGGTCGCGCCCTCCGAAGGCTTCTCCGATCTTGGGCAGCGAGTAGTCCGTCAGCTCGCGGGACAGATACATAGCGATTTGCCGCGGAAAAGCGACAGCTTTGGTGCGTTTGCGCGCTTTGAAATCCTCCATGCGCAAATTGTAGTATTCCCCGACCTTTTGCTGAATATCTCCGATGGTGATCATTTTGGGGCGGCTCGACGGGATAATATCCTTCAGCGCTTCAGCTGCCAGATGAGTCGTGACATCCTGATTGGTCAAAGACGAGTAGGCAACAACCCGGATTAGCGCACCTTCAAGCTCACGGATGTTCGTATCGATCTGGTTGGCGATATACATCATAGCCTCATTGGGAATGTCGAGGTTCTCCGCCTTGGCCTTTTTGCGCAGGATGGCGATCCGGGTCTCCAGATCCGGTGGCTGAATGTCAGTAATCAGTCCCCATTCAAACCTGGAACGCAGCCGTTCTTCCAGCGTCGGAATCTCCTTAGGCGGACGGTCACTGGAGATGATAATCTGCTTGCGCTCTTCGTGCAGGGCATTAAACGTATGGAAAAATTCCTCCTGCGTCGATTCTTTGCCGGCCAGGAATTGAATGTCGTCAATCAGCAGAATATCAACGTTGCGGTATTTGTTGCGGAAGCTTTCACCGCGGTTATCACGGATGGAATTGATGAATTCATTCGTGAACTTCTCTGAAGAGATGTAAATAACCTTATTGTTGGGGTTATGCTCCAGCACATAGTGCCCGATGGCATGCATTAAGTGGGTCTTACCGAGACCTACCCCGCCATACAGGAACAGGGGATTGTAAGCTTTGGCAGGCGCTTCGGCTACAGCCAGCGAGGCTGCGTGTGCAAAACGGTTGCCGGAACCGATTACGAACGTGTCGAACGTATATTTCGGATTGAGCAGATGAGTCTGCGCTTCTTCACGCGATACTGCCGGCGAAGGCGCGGTCTGTTGAACTACAGGCTCTGCAGGCTTGTTCTCCTCAATGACAAATTTGACCTCTACCTGTTGTCCTGTAACTTCATAAACTGTAGCTCCTACCAGCTTGGTATAACGACTTTCCAGCCATTCTACGGCAAAAGTTGTAGGCGCCGAGATGATCATGGCCTGCGAACTGAACGAGATTGCCTTCGTCGCTTTAAACCATGTATCAAAGCTCGGTTTGCTTAGTTTAGTTTGAATAATCGATAATATTTGCTGCCATAATTCAGAAGTATGGCTGTCCAC